>JBEYJY010000013.1:0-167309 GCA_040631425.1 Streptomyces sp. NPDC020096
GGTGTGCCGGGGTGTCCCCGCAGCGACCCCAGGAAGCACCCGCAGCCGACAACGCGGCCGGAGTGAGGAGACACCCCGGCACACCCCCGACCCCACGGCCGCCGTGCGCAACGGCAAGGCTGCGGACCCGGTAACGGGGGGGAGGGAGGGCATGCGTACCCCCTGGAGGGCGCGCCGTCTGAAGGTCAGACGGCGCGGAGGTACTGGGACGGAACCCGGGGCTCAACCCCCAGCTCGCGCGCCGCGCTCAGCGCCCAGTGCGGATTGCGCAGCAGTTCCCGCCCGAGCAGAACCGCGTCAGCCTGGCCGGAGGCCACAATCTCCTCGGCCTGATCAGCCTCGGTGATCAGGCCGACCGCCGCGACCGGCAGCCCGGTCTGCTCCTTGACCGCGGTGGCGAACGGAACCTGGTAGCCGGGAGCCACCGGGATCCGGACCTTGGCCGCGTTGCCGCCGGTGGAGACGTCCAGCAGGTCCACGCCGTGTGCCTGCAGCTCCTTCGCCAGCCGTACCGTCTCCTCCGCCGTCCAGCCCTCGCCGCTCTCCTCCAGCCAGTCGGTCGCCGACACCCGGAAGAACAGCGGGAGTTCGTCAGGCCAGACCGCGCGGACCGCGTCAACGACCTCCAGGGCCAAGCGGATCCGGTTCTCGAAGCTGCCGCCGTACGCGTCGGTGCGGTGGTTGCTGTGCGGTGAGAGGAACTCGTGGATCAGGTAGCCGTGGGCGCCGTGGATCTCGGCCACCTCGAAGCCCGCTGCCAGCGCCCGCCGTGCGGCCGCCGCGAACTGCTGTACGACGTCCCGTATCTGATCCGTGGTCAGCTCGGTCGGCTGCGGGTGGTCGTCCGCGAACGCCACCGCGCTCGGCCCGTACGGCTGCCAGCCGCCCCGCTCGGGCGGGACCGGGGCGCCACCGAGCCACGGCAGGTCGGTGGAGGCCTTGCGGCCGGCGTGCGCCAAATGTCCCAACTATCATGTCATGCATGAAGCCCGTCACCGCAGGTGTAAGGCCTCGTGCCGTTGGTGCGCTGCGTCTTTCCCGTTATACCGACGCCAGTACGTCTGTAGAGGTTCAGACAGAGACGATCCAACAGGCAGGCGACGCAATCGGTGCAGAGTTCGTCGGGTGGGCGCAGGACGTCGATGTTTCCGCGCTGAAGACCACCCCGTGGGAACGGGAGGGGCTACGGGCATGGCTGGACGATCCCGACGCGTGGGACGTATTGATCTGGCAGCGCATGGACCGGGCCGTGCGATCTATGGCAGACATGGCCGATCTCGGCCGCTACGCGAAGCGGCACGGTAAGCGCTTGGTCTTTGCTTCAGGGCCGGGCGGGGCCCGCCTGGAGCTGGACTTCAGCTCTCCGATGTCTGAAATGATCATGCTGATCCTGGCGTTTGCGGCCCAGCTCGAAGGACAGGCGATCACTGAACGTAACCAGGGTGCGGCGGCTTATCTCCAAAGCCTGGGGCGATGGTCGGGCGGCATTGTCCCGTACGGGTTCATCCCGGTGCGCAGGGCGTTTCCTGATGGCAAAGAAGGCTGGTGGCTGGCCGCCGACGAGGAGGAAACGGCAAACGTAGTACGAGAGATGGTCAGGTTGGCCATCGCAGAGAAGTCGTACAGTGAGATCACCCGTTACCTCAACGAGACCAATGCCCTGACACCGAAGAACCACCGCGGGAGACTCGCCACACCTCCTCGAGAGGTCGACCCGGCCGGCCAGTGGCGTGTGACAGTCGTGCGAGACATCCTCCTGTCTCCCATGCTCCGAGGTGAGATGGTGAGGAGGAGCGGTGAGTTGGTGCGGGCAGCCGATGGTGCCGCGGTCAAGCATGGCGAAGCTCTGATCGACGACGGGACCTGGTACACCCTCCAAGAGAAGCTGAAGAAGATCACGCGCCCCGAGCTTGCGAAGAGCAGGCGCAAGGATGCGCACCCGCTCTTGGGCGTCATCTTGTGCGGCACCTGCGACCAGAACATGTACGGGAGCTGGTACCTGGACAAGAAGACAGGGACCAAGCAGCAGACGTTCCGATGCCCAGGCCACCGGCATGCTGCGGGGCAACCGGCCATGACCATCCACGCCGCTCCGACTCTTAAATTTGTCGAGCGAGAGTTCCTGAAGCGTTTCAGGACCGCACGCCGCACTCAAGTGGTCCGCACTGGTGGTGTCGACCACCGCCCTGAGATCGCGGAGCTTAAGGAGGCAATCGCAGCGCTGTCCGCCCGGCTCGGCGGACTGCGAGGCGCTGCTGCCGATGCTGTGGCCAGCCAACTTCAAGGCCGCTCCGACCGGTTGGAGGAACTTGAGCGTCAGCCGTTGGTCCCACCTCGCGATGAACTGGTCTACCTCGACCGCACATGGGGTGACGACTGGCAGGAAGCGGTAGAGCAGGTACGGCGTCAGATGCTTCTCCAGGCTGGCATCCGAGTAAGAGTTCGGCCTCCTGTGAAGTGGCGCTGTCCCGCGGAGGACCGCCTGACCTTCCATGTCGGGGAGGACGCAGACCCCCTGGCAGCGGCTCTGGCAGATGTTGAGTACCAGGAAGCGAACTGACCGGTGCGGGACTGCAACCCTGTCCGTTGTGCCGAGCACTTGGCCGCAGGTTCGAGTCCTGGGCAGGAGCCACAAAACATGGCTGGTCGGGTCAGCGGCGCTGATCTGGTTATTCGGGCCCGGGTGGCGGTGGAGGGCCGGACGCGGCTGGTGCCGCTTCCTCCCGGTGGGTGACGAGACCCCGGGGTGCGCAGGTTCGAATCCCCGGCGGGGCGCGATACAGATGGGAAAGGGCGCGACGTGCGGGTTTGTGGTGGGCGGGTCACGATCGAGGGGGCGTACGACGTGTCGTGACGTCAAGCCGCAGGTTCGAGTCCCCGACGGCGACGGTACCGCTCTGAACGCGGAGCCCATATGGGCTCACGCCGCTGCGCGGGGTCGAATGCCCCGCCGCCGTTCCTTCGGGGCGATTGGTAGTGGTCGGTGCATCGATGGCGGTGGACCTGGTCCACGCGGGTCGGGGCCGCGCAGGGGCCGTGCCCCCCTGGCTGGTCGACGGCGGGAACCTACCCGGCTCACCGGGACGCGAGAGATCGAAGATGACCTGTGACGACAGCCGTCTCGTACGGTTTGAGTCGACCACGGCCTGCCGGACCCCGCCGGTCTGGCAGGAGGCTGATCGCCGGTACTGCAAAGAGGAGAAGCGACATTGCTGGCCTGCTCCACGCTCGACGGCGATTTTCGCCGCGCTGATTAGCTCGTCGGCTGTCCGGATGGTGCCAACGTGGGCCGAGAAGAAGCGCTTTCGGCGAGAACATTTAGGTGATGGGCAGCTTCCGCTGCCAGCCCGTATCGGGGGCTGCCGCTGCGCTTCGTGCATGCGGACCCATGTGGACCCATGGTTGGCGCGAAGTGCGGCGAAGGATCGCAGGCCGGTGGGCTCGGTAGCGGGCGGCTTGCTCGAGGTAGACCAGGGCTTCCTACCGCGTGCTGCCCCGACCGGTACCGCCGCTCCCACCATGCTCTCACCAGGGCCAACGGGGCGCTGCCGCCAGCGTGTCGGACTGGTGCAGTGACGTGGTAGGGATCCAGATGCTGGTCACTCGAACGAGCGACTCGGTAGTTACGGGGGTTGGGCTCGGGGTTGTGGTGCTCCTACCTTCGGTCGTCGTGGCCGTCGAGTATCTGAGTCATGGTTTGCCGTTGGATGAGTACGTCCTGACGAAGGCTGATGAGCGTCGTCAGCGTGAGTCCGAGGCGTGTTGGGAGTGGGCCCGGGAGCAGGTGGCGAAGGCGCCGCGATGGTCGAAGGAGAAGTGGGAGGAGATGAACGCGCTGCTGAGCGCGGGAAGTGACGTTCCGCGTGAGGTGATGCGTTGGCGTGTGCGGCTCTACTGCGGCCATCTCGCGGAAGTCACCCGGAACGTCGGGGCTCAACGGCCCACTGGGTATGACGAGCGGTGTCCCGAGTGTGGATTCGGCCGCGCGACGATAGTCGCCTACGAGCCGGTCGGCCGGGAGGTGCAGCAGCCGCGTAGTACGCGGACCCGTCGGCTGAGTCAGGAACGTGGGCGGCGCGATGTGATCGCGGTCGACGATCCGGTTCTTCCCGTTGCTTCCTCGACCGCGAGGCAGGCGGCCGCAGGCCGGCGCGGGCGGGATGAGGCGCCGTTTGGCAGGGACGGCGCCATCGTGGAGCGCCCGGCTGCGCTCTCCGGTACGCGGCGTCGGCGGGGCGAGGCTGCGCAGGATGGGGTGCTGCCGGCGGCTTGGCGAGTGCTGACCATGAGGGATGACCTTCCGGAGGCCGTCCAGGCGAGCGTCGCAGACATGCTGGTGGCCCACGGTACGCCGCCGCAGCGGGCGGCCTTCTGTGCCCGGGAAGATGTGACTGATTCGGTACGCACGGACATGCTGCGCGCTGTAGACGCGTCAGAGGCCACACGGCTTTTGCGCTGCGTGCCACGGTTGAACGCCGAGTTGGTGCTGACGGTATTTCAGACACACGGCGCCAGCGCGGATCTGCTGTTGGCCTGCGCTGCCCACCTCGAGTCGGATGACCTCCCTGTGCGGATCGCCGGCGAACTGCGAGCGGCGGGGGCCATCGAAGCCGCGCGGCGCTGGCCGCGCAGTCGACCGTTACCCCTGCAGGTGCACAGCGCCCTGATCGATGCAATGCTCAACGATGTTCCGCCGCGTACCGGTTGCAATGGGCCGGACAAGGAAGAGAACGACAGCAACTTGAAGGCCCAGATGGCCGCGGAGGGCGAATGGGAAGACCAGTTGTGGGAGTTGATCGAGTATGTCCCGCAGTGGTGGGCGAACCTGGCGGCTCGGGACGGCCGAGCCGGGCGGCATGTTCAATGGGTGCTGCTGAGCCGCGTGGACCCTATGCCAGATCCGGTGCTACGGGCGTGCCTCCCGGCTATCACCCATGAATGGCTGAGCACGCGCCCGGGCACGCCCCACTTGCATGCGAAGATTCGGCTGTGCGCTCTACGCGACTATGTACGTCAGCATCCGCGGTTACGCGAGATCGCCCAGGATCGGATCGACCGGACCATCGCCGAGGCGCTCGCTGCTGGGTGGGAGATCCGGCCGAGATTCTGCTGGGCCAGTGACTGGGAACCGGTGGACGCAGCGGCTGAGCTCAGCCACGACGCCAAGGTTCTCGCGAGAATTGCCCGAGCTGTTGTGGTGGGGGACTTCCCGACGAGCGGGGTCGGGTTGGAGTCGACAAGTGAGTGGGACCGCTGCCGCTCTCACGTCGCGAACCGACTCGCGCACAACCCGTACACCCCGAACGGCGCCCTGCGCGAGATCCTGCCCCACCTCGACGAGGCAGGTCTTGGCATGGCGGCGCAGCGCCACCAGCAGGCCCTGCGCTCGCGCTGCGCGCACGAACTCACTACGCGCCGAGCGGCGAGTACCGCCGCGGAAGGGAGCGGCACGCGAGGACCTCGACGATGGGCCTCGGTGCCGACCGATCGTCAGCTGGCGGCTCAACCGGACCCGGTCGCGGCTCTCGGTGAACGATTGCCGCTGCCTGATGTCGGTTCCGTGGAACGGGAGTTGGCCATCGCCGCGCTACTCGCGTCCCGGTTCAGCGACGCGGCCGTCCTCGATGCGCTCCCGGCCGAGCGCGTGCTGGCCTGTGACGTGCAGGCGGCGCAGGTCGCAGCGCGGCTTGTCGAGACGCTCGGTACGGACCCAGCGGCCTGGCGGCGCTTGGCCCGATGGTCCCGAACGGCAGGTGAAGGCCGGGTAGACGCGGATGTCGAGTTCGGCCGACTTCTCCGAACCATACGGGACGACGCCCCGTGACGCGCGTGAGCGTGGTGATCGAGTGAGTAGGGAGCGGATCGTGGAGGACCGGGGGCAGACACCGATGGAGCGGATGCGGGCGCTGGATCATCTCAGTCCGAGGGATGCGGCGAAGGCTTGGGGTGTGCCGAAGCAGGGGCTGAGGAACGCGGCGGAGCAGATCAGTCAGATCCGGTCGGGCAGTCATCGGTCGCTGGCCAAGGACCGTCCGGGCTGCCCGGAGCCGGTGACCTCGTTCTACGGCTTCCCGTGCAAGTACCCGGTGGAGGAGGGGATGGACATCTGCGCGATGCACCGGCGGGCCAAGGCGCATCCTGATACGGACAGCACCTCCTATGCCCTCGCTGCGGTTCAGATGCACGAGGGCTGGGAGGAACTCCGCGCGCGGATCTGGAACTTGGACAAGCGGGTGCTGCAGAGCGAGCGACTGCGCTTGTTCCGAGCGCTCGAGGCGCGGGCCACGCTGAGCGAGGAGGACTACCGCCTGGCGGCGCTGCTCCTGCCCTCCGACGATCCGGCGACGCAGGAGCGTCGCGCGCTCGGCCTGCCGGGCCCGAACGACGGTATCGGCGACGGTGCCCGGCTGCGCGGCCTCGGTGTGTTGCTGGCGGCGGCGGAGTCGGCCGCGCTCGGCCTCAACGGGGGGCTCCCGGGACAGGATGGCGCGACCGGCACGCCGGCGGAGAAGGAGAAGAAGTCGGGGCCGATGCTCTACTCCGTTGCCGAAGCAGCCGAGCGACTCGGCGTCGGAGCCTCGTGGCTGCGCACCGAGTCCAGTGCAGGCCGGGTTCCCCACCGGATGATCGGCAGCCGACGGATGTTCAGCGAGGAGGACTTGGAGCAGATCGTCAAGGACGCCTATCAGCACCCGTCGACAGGCAGGACAGCGCACCCCCAGACCCTCGTTTCCCGGCCGCCGCGTCGAAGCCGACGCTGAATCAACCGAGGCAAGCTGAAGGCCCTGTAGGAACGCACTCGCAGTTCTCAAGAGCAGACCTGCCGCTTGTCTCCGGCCTGGGCCTCCACGGGTGCAGCAGAAGGTGACCGTGGCGGTGGTCACGAGGTGGGCCAGCGCGGCCGCCATCCGCTGGAGTGGGCGTCTGGACCGTGCGGACTCCAGCCCTTGGGGAGGTAGGGCTTGAGGTCGTCCGCGTTGAACTCGGGTGGTGGTGGCTTCTTCGGTAGTCGCTGCAGCGGGTCCAGCGAGTCCAGATGCGCGCGTGCCCATTCCAGCCAGTCTCGTGCGCCAGCGAGGTCTGGTGCCTCGGAGGTATCGGCATTGGCGATGCGCTGCTCCAACGCTGCGCAATACTCCTGCAGTTCACAGGCCTCCCGCCAGCGTGCGGCCTGCTCGCGGAGACGCTCGGCGTGGTAGGCCCGGGTGGCCGCGGTCCGCGCTTCTTCCATGGCTCGTTCCCAGCGGGCCTGGCGCTCGGCCTGTCGGCGTTCTTCCGCGGCCTGACGCGCGCGCTCCTCGACGGCGCGGATCTCCAACTCCCAAAGTACGGAGGCGAGCACGTCCTCCACCTGCCAGCGCTTGCGGTCAGCCCAGGAGGACCGCCGCTGTGAGCGGCTGTATCCGATGTCGATCTTCAGCTTCTTGGCGCGGAGCGGGTCGCTGCTTTGGGGGAACTCCCGATCGATGGTGACCTTGAAGTCGAACTCATCAATGCCGATACCGAGTTCACCCTCGCGCAGGGAGTAGCTCGGGATCGAGGGCTGCCCGAGAGCGGAATAGTAGGGATGGCGCTTCGCGCGTTCCGGGACCGGGATCTCGTACACTCGATGTCCGCGGCGCGCGGTTTCCGCTGCCAGCCCTTGCAGGATCCGCAAAGAACGGTGCCGCAAGGCCGCGGGCATGACCAAGCGCTGCCTATCCTCGCGAAGACTCTCGACTACTGGATGCAGCGAGCGCAGTTGAGCTGGGACCGGCACCGGCGGGAGCTGATCGGGAGCGTCGCGCTTACTGTTCGGGTGGGGGCCGTCGACCAGGCGGATCACGAACTCCTTGTCCCTGGAGTAGAGCATCCGTGTGGTCTCGATGCGTTTTCCCTCGGGCTCCAGGCCGTGCCGTTTGGCATAGTTGATGACGCGCCGCCATTCGGCGATCTCCTCGTCGCGGGGGTGCTTGATCGTGACGCGAGGGGCGGAGGAGAGCTTCTCCAGCAGATCGACGGCCTGGTGATGACGTCGCCCTGGTAGCGAGAGTTTCGGCGCCTCAGATTTGGACGCCTTGCCGGGCCGGTGCTTCTGAGTGGGCTGCTTTGTAGCGTGCGGCTGGGAAGGGGAGGCTGTGGGAGCGGGGCGAGAGCTGGTGTCGCGGTTTGGCGGGGCCGGCTCCGACGCATGCTTTGGATGGTCGGGATGGTGGCCGTGCGTGAGGTAGAACAGTCCGGCGGGGGTGATGGTGGCTGTCCAGGTGCCGCGTCGCCGGCTGATGGTGACCAAGCCCCGGTTGGCCAGCGCGTGAGCGGAGCCGCGGTGCCTGGCGACGGCGGGAGAATCGAGCTTGTTGCCGGCTGAGATGAACCCGAGGAGTTCAAGCTGACGCTCGTTCAAGGGCGACCAACGGTGCATAGATCCAGCTCACACCCGCTGGGGGAGCGGGGGCAATATAAAACTGGAGTTCTGCATGTGTGGTTCGGGTCGGTGCAGCCGATGGCGGCCGGGCGGCGGAAGGGCGGTCTGGAAGTCAAGACTGCGGGGACAGGCCACCTCCGCGAGTTCGAAGGCTTCTATAACCAGCATCGTCCGCACCGAGCGCTGACGCAAGCCGCGCCGCTTCGCACACTGCCCGAACCGATCAACGTGCCAGCGCACATCAGCGGTTCTCCAGCCATTCCTCTGCCGCCTTTGCCGTAGGAAAGCAGCGTTCGCGCAAGGTGTAGTGGAGCCCGCTGGGATCGACCGTCTCGGTCAGGATCCGATACGGCGTTTCGGCGGCGTCGGGGTGGGCGTCATGCAGCAGAACGGTCGTCTCGGGGCTGGAGGCGGTGTCGTCGGTGTAGTGATCCACCACCTCGTACCGGCCGGGCGAGGCGCGCAGCTTCGCCTCCAGCGCGGTGGTGGTGTCATCGGCCGGCACGGCGCCCGGGAGGTTTCGGGCGCAGTTTCGCTCTGGGCTGCGGGACATCCGCGGGCGACGAGCCACTGTTGGGCCAGCGGCAGCAGCGGCAGCCGTTCGGAGGTGTAGCGGAAGGTGCGCTTGGACGGATTGCGGGTGACATGGATGGCCAGGTATTGCGGTGAGCCGGGCACGTCCCAGGTCATGGATCCGTCGTGGAGAGCCAGATAGCTGTTCTTGTCCTCGTGATGGCTGGCGAGGACCGTCAGTTCCGGCTCGGACAGTTCGATTTGGGAGGAGAGGAGGTCGGCTTCTGCCTCGTAGCCCTCGACGCGTAGGTCGAGCAAGGGGCGTTGGGGAGGCATAGGTCCTTGAAATCTGGGCGGCGGTTTTGGGAAGGCCTGCGGGCCTCGACGAGGGTACTGCGGGGGAGCATCGCGGTAGGAAAGCAGGGCGTGGGCCGGCAGTTGGGCGCTTGAGCACTGGAGGGAATCCTCTCTCACACCCCTGAGGCCGTACAAAATCGTTTCATTTGCAACCTACTGAATGCCGGGACCAGACAGATAAGGATGAGCGCGAGCTGTGGTTTTGCGGTGAGAGGGTGACGAGTTGCATGGACCGCTAGGTAGCGTCGCGCGGCCCGCAGCGAGACGTGCCAGTAGAAGGCAACGGCTTCATCAAGGACCATGGCGTTCAGTTCCTCCCTGGTGAGCCGGGGCATCCACAGCGAGCGCATACCCGGACTGATCAGGTACGTGACGGCCACTCGGGTTAGCATCTCCCAACCCGCTGGCGTCGGCCTGCCGACTGGCGATTCGGTGTCCTGAGTGGCCTGACCCCGCTGTGCGGTAATGGTCAGGGGGAGGGCTGTCGCGCAGTGAATGCGCAGCAACTTTGTTGACGAGACGTGCGAGTACCCGGTCCAAGAGGGGACGGCATGGACGATCAACGCGACCAGCGCGAGCCACTCACCGTGGAGTGGGAAGGCAAGATCGTAGGCGGTGATGAAGCGGAGGGGCTCCGACTGCACCAGGCTGAAGTGATGCACGAGGTGCTGGCCTGGATCGTGGAGCAACGCCGCCAGCGGGACATCGCTGCCCGCAGAGGTCACCGCGTTGCTCGCGAACAGCAGCACTGCAGAGATCAAATCAGCATGTTAATTCTCCGCGCTCCCTTACGAGTTGGTGCGTCATTGCGGTACCCCGCTCGGCTCGTTCACAGCCCGTAGACTGATCGCCAGCATGGGGACCGGGGTGCGGAACGTGACGTATGGGGTGGGGGTACGAGAGCGCCGATGAAGCCACTGAACACCGAGACCGACCCGCGGGTGGTGGGCCCGTTCGAGCTGTTGGCCAGGCTCGGCGCCGGCGGCATGGGCGTTGCCTATCTGGCGCGCAGGATCCCGCTGGAGGGCTCCTCGGACGAACTGGCCGCAGCGTACAACATGGTCGTCGCGCCGGACGAGGCCGCCGGAGGCGACACACCGCGTCTTGTCGTGGTCAAGATGATTCAGCCGCAGCTGCTGAACGGTGAGCCCCATTACCGGGAAAGGTTCGGCCGGGAGATCGACGCCGTACGGACCGTGGTGAGTGACCGTGTGCCGGCCTTGATCGCGTTCGACGAGGATCCGGTGGACGGGCGACCGTGGTTCGCAATGGACTACATCGCGGGACCGTCCCTGGCCACCCTGGTGCAGGAGGCCGGCACTTTCGGCCTGGGCCCGTACGCCGCGCTCGGACTGGCTCTGGTGGACGCCCTGCGCGCGATCCACGGCGCTAAGCTGCTACACCGCGACCTCAAGCCCGACAACGTGGTCCTCGGACCGGACGGTCCCGTCGTGCTCGACTTCGGGCTCGCCGTCCTGCTCGAGCGAGCGTCCAGCGAGGCCCTGACGAAGACCGGGACCAGGATGGGGACCCGTCCCTATATGCCGTGGGAGCAGTACCGGGACGCCAAGCGGGCCGATCGGCCCGCCGATGTCTACGCGCTCGCCGCCACTCTCTTCTTCGCGCTGACCGGCAGGCCTCCGTACCCGCACGGTCCGAGCACCTCGGAGCCGGTGTGGGACGGGATCGGACTGCCCTTTCTGCCTCTGCTCGCCAAGACACTGGTGAGCGTTCCGGCTCAGCGCCCTGATCTGGACGCCGTAGAGGACAGCCTGATGACGCTGCTCGGCGACGCCGACCTGCCGCCCGGGACCGCGGCGCAGCAGCTGAAGGAGCTGGTCGTGTCCGCGGGACTGACCCCGCAGCTGCCGCCCGGAGCCCTGAGCGACGACGTGGACGCGGAGGTTCAGGAGCTGGCCCGACAGGCGATAGAAGCCAGCCTGCCGGACATGGACCTTGGTTTCTACGGCATCGTCGAGACGGACGAGGCCGAGCGGGCGGCAGAGGCCGCAGAGGCTGCCGACTCGGCCGACGGCTACACGCCGACCGTGCCCGACCCGGCACCCGCCGCTCCCGCCCCGCAGCCGGAGCCCGCGCCCACGAGCTACCGTCTCCCGCCCCCGCGCCCGGCCGAGCCGGTGCCGGAGCCCCCGGCCCCGAAGGCACCGCCGTACGGCGCGCAGCAGGTGGCAGCCCGCCTGCGGCGACGTTACGCCCGCCGGGGAGATCTGTAAGGGATGGGCTAGCCTCTCCCGCTCGCACCGGTGAGCGGGAGAGGGGGCGATGAGCAGAGACCAGTACCGAACCCGCAGGCAGCCATCTCGACCCCGCCTCCCCAGCGCTACCCTCGACACCATTCGCACCACCCGAGAGGACCTCCCATGCCCGCCCTGGACGGCCCCCCGCCCGCCGGTTCGGTGATCGAGGTACGGGACGAGGAATGGATGGTCCGCAACCACAAGCAGGTCCGCCCCGGCGAGTTCCTGCTCGAAGCGGTCGGCGCCTCCGACCTGGTCCGTGGTCAGGAGGCGAAGTTTCTCATCCCCACGCTGGACATCCCGCGTGTCCTGCTGCCCGAGAACACCGAACTCGTCCCCGACAG
This sequence comes from Streptomyces sp. NPDC020096, assembly GCA_040631425.1. GTDB lineage: Bacteria > Actinomycetota > Actinomycetes > Streptomycetales > Streptomycetaceae > Streptantibioticus_A. The sequence goes on from JBEYJY010000013.1 coordinate 11,877, forward strand.
CTCCCCGCACTTCCGCCGTGGCCGCCTCTTCCTGGAGGCCGTCCTGCGCAAGACGCCGCTGCACCAGCAGGAGCGGAGCCTGGCGCTGACCGACGGCTTCCTCCTGGACCGCATGGACTACCAGCTGCGTCCGGCGGTGAAAGCGCTGGCCAACCCGTTGCGCCCCCGCCTACTGATCGGTGATGTCGTGGGTCTTGGCAAGACCCTGGAGATCGGCGTCATCCTCGGCGAGCTGATCCGCCGCGGGCGTGGCGAGCGCATTCTCGTCGTCACGCCCGCCCCCGTCCTGGAGCAGTTCCAGCACGAGATGTGGACCCGCTTCTCCCTCCCGCTCGTCCGCCTCGACAGTGCCGGTATCGCCCGGATCGAGCGGAAGATCCCTGCGGGCCGTAATCCGTTCACGTACTACAAGCGCGTGATCATTTCCATGGACACGCTGAAGAACCCCAAGCGTTACCGTCCGTGGCTGGAGCACATCCACTGGGACGCGGTCGTCATCGACGAATCCCATAACCTCATCAACCAGGGCAGCGACCGCCGGGCTCTCGCCGACCTGCTCGCCGAGAACACCGACGCACTGATCCTGGCGAGCGCGACCCCGCACAACGGCGACATGCCCGCCTTCACCGGCCTGATCCGGCTCCTGGACCCCATGGCGGTCAAGGACTCCCACAGGCCGAAGGCGGAAGAGCTCAAGCCCCTGATGATCCGCCGCACCAAGGTCAGTGCCGAGGTGGCGGAGCAGCTCGCGGGACACTGGGCGCCACGCGGTGGCTCCCATCCGCTGCGCTGCCAGGCGAACGAGCTGGAGGAGGAGGTCTTCCAGGAACTGGCCGATCACTGGCTGCGGAAGCCTGACCAGCAGGCCGGCGCCGACGACCGGCTCTTCCCTTACGTCCTGCTCAAGTCCTTCCTCTCGTCCCACCGAGCTCTCTTCGCCACCGCCCGCAAACGCCTGACCCAGACCGGCCATGCCCTTCCCGAGCGGCACGCCATCACCGACGCCCCGCTCACCGGCATCGAAGCACTCACCCCGGAGGCCGCGAGCCTCCTACGTCTGATGGAGCTGGCCCGAGCCGTCGAACGCGCGGCCACAGGGGCCGACGGGATCCAGGCCACCTCCAAACTCAAAGGCCTCGTCGAAGAACTGAGCCGTATCAAGGTGCGCCCCGGAAGCCCCAGCCGTGCCGTCGTCTTCTCCGAGCGCCGCGAGACCCTCGACTGGCTCGGCGAGGTGCTTCCGCCCCTGCTCGGCTGGAGCGACCCCGAGGACGCCAAGGCCGCGGTCAAGGTCCTGCACAGCACCGGTGTCTCCGACCGGGTCCAGCAGGAGTACGTCGACGAGTTCGCCCGTGCCGGCGGTGACATCCGGCTGTTGCTCACCGGCGACGGTGCCTCCGAGGGCGTCAACCTCCACCGCCAGTGCCACCACCTGATCCACTGGGACCTGCCGTGGAGCCTGATCAGGGTCGAGCAGCGCAACGGCCGCATCGACCGGTACGGGCAGACCCGGCCGCCCGAGTTCCGCGCGATGATTCTGAACTCCGCGGTCGAGGGTGCTCTGGACGACACCCACATCGCCGAGAAGGTCCTCACCCGTGAGGAGCGGGTGCACGACGTCCTCGGCGCGGTGGAGGCGGCGACCAAGGTGAACGACGGCGCGTTGGAGGAGAAGCGCGTCATGGAGGCGCTTCTCAAGGGGGAGCCGCCTCAGCAGGCTCTGGACGATCTCCAGACCGTGTCGATGGACGCCCTGGACGAGCTGGAAGCCGGGCGGACACCTGCGGACCTGCCGCTTCCGCAGCAGCTCAACGCCGAGTTCGGTACCGATGGCGACCCGTACGACGAGGGGGAGGTCGCCTTCGACTTCGACGACGTCTTCGAGGAGGACGCGGGCTTCTCGTTCGACGAGGAACCCGAGGACGAGGCGCCGCCCGTGACCCCGGACCCTGCCGGCACCGAGGAGGCCGAGGACGAGGACCGCGCTCCTCTCCGCGTCGTCGAGGAGCTGCGCCTGTTCACGGACCGCCGCGACTACGTTCTGGCCGGCCTGGAGGAACTGGCCGACCTGGAGGCCTTCCGCCTGGACACCACCGTCGACGGCCACGACCTCAGCTTCGACACCCCCGAGGACCTTGCCGACCGGCTCGACGTCCTGCCCGCCGGCTACCTGCGCGACCACGGCGTCACCCGCCGGATGAAGCTCACCTTCAGCCGGGAGGACGCGGCCGACTCGCTGCGCCGGGCCAGGGAGGACGCCGACTCCACCTCCCTGTGGCCCGACGCCCACTACGTGGGCGAACTGCACCCCGTTCTGGAGTGGATCACCGACAAGGTGCTGGTGCAGCTGGGCCGCCAGCGGGCCTACGTGATCCAGGTGGACCGGGCCCGAGTGCCGGAGCCGGTCTTCCTCACGCAAGGCGTGTGGTCCAACGAAGACGGCCGCCCGACGGTCCTGGCCTGGCTGGCCGTCGACCGGCTGGGCAGGTCCGGTCAGGAGCCCCGGGTCCGTGAACTGACGCGGCCGCTCCTCGACGAGTTCGGCCTGCGTCCGGACATGCCGGACCACTACGCCCAGGGCGACCCCTCCGCCCTCCAGCCGCTGGTTCCGGAGGCGGTGGCCGCCACCCGCCGCGAGATGGAGCGGCTGCGGGCCAAGGCGGAGGAGCACGTCGACGAGCCGCTGCGGAAGTATGAGGCGAAGGTCGGCCGATGGCTGGAACAGCCGCTGCCCGGCTTCACCGGCGGACGCAGCGCCCGCGAACGGGCCGCCGAGAAGCTCGAAAAGGCCGCGACCCGGCTGCGCACGACCGGCGACCCGATGATCCGGGTCCTGGCTGCCCTGGAGCCGAGCTCATGACCACAGGAGCCAGCGTGAAGTTCGACGCTCTGATCAACGAGGGCGAATACTTCCCGCCCTTCTACCTCGACGAGATCCTGCCTAAGCAACTGAAGGGCGGACGGCTCAAGGAGTGGGCGGCCGAGGAGCGCCACGGCCGCCCCACGCCCCGTCAGGGCCTGCGGGACCTCACCGGCCCCTATCTCGACGTACGGCTCGCCGTGGGTGGTGAGGCGGGGAAGTTCAACCCGCTGCCCCACCTGGAGGGCATCGCCGCGCAAGCGGCCGCGACCGACGCGCTTAAGGCGCACAGCGGCACGGACGAACTGCCGGCCTTCCAGCCCGTCCCCGCGCCCCGCACCTACGGCGATGACGCCGAGGGGCAGTGGCGGGCGGGCCTGTACGCCTGGCACGTACGCGTCCTCACGGCGCTCGGCTTCACCCCTTCCCCCGGGCACCTCACCGTGCACAGCGCCGCCGGTCCCGTCGCCGTGCCTGTGGCCCACAGTGAGCCGGGCATCGCCGTGCTCACCGGAGGCTTCGCCGACGACATCGCTGGCACGCGCGGCGACGGCTCCGCCAACCGCCTCGCCGTGCCCGTCCGCGTGGCTTCCGGCAAGACCCTGATCACGGTCACCGACCTCGCCGCCTGGCTGCTGGCTGCCGACAACGCGCCCCGGTACCTGCTGCTCCTCTTCGGCGGCGTTCTGGTCCTCGCCGACCGGGAGAACTACGCGCGCGGGCGCTACCTGGCGGTCAGCCTGGAGATCGCCCTGCCCCGCAAGGGAGTCAAGGGAGCCACGGCCGGCGAACTCGACGTCATCGCTGCCCTGTTCGGCGCACCGGCTCTGCGCCCGGCGCAGGACGGCGGCGACGACGACATCGCCCGCCTGGTGGCCGAGTCCCGCGACCACTCCGTGGGCGTGACCAGCGATCTGCGCGAGGGGCTGAAGAAGTCCGTCCAGCTCATCGCCAACGAGGTCCTGGAGCTCGCCGACAAGCAGGGTGCCAAGCCCGAGGACCTGCCCGAGTGGCTCCCGGACGCGCTCGCCGAGAAGGACGCCCTCCCGCGCCTCCTCACCAAGGAGTCGCTGCGCTACCTGTACCGCATCCTCTTCCTGCTTTATGCCGAGGCCCGCCCCGAACTGGGCATCCTCCCGATGAAGAGCGATGAGTACGTCCAGGGCTACAGCGTCGCCCGACTGCGCGAGTTGGCGATCCAGGAGAAGCTGTCCAGCGCCTCCCGCGACCGCCACCACTTCCACGACTCCCTGGAACTGCTGTTCAGGAAGGTCTTCGAAGGCCACCCGGTCGCCGACACGATCACCTCCCGCGCGCTGCACGACTTCGCGGCCGAGAGCGCGGAGCTGCCCGAGGACGACGGCTACGAAGGCGTGCGTATCGAGGCGCTGAAGTCCCGGCTCTTCGACCCGAAGTCGATAAAGCTCGTCGACCAGGTAATCACGCACCCCGACGACATCACCCCCGACGGCACGGTCGCCGACCAGCCTCGCCGACTGGACCTGCGCCTGCGCAACAAGGTCCTGCACCAGGTACTGCGCAACCTGACCGTCGTGGAGGGCCGGCGCGGCGGACGCGGCGGCTTCATCTCGTACGCCAACCTGAGCATCAACCACCTCGGCGCGGTGTATGAGGGCCTGATGTCGTACACGGGTTTCATCGCCGACGAGCCGCTGTACGAGGTCGCCAAGCGCGGTGACCCCAGCGGCGGTTCCTGGCTCATCCGCGCCAGCCAGGTCGCCTCCGGCCGCTATCCGGACACTCCCGGTGAGAGCGTGTTCGTCGGCACGGAACCGAGCCCCGAGACCGGTCTGCCCGTACCGGTCCCGCACAAGGTCGGTTCGTACGTATACCGCCTGGCCGGCCGCGACCGCCAGACCAGTGCCTCCTACTACACCCCGGAGTCCCTCACCCAGGCCACGGTCGAACAGACCCTGCGCTTCCGCCTCGACGAAAACGGTGACGTCGACCCCAAGGAGCCGGAGAACGCGTGGGTCAACGCGGCCGACGTGCTGCGCTGGCGGCTGTGCGAACCGGCCCTGGGCTCCGGTGCGTTCCTCAACGAGGCCGTCAACCAGCTCGCCGAGCTGTACCTGCGGCTCGCCCAGCGCGAGCGGGGCGTGGAAATCGACCCCGAGGACTACCAGCGCGAGCTGCAGAAGGTGAAGGCGTACATCGCCCTGCACAACGCTTACGGCGTCGACCTGAACGAGACGGCCGTCGAGCTGGCCGAGATCTCCCTCTGGCTGAACACCATGTACCAGGGCATGAAGGCACCTTGGTACGGCCTTCACCTCCACCGGGGCAACTCGCTGATTGGCGCCTCCCGGAAGGTCTACGCCGGCAACACCCTGAGCAAGGGCGGCTGGCTGACGACCAAGGATCCGCAGAAGCCGCGGCACGTGCCCCTCGGTGAGCCGCTGAAGGCACGCGAGGTGCACCAGTTCCTGCTGCCTGCGCTGGGCTGGGGAGCCGTCGGCGAGAAGGTCGGCCTGCGCACGCTGAAGAAGGGCACGCCGGAGGAGACCGTCAAGGCGGTCGTCGACGGTGATGTCGTGGACTGGCTTGAGCCGGAGCTGGTCGAGGCCCTGCGGAAGTGGCGCTCGGCGATGCGGCGCAATCCCAAGGGTGGCCCGAGGCGGACGGGGCCGTCGAAGCCGAAGGCCGCCCCGACGCTAGAGGAAGCGGCCGTCAGGGACGCCAAGTCGGGGCAGGGAACGCTCGATCTCGGGCTGGAGATTTGGGAACCCCTGTCCTTCGACTTCACCTCGGCGAGCAACAGCGGTCCCGACAGCACCGGTCGTGGCACTGCCTCGGGCAAGACTGCTGTTGCGGCGGACGACGACTGGGAGCCGGGCAAGGCGACGCAGACCGGACGGCTGATCAAGCTCGCCCGGCGAGTCGAGTACCTGTGGGAACTGGTCGTCATGCGGCTGACCCTCTCCGAGCAGGAGATCGCGCGGCACGTGGACGTCTGGGGCGCGGTGATACCCCAGGACAGCAAGCGAGGTCGTGCGCCGATGGACCGCGACGCGGTCCTGGAGGCTTTACAGCGTAAGGGCACCCCCTACTGGCGGCTGAAGCAGATCATGGACTCGTGGTGCGCGTTGTGGTTCTGGCCCCTTGAGGAGATCGGCCTCCTCGACGGCACGGACCAGTTCGAGTACGCGCCGCACGGCGAGGACCTCACGGAGTTGCAGAAGGGCCACCCGGACCGGCGTGTCGCGCTCAAGTCCCTCAACGACTGGATCGAGTTCGCCGAGGCCGTGGTTGGGAACGAGGACGCCTTCACGGAGGAGGGGAAGCAGGCCTCCATCGTCTCCTTCGAGGGCGTTCAGGATCTTAAAGAGCTGGACGACAAGGAGCGCGAGCTCAACGACAAGATGATCGAGGGCCTGGCGTGGGCTCGGCCGGCGGACCTCGGGCACACCTTCCCGTGGTACGGCACGGTGGAGCGGATCGCCGCGGAACGGGGCTTCTTTCACTGGGAGCTGGACTTCGCGCATGTTTTTGCCGAGGGCGGCTTCGACTTGATGGTGGGGAATCCGCCGTGGGTGCGGCAGGAGTGGGACGAGAACGGGGTCCTCGCGGAGATCGAGCCGTGGTTCGTGCTGGGCGGGAAGGAAGCGGAGACCAACCGGGCCGAGAACGTGGCCGCCCTGCTGAGCAAGTCGGAGGACCGGTCGTTCTATCTGGGCGAGCTGGGGACCGTGGCCGGGGTTTCGGAGTTCCTGTCGTCGGTGGATACGCATCCGGAGTTGGTGGGGACGCGGCCGGATATGTATCGGGCGTTCATGTTGCTCGGGTGGAGGGCTGTTGGTGAGCGGGGGATTGCGGGGTTGATTCACCCATCGACCCACTTCACGGGATCCAGAGAGGGGATGCTGCGGGCAGCGTCCTATCGTCATTTGCGGTTTCATGCGGACTTTGTAAACCAGCTCTACCTATTCGCGAAACCGGTCGGCCACGCCAGCCACTTCAGCGTCAACGTGTATGGCAAGGCCAAAGAAGCCGACGATATCTGCTTCCAGCACATGAGCTGGTTGATGCATCCGAACGTGCTTGTTAAGTCCATCCGTCATGACGGAGCGGGGCCCGTTCCGGGTGTGAAGAACGGTGGGCAGTGGGACTTGCGCCCGCACCGGGAACGCATTGTCACGGTGGACCTCGCGCGCCTCGCCGAATGGCGTGAACTGGCGGGCGATGAGAATCCACTGCCGGTCATACAGACAAAGCTCCTCTTCCCGGTTACGCGGGCGGAGGAAGCGGCCATTGCCGCGCTCGCGAAGTGGCCCGACCGGCTCGGTGCCAGGCAGCCGCGCATCAGCAGTGGCTTCAACGAGAAGAACGACCGCACCGCTGGCTACTTCACCTGGGAGTCCGGCCGGGCAGAGTCCTGGAGTGACGCGATCTACCAGGGCCCGTTCATCGGCGTCGCCACGGCCTTCCTCAAGAAGCCGATCGAAGGGGCCCGGACTTCGCTCCAAGTGGAGCCGTGGGACCACCTGAATCTGGCGGTGGACGAAGTGCCGCGGACGAATTATCGCCCCGGCTGTGCTCGTTCACGCTTCACCTCGCGGCAGGATCGATGGGTGGACCACGCCCGGCTCGCGCAGCTCTTGGCCGATCCGGCAGCGGTTGCAGCAGCGGAAGCCGAGGTCAAGGCTGCCTTTCCCGAGCTGGAGGAAGAAGAGCTGGAAAAGGCCGTAGTTGCACTGCTGCGTGACGCGAGCCAGCGACCGTACTCAGAGTTCTACAGGGTGGCGTGGCGCGAGATGATCGCCTCCGACACGGAGCGGTGTCTGTATGCGGCACTCATTCCGCCGGGAACTACCCACGTCAACGCAATGCGGAGCGCTGCGTTGGCGTCCCCTGAGCTCACCGCTCTCACGGCCGGGTTCTTCGCCTCGCTGCCGCTCGATTACTTCCTGCGCAGCTCAGGCCGAGGCCACCTCGACGTCTCCGACGTCAAGGTCATGCCAGCGCCAAATGCGCATCATCCACTGGCTGGAGCCCTCCTCCTCCGCACGCTCCGCCTCAACTGCCAGACCAACGCCTACGCCCGCCTCTGGGAGGAGCTGTACGACCCCACCTGGCAGCAGGACACCTGGGCTGCGGCCTGGCCCGACGACACGCCCTCGCTCACCCAGGGCATCTGTCCCACCTGGACCCGCGACATCCCCCTCCGCACGGAGTTCACCCGGCGCGCGGCCCTAGTCGAGATCGACGCCCTCGTCGCCGTATGGCTCGGCATCAGTGCCGACGAGCTGGTGGCGATGTACGACGCGAGGTTCCCCGTACTCCAGCAGTACGAGGAGAACATGTGGTTCGACGCCACGGGCCGGCGTATCGCGAAGGCGCACCAGCAGTACGGGTACGGCCAGCCCAAGGACGCGTGGAAGCAGCTGAGCTCGGCGGAGAACTTCCCGGAGGAGTACAAGGTCCCGGACGGTTACACGGGCCCCCTCTACCGGGCCCACCGTAAGGCCGAGATGCGCGCCGCACACGACGAGTTCAGCCGTCGCCTCCGTGAGGCAAACTGACCCGGCGTACGCAGAGCCCTGCCGTTTCCTTTCTGAGGTGTCGGCAGGACTCTCGCGTATGTACGTGTTCTCAGACACTCGACTCCGACGCCGCCGAGCCGAAGGACCCCTGCCCGATCCCGTCGAACACGGCGGCGTTGTCAGGCCTCCGCCGTAGAGTGGAACGTGATCGATTGCGATCGGTCGACGGGACGGAAACGAAAGACGGGGGGCCCAGCGCGTCATGAGACCCACACTGGCCGCGCAAACACTGCGCGACACTATGGTCGAGTACTTGACGACAACATTCGCGCTGGCCGAGCCCGACACCCAGGACGCTTTGGAGGCTTTCCTCACCGATCCGGCCGACGGGCTCTTCCGGGGGCCGTATCTGCGTCTGCGGCGGCCGTTCCGGCCCGCAGCGGACGGCTGGCAGCGGCACCTGGACTGGTATCCGGCGGACTTCCCGGTGCCGTACGCGCACCAGGCGGAGGCGTTCGCCCGGCTGACGAGCAAGGACGGGTATCAGCCACAGCCGACCCTGGTCACCACCGGTACGGGTTCCGGCAAGACTGAGTCCTTCCTCATCCCCGTGCTCGATCACTGCCGGCGGGCGAAGGCGGCCGGGCGGTTTGGTGTCAAGGCCGTCCTGCTGTATCCGATGAACGCCCTCGCCGGTGACCAGGCGGACCGCCTTGGCGATCTGCTCGACAAGGACCTCCGGCTGAGCGAGGTCACGGCGGGGCTCTACATCGGTGAGGCGTCGGCGCGGGGCAGCTCGCCGTACGGGCGCGTGGAGGTGGACCGCGCCGAGATCCGCCGCAATCCGCCGGACATCCTGATCACCAACTACAAGATGCTGGACCTGCTGCTCCAGCGGCAGCAGGACGCCTCGCTCTGGCGGGACGCCGACCTGGCCTATGTCGTCATCGACGAGTTCCACACGTACGACGGCGCCCAGGGCACGGACGTCGCCGTGCTGCTGCGGCGCCTCGCGGCTGTCGTGGGCGCTGCCGAGAAAGGGCGCCCGCTGGGGTCCATCTGTCCCGTGGCGACTTCCGCGACGCTCGGCTCGGGCAGCTCGGTGGGCGGCACCCGGGCCATGCTCGACGTGGCCTCGCAGGTGTTCGGGACGCGGTTCCCGGACGACGCCGTCGTGGGGGAGGACCGACGCGACGTCGAGGACTTCCTGTCCCTGGTCGATCACTCGCTGCCGCTCCCGTCGCCGCAGGAGCTGGCGGACCTGCTCGATCCGGCGCGCTACCCGGACGGGCTGGACGCCGTGGCGCTCGCGACCGTCGGCTGTGACACCTCCGATCCGCGCGAGCTGGGGCGACGGCTGCTGGCTCATCCGTATACGCACGCGCTGCTGCGGGCGAACGACGGTCCGCTGACCGCCGCCGAGGCGCTGGAGGCGTTCCCGGACGCGTCCGCATGGCGGGCCGTGGCCGTCCAGGATCCGGAGACCGCTGCCAAGGCCCTCGCGCGGTTCGTGGCGCTCGTCTCGGTGGCCCGCGATCCGAAGTCGTCCGACGGCAAGGACCGGCCACTGCTGCTGGTGGAGACCCACCTGTGGCTGCGCGCCCTCTCCCGTGTGCTCCGCTTCGTCGTGTCGGAGCCGGTGTTCTCCTGGGCGGACACCGAACAGGCCGCCCTCACCGACGACGGCCGTACAGGACAGGAGTGCGGCGACGCCGAGCGGCACGCCGTGGTCGTGGCAGCGCAGACCGAGCGGCGGCGCCGAGCGCAGCGCTCCGGGCGGCTGCCCGCGGCCTACTGCCGGCACTGCGGACGCTCCGGCTGGGCGGCGATCTGCCCCGACCGCAACCCGCAGAACCTGGTGCACGACCCGGACGAGATATACCGCGCCAGCGCCGGAGGCGGCGCTGCCAAGGGCCGGGTCCGGGCGATGATCGCCGCAACCCCGGCGGAAGCGGCGGAACAAGCCCGGGCCACGCTGGCCCGCCGTGCCGCACGCCGTGCCCGCAGGGGTGCCGCGCACGACGCGACGCTGCTGGTCCTGGAGGACAACGGCAGGGCACTGCGGCGTCTGGATCCCGACGAGGTCCTGCTCGACGACGACCGGGTGGCCCCGGCTCCGGACAACGGCGTGTACGTGTGGACCTGGTTCGACAACCAGGAGCAGAGCGAGTACGCCAAGCAGGACCGCTGCCCGGCCTGCGGCCAGTCCCAGGGCATCCGCTTCCTCGGTGCCGGCGTCGCCCCGCTGGCCTCAGTGGTCGTCACCCAGTTGTTCACCGGTGGAGAGCTGCCCGACCGGGACGAGCAGCAGCGGGACCGCCGCAAGACGCTCATCTTCAACGACTCCGTGCAGGACGCAGCCCACCGTGCGGGCTTCGTGGCTAGCCGCTCGTGGAAGTTCTCCCTGCGCTCCCTCATCCATGCGCAGCTCTCCGAACGCATGGGCAGTGAGGAGTTCGCGGCGGACGGCGTTCCGCTGAACGAACTGATCTCCTCCCTGGTGAGCCGGGCCGCCGTCCCGGAGGAGCGGCTACTGGCCTCGGTCGTGCCGCCAGACCTGCACGACATGGACCCGGTCAAGCGCCTCCTCGCGGACCGAAAGCGCATCCCCGAGTCGACCTGGGAGCTCGTCGGCGAGCGTCTCGCCTTCAACACCCTCCTCGAATTCGGCCTGCACTCACGCCTGGGCCGCACGCTGGAGCTCACCCGAACGGTCGGGGCCGAGGTCCACCTGCCTGACCCGCAGCGAGCCGCCCAGGTGGCGGAGTCCTTGTACGAGGCGCAGCTGGGCGAGGCACTGCCGGGTTCCGGCGACGCGGTCCCCGGCGCGCCCGGCGGTGCCCTGCCCGAGAAGGGCAGCCCGGAGCGCCTGCGCTACTTCGAGGGCTACGTACGCGGGCTGCTGGAACACCTCCGGCAGAACGGAGGCATCCACCACCGCTGGCTGGACGGGTTCATAGACGAGGAAGGCCGCGGCCGTCACCCGCTCCTCACCACCCGGCGCCCGCCCGGTATGCCGGCCTTCGGTCGCCACTCGGAGGCCCCCGCCTTCGTCCTCGTCAGTGGCCGCAGCGGACGCACCGACTTCGAGCGGGCCGACAGCCGCGACAGCTGGTACGTGGACTTCACCCAGCGGTGCCTCGACCTCGACCGGGACGCGGCACAGGCGTATGTGGCGAACCTGCTCCGCGAGCTGTCCCGCGAGGAGATCGGCGCCCTTGCCCGGCGGCGGACCAACCAGGCGGACAAGTCGGACATCGCTGGGGTCTACGGGCTGACTCCCGGACACATCCGGGTGCGCCCGCTGGACGACGAGCAGACTGCGCGCGCCGCTCTCACCTGTCCCGAGTGCGGCTGGACCCAGACCGTGCCGCCGGAGCGGGCCGCGGTCTGGCAGGGCATGCGCTGTCCTCTCAAGCGTTGCGACGGCACCCTCACCCGGCCCTCGCCCGAGGTGGGCGGGCGCGCCACCCGCGACTACCGCTCCGACTACTACCGGCGCCTGTACCGGGAGGCCGAGCCGTACAGCGTGGTGGCCGCCGAACACACCGGCGTCCTGACCCGCAAGGAGCGGGAGGAAGTCGAAAAGGGGTTCAGGCGCGGTGTCCTGCACACCGACCCCAACGTCCTGTCCTGCACACCGACCCTCGAACTCGGTATCGACATCGGTCAGCTGGAAGCGGTCGTCCTTGCCTCCCTGCCGCCGTCCACGGCCGGCTATGTCCAGCGGGTAGGTCGCGCGGGGCGTGCCACCGGCAATGCGTTCATGGTCACGCTGGCCGACACCAGCCCGCGGGCGCTGTACCACCTGGCTGAACCGAAGAACCTCATCGCCGGCCCCATCCTGCCGCCCGGGTGCTTCCTGTCCGCGGGTGAGCTGCTGTGCCGCCAGTACACTGCCTACCTGATCGACCGGGCGGCCCGAGGCGCCCTGGACGGGGTGCCGCCCCTGCCGGACCGGGTGACCCAACTCGTCGGCCGCACTGGCTGGTTGAAGCTGTTCCGGGAGGCCACGAAGGGACGCCTGGACCTTGCCGACGAGTTCCTGCGTCTGTTCCCCGAGATCGAGGGCGTGCCCGGCTCCGGCGCCTCCGCCGACGCGCGCAAGACAGTGCGCCGCTACGCGGCCGAGAAGCTTGCCGAGCGACTGGACGAGGCCCAGAGGGCCTGGGAGGCCGAACGGGCCGAACTTGCCCGGCGCCGTGCTCTGATCAACGACGCCGCCGACTCCCTCCAGGAGCCTGTGGAGGACGAGGCGCGCGAGCGGCGTAACCTCATCCGGGAGGCGAAGGGCGTCTCCCAGTTGCTGCAGAAGATGAGCCAGGCGGACGCCCAGGGCTTCCTCGTCGAACACGGTCTGCTGCCCAACTACAGCCTCGTCGAGGACGGCGTCCGGCTGGAGGCTCAGCTCACCTACAAGGAGCCGCCGCGCAAGACCCGTACGGCGGAGGGCGACGGGCTCCCGAAGGTCCGCTGGAACAACGAGCCGCGTGTCTACGATCGGCCCGCCGAAGCCGCGCTAACCGAACTCGCCCCTGGCAACACCTACTACGTGCGCGGCTACCGCCATGTCGTCGACGGCTTCGACCTCGGCCCCACTCGTAAGGAATCCGCGGACGGCATGCCGGTGGGTTTGCAGACCTGGCGGGTGTGCAAGGAGTGCGGTCACGTACGCACAGGAGAGGGTGCCGCGCAGGACACCTCGCCTTGCCCGCGCTGCGGCGGCCCCGGTATCGGCGGCCGCAACGCGCTGCACCGGGTCGTCGTCCCCCACAAGGTCACCGCTCACGACAAGCGGGACGACGCGCGGATCGTCGACGACCACGACAGTCGTAGCCATACCACCTACACCACCGTCACCGCCGTCGACATCGACCCGGACGGCATCAAGAAGAGCTGGCGGCACCACAAGGCCACCTTCGGCGTGGACCACGTCCGCGAGGCGGTCATCCGCCGCTTCAATTTGGGCAAGCGACGGCACGGCAGGCGCAACGACACCTACTTCGCCGGTAACGAGGTCGCCATCACCGGGTTCACCGTGTGCCCGCGCTGCGGCGGTGCCACCGACCGCGAGCCTGGCAACGCCCCGGTCCGGGAGGCGCTGAGTCAGTCCCTGCTCGGCCGACCCGAGCTGGCACACCACCGGCCCTGGTGCCCCACCCGGCGCCGCGACAAGCAGGCCGACCCGGTGGACGTCCCTGTCATCACCGCCACCGAGCACCGCACCGAGGCCCTGCGTGTCCTGCTGCCCGCAGCCACGCTGAACGTGCCGGAACGCCTCGCTTCCTTCGCCGCCGCCCTCCACCTCGGCCTCGCGCTGCGCTACGGCGGCGACCCGGCGCACATCCGCTCCGCAGCCGCCACCGAACCCGACCGGGAGACCGAACTCACCCGCAACTACCTCGTCCTGTACGACGCCCTGCCTGGCGGCACCGGCTATCTCCAGCGCCTTGTCGAGCGCGACGGTGAGGAGATCAGGCTGGTCCTCGCCGAAGCACAGCGGGCACTGCGGGAGTGCCCGTGCCGGGACACCGCACGCCGTGCCTGCCACCGCTGCCTGCTCGGCTATGCCAAGGAGCGGGACTACCCGTTCCTCGACCGGCAGGAAGCCCTGTGGATGCTGGACAGTCTCCTAGGTGCCGACGGCCGCAGCGGGTGGGATTTCCACAAGAAGGACAAGGACGCGGCCGAAGACCGACTCCGCTTCGCTGAACAGGCGGAGAGCGATCTCGAACGCCGCTTCATCGAATGTCTGGACCGTTGGCTCGCCGGCCAGGAGAACGACGCCGCGGCTGACCACGCCTCGACGCCCACCGGTCGACCGGGCAAACAATTCACCCTCACCAGACCGGACGGCAGCCAGGTCCACTGGGAGGTCGTGGCCCAGAAGGACCTGTACGGCTACCGCACCCGCCCGGACCTGCTATTCCGGCCGGTCGCCGGAGACACGACGAGCGACGGGCCAGCATCGCTCCCCATCGCCCTCTACCTGGACGGCTACCGCTGGCACGCCTCGTCCCACGCCAACCGGATCGCCGCCGACGCCGCCAAGCGCGCCCGGCTGCGTGCCGACGGGATACTCGTCTGGCAGATCACCTGGGACGACGTCGTCGCCTGGGACCGCGCCCTCAAGGGCGAGGCGGCACCGGATCCCGACGCTTCGGCAGACCCGCTCGCCGCCGTCGTGGCGGGCCGTGCCGCCGACGCCGCCTGGCCGCCGTACGACGTCACATCAGTTGGCGGTCCAGGCGCGACGGTGCGCGAGCAGTGGCGGAAGGCGCGGCGCGATCCCGCCGACGTGGACGGACTGCTGTTCGCCGGAGCCGTGCCCGCCCTGCTCGGTTTTCTCCGCGACCCCCGCCTGGGCAAGTGGCAGCAGCTCGCCCAGCTCGCGGTGAGCGTCCCCGCCGCGCTGCGCAGGCGGGAACTGGTCGACGCGGACCCGGCCTCGGCGGTGCCGTGGCTTGAGGCCGCCATTCGCGGTGACGCTCTTCCCGCGGTGTCGGGTCAGGGCCTGAAGCTGCTGGCCTTCCAAGACGATTCAGGGCTCCCGCTGGTGGCCGTCGGGGCGCGACGGGCCGACGCCAAGGCGTGGCGGTGGAGTGCCCTCGCCGTGCTCGACGACCGGCCGGAGGCCGTCGCCGGGGACCGGGCCGAGCATCGCCGGCGCTGGAGGGCGTGGCTGTGCTGGGGGAACATCATCCAGTTCCTCGATCCGGCGGGGGAGGGGCTGGCCGACGGGCTGGCTCTCGCCCGCAGCACGCTGGATGGCTTTGACGCCGGACTGCTCGCGGCGACCGCCGGGTCGGTGAGCGGGCTGCTCGCCGCAGTCCGGGAGGAGGCCAAGGGCACCGGGCTCGCGCTGCCGGACGACGAGCCCCGGGAGCCGGAGGCCCCCACGACAGCCAGACCCGGGGAGGGCAGGCCGACCGCCGGCGTGGCTCCCCGGGACATGACTCCGGTGGAGCGCACCGCCTGGGAGCTCGTCCTCGGAGAGCTGACGAAGTGGGGCGACCCACAGGTCGCCGAGTTGGCCGAGCGGCTGGCCGCGCACGGCGACATCCCTGCGGGCAAGGCGGGTTGGGACGTCGACGGAGTGTCCCGTACGGTCGAACTCGCCTGGCCCGGGCCTAATATCGGTATTGTCCTGGCGGAGGACGCCGAGGACACCGAGTACATGGCGCAGTGCACGGCGGCCGGTTGGCAGGTGCGTGCACCGTACGCCTGGGACGTGGAGGAACTCGCCCTCCTGCTGGGCGAGGAGGGGGGCGCGCGATGAGCTACAGGGCGGGTCGCCCGGCCGGGCAGGGCAGAACACGGGTCCAGGTGAGCCGACAGGCGCACGCGGACGCGGAACGCCGCGGCCCGGCCGTGGCGGAGGCCGTCACGAACTTCGTCCAGCGTCTGCGCGCCGACCGGAACAACCGCGCCCTGCGGCTGTCCTTCCTGCGGGAGGCGGGGGACAACGGAGACCTGTACCTCGCGCGGGCCGACAGCCACTGCATGGTGCTGCTGCTGTCGACGGACGGCGGAGACGAGATGCGGGTCCTCGCGGTTCGCGACGGAGCACGGGCCCGTGACGAACTCGCCCGGCTCACCGTGGAGATCAATCCAATCTCGGGCGGGGTCGAAGTCGTCGACCAGAGCGAGCTCAGTGAGAACGTCGTCCCTCTCGACGACCGGGCCGTCCCGCTCTTCGCCCGGTACGGCCACCGCACCCTCGCCGACCTCGGTGTGGTCCCTTCCCTACTGCCGACGCTCGACAAGGTCACCGCCGACGAGCAGCTGGACAAGCTGCTCACCCACAATCTCCCCGAACTCACCCGGGACGTCCTCCTCGCCCTGCGCGACCGCATGGACCCGGAGGACGTACGGCGGCACATCACGGACAAGTGGCGGGCGGAGGAGGAGGTCAACACCGGCGACTGGGCGCGGGCCGCCAAACGTGTCGTGTCCCAGGCGGAAACCGACGACGATGCCGTTCTCGACGCCCTGGGCAGAAGTTTCGACGCGTGGCGGCTGTTCCTCCACCCCGAGCAACACCGCATCGCCACGGCTGACTTCAAGGGGTCGGCAAAGGTGACGGGCGGACCCGGCACTGGCAAGACCGTCGTCGCCCTGCACCGCGTCCGCCATCTCGTCGACCGGCTGCCGCCCGGCCACACGCGCCCAGTGCTGCTCACAACCTACAACACCAACCTGGCCCTGGACCTGAAGGAGCGACTGCGCCATCTGGGCGGTGACGAGCTGTTGCGCCGGGTCGACGTCAAGTCCGTCGACGCGCTCGCCCACGAGATCGCTCAAGAGTCCCACCTGGATGTGGGTCTGCCCCTGGACGACGACGCCGCGACGGCCCTGTGGCACACCGTGCGCACCGCAACGAACCTGCTGGAGTACGACGCGGATTTCCTGGACGCCGAGTTCAGGCACGTGATCCTCGCCCACGGGTGCGGCTCCTGGGACTCCTACCGGCGCGTCACCCGGTCGGGACGTCCGCGCATCAGCACGGCGCAGCGACATGACGTGTGGCAGCTCGTCCAGGGCTACCGGGCCCACCTGGACGCGGTGCGGCGGACCACGTACGCGCTCGTCGCCGACCGGGCGGCCGGACTCGAGCAGCGCCGCATGACCCGCATCGAGGAGCAGGCCTGCTACAAGGACGAGCAGGGCGGCCTAGACCTCGTCCACCGGGAGGTAGGCAGCGGGATGTGGCTGAGGCCCCGCTACCGGCACATCGTCGTCGACGAGGCGCAGGACCTGTCCGCCTCCCACTGGCGGATGCTGCGCGCGATGGTCCGCAAGGGGCCGAACGACATCTTCCTGGCCGGGGACGCCCACCAGCGCATCTACGGCAGCCGCGTCGTCCTCAGTCACCACGGCATCGAGGTGCGCGGCCGGGCCTCGCGCCGCCTCACCCTCAACTACCGCACCACCCGGCAGATCCTCGGCAGCGCCAACCGTCTCATCGAGGGCGAGCCCTTCGATGACCTGGACACCGGCACCGACACCCTCGACGGTTACCGGTCCGTCCTGACCGGCCTCGCGCCCCAGTTCTGGCGAGCTCCTGATCGGCGGACCGAGATGCGCGCGGTCGCCGTGCTGATCAAGGAGCGCCACGACACACATGGCACGCCTTACTCGGCGATGGCCGTCAGTGTTCCGGACAGGGGCTCTGTCCAGGAGTTCGCCAACGTTTTCGTCAGGGAGTTCGAGCTGCCGGCCGTGGAACTCGGCAAGGACGGAGTCCGCTCCGACGTGGACGCCGTCCGCATCGGCACCATGCACCGCTTCAAAGGGCTGGAGTTCCAGCGTGTGTTCCTGACCTCCGTCGGCGAGGGCCAGGTGCCGCACCAGCGGATCGAGAAGTACCGGCTCACGAACCCGGACCGCTACCGGCAGGAGGAACAACGAGCCCGCTCCCTGGTGTTCGTCGCTGCCACTCGCGCCCGGGACGAGCTCATCGTCACCTGGAGCGGCAGAGCCAGCCGTCTTCTCCCGCCCGACGCGGACAAGACTGCCTACCGCGCCACTGACCTGATCAGGCGGGACGGACCGCCGTCCGGATCATCAGGGTCCGCCGCTGCCTGAGCTGACCTGGTGCTCAGGGGCCTCAAGGATGGCCATCGTGGACGCCTGTGGGCGCCCGATACTCGGCCGCCCTATGCGACCTGCGCGTATTCGCGGATCACGCCACCGAGTAGATCACGACGGATGATCTTGCCGTCCGGGTCTACTGGATCAGACAGCGGTCGCAGCGGTGCTGCTTGGCTCAGGGCGCGGTGCGGGCGATGGGTATTGAAGTGCGTCTCGTACACGGTCAGAACGTGCCGAAGATGCCGTTCGTTGATGATCAGCATCCGGTCAAGGAGTTCCCGACGGCAACCGCCGATCCAGCGCTCGATATAGGCATTGGCCTTCGGGGCTCGGACCGGGGTGAGCGGAACCTGGATGTCCTCGGACGCGAAGACGGCGTCGAAGGCATCGGTGAACTTCGCATCTCTGTCCCGGATTAGGAAGTTCACCTGGTCAACGCGGTCATCCAGCGCCATCAGGAGGTCGCGGGCCTGCTGGATCGCCCAGTTGCCGGTCGGGTGGGCGGTGACGCTAAGGAGGTGCACTCGACGGGTGGATATCTCCATGGCCACCATGCAGTACAGGCGTTTCAGCAGCACGGTATCGACGTGGAAGAGGTCCACCGAGAGGATTCCGGAAGCCTGGCTGTGCAGGAACTCCGCCCAAGTCGGCCCCGAGCGGCGTGGTGCCGGGTCGATCCCGGCCTTCTTCAGGATCGCCCATACCGTGGAGGCTCCGACCGGGCGGCCCAGACTGGTCAGTTCGCCGGCGATCCTGCGGTATCCCCAATGCGGATTCTCGGCAGCCATGCGCAAAACCAGCTCCCGCACGTTTGGCCGGGTCGGCGGACGGCCAGGGCCTCGGCGCTTGTAGGTCCAGCGGCGCTTGACCAAGTCGGCATGCCAGCGCAGCAGCGTGCCCGGGGTGACGAACAGATGCCCACGCAGCGCTTTGGGTAGCAGTCGAGCCAGTCCCGCGATCACCGCCCGGTCCTCCCAGGAGAGCTTCGGTCGGGCGATCTGACGGCGCAACACGGCGAGTTGGTGCCGCAGTACGAGGATCTCGGCGTTCTTCGACGCTTCCGATCGCGCCAGCAACGCAATCCACCCCAGGACCTTCAGGAAGGTCAGGTACATCAGTCGCAGAGCCATGCGTCAGATCCCGCCCCGCCTGACCTGACCGCAAA
The DNA here is from genome assembly GCA_040631425.1 of Streptomyces sp. NPDC020096. Classification (GTDB taxonomy): domain Bacteria; phylum Actinomycetota; class Actinomycetes; order Streptomycetales; family Streptomycetaceae; genus Streptantibioticus_A. The sequence continues at coordinate 31,000 of JBEYJY010000013.1, forward strand.
TCCCAGGTCAGCAGTGGTGGCCGAGTTTCGGGCACCCACAGGGGCGGCTCCAGCAGCCTCGACTCCCTGATTCCGCAGGTCAGCCCTCCTTGTCTGTCTTCGCTAAGGCGCTCGCCGTCCCGCAAAGCCGGGGCAATGCCCCTTGGCGCCGCGCCGCAGACGGGGCACTCCCAGAATGGAGGCGCCGTAGGACGCCGCTGCGCGCGGTACGGAGCCCTTCGATTGGTCGTGGGACGCCCAATGGGACACGTCTCCGGGAACGGGCGACGCCCTGCCATGGCATCTGCGACGCGAGATTAGAGCCGCATCTCCATCAGCCGCGCAGGAGCAGGGCCGAAGCCAGCCCTCTGGTACAGCCGCGCCGAGTTCGGATTCGCATTCAACTGGATCCGATCCACACGGTTCGCACTCGCCCAGGCCAACATCTCCTCCAGCAGAAGACGCCCGACACCAGCGTTGCGGGCTGCGCGCTCGACGAAGACCAGGGTGTCATGTGAGGTCTCACGAGTTTCTTGACGCGATGTACTCAGGACTTCGTTGACGCCCCGCTGGTGCTGGTCCGGGCTCCGTAGGCCCGGAAACGGGTGACCGGCTGCTTGCTGTCCCGGGGGTGGAGGCAGAGCTCCTCGCCGTCGAGCAGGACGCGGAAGTGGGTGTCCTCGACGACGATGTGCACGGTCTTTCCGGCGTGGGTGCGGCCGATCCGGAGTCGTTGACGGGTGACCATGACGACACCGTCGTGCGGGACGCGGCGCGTCACGCTGATCGGCCCCGGTGCCGGTGCGGGCAGCGCGTCGGTGGCGATGCGGGCTCCGCGCAGGCCGGCGCGTTCCTCGGGTGCGACGGGCGAGGGCAGGGTCTTGGCGAGGACGCCGTCGGCAACGACGTGGACCAGGTGCCCGTCGAGGCGGAGAGTGACCCGACGGCGGGCCAAGGGGGTGCCGACTTTGAGGGCCTGGCCGCCGAGTTGGCAGAAGCCATCGCCGTCGACGGCCCGGGTGAGTTCCACCACCGCACCGGCGGAGAGCTTCGTGTCGCGTGCCGCGGCGGCCGCTATCGGGGGCGGCCCCGCCGGGCGGGCTCCGCGCAGGCGGAGTTCCTCCAGGTCGGCGGCGGTCAGGTTGGACGGGGCGGTACGGATGTGTTCGCCGTCGATCTGGATGTGGACGCTGAACTCGTCGACCCAGACGTGCGCGGCATGTCCGGCGTACTTCGAGGCCATGCGGAGGCGCTGGGTGCGCGGCAGGACGCTGAGCACCCCGCTGGCGGCGACGACGGTGTCGAACTCCACCGCGTTCTGGCTGAACGGGAGCACCGCCTCAGCAGCCAGAGGTGCCGCCGGGGCAGGCTCGGCGGGAGCGGCCGGCATGACGTGGGGCACGGCTGGGGAACCGACCGCGGGCGCGGGATCTCCGGGTTGCCGGCGGGTGGGGCGGAACAGGCTGCCCGGGGTGGCCATGTTCAGTGCCTGGTGGGGGCGCTTGTGGTTGTAGGCGTGAACCCAAGCGTCGATGGCCTCCTGGGCGGCGGGAAGGTCAGCGAACGGGCCTACTCCGTCGAGGAGTTCGCGGCGCAGGGTGGCATGGAAACGTTCGATTTTCCCGGTCGTGGTAGGTGAACGGGGCTTGGTCAGCCGGGCGGTGATGCCGTTTTCCCTGCAGACGCGCTCGAACAGGACCTCGGCCGGCCGCGGCTTAGTGAACCGGCCGGTGAACTGCTTGCCGTTGTCGGTGAGTACCTCGGAGGGGATTCCATACCGGCGCATCGCCGCGGCGAATGCCTCGCAGACCGCCCGTCCCGAGGGGACGGCGAGCACGGCGGACACCACCAGGAAGCGGGAGTGGTCGTCGATCCCGGTGAGCATCTTGCACTCACGTCCGTCGGCCAGGAAGATCCCGCCGACCAGGTCCATCTGCCATAGGTGCATCGGGGCCTCGCGCTGCCACCGCCGGTACTTGCGGACATGCCGCTGTTCCTGGGGAACGATCAGGCTGTTGCGGGTCAGTATCCGGTGCACGGTGGCCTTCGAGGGCACTGGAGTGACTCCACGCTCGCCCAGCTCGAAGGAGATTCGGCGGGCACCCCAGCGCGGGTGGGAACGGCGGAGTTCGCATATCGCTGCTTCGACCTCGGCCGCCACCCGGTGCGGACTGCGGTGCGGTCGGCGCGAGACCTCGTCCAGCCCGGCGATGCCGCCGGCTTCGTAGCGGCGCCGCCAGTTGTGCACGGTCTGCCGCGTCACCCCGTAACGGACCGCGACCTCCGTGACCGGCGAGCCTGCCTGCACCTCACGAACTGCCTGAAATCGCTGCTCAGCCAGCCAAGCCTGACCTGTTCCCACCCTGTACCTGCCCGAGATCGACAACGGACAGGAGAAGATCATCTACGGGCCATTGGCGTCAAGGATGTACTGAGTACGCGGCGTCAAAGATCTCCCGAGACCTCACACGACACAGGGATACGTGCGCCCAGCGCCCAGCGGCTTGACCAGGCCTGGGCAGTTTGTCGACCACAACCAGGACCAGGACACCGATGGCTCGCCCGGCACGCTCGGCGAGCCAGGTCGGGCGACGATCGAGGTCGGCGAGCCATGCCGCAGCGAAACGGTCCACGAAGCCCTGCTCGTCGGCAGCACCCAACTCCCGGTCCATCTCCTGTTGAAGACGAGCGACAGTTGCAGCATCGACGGCGCTAGCCAGGCGCACGTGGGCTATGTCGGTCACGCTCCAATCTATCGTCGAGATCAGGCGCCCGGCAGGGCGAACGTTGTCTGATGAGGCACGAGCTTCGGCCGGCCGACTTGGCGTTGGAGCACTGCGAGTTGGTGCCGCAGCACGAGCAGTGATGTCCTTGGCCGCGTTGCTCAGCAGTCGTCTGGTACCGCTCCCGCAGAGGAACGGACCAGCTCAACGACCCAAACCCGAATTTTCACGCGGGAGATCGCCGGGCCGAGCACTCAACGATGCGTTGGTTTGGCGGGCTCGTGGTGTGTACCAGCGGCGAACACCGCTTGGACGGCACTCAATGTGCCAAGTTCGGTGAGTGGATCTCCGTTCACCACAAGGAGGTCGGCGCTCAGCCCGGGTATGAGCTTGCCTGTCTGGTCGCTCACTTCCAGGGCTCGGGCCGCCTCGACCGTGGCCATCTCGATGATCTGGCTCCTGGCCACTCCGAGATGCTCGTAGAAGGAGAGGCTGGAGACCAGGCCGGTGAACCCGGCCCGCTGGACTCCCGCGTCCGTGCCCGTGACCAGACGTACGCCGGCCTCGGCCATCTGCCGCACCAGGTCGAACATCGTTTCGGCCTTCTCGGGCCCGAAGACCTTGGGGAGCATCTGCCAGTTCGGGCTGATCGTGGGGCAAACGTGGATCCCCTTCTCGACGATCTGGGCCAGCACGTCTTCCCTAAGTTCGAAGCCGTCGGACGTCATCCAGGTGCAGTGCTCAAGGGTGTCGACCTCCGCCGCGACAGCGGCCGCGATACCGGCGGTGCCGTGTGCGTGTGCCGCGACCGGCAGTCCCGCGCGATGTGCTTCGTCGACAAGCGCTGCCAGCTCGTCAGGTGTGAACTGCGACTCCCAACTCTTCGCGCCGCCTTTGGTGAGACCGCCGCCGGTCTCCATCACCTTGATCACCTTCGCCCCGGCCGCCGCATTGCGCTGCACAAGGTGCCGTATCTCTGCGACGTCGTGCACCTCGCCGCCGAGGAACCAGCAGTGACCGCCGGGCGGCGTGACGGGCGTGGCCGCCGACACGATGCGCGGACCGGCAATTGTGCCGGCGGTTATCGCCTCCGACAGGCGCAGCACCAAGTGGTCACGGTCGCCCAGGTCGCGCACGGTCGTGACACCCGTGCTCAACAGCTGCTCCGCTCTGGCCGCCATGTCCTGGAGCAGTGCGTCGTTGTCACGGCCCTGAAGACAGGCGACAGGGTCAGGCCCTCCGTCGAAGACAAGGTGGACATGCGCGTCGATCAACCCCGGCAGCACGGTCGATTCGGGGAAGTCGAGGCGCTGTTCACCTACGGGTGCCTGGGCTCCGATCTCGGACCGCGGGCCCACAGCGACGATGGCGGCGCCATCGAAAAGGACTGCGCCGTCTTCGAAGACTTCCCCCGCGGTACCCGTGAGGACGCGGCGAGCGGTGATGAGCATCGCGACTCTCTTTCACTTACGTTGGTCGTGGCATGGAGCGCAAGACGCCGCGCATGGCGTCGAGTTGCTGCGCATCGGGGGCACGGTCACCTTGCCGTGGCAGGGCGAGCAGGGCGGGTCGCGCTGTTCGTGCCGGGTTGTTGAGGTGGATGTTCGCAGCACGTCGCAGCCGCCGCGCGGCACGCTCGAGGGGCGGGGTTGCCCAATGCCTTGTGTTAGTTCCGCAGTGCATCGATGACGAGTCGGCCGTATCGGGTGGTGAGGAGGCCGGCGGTCGCGGCGAGGGCGGCAGCGGTGGCAGTGGCGAGGTGCCAGGCGTTTTGGTCTCCGAGGACTTGGAGGGCGCTGAGGGCGGTGCTGACGGGCAGGCCGAGGATGGTGAGGATGCCCAAGGCGCCGCCGATTTGTTGGCTGTCTTGTGCTTGGGCGATGCGGTTGTAGTCCGCGGCTTCGGCGAGGATTTCTTGGAAGCGCTCGGGCATGCGGTGTTGGGCTTGGTAGGCGGTTAGGAGGTCGTTGGCGGTGCTGTGGGCGGTGAGGTGTTGGCGCCAGTAGGTGCTGCGGAAGTGGGCGATGCGGCGTTCGAGGGTGGCGAGTCGGTGGGCGAGGCGGGGGTGGTCGAAGGCGTCGGCGAGTTCTTCGGTGAGTTGGTCGATGTGGTCGCGCTGGATCATGCCGAGGAGGAGCGCGTCGAGGTAGACGGTGCGGGTGTGGAGTTCAGCGAAGCCGTAGAAGGGATCGGCTGGGCCTTGGTCGGGGCGGTGGTTGATGAAGGCGGCGCCGTCGCGGAGGACCAGTGCGCTCCAGTCGGCGGAGATGCGGGTGGCCTTGGCGGTGATCGTGGGCGTGGTCTTGATGTCGGGTGGGAAGTCGGTGGCGTTGGTGCGTGAGGCCAGGTCCCAGAGCCATTGTTCGATGGTCGGCCAGCGGCGATGATCGCGGCCTTTGTGGAGTGCGGGCAGGGCGCGGCGACTGGTGGTGAGCAGCGTGACCGTGTAGGGGGCGGCAGCGGGTGCGAGGGTGGCGTGCCCCTGCAGCAAGATCTCGGGCGATAAGGGGCCGGTGAGCGGGGTGTGCGTGGCGTGGCGTCGTCGCGCGAGGGAGCGCAGTGTGTCGAGGAGGGCGGGGCCGGTGACGGACATGTGGATGATGGCCAGCGCGTGGTCAGGGTCGTCTGTGGTTGCCGTCCGTAGCAGTTCCACGCCCTGCACGGTCAGGGGGCCGCTGGAGGCAGCGGTGGTGCGGTACCAGCGGTTCGGGTGGTGAGGTGTGCCGTACAGGACGCGTGCTGCGGCAGGGGTGAAGTAGGTACTGCGTGTCGCGGTGTCTGCTCGGCGGTCTGCGTGGCTGAAGGGGAGCGGGCCTTGTGGCCATGGGGGATCGGTGGGCAGGGTGACGGGCAGGATGGCGGAGATGGTCTGCCGCTTGCCGGTGATGGCGCGGGGTCGGATACCTCTCACGCGTAATAGGCCTCTGGGTCGGGTTGGTCAAGTCGGATGATGAACTCGGCGTGCCAGGAGGCGGGTTGGGCGAGGTGGAAGCGGACGCGTTCGCCGGTGCGGATGGTGCGGAAGCCTTCGGTGACGATGTTGGTGTAGTCGAAGGAGTAGGTGTGGCCATCTGCCTCGTCTTGGACGAAGTACGTGCCCATGCGGCCGTCGTTGCCGCTACCGAAGGGCTTGCGGTCGACGATGCGGCCGAAGTGCGGCGAACTATGAAGGATTGGCTGCCGACTTGAGTCGCTCACTTCGCTCCTTTCGAGCTGTGCCCGCTGTGGACGGTGGTGTTGGTTTAGAGGTCCTGGATGCAGCGGAAGCCGACGACGTTGCTGGCGCCGCGGCGGCGGTAGAGCGCTTTGGCGCTGGCTTGGACGGCGCGTAGCGGGTTGTCGTAGGAGCCGCCGCAGATGACCGCTTCACCTGGGTCGTCCAGGCTGGTGGTGGTCCACTCCCACACGTTTCCGACCATGCCGCGGATACCGTAGGGCGAGCAGTTGGCGGGGTGGTCCTCGATGGGGGTGACCCAGGCGCTAGCGAGGTGGTTGCGGTCGTACTCGGCTTTCCACGCCTGGTAGGTGACGACGGGGCGACCGACCCAGGTGTCGACGCAATTGACGGCCTCCAAGTCTGGGGTGTCTCCCCAGGGGAAGAGGCGGCCGTCGGTGCCGCGGGCAGCGGCCTCCCATTCCAGAGCACTCGGTAGGCGTTTGCCCTCGAAAGCTGCGTAGGCGTAGGCGCTCCACCAGTTCACGCAGACGGCTGGGTAGTTGTCGTAGCGAGAGCTTTGGTAGTAGTCGGCCACGCGCAGTCGTTGCGTCCAGGGGTGGTGGGTGATGTGGTCGGGCTGGTCTGGATGGTCCCACTGTGAGGTGCCGTCGTGGCGCAGTGCTTGGAGGAAGCGGCGGTAGCGGCCGACGGTGACCGGGTGGCGGTCGAAGCGGACCGGCCGTTTGATCCGGCGCAGCAGGAGCCGTTCGGCGGGTCCGACCAGGTAGACATCCGGGGAGAGAACACAGTCGTCGCTGGAGTGGGAGGTGCTGCTCATTGCTGCGAGGAAGGAGCGGACCTGTTCAGTCAGGTACGGGCCTTCGTGACGATCAGCGGCGCGAGCGCGGTTGTCGGCGACGGCTAGGTACCGGGCGGTGAGTAACTCTTGGTATGCGGAGTGCAAGAAGGCCAGGTCGCTGGGGCCAACAGGCCGGAACAGCGGGGTGAGGCGGAACGAGGTCGGGTCGATGCGTCCGTCGGTGAACGCGTCCAGCCCGAGGGCGTTGTGGAGTTCGACCAGGGAGAAAACTGACTGCCCTTGGGCGAACGCTTGGCCTCCAAGCTGGGTGAGGGCATCGCTGAGGTGAGCCAGCCCCGCGGCCTGAAGGGTGGTGTCGATGTGATCACTGAGCAGGCGACCGAGCGGTACCGGGTGATCAAGCGACAACGCGGCGTGCAAGCGGCGTTCCAGGGGAGTTTGCCGCACGGCGAGCGACGCACCGGCCGAGGTGACGGCGGGGTTGCTGGATGGCGCCGGGCGGTCGGTCAAGCGCAGAACGCTGACGTGCGGCAGGCGTTCGGGATCCACGCCGTTGGCGTACATCTGCTCCACCAGCTGCTGTGACAGGGCGCTGGAGTGATCGAGCAGACGCCGCACCTGGGGTGAGTCGGCGAGGAAAGAGACGCGCGAGCTCATCACGACCGAGGACTCGGCCGACAGGACCGGCGCGAAGTCCGCGAACAGGCGGAGGAACCCTGTTGCGCTGGCCTCGTCCACGGCTTCATCGATGGCATCGATTGCGCAGAGCGCGGAGCCAGAACGTGCCAGGTACAAGAACAGGTCGTAGGCGCGGTTGCGGTCTTGTGCCATGCACGGAGCGAGGGTTCGGGCCACGTATTCCGGGAAGGTCTCGTGCTTCGGCTTGAGACTCAGGTCGAAGTAGAAGCGGTACCGGCCGGTGTCCGGTGGTGCGTCGGTGACGAGGGTGCGTAGAAGCGTGCTTTTGCCGCTGCCTGGGCGGCCGACCACCAACACGTTGGCGGAGCCAGCGGCAAGTTGGGTGAGCAGCGCTTCGGCGTCGGCGACGTCGGTGATCTGGCTGTCGCCGTTGATCGGGTCCGTGGTGAGCACGGCGGCGGCCAGTGGTTCGCGTTCCGGTGGTGGGAGCGGGGCCGCGGTGGCGCAGGAGGTGAGGTGGACATCGAGGTCGATCAGGGTGTCCACGAATTTCTCGAAGCGGACACAGCGGTACTCCTGGCCCAGCAGTACGTGCTGTGGGCTGAGGTCGTCGTCGAGAATGACGAAGCGGGTGTGCTTCGGTAGGCGGGTCTGCAGCAGCTTGCCACCGGTGGTGTCCAGGAGAGAGCGCAGCTCGTCGGCATCCTTCGACAACAGCAGCTCGACATATTCCAGGCGCGCGCCGGATTCGCGGCAGTACAGCTGGTACACGGTCTCGGGGGAGAGCACGAAGCGTTTGGCGACCCGGTAGCCGAGGGTGACGTACAGTCCGGACAGGAACTCGGTGCGGCGTGCCACTTCGGGCAGCATTCGCGGGTCGCCGCCGGTGAGTGCTTGGCTTCCGGTGCTGGTGAACCAAGCCAGCACGTCGACGAGACGGCGCACGGCCAGCAGGCCGTCCTCTTCGGCGATCTCATAGCCGTCGTGGGTGGAGCGGTTACGTAGGCGCTGGATATCGGTGAGCGCATCGATGACGTTGCTGCTGCGGATATGGGGCCGACATCCCTTGATCAGCTCGCTGAGCATCCGCCCCGAAGGATCACCAGGAATCTGGTGGTGCCGCCACAGCTGCTTGAGGAGCTTCTCGGTCAACTTGCCGATCAGCGCGATGGCGTTCTCCGGGTAGCCGTCGCTGAGCGAACGCAGTGGCCGCTCCAGGTCTAAGCCGAGGCGTTCGGCGATCCGCGCATGGTCGTCCAACTCACTGCGCAGACGGCTGAGCCGCTCATCGACTGCCCGGGTCATAAGGCGCCTCCGGATGCCGCGATGGTCTGGCGTGACGGTGAGTCGCTGTGGCGGCGGCCGAGGAGAAAGACGAAGCGGTCCGGGAAAGACAGTTCCGCCTCCGAGTGGCGGTCGCGGATCTGACGGATGCCAGCTTCTATCTCTTCCTCGGCGAACGTGGACAGCACGGACATGTAGCGAGCTCTGACCATAGACAGGTACTTCTCCACAGGCAGGCGCACCTGGTGCTCGACGAAGGACATGCTCGTGTGTAGTCCTGCTGCGGTCATGTGGTCGGCGATGGCGGCGGGGTCCGGTTGCAAGGCCTCGTACCGGGCGAGGGCCTGGTCGAACAGCGGGTACTCGATCGTGGGCGGCAGCATCACCACAAGGAGTCGCCCCTCTGGGCCGAGCAGGCCCGCTAGCCCGGCCACGGTCTGCGCTGTGTCAGCGACGTGGTGGATGGCTTCCTTGACCAAGACCGCATCCAACGGCGCGTAGGGCAGCTTGATGCGCTGCGCCGCGAGGTCTTCGGCCGACGCCTGAACCGGCATCAGGTGCTCGGAATCCTCGACCTGCTTGAGCATGGCCGCGGACGGATCGACGCACAGCAAAGGATGCTGGGGCAGCAGATGCCAGGCGATCTCGCGGCTGAACAGGCCAGTACCGCACCCGACATCCGCGAACCGATCGGTCTGTCTCAGGGCCAGAGAGGTAGTGATCTGGGCTGCCATCCACTGCACGTACGCCGGGCTATAGGCCCAGTTCTCCTCGTACGTGTCGGCTAGCTCCTCGTAATGCTCTCCCATATCGCGCCGCACGAAGGCCCCCCACCGTGACCGCTGCACCTCGACTCAAAGCCGACGCCCAGCGTACCGAGACGACCGTGCCCCGACACACCGTTTCGCACTGAATGATCAACCGTGCGAATCGCAGGAAGCCGCAACGAGCGTCGACTCCTCTGTCCTGCCTCTCGGGTACGGTGCGGAGATAACGCATGAGCTGGTCGAGGGCACCGCAACTACTGGCATGGGTGGGGCGGCGGGCGCGATTCTGTACACGCCCAGTCACGACACCTCGCCCGCTGCCCGTCACGGAAGTCGTCGGCCAGGCCTTCTGGCGGCACACTGCTGCCCGTGAATTGGATAGGCACGCTTGGCGACACGGCCAAGCTCATGGGTGCCGTCGTGGCGGCGCTGACCTTTTGGCGGACCGTGACCGGTCTTTGGCAGGCGGGTCCAGGGAGACGGCTCACGTGGACTCGTAAGTTCGGCAAGTTGGCACCGCGGGTCCGCCCTGATTACGTGGAGCAGCTCTTTGGGCAACCTGCCTTCGAGCTTCGTGCGGATGCCGAGGAGCTGACGGGCCTCGACGCGGACCCGACCGTGATCGTGGCCGCGACGCGTGAGGTCACCGAGCGGGTCTGGCCGCTCGCGAATGACGGCTACCTGGTCACCTGGAGCGGCGAGTCCGAAGTGATCGCGTACTCATTGACCACAACCAACCGACGGTTCCACCCGAAGATCCGCATTGGCTCGGAGCTGTTCTCCAACGGGGTGGTCCTCACGGTTCACCTCGGGCGAACCAGGTTTGCCGACTTGGTCGCAGCATTGCACCCTAACCACCTCGTGGAGCTTGCATCTTGGAAGGGCGCGCGGCGCCATGAGTACTACGAGACCTACTATTTCGGGAACCCCGGCCACTACCGAAGCTGGTCGTGCGGGGCGTCAGGCGCTGGCTACCAACGGCGGGAGGCCAGGGCGATGGGGTCGCTCGGGCCTGACGGCTCCGTGTACCTGGACGCACAGCTCTTGGACCGCCTGCCCAAGGAAAGACGGGACCAGCTGGCCGACTTTCGGTCTCGCGCGGTGGTCAACAGCCTCATGATCCAGGGAATGGGCTCTGTGCGGGTCTGCCGCGCCCTCCCCCGCTCCGGTCCGGACCACGACGTCGTACGCACCCTGGGGGCGGCCCCGGGGGTTTTCGACAGGTTCAGGCACCGGCTGTGGCTGCGTAGGCTCAACCGGCAGCTGGACGCGTCCGTGGAACTGGAGGTGCCTGGGACGCAGCCGGGTGAGGTGGAGCGCTGAACGAGTGGAGTGACGCGGCCGCTTATGCACGGGGCGGCCATCAACTGTCTTGAACGGCCCGGCGCTGCTCATTCTGCTCCTGAATCTCGATGTTGCACTCGTTGATCAAGTCGGAGATCGCGGTGATGGGGTGCACGCGGAATCTGCTCAGCCACAGGTGCTGGAGGTGTGACCGGAGGCGCACGCGGGTGTCGCATTCGTAGCCTGCGGCACCTCCCGGCGGAGCCGCTGGGCACGGCAAGCCAAGAGTCCAGTCACTCTTCCGACGGTGATTCTGGCTCCGATGGGTTCCAGGGGCTGTGAGTCACGAGCACCGGGACACCGACCGTCAAGCTCCGCGGTAGCGACGTTCCGGCTGGTGAACACAAGTCGGCTGTGTGGCTTCCTTGCCCAGTGGCAAAGCGCAGGGTGGCGTCGTCAATCTCTCCGCCGCGTGCACGCCAGCTACCAGGTGGTGCGGATGTCGTGAGCCGGATAGGCGGGATTGAGTCCGTGCGGGCGTTCGTAGCTGACGGACTCCAGGCGAGCGGCCAGGCAGTGCGCGAGGTGGTCGAGCCACTCGGTATATGGCTGCCCATCGGGAGGTGGCGCGTCCATGCCCAGGCCGGAGGTTGCGTTCTTCAGTTCTGCTTCGGTTGGGCAGATCTCCCGAGCCTCCTCCAACTCCCGCAGCGCCGCTGCGATTCGAAAGTCCGGATTGTGCTCAAAATAGGCATCAAGGCGCGCGGTGCGTTCAAGTGAATCGTCTTGGGAGAAGTGCGCAGCGAGCAGCATCCCGAGGTTGGGGTACCGCTCGCGACACTCCCATGCGGTGTCGGGTGGCGCGGGCTCCTCCCGGTAGCCCCCGTTCTCGAACTCCGCCAGGTACGGGATCATTGCCAGGAGGCAGTCCACCCGGACCTTGCCGCGCGGCGGAATGATGGGTGGCATCGTGGCGAGGCACGCGGCGACGTCGTAATGGTTGATCCCGAGGTGCACGACGTCGGCGATCTCGCGGGCCGCCCGAAACGCCCGGCCCGGGTAGTAGACGGCCACTCGCAGGTAGCTGCGCATGCCCCGGGACGGTGCCTCCTCGGAGTCGACGAAGCATTCTTCAGCGGGCACCGGCACCGAACGGTATGCCTGGAGCAGATGCCGCAGCTCGGGCAGCCACTCAGCGTCGGGTGCGAAGATATTGGGCTGGGTCACCGGCTCATGCCTCGTCGCGCTCACCCGAGGCGGCCAGCAGGGACCGGGCCCGCCGGAACGTGTCCTCGTTCTCCATCCGCACGGACTTCGTCGTTAGGTCGTCGACGAGCCGACCGAGTACCTTCAGCCACTCGCCGGTGAAGACGGTCGTCTCGACGTGGAGCTTGCTGCGCTCGTTGAGCATGAACTCGTAGTTCCCCAGGACGCTGTCCCAGCGGGAGTCGATGACCAGATGGTTGCCGTCCCGGCGGATCCACCACTCGGAGAAGAACGAGGAGGCCCCTGTGCACACGTGGGCTTCGGTGAAATCGGGGGCCTGGATCTTCTCCAAGAGCACGACGATGTCATCCACAAAGACCTGGATGTCCTCGCAGTAGTTCACGGCTACGGGGATCAGGTTCCATGACAGGATCATGAACTCTGTGTCCGCCGGGTAGACCAGGGTGATCGCGTCCGCCATGTTGTCCGCGGTCTCGTCGACGTCCAGGAGCGCGGGGTTTCCGGTCTGGATCCAGAAGTTCATCGTTGGCCTATCTGGTGGTGGGGTATGCGTGAACGGTACCGTCCGGGCGGACCTTCACGAAGAGGGCGTTGGGCTTGCGTATCGAGCCGTCTGGCATGTACTCGATGCAGTCGTTACCTTCGGGTAGTTTGAAGAACCCTTCTTTCCCGGGGCCGAGTTCCGAGGCCTTCTCCGTGGCGAAGTTGACATCGGCGGGGCTTCCGAACCGTCCCTGAGGATTGTTTGACAACTTCGCGCGCTGTGGTCCTTCGGTCCAGTCGATTCCGTGCTTCGTCCCTTTCAGCAGGGCTCGCTCCGGCTTGTACTTCTGCCCGTCCTTCTCGATGCCTTTGCTGACTTGGGCGACTTGTTTGTTCTTGCTGAGGCTGGCGAGATCCTCCTGGCTCTTCGTGAAAGCCGCCTGGTCCTCCTCCGAGACCGGTGGCAGCTCCGAGCCTCCGCCGGTGGAGCCCTGCTTGCCGTCTCTGCTCCAGGCGTTGTTGAAGTCGCCGTCGGACATCTGGGTGATGAAGTCGCCGAGGCCGGAGAGCGCGAGCGCGGCGCCCGTGCCGAAGACGGCGACTCCCGCGATATTCGCGGGGACACCGATGATGGCGCCGACGCCGGTGACGTCCAGCAGGGTTCCACCGATCTCGGTGCCCGCGCCCGCGGCCATGAGGAAGGTGCCGAGCGCCATTGAGCCGGCGTCCAGCATGCTGCGCCAGTTGAAGACCGACGCCATGAAGCCGCCGACATCATCGATGCCGTGCTTGACGGGGTCGCTGATGTACTTCTGGAACCAGCCTTTCTTCTTTGGCTTGCGAGGCGGCTGCGGGGTGACCCCGTTGAACGCGTCCAGCGGCGATATGCCCTGACCGAAGCCGTGGGCCTTCCTGGCGGCTTCTGCCTTGTCGCAACGCGACTTCATTTCCGTGGCGATGGAGGGAAGTTCGGACGCGAGCTGCCCAGGCAAGCCGACGGGCGCGGCGATCCCGATCGGGGCGACCGGGGTCAAACCGCCGATGCCTATCGATCCGGTGCGCTGTATCTGCTCCAACTGCGGGCTGTTCGTTGCCTTCTTGCCAGCGTCGAGCGCTGCTTGGGCGTCGTGCAGGATGCCAGCGATGTTGCTGTGCAGCGTTTGGGCGCCTGGGGCTGCCGAGTTCAGGTCGTCGGCCAGCTTGCGGACTTTTGCCGGGTTGAAGCCGACGAAGGCCATCAGTGCCCTCCGTGGCTGCCCTGGCCAGCGGCCTTGGCGCGATCGTCCAGGTTGTCGGCTTCGGTCTCCCAGCGCTTGGCGTCCGCGAGTAGATCTGAGGCCATATTGCCCAGCGAGCTCTTCCGCTGCTGCAATGTGGCGGTGGTGTCGGTGGCGTAAGGACCGATCCAGATCGTGTCCTTGCCGGTGGCCGTGGCCTGCCTCACAGGGCCGTCCAAGTAACCGCCCAGTGCTTTCGCGGCAGTTCGTGCGCGACGCGCGCATGAACGCAGGGTCTCGGCGCGCCCTTTCAAGCTGGCCGCCGACTCGTTGTCCTGGCCCCCCACCGTCAACTCCCTGGCATCAATGATGTGTTCGGATGGAAGAGATGCTAGCGGTGGGGATGGGGCCGTCCACATGACGATGGGTTCACTCTGAGCTTTCCGCATACCGGTTCGCGCCAGGCTCCGCACTCGGTCGGCCATCGCAGACAAGGGGTGGAGTCGCCGACTTCATTGCGAACCGGGGAGGCCCTGTCGCCATCTCGTCGGGAGGCGGTAGTCGATGAGTCCCTTGGAGTTGGGCGACAAGCGCATTAACAGGGCGGATCGGTGCGCGGTCGAACACCTACTGGCGGCCCGCGCTGCTGCGGAGAGCCTGGTTGCTGGCGGCGAGATAGCCTCTGCGGGCGTACGAGTGCGGTAGCTACACCGTTGACCCCGGGGAGGAACGCAGTTCATGCGAGTGTCAGTGACGGTGGTTCAACAAGGAGCGGAACCCGAGGACGTTCTGCTGACCGCGGATGACTCCGCCACCATCGCCGACTTGGTGGACACGTTGGAGCGGCCCACCGCTGCCTCATCCGTCGTTCATCTCTTCCCCGGCACGCCTGCCGATGCCGGGCGCGGCGGTAGAGGGCCCGCCCCCGCCGCGTTGTGGGCCGACGGCCAGCAGTGTGATCCTGAGGCGCCTGTCACGCACGTGCTGCGCGACGGCATGCGCATATCCACCGATGACACCATCGGCCCGTACCTGCGCGCAGGTGAACCATCGGGTCACTACGAGTTGCGGGTCGTTGGTGGCCCGGGCTCCGGTCGGGTCGCTCGTCTCGCCATCGGCACCACCACCATCGGCTCAGCCGACCGCTGCACCATCAACGTCCCCGACTCCCAGCTTCCGGACGAAGCTCTGCGTGTGGGTGTCGCTGTTGATGGATCGGTGACGCTGGCACCGCGGGCGCCCGGAGCCCAGGTCCTGCTTGACAACGAACCTGTCGAAGGCGAGCGGGAATGGCCCCGCGGCGCACACGTCAAATGTGGCGCATCCCTGTTCGTACTCGACAGCCCGGCAGAGCCTGACGCACACCTCGCCCCCATGGGGGAGGGCGGCCTGGCCTACAACCGTCCGCCGCGGCTGAACTCCCTACCCCAGCGGTCTCGACTCGTGGTCCCGCAGCCCCCCGGCAAGGCGGAGCGCACGCCCTTCCGGATCATCGCCATGATCGCTCCGGCGCTCTTCGGGCTGGTCATGTACCTCACCTCCAAGCAGCTCTACTCGCTGCTGTTCTGCGCGATGACCCCACTCATGATGATCGGGGAATGGTTCAGCCAGAACCGTGAGGGCAAGAAGAAGCACCGGACCTCCCTCAAGGAGCACAAAGAAGAAAAGGCCAAGTACGAAGCCGAGTTGGCCCGCCTCACGCAGCTCAATCAGCACGATCGCCGCACCGCGCACCCCGATGCCGCCTCACTACTGTTGTTCGCGACCGGACCGCGCCGCCGCCTGTGGGAGCGGCGCATCACGGATCCCGACGCCCTGCTGCTACGCATCGGCGTCGCGGACCTCCCCGCGGATATCGAACTCGTCCCCGGGCCGCGAGCTGGATCGGACGACCCGCCCCCAGAGGTACCCCAGGTCCATGACGTACCCGTCGCCCTGCCATTCACCAAGCTCGGAGTGGCGGGACTCGCAGGAGAACGCAGGCGAGCACTCGCCACCGCACGCTGGCTTGCTGCCCAGGCTGTCGTCCTCCACAGCCCGCGCGATCTTTCCCTCGTCGTCCTGTCCTCGGTCCGCGACTCCGGGGATGTCTGGGACTGGGTCCGCTGGCTGCCCCACGCAAGGCCACAGCAGGGGCAGGACTGTGTTGCCCTCGTCGGTACCGACTCTGAGACCGTCGGGCGCCGGGTCAACGAGCTGCTGAACGAGCTCAACCGGCGCAAGGCCAGCAGCTCCCAGTTGGGCGGTGCCGCACAGCTGCGCCCGGACCCGTACATCCTCGTCGTCCTCGACGGCGCGCGCCTGCTGCGCCGGGTACCCGGCGTCCCGCAGCTTCTCCAGGAGGGGCCGCTGCACGGGATCATCGCACTCTGCCTCGATGAGGACGAGCGCCTCCTCCCCGAGGAGTGTCAGGTCGCCATCTGCTGGGGCCCCGGTTCTACCGACCGTATCCACCTGCGAGGCAGTGGACTTGAAGCACTCGGGGACATCCTCGCCGACCAAGTTTCGGGCCCCTGGTCTGAGCTGGTCGCACGCTCGCTCGCACCGATCCGCGACGTGAGCCGCGACGACGCGGACAGCGCCCTGCCCACGGCCGCACGACTGCTGACCCTACTGAACATGCCCGACCCGACCGGCGCCGACATCGAACGCATCTGGCGGGCCGGAGGCGCCACCACCACTGCCCCCATCGGCGTTGGAGCCGACGGCACCTTCTCCCTCGACATCCGCGGCGACGGCCCGCACGCCCTCGTCGCCGGAACCACCGGCGCAGGAAAGTCCGAGCTCCTCCAGACGATCATCACCTCCCTCGCCGTCCACAATCGGCCTGACGCCCTCAACTACGTCCTCATCGACTACAAAGGCGGCAGCGCCTTCCTGGACTGCGCACGGCTACCGCACACCGTCGGCATGGTCAGCGACCTCGACGCGCACCTGACCGAGCGCGCTCTTGCCTCGCTCGCCGCCGAACTCAGGCGCCGCGAGGAAATCTTCTTCCAAGCAGGCGCCAAGGACATCGAGGACTACACCGACACCCGACGGCTGCGCCCCGAGCTCGAACCGATGCCCCGACTTGTCTTGGTCATCGACGAGTTCGCCTCCCTCGTCGCCGAACTTCCAGACTTCGTCGCCGGCCTTGTAGACATCGCCCGCCGAGGCCGTTCGCTCGGTGTGCATCTGATCCTCGCCACCCAGCGTCCGGCTGGTGTCGTCAGCGCCGACATCCGCGCCAACACCAACCTGCGTATCGCGCTGCGTGTGACGGACGCAGGCGAGTCGTCGGACGTCATCGACTCGCCAGACGCCGCAAGCATCTCGAAGACGACGCCTGGCCGGATGTACGTACGCTCCGGCGCCCAGGCGCTGGTCGCGGTGCAGTCGGCGCGTATCGGCGGACGGCGTCCCGGCCAGTCGTCGAGGCCGACCACCAGCGCAGTTCCACTGCCTTGGGCTTCGGTCGGACGACCCCTGCCCAAGGTCACGGACGACGGTGACGACGGCACCATGCAGACCGACCTCGCCGTCCTGGTCGACGCCATCCGCACCGGCGCGCAGCGCCTGGGTTTCGGCGAGCCCCACAGCCCCTGGCTGCCACCGCTGCCGGAGCAGATCACCGTCGCAGAGCTACTCGAGGCGACGCCCCCCGAGCACGGAGACGTGCCGCCAGCCGTCTTCGGCGTGGTCGACGTCCCGGCCCGCCAGGCCCGCGCCCCGCTCTCGCTCGACCCGGTGGACGGCGAGCACCTTCTGATCATCGGTGGTCCGCGCTCGGGCCGGTCCACCGCGTTGCGTACCCTCGCGGCGTCCCTGGCAATGACCGCG
Organism: Streptomyces sp. NPDC020096; assembly: GCA_040631425.1. GTDB lineage: Bacteria > Actinomycetota > Actinomycetes > Streptomycetales > Streptomycetaceae > Streptantibioticus_A. The sequence goes on from JBEYJY010000013.1 coordinate 48,402, forward strand.
TCACCAGCCGACGTGCACATCTACGGGGTGGACTGCGGCGCCAACGTGCTGCTGCCGCTCACCCGCCTCCCGCACTGCGGAGGCATCGTCACCCGGGACGAAACCGAGCGGCTCGTACGGCTGCTCAGCCGCCTTCAAGGCGAAGTGACGCGACGCCAACAGCTCCTGGCCGACCTGGGCATGTCCAGCGTGTCCGAACAGCGCGCATCGGAGGAAGGGGAGGACCGGCTGCCGTGGATGGTGCTGCTGCTCGACGGTTGGGAAGGCTATGTCTCCACCTTCGAGAACTACGACTACGGCAAGCTCCTTGACGCCATGACCCGCCTCTTCCGCGAGGGCCCGGCAGTGGGCCTGCGGGTGGTGATGACTGCGGACCGAAGCGGCATGACCGGTTCCATGACCTCTTCCTTCGGAGATCGGCTGATCTTGCGCCTCACCGACCCGAACGACTATGGAATGGCGGGAATCAACCCCCGAGCCATTCCCAAGGACATGCCGTCGGGACGGGCGCTGCGGCTTACCGACGACGGAGTGCAGGAGTGCCAAATCGCGCTGCTCGCCTCGGATCCTTCAGGCAAGGCCCAGGTCGAGATGGTCCAACAGATCGCGAAGCAGGCGCGGGACCGCTACCGGCGGCCTGCGCGACGGCTCCGGCCGATGCGTGTGGATGCTCTCCCGGCCCGGACCACGGCTCGCGAAGCCCTCGCGCTCGACCCGGAGTTCGTCTCCCCATCGGGCCTGTGGGCGCTCGTAGGTGTCGGCGGCGACGAACTCGCACCTCACGGAGTGGACCTGTCGGAGTCCGGACCAGGGTTCGTCATCGCGGGACCGTCCAAGTCCGGTCGGTCCACCACGCTGATCGCCATGACACGCTCGCTGGCCAGCCGCGGCGTCCCCGTCGTACTGATCACGCCAAAACGCTCGCCTCTCAAGGACCTGGAGGGCGAGCCTGGTGTCCTCGGTGCGCTGGGTAGCGATGCCTCCGAGCGGGAGCTGACCGATCTCCTCTCAGGCGCCCAGGACGGCCAGTACGTGGTCGCGGTGGACGACGCAGAACTCCTATACGACACCCCGCTGGACTCGGCGTTGCAAGAGGTCATCCGCACCGGCCTCGACGGCGACCACGCAGTCGTCGTCGCCGGGACCACCGAGGCCTTGGCAACCCAATATCGAGGCTTCGCCGTAGAGGCTCGCCGCAGCCGCAACGGACTGCTCCTCGCCCCCACCGTGGACGCCGGCGAACTCTTCGGAGTCCGCCTGCCACGTGCGACGTCCGCCGGACCAGCCGGCCGAGGGATTCTTGTTGCCGATGGTGCGGCGATGCCAGTGCAGGCAGTCATAGACCGCCGATAAGCGCAGATGGGGAGACGACAAAGCGGTTGGCGCGGCCCACTTGAAGGCGGACCGCGCCAACCGCTTTCGTGACCTCAGGAGAGCAGGTCGCTCAGTGGCCGCCCGCTCCCACAGCGGCGGAGATACCCTTCCACTGGGCGTCCGTCGCCTGGTGCGCTTGGTGTACCAGGTCCACGACCTTGCCGAAGTGCGGCCTCAGGCTCGCCCACTCGGTCCGGAACTTCTCCGCGTTCGGACCCTTCCAGAAGTCCTGGCTGTTCTGCGACATGGTGTCCAGGGCCTTGAAGATACGGTCCAGGTCCTCCCTGTGGGTGATGAAGTCACCGACCATCTTCTTCAACTGGTCGAGATCAGCACCAACCATGCCGCCGCTGCTGCCGCTCATAGTTCCCTCCCCGTGTGACGGAAGTCGACGGACACCTCGTCCGTCACAGGGACGGTAGCGTACGGCGTCAGATGGCGCTGGACGAGGTTAGGTGAACTCGACGGCAGGGAACGCCGGTTGGGGGAGAAGTTGGCTGGATGGGTTGTGGTCATCGAGACACACAGGAGGTCGAGGGATTACTCGTTCGGTGAGCCGTTCGTCCATCCCGTGGATGGTGACCAGGAGGCAGCTCGCGCTGCGGCTACCACAGGCGCTCTCGCGGCCTGGGGCGAGAACCACGGCGTGAAACGTCGTGTCATCAACAATGCCTACCAGCTGACACCGGACCAGTGGCTGATCGAGCTGGACGACAGCATCTGGGACTACGCTCGCTGGCTGCGCATCTCGGTCGCGCAGAACGTCAAGCTGCCTTCCGACAGACCTTGGCGGACCTGACGCCTTGCCGCCGACGCTACTGCACCGTACGCACCCAAGCGATCGATGCAATCGATGGTGCCTCGCAGTTGCTTGGTCTGGAGCGTAGTCGCTCCCAGCACGAAGGTTTGGGTTGCTAACGTGAGGGGATCGCTGACTGTCAGCGCGGTGCGTAACCTTACTGTCCATCGACATCGGGGACGGATTGCCATGCGTGCACGCGGCAGTGATCGCAACGACACCGGGGGTGGGTATGAGCGAGTTTGCCGGGGTGGATCCGCATCGCGTTCGACTCTTGGCCAATCGGCTGAAAGATCTCGCAGATGCCATCGCCAAGAACGGGCCGATCATACGGACCAACTTCTCAAACTGGGGTGGCACGCTCGACCTCGGCCAGCTTGCCGTCCAGGCCGCTCAGGTCGGCCAAGACGCGCACGACATGACGTTGCGCGCCGACGAGGCGGCCAACCTTCTGCGTCAGGGCAGCATCACGATGTGCACCCCGAGCGGAGACTGGGTCAGCATCCCCTGGAACACCGGCGACATCAACCCGACGCAGGAGGCTCAGCAGGAGGCAGCTGAGCTCAAGAAGGCGGTCGACAACCCGAACGATCCTGGATCGCGCCAAGTCATCACCGACATCGCACAGTCGATGACCGACCATCAGGGCGATTCGGCCTACATGACGGCGTTCATGCTCTCCGGCGGTCTCGGTGAGCTCGCCAAGACAGCCAACGCCCTGCATGCGGAGGACGCCCATGACGGCGTCGTCCTGAGCAAGGACTCGCAGGGGCTCCTCGCGCAGTTCGCACAGTCGACGCAGATCATGAGTCGGCTCGCAGTTCAGGGCAACTATCCGCATCCGGCCCCCGACTACCTGGCACAACTGACCAACCCCCCGACTGGCGACATATGGTCGGCGGCGATGCTCTTCAAGTACGGCCCCTCGGGCGACAAGTGGGATCCGACCGTGCTGGCGGCCATGACTCGTACGGAGCTTGACGCGCGTCAATCGGGCACTCTCGAGGTTCCGACCCCTGATGTCCAACTGATCCACGTCCCAGATAATTCGATCGCCAGCTACGAACAAAAGGTGGAGCTCCAGTCGATGCTGGCCGACTTCGATCCCGCGTGTGCAGTCCTGGACCGTGCTACACAGAACGGCTACGCAGCGCGCCTCGTACTCGGGGGCCCCAACGGCGAGCGTTATGCCCACGATCTGCTCAACAACGGCTGGCAGACGCCTGGCGACTCGTACCAAGAGCCCTCGGGTGGGCTCGTGGACGGGGGAGTCGCCGCTATCCCAGGGGTCGACCTGTCTAACCACGTCGCCGCGTTCCTCCAGGCCGCCACCTCCGCCCAGTTCGGCAACTCCGACGACGCAAAACTCTCCGCCGCTGCTCTGGTGAACATCGTCCAGGTGACCGGAAAGCTTGACCCCAGCAAGCCTGACCAAGTGTTGCCGAAGAGCATCCGGGAGGCGTTCGTCAAAATCGCTGATGCGCATACCGCGGACCTCTCCTACTCGGCTGCGGAGGGTTTCGCTGACGGGCAGTATTTGGACAACGGTGTGTGGCTCGCGCAGGTTCAGAGAGATGAATTGGATGCGTTCCTGCGTCAAGCCACGCATGATCCACAAGATGCGGGACGGCTGAAGGGGTGTATGGACGCGAGGATCAGCGGTGCCGTCGGCCAGCAGATCCAAGACGGTCAGAAATGGCTGGAGAACATGGGGCGCCTGTCTGGAATGGTTCAAACGGCGATAGGCGAGAACCACTTCAGTGCGGAAGAAGCAAAGTCATCAGCCCTTACGGAGAATGAGATGCTGATGAATATCCTGACCACCGGCCTGACCGCGATCCCGGCGCCGGAGGCAGGTGTAGGGGCCGTCGCCACAAAGATCGCCAACCCGCTGATGGCCTCCGGTAATTACTGGGCGCAGCCAAAGCTCCCCCAAGGCGACCCTGCTGCAGCTCTTCAGCAAACCGACAAAGATTTCATCAAGGACAAGCAGTGGGTTCAAGTTCCGGTTATCCAAGGGCTCATCGATGCAGGCCAGATACATCCGCCAGCCGATGCTTCCTGGTATCAAGACGGACACGTTGTCGCTAATGGTGACTTCGGAACCTGGGTCCAGATGCACAAATCTGATTCCTATTCTGGGCAATCTCTTGACACCTGGATCAACAGTGCCGTTCAGGCGATAGGGGCAGAGCAATGAGTATGAATATTCGGAGCCTGCGTGGCGGCGTGAGGCGTATGAAGTCAGTCATCCTCCCCTTCGCCGTGCTCACACTGATGACTGGATGTAGCAACTCAGGGGGAGGGCATCCCTCCCCAAGTCAGGCGCCTTACGGGGGGCTCTACTATCAGGTGGCTATGACGCAATGCCTAATTGAAAAGAAGGTGATCCCCGAACGGGACGTCGAAGGTCAGAGCTGGTTTAAGAACGGTAAAGTTCTCCCCGCAGGAGACTTCGGGAACTGGCAGTTCACTCACGCAGAGAATGTCTACGGTGGAAAGACCCTGAGGGACTGGATGGATGCGGCAAAGGTAAAATGGCCAAGTTCGTACTGCGGGCCATCCCCCACTCCGACCGCCTCGTGAGAGAGGCATCGTCGCGGCGGACACCTATCGACGAGCGTAAACAAGCCGTCCATCAGGTCACTTAAGACGCGCTTGAGAGGGATTTCACTGATGCAGGATAAAAATGGACTCGACGCTCAGTGTCGACAGGACATGGCGGCGATCGAGACAGCAGCGGGAAACATCAGGGAAGCGTTGACCAAGGTTAACCAGCTCATGAGTAAAACCTGGGTGGGATCGGCGGCGGACAAGTGGGCCGGAGACTTCAATGGCCGGATGAGTTCATTGACCCGGCTCTTCGACTCGTTCCCGCCAGAGGAAAAGCAACTGATCGCGAAGGCGCAGCAGGACCAGGCGAACCAGGACAGCAAATACCACGGGCACAACTAGTCGGGCCGGAGCATCTCGTAGCCCGCGAAAAATGAGAGATCGGCCCTTTCGGGCCTGCTTAAGTCCTTACTTCCACCAAGACGCTGTGCTTGACGATTATCTGCCCCCGACCGGGACTACCAGATAGCCGCTGCCGCGGACGAGATTCGCGAACTCCTCGAGCACTGCCCGGAAAACGAAGACCTGTAGGAAGCGGTCGACTCACTGGGCTCTGCGCTGCTGCCGCCCAGTGGTCAGTTGTATGCCCATTGGCCGAACTATTTGCCGAGCGGCTGGCTGTGCACCTGGAGCTGGAGTAAGTCTCAACGCCACGTGCGCTCCACAAGGTGTCCGGGCAGGGTCTGCGTCGCCCGGTGGATAGACCACGGCGGCAGTGGCCTGCGGGGTGCTGGCCACTGCCGTGGGTTACCGACTTACGTAAGGTGGTTTGGGACCGTCAGCGGACGACGGTCTGTATTTCCTTGACGGTGACGTCTTCGTTGTATGTGGAGAGCCCGTCGGGAAGGGCAGGTTGTTGTGGCGCACCGTCCGGATTCGTGGATGCGGTCCACGTCACCTTCCAGGTTATCTGCGCCTTGAGGGGGTAGGTGCTGGATCCTGAGGACCTTCGGTACGTGATGTTGCAGGGCGCGTTGGATGAATCTACCTGGTATCCAGAGGACGACTTCGTCAGGTCGTACGTACACGATTGTGGGTCGGCGTCAGGAGTGCCAGCGTCGACTTTGAACGCGACCGGTGTTGCTACCGTGGTGGCAGCGATGTTCAAGCCTCGGTAGTCGATCGATGCGGTAACCCAGACACGGTCGAGCTGCTTGTTGAACTTTATGTAGGTGGGCAGATTTACGACCTGGTTGCCAGCTGATGGGCTCAACTCCACGGGAGGCGCGGGGAGTTTGGTCGCTGCGTAAGCGATCTTGGAGAGGATCTCTGGAGTTATAGCGCCGTCTGGCGGAGTCGGGTCGCCCTTAGGGACCCAGATGTCCCCTTGCATCTCCTTGCAGGAGTTCATTTCGTCTAGGGATATTCCCTGGCGGTAGGTTAGATGCCACCACAGGCCGTCTTTCCCTCTGTTGTAGTCGATTTTTTGAAGTTGCTGCTGTTCCTCCCAGACGTAGCGCTCGAAGCTCCCCGCTTGACGGTAGGCGTCGTCCCAGCTCTTCTTGTACTCATCGGGTGTGTAGCGTGGCTCATACCAGCAGACGGGGGGACTCCAGGACGTGTCCGAGGAGGTCATGGGGGTGCCGTTATTGTTCGGGCTGCCCACCACTTGTACGTGGGATTCGGCCGATATGGTGTCGGGTGACTCGGTCTTGCCCTGGGATGGTGGCGTCGTTGATGAGCTACCCCCGTTGCCGCCGTCATCTGCCCAAGCCGATTGGCTCGGAAGCATGACGGTTGCGGTCATCAGGGTGGCCGCGAACGTGAGCGTCGCGGACCTCGTTAGGCGCGAATGCATGACTTGTCCCCCTGAGTCCAACTTTCCCTGGCTACTTGCCAGGTCCCCGAAGCGTTCTTCGTCAGGAACACCGTGAATCGATAGAAGTCGTTGTTGCTGGGCGTCGTCCGGAACACCTTGCCAGTCTTGATGTCCTTGCTGAACGCCTGACGCTGGTCCTCGCAGTAGTGGGCGGCGGCAGTATCTTTCCCGTTTAGGCTCACATCGAGGTCGTAGTAGCGGTATGTGCCTGTGATGGTCTTGTCTTCAGCCTTGATCTTCTGGATTCGCTTAGCCCAGTAGATGCCTGCGTCCATCGCATAGGCGTGCACCATCGAGTCCGCTTGGCCATTACCCTGGGCAAAGCCGTCGCGGAGCGCGAGGATCGCGTATTTGAGGTCGGCGATAGCTGTCGAGGTGGTCGCATCCTTGGATGTCGGGTCTTCAATCTCGACCTTGACATCGGATGGCAGCTTGATCTCGGGCGCGCCCTTGAGCGCCGTCGGTGACGAGGCTGAGGGCGAGCCGCTGTCCGCGCCAGCAATCTTGTCCGATGGCTTGGGCGATGAGCCACTGCCACAGGCGGTGAGCACGACAACAGCGGCCGTGGTCATGGCGATGGCGATAGGCAACGTGCTACGAGACACGACGGTCTCCCCCTGTAGTGCGCGGACAGTGCGTGGTGCAGCCCGCACGTTACCGCCGCACCGATGGGGCGTCAGTGACACTTGACGCTCTACATCTTGACTGGCAACCCAGTTGTCTCGTGGAGGCGGTGGTGCTGACGTCAACTGTAGGGCTTACGCCAAGAGCGTGTGGCGGTCCTACTGCAAGCGCACCGGGAGCAACCAGGGCAAGCGGTGATTGATTGAGCCCTATGTTGGGCCGTCAAACTCCCGCTGTTCAGGGCTGCTTGAGGGTGTCAGTCGCTCACTGATACGGTGCGATGGCTTGACAGACGGTGAGTCGCCGTCACAGCCGGGGGGAGCGGCGCCGGAGCCTGGTCCAGATAGATGGGTCAGAACTTCCAGACGTGCTGCCGCTGCACTCCGCCGCGCTCCAATTGATCGGCAACACGGGGAAGTGGCGTTGAAGACGAAGGAACGCACCGCTGCTGGCGGAGGTGCCAACAGGGCTGTCGGGGCGGCTGCGGCTGTTGGCGAGCGGCTTCCTGTAGCTCCGCGTGAGCGCAAGCCCGCTCTCGCCGCTCTTGCTGCACTGCTGATCCTCGTGGGAGCACTGGGCGCGACCGTGCTGGTGTTGCGGGCTGGGAACAAGACCGAGGCCGTCAAGATTACGCAGCGAGTGGCCGCTGGTCAGCCGATCCCGGCTTCTGCGATGGTGGAGGTCGATGTAGCCAGTGGTACAGGTGTCAATTATGTCCAATGGTCGCAGCGCAACGCTCTCGGCGACTACCGCGCTGCCACCGACATCCTGCCCAACACTCCGCTCGTGGGTGAGATGCTGACGCAGGACAAGGGACTCGCAGACGGCAAGGTCATCGTCGGTCTGTCCCTGAAGGACGGCCAGTACCCAGCAGGCTTGGCGGCTGGAGACAACGTCGCTGCCTACCGAGTCAACGCTGATGGCAGCAAGCCGTCTAGTAACGGCACGGCAGGAGGCGCTGGAGGCGCCGGTACCGGTGGCGCTGGTGCTGCGAGCAGCAATCTCATTACCGCAAACGCCAAGGTCCAGTCGGCTACCCCACCTTCTGGTGACACCATTGGCAGTGGCGACCTTCCTGTCACTCTTGTAGTCGCCAACGGGGATGCTGCGGCCCTTACTCAGGCCGCGTCTGCCGGGCAGGTCGCCCTCGTCGTCGTGCCCAGCGGCACCTCTGGTAGTTGACGGTAGTTGAACTTATGGCATTGATCGCTCTCGCCGCTGACAAGGGCTCGCCGGGCGTCACCACCACGGCCGTCGCGCTGGCTGCGGTGTGGCCGCGCCGTGCGCTTCTCGCCGAAGTGGATCCAGCTGGGGGGGACTTGGTCTACCGCAGTGCTGCCGCGCATGGCGGGGCACTTGATCCGAATACGGGGATGTTGTCGCTCGGCGCGACGGCCCGACGTGGTCTGGTCGCTGAGCAGCTGTGGGATCATGCGCAGCCGATCGCAGGCGGGCTCGACGTACTGGTAGGTCTGGCCGGATCCGAGCAGGCAGCTGGCCTTACGGGACTGTGGCCCATCCTTGGCAGGTCGTTCGCGGCCCTCGCCGACTCTCCGCAGGGTACTGCCGATGTCATAGCCGACTGCGGCCGGATCGGTGCGGAAAGCCCTGTACTTGAACTTCTGTCTCATGCTTCCCTCGTACTGCTTTTGACGCGTACCGAACCTGAGCAGTTGGCGCGAGTGCGGGACCGCGCCGCTGCTTTGTCGGTGAAGCTGCACGGTGGTCACCGGGCAGGGTCCCAGTTGGGATTCCCGCCGATCGGCGTATTGCTGCTCGCGGAGCCGGGTGGGGGTGATCGGATCGCGCGTCAGGTCAACGACATGCTGATGGCCGCGCAGACCGGCGCTCAGGTTGTCGGCACGATCGCCTACGACCCGGCCGGAGCAGAGCAGCTGGCGGGTCGGCGCCGTGGGCGGCTGGACAAGTCGCTCGTCATCCGCTCCGTCCGTCAGGTCGCTGGCGATGTCTTCCACCGGTTCAATCTCGCAGCCTCCTACAACGCGGCTTACAGCAATGGGGCTCAGCCGTGAGCGCAGTCGACCACCAGTTGGTCAAGCGTTTCCGGCAGGAGGCGGGCGACCGCATCTCCGAGCAGCGCCGCCTCGATCAGGCGTCCGGCTACCAGCCGATGTCCGCCGAGGACGAGCGTCAGTTCGCGCGGGCCGTGATCGCGCAGATCCTTGAGGAGTACGCGCGGGCTGAGATTTCGGTCGGCCGTACCCCGCCCAACGCGGAGGTGGAGGAGGCGTATGCGGCTGCTGTACACGCCGCCCTTTTCGGTGTCGGTCGCCTGCAGCCCCTGCTTGATGACCCGGATGTCGAGAACATCGACATCAACGGGTGTGATCACGTCTTCGTGGGCTACGCGGACGGGCGTGAGGTGCGCGGCGAGCCCGTCGCCGAGACTGATGAAGAACTGATCGAGCTCATACAGGTGCTGGGTGCCTATTCCGGGCTGTCCTCGAGGCCTTTCGATACCGCGAACCCGCAGCTGGACCTGCGGCTGCCGGACGGTTCGCGGCTCTCCGCGGTCATGGACGTCACCCGGCGCCCGGCGCTGTCCATCCGCCGCGCTAGGTTGGGCAAGGTCTTCCTCTCCGACTTGGTGGGCAATGCCACGCTCACTCAGGAAATCGGTCGCTTCCTGTCCGCGGCCGTTGCAGCCCGCAAGAACATCATGATCGCCGGAGCCACCAACGCGGGGAAGACCACGCTGTTGCGGGCGCTCGCCAATGAGATCAACCCGCACGAGCGGCTGATCACTGTGGAGCGGGCGTTGGAGCTCGGGCTTGACCAGTTCCCCGAACTGCACCCCAATGTGGTGGCATTTGAGGAGCGGCTGCCCAACTCCGAGGGAAAGGGCGCCATCACCATGGCCGAGCTCGTGCGGCGCAGCCTGCGCATGAACCCGTCGCGGGTCATCGTCGGCGAGGTCCTTGGCGATGAGATCGTCACCATGCTCAACGCCATGTCGCAGGGCAACGACGGCTCGCTGTCGACCATCCACGCCAACAGCTCCGCCGAAGTATTCAACCGCATCTCCACCTACGCGCTTCAGGCTCAGGAGCGGCTGCCGATCGAGGCGTCCCAGATGCTGGTGGCGGGTGCCATCGACTTCGTCGTATTCGTCGAGCGCCGCAATGACTATGCGCGTGGCGGCACCCTGCGCCGCCTCGTGACCTCCATACGTGAGGTCAACGGCGTTGACGGCCGGGTGCTGTCGAGTGAGGTCTTTGCCGAAGGCCCGGGCGGGCAGCCTCGCCCGCACGCTCCCATCTCCTGCCTTGACGAACTTCTCGCGTACGGCTACCAACCCGCGGGAGCCTGGTGACCGTTTGATGAACCTGACCGGAGTCTTCTCGCTCCCCGTGCTGTACGGGCTGCTGTGCGGCGCCGCCGTCGGTGGCGGGATCGCACTGCTCGTCGCGGCTATCCGTGGCCTGCCCGTCAAGCCAGGAACCCGTCGTCGAGACCCCTCTGAACTGCTGCGACTTGTGTCCCGTCGCGTTTCGCTAGCCATTGGTGCGGGGCTGCTCGTACTCCTTCTCACCCGATGGCCCATTCTCGGCATCGCTGCTGGTGTCCTGGTGTTCGCCTGGGACCGGCTCTTTGGCGGGGCAGCGGAGGAACGGGCCGGAATGCGCCGAGTCGAGGCACTGGCAGCGTGGACCGAGTCGCTGCGAGACACCATCGCTGGCGCCGTCGGCTTGGAGCAGGCAATCCCCGCCTCCGCCCGTGCCGCTGCCCCGGCGCTGCGCCCGCACCTGGACGCGCTCGTGGATCGGCTGCGCTCGCGTACGCCGTTGGCCGACGCACTGCACCAGCTTGCCGACGACCTCAATGACCCGTCCGCCGACATTGTGGTGGCGGCTCTCATCCTCAACGCCCGGCTGCGCGGTCCCGGCTTGCGGGAGGTGCTCGGCGCCCTGGCCAAATCGGCCCGAGAGGAGGTCGACATGCGTCAGCGTGTCATGGCGCAGCGTGCCAGTACCCGGCGCAGCGTCCAGATCGTCATCGGGGTATCGGTGGCGTTCGTCCTGGGACTTGCTGTCTTCAACCGGGACTTCGTCAAGCCGTATGGGACGCCGGTTGGCCAGCTGGTGCTGGCGTGTGTGTGTGGACTGTTCGCGGCCGGGTTCTGGTGGCTGCGCAAGCTGTCGCGGATCGAAACGCCGGATCGTTTCTTGCAGCGGGACGAGCTGCTTGCCGGGACAGCAGGTGCTCCGGCTGAGCAACGGTGGGAGGCTCCTACCCGATGACCCTTGCCGTATTGTTCGGCGCTGTTCTCGGACTGGGCATCTACGCGCTGGTGCGGGCCCTGATGCCCACCCGACGCGGCCCGGTCGCCCAGGTCGCACGAATCGATGCCCTACGAGCGTCACGACGCACGGGCAGCAGCGCGCCGGTGGTGAACAACAGCGGAGTGCGGGCTCGCGTAGGCCAGCGCGTCGCGGACTTCTACGTTCAACAGGGCTGGCAGCAGCGGTCGCTGCGTGCGGATTTGGCTGTGCTAGACCGCAGTTGGGAAGGGTTCCTCGCGACGAAGGTGATGCTGTCCGCGGTGGGTCTGTTCTTCGGCCCGTTCCTCTTCGCTGTCGCCTGGACGATTGGCATGGGGAGCAGCCCGGTCATCCCCATCTGGCTTGCCCTGCTTTTCGCCGCGGTGTTCTTCGTACTGCCGGACCTTGAGGTGCGGCGCGATGCGACGGCCAAGCGGCGTGACCTGCGCAGGGTCGTCGGAGCATACCTGGACCTGGTGGCTATGAACCTTGCGGGCGGGCGCGGACTCCCCGAGGCACTGATGGCTGCGGCCGAGGTGAGCGATGGATGGGCGCTGCGGCGGATCCGCGCGTGCTTGGCAGATGCCCGCATCACGGGTACCAGTCAGTGGGAGGCGCTCGGGCAACTCGGCGAGGAGCTGGGCATCGAGGAGCTGAAGGATCTGTCGGCGTCCCTGGCACTGGTTGCGGACGACGGTGCAAAGGTCCGCGAGTCCCTGGGATCCCGCGCGGAGACCATGCGTCACCGCGAGCTTGCCGAGATAGAGAGCAGCGCGGGGGAGAAGTCGCAATCGATGCTCGTCGCCCAGCTGCTGCTGTGCGCTGGCTTCCTCGTCTTCCTGATCTATCCGGCCGCCATGCGTGTCTTCAAGGTCTGACGAGCAGGGCCTGTCGTGCATCTCCTGGCATTAACGTTGAGTTGAAGGGATTGGAACTATGAGCCGGTTCAAGGACCGCACGGAGTACGGCCACCCGGCCGTCGCTTTTCTGGTGACTTTCTTGCAAGGCCGCCTGCAGCGCGTGCGCAATGGCGAGCTCGACCGCGGTGCATCAGCGGTCGAGTGGGTGATCATCTCTGCGGTCGTGGTCGCGATCGTCGGGGTGGTAGCCGCGATCATCAACAGCGCCCTGAGTGATAGTGCGACCAAGGTCGGCAACTGCATCAAGGGCGCCTCGGCGACCAAGACCTGCTGATTACCCCGCGCACTGATCCAACTGTGAGAAGACGCCTAACCAACCTCATACGCCGTCGGCTTCGAGAAGCCTGCGGCGACTCTGGCGTGGGCTCGGACGCGGGGATGACTGCCATCGAGTTCGTCTTCCTCACGCCGGTCCTGTTCTTCATGATCTTCGCGACAGTGCAGTTCGGGCTGTATTTCTTCGCCGATCACGTCGCCCAGGCTGCCGCGCAGGCGGGCGCACGCAAGGCACGGGCTGAGGCGGACGCCAACCCTGGAGGCTGGCAGGGCGAGGCTCGCAGCACGGCCAACGACTACATTCAGCAACTCGGTCCTCAGCTGCTGGAAAGCACCGACGTCGAAACCGTGGAACCGGCCGCCAACCAGGTCGGCGTGCACATCACGGCACACGTCCCCACGATCTTCCCAGGGCTGAACCTCAGCGTGGACGCCAATTCTCAGGGACCCGTCGAGCGGTTCGTACCGGACGGGGGCTGAGGTGATGATGCGCCGGATGCAGCACCTGCACATACGCGGTATACGCCAGCGGTTTGCCAGAACCACCAGCGCCGATGCTGGGCTGTCCACGATCGAAGTGGTCATCCTCGCACCGGTGATGATGCTGTTCATCCTGGTCCTCGTCGCCTTCGGCCTCCTGGTCGACGGCCGGGGCTCGGTCGACGGTGCCGCCCGCGACGCCGCCCGCGCAGGCTCACTGCAGCGCGACGAAGCCAGCGCGATGAGCCAGGCGCAGTCAGCCGCAGAGGCGGACCTCAGCGGTACCTGCACTGGGCCGGTGACTGTACACAAGGTAAGCGCCGGATTCCAGGCGGGCGGACTCTTCACCGTAGAGGTCAGCTGCCAAATACGCGGGCTGGCAATGCTCGGCCTCAACGTCGGCAGCGAGCTGACCGGCCGATCCAGCGCACCCTTGGACCCATACAGGAGAGCCGCATGACAGCCCTCCGCGCATGGCTGCGCACGCGCCTGCGGAACAACGACCGCGGGTCCGGCGCCGCCGCAGTCATCATCTTCGCGGCACTGTTCATGGTGCTCGCCGCCTTCGTCATCGACGGTGGACTGTCGATCTCGCAGCGCGAGCGCGCCGCCGACATCGCAGAGCAGGCGGCCCGTTACGCGGCAGAGGACATCGACCAAGCTGCGCTGCGCAACAACGGGACCGTAGCCATCAACTACGGAGACTGCACCGCGCGAGTCAGGGAGTTCGCGCAGCAGTCCGGCCTCTCCGGCCCCGACGTGGCAGCCTCCGGATGCACCGACGCCGCCACCGACCACGTACAGGTTGAAATCCAGCTCACCTACCACCCCGTGCTAACCGGACTGTTCTATACCGCTCCGATCGAGGTCCATGGCACAGCGAAGGCCGTCCCCCTTACGGGATGACCTCGCTCCCCATAAGCATCACCACCTACGGCACCACGCAGAAGGCAGAGGAAGACCATGGCACGCTGCACCGCCACTGGACGACCCGGACAACCACCCCGCCCCACACGTACTGCGGGCGACTTCCTGCGCGCCGGCGCCGCCTTCCTCGCCCTCCTCGTACTCGTCATCGGCGTGCCAGGCGCACTCGCTTACTTCATCGGCTGGCCCTTGCCGCACCACATGCCGTCCGCCGACACGCTCAAGGACCCGATCACCGCCTCAACCTTCGTGCGGGTGCTGGCTGTTGTCGTCTGGCTGGCCTGGGCCCAGTTCACCGCCTGCGTACTGGTCGAAGCCAAAGCAGCCATCGCAGGCGTCGGCATGCCCTCCCGTATTCCAGGCGCGGGCCCCAGCCAACTCCTCGCCCGCCAGCTGATCGCGGCTCTTCTCTTGGTCGGTGCGACAGCCGCCAGCCTCACGCCAGGTTTGTCCTCGCTCGGCGGCAAATTCGACGGCCAGCCCGCTCGGCACGGCTCAGTGGCCACCGCCCAGCAACTGCCCGGTCAGCAGCACCGGCAGACGCTCCCCGGGCAGTCAGACGAGAACGCGCAGCACCACGGCGCACAGGCAAGCCATGGCAGCAAAGCTGATACAGACAAACCCACAAAGTTCTACCGGATCAGCCCGCCGGAGGGCCGCCACCACGACTCCCTGTGGGAGGTCGCCCAACGCCATCTCGGCGACGGCCGCCGGTACAAAGAGATCTACGAACTCAACAAGGACCGTGTACAGCCGGACGGCTCACGCCTGTCCGAGGCAAGCTTGATCCGCCCCGGCTGGATCATGGAGATGCCAGGCGACGCGCGCGGCGGCGACCTGGTCGAGGTACCGGACCCCGCACCTCACGTCTCACCCGATGTCCAGCAGCAAGTCCAGCAGTACGACAAGTCGGGCAGCCACCACCAACACCAGCAACACGCGCAGCAACAACACCAGCAGCAGCCGACCCACCACGAGCAGGCCAAACCGGCACCCGACCACACGGCCGAACAGTCACACACCACCGCATCCGCAAGCGAATCCCAGAACACGGGCCTGCCCGAAGCGCTCATCGCCTCACCGCTGCTCGCGGCAGGCCTGCTCGCCGCCCTCGGGCGCCGACGCCGCACCGCGCTGCTCCAGGCCGCAGCCGCCGGAATGCGCACCTCGCTGCGCCAACCACGGCCCGGTCCTGAAGCCGACACCCAGGACGCCTTGCGCATCGGAGCAGACCCGGATGGTGTCGCCTTCCTCGACCGCGCCCTGCGCGCCCTGTCCGCCACGCTCGCCGAAGCAGGCCGCCCGCTGCCCATCGTGCACGCAGCGTGGATGACCGACGAAGCCCTCCACATCCAACTGGCCTCGTCGACCAGCGAACCACCGCCCACGCCCTGGCACCTCGGCCACGATCAAAGTGTCTGGACTCTCGACCGCACCGAGCTCGCCGCTGACGCGGAGCAGAGCCCGATCGCTCCCTACCCCGGCCTTGCCTCCCTCGGCACGCTCGACGGCTCCCGACTGCTACTCAACCTTGAAGCCGCCCCCGGCATCCTCACCCTCACGGGCGCCCCCACCGATCGTGAAGCGGTCCTGGCATCCATCGCCACCGAACTCGCCACCAACGGCTGGTCGGACCGTATGACGGTCACGCTCGTCGGCTTCGGCGAGCAGCTGGGCGCGCTAGCACCTACCCGGGCACGCCACCTACCCGACCTCAACGAACTACTTGAGGTTATGGAGGCCGAGACAGCACAGCGCCGCGCGGCACTGGCCACGGCTGGTTACGACACGGTGCTGACCGGACGTACTGGCCCCTCGCAACACACTCAGTGGGCGCCCCACTTGGTACTGCTGGCATCCGACCCCACACCCGAGCAGGCAGAGCGCCTCGCGCAACTGGCCTCTCATTGCAGCTCCTTGGGTATCGGCTACCTGGTGGCCACCGAGCAGAAAGACCTGCCCGGCACCGCATGGCAGTTCGGCATCACTCCTGACGGCCGACTCCTGGCCCCCCTCCTCGGCCTGGAACTCGAAGCACAACGACTACCCCGCGCGCAGTACGAAGCAGTCCTGCAGCTCTTCAAGATCGCCGACAGCCCGGACCGGCCGGACCCAGACCCCACCGCCCCGCCGGTGCTGGTGGACCTCAGCGACCAGGGACGGCCAGCTGTTTACGCCCGCCTGATGGGTCCGTTCGAGGTCACCGGCCTGGAATCGCTGGATGCTGACCGGAGCGTGCTGGCACACGAAGCCCTGGCGTTGCTGCTCCTGCACCGCGAAGGGGTTCACCCGCGCGTACTGGCCTCGGCTTTGTGGCCCCGCGGCGCTACCGAAGACGTACCGGACGCAGTCATCGAACGCCTCCGTACCTGGCTCGGCACCGACCCTGACGGCGCCCCGCGGCTGCGCACAGCAGACGACGGCCGCCTGTCCCTCTCCGCCTCGGTCGTCTCCGACTGGGACGTGCTACAAACCCTGCGCCACGAGGCCGAACGCAGCCAAGGTCGCCGCGACCGCGGAATCCGGCGCCGCCTGCTCAAGGACGCACTCGCCCTCGCACGAGGCCCACTCCTCGCCGGACGCCCCGAAGGGCGCTACAGCTGGCTGGCTCACGAAATCGCTGAGGCTCAACTGCCCTTGATGGTTACGGAGATTGCTCTCGCCCTGTCAGAGGAATACGCGGAGCTCGACAAGCCCGAATCCTCGATCAACGCCATCCACGCCGGAATGCGCGTCGCCCCCAACGACGAACGGTCGTGGAACGCCCTCCTGCGCGCCGTGCACGCCACTGGCGACGAAGCCCGCCTGCGCGCCACTGCCGAAGACCTGTCCGCGCGCGCCGCCGATCACCATGGAGCCAGGGGACTGCCACCGCGCACTCAAGCGCTCCTCGACGAGCTCCTTCCCGCCTGGCGCGGCGGCCAAATCGCCAACTGAGAATGGAGAGTGCTGCGCGCGTCAACGAGCGCGCCACGCATCTGAACAGATGACGTATGCATGCCTGGCACAACCAGACGTACGAGAGCTACTCTCCTTGTCCAACCTGGTTGTGAGGGTTCCGCGTGAAGCTGCCGCCGGCTACCTCCTCGTTGGCCTTGCGGCCGCACACCTCCGGGTATGACGAAGCCCCCGCCAGAAACGACGGGGTCGGGGGCTGAGGGTGGCGGAGGTTCAGATGTCTTGGGCCTTGGCGAACTCGATGAAGGAGGACCAGGCGTCGGCGGTGAACATCAGCGCGCCACCCTCCCGATCTTTCGTGTCACGTACCGCATGTATCCCGTTGGGCAGCCGTCCGTGCTCGACGCAGTGGTTACCGCTTCCGCTGTATGAGCTGACATGCCACTGTGCGCCAGCCAGCTCCTCGTTGCTCCCCCGGCTGCGCTTGTTGCTCATCCTTGGTACTCCTTGATCAGGTCGCGGATGTGCTCTCTGGACTCGGCCGCGGAGAGTGCCGTAGCGGTGTGATCGTCCCACGCTCGGCGATAGCGAACCAGGTCTTCCTCTTTTTCGAGCAGCGTACTGCCGGTCAAATGTTCCAGCCACACGTAATCGGCACGAGGTGGTTGGCGCATCGTGAAGATCGTGTACGGCGCGTACTGATCAGGAGGCAGCGCCGTCTTGAGTGGCAGCACCTGGACATCGACGTTCGGGGCGTCCGTCATCTCCAGCAGGTGCTTGAGCTGCTTGACCATGAGCTCGGGCGAGCCAACGACACGGTTGAGCGCCGTCACGTCCACCACGGTGCGCAGGTGGACGCCGTTGCTGGCCCCAAGGATGCCCTGGCGTTGCTGCCGTGTCTCCAGCATCAATTGGGCGTCTTCGGATGCCCGCTGATGGCGGAAGATCTCCGCCATGTATTCCTTGGTCTGGAGCAGGCCGGGCAGCAACTGGGTCTCGTAGGTCCGGATCAGGGACGAGTCCGACTCCAGCGTCAAGTAGTCCTTGAGGCCGTCGTGTAGAAGCGTTCCTTGGCCGGACCACCAGTCCTGCTGGTGAATCTCGCGCGCCAGGCGCTTCATCGCCTCACGGAGATCGGCCTGCTCGGCGCGGTTGATCTCGTAGAGGTCCATGAGGACGTCCAGGTCCAACGGACGGATGCCGCGCAACCCGCCTTCGATTCGGCTGATCTTGGGCTGGCCGCACTGGAGCGCCTCGGCTGCGTCACCCATGGTGAGGCCCTTGGCCTCGCGCATCTTGCGCAGCTCGCCTCCAAGGCGTCGGCTCCTCATTGTCGGCATCTCGCTCTGCGACATGGACAACATCATGGCCTGCTTGGGTACTTGACATCAATGCTCGGGAGCGGCATATGCCAACTCCGTTGGATTCCTGAGGAATAGTTGCCTAAGGCACTCCGTCGGGTCCAGTCTGGTTAGGCAACCACCCAGAGTTGTCCACCAACTCCGGGGCGCGGTCCTAGCGTTGGCGCCCCGCACTGCCCGAAGAAGGTCCAGCCCATGGGGACGAGCGAAGCGCCGGAGAAGGGCGCGGTCATGTGGGATACGGCGCGAGATCGCGTCGGCAGGGTCGTAGATGTGGACGGGCCAATAGTCCGCCTACGGCCGGGCGACGACGGGAGCCCCTGGCGGGCTCGCGCGGCTGATCTCCGTCTCGCCAGCCCGGCTGACGAACTCCGTCTGAAGGTCGCGGAGATCAACAGTCGGCACGCGCAGTACGGGCTTCGGCGGTGAGCGCGCTGGAGGGCTTCGACGACGCCGTCCTGGCACAGACGGGACGAGAGCTGAAGGAATCGGCGGCCGAGCACGGGTACGTCTGCGAGACCCTGGCTGCTCCGGACCAGGGACACATCGAATGGCAACCCCAACGGCCCGACATCGTGCGAAAGATCATCGATGGGCTGGAACGGAAGTGGCATGAACACTCATGAGCGCAAGGCGCTGCCACCCTACGGGACTGTGGTCAAGGACGAACTGACTGGCAAGATCGGCGTCTTCATGGGCGTCGAGCTCTACTCACCCGCCAAATCCAAGCGGGCGGAGCCTATGGCGTTCCTCCGTCCGCAGGGCGGCGGCCAGGAGTGGACGACGCGGCCCGTGAACGTCGAGCCGGTGACGGAGGGAGAGCTGCCGGATGGGCAGCAACCTCACGCAGCTTGAGCAATTCACCACGATCACCGTGCGGGTGGGGGACTTCATCATCTGTACCGGCGAAGGTCGACACCGACGCGTCGTCGACCTTCGCCGCACGGGGAATCTGGGGAAGACCCTCATATTCGACGACGGATCCCCCCTACCTCGCTGCTGAGGATTCGATTTCAGGCTACCGCCTGAACCGCGTCGGACTCCGCTAAGCCCCTGCCGATTGCCCCTTACGGCTCGCGTCTCCACCACCGCGCGAGTAGCCCTGGTAGCGGGCGGGCCTCCACACTCCCGTCCTGGGGACTGAGGGTTGCCCGGGACAGGCCCGAGTCCGCGCTGCCGGAGCACTCCGGCCGCGAATTCCCCCTCCCCGGGCTGGCAGGGCCCGGCAGGGTAGCCGGCCCACCGTCACGATCAAGGAACGGACACACCGTGCACACAGACACGGATTTCTCTAACCCGCCCGGCCGCCGGATCGGCGCTCTCGCGCTGATTCGCAACCCGGCCGGGAACGTGCTCATGGTCAAGCCGACGTACAAGAAGGGGTGGATTCTGCCAGGCGGCAGCGCCCACCCGGACGAGCACGCGTACGAAGCCTGCGCGCGCGAAGTGCGGGAGGAGACCGGGCTCCCCCTCACACCGGGACGCCTGCTCGTTGTGGACTACATCCCGCGCGACCCTCACACGAAGGCGGCGGAAGGCTACAGCTTCGTCTACGACGGCGGAATGGCCCCGGAGGGGATCGCCATCACGTTGCCCAGTCTTGGCTCGGGCGAGGATCGGGAGTTGAGCTCGTATGAGTTCGTGCCGGTCTACGACCTCCACGCGTACGCGATGCCCCATCAAGAGCGGCGGGTTCGGGCAGCCGTGGCTGCCTTGGACAGCGGGGCACTGACCTATTTGGTGGAAGGCCGACAGGTAAAGGATGTCGCCCTAGATGAGTAGTGAGCCGGGCAGTGAGTCGGAGATGGCCGAGGCAGAACTGCCGGACCTGTGCCGACTGGAAGCGACGTTGAGGCAGTGGCAGTCGAAACCGTGGCCGGAAGTAAGGCTAGCGGCGTGGAGCGCCGGCATGATGCTGAAGAGTCGACTGGTGCGCCATGACCTGTGGGACAAGGTGCGACACGCTGACCAAGCTGCTGTCCACTGGGTGATGGCCACGGGGTGGAAGCTGAAGGACCGGGCCGAGGCCCGGGAGGGTGACGACGAGATCTTCAGGGAAATGGCCGACGTGGTGGGCCATGTCGGCTTCCTCTGCCGCGAGCGCCACTACAGCAGTCGTCGACATCGAGACGTCGACCAGGCCCAAGAGGTCTGGGGTCGGCTGAACCGCCTGCCGTATGGGTGGCGCGCCGAGGTGGTGCGTAGAGCACTGCCAAGCCTGACTTCCCTCGTTGGGGATGCTCAGCTCTGCCTCAACATCCTGGAGAACGTCCAAGGAGTGGACGTCGGACAGGGATAGGAGCCCCCGGCCGCCGCTGGCGTCCCCCGAACTCGCGTCGCACGGGGCGCGCGAGTTGTTGGTGGCGGACGGGCTAGGCCCGTCCCGGCCCGGACTTGTCTGTCACGACACGAGGTCGGTCGGGACGGGTTCTTGATCTTCAACCAGGAGGAGAGACAAATGACTCGGGAGGCCCGGGAGATCCCGAAGGGCCCGGTGATGAGCCGGTACATGGAGGGCGAGTCCCAGAACTCCCTCGCCCAGAGCCTTGGCGTAGGGAAGGCGCGCCTGCCCACACAGCTCGAGGAGTGGGGAGCCCCGATCCGCGGTCGTGCCGAACTTACCGTCGGCTGGAGGCATTGAATGGCGACCCTGATTGTGCCCAGCGGGTGGGCACCATCGACCGACGGCCACACACGGCTGCCCATCAGCGGAAACAGTATCGGTGTAATCCTCACGGAGCTTGCCGCGAGGTACCCCGATATCCGCCGAAGGATCTTCGTCCCCGGCGGACAAGCATTGGGAAGCTGGATCAATGTCTTCGTCCAGGACGAAGACATCCGCGAACGAGACGGCCTCGAAACGCCGGTCAGTTCAGATGGCACCGTGCTGATCGTTCCTGCCGTCGCTGGCGGCTGAGGCCGGAGAGAACGCATGACACAACATCAGATGGTCGAAATCCCGGCGGGAAGTTTCATCGCAGGCACCACCGAAGGCGAGTTGGACTTCATCGCCAACGCGCAACACTATCCCCGAGACTGGTTCGAAGACGAGTCACCGGCACACCCGGTCAAACTGGCCGCCTTCTTCATCGATCGCTATCCCGTCACGAACGGCCAATTCGCTGAATTCGCTCATACTACGGGCTACCGCACGGTGGCTGAGCGGCGTGGGTTCGGGCTCGTCTATGGGACAAGCTTCTGGGAGGAGATCTCCGGTGCCTGCTGGCAGCGCCCGAGCGGGCCGGGCGGCGTTCACGCGGAGGACCGTCTAGATCACCCGGTCGTGCACATTGCGTGGCCTGACGCTGACGCCTACGCCCGCTGGGCAGGGTTGCGGCTGCCCACCGAGGCCGAATGGGAGTACGCAGCCCGCGGGGCTGAGGGGCGGACATGGCCGTGGGGGCACGCATGGGATCCCACGGTCGCCAACACCGCCGAGCGCACCAGCAACACGCCGATCACCGACGCCCAGTCGTGGCGTACCTGGTGGGACACCTGCCGCGTCGGGCACCAGCTTCCCGGCACCACGTCAGTAGGGTCACTCCCTGGTGGCGACTCGCCGTTCGGCGTCGGCGACATGGCCGGCAACGTGTGGGAATGGACCGCAGACACCTACCGCCCCTACGACCACGAACGCTCGTACGGCGACATCTACGAACACGTGTCAGGACGCTACAAAGTCCTGCGCGGAGGGTGCTGGACGACATACCGCTTCCAGGCCAGAGCGGCAGAACGAATGGCCGGAGACCCCACCCACTACTCCAACTTCGGCATCGGATTCCGCTGCGCCGCAAACGCCTGAGCGCTGCAAGACCAACGGAAGGGAACGAAGACCATGAAGATCCTCATCACCGGAGGCGCCGGATTCATCGGCAGCACCATCGCGTCCGCGTGCCTCGACAGTGGAATCCAGCCCGTCATCGTGGACAATCTCGCAACCGGCCGTAGGGAATTCGCCAAGGATCGCACGTTCTACGAGGGCGACGTCAGCGACGGCGACCTGATCGACACGGTGTTCGCCGAACACCCCGACATCCACACCGCCATCCACTGCGCCAGCCTCATCGTCGTACCCGAGTCGGTAGCCAACCCGTTGCGGTACTACACCGAGAACGTAGCCAAGGGGGTCCAGTTCCTCGGCCACCTCGTCCGCAACGGGTGCGAGCGCGTGATCTTCAGCTCATCGGCATCCATCTACGCGCCCGACGAGAACTTCACCGTGGACGAGGACTCGGCTCTGGACCCGGCCAGCCCCTACGCCCAGACGAAGTTCATGTTCGAGACGATCTTGAAGGATACGGCCACATCCGGCGCTGTTCGGGCCATCTCCCTGCGCTACTTCAACCCCATCGGCGCTGACCCCAAGCTCCGAACCGGCCTCCAAATTCGGCGACCCACCCATGCTCTGGGCAGGATCATCGACTCCTTCCACAGTGGCGAGCCGTTCACCATCACCGGCACCGACTGGCCCACCCGCGACGGGTCGGGCATCCGTGACTACGTCCACGTGTGGGACCTTGCCAACGCCCACGTCAGCGCCGTCCGCCAGTTCGACACCGTCCTCCCCGAGAAGCATGGGGACCGTCACGCCGTCGTCATCCTGGCCAGCGGCACGGGTACGACCGTGCGGGAGCTGGTCACGGGGTTCGAGAACGTCACGGGCAAGCCCCTCCCCGTCGTCGAGATCGACCGTCGCCCTGGCGATGCGGTAGGGACCTACAGCCGCAGCAAGCGCGCCCAAGAGCTCTTCGGCTGGCAGCCGCAGCTCACCGTCGAAGACGGTATCCACGACTCCCTTCGGTGGCACTCAGTGCGGGACTCGATCATCGGGACTGACTGAATGACTCTGGGAATCATCCCGCGTCGACCTTCTATGGCGTAAGGTCCAGTGAACCGGCCCCGGCCATCCGTAACCCCCGTGCGGATGACCGGGGTCTTGCCGTGTGAGCTTGCCCGCCGGATGCCCCGGACTGCCTTGACCGTAGGTGTTCTTGACCATCGTCATCGCCTCTGGCGACTGTCGTGCAACGAAACGCAACCCTGTGTGGCTCGGAAAGCCATCGCTGCACGTCAAATTTGAGGCTTGGGGATAACCGAAACTCTGTTGAGTCACCCACCGGCCCGCGGCGTTGGAGCACCTTAAAAAACTCGAAAGTCCTGGTGGGAGGGGTGTTCCGCTCTTCACGGATTCACGGTGTCGTGGTCGTGTTCCGACACCGCGATCACCACGGAGGCCCCCATGATGCCGTCGGTCTTGTTCATCACAGCGCTTTTCTTGGCCAACCTGTTGGCCAATACCGACCTAGCCGTGGGCGAGGCACGCGCTTGTGTGCGCGCTGGGCGGGGTCGCCACCGCCGCTCCTTGATGCGGGGGCGGCACGCTGCCCGCGGGAGTAGGCGATGAGCAGGCCTCAGCCATTGCAAAGCGGCGGCCTGGTGTGCACATGGACAAGTTGCACTCCCGGTCCGGCTGCCCGCGCCCGTGCCGCTCTCCGTTGCACTCTGGATGATTGGGGGCTTTCGGGCGGGAGAATCAGCGACTTGATCCTCGCGGCCTCGGAGCTTGTTGCCAACGCCACCGAGCACGCCATGGGACCGTACGAGCTGTGGCTGCACCGCACCGCGGTTGCGCTGATGTGCGAAGTCCACGACCACGATCCGCACATGCCCAAGCTCCCAGAGTTTTCCGCTACGGCGCCGTTCAGCCCTGATCCCAAAGGCCGTGGCGGTGGACTGGACGTGCTGTGCGCGCTGTTGTCCGAACGCGGTCGTGGGCTGCAGATCGTCAATCACCTGTTCAGGGGCTGCTGGGGATTCCGGCTCCCCGGGAACGGAAAGAAGGTCGCCTGGATCGCCTTCCCGGCGGAATTGCATCAGTTGCAACATGACGCGGAACTTCCTCCCGGAGGTGACCTGGGGTTTGTCACGTTGGAGGAATGAGGGGATCTTACGGGTCTGCAGGTGCCTTCAGGCCGGCCGTTGCCGATGCAACGATGTTGCGTTAGTCCGGACATGAAAGATGCGTCCGACATAGCCGGGGCGGCGCACTTGATGCTCGCCGAGGGCGTGGTTCATCTGGACCCGCACGTGGCGGCGTTTGCGGCCATGATGGGGGCCGGGCGGCTCAGGAGCATGCCCGGTTCTTGAACCCGCAGGGCACGATCAAGTGGCGGGAACGGTTGGTGCGCCGGGTTCGCAGACCACTCGGCGTCACGATTGACACCGCCAACAAGTGGGACAGCACCGGTCACGACTGGGGCAGCTGCCTCGCCGCGCGACGCGAGACCATGAAGCAAAGCCCTTGATCCAACCGGCCACAAGGTGAATGCCGCATCCCCGGAATAACGCACCGCCGCCAGTATTCGCTACGGAATGGTCGGGACCGCCCTGCGCGATGGGCGGGCGGAGTCGTTGATCACGTTCGCCGTCCGTGTAGTGATGAGGGCCTGCGTGTTGACGTCAGGGAGTGTGGCCATGGTTAAAGCGCCGTCTCGGCGCTCCCAGGAGCGCCCTCCATCAGCTGGGGGTCCCGATAGAGAGTTGTCCCTCGAACGAGGGATTGTCGTGGCCTAGCGGGATCTTCTCCTTCTCGTTGGGTTCGCTGCTGCCATACCGGGGAACGACCGTGTAACTTTAAGTCACTTGTGGTCGCTGTGTGTGCAATGAGGGCGGCGAAAGGCGGGAGTTGATGGGTGCAAATGGCCGACGTGGTGTCGCTTCGATGGCGCTGCTTGTGGCGCTGGGCCTAGCGGTGGGCGGCTGCGCTGGCCAAGCGTCGACGCCGTCACGCGCTCGCGATAACGCTGGAGCGCCTCCTGCCTCGCCGTCGAGCAGCCAACTGGCCAGTGGGGTTGAGGATGCGGTTGCCGTCTACCGTGCTATGTGGAACGACCTTGAAACAGCCGGGCGGACAGCCGACCCCGACGCGCCGCAGCTGAGTAACCACGCGACTGGCGCCGCACTGCGGTTGCTGAAGTACGGCTTGTCCAAGGATCGCCTAGACGGAGCGGTCATCAATGGGGCTGTATCGCTGTCTCCGCAAGTGGAGTCAGCTTCGCCTGCAACGGCGCCTACCCAGGTAAAAATTGCGGACTGCTCTGACGACGCGCACTGGCTTCTGTACAAGCGCGACGGGACGTTGAAAAACAACGTTCCCGGGGGGCATCACGAGAACAAGGCGACCGTGCGGCGTTTCGGAAATGAGTGGAAGGTCACCGAACTAGCAATGGGTGAGACTGGCTCATGCTGACCAACCGACCACGCAGAGCCACGCCCTATACGCTCACCACTGGGATGACGGCAGCTTTGGCGATGCTGCTTGCATCTCAGCACGCTGCAGCTGATGACGGCCACTTTGGTTTCTCGTCATTGACCTGCGCAAAGGCCGAATGCCAATTGACAGCAGGCACAACCCTCCCACCAGCAGAACTCAGCCACTCGGACGCCATCACTCACCCAGCGGACCATCCCGGGGTGAGAAGCAACCAGTCGAATCCTTCGCCTGCTGTTCCAGCGAACTGCTGGCTGGCGAATCTCGACGGCACGTGTCTGGAAACGGGGCAGCAGGGTCCTCAGCCAGCTCCACAGGCGGCTCAACACCAGCCGACGCCGGAGGCAGTCGCTCGGCAGGCGGTGAGTCAGTTGCGGTTGCCTTCACCGCAGATTCGCATGAATCCTGATGCTGCCGTGGCGCAGGTGGTGCGGGTGCCGACGTGGATGTGGATCGACCGGGCGGATTGGCAGCCGGTGTCGCAGAGGGCCGAGGTGCCGGGTGTTGAGGTGACGGCGACGGCGACGCCGCAGCGGGTGGTGTGGACGATGGGGGACGGGGGATCGGTGACCTGCGCGGGCTCGGGCACGCCGTATTCGTCGCGTTTTCCGGCTGCTTCGCTTTCTCCGGATTGCGGCTACGTCTACCGGCGGTCGTCAGCGGGGCAGCCTGGTGAGGCGTTCACCGTGACGGCAACCATCGTGTGGGACGTGGTCTGGCACGGCGGGGGTCGGGGCGGAACGGTTCGGGGGCTGGAGAGCAGGGCTCAGCTTCCGGTGCGGGTCTCGGAGGTGCAGGCAGTGGTCGTCACGGGGGCGGGCTCCATATAGCGGGTGCTGGTCCGTCGTGCTGGCGGACACCACGCAGTGGGCCAGTTACGCCTCCCTGCTAGTGAACTCCCCAATTGTGCAAGGTGATGTGTGGGTACCTCTATGTCTTCTTCGTCTTCTTCGACTCGACCACGCGGTGGTGGCCTGTTCGCTCGGCCGCGGTCTGGCCTCTCACAGGAGCCTGCAGAGAGCGGGCTGGTGGGTGTGGTGGGCGGGCGGCTTCGCCGCAGACCGGCGTTGGTGTGGGTCGGGGTGGCCGTGGTGATCGCCTCGTCCGTGGGATTCACCGCGGTACTCGCGCATGTGGGTCGGCGTGTGCCGGTGTTGGCTGCGGCGCGGTCGTTGCCCGCCGGGGCGGTGATCAGGGCTGAGGACCTGCGGGAAGTTCGGCTGGGGGTCGATGACCCGGCCGAGTACGTGGTGCGCGCGGCGGATGAGGACGCGGTGGTCGGCAAGACAGCGGTGGTCCCGCTGGTAGCCGGGGCACTGTTGACACCCCAAGAGGTGGGCAACCGCGCGGGCTATCCGCCGACGGGGAAAGCCCAGGTGTCATTCGCGGTCGAATCCGGTGGACTGCCTGCCGGGTTGAGCGCGGGCCAGCGGGTAGCCGTCTTCCCCGGTGCGTCCTCAGCGGCGCCTGCCGAGCAGTCGGGCGATGACGCGAAGGCCAACTCCGGTGCTGGGTTGGTGGGGACGGTGACGGGTGTGGCGACGCCGGACCATGATTCGGCGGCGTCGGTGGTGACGGTTTTGGTGGATACCGCTGCGGCGGGGCGGGCGGCGCGGATGGACAAGCCGCATGTGGTGGTGCTCAGCCCGGCGGGTCGGGAGGTGCCGTGAGTCGGGCGCTGGTGGTGATCGGGTCGGCGAAGGGCTCGCCGGGGGCGACGACGCTGGCCTTGGGGTTGGCGGCGTGCTGGCCGACTTCCGCGCGGCGGCCTCGGCCGTTGGTGGTGGAGGCGGACCCGTCCGGCGGTGATGTGGCGGCGCGGTTTGAGCTGTCGGATTCCCCCGGGCTGATGGAGTTGGCCGCCGCAGCGCGTCGCGCTGTCTCTGCCCGGGTCTTGGGGGAGTGCGTGCAATTGCTCCCGGGCGGGGTGCATGTGGTCGTTGGCCCGACCGGCGCGCAGCAGGCGGCTGCCGCGGTGGGCTTGTTTGCAGGGAACGGCGCTGGCTTGTTGCGGGCGGGGATGGGAAGCGACGGCTCGGTCTTGGTGGACGTCGGACGGCTTCACGCGGAGACCAGTGGTCTGGTGGCCGCGGCGGATCGACTGCTGCTGGTATCCCGGGGCGAGGTCGACGCGCTGGCCCATGCCGCCGCGCAGGTGGCGCAGTTGGAGCTGCCGCAGGGGAGCGTGGAGTTGGTGCTGGTCGGCCCCAGCCCGTATCCGGTGGCCGAGATCCGCAAGACACTGGGTGTGCAGTGGGTGCATCGGGTGCCGTGGGATCCGCGAACCGCCCGTTGCCTGGCGGGCCGTGCTGCGGCGTCGCCGCGCAGGTGGCGGACCGCCCCGCTGGTGCGCACCGTCACCGATTTGGCCTGGCACCTGGAAGCCCTCGTCGCACAGAACAGCGAAGCCACAGGCCGGGATCTGGCCAAGCGCACCGCCCCCATCGCTGTGCCGGTGCAGGCGGTCGGAAGGGCGTTGGAGGGTGGTGAAGTGCGGTGAGCGCTGTGACGGATGCGGCCGGACTGCCATGGACACCGGTCGCTGGAGCGAGTGGGAAGCAGCTGGTGGACCTGATGCGCGAGCAGGTCGCCGATCGGATGGCCCGCTACGCCCACGCACGGGAACAGGCTGGGCTGCCCGCGGAGGATGCCGAACAGCGCCGCCAGGTCGTGCGACGCCTGCTGGCCGAGGAACTCAACGCCTACGCCGCAGCCGAGTTGGCCGCCGGGCGCCAGGCGCTCGATGCGGGGGAGGAGCAGCGGATCGAGCAGGCGGTGCTGGACGCGCTGTTCGGGATGGGTCCGCTGGAGGTGTTGCTGGCGGATGAGCGGGTGGAGAACATCGCGGTCAACGGAGCCGACACCGTGTGGGTGCGCTACGCGGACGGCACCAAACACCGCGCCGCACCACTGGCCGCCTCCGATGAAGAACTGGTCGAGGTGGTGCGGCAGATCGCCGCGCGCGCCGGGCTGGAGGAGCGGCGCTTCGACCGCGCGGTCCCGAGGCTGAACATCTGCCTCCCAGACGGATCCCGCCTGTTCGCGGTCATGGCCGTCACCGGTCGAGTGTCGCTGTCGATCCGCCGTCATCGCTTCCGCGCCGCCACCCTGGCCGATCTGGTGCGACTGGGGGTGTGCGACGAGCCGATGGCGGACTTTTTGGGTGCGCTGGTGCGGGCCCGACGCAACGTGATCGTCGCCGGGGGCACCAATGTCGGCAAGACCACCGTGCTGCGCGCTTTGGCCTCGGCCATCCCTGCGCACGAGCGGCTGGTGACGATCGAGGACACTTTCGAACTCGGCCTGGATGCTGACCGGGTGGCGCATCCGGATGTGGTGGCGATGCAGGCCCGTGAAGCGAACATCGAAGGCGAGGGCGCCATCGACCAAGCGGAGCTGGTCCGTTGGGGGTTGCGGATGTCTCCGGACCGGGTGATCGTCGGCGAGATCCGCGGGGCCGAGGTCGTGCCGATGTGCAACGCGATGTCGCAGGGCAACGACGGCTCGCTGTCCACGATCCACGCCTCCACCTCCCGGGGAGTGTTCACCAAACTCGCCGCCTACGCAGCCCAAGCACCGGAACGCCTGTCGTTGGAGGCAACTAACCTGCTGGTGGCCTCAGCCGTCCACTTCGTGGTCCACCTGGCTTGGGATGCCGACGGGCGCCGGGTGATTGATTCGGTGCGAGAGATCGTCGACGCTGACGGCCCCCAGGTGATCTCGAACGAGGTCTACCAGCCAGGCCCTGATGGGCGGGCGGTCCCGGCCACGCCGCTGCGCGGCGAGACTCTTGCCGACCTGCTGGCAGCGGGCCTGGACGAGCGGGCACTGCACGGGCAGTGGTGGGGGCGCAGCACATGACCACCACCATGCTGTACGCGCTGGTTCTCGGTGCCGCTGCGGGCGGCGGGCTGTGGTTGGGCGTGCACGGTGCCTTGCCCCACGAGCGTGAACCCGGGCCGGGCATGGCGTGGCGTAGTTGGGCGGACCGGCTCGATTGGCATCGAGGGTGCGCCGCGCTGCTGTCGGGGCTGACCGTAGGTGCGGTGACCGGGTGGCCGGTGGGGGCGTTGCTCGCCGCAGTGGCCGCTGGATGCCTGCCACAGCTGCTGGGCCGGGACAAAGCGGCCCAGGCGCGGACCGAGCGGCTGGAGGCGGTGGCGGTGTGGGCGGAGATGTTGCGCGACACCCTGTCCGCCGCTGCCGGGCTGGAGCAAGCCATCCTCGCCACCGCACCGCTGGCGCCACCGGCATTGCGCCCCCACACCACCGCGCTCGCCGGACGGATCGAGCGCGGCCAACCGTTGGGCGCGAGCTTGAGGATCTTCGCCGATGAGGTAGCGGATCCGGTCGTGGACACCGTGGTCGCGGCGCTGGTGATGGCGGCCGAGCGCCAGGCCCGCAAGCTGGCCGACTTGCTCGGCTCCCTGGCCACCTCCACGCGCGAGCAGGTGGCGATGCGGCTGCGGATCGACGCGGGCCGCTCCCGCGTACGCACCTCCATGCGCGTCATCACCGTCACCACCCTGGCGATGGCCACCGGACTGGTACTCCTCAACCGCCCCTATCTCCAGCCCTTCTCCGGTCTTCAAGGACAGCTGGTACTGGGCTTGGTGGGCGCTTTGTTCACTGCCGGGTTCGCCTGGCTGCTGAAGGTCGCCCGGTTCGCCGAAGAACCAAGAATCCTCGCCCTGACCCCAACACAAGCGGCGGGACCGTCCGTGATGCCCGCCCAGGGAAAGGCAGGCGGCACGTGATCACCATGGTGCTCGGCGCACTCTTCGGCAGCGGCCTGCTGGCCATCGTCCTCGGCTCGCGCCCATCCCGCCCACCCCTGGCCACGGCGTTGGCAGCCCTGCACCGCCCCGCCTCCCGCCCCCAGGAGGCACTCGCACAGCCGGAGACTGCGGGCGGGTGGGCCGCACGGTGGGGACGGCGGGGCGTGCCACTACTGCGCGCGGCCGGTCTGCCCACCGCGGCCTTGCACGCAGACCTTGATCTGGTCGGCATCGGCGTGGAACGGCACTTGGCCGAGAAGGCCGCCTCGGCCACGGTCGGACTCATCACTCCGCCCGCCCTCATCGTCGTGGCAGAGGTAGTGGCCGGGACCGTGCTCGGATGGTGGATGCCGACCTGGACGGCGCTGGCAGGCGCTGCGGTGATGTTCTGCGCACCGGACCTTGCCGTGCGAGCCCAGGCCACCAGGCGACGAGCCGAACTGCGGCACGCGCTGGCGGTCTTCCTCGACCTGGTGGTCATCGCCCTAGCCGGAGGAGCCGGTGTTCAACAGGCGCTTGGCGATGCCGCCGCTGCGCCGCAGGGCTGGGCGGCTTCCCGTATCCGGCGGGCGTTGGCCACCGCGCAGCTGGCCCGCACCAGCGTCTGGGACGAGCTCGCCGGCCTCGGGGAGCAGACCTGCGTGCCCGAGTTGGTGGAACTTGCCGCCACTGTCGGCCTGGCTGGCGCCGAGGGCGCGAAGATCCGCCACTCGCTTCAGACCAAAGCAGCAGCCATGCGCGGCCGTCGCCTGGCCGAAGCCGACGGCGCCGCCCAATCCGCCACCGAACGCATGTCACTGCCCGTGGTGTTGCTGTTCGCGGCGTTCTTGCTGTTCATCGGCTATCCGGCCATGGCTCACGTGTTGATCGGCCTGTAGAAGACTCACCGTTCACGTAGAAAGACCCATCGATTATGGAATCCTTCCTTTCCCTTCTGGTTGGTGAACTCCACCGCCGCGCCGCCTGGTTGCGCGAGCACGCTCGGGACGATGCCGGGTACTCCACCGAGACCGTGATCATCACCGCGCTGCTCGCCGCCTTGGGGATCGCGGCCGTGGCGGTCATCACGGCGAAGGTGATGGCCAAAGCCCACGGCATCAACGTCGGCTAGTGCTCCCCGACCACGAGCAGGAAGATAACCGCGGGGCCAAGCAGGCCCGCAGTCCGGCGCCTGCAGGGCGTGAGGATCGTGGGGCTGTGGCGGCCGAGACGGTCATCGCTACACCCCTGCTGTTGCTCCTGCTGTTGCTGATCGTGCAGTTCGCCCTCGCCTGGCATGCCCAGCACATTGCCCAGACCGCAGCCTCCCGGGCGCTGGCGATCACACGTGCTCAGGGCAGCAGCGCCGCTGCCGGGTGCGCCCAGGCAGCCGCGACGCTGCACGCCTTAGGACACAGCGTGCTGCGCGACCCGCACATCACCGTCGCCCGCACCAACCGCACCGCCACCATCGACGTACGCGGTTGGGCCGAACCGGTCGTACCGGGCATCCATGTGCCGGTCTCCGCCCATGACGCAGGCGCCATCGATCGATGGTCGACACCCGTGGAGAAGGGGTGACCAGCATGCGCCACCTCGGCCCCGAGATGACCAAGCGCCCGGGATCTCGTGTGAGTATCCACAGGCGAGTGTTGTGGCTGTGGAGGCCGGATTGTGGCTCGGCGTCCACCGAACTGGTCCTGGCCGCCCCGCTTCTGATGCTGGTGCTGCTGGTCGCGGTGGCATTGGGGCGGATGGCATCAGCACGGCTGCGCGTTGACGATGCCGCACACCAGGCCGCCCGCGCTGCCTCGTTGGCCCGCACCGCGGGCGACGCGCAGCAGCGGGCACAGACCACCGCCCGCGCGGCCCTGGCCACTTCCGGCGCCTCATGCGCGCACTTCACAGTCACCGCCGATGTCGGCGCCATGACCCCCGGCACGGTGGTGCGCGTCAGCGTGGCCTGTACCGCTGACCTCGGCGTATCCGCACTGCCCGCACATGTCACCGTCACCCGCAGCGGCGTCTCCGTCATCGACTCCTACCGGGGGACGAAAGCAGCATGACTCAACCACTACGCCGTAATGGGCAGGTACCGGCGATCAGACGCGGGGGATGGAAGGCGGCGGATGGTGGGCAGACCACGGCGTTCGTCGTGGTGGTGATCGCGGGGCTGTTCCTGTTCGCCGGGCTGGTCCTGGACGGTGGCCTCGCGCTGGCGGGGAAGGTAGCTGCGGCTGATGACGCGCAGGAAGCCGCACGCGCCGCCACCCAGCAACTCGACCTGACGCAGCTGCGATCCAGCCAGCGCGTTCGCCTGGACCGTCACCGCGCCGTTGCCGCCGCACTCGACTACATCAAGGCCACCGGGGATACCGGTCACGCCGAAGCCACCAGAGATACGGCAACCGTCTTCGTCACGCATCGCCAGCGGACCCAGATCCTGTCCCTGATCGGCATCGACCACTTGGTCACCACTGCCCACGCGAGTGCACGCGCTGAGCAGGGCATCAACGCCCCTTGGCTGCAAGGAACAAGGCCATGAACCCAGCCGTCACCACCACGTGGGGGCGCGTGTGCGCCTTCGTCCAGTTTCTGGTGTCCGCGAGCGGTTTGGTGGCCGTCACCGTCGGCATCCCGTACGCGCTGGCCGTCTCGGCGGGGGTGCCCTGGCCTGCTCCGGTGACCTCGCTTGGCGACCTTGCTTCTCGGTTGGCGCAGCCGGTCAGCGATCCGTTCGTCACCCGGCTGCTGGCGTTGGCCGGGTGGGTGTGCTGGGCCGCCTTCATGCTCTGTCTCCTGCGCGAAGTAGCCTGGGCGACACGGCAACTACACGCCCTCCTGCGCGATGTCACCTTGCTGCGCACCCACCTGCGCACACTCCCCGCGCATCGGGCGGCTGCCGGGTTCCTGGTCGCCACACTGCTTCTCGCCCTAGCCGCGATGTTGCGCCCCGTTGCGGCGCACGCTACCTCCGACATGGGCACGGCCAGGCCGGTCGCCTCCGTGGCGGCGCCGACTGCGGAGACAGATCAGGCGGCCCGCCCCCAGCGAGCTGAGAAACCCGCGACTGTGGCGTACACGGTCCAGCCTGGCGATACCTTGTGGGGCATCGCCCGGGCTCACCTGGGCGATCCACTGCGGTGGCCGGTGATCTACCAACTCAACTGCAACCGGATCCAGCCTGACGGTCAGCGGCTGCGCGATCCCGACTTGATCCTGCCCGGCTGGACCCTCCACCTTCCCACCCACTCCGCCACGGGTACCGCTCATGTCCAGCGACCTCAGCCTGGTCCGGCGGCCCCTACGCCGCACCACGGGGCGGTCGCTCCACCGCATCAGCACCCTGCATCGCCGTCACATGCCAGCATTCCCTTGCAGCACCGCGGGCAGGCTGCGGCACCCCGGCTGAACAGGCACCCGGCGATCCCCGCCCCCAGCTATCAGCGGCAGCAAAGCGCGGTGGACGTCAGCGTTGGCACCGCGTCCACTATCGGCATCACCACGGCTGCGGGCATCGCCGCCGCTGTCTCCTTCGCGCGCGCCCACGCTCGCCGACGACGCCAACCCGACCTCGCCTCAGCCGCACCTCCACCTCTGGCTGATGCGGTGCGGGCCGCCACCACCGCCCACCTGGCTGCCTGCCAGGAGCGGCAGGAGTCAGCCGAACAGGAAGAGACCAGGCCACCTCGTCACCCGGCCCCGCCCGAGCCGACCGCACCGGGCACCGTGGCCTGCGCGACCCGCGAAGGCCACGAACTGACCGCTGACCTGCTGGCCGTTCCCGGTGGCATCACCTTGACCGGCCCCGGCGCTGACCCGGCCGCCCGCGCCTTGGCCATCGCCGTCCTCAGCGCGGCCGAACGCCTGCGGCCCAGCCAGCCGAAGGTACGCCTGATCACCCCCACGGCCACCGCACAGCGCCTCCTCCCGAACGCCACCCGGTCCCTGCCCACCTGGGCCATCACAGGCGACTGCGCACAGGCCCTCTCCCTGATCGAACAGAGCCTTCTGCACCGCGCCCGCCTCGGCGACAGCGACGACACAGCCATCGTCTCGGCGGCCGATGAGCCGCCAATGGACCTGCTGATCACCGACCTCGACCCGCGGTCCGTCGAACGGTTGAAGGCCACCGCTCATCGGGCAGCCCCCGGCCAACTCGCCGTCGTCATCCTGGGCGCCGACGACTGGCCCTGCCAAGTCCAGCTCGCCGAAGAAGGAACCGTCACCGCGGCCACCGGCACGGCGGCCCAACACCTCAGCGCTGCCCGGATGTTCACCCTCGCCTGCGAACCCGCACACGAACTCCTCGACACCCTCTACGCCGCCCACGGCCACACCACCACCCCCGCCGCAACTACCGCACCACCACCGCCATGTGCTGCGGCTCCCGTCCCGCCGCCGCACCAGCCGCCGGGCACACCGCCAGCGTCACAGCAACGCAGCGCCCACGACAACGATCAACCGCTGGACCAGAAGGGCTCCAAAAGCACCGAAGCGGAGATTTGCGAAAGCCTGCGGCCGTCTGCGCCGGTGACCGTGCACATCCTCGGGAGATTTCGTATCAGAGCCCGTGGGAAAGACGAGGAATTCGGCCACGGCATGCGAGCGGAAACCCGCGAATTCCTCTGCCTGCTCGCCGCTCACCCGAAGGGAATCCGCAGCGAGGAGATCGCCGAAGCCTTGCGCATGGCCACCGACCCCGAGCAGGCGGGGCGTGAACTCGCCAATCTGCGCCGCGCTGTGCGACGCAGCCTGCGCCAGGCGACCGGCGCCCAGCAGGCCGCCTTCGTCCTGCGCGCCGGCGACCGGCACCTGCTGGATGCGAATCTCATCGGTACCGACATCGCCGCCTTCACCGCCGCGATCCAGCAGGCGTCCACCGCCCGCGACGACACAGTCCGAGCAGCCGCGTTGCGGGCGGCCGTCGCCGCGTATGGGGGACAGCTGTGTGAGGGCGCCGACTACCCGTGGGCCGATGAGCTGAGGGAAGCTGTGCACCGCAAGGCCGTCGACGCCCTGGTGCTGCTCGCCGACCACACGGCCAAGAGCCACCCGGATCCCGACGAGGCGCTGGCGCTGCTCGACCAAGCCGCCGAGTGGGATCCGTACAACGAGGCGGTCTACCACCGCACCATCAGCATGCAACGCGCAGCCGGGCGAGACGATGCCGCCCACCGCACATACGTCCTGCTCAAACGCCGACTCGCCGATCTGGACGCTACCCCGGACCCCGCTACCACCGCACTGGTGCAGCGCCAGCAGGCCGTCGCCGCGCGCTGACGCTGGCGCCTACTGGCAGGCGGATGGCTCGCTGTCCCACAGCCCGTCCCAGCCGCGGGCCGATGCGTCATCCATCCCGGTGTCCTGCTTGCGCAGGACCCCCCACCCCCGCGCAACGCGGCAGGTCAGCGGCCGATCCGCCACCGCTAGCCAGGTGCGACTGCATATAGGTGCACATCAATGCCCCAATCTGCACACCACCGGCGCGCGGGCCCCCAACACCAGGCGTACAGCTCCAGCCGTCCGTTGCCCGACGTTTCCCCCCGGCCCTCCTCCCCTCCCTCTCCCATCAACTGGTCACTATGACCAGTTCGTAAGGACGACCAGTAACTATCAAAGGTGCGGAAGGCGCCCAGGCGAAGCCGAGGGTGCCGCCGCGTCGCCGGGGCCGCGTCGCCGGGGCCGCGTCGCCGGGGCCGCGCCGCCGGGTGTGGCTGTGATCCGGTCGTGGCAAACCGCCCCCACGACCGTTCCCGTCGAGCACCCGTGAATTCACCAGATAAAGCGTCGTGAATTCGCGAGAATTCCAGCATTATCAAGCCAGATTATGGCCCTGCGGCCCCCGTAGCCGGAGCTATATTTGAATTGTTCCCGGAAAACGGGAAAGGGGAAAGCCGCTAACGCCTTCGCGGAGGATATCCGTGCGCGGGTGAAGTACGGCCAAAAGCAGAAGGAGCCTGCATGAATGCAGAGCGCGTGATGAATGCGACCCGATTGCGGCCGGTGCATGCCGGGAACGTGATCGAGTTCGAGACCGTAGCCACCCCCGAAATGCAATGGGCGGGCCTGGGCAGGCTCGGCAGACCGGTGGTGATCCACGGTGAACTCGCCAGCGTCGAGGCCGACGTGGCCTGCGGCCGGGCGTACGCGCACATCACGGTCATGGCCGAGGTGGTCACAGGCGACGTGGCACGGCGGATCGGCATCGAGGCAGTCCTGGGGGCACACCGCACCGTCACCTTGACCGGCGAGGTGGGATTCCTGGCGGGCTGGCCGGTGATCTGCACCGGAGTACCCCTCACGTGCGGCGGGTTGACGTTCATGTCCGGTGCGTACCGCGCCCTGCGAGACCCATCTGATCTCGACACGTACGGGATCCGGTTTCGCGGCACCACCTACCGGCTGCCCGATCTGGCCGGGGTGTGAGGCGGTCATGTATCCCGACACCGTGTTGCGCGTACTGCGCCAGCTGATCAGCCGGATCGACGAGATCTACGCCCACCGCGACCGTGACTGGTCCGGTGTCGCCATCGAGGCCCTGGAAGGCATCGACGCCCTCGACCGGTGGCTTACCCGGGGCGGGAAGTCGCCGACCGACTGGCACACCGGCAGCTGATCACCACCTTTGGCCCGCCATCAGGGCCAACTCGCGCCGCCCGCAAGCACCCAGGCCGCTGCGGGCGGCGCCACCCCCCCATCTGCGTACCCCCATTTGTA
This sequence comes from Streptomyces sp. NPDC020096, assembly GCA_040631425.1. GTDB lineage: Bacteria > Actinomycetota > Actinomycetes > Streptomycetales > Streptomycetaceae > Streptantibioticus_A. The sequence continues at coordinate 85,523 of JBEYJY010000013.1, forward strand.
GACGGAGAGCCCGTATGCGCGACGCGTCTGACGACAACGCCCCGGTCATCCCCCGCATCCCTCGGCCCAGATCACCGCTGGAGCCCATGACCCGACCGCCCGAACCACCGCGTCGGCCTCACATCCCGCCGCCCACACCGCCCGCCGAGAAGTAGCCGACCCACCCCTCGCGACGCACACGATCGGAGCCACCTTCCATGACCACGCCGCCAGCCGCCCAGGGCACTCCGGCGACTTCGAAGGCACGTCCGGGAGAACTGCGAGCCCGGATCGCCGGAATCCTGGCCGCACAGCCGAGCATGTCGTTCACCGTGACCGAACTGGCCAACCAACTCGGGCATTCCGGCGGCGCGGTCGGCAACGCCCTGGAAACCCTTCTCGCCCGAGGGCAAGCCGCCCGGATCGGCAATCAGCCCCGAACCTACCGGGCAACTGCCACCACGACCGTCGCTGCGGCACACCGCCCGGCCACCACACCACCCAGCCAAAGCCGCGCCATCCCAAACCCCGCCCCGCCGACGACGACAAAGCCGTCTGCCTCGCCGGGAAGACCGGTGCCGATCATGCGGCCCAACGGGCAGCGCTACCACCCAAGGGCCTTGGCGAACCTGCCTGATGTGGAGGCGCTGCGGCGGCTGCGCGAGGCGAACGTCCCGGTCCTCCTCTATGGCCCTCCGGGCACGGGCAAGACCTCACTGATCGAGGCGGCGTTCGGCGACTTGATCACGGTGGCCGGGGACGGCGACACCACGGTCGGCGACCTGATCGGCGAATACACCCAAAACGCCAGCGGCGGCTACGAGTTCAACTACGGCCCCCTCGTCACCGCGATGCAGGAAGGCCGCGCCCTCCTCCTGGACGATGCCACGCTGATCTCGCCAAAGGTGTTGGCGGCGCTGTATCCGGCGATGGACGGCCGCAGGCAGATCCAGGTCAAGGCCCACAAAGGCGAGACCATCACCGCCGACGACGGGTTTTACGTGATCGCCGGTCACAATCCGGGTGTACACGGTGCGATCCTTACCGAAGCCCTCGCCTCGCGGTTCAGTGTGCAGATCCAGGTGGGCTCCGACTACGACCTGGCCGCCGCCTTGAAAATCAACGGGACGGCGGTGCGCATCGCCCGCAACATCGCCACCCGCCAACAGACCGGCGAGGTCGGCTGGGCACCACAACTACGCGAACTGATCGCGTTCCAAAAGATCGCCGACGTCCTCGGGCCAGGGGCCGCCTTCGCCAACCTGGTCGGGATCGCCCCCGTAGAGGACCGCGACACGATCGCCGAGATCGTCACGAAGGCCACCGGCAAACCCGTCACCGCCCTCGCCCTCGGCCGCCAACTCTGACACCGAACCACACCCACACCCCCCTTCCACCTCACGAAAGCGAACGATCCGCCATGCCCACGCACACCCACATCCACCACGCCCCGCCGCCGGTGAGCGAGACCGAGCTGGCCACCGCCCGCTGGGAGGACGACGGCGGCCCGGCCATCGAACTGCGCCCAACGTCGCAGGCCGAGCAGTGGCTGCGTGTCTCGGCCGCGTTGACCGAGCGCCTCCCCGACCTCGCGGGCCGCGACGACGTGATCGTCACCTGCGAGGCAGACGGCACCGTCTCCGGAGCCCCCGCCGCCTTCTTCCCCGACCTGGCCACGATCGAGATCGACACCACCGTCTTCGCCCCGCACCACCCCGCCACCCTCGACCCCAAGCAGCCCGGCGACGAGGAACGCTACCCAGCAGCCTGGGGAGCACTGGTCCACGAGGCCGCACACGCCGCCCATAGCACCTGGACCACCCCACCACCCTTGCGCGGAACGGCGGTTGATACGGCAGGGCAGTTGCTGGAGGAGTCCCGGGCCGAACGCGCGCACCTCGCCCGGCGCCCCGCAGACCGCCGATTCCTCAGAGCAACCGTCGACGCCCTGATCATGCCGGACTTCACCGCCGAGGCACCGGCCGATGCATGGCAGGCCGCCTGCGCCGCCGCGTTGATCCTCGCCCGCCGCGACGCCGGAATCCTCGACGCGGACGAGACCAAACCCCTCGAAGACATCGTCACCAGCATCCTCGGCGACGACCTCCTGGCCACCCTCACCGCCATCTGGCAAGCCGCCCACCACACCGCCGACACCGACACGCAAGCGATGCTGGACCACGCCCGCGCCTGGTGTACCGCACTCGGCGCCGACCCCGACCAGCCCGAACCCACCCCCGCACCCGGCAGCGGACAAGTGGGGGTGTTGGCCGAGGCGATCGGCAAGGTCGTACGAGGCGTGGCAGCCAACGAGGCCGCGCTGGCCGCCGCGCAGGCGGCGATCGCAGCCGCAGCTTCCGCCCGCCGAAAAGCGAAGGCCGCCAAGGCGGCGCACGAGCGGCAGGCTGCCCAGATCGCCGCCCGCGTCTTCGCACCGGGCGCCCGCCCCTTCACGCCCGGACAATCACACCCCGATTCGCGCGCCCACTCGCCGATCACCGGCACTCGCCCTCCAACGGCAGCTGAGAAGGCGGCTGCCGGACAGCTGGCGCGCGCGTTGCGGGCCGCCGCCCACCGCGAGCGCACCGAGACCATCACCGCCTCGGCCGCCCCGCCCGGACGCCTGAACATGCGCGGTGCCCTCGCCCGGGACGCGCAAAAGGCGGCAGGCGCCACCCCGACCGCACTGCCCTGGATCCACACCCAACGCCGCCCCACCGCCAGCCCGCCCCTGCGGGTCGGGATCGCGGTCGACATCTCCGGATCCATGCGGGCCGCTACCGCCCCGATCGCCACGGCCGCCTGGATCCTTGCCAAAGCCACAGCCCTCACCGACCCCAACTCCCGCACCGCCACCGTCGCCTACCACACCTCCCTCACCGCGATCACCACACCCGGCCGCGCCCCGCACCACGTCACCGAGTTCACGGCAAACGGCATGGGCCACAGCCTCGCCGAAGCGATCGACGCCCTGACCGCCGGACTGGAGCTGACGAAACCCGGCGCGGGCCGACTGCTGGTCATCGCCTCCGACGGCTACTACACGACAGACGAAGCAGCCGCAGCAGCCGAGCGCATCACCGGCCTGCGCAACGCCGGGTGCGCGGTGTTGTGGCTGGCCTTCGCCCCCGACCCCCGGCCCCTGCCCGGCGCCACCCTCCTGGAACTCGCCGACCCCACCCGCGCCGCCGCAGCGATCGCCAAAGCCGCAACCACCGCCATCACCACCCACTAACCGCCGCCATGGACACATGAGGAGACCAACGTGGCTGTATCACTCAAGACCCTCCACGCCATGTGGCGGGGTCTGGAAACCGGCCAGATCATCCGCGTGACGGCCCGCGATGGCACACCACCCGGTGCTTTCGACGGCCGCGTTCTCGGGGTCGGTACCGAAGGGCTCCACGTGCTGGCGTACGACGACGGCGAAACCCACTGGATCGACGCCGACCAGCTCGAACACGCCGAAGTCCACTGACACCCAACAGCCCGGCCCCGGGGGCAGGCGCGGCGTCAACGCAAGAGGCGCGTCTACTGCTTCGCCGTGCACTGCCCCGCCTCCCATGCACCGACACCGTCTGAACCCCACAGAGCCGCCCGGGCAAAACCCCACGGCCAAGGCCACCCAGCTGTACGTGAAACAGGCACCGTGCCCACACCGAACCAGCGACCTTGCCTGCTTCGACATCCCCGAAGGGAGTCCCTGATGAACCGGCCTTGTCTGAAACGGTATCCCTGGCAAGGCCCTCTCTTCGCCCCTACGCTTCTTCGCGATTGAGAAAATCGTTCAACAAGGCGAACATCCAGCCGCAGAGAGCCTGGTCGTCCATCTCATCGTCCTGCTCCACCGCGCAAAGCTGCCGCACCAGCTCCCACCACACAAGGTTCGCACCTCGTCCCAGACGCTCGGCAAGCCATTCGGGAAAATCGGACAGCAACTCCCGGTCTCGGCTAGCGTCACACCCGTTGACGAACGCGACGAACTCCCGGTATGAGCCGTCGAGCCCGTAGGCGCTTGGCCTGTGCTCCACGTTTCTCAGAAGAGTTGAGAAGTCCACGGCCAACCTTTCGAGTCTGAATTGCTACCCACGTTCAAGGATCAGGTCCACACTGGAGTCAATTTCCTGATCAGGCGTCAGGTGAAGGCGCGCTCCTTCTGAGACCCCGTCCTGCGCTAGCGTTAGAATGTGGCCAGCGAGAGTGATTGGCCTCGCACGATTGGTCTTGATGGACTCTTCTGTAGAGCTGGCCGGCATGGCGATTTCGAAACCGTCGTCCCAAGAAAACCGCAGACCGTCGCCAGGACGATAGTCGGGGACATGAGCAATGTGTTCCACTGCGGAGTGTACTCCTGATCGAGCTGCAACTTTGAGTCACAGGATCCACTTCGATGACTCGCATCGAAGTGGATCCCGATCATATTCGCTTAGCCGAGGTAAACGCGCCTGCTCTCCACGACCATGGACTTTCCAGGCTTCTTCGGGCTCGGAGCCAGTCGTTCGACGTTCATGTGTTGGCCTCCGCCGCGCTGCCCCGTGATGTCCTACTCCCAACCTGGCAACGCGGGGGCGCGTCCCTTCGAGGCGGACGGCTCCTTCCTGAGGCAGGCTCAGAATAGTCCGGGTCGACCCACTGGCCACTCGCCCTGGCGCGGAAGAGCAGCACCGCCGACAGGGCGGGCTGGACGTGTCGTCGGTGTGGATCTGCGCGGTGCTGGTGTAGCGGCCGCTGTAGTGGAAGTTCCCGAAGCGGATGTCCTCGGTGAACAGGTCGTTCGTGGCGCGGTGGCGGCGTCGATGGCGGCCAGGTTGGGCCTTGGTGCACCGCCCGCCGTACGATCAGGCGGGCGGTGACCTTGCTGGGCCTTGAGCCGTCTGGTGAATGCGGGTATCTCGCCGCCTCGACCTCAACGGTCAGCTCACCGGTGGCGGGGGCGACTACAGCGCGCGCATGTTCCCGCTCTACCTGCCTGCCCGGGCCACGGGGGTCTATGAACGGCCGCCGTGGTCAAACACGCCTCATCGAATGCGGCATCATGTGGTCCGGCGGAGATCGCATCTCGCGAGTGCGCACTCCTTCCGGTTGCAGGGCGTCCTGGACAAGTCCCATCCCCCAAGTCGCAAAGCGCCTCGCCGATACCGGAACCGGCCTAACGACGGCGATGACCCGCCGCTTTGTGCAGCCCCGGTCCGCTGACGTTGCCGTCAACTGCTGCCGTCAAGCCCCCGGAAACCGGGGAAAGGGCCCCACCGAAGCAAGTTCGGTGGGGCCCTCTCTATCGGGTTCCAGTCATGTGGCCGAACCAAGACGGGTCGTCCATTCCGCCTTCATCCTCGTGCCACTGCGGCCTGCCGGATACGACGAAACTCGACAGCCCATTGCCCAAGGCAAACAGATATCCCGGCTTGACCTCAACGCCATACTCGCTAGTCAACTGCGCGCACTCATCCACTGTGCCTTCGCGGATAACCAAGCCCTCGTAGAATGGGCGAAGGAGCATGAGACTGATGCCCCCGAAGTGCACATCGATTCGCGTTGATGGCGGATTGTCTCGGGTGCTCCTCAGTAGGAGTCGGCGATGACTCACCGTATACTGCCACACCTTGAAGTATCGCTCGGAACAATAGAGCTCGCTCACTACCAACCGCCTTGCCAGCCGCGCCTACCAGGTAGGCTCCGCCATATTGACGACGTTTCCATCATTTCCGTAGAAGGTGATATTGTTCCAGTCGAGATTTCCCATTCGGACCTGGAAGCCAACCTGTCGCATCTCCCACTGGGTCGCCTTCCAGTCGTTGCCGCCACCTGCCCTATAGGCATTCATAAACTGCTCTTCCGGAGTGGCTCCGTCGAACCCACGAAGAGAGATTGCAACCTTACCGTTGTTCCGCAGCGCATTCGTCACCTCGGCCTGCCATTGCGCAAACGGTACTCCACCGACCTGCCCGACCACCTGCGCATAGTCAGGACCATTGAACGTATATCCGCCTTCCAATCGCGCAGCGAGAGCATCCGAATGCTCGCCGATTCCAAGGACCATTGTGCCGCAGCCGTTGGAATTGTGAACCAATATCGGGATGCCGCCCGCCACAACATAGTACGTGTGCAGGTCGTCAACGGTCAGGTTGTATGTGCGTGCCTGCTGGTCGAAGGCGCGGTTGGCGAGGACCTTGACGAGGGTTCCGTGCGTGCTCAGCAGCGTTGCGCCCGGTGTCAGGTCCTTGGTCTTGACCCAGCTGTGCGTCGCCGGGCTCCAAAACGGGTGCTCGTCGGTGGCGACGAGTTTGGCCGAGCTCTTGTCGCCGCTTTTGAGTGTGAGTTCGTCGAAGTGCTTGTCGCCATCGGTGACGATCGGCCGGATCACACGCCGTGGTGCTGTCCGGCCGGTTGTCGGGTCGGTGGCGATGACCGTGTCGCCTGCTCGGATGTTCTCGATGTTGCGGGTGGAGCCGTCCGCCATCAGGACTTTCGTGCCGGATGGGAAGCACTGGCCGCACAGCTTGCGGGCCCATCGCACGGCCTGCAGCATTTCCTCGGACCGGTGGAGGATCTCCAGCTTGGAGGAGAATGCCGCGTTGGCCAGGAGTTCTACGCAAGCGCCTGCTTCGAAGTGCGCGCAGTTCTGGAGTTGGTCGAGCCCGAGGAAGCTCTTCTCCGTGTTCCACAGCTGCTGCCCTGCGGCATCCACGGCCGGGCCCTCGGCGATGATCTCGCAGGCAACCGGATTGTGCTGGCACCATCGTGCCGGGTGATCCGCCGCTTCGCAGCCGAGGATTCCGCACCGGTACAGCTCCCGGGCCTTCTCCCCTTCTGCGTTCTTCACGTCCTGCTGGCGTGCTTGGCGCTCGGCCTCCTCGGTCTTGAGAGCGGCGCGGAAGGCATCGTCGAACGCCTTGGCCGCCGCGTCGTGGTCCTTGCCCGCAGCGATCGCTGAGGCGCGAGCGGCGTCGGCCGACTTCCAGGAGCTGGTAGCCGATACCTGTGCCAATGTCGCGGAGATCGACGCGTCTATCGCCGAGTCGTCCGCGTCTTGGGCCGACTGGTCGGCGTCTGCCGCCGCCTTGCGGGCGGTCTTGGCTGCGGCTGCTGCGTTCGCGGCCGAATCCTCCGCCTCTTTGGCGGACTTGGCAGCCTGCTCGGCGTAGCTCTTGGCCTCGTTGGCTGACGTCGCCGCCTGCTTGGCGTAACCGGCGGCCTCCTGCGCCGCCTTACGTGCGGTGGCCGCAGCCTGACCAGCCTCCGCGGCGTTCTTCTGGGCCGTTGCCGCGATTCCAGCTGCCTCCGCAATGAGCTGCTGCACTTGGGCGAGGTGGGTCGCGGACAGCAGATCCTGGCGCTGTGCCTTGTACTGCCCAACGGAGATGAAAACGTGGAGCAGGTCCGCCGGGCCTTCCAGCGCGATGCGGGCCTCAGCTTGGACTTCAGGTCCGCCACTGTCGTTCAGCTGCGCGGCGCGGAGGCGTTCGTCCTGGATACGGGCGTTGTACTGGCCCGTGGTGATGAACTCGCGGTACTTGTCCAAGGATCCGGAGCTGAGTGCGGCGTCGCCTTCTCGCTGAACTACCGACCCGCCGCTGGAGATGATCTGGGCGATGTGGACCCGGAAGTCCTGCTCTCCGGCCTGGTACTGGCCGGTTGTCAGAAACGCCCTGATCTGGTCGGCATTGCCTTTAAGGGCTTCCTGCGCGGCGGTGCGGACCGAGTTGAGACTGCTTTCTTGCGCCAGAGTCTCAACGCGGTATCGGTCGTCTTGTTCGGCGGCCTGCTTCCAGCCGGTCCGGGCGTAGTCCGTAATCTCCAGATCGGTGCCCGCCAGCGCCGCCTCGGCGGCGGCGGAACTCCACGGACCACCGGTCTCGGCGATACCCAAAGCGATCTTGCGGGCCTGCGGGGCGATAGCTTTCGGGTCGGCGCCCGGCTGGGACGCCTGCTCGGACAGCCGACCGGCTTGGGCATCCAGGTCCTTGGTCTGCTGGAGGGCCGCTTGCTGCGCGGCAGTGCGCCGGTCCTGTTGTGCCTTGAGGTCTTGAGCCTTGGCGATGCCCTCATTGGTGCGGGTGGTCAGTTCCTCGGCGTCGATTTTGCGGGCCAGGTCGTAGGTCTTCTTGGCCTTGGCGACCGCGTCACTGGCCGCGTTGGCGGCGTCCTGCGCCGCCTTCGCGTGTTCCGTTGACTGTTGGGCGGCGGTGGCGGCCTGGCCGGCGTGGGCTGCGGCGTCATCGGCGGCCTTGGCGGCGTTGTCCGCATGAGTGGCAGCCGAGTTGGCGGCATCGCGTGCGTCACGGGCGGCCGAGGCAGACTGGTTCGCCAGGTCTTCCGCGGCACTGGCGGCGCGAGCGGCTTCGCGTGCGTGACGGTGCGCAGAGGCTGCGGCGTTACTGGCCTCGTCGGAGTGGGCACCGGCCTGGTCAGCGTAGGCGTTGGCCTGGTCTGCTGCGTCCGCGGCCGCATCAGCGTTGGCACCAGCCCCAGCCGCCGCCTTGGCCGCCGCTGCCGCGTCACTGGCCGCGTTCCCAGCCTGGTCGGCAGCGTCCGCTGCCAGCCGGGCACCCTTGGCGGCGTCCCGGGCGTCTTCGGCGGCCTTACGAGCGGTGGCCGCCTGGGTCGCATTGGAGGCCGCGTCAGCTGCTGCGTCGCGGGCCCGGGAGGCGGCCTCTGCTGCACCAGCCGCTGCCGATGCCGCCTGGGCAGCGGCGTTGGCTGCAACCCGTGCGGCGGCGTTGGCCGCGGCGGCCGCATCGATGGCGGTCTGCGCCGCAGTTGCCGCCTGATCGGCCGCATCCGCGGCGCGAGCCGCATCCGCTGCGGCGGTTTGCGCATCCCCCTTGGCGGCCTGTGTTTCAGCGGCCGCCTTCTGGGCTGCCGCCTTGGCCAACGCGGCTGCCTTCACCGCACGCGCAGATGCGTCCTTGGCCGCAGTGGTCTGTGCCTTCGCCAACGCACCAGCCTTACGTGCCTGGTCGGCGAGTTGAGCGATGGTGGCGTGTTCCTGATCGTGGGCGCGGGCCACGTACTGGCCGACAGTGAGGAACTCATGGATGTCGTCCGCCGACCCGCTGCTCAGCGCGATATCGCCAGCCTTTTGCACGTTCGGGCCGCCAGCATCGATGATCTGCGCGACTTGGAGACGCTCGTCCTGCTGATGCCAGTCGTACTGGCCCTGCCGCAGGAAGTTCTCGATATCGTCTTGGGTGCCGCTCAGCGCGGCGTCACCCGCCTTGCGCACCAACGGGCCACCGGCGTCAATGATTTGGGCAACCCGGACTCGTTCGTCCTGGAACAGCGGCGCCTTCCATCCATCGGCGAGGAAGGCCTTCAGCTGCTCGGGGGTCCCATCGATGGCCTGGGCGGCGGCTTCCTGCACGTAGTGGCCGCCTATGCTGGCGATCCGCGCGGCCTGGATCCGTTGGTCCTGAACGCCGATGTCCGATGCCTGGGCCAGGAAGTGCCGGACCTGTTCGTCACTTCCAGCCAGCGCGACTTCGGCGGCGGCACGTACGCCAGGGCCGCCGGTCTCCCACAGCCGTACTACTCGTCCGCGGTCGGTGTCGGGTATGACGCCAGTCGGGCTGTTTGCGGTCGGCTGGTCATCGGCCCAGGCCCGGACGGGAGTTGGCCCGATCAAGCCCGAGACAAGAGCGATAGGCAGCAGGCTCAGGCACAGCGCGCGTATCGCGCCGGACGCCCTCCTTGCCATGCCCCCCGGGGGTCTTCTGGGTTTCAAAGCGACACTCATTTCGCTGTCTGGCAACGGTAGTTGCCTGCCGTCGTTCGGCGAGCGCGATGATGCCACGCACCTTTACCATTCCTTCACTTTACGGATTTTTATCGGACAGCCCCGAACTGGGCTAAATGGCGCAAACGCGTCGCCATGGCAGTCGCCGAGCGAACTCCCTTACCGGGGGTTCTGGGTCAGCTAACTACCCTGCAACGAAGGGGAGTTGCGCTCCGAGCCAGCCAAGTTGATAGCGAGCCAGCTGCCCACCGCTTCAGGATGACCTGTGTGCATCCTGTGGGTTTGGTCACGTTGTGGTCATGTCCAGGTAAACGGTACGCTCCCGCTCGATCTTCACTGTTTGCTTACATCTGTGTGGGGGCCGCGGATGCGCTGTCACCCATGTCTGGAAGGACCTTCCCCGGTGACCTCCCGCGTCCGCACAACACTCGCCGCCGTCGGCGCCACCGCACTCATCGCGCTTTTCGGCGCGCCAGCCATCGCCTCAACTGGCCAGCAATCACTCACCACTTCAGCAGCTGACTCGCCGTCGACATCGGACACCCAACCGCCTTCCGCAGTTGAGGACTTCGCGTACCCCAACGCCGCGAGCATCCTTAAGGACAAGGGCATCAAGCTGATCAAGGGCGACGGTCACATCACCCTGGCTGACTGCGACCAGGGCAGCCAGCAGATCAGGATCTCCACCGTCAAGGGCGAGACCGCCGACCAGCAAGCCACCTACTGCTTCCAGGCCACCGCCAAGACCGGCTACCTCACCCTTGAGCTGCCCCACGTGTTCTACCTGCGGGCCGCCGACCACCCCTTCACCGCCAGCCTCACGCCGCAAGACCCGACCCAGGGCACACCCGCAGGACCCACCCAGCAGGTGGACGTCGCCAAGGGCGGCTTCAAGAGCGTCGGCGAAGGCACCGCCGCCGGTACACCCACGACCCTGGTCGAAATCCGCGTCACCGGCTGACCCAGCGGACACGAGGCATTCCTGCCGTGCCCGCCCCGCCCATCACCGCGCCCGCCACCTGCCTTCCAAGGAACTCCCTCATGCCTGGCATCCGTTCACGCGCCACGTGGACCACCGGACTTCTCACCATCGCCACCCTCGCAGCCGCCACCACGGGCACCGTGCCCGCCAGCGCGGTCTCCGGCCCGCAGACGGCCGACGGGGCCTATGCGTTCACCGCCAAGCTCGACATCGGTGGACAGCGCGGATGCACCGCCACCCTGGTGGATCCCCTGTGGCTGCTGACCGCGGCGAGTTGCTTCACCGACAACCCCGCCCAAGGCTTTGCTGTCGCAGCTGGGGCGCCCAAGTTGAAGACCACGGCCACCATCGGCCGCACCAACCTGTCCGACACCAGCACCGGCAGCGTGCAGGACGTCGTCGAACTCGTACCCCGCGCCGACCGCGATGTGGTCATGGCCAAGCTCGCCAACCCCGTTCCCGGCGTCACCCCCGCCACCATCGCCACCACCGCGGCGTCGACCGGCGAGCAGGTGCAGTCGGTCGGCTACGGGCGCACCCATGACGAGTGGGTGCCCGATCACGCGCACAGTGCCGCCTTCACCGTCGGTGCCGTCAACCCGACCAGGGTGGATCTCGCGGCAGCCGGGGGCGCTGCGATCTGCAAGGGCGACACGGGCGGCCCCACCCTGCGCACCGTCGATGGTCGCGTCGAGGTGGTCGCGGTCGACAGCCTGTCCTGGCAGGGGGGCTGTCTGGGAACGGACGCTGCCGAGACCCGCACGGGTGCCGTCGCCACCCGCGTTGACGACCTCGCCGACTGGATCCAGCAGGTGCGCTACTCCACCGCATTCGCCAAGGCGCCGTGGAAGTACGCCCAGCAGATGACCGCCGGCTACTACACCGGCGGCTCGGCAGGCGGCACCCGCCACATGGACCTCATCGTCCAATGGATCGACGGCGAGGTAACCCTCTACCAGGGTGCGGACGGCAATGATCCGGCACGGCCCTTCGCGGCCGAGTACCGGCTGGCGCCGTCGAAGGGCACCTGGGCCAAGGCCGTCTCCATCGACAGTGCCAACTTCACCGCTGGCAACACCGACGGCCTGATCGTGCGGTGGGACGACGGAAAGATCACCCAGTACACCACCGTCGACGCCAAAGGCTTCCACGGCGAGAAGCAACTGGCCGCACCCAACGCCACGTGGCAGAACGCCCGTCAGATGACCGTGGGCCGCTACACCCCTGGCGGGCGCCGTGACGATCTGGTCGTGGTCTGGAAGGACGGCGAGACCTCCCTTTACACGGACCTCGCCGCCAACGGGATCAAGCGCGAGACCCAGCTGGCCAAGCCCAACACCACCTGGACCTACGCCGACCAGATCACCGCGGGCGAGTTCACCGGCAAGACCTCCGGTGACCTGCTGGTGCGGTGGAGAGACGGCGAGACCACGATCTACCCCGGCCTGACCACCAAGGGCATCCCAGCCGAAATCAAGATCGAAAAGGCCAAGTCCGCCTGGGCCAACGCCACCGTCGTAGCCGCAGGCGCCTTCACCACCAACACCGTCCCCAACGACGTCCTCGTCCGCTGGAACACCGGCCGCCTCGCCCTCTACCCGAGCGTCGACGCCACCGGCGTACACGACGAGGTGCAACTCGCTCCAGCCAACTGACCGTCGTCGGGTGGAATGGAACGGGCGTCGACTGACTGGAGCGGCCGCCCCGTCCCACACCTCCGTGATACGTCAGCGCGCCGCGGCCTGGGGCCTTGAGCCTTGGGCCGAGGGCGCGCGCCGCCTGTGGTTTTCCGCTTCCGGGCCGGGGCAATGGGGCCTGCCGGGTTGGGGGACCGGGGTCCGTTACAGCTTGCGTACGTGGTCGCCCTCGTCGAGCAGCATCGTGAGATTCGATCCTGAATCCCAGTCGACGTCCAACCGCGTGCCCCAACGAGCGTTTGGCTGGTAGGCCGTCACTGTGCCTTGGTCGCCGGGTCGTAGGCGGGTGTGCGGATCTGTGGTGTAGACCAAGGCGATCCGGTCTCCGGGATGAAACATCGCACGCCTCCTGGATATCGGGTTCTGAGGGACGGCCCGCCCGTTGTGGGGTGGTTGTTGTAGTCATCGGTCGGGGTGGCAGGCGTCTTGCGGCCTACCACCCCTACGGGCGCGGTGGGCGACTACTGTTCGATGTCAGCGTGCAGTTGGTACTTGCGTGGGTGGTCGTTGACTTGCCGGGCTTGGCCGTTCTTTTCGAGAGTGACGAGGGCGTTGGCGATGGCTCCGGAGCTCTTTCCGAGGACCCGGCTGAGTGCGGTGGCGGTGAATTCCGCGTCGGGGTGAGTTTGTAGGTGGTTGAGCACCATCTGGCGGAGCGTGCCGGGTGCAAGTCGCTGCTTGCCGCCGCCGGTGATGACGGTCAGCGTTGGCGGTACAGGCTCGTTCGGCGCGGCTTCGGTCTCGTGGTGAGGGCTGCCGTCCGTGGCCGCCTCGTCGGCTTCTGGGGCTTCGGCGTCGTCGATGGGTGGGGTGGCGGGCTCTGCGTGATCTTCGTGCGGGCTGTTTTCCTCGTCCGTGGATGTGGTGGTGGGGGGTTCGGGCCGTGCGGCTTCGTCCTCTTCGGCGGCCTCGGGTGCCGAGGTTGCGACTTCCTCGTTTGTGGGGGAGTTGGTGTCGGGTTGGGTTGGCTGGTTGGGGTACCAGTGGCTGGCGACGCGGCGGTTGCCGTCGGGTGTGCCGGGTTCGCGGCGGGCGAGGCCGTCCTTTTCCATGGCGGCGAGGGCTTTGGCGGCGGTGGGTCGGGAGATTCGGGTGGTTTGGGCCAGCATGGCGGCGGTTGCCCCGGGCTGGTCGTTGAGGGCTTGCCGGATCTGGGCGTGGGCGCCGGTCAGTGCTGCGGGCGCGGGTGCGGTGGGTGTGTCGGTGGTGTGTTGTTCGGCGGTGGTGTGGGTGGTCATATGGTGGGGCCTCTCCCGTGGTGCGGGTACGGTGTGGTGAGGTCCCCGGCCGGGGTACGGCACAGTGCGCCGTTGGTGCCGTTCGGGTGCGTGCGCATCGCGGTGGTCCCGTTGGCGACGACCATGGAGCTATGGATGCGCCGACAAGTCAAGCGGCGTTGTGTTCCCTGGCGTTAGGTGTGTTGAGGACCCGTCTGCCGGGTGGGGTTCGTTCAGGGGAGCGGTCGGGGTGCGGGTTGCGTGGTGTACCTGAAGTTGGGTACGCAGCGCTTGGGCGCGGGCCTGGCCGAGGTGCAGATGCTTCTTGAGCCGCCGAATGCTGACTGGACGCCCGGTGCGGGCGCGGTGTTCGGCGTCCAACCGCAGCGCGCGGGCGAACACATCGCCGTCTACGCCCAGTTCAGCACCGGCGTGGGATGACGCGGGGTACGCCGTGTCGGGCGCGTTGTCGGGCGGGTACGGCCCGCCGTGGGCGTCGGGTTCGGTCGGGTGCGGTGTGTACCCGGTGTACCTGGGTGGGATTTCGGTTTCGGTTCCCGGGCGCGGTGGGGCGCTGAGGTGTGGTGGTGACGGCGGTGGGGGTGTGGTGTGGGGTTGGTTGATGTGGTGGCGATAGGCGGCGACCGTTTCGGTCAGGAGCACCAGGAGTACGGGAGGTACAGCGTGCAGGAGCACCCCTGCTGGGTCGGCATGGCGCGGCCAGCCGATGCGGCCGTCTGGCCACAGTGACTCCCAGGTGTTCATGACGGTGGCGGTGATACCGGTGAACCAGCGCAGCGCCGCGGACCACCTCGGGGGGCGGATTCCCCAGGAGGACAGGCGTGCGTCGGCCAGGAGCACCGTGGCCAAGGCCAAGGCGACCATCGGGTCCAAGAGGATCGCGATTGGCCCGGCGATGCCATGGGCGGTTGCAAAACCGGTGACATTGACCGCGGTGAAGACGGCCGCCATGACGGCGACGGCGGCTAGCGCACGGGTCAAGGCCCGCAACAGCGCCTGAATCTCCTCCACGATCGTCACCTCCCCACCGCAACTGGTCGTACCGCGCCGAGGTAGTCGTCCTTGGCGAAGCGGACGGGCTCTTGGCGGATGGGTTCGTGTGGGCGCGGTGCGTCGATCATGCGACCGCCGCCGACGTACAGGCCGACGTGGTGGACGTGGGTTGGTGTGCCGTAGAAGACGAGGTCCCCAGGCAAGAGCGGTGTGTGGTCGGGGACGTGGGGTTCGGCGTTGTATTGGTCTTGGGCGACGCGTGGCAGGCGGATGCCGGCGGCGGCGTAGGCGGCTTGGGTCAGGCCCGAGCAGTCGAACCCGGCGTCACCGTGGGCGGGGCCGTCCCCGCCCCATACGTAGGGGCGGCCGAGTTGGGCGCGGGCGTACGCGATCGCGGTGGCTGCTTGCGGGGTGGGGGCGCGGTACGCGTTGTCGGGTTTGGTGGGTTGGTCGCTGGCTGTGTAGGTGGCGGCGGTTTGCAGGACGTGGTCGATATAGGTCTGGTCGTGGTTGTAGGCGAAGATCGCGCCGCGTAGGTTGCGGCCGTCTCGGGCGCCGTTGGTGCACAGCAGGCGGGCCGCTGCGTATACGGAGTCGACTGGATCCCAGGGGGTGGGCGGTGTCTTCCCGCCGGGCGGGATGGGGTGGGCGTAGGTGGCGAAGGTGCTGGGGAGGAATTGCATGGGGCCGACGGCTCCGGCGGTGGAGATCATGTGCGGGTTGCGGGCGTGGTCGGTCTCTGTCTTGCCGATCGCTGCGAGTACGGTCCACGGCAGCCCTGGGCAGGTGGCGGCGGCCTGCTGGTAGAGGGCCAGCATGGCGGTGGGGATGTCGGTGAGTGCCGCCGGGCTGGGCGGCAGCGCTGTACCCGTGATGGGGAGGCCGGAGGCGGAGCCGCCGAGGAGTCCGGCGATTCCTGTGGTGGCGACGACCACGAGGAAGAGCAGCCCGGTCGTGATGCCCACCGTCGCTTTGATGGCTGTTGCCATCAGCGGGTGTCCTGGGGCGGTAGAGGGGGGACGGGCCGCCACGGCCACGCGTCTGCCTCTCCTGGGGACAGGGCTGGGTCTTGCGTGGTCAACGTCGGGGTGAGGCCTGGCCAGTGGGCGGCGAGGGCGGCCAGCGGGAGCCTGCCGCCCGCCGTGCTACCCAGCGGCAGCCAGATGGGTCCGGCCAACCCGGCCGCGGATGTGAGGTCGGCGCTGGTGGTGGCGACGGGCAGGTGCGCCTGGTGGGCGGTGTCGGTGAGCCGGGTGCGCAGTGCTGCTTCCCGGCGGGTGGTGCTGGTGTGGATCAACAGGGCGGTGCGGGTGCCGGTGGTGGCGGCGAGGCTGGCGTAGCCGGGGAGTTTGGCCTCGAGACGGGCGAGGGGGCGTTCGGTGCCGGTGTCGTATTCGAGGAAGAACGGCACCATGGTCGGGCCGCTTTGCCAGTGTGCGTAGGCGTCGGGGCGGATCCAGTCGCCCCACAGTCGTTTCGCCGAGCGGGGGGAGAGCCACAGCGCCAGGTGCTGGTCGCTGCGTTGGCGGTGGGTTGTGGCGAGGGTGACGAGTTGGGTGTTGACGTTGAGGTCGTGGTCGAGGGTGGGGGAGAAGGCGGTGCGGGCGCACAGGTCTTTGCGCCAGCCGATGGAGGCCAGGTCGGTGCCGCGGGTGGCGGCCAGTACTTCGGCTCCGGTGCGGCCGAGGGTGTAGTGCTCGGGTGCGGAGCCGGTCTGCAAAAGGGGCCGGAAGGAGTCCACGACGCCAAGGAGGTACAGGTCGCGTAGGCGGCGGTTGGCGTTGCGGTGGCCGGTGAACGCCAACGCGGCGATGTGGTGGGAGGTGAGGACTCGGTGCTCGTGCAGCATGGCGGTCAGCCAGAGGTCGCGTGGGGTGAGGCGGGCGGCGAGGGTGGCCAGGTTGGTGCGGGCCCGGTGCGGGTGGTTGGGGCGGCGGCGCTGGGTGGCGGCACGCGGCACGTATGCCGAGCGCGAGCGGGCGGAGGAGTTTTGCGCAGCAGGCATGGAGATCCCCTGTTCTTGGGCGGGCAAGGCGACGGGGTGGCTACAGCGGCAGGTAGGGGGAGCGGGAGGTGGTGGCACCGACGCGGGCTGCGGCAGCCGCCCGCAAGTGCGCTGAGCGGCCGGGTACCGGCGGTGGCAGGGGGCGGGTGGTGAGGGTGAAAGCGGCGGTCTCCGAGCCGTCTGCGAGCAGGTGGGCGGCTGCCTGGTAGGGGCCGAGGTGGGCGAGGTCGTGGGCGGCCAGGGTGGGCAGGGTGTGGCGTTCCAACGCGTGGGCGTCTTCGGGAGAGGTGTTGAAGAAGACCTTGTTGCGGGCGTTGGCGGAGATCCCCTCGCGCAGGTCCCGGGGAAGCTGGGCGAGGTGCTGGTGGGCGAGGGTGAGGGAGAGCCGGTATCCGCGGGCTTCGGCGAGCATGTCCTCCAAGGGGTAGGGGATCGTGAGGAAGTTGTGGCATTCGTCGAGGAACAAAGCCGCGTCGATGCGCAGGTGTTCGGGGGTGCGGGCGCGGGCTGCTGCGGCTTGCCAGGTCTTGGCGACGATGAAGGAGCCCAGCAGCCGGGCGGTCTCCTCACCGAGGGCGCCCTTGGGTAGCCGGGCCAGCAGGATGCCGCCGTTGAGGACGTCGTCGAGGTGGAAGGTCGACTCGCCACTGGCGATCGCGCGGCGGGGGTAGGAGCGCAGGAGAAAGGCGCGCAGCTTGTTCATCACCGGGCCGACCACCGCGGCCCGTGATGGCTCGGACAGTGTCTCGTACCAGGCCCAAAAGCCGCGTAGGACGGGGTCTTTGATGCCGGGCAGGATCCGCAGCCGGTAGGCGGACTCGCCCAGTAGCCGGGGGATGTCGGCGAGCGTGACGATCTGATGGTTCTTGCGGGCGTGGAGCAGCAGCGTGAGGCAGGCGGCGCGCATCACGTCGTCGGTGCGTGGGCCCCAGAAGGCGGAGAAGATGCGGCGGAAGATGCCGGTGATGTTGTCGACGATGACGTCGATGTCCTCGCCTTCCAGCACGTTCAGGCACGGCGGGTTGTGGGAGTCGTCGGGGTCGAGGAGCACGAGCCGGTCCGCGCACCGCTGTGGGAGGCGGTGCAGGAGGTCGGTGACGAGGTCGCCCTTGGGGTCGACGACGATCGCTCCGCGGCCTGCCGTGACATCGTCGAGGACCATGTTGGCGATCAGCGTGGACTTGCCCGATCCCGTCGCGCCCATGACGTGCAGGTGGTGTCGGGCATCGGTGACCTTCAGGCCGACGTCGCGGCGTCGGCCGGTATCGGTCTGCCCGAGCGGCTTGACCCCGGCGCCGAGTGTCGGGATAGCGGGTGGGGGGAGTACGCAGCGGGCTCCGGCACGTGCGAGGCCGGGGGCGTCCGCGTCGACGGGCAGGTGAGCCAAGACGGCCAGTTCCGGTACGGACAGCAGATGCCCGCGACGCGGAAACCACCGACCCAACAGCACCTCTTCCGCCTGGTAGAGCCGGGCTCGGGCCAACCAGTTGCGGGCCGCGAACAGTGAGAACGCGGAGGCGAGGGCGTGCGCCCGGCCGCGTAGCCGAGCCTGCGAGTTGCCGGTGTCGGGGCAGAGGGTGACCGCGTAGCGGATGTCGACTTCCCATTGTGGGCCGACGAGTTTGGTGACGGTCTGCCGCACTTCAGCGCCGTGAGATGGGTCCAGCGAGGTGACATGGGTGCGCTGCGGGGCGTGGGTGATCAGGTCGAAGATCGCGCTGAGCCGCCACGGATTGGCACCCGCCTTCAACCGCCGTGCCGCGCGGCGAGCACGGCGCAGGCGGGCCCCAGTGGCGGGACGGGCGAGGATCTGCACCACCGCGGCTTCGCCGATCTCCATGCCGGTGGCGGCTTGGAGGAGGGCGCGCAGCGGGTCGGTGTCGTGATCGGTGCGCAGCGGCAGCACTTCGGGCCGGGCCAACCGCAACCTGCCCGCATTGCTGGCATGCCCACGAGGGATCGGGTGGGGTGGTTCGGCCAGGCGGGTGTGGGCGCCGGGCCAGGCGGCCTCAACCGCTCGGCGCACCAGCGCGGTCGGCACGGCCTGGGGCAGCCACAGGCGCACGGTGAGCCCGTCGCTGTTCCAGGCGTACTCGAACGCCAGGTGCGGTTGGCCCCTGGTCATGCGCCGCCACCAGGGGCGTAGCAGCCCTGCGAGTTGGCTCCACAGCACCTGGCCGCCCTGTTCGGCGACCTTGGGTGGGGCGAGGATCGTGATGCAGCGTGCCCCGTCGGCCAGGGTGGTGTTACGCCTTCGGTGCCATCCGGCGCGCCCTACGGGGATGGCGGCGGCGATGAGGAGCACGCCGGGGATCAGCCACGGCCACGCGGTGGCCGTGAAGCCGGTGATGGTGTGGGCGAGTTCGGTCCACACCGCTTCGGGGTCGGTGAGGTAGCGGCCCAGCAGTCCGCCAACAGGGGTGGGTGCCATGCGGCCGGTCACCGGACCTCCTGCACGGTGGGTGCGGATGTGTCGTCGTACGGGTCGAGAGCGTCGCTTTCCAGATCCCTGGTGTTGGGGGTACCGAGGGAAGTGGCGAGTTCGACCGGGTCAGTGGTGACGACCTGATGCTCCGTCGCAGACGCGACTGCATAGAACGCTGCTTTATGTCGCCCGGCGAGCAGCAGCGCGGAACCTCGTTCGGCCGTGAGCAAGAACTCCCGCTCACCACGGGAGAGATGAAAGGCGGAGGCGACCTGATCGATGGCCTGTGGGGCTTGCCGCAGCAGGATCTGTGTAGCCGCGTTCGCCACGATCGCCCGCCCGAGCTCGCCGGCCAGGACGTCGTCAGCGTCTTGGGTGACCACCGCGAGACCGGCCCAGTACTTGCGGGCAGCCTTCGCCATCCGGAACAAGAACCTTGCCCCTTCGCCGTGACGCATCAACAACCACGCCTCATCCACCACTACCAACCGTCTGCGTGGTGTGGTGGGGTTGGCGACCTGCCGCCAGATGGCATCCAACGCCAACAGCATGGCGGCAGTCACCAGCTCCTCCGGCAGTTGGCGCAGAGAGAAGACGACCAGGTGGCCGCGCGGGGGCGTGGAGGTGGGGCCGTCGAAGAGACCGGCGTGGCTGCCGGTGATATACGGGGCCAGGCGGTCGGCCAGCCCGATCCCCTCCGCGCCGTGCTCGCGCAGTACCACGGCGAGGTCACCCAGCAGTGGTGCCGGGCGGTTCCAGGTGCGCGGATCGCCGGTGATCCCGGCGCGTCCGTAGGTGGTCAGGATCGCCGCATCCAGCACGGCCCTCTCGCTCGCGGTCAGCTCGGCGCCCAGCAGGACGGCCAGGAAGGTGTGCAAGAACAGCGCCCGCCGGGTCAGCGCATCACGGCTGCTGCGGGCGCCTTCGGGAAGGTCGAATGGGTTCAGCCGCACCCCGGGTGCGCCGAGCCGGATCACGGTGCCGCCGACCTGCTCGGCCAGGCGCAGGTATTCGTCTTCCGGGTCGATGACGAAGGCTTCGGTGCCGGTGAACAACTGCCGCAGCAGCTCCAGCTTCATCAGGTACGACTTGCCCGCGCCGGAGCGGGCCACGGTGATGGAGTTGTAGTTGTCCTGGGCGAACCGGTCCCACAACAGCAACGAGGAGCTGGCCGCGTTGACGCCGTACAACACCGGTGAGGTAGAGGGGGTTTGGTCGGTAGTGGGCAGGTCGGGGGAGGTGAAGGGGAAGCAGGCGGCGAGTGCTGCGGTGTCGAAGGTGCGGCGTACTTTGAGGGTGTCGATGCCGAAGGGGAGGGTGGCCAGCCATCCGGGCAGGGCACGGTAGGTGGCCGGTGCGGTGGTGATGAGCAGGGATTCGGCGATCGCCCGGACCGAGGCCACCTGTTCGGCGAGGCTGTCCTCATCGCCAGCGTGGATGGTCAGATACAGGCCGACGTGAAAGAGCTTTCCTTCCCCACGGGCGATTCGGTAGGCGAGCTCGGCGGCATCCGCCGCTGCCGCCTCGGTATCCGGGTCATCGAGCTTGCCCTTGTCGAATCCGGTGCGTCGTCCGGACTCCAGCCGGGCGCGCTGCTTGCGCAAGGAGGCTGCGGCTACGGTGGTGGGGATCGGTTCGATGTGCAGCGCCACGTCCAGGCGGCCGGGATAGGCCAACAACGGTTGCAGCCAGCCGGGGTGGACCTCGGCCGGGTAGCCGGTGACGATCAGCGTCGCAGCGAGATGAGAGCCGACCTGCAGGTAGCGGGCCCGCACTTCCACGGCCTCCGGTCCCAGCCCGGCGAGCACCTCGCGGCCCGGGACTACAGGTTGCTTGGTGCCCTGGCGGTGCCGCTTGGTCAGCGTGTGGACGGTCATCCTCTTCCCTCTCCTTCTGCGTGGTCGGCTGCCATGCGCTCAGTGGCCTCGGAGGAGGCAGCCTCGGTGATGGCTGCCGCGGTCTGGGCCGGATCCAAAGAGGTGGTGGTGATCTCAGCGGCGGCCAGCGCCCGTGTGGCCTCCGTGAGGCGGTGCCTGACCCGGGCTGGAGCAGCGCTGGCGCGGCTGGTTGCAGGGGCGGGCTCGCGCACGACGAGCAGGGCTTGGCGGGTCAGCAGATCGCTGTGGGTCGCGAGGTCGTGCAAGAAGGTGGCGTGGGCGAGCGCCGCGTGTTCCAGGGCAGGGTGCGGCAGGGACGCAGCGGTGTGGGTGAGCTGGTTGACCAGCGGTTGGAGGTTCAGCCGATGGGCGCGGATGAGGATCTGCGCTGGTCCAGTCAGGGAGTTCAGCCAGCGGGCGAACGCACCGGTCAGGGCCTGCTGCTCGGCTCCGGTCCTCAGGTCGAAGTTGACGGTCGAACAGGACGCCACCGCCGCATACCCGTCCCGGCCCAGATCCACCACACCTGAGTCAAGGACCTGCTCGCACGGCATCCGCAACACCGCAGGCGTCGGCCCCACTCGGGTCGCAAGATCTTGCGGCACGACGTCGGGTAGGCCAGGGACACCCTCAGGAGCGTGGAGGCGCCGCTTAGGGGAGCGCCGATGCGCGAGCGCGGCCAGGACGAAGCGATCCATGCCGATCCCATCGCGGCGCCCGAGCGAGATGGCGGTCATCACCGCGGCGATCGGCCCCACCAACGCCACGTAGGCAAGCGGGGGAAGAAACGGGCGGGTGGCCAAGTAGCCGAGCCACAGAGCTCCTGCGGTACCGGCGAGGATCGCGGTCTGACGTGCGGTCAGGGGGCCGAGGATGCGGTCAGGGCATCCGATGTCAGCGGGAATACGGGTGGAGTACGGAACCTCATCGTCCTCGGTACGGTCAGGTGTCATGCATTCATCTCCTGTGGCCAGGAGTTGGTGGTCCTTCTAGGGGAAGGCGCATCTGCATCGGTCGTGGTGGGCGCAGTCGGGTTCGCTCGACGCGGATCGGCAGCGCCGTCTGCCGCCCCCGTGCGCCCGGCGGCGGTGCCGCGGCTGGTGGTGGCGGTGGCGCGGCGCTGGCGCGCGGCTGGCGGGTGGCGGTGATCGGCAGCCACGTCTGTACCGGCCGAGTAGGCCGTCCCGGGCTCTTCGCGGCGGGAATGGGCAGCGTCAACTGCTGCCTGCGCCGGGCTGCGGCTGGATGCGGTACCCCGCGCGACGGGGGCGGGGTCGAGCCGCGGGGGCCTGAAGTGCCCGGGGGCGAGGGGGACTGCACGGTGGGGCCTCCTGAAGTCGGTGTCGCCCCGCCCGGTCCATGCGGCGCGGGCGGACCGATGGAGGGCGAGGCGGAGGGAGGACAAGTGCCGGGGCCCGGACCTGTCGTGCCGGGTGTGCCTCGCCCAGCCGGGCCGCCAGGGCCGGGGCGCGGGCCTGGACGGTTGCCGGGTCCCGGTGGTGCCGACCCTGGGCCGGGTCGGGCGGGCGGGGTACGGGCAGGTCTCATGCCGCGCAAGGCGCCGCGCATGACGTAGGCCATGGCGACCGATCGCAGGATCCGCAGCGGCATGGGGGCGCCGGGCATGGTGATGGGGGTGGAGCGGAAGATGACCCGGGCGGTCCAGCCGGGGATCTTCACCAGCACCCAGAACAGGCACAACCCGGCCAGCAAGTTGCTCAACTGCGAGGGGTTCGGCACGCCGAAGATGGTGTTGTCGGGGGTGAAGTACAGCTTCAGCCCCACAACGAAAACCGTGGACTGCGCGAGCTGGATCACCAGGCAACCGGCGATCCCGCGCCACCACAGGCGGGCGATGCCGTCGGTGACCGGCAGCGCGTGGCACGACAGCGCCAGCGGCGCACATGCTGCCAGGACCGCGATGAGGGCGACGCGGACCGTGTATCCGATCAGCACTCCGAAGATCAAGGCGAGCACGATCAGACCGAGGATCAGCCCGTACAGTGCCCCGCTGGAGGGCAGCAATACCTGCCCGATCAACTGCTGGGCGATGCCCTTGCCGGAGACGGTGGTGCTGCCCAAGATCGCCTGCGAGGCGGCGTTCGCCAGCCCAATGGCTTTTCCCAGGATGGTCAGGGAACTGGCCGCGGCGGCAAGCCCGATGACCAGGCGCGGGGCGATCTGCTTGAGCGCGTAGCGGGTCTGCACGGTCTCGTGCCCCATGACCAGGATCCCGCCGACCAGCACGAACAGCACATACACGGCACCGGCGGTGGCTAATGAGGTGGTCCACAACTCGACCAGGGCCGGATTGCCCGTCACATCCGGTGTGGCCAGGAGCGTGTCGCCCAACAGCGCGAACAGGGGCTTTTCCGCCTGCTCGATGAGCGCCCCCAGCAGTGAGGCGATCGCATCCGAGACCATCTTCGGGACGTCGAACAGGTCCCCCACCCACCCCCAACCACCCACGCCAGGCCCCGGATACGGTCCTGGAGACGGGGCTGGCCCCGGGGAAGGAGAGGGCTCGGGCTGCGGGTGGTTGTGGTCGGTGGGTGGCTGGGGTAGCGACGTGGCGGGTGGGGTCAGCCCGGGTGTGGGCTGTACGGGGGCTGGCGCTGGTGCGGGGGTTGTGGGGCCGCTGGCGGGGCTGGGCTGGGGCAGGGGGTCGGTTGGGGCGGTGGCTGGTGCTGCGGCAGCGGCCCGGGGTGGCTCGCCGATGGAGACGGCGACGGCGGTGGCGAGGCAGACCGCGAGGAGCAGTCTGGGCCAGGTTCTGGGGCGCGTGGTCACGGGGCACCGACGATGGACTTGAGAACTTCGACGATGACCGGAGCGAGCACCGCCAAGCCATAACCAATGGCCGCTGCCCTCAAGGCGCGCTTGGCGGACTCGACTTCACCGGGGTCACCGCCGGCCATCAGGTACCGCAGGCCCCCAACGGTCAAAAACAGGGTGGC
This sequence comes from Streptomyces sp. NPDC020096, assembly GCA_040631425.1. Lineage (GTDB taxonomy): Bacteria > Actinomycetota > Actinomycetes > Streptomycetales > Streptomycetaceae > Streptantibioticus_A. The sequence continues at coordinate 109,412 of JBEYJY010000013.1, forward strand.
AAGTCCTGCGAGCAGCCCCACGAGCCAGTTCCTCAGGTTGCCGATGACCTGCGGGATCGTGTCAGCTGCGGCTACGGGCTCTGCGGTGAGGAAGAGCGCCACGCACGCCGCGATGGTTGGGCCGAGGAAGATGCGGCCTGGCCGGAGCGGGCGATGGGCGGGTGGGCGTTGGCCTGGTGGTGACATGTGGAACCTCCGGCACGACGAAGGAGACGAGCGAAGCGGCAAGGGGTGTCCGGGCTCCTGGGGCCCGAGCGCGAGGGCTCTGCGGCGCGGCACCTCCCTTGGGGGTGTGCGGCACAAGGGCCTTGCTCGGGTGTCAGCACGAGACGGTGCGCTCGGGCCCACAGGAGTTGCCTGGACAGTGAGGGCTCGTTAGCGGTGTGTGCGGGGGCCGCGGCGAGGTGCCTCACTATCTATGGACGGATTCGGGCCGATCAGTGCCAGCCCGTCACCTCTGCGGCGGAATCGAGGCCCGGTGGCGCAGAGCCTCACCGAGGCTCTTCTCGGCAGCAGCGCGCTGCCTGAAGATCGTTCGCCTGCTCACCCCCCGCTCCATGGCGATGGCGTCAACCGAGGCCAGGTCCAGGCGGGTACGGGCGATCAGGTCGGCATCGTCGGGCGTGACGATCTGATCGCGCACGGCCTGCCACAACACGGTGTACTCATCGCCGCATGACCCGGCCGAGGGCAGGGCGGGAGTGATGGGCGGCAGGTCGGTGGTGACTTCCCGGACGCGGCGCGGACGGTCTGCCCGGATCATCTGGTGGGCGGCGCGATCGGCCGCCCGCAGCAGGCGGCGTGCAAGGAGCGGGTCGCCCAGCTCCACGTCCGCGAGTTCGGCCACCAGTCCCGCTAGGGCCTCCTGCTCGATCTCACTGCGGTCGATGTGCGCACCCTTGCCGAGTCGGGCCAGCATCCTGCGCAGCCCCGGCACGGCGAGGCCGCACACCACCGTCGTCCACGGCTCCCCCTCCCGGCGAGCCCGAGAGGCGACGTCGCTCCAGATGCGTTCGCGCACCTCGGGGCGGCACGAGGGGTGGACGATGCGGGCGCGAACCTGATCGACCGGCACGGGCCGGTCGACGAGCGGGTCGGCGAGCAGCGCGGCGGGCAGCGACAGTGGGCGGATCCCGCGGGCCAGGGACAAGAACGCGGCATCCACCACGGACAACGGCGAGATGGCGGGCGTGGTGGAGGCGGTGCGGTTCGGGTTCATCGTGCGGCTCCTTCAACGAGAGCGGCCAACGTGTGGACAGCCGCCATCGCGCCAGGCGCCCTTGCCACCACCGCGCCATCCATGAACCACCTGCCAGCCCCTCGCGGACCACCGGGCTGCCACACGCACCGGCTCGGCGCTGGCGAATCCGGGCCTGGCCTGCCGTGATACGCCGCTGAGCCGAACCGGCGGAGACGAGAAAAATTTCCTGAAAAGAATTTCTGGCCCGCACACCGGCTCCGCGACACCATGCCGTGTGGCGGGCAACTGGCAAACGCGCCGCTGACCAGCACTTTCGTCCCTGCTGAGCGCTCCGGCGACCACTCCGTACTCACCCGGATCCGATGCTGTGCCACAGGGAAGGTGGTCGGCCGAGCGCTGCGACCTGGGCGGCAACTTATTGGGCGGAAGGACGCGGCTGGCTGAGTCGGCGACGTAGGCCTGGACCGTGATCGCCCGCGTGATCCAAGCGGTCATCGGTCCAGGCGCACGCTGGGGCGATCGCGAGTGCTTGTGGCTGCTCCGGTCCGGTGAACCTGCCCGCAGGTCTCAACCGCCTCGGCACCGGCCCGCGCCTCCGACAATGGACTGCAGACGAGAGGGCTGGCGACTGGCAAACAAGTCCCTGAGCAGCACCTTTACGGCGCGATCAGATCCACGGAATGCGGGGGCATCGCGGTCGCCTAGCTTCGTTGAGACAGCACATCTGGGGCTGCCCGCCGTGGCACTGAAGGACCCGGATTTGTCCATAGAAGGGTGTCAGCACGAGACGGCAGGCCGCCTGCAGCGCACCGCCGCCATGAACCTCAACCGCCGCCCCACCTCACACCGCCGCTCCCGACCGCACGTCTCCACACCGCCAGCCGCCATCTGGCTCCCCACCCACCCAACCACCGTCCCCACCCCCCGACCCGACGAGCCGCCCGCGTCAGCCGTACTGCCCGACTGGGCGGTAGACCGCATCCGGGCCGAGTTCACCCGCCCACTCCACGCCGACCAGCCGCGCCTGCCGCTACTGCGCCTGTCCATTCCCGACTGCCGCCGGGGGATGGACACGCGCACCCACTGCACCACCGATGCCCTGCCTCCGGCACCGCGCCGGGCGGTCATCCTCGCCGAACTCCACCCCGACGCCTTGCCCGCCACCCACGGCACCACACACCCCGAGGCGGCGCAGTACGACGAGTGGCCCCACTTCTTCCACCGCACCCACCACCTCCTGGCCCGCGGCGGATTCCTCCTGGCCGCCGCACGCCAGCAACGCCTCGCCGGACGCCTGACCGACCCCCTCGGCGCCCTGGTCGCCACCGCCCGCGCAGCAGGGTTCACCTACCTGCAGCACATCGCCGTCGTCCACGGCCACCTGGTCGGCGACCACATCGAACCCACCCCGCCCGCGGGGATGCCGCCGGGTCTGATCCACAGCGACCTGCTGGCCTTCGAACGCACCCCCCGCCGCTGACCGCACGCCCCCGGATCGCAACTGCCAAACCATCAAGGGAGATCCACGTGATGCCCCTCTCCGTGTGGCCGACCGCCCAGACCTCGGCCCCGGCCCAGCGCGCCGGACGCTATCTGCCCGTCTCCGCCGCCCACCCCGCGAAAATGCTCCCGGCCATCGCCGCCCAGGCCATCGCCCATTACACCCACCCCGGCGAACTGGTCCTGGACCCGATGTGCGGCATCGGTACCACTCTCATCGAAGCCGTCCACACCGGCCGCGACGCGATCGGCGTCGAATACGAGCCCCGCTGGGCGCACATCGCCCGCAGCAACCTCGACCACGCAACGGCGCAAGGTGCCCCCGGCACAGGACGGGTCTTCCGCGGCGACGCCCGGTCTTTGCTCGACCTTATTCCTGAGGAGCATCACGGACGCGTCGCCCTCGTGGTCACCTCACCGCCCTACGGGCACTCCGTGCACGGTCAGGTCCGCTCCACCCGCGAGACCCGCCAACGCGGCGTGGTCAAACGCGACTTCCGCTACGGCACCGACCCGGCCAACCTCGCCCACACGAGCACCGACCACCTCCTGCAAGCGTTCACCCGCATCTTGATCCAATGCCGTCACATGCTCCGCCCCGGCGGCACGGTGGCTGTCACCACCCGGCCCTGGCGCGAACGCGGCGAGCTGATCAATCTACCCTCCGCTGTCCTCGCTGCGGGAGAAGCCGCCGGATTGGTACCTGTCGAACGGTGTGTCGCTCTGCTCGCAGGTGTCCGTGACGGTCGGCTGATCACCCGCCCGTCGTTCTTTCAGATGAAGAACGTCCGCGACGCCCGTCGCGCAGGACTTCCGCTGCATCTGATCGCCCATGAGGATCTGCTCATCCTCAAATCCGTCGGAGGGGTGCGCTAGGGCCTCTTGGGCGAAGCCGAGTGAAGCAGCCTTCTTCTGAGCCGGTGGGGCGATTCCGCTGCGGCATGATTCACAAGCAACGCCCTGTGATACTGCCGACATGGCGAATCACGACTAGCCGACTGAGCGTGGCTGAGGCAGTGGCCATGATGTTTGGTGGTCAGCCGGAGAAGCGGGCTGCTGGCGGAGGAGATCACATTCAGGTCGTGACCAATGCGCCGTCGGTAGAGGTTCTGGTCGAAGGATCGAAATCCGTGCAAGTTGAGCTACGTGGAAGCAGCGCACACGTAGCCGCCCCTCGTGTCGACGGTAGACGTCAGTCCTATAGCGGTGCCGGGGGGCGCTCCGATCAACCACGCAAGCCGGTAAGCGGCGTAGATTGCGGACGTGGCGGTCATGGTGCCACCCCGCATGTCTCCGTGCTGTTTCGTCTCGCGCAGGGTCCGGAGCTTGGTGAGTTTCGGTTCGTCTCTTCCTCATGGTGCGTTGCGGCCATGCTCGGCGAACTGCTCGAAGAGCTTCAGAGTCCCAGTGGAGTTGTGCGGGGATGCCTGGAGATTGAGCGCGCCACGGTCACTGACCATGACACTGGGAAAAGAATGGAGTATTACAAGCCGACCATCCATGCATGCCCTCTTCTCGGTCGTAGCGGGCAGTCAGGAGCGCTTCCCGGGGTATCTGTGAGGCCGTCCGATCTGCTCGGTTGATGCCAGTGGTCGCCTGCCCGTACCGCCCGAGTACGGGCAGGCGGCGCGGAGGTTGCCAGTTGACAGTCGGCTCCGCGAACTCAAGTCACAGCTCGGAAACTTCCAGCCCTAGGTGTCAGAGGTGGTGTGCCAACGAAGCGGAACGACGGAGCCGAGGCGGCCGATCGAATCAGGAGGTGTCGACTACACCCGCCAATATCTCACTTGAAGCGGTCGTCCGGGGAGAGGCCGACGCACAGGAGCGGTTCAGAGACCGGTGTAGGGAGTTCTGGGCTGCAATCCCTGGAGCCAAGGTCGCCGTGCGCGGTACGTAGCGAATCTCAGCTCCTGCCGGTGAGGCAGGGCCGGCAGGAGCCGTTCAGACGGAGCGGTGGTATTGGTTGGGGACGTGGATGTCGCCGCCGAGTTGGCGGGCGGCGTGACGTGCCCAGGAGGGGTTGCGGAGGAGCTCGCGGGCGAGGAGGACGGCGTCGGCTTCGCCGCCTACGAGGATCTTCTCGGCCTGCTCGGGGTCAGTGATGAGGCCGACGGCCGCGACGGGCATCTTGGTCTCGTTCTTGACGCGGGCTGCGAAGGGGACCTGGTAGCTGGGGCCAACGGGGATGCGGGTGTGGGGTGCGTTGCCTCCGGTGGAGACGTCCAGCAGGTCGATACCGCGTTCAAGGAGCAGCGGGGCGAGGCGGACGGTGTCGTCGGCGGTCCAGCCTTCGCGGTCGTCTTCGGGGTTTTCGGTGAGCCAGTCGGTGGCGGAGAGGCGAAAGAAGACGGGAAGTTCGTCGGGCCAGACGGCGCGCACCGCGTCGACGACTTCGAGGGCGAAGCGGATGCGGTTGTCGAAGGTGCCGCCGTAGGCGTCGGTGCGGTGGTTAGTGTGGGGGGAGAGAAACTGGTTGATGAGGTAGCCGTGGGCGCCGTGGATCTCGGCGACCTGGAAGCCGGCGTCCAGTGCGCGGCGGGCGGCGTCGGCGAACTGTCCGACGATCTCGGAGATCTCCTCCGGAGTGACCTCGTGCGGTGCGGCGCGGTCGTCGTCGAACGGCAGCGGGCTGGGAGCTAGGGGCGTCCACCCGTACTCCTCGTCGGCCGGGATCGGGCCGCCGCCGACCCAGGTGCGCTCGGTTGATGCCTTTCGCCCGGCATGAGCTATTTGGATCGCGGGGGTGGTGTTCTGTTCCTTGAGGAACGCGGTGATGCGGCGGAAGGCGTCGACTTGGTGGTCGTTCCAGATGCCGAGGTCGTAGGGGCTGATGCGGCCTTCGGGGCTGACGGCGGTGGCTTCGGTGATGATCAGCCCGGTGCCGCCGGTGGCGCGGGCTGCGAGGTGGGTGAAGTGCCAGTCATTGGGGGCGCCGGTGCTGGGGCCCTCGGGGTCCGCGCTGTACTGGCACATTGGTGCCATCCAGACGCGGTTGGGGATCGTGAGCGATCGCAGGGCGTACGGCTCGAACAGTGCGCTCACAGCGCTCTCCTCGGTGGTTGAAGCGTGGTCGACGGAGGGTCGGTGATCGTTCGGTGTGAGGGGGAAAGAGAGTTAAGCGCAGAGCGCAAACATGACCTGAGAATTCATTGATTTGGCGTGCGCGAGCTGGATGCCCGGAACCGTGCCGTGCTCCTTGAGGAAGCGGGTGATCCGGCCGAAGGCCTCCTGCTGCCGGTCGTTCCACAGGCCGAGGTCGGCCGGGCTGATCCGGCCCTCGGGGGAAACGGCGGTCGCCTCGGCGATGATCAGCCCCGCACCGCCGATCGCCCGGGCCGCCAGGTGCGCGAAGTGCCATTCGTTCGGGCTGCCGATGTCCGGCCCGTCCGTCGCCGCGCTGTACTGGCACATCGGTGGCATCCAGATCCGGTTGGGGATGGTCAGCGACCGCAGGGTGTAGGGCTCGAACAGGGCGCTCACGGCACACTCCTCGTCATCGGGCTCAGCCGGTGTCCGGGCTCCCCCGGCACGATTAAGACGATACTCATCGTAATACGGCACCTGTCAAACTACGAGGTCTCTCGTATTATGGAGCCATGCCGTCACAGCCCAGCACCGACACCACCGCACCCAGCGCCACCGCGGCCGCCTCCGGGCGCACCCTGGAGCACCCGGACCGTGCGGCGATCCGGCTCGAAGCGGTGCTGCACGCGCTCTCCGACCCCATGCGACTGCGCGTGGTGCGGACGCTGGCCGCCCGTGGGACCGAACTGGCCTGCTCGGACGTGGAGTTGGACGTCAGCAAGTCCACCTGCACCCATCACTTCCGGGTACTGCGCGAGGCCGGGGTCATCAGCCAGATCTACCGGGGCACCTCGAAGATGAACGGCCTGCGGCGCGCGGATCTCGACGCGATCTTCCCCGGCCTGCTGGACAGCGTCCTCGCCGCCGCGGAGGGGGAGGAGCGGCGGCTCGCCGCCGCCGCGCGCTAACCCGCCGCTCGCGCCGCCGCCAGCAGCTCGGCCCAGTCCGCGATCTTCACCGGGCCGCGGTCCAGCGTCCGGCCCAGCGCCGCCTCGGCCGCCTCGATGCCCAGCCAACCCGACCACGGCACCGGATCGAGCCCGAACTCCCGCAAGCCGTCCAGTGGTTCGCCCGGCAGCGACCGGGCGGTCAGCCGGTCGACGTCGTCGAGCAGCGAGGTGACGGTCTCCTTGGCGCACGGCCGATTGGTGCCGATCACGCCGGTGGGGCCGCGCTTGATCCATCCGGCCACGTACTCGCCCGGCGACGGCACGCCGTCGCGCAGCACCCGCCCCGCCTCGTTCGGCACGATGCCGCGCTCCGCGTCGAACGGCAGCCCCGGCAGCGGCACGCCCCGGTAGCCCACCGAGCGCAGCACCAACTGGGCCTCGATCTCCTCGAACCGGCCGGTGCCGACCACACCGCCCCGACCGTCCGGAACCGTTCGCTCCAGCCGCACGGCCGCCAGCTGGTCGGTGCCGAGCAACTCCATGGGGCGTAGGAAGAACCGCAGATGGATGCGGCGCGGCAGGTCCTGCGGGCCGCGCTCCGCCCAGCCTCGGAGGGCCTCCAGATTGCGCCGCGCGACAGCGGGCAGCGCGGCGGGGTCGGCCGCCAAGGGGTCCATCGCGAGCTCGTCGGGCCGTACGACGACATCGACACCGGACAGTTGCCCCAACTCGCGCAGTTCCTTGGTGGTGAACTTCGCCTGCGAGGGCCCGCGCCGCCCCACCATGTGCACGTCCCGCACCCGGCTCGCGCCCAGCGCGTGCAACGCCGCCTCGGGCACGTCCGTATGCCGCAACTCGCCCGGGCCGCGGGCCAGGATGCGGGTCACGTCCACCGCGACATTGCCGACGCCGATGACCACGGCGGACCGGGCGTTCAGCGCGAAGCCGTCCGGCGGTGTGTCGGGGTGCGCGCTGTACCAGGACACGAAGCGGGTGGCGGAGACGCTGCCGGGCAGGTCCTCACCGGGGATGCCGAGGTGCCGGTCGGCGGAGGCGCCGACGCAGTAGACGACGGCGTGGTAAAGCGACAGCAGCTGGGCCGGGGCCAGTCCCGTACCGTCCACCGGCACATTGCCGAGGAACCGCACACCAGGCTGCTCCAGTACGCGGCGCAGCGCGCCCTGCAGGGACTTGATCTTCTCGTGGTCGGGCGCCACCCCGTAGCGCACCAGGCCGTACGGGCACGGCAGCCGGTCGAGCACGTCCACCGCCACATCCGGCAGCGCCGTCTGGCGGGTCAGCGACTCCGCGGTGTACACCCCGCTGGGGCCGGACCCGACGACTGCGACTCGAAGCACGTGCGGCTCCTTCCCGTCGGCGCCCGAAGGCCCGCCGGTCGGGTACCCGGCCCGGCCGGGTACCCGTCGGTCACTTGCCGGTCACCTAAAGGATCGCACCGCGGAGCCGTGTGCGGGACAGTGCGTTGCCGCCGGTGTGTCAGGTCCGTCAGATCCGGGGCGGCGGCGGCCCGCCCTCCGGGGGCACACCCAGTTTCCAGTCCAACCCGTAGCGCTGGAACAGCTCCGCGCGCAGGCTCTCCAACGGCATCGGCGCACCCGGCAGCAGCAGCGCGACGACGGCGCCCATCAGCAGCGCGCGCAGCATGCGGTAGTCCTCCGGCGGATCCTCGGCACCCCAGCGGGTCACCGTGTCCTCCAGCAGCGCGGCCAGTCTCTGCTGCTCGGGGCACTGGATGAAGCCCTCGTTCTGCAGGATCGAGGCCATATGGGTGCGCATCAGCGTGGTGTGGGTGCGGGTGAGTCCCAGGACCGCGTCGATGGCCCGGGCCATGCGCTCCGGACCGTCGTCGGTGCGCGGTTCGCGTTCCAGCGCGGCGGCCAGCGTCTGATGCATCAGCCGGTGCACCGCCGACTGCACGAGGGGACGCTTTCCGGGGAAGTAGTAGGAGACCAGTCCGCGCGCCGCACCCGCCCGGTCCGCGATGTCCGCCAAGGTCGTGGCCTCGTAGCCGCGTTCGTCGACCAGCTCGATCGTCGCCTGCAGCAGCCGCTCGCGGGAACGGCGCCGCAATTCTTCATTGACCGATGCGCGGCGCGGGGACATGCTGTAACTCCTGCGTTGACTGGCTCCGAGCCAATATACTCAGCGCAGTACCTCGCGGCTCCGGGCGGTAACGGCCCTGAGCGGCGGCGAGGTGTCGGGGGCGCGGCTCGGTACCGGGCGACGCGGGGGATCGTCCGGTGCCGAGGTCGTGGCCCGGGATCATCCCTGTGGCCTTCACAGGACACGCCGCCGCACACGATGCTCGGCCCGCTGAGATCCAGGTGATCGTCGAGATCCAGATGGTCGTCCAGGTGGTCTTCACACTCCTTCGCGTGGTCGTGAACGCTATGCCGTGATGACGTATCTGTTGTCGCACCAGGCCGCGAGCCATTCCCGCTGCCAGTGGGCCAACTCCAGCCGTTCCTCAGAGGTTAGGCCGCCCCGCGTCGTCAGTGCGCGGATGGCGGCCTGAGCCCGTGCCAGACGCACGGAAGCGGGCGCAGGCGTCACCTGCGGCAGGGAGGTCGGGGACATGCGACCCAAGATAGTCGCGGGCACTGACAACCGGCGCTGTCGCCGCCGCACGACATGCCGGATCCGTCAACTAGCCAGCGTCACCGGCGCGTTCAGGCCAGTTGGCGCAGACCGGAACCCCGCCGCCACGCGGCGTCCGTGCCGCCGTGCGCTCCGCGTGCCGGTGCCGGAGCACCGGGGCACACTGGACGGGCACCGCATGGCCCGATGTCCGTCCGGTTCGAGGAGCGCACGATGGCCCGCGATCCTGATCCTCTCCAGCGACCCGACGGGATGGGCCGCCGTGCCGTCCTGCTCGGTGCCGCCGCGATCGCGCTGGGGGCGGCCGGATGCTCCGGCACCGGAGCGCACAAGTCCACGGCGACGCACCGGCCGACCGCCGCCGTGTCCACACCAGGCCCGGCCCCGTCCGGGACCAGGCTGCCGCGCACGACGGCCTGGCGGCCGAGCCCCGCTGACGTCGACCCCGAGGTGAAGCTGCGCGCCGTCCGACTCATCGAAGCGCTCGGCGCCTGGCCGCGCGGCGGCAAGGGGGTGGCGCGGGCCCGGGACCGCGTCGCGGCGCTCGGTCTGCCGCCCGCGCTGGCCGACCAGGCAGGACCGCTGCTGCCCGAAGCGGACGAGGCGGCGCTCCAGGTGATCGAGGCGCAGTACGGCGGGATCCTGGCGGACTCCGGCAGCGTGCTGGTCGTCTGCCAGCAGTGGACCCGGGGCGGCGGCGGCCCCCTCACCGCGGGCGGTACGACCGTCGACGTACGGCTGAGCCGGGCGCAGCCGCGCTGGGACGTCACGGCGCTGCACCCTGCGCAGCCGGGCGCGGCGGCAGCGTCCCTGCCGGACGACGCCCGCAGGGTGCTGGCCGACCCCCGCATCTCGCTGCCGCCCGCCGGGTCGGCGGACGTCCGCAGCGGTGCCGTCCACCACAGCGCGCTGGGGGCCATGCTCCAACTCGCTGGCCGCTACCGGATGGACATCAGCGTCGTACGCTCCGGCCACCCGCTGGATGTGTTCGGCACCAACCGGCCCAGTGACCACCCGCTCGGCCGCGCCTTCGACGTGTGGCGGATCGACGGGCACGCGGTGGTCGACCCGGCGACCTCACGCGGCCTCATCGCATCGTTCATGCGCGACGCGGCGGCGGCCGGTTCGTACAACGTCGGCGGCCCCGTCCAACTGTCGGGTGGTGCCACCGCCAACCAGTTCTTCAGCGATGACACCCACCACGACCATGTACACGTTGGCTTCAACACCTAGGTCTGCCCGGCGGTTCCGCCGCCATCACGACCGACCCGACACGGGTCATGCGGCGGCATGCGCCCCGACCGCACCGGTTCCCGGCTCGTGCGCGTCGTGGTGGATCGACGTGGGCGAGCCGGTCAGCGGAACACCGGTGCCGCCCCGCCGGGCCGCGACGATCTCGGCCGCGATGGACAGGGCGGTCTCCTCGGGCGTACGGGCCCCGAGGTCGAGGCCGATCGGCGAGTGGAGCCGGGCCAGTTCGCGTTCGGTGACGCCGACCTCGCGAAGCCTGCGGTTGCGGTCCTCGTGGGTGCGGCGCGAGCCCATCGCGCCGACGAACGCGACCGGCAGCCGCAGGGCCGCCTCCAGCAGGGGAACGTCGAACTTGGCGTCGTGGGTGAGCACGCACAGGACCGTGCGGCCGTCGGTCTCGGTGCGCTGGAGATAGCGGTGCGGCCAGTCGACCACGATGTCGTCGGCCTCCGGGAAGCGGACCCGCGTGGCGAAGACGGGGCGGGCGTCGCACACGGTCACGTGGTAGCCGAGGAACTTGCCGGTACGCACCAGCGCCGCGGCGAAGTCGATGGCACCGAACACGATCATGCGCGGCGGCGGCACGCTCGACTCGACGAACAGCGTCAGGGCGTCCCCGCAGTGCGATCCGCTCTCCGAGACGGTGAACGCGCCGGTGCGACCCGCGTCCAGCATGGCGCGGGTCCGGGCCACCGCCGTGCGGTCCAGCTCCGGATGCCCGCCGAGACCGCCTTCGTACGATCCGTCGGGGTGCACGAGCAGCGCCCTGCCGAGCAGTTCGGCCGGGCCCCGGGCCACCCGGGCGACCGCCGCCGCCTCCCCCCGGGCGGCGGCCGACAGCGCCGCCGCGAACGCCTTCCTGCCCGGTGCGTCCGCCGCCACCGGCGTGACCAGGACCTCGATGACCCCGCCGCAGGTCAGTCCCACCGCGAAGGCGTCCTCGGCGCTGTAGCCGAACCGTTCAAGCACCGTCCCGCCGTCCTGGAGCGCCTGAGCGCACAGGTCGTACACCGCCGCTTCCACACAGCCGCCGGAGACCGAGCCGATGACCGCGCCCCGGCTGTCGACGGCGAGGGCGGCGCCAGGGCCGCGCGGCGCGCTGCCCGCGACGGCCACGACGGTGGCGACGGCGAAGTCCCGCCCCTGCTCCATCCACCGGTTCAACTCGTCGGCGAGGTCAAGCATCTCGGCCTCCTCCCGGTTCGGTTCCCGCCAGCAGGACGCGGTCGGGCCGGATCGGCAGGTCCCGGTGGCGTACTCCGGTCGCGTGCCAGACCGCGTTGGCGATGGCCGCCGCGACTCCCACGATCCCGATCTCGCCGATGCCCTTGATCCCGACCGGGTCGTCCGGGTCCGGGTCGTCCACCCAGTCCGCCTCGATGAGCGGTACATCGGCGTTCGCGGCGAAGTGGTAGCCCGCGAAGTCGGCGCCGACCTGGGCACCCGACGCCTGGTCCCGATGCGCCTCCTCGTGCAGCGCCATGGACAGCCCCCAGATCATCCCGCCGATGAACTGGCCGCGCGCGGTCAGCGGGTTGACGATCCGGCCCGCGGCGAAGATCCCGAGCAACCGACGTACGCGTACCTCGCCGCTGGTGACGTCCACGGCGACCTCGGCGAACTGCGCCCCGAAGGAGTGCCGTTCCTTGCTCGCCAGCGCGCTGACGGCCGCGGTGGTGTCCGACCGCGCCGTGATCCCCTGTGGCGGGATGCCGCCGCCGAGGCTCAGATGCTCCCGTAGTTCGCTCACCGCGCTGATGATCGCCCAGGCCCAGGAGCGCGTGCCCATCGAGCCGCCGGCGACCATCGCCGGACCGAAGTCGCTGTCCGCGATGCGCATACGGATGCGTTCCGGCTCCACTTCCAGCGCGTCCGCCGCGATCAGGGTCAGCGCGGTCCGCGCGCCGGTTCCCACGTCCGCCGCGGTGATCCGTACCGTGAAGGTGCCGTCCGCCTCCGCCGTCACGGCCGCGGTGGACGGGGCGGCTCCGGCGGGGAAAGAGGCGGCGGCCGTACCGGTGCCGAGCAGCCAGCGCCCTTCCCTGCGCAGGCCGGGACGCGGATCACGGTCCGCCCAGCCGAACCTGCGGGCGCCCTCCTGGAAGCAGGCGAGCAGATTGCGGCCGCTGAACGGCAGACCTGAGACAGGCCCCGCGACCGGTTCGTTGCGTGCGCGCAGTGCGATCGGGTCCATGCCGCACTTCTCGGCGAGTTCGTCGAGCGCGGACTCCACGGCGAACGAGCCCGGGGCCTCGCCCGGCGCGCGCATCCACGTCGGCGTCGGCACATCGAGCGCCACGACCCGGTTGACGGTGTGGTGCGCGTCGGCGTCGTACATCACCCGCCCCACCCCGGCGCTGTGCTCGACGAACTCATGCACGGTCGACGTCAGGCAGTGCGCCTGATGGTCGAAGGCGCGCAGCCGCCCGTCGGCGTCGGCGCCGAGCCTGACCCGCTGCGCCGTCGGGCTCCGGTAGCCGACGAGCGAAAACATCTGACGGCGGGTCAGTACCACTCTGACCGGGCGGTGCAGGGCGGTCGCCGCCATCACGGCGCACACCTGGTGCGGACGCACCCCCTTGGACCCGAAGGCGCCGCCGACGTGTTCGGACCGCACCCGTACCGAGGCCGGGTCGAGGGAGAACAGCTTCGCGAGCTCCTCCGCCACCCACATGCTGCCCTGGTTGGAGTCGACGACTTCAAGACGGCCACTGTCCCAGCGCGCCATCGCCGCATGCGGCTCCAACGGGCTGTGGTGCTCTTCCGGTGTGGTGTACTCCGCGTCCACGACGACGGCGGACGCGGCGAGTTCGGCTTCGAGGTCGCCCTTCTCGGTCTCCGCCTGCACACGGGGAGAGTTCTCCGGCGTGTACGTACCGGGATGTCCGGCGGAGAACGCCACGTCGTGCGGCTCCTCGTCGTACCGGACCACCAGCGCTTCGGCGGCCTCCCTGGCCTGCTCGGGCGTTTCGGCCACGACCAGCGCCACCGGCCAGCCCACATACGGCACGCGGTCGTGCTGGAACACCGCGACGATCGGGTCGGGCCGCCCCAGCAGGCCCACGTAGTCCCCGTTGACGCGCGGGGCGTTCCCATGGTGCAGGACGGCGAGGACGCCGGGCATGGCCAGTACGGGGTCGGACTCCACGGAGCGGATACGGCCGCGGGCGATGGTGGACAACACCAGCCAGCCGTGGGCGAGTTCGGCGAAGGGGATCTCTCCCGCGTAGCGGGCCGCTCCGGTGACCTTGGCCCGGCCTTCCAGGCGGGTGTGCGCGGTGCCGACGGCGCCGGTCACCGCGGTGGTTACCGTCGTGGTGGTCATCGGGTGGCCTCCTCGGTGAGCTCGGTCAGCACGGCCACGACGAGGTTGCGCATCAGTGTCACCTTGTATCCGTTGTGGGGCAGCGGCTCGGCGGCAGCCAGTTCGGCATCCGCGGCGGCGGCGAACGCTTCGGCACTCGCCGGACCCCCGGTGAGCACCCGCTCGGCCTCCCGGGCACGCCACGGCCGGGACGCCACCGCCCCGAAGGCGAGGCGCACCTCCCGTACGACTCCGTCCTGGACGTCGAGGGCGGCGGCGATCGAGCCGATCGCGAACGCGTACGACGCGCGCTCGCGCACCTTCCGGTAGCGGGAGACGGCGGCAACCGGATCCGGCGGCAGGGTGACGCCGGTGATCAGCGCGCCGGGCGGCAGCGCGGTCTCCAGGTGCGGGGTGGCGCCCACCGGAAGGTAGAACTCCGCAAGCGGCAACTCGCCCGGCCCGTCAGCCGTTTCGTAACCGACGACGGCATCGAAGGCGGTGAGCGCCACCCCCATGTCGGAGGGGTGGACAGCCACACAGTGCCCGGAGGCGCCGAGGATCGCGTGGTTGTGGTGCTCGCCCTCGATGGCGGGGCAGCCGCTGCCGGGGACGCGCTTGTTGCACGGCTTGGTCGGATCGGCGAAGTACCCGCAGCGTGTGCGCTGGAGCAGATTCCCGCCGACCGTGGCCATGTTGCGCAGCTGGCCCGAGGCGCCGGCCAGGACGGCCTGCGTCAACGCCGGGTAGTGGCGGCGCACTTGGGGGTCGGCGGCGAGATCGCTGTTGCTGACGGTCGCGCCGATGCGCAGGCCCCCGTCCGCCGTGGCCTCGATCCGGTCGAGCGGAAGCTCCGTCACGTCGACGAGCAGGGCCGGCCTCTCCACTCCGGCCTTCATCAGGTCGACCAGATTGGTGCCGCCGCCCAGAAAGCGCGCATCGGGATCGGCCCCGAGCAGGGCCACCGCTCCGGGGACGTCGAACACCCGCTGATAGCCGAACTCCCTCATGCCGCCGTACCTTCCTGGGTGCGTCCCTTCTGGGACCGCGCGGGCGGAGTCTGGGCGGTCTCGACCCCGGCCGCCCGCGCGACGGCCTGGACGATCGACACATACGCGCCGCAGCGGCACAGGTTGCCGCTCATCCGTTCTCTGATCTCCTCGGCGGTGAGCGGCGGGACTCCCGCCTCGGGCCGCACGTCGTCGGTCACTGCGCTCGGCCAGCCCGCCGCGTGCTCCTCGATCACCGCGAGGGCCGAACAGATCTGACCCGGTGTGCAGTAGCCGCACTGGTAGCCGTCCAGATCGAGGAACGCCTGCTGCACCGGGTGCAGTTGCTCACCTTCTGCCAGGCCCTCGATGGTGGTGATCACGCGCCCTTCGGAGGCGACGGCGAGCTGTAGGCAGGAGACGGCCCGGCGCCCGTCGATCAGCACCGTACAAGCGCCGCACTGGCCTTGGTCACAGCCCTTCTTGGTACCTGTCAGATCGAGATGCTCCCGCAGTGCGTCGAGCAGGGTGGTGCGGTGGTCGACGGGCAGCGTGCGCTTCTCGCCATTGATGTTGAGGGTGATGACGCTGGACGTCGGTTGGGCCATGCTCAGCCTTCTTTCGCGTAGGTGATGCCCTGCGGGCGTCGGCCCTGATGCCGACGTGGTCGGCCGGGAAGCCGAGCTATCCCTGTCGCGCGGGAGCGAGAGCGTCGAACCAGACGGTCCCGGCAGACGGATCGGGAGAAGGTGGCGCTGTGCGTAGCGGGGTCAGCTTGGGTGCGGTCGGCGTGTGCGGTGGGCGAGTAGCCGGTCGCTATGGCCACCGGCTGTCCACACCGGCCGCAGCTGCCGCTATGGTGGGTCTAAGCGGACAGTTGTCCGCTACTCCGAACCTAACGGACAGTTGTCCGGTTAGCAAGACCGGTCCGGCCGTGATTCCGGAAGGAGGACGAGTGCACCAGGGGAACGAAGCGCCACTGCGCTCGGACGCGCAACGGAATCGCGAACGCATCCTGGAAGTGGCACTGGCGGAGCTGACGCACTCGGCCAGTGCCCCGCTGAGTTCGATCGCCAAGAAGGCGGGCGTCGGGCAGGGGACGTTCTACCGCAACTTCCCCAACCGGGAGGCACTCGTACTGGAGGTCTACCGCTACGAGGTACAGCAGGTCGCCGACACCGCGGCCCAGCTGCTCCAGACCCGCGCACCGGACCAGGCCCTGCGGGAGTGGATGGACCGCCTCGCCCAGTACGCCATGGCCAAAGCGGGCCTGGCCGACGCGATGCGCCAGGCCACCAGCGCGCACGGCAGCCTGGCCAAACTGGGACACGGCCCGGTGACCTCGGCCGTCACACTCCTGCTGAAGGCGAACGAGGAGGCCGGCACCATCCGCCCGGGGGTGACCCCCGAGGACTTCATGCTCGCCATCGCCGGGCTCTGGCAGATCGATCCGCACGGGGACTGGCAGTCGCGCGCCGGACGGCTCCTGGACCTCGTCATGGACGGACTTCGCGTCGGCGCCCCCAGGCCGTGAGCGAGCCGGTCCGTCGGCCTCAGCCGAGGAAGCTCAGCCGCACCTGACGGTCGTCGGCGTCGGCGTCCGCCAACCTCATGCCTTCCTATCCAAGCTGGATCGAACGATCCCGCGGCACGAAACCGGGTTGCCCGACCGCACACCAGCCGCTGCTTCGGGGGCGCTGCTGCGCTCCCGGTCGCACGAGCCGGGGCCTGACCGGGTTCGTGGAGTACATGGAGAGTTCGCCGTGAGGGGCCTTCGCGAGGTCAGAACGGGCCGTGGAGCGCGCCGAGTCGATCGGTCAGCCGGAGGTTCTCGGAGTAGTCGACGGGACAGGCGATCACGGAGACCGCGTCGTCGTCGAGCGCGCGTCGCAGTGTCGGCAGCAGCTGGTCGGCTGCCGTGATCCGGTAGCCGCGGGCGCCGAAGCTCTCGGCGTAGGCGACCAGGTCGGGGTTGGTGAAGCGGGTGTGGCTGTGGCGGCCGAGCTCCAGCTCCATCTTCCATGTGATCAGCCCGTACTCCTCATCGACCAGGACGAGGACGACCAGGGGAACGCGTTCGCGTACGGCGGTCTCCAGTTCCTGGGAGTTCATCAGGAACGAGCCGTCGCCCATCATTGCCAGCACCCGCCGCTGCGGGCGGGCGAGTTTGGCGGCGATCGCGCCGGGCAGCGCGAACCCCATGGTGGACAGGCCGTTGGAGACCAGACAGGTGTCCGGCTCGTACGCCGGGTACAGGCGCGCCATCCACATCTTCCCGGCACCGGTGTCGGCGAGCACGATGTCGCTGCGGTCCAGCGCGGCGCGTACATCGGCCACCACGCGCTGCGGAACCAGCGGGCAGGCGTCGTTGCCGCGCCCGTAGTCCAGTTCCCCGGCGAGTAGCGCCCGAATGCGCACACCGGCAGCGGCTTCGTATGCGAATCGGTTCGGCACCGCGGCCGCGAGGGCGTCCAGCGCCTGTGACAGGTCGCCCTCGACGCCGACCGTCACCGGGTAGTGGGCGTCCACCTCGGCGGGGAACCGGTGCAGGTGCACGATGCGCTTGTCGCGGTCCGGGTTGATCTTCACCGGGTCGAACTCCTGCACCTCGTACCCCACGCAGACCAGGGCGTCGGCGCTGTCGAAGCCGAAGTTGCTGTAGTCGTGGCGCATGAAGCCGACCGCGCCGAGGGCGTTCGGGTGGTCATCGGGGATGACGCCCTTGCCGTGGAAGGTGGTCGCCACCGGTACGTTCAGTCGCTCGGCGAACCGCACCAGGGCCGCCGAGGCCCTGGCCCTGGCGGCGCCGTGGCCGGCGAGCACGACGGGTCGGCGTGCCGCCGCGAGGACTTCCGCTGCCCGTGCGATCTGGGAGGGCGACGGTGCGTCGGCATGCACCGTGTCGACCTGCAAGGGTGCGAGGGGCACCGTGGTGTGTGCCGCTTCGATGTCCTCGGGGACGGCGAGGAAGACGGCTCCGGGTCGCTCGCTCTGCGCGGTCTTGAACGCCTTGCGCACCATCTCCGGTACGGCGTCGGGGATTTGGACGCGGGTCGACCACTGGGTGACAGGGGCGAACATCGTCACCAGGTCGATCACCTGGTGGGACTCCTTGTGGACCCGGCTCAAGGCGCCCTGTGCGGCCAGGGCCACCAGCGGGGTGCTGTTGGTCGTCGCGTCCGCGGTGCCGAGCAGCAGATTGATCGCGCCCGGCCCCAACGTGGCCGAGCAGACTCCGGCTCGGCCGGTCAGCCGCCCGTACATCTCCGCCATGAACGAGGCGCCCTGTTCGTGGCGGACCAGGACGTACCGGATGCCTGAGCCGTTGAGCGCGTCGACGAGGCGGATGTTCTCCTCGCCGGGGATCCCGAAGACGTACTCCACCCCCTCGGCCTGAAGGCAGCGCACCAGCAGGTGCGCGACGTCCTCCTCCGTCGTGGATCCGTCGCCTCGTCGGCCGGAAGTGTCCTGGGAGGCCATGGCTGGAACGTAGGCGGAGCGCGGGCCGTCGGCGAGCCACCGGCCCCCAGCCGGGTGACTGAGGGCATGGGCCGTGACCTGCCCAGGGGGTTGTTCGGCTGTCGGGGTGGTCGTCGGCAGTTGACGGTGCCGCGGCGACCGTGACGGTCACCGGGCCAGCACGATGGGCAGCGTCGCGCCGCCGTGAAGGGCACGGCGGCAGTTGCCCAGGAGGACCCAGTGACCGCCCAGTCGCCGACCGCCGACGCACCGCCCGCCCGCTACGACGACCTGCGCGCCCTGGTGTTCAACTGCACGCTCAAGCGGTCCCCGGCCCGCAGCAACACCCAGGGGCTGATCGACCGCAGCGTGCGCATCATGGAGGGCCAGGGCGTCCGGGTCGACGTCGTGCGAGCCATCGACCACGACATCGCCACCGGCGTCTGGCCGGACATGACCGAACACGGCTGGCAGACCGACGCCTGGCCGGGGCTGTACGAGAAGGTCCTGGCGGCCGACATCCTCGTGCTGGCCGGCCCGATCTGGCTGGGAGACAACAGCTCGGTGACCAAGCAGGTGATCGAACGCCTCTACGCGTGCTCCAGCCTCCTCAACGACGCGGGACAGTACGCCTACTACGGCCGGGTCGGCGGCTGCCTGATCACCGGTAACGAGGACGGCGTCAAACACTGCGCCATGAACGTCCTCTACAGCCTCCAGCACCTCGGCTACACCATCCCCCCTCAGGCAGACGCGGGCTGGATCGGCGAGGCAGGCCCCGGCCCGTCCTACCTCGACCCCGGATCGGGCGGCCCGGAGAACGACTTCACCAACCGCAACACCACCTTCATGACCTGGAACCTGCTCCACCTGGCACGGATGCTGAAGGACGCCGGCGGCATCCCCGGCTACGGCAACCAGCGCACCGCCTGGGACGCCGGTTGCCGCCACGACTACGAGAACCCCGAACATCGCTAGCCAGACAGCCCGTCTCAGCGCATACGGTGGCGGAAGGCCGCGCGACGTTGCTGCCATGTAGCGGCTCCACACCACCGTGAGTCCCGGCTGGTGTGCACACCTTCCTTGCCTCGTCCGCGAGTCGAAGGACCTTCCAGCCTCGGCCGCGGGCCCGGTGAACGATGGTCTCCACTATGGGCGCGCAGTTGCGTTCAGGGCCCACGGCGCCGATGAATCCGGGCGGCCGAGTACGGGCCGCGCGGTGTGCGGGGCAACGCGGTCAGCGCCGGTCCGAGTCGCACGGAGAGCACCGCGGCCATGGGCGAGGCACCAGGGCCGCCAGCAGGTTCTCGCGCATGGCTCCGCTCGTGACCGCTCGGACAGTTCGTTGCTGCGCCCGCCGTGCGGCTCCAGGTTGGCCTTTCAACGTGTCGTTGACCGACTCGATGAGCTGCCGGATCGGCTTGAGCAGTTGTTCGCCGGGGCGCGGGGTGCGGTTGCGATAGGAGAGGCGCCCCGCGCGAGTGTCCGGAACCAGGTCTCGGGCCGCAGCGGCGTCGCGATCTGCGTCCTGTCAAGGTGGGCGACTGTGTCCTGGGCCTGCGGTGTGACCGGACCGCGGCGGCCGGGCACGTCCCACATCGCGACGCTTCCGCTGGTCCTGGCGATGGCCAGCGTACGGCCGCCGCCGGGCCTCGGCGTCATCGATCTCAGTCGGTGGGTGGGGTGGTCCATCCGGATGTTGTCAGGGTTCCTTGACATCCAACACCCTGTCAGGGCAACCTGACACGCATGGGAGTTGAGGACACACCGACCTCGCTGGCCGGACAGGTGACCAACAAGGACCCCGCTGTGGGACTGCAGGCCGTCGTCGCATTGCGCCGTCTCCTGGAGGAGCTTGAGCGGGTTCACGTCGACAACGCCCGCGACCAGGGCTGGTCATGGCAGAGCATCGCCACGTCGCTGCACGTCAGCAGACAGTCGGTGCATGAGAAGCATGCGAGCAGGCGCAAAGCCACGGGCAAGGAGGAGTAGAGGTGTTCGAGTTTTTCACCGACCGCGCGAGGCGCGCCGTGGTGCTGTCCCAGGACGAGGCGGTCGCCCTCGGACATGACTTCATCGGTACGGAGCACATCCTGCTCGGCCTGGTCGGCACCGACCGGAGCACGGCTGGGGACGTGCTGCGTGAGCAGGGCGTCGAGCTGACGCGGGCCAGGGAGGAGACCGTGCGGATCCTGGAGGCCGCCGGGGTCGTGGCCGCCGGCGGACAGCCCGCGAAGGACGCCCTGTCGTCCATCGGTATCGACGTCGAGGAGATCCAGCGCCGGGCCGACGACACCTTCGGCCCCGGCGCCTTCCAGTACCCGAGGCCCGCCTACACCCCGGACGCCAAGAAGGCCCTCGAACACACCCTGCGCGAGGCGCGCGCACTGGGTCACGAGAAGTTCGGCACCGAGCACATCCTGCTCGGCTTGCTGGCAGCGGGCGAAGGCCGCGGCCTTGAGGTGCTGGCGGCCTTGGAGGTGGACCCCGTCGGCCTGCGAGAGGCGGTACTCGCCCGGGTGACGGGGGAGGCCTCGTAGCGTCGACCGGGCCATGCGGGCGCCGCCCGGCCGAAAGGCCGGGCGGCGTTGCGTGCCGTCCTGGCGAGCTGACCGCTCAGCGCCTGGCGAGACCGCCGTGCCGACGACAAGCGCCTACGCGCCACACGTGCGCCCGTGGCTGAACAGCGGGTTGCCGACCCCTTCGGGGAACAGGTAGGTGCCCCGGGACGACCGACAGGCGCTTGATGCGGCCGTCGGCGACGGCGGCGTCCACGGCCCAGTTGACGCCCTGGCAGATCGCCAGCACCCCGAGGTCGTCCAGGTCGACGTCCGCACGTATGGCCGCGTGGTCGATCACGGCGGAGGGCTGGGTGCAGCATCAGTCCTGGTCGCCAAGGAGCACCAGCTTGCCGCGCGTACCACCAGCGTGCAGATCGGTCTGGGCGGTGCGAGCCTCGCTCAGAGCCCCCTCTCCCACGCGCCGTCATGGCCGTATATGACGAGCAGCTTTTTCTGGTCGCGCATCTTGTAGCCGGGTTCAGGCAGTCGACCACGTTGCGACCGAGGCGGTCCACGGCGGCGACGGGACCGTCGTACGGCCCCCTGTCATCGCGTAGGCACGCCCCAGCTTGGGCCTGGGCTACTAGCGGGGGTCGGCGCCGGGCCGGGTCGGTCCGGGTAGCACTCGTTCCAGCGCCTGCCAACCGGTGTCCCGGGCCCGTTCGGCCGCTTCGGCGCGGCCACCGCCACGCAGGCCGAACAGGCGTTTGGCGACGAGCAGGTAGACGACGATCGCCAGGTTGATGACCAGGGTGAGGATCTTGGTGGCGGTCACGCGTGAGCTCAGCTCGTAGACCTCCGGTACGAGGAGCACGACGGTGGCCACGAACGTGAGGTACTCCGCCCAACGTCTGGTGAACCACAGCCCGACCGCCTCGACGCCCTCCAGCAGCGCGTACGCGGCGAGGACCAGGCCGATGACCCACAGCGTCGAGGCGCGGGCGGCGAACGCCTTGTCCAGATCACCCAGGAATCCGTGCCGGGTCGTGCCGCTGGCGCCGCCGACGCCGTTTTGCAGCAGGTCCATGACCCGGTAGAACGGGGCCCGGAGGGTGGCACGCTTGTCCACAAAGGCCAGCACTCCGACAGCGAGTACGCCGAGGACCAGGAAGTGCAGGAGCCGGTCGAGTGCGATCAGGCGCAGCACGTACCGGTCCCGCAGCGCTTTGCCGCGCAGCGGAACGGTGAGTTCGTCGCGGCCGGGCGGGAACTCCCGTTCGGGGTGGTCCGGTGGCCGCAGCGGCAGCCAAGCGTCGCAGCGCAGGCAGCGGTGCCAGCGCAGGCCGTCCTTGGTCTCGCGGACCAGGAGGGCGTCGGCGTCGCGCACGCGCGCGGCATCGGTGGCCGCCAGGTGGTGCCCGTGCAGCCCGCAGCCGAGGAGTTCGTAACACAGCTTGCGCCCGGTGGGACGTGTCCCGGGCGCGGGTGCCAGATCACGTTCCTCGGCCATGTCTTCCTCCCGCCGTACCAGAGCGACGTCGCGCTTCGGGCCGGGTGTCGCCCCTTCAGTTTGCGCCACCGGGCCCGCTGTGCCATGCAACGGTGCCGTCACTCGTCCGAGCGCAGTTCGCGTGGGAGCGCCGCACGCAGCGCCCCGGTGGCGACGGTGACGGCTGGGTGCCCGCCGGCTCCGCGGCGGAAGGCGATCCCGGTGTGCCAGCGGATCGGCACCCGGTGAGCAGGACGGCGTCGGGCGGGCCCACCACGCCGAGCTGCGGTACCAGGGCGACGCCCTGACCAGCCGTACGAGGCGCGAGCACGGTGGCGAAAACATCGGCCTGATGGCGGACCCGAGGAGTGAAGTCGTCGGCGTGGCAGGCCCGGACGGTCATCGTGCGGCACCGCGTCCCCGGGCGGCCGCAGCGCCGACCGTGCGGCCCGCCCAGCGCCAGGCCCTGCAGGACAGCCACCGCCATCGCTGCCGTGGAGACCGGGATGGCCAGCGATGAGGCAGCAGGGGAGAGGTGGAGGTCGGTAGAGAGGGCAGGAAGCAGTGCCTGGACGCCGTACAGCGTCACGAAGGCGGTCACCGGCGGCGAACAGTGCGCCGCTGGCTCGACGGAACCCGCGCGTGCCGCGGACGCGCCGGTGCGAGCGCGAAGGCGGATGTACTGCTGTCGGTCACGTGTATGCACGGCGGGCCGGGGACTCCGATGCGTCCGATGCATGTGACGGCACCGTGCGGTTTGGATGTCCGTTGGCGGACTTCGTGGAGTTGGTCGTGCAGCGGACGTCGGAGTGCTTCGGGGAAGTACCGCCGACCCGATGACGCGGCGCACGCCAGGGCGCCTGCTCGGTAGGAGGCCGGAAGGCGGACTGGCGGGCACGATCTCTTCGGTAGCGGGGCGGGCGCCGCGACGGACGGTGCTGGCGGACCTTTGTGGTGTGTGTCTCGCAATTGACGGATGGCACACGGTACGGACCGTGTACTTGACGTGTCACGATCAGTATCGGGATCTCGAAGGACACGACAGGACGGCAGGTGAGTGCCATGGCCGACGTAGGCGACGCTGACCGTGGCCAGACGCCCAGTCAGCCGGACGCTTCGGTAAGGCAGATCAAGGTCGAGGCACACGGCATCGATGTGATCGGCGACGCCGAACGCAAGGGGCGCCCCCGGCAGCTGTTTTGGCCGTGGTTCGGGGCCAACGTCTCGATTCTCGGGATGAGTTACGGTTCGTCCACCTTGGGATTCAGGATTTCGTTCTGGCAGGCCTTGGCGCCGACGGATGCGCGGCAGCATCTTCTTTCCACGGTCTCACCATCAACACCGCACCGGAGACGGCATGGAACGACGCGCAACAGGTGGAAGGGTGTCAGGCCACCCCTCATGAGTTTGGATCCGGTGTCTCCGCCTGCTACTGCGTGAACGTCCAATGAGACGTCGTCCGGGCGGATTTGGATCAATTCATGGCCACGCGAGGATGGGCCACCGGCCGCAGTAGCGCTATGGTCTGAGTTTCGGCATCACAATGATGAGGGGGCGGCCGTCGATGGCGGCGGACGAGGATGTGATCGGCTGTACGGGGGTGCTGCTCATCGGCACTCGAGGATCCGCCGGTCCTGGTGAGGTCCTGGTGCGGATCAGAGGCGGTTCCGAGACCTTTCTCGCCTGGTCCGTTGCGCCCCTCCGGGAAGGGGCGGCCGTGCTCGTGATCGAATCCCGTGGCACTCGCCAGGTCGACGTCATCGAGTGGGCTGATCCGTTGGACGCGTTGGCCGGCGACGCCGGCGACGCCGGTTGAGGAGACGAAGCATGTTCGGTTACCGCGTTCCCGCCCCCGATGAGGCGATGCTGATCTCGGGAGGCAGGCGGGGACAGGGAGGTGCTCCGTTCCGCGTGGTGACCGGTCACGGCAAGTTCGTGCTCCCGATCTTCCGCAAGACTCGCTTCCTGACCCTGGCGATGTGTGAGGCCGAGGTCGCCGAGACCTGCGTCACCAGGCAGGGCATCGCGCTGACGGTCCGTGCCGTGATCGCCTTCAAGGTCGGCAACGACACCGAGAGCATCGTCAACGCAGGCCAGCGCTTCCTCTCCGACCAGGACCAGATGTCGGTGCTGACCGGCCGGATCTTCGCCGGGCACCTGCGCTCCATCATCGGCTCGATGACGGTCGAAGAGATCGTCACGGAGCGGCAGAAGCTCGCCACCGAGGTCCTGGAGACGTCGAAGACCGAGATGGCGAAGATCGGTCTGATCGTGGACTCGTTGCAGATCCAGTCGATCGACGACGGTGACACCGGCTACATCGAAGCGATGTCTGCCCCGCACAAGGCGGCCATCCAGCGGCAAGCCCAGATCGCCCAGGCGCAGGCCACCCAGGCCTCGGTCGAGGCGGAGCAGGAGGCTGCGCGGAACCAGGCCGAATACGCCCGGCAGACCGCCGTGGTGCAGGCGCAGTATTCGGCGGAGGTGGACCGCGCGCAGGCCCAGGCCGCGCAGGCCGGGCCGCTGGCGCAGGCGCACGCGCAGCAGGAGGTGCTCGCGGCGCAGACTGAACTGGCCCAGCGCGCGGCCAAACTCCGCCAGCAGCAGCTGGTGGCGGAGGTCGTGAAGCCCGCCGAGGCCGAGGCCGAGCGGATCAGGGTTCTCGCGGTGGCCGAGGCGGAGCGGATGAAGATTCAGGCCGAGGCCGCGGCCTCGCACGACCGGGTGGCGTTGGATCGGATGCTGATCGACCAGCTGCCGCAGATCGTCAAGGAGGCGTCCGTCGGCCTCTCCGGTGCCAACGTCAACGTGCTCAACGGCGCCGACGGCCTCGGCGAGATCGCAGCGAGCCTGGTCGGCCAGGGCCTGACGATCCTGGACGCGGTCAGGCGGAACCTGGGTACGTCGGAGAACACCGCGGAGAAGGACGCTGGCCCGCGCAAGCTGGACGGCGGTCCGGCCGAGCTCCAGCGGTACCTGGGCACGGCTGGAGGTCGCGTCGAGAGGGACGCCGGTTCGCGCACGTCGGACAGCGGTCCGGTCGAGATCCAGTAGCAGGCAGCCGATCAGGAGCGGGAATCCGTCGCCGGGTCAGGAACAGTAGTCGCGCAGACCGTTTTCCAGCAGTTCGAACGCTCGCTGCGCGGCGGCCACGGCCTCCGGATAAACGGCGTCGGCCGACTCGCCGGCCGCCAACCGACGGACGTTCTCTCGGACCAGCTCGGTCTGCACGGCGTACAACTGGCTTGCCGCAACCAGTGGAGCGATGTCCCCCGGTTCGGCTCCGGTCTGCTCCCTGAGCGCGCTGGCGAGGGCGGCCACGCTATGGGTCGCCTGTTCGAGCACCCGTAGCCGAAGACTCGGCGCGGACAGCACCATGCGCTGGAAGGCGAGGAAGTGCTCGTCGTCATTGAGGCCGGTGACGACGTCGCGCCGGTCCAGTCCGGCCAGGAAGTGGCGGCGCTGCACGCTGAGCGCGGACTCGCCGGGCTTCCGGTCCTTGAGGACTGCGGCGAAGTGGTCGAAGTGGTCCTCGAAGCGGTGTACGACCAGGTCTTCCTTGGTCGGGAAGTAGTTGAACACGGTCATCTTCGAGACATCGGCCACCGCTGCCACGTCGGCCACCGAGACCTTGTCGAAGCCGTGCTCCAGGAACAGCGAGATCGCCGCCTCCGAGATGGCGCGCCGTGTCCGTTGCTTCTTCCGCTCGCGCAAGCCCGTCCCATCGCTCATGCCCGCATCATACCAGCATGCGTTTACTCAGAAAAAATATGTACCTCGATTAGAAATTGACTCAATAAAAGAATCCCGCCAGGATGGTCCGCACGAGGGTCCGCAGACCACGGACCCGGTGTTCGAGGGAGGGATTCCATGAGCGAGGCCCCTGTGGTCGCGCCGCCGTCAGGTCAGAGCGGGTCCGCGCGGATGAGCCGCAGACATTTGTTGATCGCGATCACTGGCTGCTTCGCCACGCTGCTGCTGGGGCTGCTCGACCAGAACATCGTGAGCGCGGTGTCGTGGACGGTGGTCAAGGACCTGGACCCGGTGCACGGGGTCGCGCATCTTCCCTGGCTGCTGACCGCCTACACGCTTGCCGACTGCATCGTGCTGCCGCTGTACGGCAAGCTGGCCGACGTCTATGGAGCCAAGCGCGTCTACCTGTGGTCGCTCGGGATCTTCCTCGTGGGATCGGCGCTGTGCGGCCTCGCACAGAACATCGCCGAGCTGATCGCCTTCCGGGCCCTGCAGGGCGTTGGCGGCGGCGGTCTGATGTCGGTGACCATGGTCGTCCTCGGGCTGCTGGTCCGGCCAGCCGAGGGCGACCAACCCGAGGACCAGGGGAAGGCCGGCATGGGCGGCATCATGGTCGGCCTCGGCATCGTGCTAGGCCCCGGCGTCGGTGGGCTGGTCGCCACTCACCTGAACTGGCGCTGGGTCTTCTACATCAATCTCCCGCTGGGGATCGCCGCGTTCGTCACCTCGCTGATGCTGGTCAAGCTCCCGGTGACCCCGATCAAGCGGCGCATCGACTTCGTGGGCGCCGGCCTGATCGCGGCGACCGCGAGCGTGCTGTTGATGGTCTCCCAGTGGGGCGGCAAGGAATACCCGTGGGGCTCGCCGACGATCGAGGGGCTGGGCGCGGCGGGGCTGGTGCTGCTGGCGCTGTTCATCTGGCGTCAAATGACCGCCGACGAGCCGATCGTCACCCTCTCCCTGCTGCGCAACCCGGCGATCCGCATCATGATGCCGCTCGGCTTCTTCGGTGGGATCGGTCTCGCCGGCTCGGTGGCGTACATGGCGGGCTACCTGCAGGAAGCCCGCGGGATGACCCCGACCAAGGCCGGCCTGATGCTCTTCCCGATGGCGGTGGGCATGATCATCGTCGGTCTGCTGTCCGGAAAGGCCATGGCCAGGATGGCGGGCAGGCAGCGATACCAGTTGTTCGCCGGTCACGTCCTGATCGCCCTAGCCATGCTGATATTCAGCGGGCTGGGTACCGACACGTCATTCTGGGAGCTGAGTGCAGGGCTTTTCCTGCTCGGCATCGGTCTGGGGCTGTGCCTGGGCATCGGCCTGATGATCACGCAGAGCGTGGTCGACGCCCACGACCTGGGCGTCGCCACCACCTCGCAGCGGTTCGTCCAGCAGCTCGGTGCCTCGGCCGGTCTGGCGATGTTCGGGACTCTGCTCAACCGCGAGCTCGCCGCGAGGCTGAACAGCTCGGCGGGTGCCGCCGACGCGCACGGACAGTTGAACACGGCGGCGATGGCCACCCTGACACCCGAACAACGCCATGCCGCGCTGGAGGCGATCGTCTCCTCGACCCACATGGTGTTCCTGGTGGCCGCCTGCGTGATGGCCGTTCCGGCAGTGCTTTCGCTGTTCCTCAAGGAGCGGCGCCCGGCCGCCGCCGTGCCGCCGCAGCCCGCGGGCACGGCTACGGCTTCCCGCGACGCACTCATGCAGGCCACGAACGCTACGGAGGGACGGAACTGACCAATGAGCGCCAAGGCGACGATTCCCGGCAACGGGATCCGCGGCGGGCGGCTACGCTCCGCGGACGGCAGCCGGATCGCCTACCTGAAGGCGGGTGAAGGACCAGTCATCATCTTCCTGCACGCCAGCATGGGTACCGGTACGGACTGGGCCGCGGCAGCGCAGAGGCTTACCAGCAGCCAACGGGTCGTCTTCGTGGACCGGCGCGGCCACGGCGCCAGCGACTGGGGCGTCGGGAGGTACGCCATCGAGCGCGAGGTCGAGGACCTGCTCGCGCTGCTCGACCACTTCGGGCCGGCGACCGTGGTGGCCCACTCCTTCGGTGCCACGGTGGCGCTGGAGGCCGCGCTCGTCGCGGGACGGGGGCGCATCGAAAGGTTGGCCCTCTTCGAACCGCCACTTCCCGTTGCAGGCCCGCTCGCCGCGGACGTGCTGCCCGGCTGTCTGGAGGCGATCGATGCCGGTGAGTACGAGCCGGCGCTGATCGCCGCACTGGCCGCCGTGGACCTGCTGCCGCGCAACATCGACGTGCTGCGCGGCGGGCTGACCGACTGGGCGCCCCTAGTCCGCGAGGCGCCAGCCTTCGTGCGGGAACTCGCGGCGGTCAACGCGCTGGCCCCCGGTGTGGACAGGTTCCGCGCGCTCGATCTGCCGACCCTGCTGCTGTCCGGGGAGTACAGCCCCGCGCACCTGCGGTTCACCGGCCGCGCGCTCGCCGAGGCCCTGTCGACGCCGCTGCACACCCTTGGGGGGTGCGGCCACTCCGCGCCGATCTTCGCGGCGGCCGAAGTGGCCGCGAAGATCGACGAGTTCATCCGGCTGGCGGGACCCGTCGAGAATCCAGTGTCCTTAGTCCTCGATCAGTCGGCAGTATCCGGCGAGTGATTCGAGGGTTTGGTCGGCGGTGTTGGGCAGCTGCACCGCCGGGGTTGTCGTTGCGGTCGGCGGTCCACGCCCGCATGTCGCATCAGCCTCGATCCTTCATGACTTCCCATCAGTTTTTCAGCGGCCGGTTCGCATCGCCGATCGAGGTTTCGGGCATGCGGGTGGCCCGGCTCCAGGGGGACACAGCCATGCCGGGCCCGGAGGCCAGCGGCCCTGTTGCAGGACCGCGAAGAACATAACGGCGGAACGGTCCCACCGTCGGGCATGCGTAATCCCGATTGTTCGGAGGCCTCAGCGAGCCGGTGTGGACCACCGTGGAGGCCGTTGTGGCAGTCGCCGACCGAGCCTTCCTGGACATCCGGTGGGCGGCCACCGTTGCCGCCCACCAGCCAACGTCCCACCCTCGTGCCGGAACGTCCGTGAGACGTGAGGCCGCAACGGGTCAACAGGTCCAGAGCACGGTCATTTTGGTGCGGCTGGATTTCCGCTCTACAGTCTCGCCAGCTGCTGTCACGGGCAGAGGAAGCTCAGCCGCACCTGACGGTTGACGTTATCGACGTTCGTGTCCGCCAAACTCCGCTAGGACAACCGTCAGCGTAGCCGCCAAGCCGCCAACCGCCCACCAGGCGGCGACACCCGCACCGGCGCCGTGCCGCCGGTGGCGTCGCGCCCATGCGCGTCGACGGAGTTGACCGGCTACCCAGTCGGCTGCGGGGCATCCGGCTAAAGTGATCCTTCACGCCACTTCAGGTGCCTGACGGATTCGTCCGCAGGAGTCGTGGGGTTGAGTCGCAGATCCCGTGAAAGTGAGGAGCACCGTTGGGGGGAGCGAGGAGCCGGCGGCCCACCGTGGTCGTGCTTACTGCCTTACCGGTGGAGTACGAGGCAGTGCGTCGGCACCTGGAGGACGTCCGCGAGGTCGAGCTGCCGCAAGGCACCCTCCTGGATGTCGGCCGGATATCCGGCCTTGACTGGCAAGTGGCGTTGGTCGAGACGGGTCCCACCAACACCCGTGCGGCGCTCATCACGCAGCCCGCAATCGAGCACTTCGATGCCGAGGTGGTGTTCTTCGTAGGCGTGGCTGGTGCGCTCAAGGACGATGTTCGCCTTGGTGACGTCGTTGTCGCCAGGAAGATCTACGGCTATCACGGCGGCCGCGAGAGCATGGACGGGTTCAGCGCTCGGCCCGACGCCTGGGAACCGGCATACGACATTGATCAGTTGGTGCGCTCCGCTTGCCGTAACAAGCCATGGGTGTTCCTCCCCCCGGAACAGCAGCCCGTCGCCCTGCCCCAGGTTCACTTCGAACCGATCGCCTCGGGCGATGTACTGATCGGCTCGCGTGACTCCGTGACGGCCCGCCGGATCCGCAGCCACTACAACGACGCGGTGGCTGTCGACATGGAGAGCCACGGCGTCGCCCACGCGGTGAGGATGCACCGCGCGGTGCGGATGCTTTCCATCCGCGGCATCAGCGACTTCGCCGGGCCGGGCAAGGCCGTGTCCGACGCCACGGGCTCCCAGCGGACAGCGTCTCGGCACGCCGCCGCCTTCGCGCTGCGGGTGCTGCGTGACCTGCGCCCTGCCAGACGATCGTCCCAGGAGCAGCCTCAGCGGCCAGCGGTCGTCGTGGTGTCCGGACCCGACCGCGACTCCGGCCCCGCAGCCTGGAACAGCCAGCCTGTCGTCAAGGTAGAGGGGCAGGAGTACCTGCTGTACGACAGGCCCGGAGACCTCCTCTACGAGTCACGGGACGGCGACGTGGTACGTCGTCAGGCAGTGGCACGTGTGGCGTCCGACCGGGACTCACGCGGTTCCTATGTCTGGCTGCGCCAGGTCCAATGGGAACGGCCCCTGCCCGGCTCGGGCTTCGACCCCCTGGCGGCGCTCGAACAGGAGGCCAGGTTGTGCCGCGACTTCCACGGCCCCGGCGTCGTACAGCTGGCCCGTCGCGGGAACACCGTTACCCTTGCCCTGAGCTGGCCGGCGGACCCGAAGTTCGGCCATCCCCTGGAGACCCTGCACGAACTGCTGCCCGAGCCCCCCGCGCGGCCTGACCCGCTGCGGCTGCGGTCGACTGTGAAGGGGCTCGCCGAAGTGGCCGAAGTCCTCGATGGGCTGCACAGCGAGGGGTTCTCGCACCGGGCGATCCGGCCGACCGCGATCGTCATGCACCGTCCGCACATGGTGCTGCGCGACTTCGGCCTCGCCACCGTGCAACCACGCCGGGGTGAGAACGCCGGGCCCTATCAGGCACCCGAGCAGCGACACGGCTCTGGTGGCCACCCCGGGCCCGCCACCGATGTCTACCAGTTGGGCGCGCTGCTGCACCGTTCGCTGACCGGCCAACCACCCGTTCCCGGGCTGCCTGCCTACCGCGCTTCCGCCTCCGTGCCGGCCAGCCTGGCCCACGCGGTCACTGGTGCGCTACAGCAGGACCCGACCGCGCGCCCAGGCGTCCGTACGCTCCGCCTCGCCTTGCTCACCGCTGTCCGCGAGCTGTCCGCCGTCCCGCCACCACACCAGCGCTGAGGAGTGCCGATGTCTGTCACCACCGTCGCCTTACGCGCTCCGCTGGTGCTGGTCCCGGGGATCACGCTGGACGAGCAGCTTCGCACGAAGGCCGCGTCCAGCGCCGGGCTGCCGCCCGACGTCCCACAGATCATCCACGATCTGAACCAGCTCGATGGCGCCGCCGTGCGCATCGACCCAGGTAACAGCCAGTACAAACCGTCCTTGCTGGTTCACACGCGTACCTACCGGCTGCGCCTTGAGGCGACGAAACGAGGCACAGGCTACTTCGTCAAGCACATCGACCCGCTGCGCCTCGCAGACCGCGCGCACCTTGCTCGGTCCTGTCTCCTGGTGCGTCCGCCTGCCTGGCAGATGGTGTTTGAACTGAGAGCGGTGCCCGAGGGCTCGGACGCCCAGTGGCAGGATCTTGAACAGGCATGGCAGAGCCTTGGCCAAGCGCACACGCAGCAGCGAGGGACCTCCTCCGTCAGCGAAGCCCAATCGGGGTTCCTCGACACCGTGGACCGGGTGATCGACGCGACCGAGGAGATCACCACCCGGGACGATCGCAACGCTGCCCCCTTCCCCTATCAGCGGCTGACGGCCACCGGCGGCAGGCGGCGCAGCACTCCGCAGTCGGTGTACGAATTCCAGCTCGTCGGGCGGGAGTTGCCGCCGGTGGGCGCCTTCGTCCGCATTCAGGGTGACACGGAGACCCGCGGTAAGGTGAGCCGGGCCGCGGGGTGTTCCGTCACCGTCCGCTTCGACCAGCCCGTGTCGTGGGAACAGCTGCCCGCCCGGGGCGCCCTGGAACTCATGCCGAGCACGGTTGTCTTCAACAAGCAGCGGCAAGCTGTAGCGGCTCTCCGCGCGCGGGACACGAAGAACCCGGGCCTGCTCCCGGCGCTGGTCGAACACCACGTGCGCACCATCCCGGCCACGGCCGCGCGACCGAATGAGGAGCTCGACCCCGAACAACTCACCGCTTTCCGCATGGCGTTGACCATCGAGGACCTGTTGGTGGTGATCGGGCCGCCTGGTACTGGCAAGACCCGGACCATCACCGAGATCGCCCACACCACCGCGATCACGACCGCCACAGGCGCCGGCCGGGTCCTCGTCACCTCCCACACCAATCGCGCCGTGGACAACGTGCTGGCCCGGCTGCCGCGGGACCTCGTGGTGATCAGAGTCGGAGACGAGAGCAAGGTTCACGCCGATGTGAAACCACTGCTCCTGGAGGAACAGTCGGAGAACCTTTCCGATGGAATCCGACACACGATGATCCTGCGCGAACAGGCCTACCGGGAGGCAGAGGCCGCCGCGCCGTGGACAGCAGAACTAGCCGCCCTGCTCCACCAGGTCGACGACCTCGCCCAGCAGGAGAAGGCCGCGGCCCTGCGCCTCAAAGACGCGATCCGAGCGGCTGGTGCACCGGCCCGGGAGCGGATGGCTGCACTCCAATACGAGGAGAACGAGCGAGAGTCGGCGCGGCTGCGGCTCACCAGCCGGGCGGGTCAGCTCCAGTCGAAGGTGCAGTCCGAGCAGCAGCGATCCGATACTTGGCTGACCGGACGGCTGCATCGCTCCAGGGCCCGCCGCGGAAAGGAGGAACTCGCCGAGGTATGGCACGAGATTCAGCGGCTTGAGGCACTAGGCCCTGAGCTACGCCGACAGGCCGAAGTGGCCAGCGCCGAGGTGGACCGCGCGGTCCGCGAGGATCCCGCTGTCAGCTCTGCCCTGGCCGCCCGTCAGGCGGCAGAGCATCGGCTTGACGAGTGCCTTCTGTCCGCCTACGAGGCTGCCGACATGGCTGTCCAGGCGCTTGGCGCGGTCGTGCCGGGCGTGTCCGCGCCCCCTCGCCTGTCGCATGCGGCCGATGCGGCAGGCTCCCTGCACGCCCTGCACCGGCAGCTGGAGGCATGGCTGCCGCTCCTCTCCGAACGCCAGAGACTCACCCGGCAATGGCAAGCTGCCATCGACCAGGATCCGGGCCAACTGGTGCCCGAGCTCGTCCGCTACGCCCAGGTGGTCGGCGCCACCTGTATCGGGGCTGCTTCCCGCCCCGAACTGTCCGGAGTCGACTTCGACTTGGGGATCGTCGACGAGGCTGGCCAGATCGGCGTCGCTGACGCGCTGGTGCCGTTGTCCCGGGTCCGCCGCGGTGTCTTGGTCGGCGATGACCGGCAACTGCCGCCCTTCCTTGACTCGGAGGTGGCCGACTGGGGCCAGGACGTCGGCGACCCCGAACTGCTCCGACTGATGTCACAGAGCGCCTTGGAGCAGTTGCGTGCCGGACTGCCCTCTTCCCATATCGTCCAGCTGACCCGGCAGCGCCGGATGCCGGCCGAGATCGCCGACTTCATATCGGCCGCCTTCTACAAGGGAGAATTGCTCACCGAGAAGGAACACCGGCACGCCGACCCGATGTTCGCGAGTCCGATGGCTTTCGTCGACACCGCCGCGCTGCCCGATCGCCTACGTCACGAAACGAGTGGACGGCATGCCGAGGGCCGCGGACGCAAAGGCGTCTTCAACACCTGTGAGGCGCGCCTCCTGGCCCGCCTCGCCGCTTTCTACCACCTGCGGGGTTCCGAGTGGGTGGTGATCGTCCCCTACCTTGCGCAGCGCCTGGAGGTCGTTCGGCACCTCATCCCGCTGATCGGCGACTCGGAACTCGCCGACGCCTCGGTCGGCAGCGTCGACTCCTACCAGGGCGGAGAGCGCGAGGTCGTCCTGTACGGCTTCACACGCAGCAACCCCGAAGGCCGGATCGGCTTCCTCAAGGAGCTGCGCCGCGCCAATGTCGCCTTTACCCGTGCCAAGAGCCAGTTGGTACTGACGGGTGATCTGAGCACCCTGCTCCGCGCGGACGACCCTGGTTTCCGCGCTCTGGCCGACGATCTGCACCGGCATCTGCTCGACCGCGGGGACCTGCGGGATTACCAGGACGTCATGGCGACGCTAGACGAAGTACTCGACGAAGCCGCCCCGGCCCCGGAAGGAGGCCGACCGTGACGACCGCCCCGCGTCTGATGCCCTTCCCCGAGGAACGGGTCCTGGAGGATGCCGCCTTTGGCCAGGGCATCGTGCCCACCCGGCTTCACGCCCTGCTGCTGCCCGTCTGGCAGGTGGAGATCCGCGCCGACATCACCGAGGGCGAGGACTTCTTCCTCATAGACCGCTTCCTGGAGTGCGGGCTGCGCCACGGCGCCTTGCACACCATCGACGAACTCTCCGCATTCTTCGCCCTGGACCGTGCCCTGGTCGCTCAAGCCGTTCGTGTCCTGACCGCGATCGGCCATCTACACGAGTCCGCGGGCCGTCTCTCCCTGACGCCGCTGGGGCAGCGCTCCGTGGACGATGACATCCGCTATGTGATTACCCGTCAAGACCGCCGCAAGCTGTACTTTGAAGCGCTGAGCTGCACCCCGCTGACCCGAGTCCACTACGACGAAGAGGTTGTGACCCTGCTGTCCGGCGACGAACTGGACAGGGCACTGCGGAGCGACCGCTACCCCCGCTTCACCCCGATTCACGTGACTTCCGGCTTCGACCGCGCAGCCCTCGACCGCCTCACGAGCCGCACGGACCGGGCCCGGTTCAATCTGCCCATCGCCCTTGACGCGCTGGAGAGCCTGAACGAGGAGCTTGCCTTCCTTCCGGTCTATCTGGTGCGCGGCCAAGTGGGGCTCCTGGTCTACGGCCAGGCGGGGGCGGGCGCCGCACATGACCCGGAGCTCACCGAGCTCTGCACCCGTACGCCAGAGTTGACATCCGCCCTCGGCAATGAGACCACGGCCGAGGAGGCGGACGAGCTTGTTCTGCGAGCCGCCCGCAACTGGCTCCGCGAGCAGGACCTCGACTCGGTCGCTCCGGAGCAGGACGACGACGGCACCTGGTCGGTCTCGCTGCCCGCCACCGCCTTTGGCGAGAAAGGGCTCCCGGTGTCCCGCATCGGCACCTACCGCATGGCAGGCAGCTGCTTCTTCCGCTTGTGGTGCCCGGACGACAGGCTGCGCAAGTACGCTCTGCTGGACCGCCTGGACCAACGCCTCGGGTCCCGGCAGGTCACGCGCCAGGAGGCGGAAGAACTCATCGCTCGCCTGGCCCGCCAACTGCGCCTGAAGGTCCCCGACCTGTCCCGGCTCCGCGGCGGCGCCAAGAAGACCGGCCTCAGCGGCCTGGAGGCCCAATTGGCCCGACTGGAGAATGAACAATAGTGATCGACACCGGCCAGCTCCTGCTCACCGAGTACGAACAGATCAAGGAAGAGCAGCGGGCCCGCATCGGCTTCCGGGACAACCTCATCTACGCCACCTTCGGCGTCATGGCCGCGGTCATCGGCTCGACGCTGGCCAGGGGCACCCATGTCGAAATGCTGCTACTGCTGCCCCCGCTGTCGGTCATCCTCGGATGGACCTATCTGGTCAACGACGAGAAGATCTCCGCCGTTGGCCGGTATATACGGGACGAACTGGCGCCCCGTCTCCAGGAACTCACACCGGAACGAACCGAGGTCTTCGGCTGGGAATCCGCACACCGCCGCGACGCGCACCGTAACTCCCGCAAGCGGCTCCAACTCGCCGTGGATCTGCTGACATTCTGCGCAGCGCCTCTTACGGCCCTCGTTGTCTACTGGCTACTTGGCCCGCTGCGCTGGCCGCTGCTCCTGGTCTCGGTGGCGGAGGCGGCCCTGGTGGTCGGCCTCGCCATCCAGGTCGTGCGCTACGCCGACCTCGGAAGCTGACCAACACCGGCTTCCGGGGCGGGCAGCTCATCCCCGTCATGCAGCGCATCGGGAGCACCCGGTCCCGGAGGCGGTGCCTCCGCACCCGGCCGGATTCCTTTGCGCTTACGTCTTTCGCGGCGCCGTCACCATCGCCGCGTTTCGACTCTTGCCCATTGGCCCGCCCGCAGCGTGCGCAAGATCCGTTGGACACACCTCAATGGGCCGGTGAGGGTCCCTGGCGGTGGCCAAGGACCGTCTATTTCTCCGGGGGTTGGGGTGGAAAGATCAGAAGACAGTGATCACAAACAAGAGAGAAGCACGATGAGCGCCTCATTGCTGTCACCACCCGGATGGCTCGTGCTGGGTTTGCCCTGGCCGACAGAAACTCGCGACGGCTGGGGGGAGTGCGCAACCGCCATCGCGCCGTTGATGATTCCCCGCTCCCTCGTCAGCCAGGGCGCCGGCACCGCGCTCGATCTCGCCGCCGCCCTGGCCGGCGATGTGAACGAGGGACCGGGGAAGGCCGTCTTCTTCTCCGACGTCACCCTGTGGCTCGACAAGCAGGGGCAGACCTGGGCAGAGCTCGGTGTCGATTATGACGTGGTCATCGACGAACTCCTGAGGGCGCCTGTCCCGCAGTTGTTCCTCACGCTTACGCAGAAGGCCCACGCCATCCTGTGCGATGCCAGCCGCGAGGGCCTGCGGCTGCACTACCCGAACGGCGACATCGAGCACGCCAGCCCTCAGCTGCGGCGCGACGTACACGACGGCATTGCCCAGAGTCTGGTGCGCGACTGGCCGCCCTACATCCAGGGCCTCATCGACGATGGTGCCCTCCGTACCCGGTGAACCGATAGATCCGGCTCTTCACCTCCTGGCGAATGCTCCCGCAGGATCCTCGTCATTCTCGCCAGTCGCTGTCATGAGCCGAGGAAGCTCAACCGAACCTGACGGTTGACGTTATCGATATTGGTATCGACGAACACCACCGACTGCCAAGTGCCGAGCGCCAACGCGCCGCCGATCACCGGGAGGGTGGCGTGCGGGGCGATGAACGCGGGCAGGACGTGGTCGCGGCCGTGTCCGGGGCTGCCGTGTCGGTGGTGCCAGCGGTCGTCGGCGGGCAGCAGCTCGCGCAACTGCGCCAGGAGGTCGATGTCGCTGCCCGCGCCGGTCTCGATGATGGCGATGCCCGCGGTGGCGTGCGGTACGAAGACGTTGAGCAGTCCGTCCCGACCGCCTGCCGCCCGAGCGAGGAACGACGCGCAGCGGTCGGTGATGTCGACAGCCCCCTCGCGTGAGCCGGTGGTCAGGTCGAAGGTGTCGCTGGTGAAGTTCTCGGCCATGTGTCCATGGTCCCCGACCACGCGTCGCGTGGTCGATTCCGCCGATCATGGGGTTCGTGTGAGGGCGATGAGAATTTTCCGCGATGCACGGAACTCGACGTGAAGTCCGCCCGTTGGACAGCGTGAGGCCCTGCAGCATCCCCCCGTCTGCAGGGCCTCACCAGTCAGCCGATACGTTCCAGCACCGGCCGCAGTCCGTCCGGACGCTGGTCCACCGGCAGATGCGGCACCTGGTGGAACGCGCAACCCACGGCGGTCGCGCCGCCGTCCGTTTCCTCGCTGTCGCCGACCATCAGGACTTCCTCGGGCGCCAGCCCGATCCCGTCACAGGCGATACGGAAGATCCGCGGATCCGGCTTCTGAACGCCGTGCTCGTAGCTGAGCACGGCCGTGTCGAGGTAACGGTCGACGCCGTACCTGCGCAGAACCGGACGCAGATCCCAGCCGATGTTGCTCAGCAGCGCGACGCGGATGCCGCGCTCGCGCAGCGTGGCCAGCACATCGAGCGCGTCGGGGTAGGGCGCCCAAGCCGCGGGCGACATATGGCGGTCGTAGAGCACGTCGTACAACTCGGGCCACGGTAGCCCCACTTCCCTGGCGAGACCGGTGTAGGCCGCGCGATGCCGTGCCGGGTCCAGGTCCCGTTCATCCCAAAGGCCCTGCAAATGCCGGGGTATGGCGTGCGGTTCCTGGCCACCAGGCAGTGCGCCGACGTACTCCAACCGCTCGGCGTAGTGGGCGATGTCCTCCTCCGCGGCGGTGATACCGACCTCCGCCAGCGCACCGCGCAGCCAGCGCTCGGTCGGTTCGATCCGGAAGAGAGTGCCGGAGAAGTCGAAGAGGCATCCCTTGAGCGTCATGGCGACAGGCTAGGCGCTGGCCGGGCCTCATGCGGTTGGTTGAGGCGTCAGGCCAGGCAGAACTCGTTTCCCTCGGGATCCTGCATCACCACCGCGTAGTGGTCGTGATCCTCCGGCGCCAGCACGCGCAGTCGCTTCGCTCCGGCCTTCACCAGCCGCGCCACCTCGGCGTCGATCCGCTCCTTGCGGATCGCGAGCGGCACCTCGCGGCCACCGCTCGCCCGGATGTCCAGATGGAGGCGGTTCTTGACGGTCTTGCCCTCCGGTACCGGCTGGAACCAGATCCGCGGCCCGCTGCCGCGCGGGTCCACGATGGAGCCGCAGCCGTCACCCGCCGGGTCCAACTCCTCTTCCGGGACGCCCGCGCTGCGCCAGTACGCGTTCCAGTTGGTGAAGCCGCTCGGCGCGGGCTCCGCCTCGTAGCCCAGCGCGTCGGCCCAGAAGCGCACCATGACGGTCGGATCGGCGCAGTCGAAGGTGAGTTGGAAGGGTGTCATGGTCTCCTCCTCCGTTGGGCCCCGTCGGCGGCCCGCGCGTCACGCGGCTCGGGACCTTCGCCACGGTGTGAGGGCGGCAGCGGTCGCGGTGACCACGGCTGCGCCGAGCAGCCATCCGGCGAGCACGTCGGACGGCCAGTGCACCCCCACGTACAACCGGGTGAAGCCTACGCCGAGGACTGATACCGCCCCTAGCACCACGGCCGATGTCCACCAAGCCCCGCGTACCCCGTGCAGCCGCAGCAGCCAGGCCAGCGTCACACAGGCGATCGTCGCCGCCATCGCGTGGCCGGAGGGGAAGGAGCCGTCCGTCGCGGTGTCCAGCGGGTGCGGCCAGTCCGGGCGGTTCCGGTCGACCGCGGCCTTCACACCCACCTCCAGCGCCCAGCCGACGCCGCAGGCGGCCAACGCCCACAGGGCCTGACGACGTTGGCGCAGCCGCAGCAGTACGGCGGCCGCCGCGACGGTGAGCAGCCGCATCGTCGTCGGGCCCCACACCCAGTTGGTGAGGTCGAGATTGAGCCGGGTCCATCCGGGGTGGGCCAGCGCGGTGCTGTGCAGCGCGTTGTCGATCCGGCGGTCGAGCGGAAGTGCGCCGCTGACCAGGACGAGCGCCAGCAGCACGGCGAAGCAGACGGTGAGCGCGGCCGTCCAGGCAAGGCAGCGGGTTCTGGGTGATCGGCAACTCGTCGGCACGGCCAGGATCGTACGAGACCGCACTGTGAACGCCATGGCAGGACGAAGCTACGACAGAGCGCCGAGCCCCGGCCCGAAGGTCACCAGCAGCGGGACGACCGGCAGCAGCAGCGCCATCGCCGACACCCGCATCCGGCGACCCAGGGTGAGCCGCGGAGCCGGATCCAGCAACCGGTGTACCCGGCCGGGCAGTTGGGCGAGCGGTGTCGGACAGGGGCCGAACACCCCGCGGTCCTCGTTGAGTTCGACCAGTGCCAGAGCGGTGGTCAACCG
Source organism: Streptomyces sp. NPDC020096 (assembly GCA_040631425.1). Classification (GTDB taxonomy): domain Bacteria; phylum Actinomycetota; class Actinomycetes; order Streptomycetales; family Streptomycetaceae; genus Streptantibioticus_A. The sequence goes on from JBEYJY010000013.1 coordinate 148,998, forward strand.
CCCGAAGCGGCGCGAGGCGACGTCATCCGCGGCCAGCTCGACCAGCCGGTGCACCTGCTGGCGGAACCCTTCGAACACCGGCACCTGGGGAAAGCCCGCGGCGAGCGCGTACGCGCAGTGCAGCAGCCAGTCGTGCCGGGCCCGCGCGTGCCCCTGCTCATGGGCGAGTACGGCATCCAACTGCCGCCCCTTGAGCCGCCGCAGGGCCGCCGTGGTGATCACCAACTGCGGTTGCGGACCGGAAAGCCACCAGGCGTCGGGACGGCGGCCCTCCAGAACGACGAGGCGTTCGCCGCTGGACGGCTGCTCACCGGGGAGCCTCGGGGCCCGTACGAGGAGTTCCGCGCGCCGCTGCCGCCGCCGTGCGCGAGCGCCGCGCACCTCACGGGTGAGCATGGCCACCGACCAGGCACCACCGCAGGCCAGCAGCACCGCGAGCGCCCCGGCCCACGGGCCGTAGGCGGCGAGCCCATAGGCGTCCACGACGCCGCGGGGCGCGAGCGCGAACAGGTGCCAGCGCACCGCGGGCGATGCGGCGGAAGCGCACAACGCCATCGTCAGGACGCAGCACAGCAGCACGGAGGCGACCACACACTGCCACACCCACAGGGCCAGCACCGGTTCACGGTCCGGCCAGTCGGCCCTGGACAGCAGACGGGGCGCCATTGCCGCCGCAAGTGCGCCGAGGACCAGCAGCACAAACGGGACCGTCATGGCGCACACACTATGGCGCGACGCTACTGATGGGTAAGCCCGTCACGCGAAGGTGAGCTACGCCTCACGGCGGGTGGAGTGGGATCTACGGGGGCTCCGCCCCCGAACCCCTGGTGCCTCACGGTGAGTGGGGCGGGGATCTGCGGGCCCCGCCCCCCTACCCCATGCCTCTGAGGGGTGCTTCGCCCTCGATCTCCCGGCTCACATTGTCAGGAGCATCGCGAACATTCCGATGCTCAGTGACACTCGGCAGGCCGCGGCCACCCCGGGGGCCCGCAGCAGTGCGCCAGCCGGGGCGACCGATGCCACCGGGGCGGTCGCGGGAAGTATTCGCACGCCGGCCCACAGGGCGTATCCCGCGAAGTAGCAGAGCAACAGTCCGGTGACGGCGGGAATCCGGGCCATGCCGTGAGCCATCCCCGTCATACCCGCCATACCGTCAGACCCGCCCCGCGCCGCCGCCATCAGCACCGCCATATAGACCATCCCGGCGGCCTCCACCGCGTGGTGCGCGCGATGTGCCTCGCACCGTGCCAGCAGCACGGAACGCACGGCGATCACACCGAACACCACGGCGAACAGCGGCGGCCCCCATACCCGTTCGTCCAACGCGGCCCCCGGAACCGCCATCAGCGCCATGCCGAGGCCCATCACCCCCTCATCCCGCGCGGTGCGCCGCTCGCCCGGCGCGGCGGCGCACCCCGCTCTCGTACGCAGCAGGCACGAGACCCCCGTGGCAGAACCGATCGCCACCAGCAGCCAGCCCACCAACGGTGGTCCGTGCATGGCGCCCCTCCCCGGTTCGTACCGCCCCCTCGGGGAGGTTTCCCGCAGGGGCGGGCGCACACCCTGGCGCACGGTGGTGCGGCGGGCGCGTGGAAGGGGCGCGCAGGGCGCCGTCCGGCGGAACCGGGGAGCCGTCGGCTACGTTCCGGGCCGGTAGCCGATCGGATGGTCCTCCGGCACCTGCACCACACAGATCCGCACGCCGTCCGGGTCCGCGGACCACGCCGACTCGGTAATCAGGGTCGATATCGCATCGGATGATCTTCGGGCACTTCGACGATGCAAATGCGGACCGCATCCGGGTCCGCGATCCACATCTCGATCAGCCCCCACGGCTCGCGCATCGGCTCGCGCAGCACCCGCACACCGCGGCCCGACAGGCGCTCGCGGGCCACCTCCGCGTCCGGGACCTGGAGCCACAGTTCCATCCCCGGCGCCGGAGGCGCGTCGGAGCGGCCGGAGACCTCCAGATAGCCGCCGCCCAGGAAGAACACCGTGCCGCGTTCCGGTCCTTCGCCGAACTCGCGATAGATGGCGAGGCCGAGGTCATCGCGGTAGAAGGCGCGGGACCGCTCCAGATCGGTCGGTCGCAGCAGGACGCGGCTGCTCAGTACGTTGACCATGGGGCGGACAATACGCGTCGGGTTACCCTCGGACCGTTCGCCACTCGCGCATCGGAGAGGTTTCGCGCCACCATGACCATCCCCGCACCTGTCTTCCGTTCCGCTACGTCGACGGACGTGCCCGTTTTGGTGGCGCTCATCGAGTCCGCGTACCGCGGCGACGCCAGCCGTGCCGGATGGACGACCGAGGCGGACCTGCTCGACGGCCAGCGCACCGATCCCGAAGGCGTCGCCGAGGTGGTCAACAGCGCGAACAGTCGGATGGTGGTGGTCGAGGAGGACGGCGAGCCGATCGCCTGCTGCCAGCTGGAACGGCGCGACGGACACGCCTACTTCGGGATGTTCGCGGTGCGGCCGACCCGGCAGGGCGGCGGGCTCGGCAAGGTGGTCATCGCCGAGGCGGAGCGTTTCGCCCGACAGGAGTGGGGCGTCGACGAGATGCGGATGACGGTGATCTCGGTGCGCGATGACCTGATCGCCTGGTACGAGCGCCGCGGCTACCGGCGCACCGGTGAGATGACCCCGTTCCCGTACGGGGACGAGCGGTTCGGGCTGCCGCGCCGCGCGGACCTGCAGTTCGAGCTGCTGGTCAAGAAGCTGGGATAGCGGACCGCCGGGTTCACAGACGGCCCGCCTCGACGATCCGGCGCAGGAAGCGCCGCGTACGCTCCTCGCGCGGCGCGCCGAACACCTCCTGCGGAGCGCCCCGCTCCAGTACCACCCCGCCGTCCAGGAAGCACACCTGGTCCGCGACGTCGCGGGCGAAACCCATCTCATGTGTGGCGATGACCATGGTCATGCCCTGTTCCTTGAGGTCGCGCACCACCGAGAGCACCTCGCCGACCAGTTCCGGGTCGAGCGCCGCGGTGATCTCGTCCAGCAGCAGCAGCCGGGGGCGTCCGGCCAACGCCCGGACGATCGCGACGCGTTGCTGCTGGCCGCCGCTGAGCCGGTCCGGGTACTCGCCCGCCTTGTCCGCCAGGCCGAGGCGGGCCAGCAGCTCCCGCGCCTGTTCCTCGGCCTGCGCACGGGAGACCCGGTGCACCCGGCGCGGGGCCAGCGTGATGTTGTCCAGCACGGTCATGTGCGGGAAGAGGTTGTACGCCTGGAAGACCACGCCGATCCGGCGGCGTACCGCGTCCTGGTCGGCTCGCGGGTCGGTGATCTCCTCGCCGTCCAGGTAGATCGCGCCGTCGTCCACCTCTTCCAGGAGGTTGGCGCAGCGCAGCAGGGTGGACTTGCCGGAACCGGAGGCTCCGATGAGGGCGGTCACCGTGTGCTGCGGAACCTCCAGGTCCACATCCCGGAGCACCACGGTGTGCCCGTAGCACTTGCGTACCGCCTCCATACGCAGCACGACCTTCGTCATACCGCACCTCCCTGGGACTGCCTGCGGTTCATCCGGGCCGTCACCCAGTCGGTGAAGCGCGTCATGGGAATGGTCAGCGCGACGAAGACCAGCCCGGCCACCACGTACGGCGTGTAGTTGAAGCTCTCCCCGGTGATGATCTGCGCCGCGTACACCGCGTCGACCGCGCCCGCGATCGACACCAGGCCGGTGTCCTTCTGCAGCGACACCAGGTCGTTCAGCAGCGGCGGCACGACGCGGCGGACCGCCTGCGGCAGCACCACGTACCGCATCGCCTGGGCACCGGTCAGCCCGAGCGAGCGGGCGGCGGCGCGCTGACTGGGGTGCACCGTCTCGATCCCGGCGCGGAACACCTCGGCGACATACGCGGAGTAGGTGAGCACGAGTGCGGCGCCGCCGAGGACCACCGGGTTGTTGGTGACCCCCTGCAGACGCAGCGCGGGCACCCCGAAGACCACCCCCAACAGGCAGATGATCAGCGGCAGTCCGCGGAAGAAGTCGACGTAGGCGGTGGCCAGCGCGCGCAGCGGGAAGAACACCGGCCCGCGCAGCGTACGGGCGAGCGCGAGCAGCATCCCGAGCACCAGGATGAGCGCACCGCAGCACACCAGCAGCCGCACGTTGAGCCACAGGCCCTTGAGCACCTGGGGAAGCGCGATGCGCGCGTAGTGCGCGTTGAGGAACGTCTCGCGGGTGCGCGGCCAGCCGGGGGCGTGGGTCACCGCCAGATACAGCGCGACGGCGGTGATCAGCGTGCTGGCCGCGGCGACGGCGATCGCCCGGCGGGTACGGGTGCGGTGCAGCCGCTCGCGTTCGAGGCGGCGTGCGGACGGCTGGTAGCCGTCGCCCGCCGACGCCGACGGCTCGTCCCTGTACGGTACTTCGGGCTGGTCCAACATCCCGGCGCGGCCCGCTACTTGAGGACCGGGGCGTTGACGGCCTCGGACAGCCAGCGCTTGTCGAGCGCCGCCAGCGTGCCGTTGGCGCGCAGCGCGTCCACGGCCTTGCTGACGCACGGGGTCAGCGGGCTGCCCTTGTCCAGCACGAAGCCGAACTGTTCGGGCTGGCCGCCGGTGTCGGCGAACTGCCCGACCACCTTGGCGTCCGTCACCTCGGCGGAGGTGATGTAGAACGCGGTGGGCAGATCGACGACGATCCCGTCGACCTGTCCGTTCTTCAACGCGCTCTTGGCCAGGTCGTTCTTCTGGTAGATGGCGGGCTGCTGGGTCGGCTTCACCACGTGGGTGAGGACGTCGAGGCTGGTGGTGCCCACCTGGGCGCCGAGCTTGGCACCGCGCAGATCCGCGAGGGTCTTCGCGTTCGCGATCTTCGAGCCCTTGAGCGCGATCAGCGCCTGCCGTACGTCGTAGTAGCCGGAGGAGAAGTCGACGGCGCGCCGCCGCTCGTCACTGATGGAGACCTGGTTGAGGTCGAGGTCGAAGTTCTTTGCGCCAGGAGTGATGGCGTTGTTGAACGGGACGGTCTGCCAGACCACCTGCGAGGAGTCGTAGCCCAACCGCTTGGCGACGGCGTACGCGGTGGCGGCCTCGAACCCCTTGCCGTCGGCTGGGTTGTCGTCCTGGAACCATGGTGCGTACGCGGGTTTGTCGGTGCCGATCGTGAGCTTTCCCGCGGTGTGGGTGCGCAGTGCGCCCGGCGCGCAGTTCGCGGCGGCGGAGCCGGAAGCGCCGGAGGCGGCCGTGCTGTCCTGCTGCGGGGCGCAGCCAGTGGCCGCCAGAACGAGGGCGCAGACCGCGGCGACCGCGGCGAGACGTGGCCCATCCGAGGGCCGGTGCGAGGCGAAGGCGGGACGCATAGCGGGAGACTGGCACTGTCAACCGTCAACTGTCCAGGTCAGGCCAGCAGTTGACCGCATGGCGGACGTTTGTGAACGGCGCGTTGCGTTTAGTGGTCGCCCGCAGAGGCGTGCGCCATAGGTCCCCGTGCCGGGTGCGGCCGGAACCCGATGACGTGCCGTGGATCCGCCGGAAGGGCATCTACTGACCGGCCGCTACCGCCCGCTTGATGTCCGGGACGTCGGTGGCCGCGCCGTCGAGGCCGAGGGCGCGGGCCAGTGCCAGGTCGCGCGGGGTGTTGACGGTCCAGGCCATCACCTCGATGTCCGCGGCATGGCATCGCTCGACCACGTCAAGGCTGAGCTTGCGCAGCTCAAGGCTGACCAGGCGGGCGCCCACCGCCTGGGCCCGGGAGACGAAGTCGGTGCCGGTCCGTCCGGCGACCAGCACGGTGCGCACCTCGGGCAGCAGCTGTCGGACCTCCCACAGCGCCTCGTCGTGGAAGGAGAGCACCGAGACCCGTTCCAGCAGCGCGCGCTCGCGCAGCACCTCGGCGAGCACCCGGGCGGCCGCCACATCCTTGATCTCGGCCTGGACGGGCCGATCCGGCACCGCGTCCAGCACCTCCTCGAACACCGGCACCCGCTCGCCCTGACCGGCGTCGAGCTGGCGCAGTTCGGCGAGGGTGAAGTCCTTGATCGCGCCGCTGCCGTCGGTGGTCCGGTCGACCGTCTCGTCGTGCATCACGACCAGCGCACCGTCCTTGCTCAGGTGCAGGTCGAGTTCGATGCCGTCCAGGCCCTCGCGGTCGGCGCGGACGAACGAGCGCAGGGTGTTCTCCGGCTCGACGCCCATGACGCCGCGGTGGCCGATGGTGAAGAAAGACACGGTGCTTCTGCCCTTGTGTGGCTTGGCGTGGATCGCGGTTGCGTGGGCCGAGCCTAGTGGCGCCCGATGTCCGTGCGCCGAACGCCAGAAGATCATCGCGTGTACCGATGACTACCCCCGCAAGGTGCCACACAAACTGCCGTCGAACCTGGGGCTGACAGGAAAATCGACGGTCAAGCCGCGGTGCGGCAGGATAATTGTGTGAGAAGCCTCTTGAGTGAAAGAACCTCGCACGGATACGGTGTCTTAACGCAAGGTTCTCCTGTGGAGGAGGGGTCATGAGGGAAAATCTTCTGTCGGTGGCGACAGGCGGTGCCGACGGAGTCGTCGAGCACCCGTCATGGGCAGTGCTGAAGGCGTCGGTCGAGGCCATCCGGCCCTGGCAGGAGAAGGACGGTTCCATCGACTTCTCCGCCGAGGGCGCGCCGGCTCGTGGTGCGGTGGAGGCCGAGGTGGAGCGGGTGATCGCCGCGGTCGAGGACCTTGCCCCGCTGCTGCCGCACGACGCGGCGTACCACGCGGCGCTGGTGGCGGATCTGCGCCGGTGGGCCGAGGGCGGGTTCGGTGTCCCGGACTTCCTCGACTCGCTGCTGGCCTTCCAGCCCGCCGCCGACCGGCGGGACGGCCTGGAGCACCTCGTCGTCTTCGCGATGTACACGCAGAACGGCAACCCGAACCGCAACCTCGAAGCGGTCGCGCTGCGCGTCGTATGGCCCGAGTGGCTCGCTGAGCTGGAGCGCACCCGCTACGACAACCCCATGTTCGTGCCGATCACCTTCCAGGACTTCACCAGCGGCTACGACACCAACTCGGCGGTGCTCTTCCCCGAGACGGTCGCGGTGCGCGAGGTGCCGGAACGGTTCTCCTGGGGTGGCATCTTCTGCGACCGCGAGGCCGCCCGCTTCCGCAGGGTCACCGAGGCCGCGGTGCGCACGCTGGGCCTGGAGCTGCCCGAGGACGCCGCCCGGCTGGTCGCCGACCAGGAGCTCGCCCAGCAGACGTTCGTGCTGTGGGACATGGTCCACGACCGCACGCACAGCCACGGCGACCTGCCCTTCGACCCCTTCATGATCAAGCAGCGCGCGCCGTTCTGGATGTACGGGCTCGAAGAGCTGCGCTGTGACCTGACCGCCTTCAAGGAGGCCGTGAAGCTGGAGGCCGAGGGCTACGAGCAGGGCCGCTACGTCCAGTACGCGATCCTCTTCGACCGCCTCTTCCGCTTCCCGGTCACCGGCGACCGGGTGCGCAACTACGACGGCCTCGGCGGCCAGCTGCTCTTCGCCTACCTGCACAAGCACGACGCGGTCCGCTGGACCGACAACACCCTGCACATCGACTGGCCGCGTGCCACCGAGGCCACCAAGGCCCTGTGCGCCGAGATCGAGAAGCTCTACCGGGACGGCATCGACCGGCCCAAGCTCGTCCACTGGTTCGCCGCGTACCACCTCGTCTCCAGCCATCTGGCGCCGCACCCGGGATCGCGCTGGGCCAAGGGCCCGGACGCCCTGGACCTCACACAGCCGCCGCGCAAACTCGTCGACGACGTGCTCCCGGACGAGTTTCCGCTCAGCATGTTCTATGAGGCCCTGGCGAAGAAACTGCGTGATGTGATCGCCTCGACCAAGGGGATCACGGCGGACAGCGCGGTTCGGGTAGCCGCATGACGCGCGTGGCGGCCAAGGAGGCGAAGGCGATGGCAGAACGCAACAACAACGGTCCGCTGAGCGGTGCGGTGATCGCGGTGGCCGGAGCGGGCGGACCGGCGGGCCGGGCCACCCTGCGGCACCTCGCGGAGAACGGTGCCCAGGTGGTGGCCGCGGACGCGAACCCCGAGCGGCTGGCGGAATCGGTCGACGCGGCCCGCTATGCCTCGGGCGGCTCCTACATCACCGGTGAGGTCGTCGATCTGCTCGACCCGGGTGCCGCCCGCGAGTGGGCGGACCGGACCGAGAAGCAGTTCGGCCGGGTCGACGGCCTGGTCCACCTGGTGGGCGGCTGGCGCGGCTCCGCGACCTTCCCGGAGACCGACCTCGACGACTGGACGGTCCTGAACGACCTGCTGATCCGTACCGTCCAGCACACCTCGCTCGCCTTCCACGACGCACTGCTGCGCAGCCCCACCGGGCGCTATGTGCTGATCAGCCAGTCGGGTGCGGCCAAGCCCACCGCGGGCAACGCCGCCTACGCGGCGGCCAAGGCCGCCTCCGAGGCGTGGACGCTCGCCCTCGCCGACTCCTTCCGGAAGGCGGGGGGCGAGAGCGGTCCGGCCGCCGCGGCCGCGATCATCGTGATCAAGGCCCTGGTGCACGATGAGATGCGCGCCCAGAAGCCCGACGCGAAATTCGCCGGATTCACCGACGTCAGCGAACTGGCCGAGGCCATCGCCGGCGTCTGGGCCCGGCCCGCAGAAGAAGTGAACGGAACCCGCCTGTGGCTGACGCGCCAACCGTGACAGAACAGCACACCACCGACGCCGTCCGGCGCCACGACCCGGACGCACGCGGCTTCGCCAGCGACAACTACGCGGGCGCGCACCCGGAGGTGCTGGCCGCACTCGCCCTCGCCAACGGCGGTCACCAGATCGCGTACGGCGAGGACGAGTACACCGCCCATCTGCAGCAGCTCTTCCGGCGCCACTTCGGCCCGCGCGCCGAAGCGTTCCCGGTCTTCAACGGCACCGGCGCCAACGTCACCGCCCTGCAGGCGGTCAGCAAGCGCTGGGGCGCGGTGATCTGCGCCGCCACCGCCCACATCAACGTGGACGAATGCGGCGCGCCGGAACGCGTCGGCGGGCTCAAGCTGCTGCCGGTGGCCACGCCCGACGGCAAGCTCACCCCCGAGCTGATCGACACCGAGGCCTGGGGCTTCGACGACGAACACCGCGCCCAGCCGCAGGTCGTCTCGATCGCCCAGACCACCGAACTCGGCACCTGCTACACGCCGGACGAGATCCGGGCGATAGCCGAACGGGCCCACGAACGCGGCATGGTGGTCCACGTCGACGGCGCCCGGCTGTCAAATGCCGCCGCCACACTGGGAGTTCCGCTCGCGGAGTTCACCACCGACGCGGGCGTGGACATCGTCACCTTCGGCGGTACCAAGAACGGCATGGTGTTCGGCGAGTGCGTCGTCGTACTCAACCCGGACCGGGTGCCGACGATGACGATGAAGTACCTGCGCAAGTTCTCCATGCAGCTGGCGTCCAAGATGCGCTTCGTATCGGTGCAGTTCGAGGCGCTGCTCGCCGGAGACCTGTGGCTGCGCAGCGCCCGCCACGCCAACGCCATGGCGACCCGTCTCGCGGCGGCCGTCTCCGGCATCGACGGCGTGACGGTGGTGCGCCCGGTCCAGGCGAACGCGGTTTTCGCGACGCTGCCCCACGAGGTCACCGAGCGGCTGCAGAAGCGCTACCGTTTCTACACCTGGAACGTGGCGACCGGCGAGGTGCGGTGGATGTGCTCCTTCGACACCACCGAGGCCGATGTGGACGCCTTCGCGGCCGCTGTCGCGGAGGAGATGGCGGCGAGGTAACGTCCGCATAAGTATGCAATATGCGGATAATCAATTGATTGACGGTGGGGGCGGCGGCTACGGTCGGGACATGACCACAGCACCGCCCCTCACCCTCACCGTCAGCGATGAGGTCCGCACCCTCGCCCCCAGCTTCACGCACCTCGCCGTCGAGGCCCGCGGCCTGGTGAACGGGCCCAGCGACGAGCGCAGCGCCGCCCTCCTCGACGAGGCCGAACGGCGGTTGGCCGCCCGGCTCGCCGGGCGCGCCCCGCACGAGGACGAGCACATCGCCGCCTGGCGCGCCGCGTACTCCGCCTTCGGCGCCAAGCCCTCCCGTACCCGCAACTCCGCCGAGGCGCTTGCCCGCCGGGCGCTCGGGGACGGCGGGCTGCCGCGGATCAACCTCCTGGTCGACGCCTACAACGCGATCAGCGTGGCGTATCTGGTTCCGGTCGGCGGCGAGGACGCCGACCGTATCGAGGGCGGTATGCGGCTGGTGCGCGCCACGGGCGACGAGCCGTTCGAGACCGCGGCCGGTGGTGAACCGGCCATCGAGCAGCCGGAGCCCGGCGAGGTGGTCTGGCGGGACGAGGCCGGGGTCACCTGCCGTCGGTGGAACTGGCGGCAGGGCGTACGGACCCGGCTCACCGAGGAGTCCGGATCCGCCATCTTCCTCCTGGAACGGCTCGACCCCATGCCGCTCGCGGAGTTGAGCGCGGCCGCCGATGAACTCGCCGACCACCTACGGAGGTTGAGCCCCGGCGCTGAGGTGAGGGTGCGCGTCCCCGCGTAGGCGGACTTTCGTCGGGGTTGCGGCAGGTTCGGCACCGCCGGTCTCCGTCGTCGTTGTTGCTCGCCGTCGCGGCAGAGAGTTGTTGCTGCGCAACGGCAAGCAGAGGTTCTTCGCCGCCGCGACGGCGAACAGCCACGGCGGGGTAGATCGGCGGTCGAGACCCGGCGAAGACCGACCGGAAGGCCCACCCGCACCGGCTGTGCGGAACCGCCGTGATCCCGGCGAGGGCCCGCCGGAAAGGCACCCGCGCCCAGCGGGAGAGCGCTACGCCCGGTTCATCGCCGCGGCTTCCTCGGCGGTGGGCGCGCTGCCGCCGAGGTGCGCCGGGAGCCACCAGGCGCCCTGTGCGTCCTTCGGGCGGATCGGGTACGCGTTCTGGGCCGCCTCGAGCAGTTCCTGGACGCGGCCGCGCAGCCGCACGGTCAGCGAGTCGGCGTTGTCCTCGGGCGCCGCGGACAGCGGCGCGCCGACCCGCATGATGATCGGGAAGTGGTGCCTGCCGAGCCGTCGCGGGTGGCCCTTGGTCCACATCCGCTGGGTGCCCCACAGTGCCATCGGCAGCAGCGGAACACCCGCCTCCTGAGCCAGCCGCGCGGCGCCGGACTTGAAGTTCTTGAGCGTGAACGACCGGGAGATGGTCGCCTCGGGGAAGACCCCGATGATCTCACCGGAGCGCAGGGCGCGCAGCGCGTTCTCGTACGCGTGCACCCCCCGCTCCCGGTCGACCGGGATGTGCTTCATCGCCCGCATCAGCGGCCCCGACACCTTGTGCCGGAACACCGATTCCTTGGCCATGAAGCGCACCAGGCGCTTCGCCGGGAGGGCGGCCAGCCCGCAGAAGACGAAGTCCAGATAGCTGATGTGGTTGCTGACCAGCACCGCACCGCCGCGCTGTGGCACATGCTCGGTGCCCGCGATGTCGAAGCGCAGACCCTGCACCTGGAACATGGTGCGGGCGATGCCGATGACCGGCGGGTAGACGAGTTCAGCCACGTCGGGGGACACCTCTTGGGTCAGCAGTTACGCGGCCGTAGGTTTGGGCCGTTGCAGGATGGTGCCCCGTCAACGTGTGCCGTGTCATCCGAAGTGCCCGTGGTCGGGGGAGATTCTTCTCACGTGATCGTGCGGCCGCGTTGGTCCCATGAGCTCATGTCGCCCATGAATCCGCCCCTTTCGGACACCGGGCCGCGCCTCGGGAATCATCGCGGCCTGGTGAACGCTGCACCCGTTCGGAGGCGAGGATGGCGGGACTGCACCACCACCGTCGGGACGGAAGGAAGCGGATGCGGGAGAAGGACGGCGCGCGGCGGCTGACGGCGGCCGAGATCGGCGAACCGCTTGGCGCGCGGGCCACGCTGCTGCAGTTCTCCAGTGCCTTCTGCGCACCCTGCCGGGCCACCCGCCGCACACTGTCCGAAGTCGCCTCGATGGTCGACGGAGTGGCGCATGTGGAGATCGACGCCGAAGCCCACCTCGACCTGGTGCGCCGGCTGGCGGTGGTGAAGACGCCGACGGTCCTGGTGCTCGACGCGCGCGGCGCCGTCACCCGGCGAGCCGTGGGCCAGCCGCGCACGGCGGATGTCATCGCGGCGCTCGGCACGGTGGTGGACGCATGAGCCGACCGGCGTTGCCACCGCTTCCCGTGATCCACATCCCATATACCAGGCCGCCCTTGACGGGGCGCGCCCTGAATCGCCAGCCTGACGTTATGTCGAAGGCTGTCCTTCTCTATGAGCGAGCCGATGTCGACTTCGGTCGGCACGTGAGTGCGCGTTGTCCGGGCCGTTGAACACCTCTGATTCCCGTTCAGTTCCGGCTCGATCGCATCAGAAGGACAACTCCATGACCGCTTCGACCGACCTCGGCTCCGCCGCTCCCGCGACCGATGTCTTCCGCTCGGTCTTCCGTCGGCACGCCGCCGGGGTCGCGGTGATCACGGCGGCCGGGGCGCGCCCGGTCGGCTTCACCGCCACCTCGCTCACCTCCGTGGCCGCGGAACCGCCGCTGCTCTCCTTCGGCATCAGCCTTGGCTCGTCCAGCTGGCCGACCGTGTCCACCGCCAAGCACGTCGGCGTCCATGTCCTGGGTGAACACCAGGAGGAGTTGGCCGTGACGTTCGCCCGCAGCGGCGCGGACCGCTTCGGGCCGCCCACCGACTGGCGCACCGGACCGCACGGTGTGCCGCTGCTCGACGGGGTTTCCGCGTGGCTGGTGTGCCGGGTGGTGGCGCGCGTTCCAGCCGGTGACCACCGCATAGTCGTGGCCGAGGCGGTGGCCGGTGACCCGCACGGTCCGGGCCGCCCGCTGCTGTACCACCAGGGTCGCTTCAACGCGCTGCGCCACTGAATCCTCCCTGCTAGGACCGGAGAGCGGGCGTCGGCAAGGTCACAGTTCAACAGCCTTGCGAACCGGGAAACAGCCGAGTGTACTGGCGAGTAATATTTCGGTTGGAGCGCCTTGGAGTCCCGGCCGAAAGCCGCCGCCGAAGGCGCCTATGCTGCCTTCACAGGGCAGTTACTGGGTTCCACGGCCCACGACGCCGGTCGCTGGTGTCGCGGCCCGGACCGCCGAACCGATGCAGTAGGAGAGCAGGCGTGAGCTTGAGGATCGTAGTCGCTGTGAAGTACGTGCCCGACGCCACGGGCGACCGTCACTTCGCCGAGGACCTGACCACTGACCGCGACGCCGTGGACGGCCTGCTGTCGGAGCTCGACGAGTACGCGGTCGAGCAGGCGCTGCAGATCAAGGAAGCCGCCGACGGCGACGCCGAGATCACCGTGCTGACCGTCGGCCCCGAGGACGCCAAGGACGCCCTGCGCAAGGCGCTGTCCATGGGCGCCGACCAGGCCGTGCACGTTGAGGACGACGCCCTGCACGGCACCGACGCGCTGGGCACCTCCCTGGTGCTGGCCAAGGCGATCGAGCACACCGGGTACGACCTGGTGGTGTGCGGTATGGCCTCCACCGACGGCACCATGGGCGTGCTCCCGGCGATGCTCGCGGAGCGGCTCGGTGTCCCGCAGGTCACGCTGCTGTCCGAGGTCAAGGTCGAGGACGGCAAGGTGACCGGCCGTCGCGACGGCGACGCCGCCAGCGAGCAGCTTGAGGCCCAGCTGCCGGCCGTCGTGTCCGTGACCGACCAGTCGGGCGAGGCCCGCTACCCGTCGTTCAAGGGCATCATGGCCGCCAAGAAGAAGAAGGTTGAGTCGCTCGACCTGTCGGACCTGGGCATCGAGGAGGACGAGGTCGGCCTCGCCGGTGCCTGGACCAAGGTCGACAGCGCGACCGAGCGCCCGGCCCGCACCGCGGGCACGATCGTCACGGACGAGGGCGAGGGCGGCAAGCAGCTTGCCGCGTTCCTCGCGGAGCAGAAGTTCATCTGAGCCGCCGAGCCGCCTTCCCAACGCCCCTTTCTTCTTACAGTCGCAGGAGAACAACGTCATGGCTGAAGTCCTCGTCTACGTCGACCACGTGGACGGTGCCGTCCGCAAGCCGACCCTCGAACTGCTGACCCTGGCCCGCCGGATCGGCGAGCCGGTCGCCGTCCACCTCGGCCCCGGTGCCGACACCGCCCAGGCCACGCTGGCCGAGCACGGTGCCGTCAAGGTGCTGGCCGCCGATCTGTCGGAGTTCGCCGAGTACCTGGTGGCACCGAAGGTGGACGCGCTGGAGCAGGCCGTCGCCGCGGTCTCGCCGGTCGCCGTCCTCGTACCGTCCTCCGCGGAGGGCAAGGAGATCGCCGGCCGCCTCGCGGTGCGCCTCGGCTCCGGCATCATCACCGACGCGGTGGACCTGGAGAGCGGCGACGAGGGCCCGGTCGCCACGCAGTCGGTGTTCGCCGCGGCGTTCACCACCAAGTCCCGTGTCACCAAGGGCGTTCCGGTGATCACGGTCAAGCCGAACTCGGCCGCCCCGGAGGCCGCCCCCGCCGCGGGCACCGTCGAGCAGCTCGCGGTGACCGTGGGCGAGAAGTCCACCGGCACCAAGGTCGTCTCGCGCACCCCGCGCGAGTCCACCGGCCGCCCGGAGCTGACCGAGGCCGCGATCGTGGTCTCCGGTGGCCGCGGCGTCAACGGCGCCGAGAACTTCAAGGTCATCGAGGACCTCGCCGACTCGCTCGGCGCTGCCGTCGGTGCCTCCCGGGCCGCGGTCGACGCCGGCTGGTACCCGCACAGCAACCAGGTCGGCCAGACCGGCAAGTCGGTCTCGCCGCAGCTGTACATCGCCTCCGGCATCTCCGGTGCGATCCAGCACCGGGCGGGCATGCAGACCTCGAAGACCATCGTGGCCATCAACAAGGACCCCGAGGCCCCGATCTTCGAGCTGGTCGACTACGGCGTCGTCGGCGACCTCTTCCAGGTCGTGCCGCAGCTGACCGACGAGGTCAAGGCCCGCAAGGGCTGAACCGTTCGAACGGCTGAGGGGTCACGCGGATCGCTCCGCGTGGCCCCTCGCGCTGTTCAGGCCCGCCGCAGTGCGCGGTCCAGGTCCTCGTAGACGTCCTCGACGTCCTCCAGCCCGACGGACACCCGCAGGATCGACGCGCCCGGCTTGGCCTCTGCGGCCACCGGCCGGTGGGTGAGCGCCGCCGGGTGCTGGATCAGCGTGTCCACACCGCCGAGCGAGACCGCGTGCGTGATCAACCGGCAACCCGCCGCCGTACCGGCCGCCGCCTGGTAACCGCCGCGCACCGCAAGGGAGATGACCGCTCCCGGCTCCGACATCTGGCGCCCTATCAGTCCCGACGGGTCGCACTCGGGCAGACCCGGGTAGAAGACCCGCTCGACCGCGGGGTGCTCGGCCAGCCGCCCGGCGAGCTTGTGCGCGGACGCCGACTGGTGGCGCACCCGCAGCGGCAGCGTCTGCAGCCCGCGGTGCAGCAGGTATCCGGCGAGCGGATGCAGAATGCCGCCGGTCAGGGCGCGCACCGGACGCAGCCGCTGAGCCCAGTCGGGGGTCGTCGCCACCACTCCGGCGAGGACGTCGCCATGGCCGCCGAGGTACTTCGTCGCGCTGTGTACCACGAGCGTGGCACCCTGCCGGGCGGGCTGCTGCAGTACGGGCGTGGCGAAGGTGTTGTCCACCAGCAGCGGCACCTCGCCGCACTGCTCGGCGACGGCCGCCAGGTCGACCAGCTCCAGGGTGGGATTGGCCGGGGTCTCCACGACCACCAGTCCGGTGTCCGGCCGCAGCGCCTCGGCGACCCGGTCCGGCTCCGCCCAGGTCACCTCGGTGCCCAGCAGTCCCGTCGCCAGCAGATGGTCGGTGCCCCCGTAAAGCGGCCGCACGGCGACCACATGGCCCTTGCCGTCGGCCCGGGCGGCGAGCAGGCAGGCGGTGATGGCGGCCATGCCGGACGAGAAGGCCACCGCCTCGGCGCAGCCCTCCAGTTCGGCCAGCGCCTGCTCGAAGCGCGCGGTCGTCGGATTCCACAGCCGCTGGTAGACGTGGCTGCCGCCGTCGATCGGCAAGCCGCCGGTCGCCAGTGCCTCGTAGCTGTCGCCGCCGATCTCGACGTCGGGCAGCGGGTTGGTCGTCGACAAGTCGACGGGCGGCACATGTACGCCCAGGGCGCGCAGGTCCCCGCGACCGGCGTGTACGGCGGCGGTGTCCGGGCGAAGTGCGGTCGGCTGCATTGACGGCCCCTATCTGTGGTTCGCGGCTCGCGACATGGTGAAGAAAACGACGCCCGAACTGGTGAGTAGCCGCAGATAATTCGCGGACCGCCCGGCAGGCCTTGGCAATGTGCGGTCGCAGGAGTCATTGTCGGCCGTATGCCGAAGAATCAGCAGGCCGATGACCTAGGTCCGGTCGACCGCTCGATCCTGGGCCTGCTGGCCCAGGACGCCCGGATGCCGAACAGTGCGATCGCCGCGGCCGTCGGCATCGCTCCGTCGACCTGCCTGTCCCGGATCCGCTCCCTGCGCGAGCGCGGGGTGATCCGCGGGTTCCGTGTGGAGCTCGACCCTCCGGCGCTCGGGCTCGGCATCCAGGCGATGATCTCCGTACGGCTGCACTCGCACCGACGGGACCAAGTGGACCGGTTCGTACGGGAGATACCGCGACTGCCCGGTGTGGTGGAACTGTTCCATGTCTCCGGGGCGGACGACTATCTGCTGCGGGTCGCGGTGCGGGACTCCGACGCGCTGCGGGACTTCGTCCTGGACCACCTCACCACCCACCCGGCGGTGCAGCACACCGAGACCAGCCTGATCTTCGGGCACATCCGAGGCCGGCTGCTGTCACCCGACTGACCTGGCCGATCACCATTGACGTCGGTGGTACGCACTGGGAAAATCCGCTCTACGGATTAGAAATTCCGCTTCACGAAAACTGTACGGAGGGTGTCGGATGGCGTCGGACGAGACAGCGGTGGCGACCAGTCTGCCGGGCGCGGTACGGGAGAGCGTGGCCGCTTCCCTCGCCGGGGTCGACGCGGAGCTGGCCCGCCGCTACCCGGGAGACCCCGGCACCCGGCAGCCGGTGCACACGGTCTATGTGCCCGCTGACGCCTTCACCGCCGACACGGTGCGGTCCTGGGGCGACCAGGCGCTCACCGCGCTCGACCGGCACGCTCCGGACGCCGCCGCGTTCGCCGCGGTCCTCGGTCTACCCGAGGAACTCGCCACGCAGGTGTACGACCGGGTCCGCGCCAAGCTGCGGCGTGAACCGATCGAGGACCTGCGGATCGACTTCGAGGACGGCTACGGGCCGCGCCCCGACGCGGAGGAGGACGCCGCCGCGGTCCGGGCGGCGAAACTGGTCGCCGCCGCGGTCGCCGACCACAGCGCGCCGCCGTACATCGGCATCCGCATGAAGTGCATGGAGGCAGCGGTACGTGACCGGGGCATTCGGACGCTGGACGTCTTTCTGACCGGGCTGATGGAGGCGGGCGGTCTGCCGGACGGGCTGGTCCTTACCCTGCCCAAGGTGACCTTCCCCGAGCAGGTGACCGCGATGGTCCGGCTGTGCGAGGAGTTCGAGAAGGCGCGGGGGCTGGTGCCTGGGCGGATCGGCTTCGAGGTCCAGATCGAGACCACGCAGGCGATCCTCGGGCCGGACGGCACAGCGACGGTGGCTCGGCTGATCGACGCGGCCGAGGGGCGTGCCACCGGGCTGCACTACGGCACGTTCGACTACAGCGCGGCGTGCGGTGTCAGTGCGGCCTACCAGTCCATGGACCATCCGGCCGCCGACCATGCCAAGGCCGTGATGCAGGTCGCTGCCGCGGGCACCGGGGTGCGGCTGTCGGACGGGTCGACGAACGTGCTGCCGGTTGGGGGGACCGCTCAGGTGCATGATGCCTGGCGGCTGCATTACGGGCTTGTGCGGAGGTCGCTGGCGCGGGCCTACTACCAGGGGTGGGATATGCATCCTGGGCATCTGCCGACGCGGTATGCGGCGGTCTACGCCTTCTACCGGGAGGGCATGGGGGCGGCTGCGGCGCGGCTCGCGATGTACGTCGCTCGCGCGCAGGGCGATGTGATGGATGAGCCGGCTACGGCCAAGGCGTTGAGCGGGTATTTGTTGCGGGGGGTCGAATGCGGGGCCGTTGACCTCTCCGAGGTCACGGCGGGGGCGGGGGTTGGGCGGGAGGAGCTGCTCGCCCTGCGCTGAGCGGGTTCGCTCGCGCTTGGCGGTTCCGGGTGAGGCGTTTTCCCTCCCTCCCTCCCTCCCTCCCTCCCTCCCTCCCTCCCTCCCGTTGCCGGGATCGTCCTGGGTGCCGTTGCGCGCTGTCTGTTTGTGGGGCGGGGCCGGGGGCGGAGGGGTGGGGGTCCAAGACGCAGACGTGTAATTGTGGGCCGGACGCACCCGGCACCCAAACGTACG
>JBEYJY010000014.1:0-163616 GCA_040631425.1 Streptomyces sp. NPDC020096
GGGGTGTGCCGGGGTGTCCCCGCAGCGACCCCAGGAAGCAGCCGCAGTCGACGACGCGGGCGGAGTGAGGAGACACCCCGGCACACCCCCGACCCACAGGCAGCCGTGCGCAACGGCAAGATGCGATTACCGGTAACGGGGGGAGGGAGGGAAATCACCCCAAACACCAGCGCGAGCGAACCCGGGGAGGGAGGGAAAACTCCTTACCCGGAACCGCTAAGCGCGAGCGATGAGCTTGCCGCCCTGTACGCGCACCGTTACCGCGGGGAGCGGCGAAGCCGCAGGGCCCTGTTCAACCGCGCCGGTCAAGGCGTTGAAGCGGCTGCCATGGCACGGGCAGGAGATGACCCCGCCCTCGACGTTGTCCACCACGCACCCCGCATGCGTACAGACCGCGCTGAACCCCTTGTACGTCCCCTTCGACGGCTGAGCGACGACAACCTTGTCGTCGCGAAACAGCTTGGCCCCGCCAACCGGAATCTGATCAGCCGCCCCCAGGTCGGTGGGCGAGCTCGGCGCCGCCGAGGACGTGTCGCTGCCGGAGCAAGCGGTAAGGCCAAGACCAGCCACTCCGGCGAGGGCTGCTCCCTGGAGCAGGGTGCGGCGGCAGGTGGGCTGTTCAGTCATGGTGAAGCTCTCCGTGCTCGGTACATGGACGCGCACGGCAAAGCGCGTCCGTACTCGCTGACGGGCGAGGCGAGCCCGTCAGCGAGTCGTACCCTACGCCCCGCGCATATGAGCTACTGCTCAGCCTTGGCGCTGCTACCGCCAGTCCGCTTGCGCGGGGCGGGCACCTTCTTGGCGGCGGTAGCCACCGCCCGGCCGGAAGCCGCCTTCCTGGGCGACGCGGCGGCCTTGGCAGCACCCGCGCTCTTCGCAGCAGCCGCGCTCTTCGCCCTCTTCGCGTTCTTGGGGGTAGCCGACCCCGTCGTGGAGGCGCTTCGCCTCGTAGTCGCCCCAGACTGCGAGGCGCCATCGCTGACCCGGTCGCCCAGGATCTCCCTGAGGAACTTACCGGTGTGGCTGGACGGAACGCCCGCGACCTGCTCGGGTGTGCCCTCGGCGATCACCAGGCCGCCGCCGCTGCCGCCTTCGGGGCCCATGTCGACGACCCAGTCGGCGGTCTTGATCACATCGAGGTTGTGCTCGATGACGATGACCGAGTTGCCCTTCTCGACCAGCCCGGACAGCACCCTGATGAGCTTGCTGATGTCCTCGAAGTGCAGACCGGTGGTGGGTTCGTCCAGTACGTAGACCGTGCGGCCGGTGGATCGCTTCTGCAGTTCGCTGGCGAGCTTGACGCGCTGGGCCTCGCCGCCGGAGAGCGTGGGTGCGCTCTGGCCGAGCCGGACGTATCCCAGACCCACATCGTTGAGCGTGCGCAGGTGCCGGGCGATGGCGGGCACCGCCTCGAAGAACTCCAGCGCCTCCTCGATCGGCATGTCCAGCACCTCGGCGATGGACTTGCCCTTGTAGTGCACCTCCAGCGTCTCGCGGTTGTAGCGAGCGCCATGGCAGACCTCGCACGGCACGTAGACGTCCGGGAGGAAGTTCATCTCGATCTTGATGGTGCCGTCGCCCGAGCAGTTCTCGCAGCGGCCGCCCTTGACGTTGAAGGAGAAGCGTCCCGGCAGGTAGCCGCGGACCTTGGCCTCCATGGTCTCCGCGAAGAGCCTGCGGACGTGGTCGAAGACGCCGGTGTAGGTGGCGGGATTGGAACGCGGAGTGCGGCCGATCGGCGACTGGTCGACATGGACGACCTTGTCGACCAGGTCGTCACCGTCGACCCGGGTGTGCCGGCCGGGCACCGCGCGGGCGCCGTTCAGCTCGCGCGCCAGATGGGTGTACAGGATGTCGTTGACCAGCGTGGACTTGCCGGATCCGGAGACTCCGGTGACCGCCGTGAACACACCGAGCGGGAAGGACACCGAGATGTCCCGCAGGTTGTTCTCCCGGGCGCCGTGAACCGTCAACTGCCGCTTGGGGTCTACCGGTCGACGGATCTCCGGCGTCGCGATCTCCCGCTTGCCGGACAGATACTGGCCGGTCAGCGACTCCTTGTTGGTCAGCAGCTTGTCCAGCGATCCGGAGTGCACGACCTTGCCGCCGTGCTCCCCCGCGCCGGGACCGATGTCGACGACCCAGTCGGAGGTGCGGATGGTGTCCTCGTCGTGTTCGACCACGATGAGGGTGTTGCCCAGGTCGCGCAGCCGTACCAGGGTCTCGATCAGCCGGTGGTTGTCGCGCTGGTGCAGTCCGATCGACGGCTCGTCCAGCACATACAGCACGCCGACCAGGCCGGAACCGATCTGGGTGGCCAGCCGGATGCGCTGTGCCTCACCGCCGGAGAGGGTGCCGGCCGCGCGGTTGAGCGAGAGGTAGTCCAGGCCGACGTCGACCAGGAACCGCAGCCGCTCGTTGACCTCCTTGAGCACCCGTTCGGCGATGGTCTTCTCGCGGGCGGTGAGCTTCAGCGAGCGCAGGAACTCGGCGCAGTCGCTGATCGACATCCCCGAGACATCGGCGATCGACCGCTCCGCGATGGTGACTGCCAGGACGATCGGCTTCAGCCGGGTGCCGTCGCAGGTGGGGCAGGGCACTTCGCGCATATAGCCCTCGAAGCGCTCCCGGCTGGAGTCGGTCTCGGCTTCGGAGTGGCGCCGCCTGACGAACGGGATCACGCCCTCGAAGGACGTGGTGTAGGAACGCTCGCGTCCGTACCGGTTCTTGTAGCGCACCGCGATCTGGGTCTTGTGCCCGTGCAGCAGTGCCTTCTTGGCGCGCTGCGGCAGACCGGCCCAGGGGATGTCGGTACGGAAGCCGAGTTCGTCGGCGAGTGCGCCGACGAGCCGTGCGAAGTAGTCCCGGGTGTGGCCGAGCGACCAGGGCGCGATCGCTCCGTCGTCGAGCGACTTCTCCTCGTCCGGGACGATCAGCTCCGGGTCGACCTCCATCCGGGTGCCGATACCGGTGCAGTCCGGGCAGGCGCCGAACGGCGAGTTGAAGGAGAAGGAACGCGGTTCCAACTCCTCGAAGGACAGGTCGTCGTACGGGCAGTAGAGGTGCTCGGAGAACATCCGCTCGCGCTGCGGATCGTCTTCCGGCAGGTCGACGAAGTCCAGGATCACCATGCCGCCGGACAGTCCGAGCGCGGTCTCCACCGAGTCGGTCAGCCGCCGCTTGGCGCTCTCCTTGACCGTGAGGCGGTCGACGACCACCTCGATGGTGTGCTTCTCCTGCTTCTTGAGCTTGGGCGGGTCGGTGAGCTGGATCGTCACACCGTCCACCCGGGCCCTGCTGTACCCCTTGCTCTGCAGGTCGGCGAAGAGGTCGACGTACTCCCCCTTGCGCTCCCTGACCAGCGGCGAGAGGACCTGGAAGCGGCTGCCCTCCTCCAGCTCCAGCACCCGGTCGACGATCGCCTGCGGGGACTGCCGGGAGATCGGACGGCCGCACGCCGGGCAGTGCGGCTTGCCGATGCGGGCGAACAGCAGTCGCAGGTAGTCGTAGACCTCCGTGATGGTGCCCACGGTCGAGCGCGGGTTGCGCGAAGTGGACTTCTGGTCGATCGAGACGGCCGGGGACAGCCCTTCGATGAAGTCCACGTCGGGCTTGTCCATCTGCCCCAGGAACTGCCGGGCGTAGGAGGAGAGCGACTCAACGTAGCGGCGCTGTCCCTCGGCGAAGATCGTGTCGAACGCCAGGGAGGACTTACCGGATCCGGAGAGTCCGGTGAAGACGATGAGCGAGTCCCGGGGAAGGTCCAGTGAGACGTTCTTGAGGTTGTGCTCGCGAGCGCCGCGGACAGTAAGTCGATCGGCCACGCCGGTCCGTACCTTTCGTAGAAACGGAGGGGCAGCACCCCCCGATCAGCGTAGCCGGGGCGCCATCCGTTCTTCCTGTCGAATTCTTCGAGTCTGTCATCTCCGTGCTTCCACCGAGCCTATAGCACGCGCATTCGATTTACGGCCGCCTCACGCCATGTTCACCCGACCGAGTGAGCCGCGCTAGCGTCGTACGTGATCGGGACCGTTCCGCGCTGGCCTTCCGTCGAAGATCAGCAGGGGCGACGACGATCGCCGAGCCAGAGAGCCGACGAGCAGGAGGCCTCCGTGTCCGTCCAACGACCTGATCCCGTCAGCGATGCGGCCGCCGTGCGCGAAGCCACGCATCAGCTGGTCGAGGCGGTTTCCGCGCTCGACCCCCCAGCCGTCGCCGAGCCCTCGCTGCTACCGGGCTGGAGCCGCGGCCATGTACTGACCCACCTCGCCCGCAACGCCGACGCCCTGGTCAATCTCCTCACCTGGGCACGCACGGGCGAGGAGACGCCGATGTACGTCAGCGAGGAGGCGCGGGAGAAGGACATCGAGAACGGCGCGAGCCGACCGCTGCCCGACCAACTGGACGATCTGCGGCAGAGCGCCGAGCGGTTCACCCAGGCCGTTGACGCGATGCCCCCGCAGGCCTGGGCGGCCCAGGTCCGCACCCGGCACGGCGGCGTCGTCCCGGCCGCCGACCTCCCGGCGAAACGACTCGCCGAGATCCACCTGCACCATGTCGACCTCGGTATCGGCCGCACCTGCGCCGATCTGCCCGCCGACTTCGCCGCCCGCGAGCTCGCCGTGCTCATCGACCGGCTGTCCGGCCGCGAGGGGATCGCGGCGGTCCGCCTGCATGACACCGAGACCGACGAGACCTGGGACATCGGCGCGGCCGAGCACCCCGAGCTCACCGTCAGCGGCACCACCCACGCCCTGCTCGCCTGGGTCAGCGGCCGCAGCGGCGGCGAGGAGCTGAGCCGCGAGCCTGACCTGCCACTGCCCACACTCCCACCGCTAGGGTGACGCCATGTCATACACCGGAGCAGTAAAGGTCGGCGGCCCGCCCGACGTGCACGAACTCACCGACCTCATAATCTCCAAGGTCGCCGTGGGCCCGATGAACAACAACGCCTATCTGCTGCGCTGCCGCGCGACCGACGAGCAGTTGCTGATCGACGCCGCC
Organism: Streptomyces sp. NPDC020096; assembly: GCA_040631425.1. GTDB lineage: Bacteria > Actinomycetota > Actinomycetes > Streptomycetales > Streptomycetaceae > Streptantibioticus_A. Next base: position 5,005 of record JBEYJY010000014.1, read on the forward strand.
GCCGAGCCGCACACCCTGTTGTCCATGATCGGCGACAGCGGCATCGCGTCCGTCGTCACCACGCACCAGCACGCCGATCACTGGGGCGCGCTGCGCGAGGTCGTGGACGCCACCGGCGCCCGTACGTATGCCGGGCGCCACGACGCCGAGGGCATCCCGGTCCCGACCGACGTCCTGGTCGAGGACGGTGACACGCTGCGCGTCGGGCAGGTCGAGCTCACCGCACGCCATCTGGTCGGCCACACCCCCGGCAGCATCGCCCTGGTCTACGACGACCCGCACGGCCACCCGCATGTCTTCACCGGCGACTGCCTGTTCCCCGGCGGTGTGGGCAACACCCACAACGATCCGGCCGCTTTCGCGCGCCTCATCGACGATGTCGAGTCCAAGCTCTTCGGCCAACTCCCCGACGAGACCTGGGTCTACCCGGGCCACGGCGATGACACCACCCTCGGCACGGAGCGGCCGCATCTGGCGGAGTGGCGCGCACGCGGCTGGTGATCCAGCCGCGCTCCGCGCCACCCCCACCGCGGTGTCCTACTTGAACCAGTAGCGCACACCGCGGTGGTGCGAGCAGGTGCCCGAGAAGTGCGCGGAGTAGCTGAACGTGCCGTCCTTGCACTGTGCGGTGGCGCCGCGCGGGTGCCTGACCCAGGGGGCGCAGACGCCGGTGGTGTGGTGCGCGCAGCGGGCCGCCGGGCGGGACGTAGCAGCTTGCGCTTCGCCCGCTGGTACGAGGAGGGCCGTCGCGACCAGGACGGCCGCGGCGGCCCTCTTGAACTTCCGTGCCCCGTAGCGGGCGCCGCCGGGTACGACGGTGGCTATGGCGCCATGTCGCGGCGCGCCCTCGGACAGCGTGCTGGTGCGGCTCATGGGGTCCCCCTTCGGATGGTTCGACGAAGGCACCGATCCTCGCGCGGTCAGCGGCTGGGCCGTGGACAAACGCTCCTCATGTGATGGTTCGGTGATGAGGCCGCGACCGTGTTGTGGCTGATCGAAGATCGCCTTCCGTGACCAGCGCGCGGTCCCCGGCCGCCCGCCCGGCGGGCCCGGTCAGCCGTTGCCGCGGCGGCCGGTGTTCCTGCGCACGCGTTCCGCCACCTCGCCGCCTTCGGTCTCCCACCAGGGACGGACCATCTCGGGCGCGGGTGCGGCAGCCGCCGGCAGCGGCACGTCGGGCGCCGGGGCGGCCGCCGCGGCGGGGACGGTGACCAGCTCACGGTCCAGGCGCGCGTCCAGTTCGGCGGTCTTCGCGCGTTCGGCGCGCCACCACTCCGCGAACACGGCGATGAGGAACGGCAGTCCGACCAGCTCGGCGATGGTCAGCATCAGCCCGCCGCCGAGCTGCTGGTCCCGCTGCAGGCTGGGACCCCAGGTCCGGGGGTGGGTGGCGTACCAGTGGCCGGCCACCAGCGTGCCGCTGAGCATCACCACGATGCCGGGGACCGAGTCGAAGAGCCCGTCCAGGAACACCAGCACCGCCCGTACCGGATGGGTGCACCAGCGCGGCAGCATCTCCTGCCGGGTGAGCATCGGCAGCACGAACAGGCAGCCGGTGAGCAGCAGTTGCAGATGCATCAGCTGGCGCACGCCGCCGTCGCGCAGCGCCGTCTGGAAGTACGGCGTGAAGTAGATGGACAGTTCGGAGACCAGCACCAGCACCGAGCTGACGAACGGGAAGGTGAGCAACCGGACCACCCGGCTGCCCATCACGGCGTCCAGCCGCCGTCGCGCCGGATCCGACAGTGCCCGCCCGGCCAGTGCCAGTGGGTCGCCGAGCGCGAGGCCGAGCGGCGCGATCAGGTCGAGCACGATGTTCTGCACCGCGGCGGGCCAGAAGAGCACCTGGCTGTACACCGACAGGGCGGACATCGTGGCGAAGACGATCATGCCGAGACCCAGTACCGCGAAGGTGAGCGTGCGGGCCATCGGCCATCGCTCGCCGCGCCCGCGCAGGCGCACCACCGCCGTCGCGTACAGCGCGCCGAGCACCACGACGAACACGAGCGCCACCGGGTCCAGCTCCCAGCTGCCCAGGAAGCGGGAGCCCGTCAGTTCCGGCAGACCCTCCACCGCCAACGTGCTCACCGGCGTCCACCTGCCCTCTTGTCGGATGCCCTCATATCGGCTCGATTTGCCGCAACCACGTTAGACGCTCGGCGGCGGCGAACCGTACGCGGCCCTACTGATGGACGCTGGTGGTGGACTTCTTCGAGGCCAGCAGGCTGGTGGCGGTGGTCACCGCGAGGACGGTAACGATGACGCCGAGCGAGACCGGGATGGAGATCTCGGGTGCGGGTACGCCGGACTCGTGCAGGGCGTGCAGCACCAGCTTGACGCCGATGAAGCCGAGGATGACGGACAGTCCGTAGGAGAGGTGCACCAGCCGCTGCAGCAGACCGCCGATGAGGAAGTACAGCTGGCGCAGCCCCATCAGGGCGAAGGCGTTGGCGGTGAAGACGATGTACGGGTCCTGGGTGAGGCCGAAGATGGCGGGGATGGAGTCGAGGGCGAACAGGATGTCGGTGCTGCCGATCGCCAGCATGACGATGAGCATCGGTGTCATCAGCCGCTTGCCGTGCTGGACGACGAAGAGCTTGGTGCCGTGGTACGTGTCGGTCGACGGCACCCGCTTCTCGATGGCCTTGAGGAGCTTGTTCTCCTCGTACTCCTCGTCGCGCTCATCCGCCCGGGCCTCCTGGATCAGCTTCCACGCGGTCCAGACGAGGAACGCGCCGAAGATGTAGAAGACCCAGGCGAACGTCGAGATGATCGCGGCGCCAGCGGCGATGAAGGCCGCTCGCAGGACCAGCGCGATCAGCACGCCGACGAGCAGCACGCGTTGCTGGTACATGCTCGGCACGGCGAACTTGGCCATGATCAGGACGAAGACGAAGAGGTTGTCGACGCTGAGTGACTTCTCGGTGATGAAGCCCGCGAAGAACTCTCCGGCCGGCTGGCCGCCCTGGAAGACCAGCAGGCCGATCCCGAAGAGGCCGGCGAGCACGATCCAGACGACCGTCCAGATCGCGGCTTCCTTGATCGACACATCATGCGGCTTACGGCCACCGATGAAGAAGTCGACCGCGATCAGGACACACAGTCCGAGGATGGTCGCAAGCCAGAGGGCGAGGGAGACGTCCATCCCCGGAACAGTACAGGAATCACCAAGTCAAGGTAAAACGGAAGCCAAGTCCGCAGGTCGGCGGCGTGTCGGGCCCGGTCAGACCATCCCGGCCTCCTTCATCTGCCGGAGCTCCTTCTTCAGCTCCCCCACCTCGTCACGCAGCCGGGCCGCCACCTCGAACTGCAGGTCGGCGGCGGCAGTGCGCATCTGCTCGGTCAACTCGCCGATGAGGTCCGCGAGTTCTTCCGCGGGCAGGCTCTTCGCGGCACGCTTCTCGCCCGCCTTCGCCGACAACCCGGGCACCGGGGCCTTGCCGCGCGAACGCTGCCGACCGGATCCCAGCAGTTCCTCGGTGTCGGCGTCCTCGCGGGCGAAGGAGTCGAGGATGCCCGCGATCTTCTTCCGCAGCGGCTGCGGGTCGATCCCCTTCTCCTTGTTGTAGGCCATCTGCTTCTCGCGGCGGCGGTTGGTCTCCTCGATGGCGCGCTCCATACCCGGAGTGATCTTGTCCGCGTACATATGCACCTGGCCGGAGACATTGCGCGCCGCGCGGCCGATGGTCTGGATCAGTGACGTACCCGAGCGCAGGAATCCCTCCTTGTCCGCGTCGAGGATCGCCACCAGTGACACCTCGGGAAGGTCCAGGCCCTCACGGAGCAGGTTGATGCCGACCAGCACGTCGTACTCGCCCGCCCGCAGCTCGCGCAGCAGCTCGACGCGGCGCAGGGTGTCGATGTCGCTGTGCAGGTACCGCACCTGGATACCGAGTTCGAGCATGTAGTCGGTGAGGTCCTCGGCCATCTTCTTGGTGAGCGTGGTGACCAGGACACGCTCGTTCTTCTCCGCGCGCACCCGGATCTCGTGGACCAGGTCGTCGATCTGGCCCTCGGTGGGCTTGACGATGACCTCGGGGTCGACCAGACCGGTGGGGCGGATGATCTGCTCGACGACACCGTCGGAGCGCGAGAGCTCGTAGGGTCCGGGAGTGGCGGACAGATAGACGGCCTGCCCGATCCGCTCCAGGAACTCCTCCCACTTCAGCGGCCGGTTGTCCAGCGCGGAGGGCAGGCGGAAGCCGTGGTCGATGAGCGTGCGCTTGCGCGACGCGTCACCCTCGTACATCGCGCCGATCTGCGGCACGGTGACATGCGACTCATCGATGACCAGCAGGAAGTCCTCGGGGAAGTAGTCAAGCAGGGTGTTGGGCGCGGAACCGGGGTCACGGCCGTCGATGTGCCTTGAGTAGTTCTCGATGCCGGAGCAGGTGCCGATCTGGCGCATCATCTCGATGTCGTACGCGGTGCGCATGCGCAGCCGCTGGGCCTCCAGCAGCTTGCTCTGCTTCTCCATCGTCGCGAGTGTGGTCTCCAGCTCCTTCTCGATCCCCCCGATCGCCCGCTCCATGCGCTCGGGCCCGGCCACATAGTGCGTAGCGGGGAAGACATAGAGCTCCTGGTCATCGGTGATGACCTCACCGGTGAGCGGGTGCAGGGTGGAGAGCGCCTCGATCTCGTCGCCGAACATCTCGATGCGCACGGCCAGTTCCTCGTAGACCGGGAAGATCTCGATCGTGTCACCGCGCACCCGGAAGGTGCCCCGGGTGAACGCCATGTCGTTGCGCGTGTACTGGATGTCGACGAAGCGGCGGAGCAGCTGATCACGGTCGATCTCGTCCCCGACGCGCAACCGCACCATCCGGTCCACGTACTCCTGCGGGGTGCCCAGGCCGTAGATGCAGGAGACCGAGGCGACCACGATCACATCGCGCCGGGTGAGCAGCGAGTTCGTGGCCGAGTGGCGCAGCCGCTCGACCTCCTCGTTGATCGAGGAGTCCTTCTCGATGTAGGTGTCCGTCTGCGGGACGTAGGCCTCTGGCTGGTAGTAGTCGTAGTAGGAGACGAAGTACTCGACCGCGTTGTTCGGCAGCAGTTCGCGGAACTCGTTGGCGAGCTGCGCGGCGAGCGTCTTGTTCGGGGCCATGACCAGGGTCGGCCGCTGGAGCTTCTCGATCATCCACGCGGTGGTCGCCGACTTGCCGGTGCCGGTGGCGCCGAGCAGCACGACATCCTTCTCTCCCGCGCGGATCCGCCGGTCCAGCTCGGCGATGGCCGCCGGCTGGTCCCCGCTGGGCTGGTAGGAGCTGACGACCTCGAAGGGCGCCACCTTGCGTTCGATATCAGATACGGGCCGCATGGATTCACCGTACGACCCGCCACTGACAATGGCCGGACCAAGCCCCTTCCTTGTGATGCGGGCGGGTCTGAAGTGACGGGTGTGAACACCGGCGGCCGACTGTCAGTGCCCGGTCCTAGGCTGGCCGCGTGACGGAATCGAACCGGACCGTGAGCTGGTCCGTACAGGACACACCGATCGGGCCGCTGCTCCTCGCCGCGACGGAGGACGGCCTGGTCAACGTCGTCTTCCGGGCCGACGGGCGGACGGCGCGCGGCGCCGTGGCCCGGCTCGCCGCCCGCTTCGGCACCGAGCCGGTCCAGTCCGACGCCCTCCACCTGACCCAGGCGATACGCGAGCTCAACGAGTACTTCGCCGGTACGCTGCGCGACTTCACCGTTCCCCTCGACTGGTCGCTCTCCACCGGCTTCAACCGCCGGGTGCTGCATGAGCTCGCCGAAGGCGTCCCGTACGGCGCGGTCGTCGGTTACCAGACGCTCGCCAACCGGGTGGGCGAGCCGGGAGCCGCCCGCGCGGTCGGTGTGGCGATGGGTTCCAACCCGCTTCCGGTGGTCGTGCCGTGCCACCGCGTCGTGGAGAGCGACGGCGGTATCGGCGGTTTCGGCGGCGGTCTGGAGATCAAGCGCGCGCTGCTGGCGCTGGAGGGCGTACTGCCAGAGCCGCTGTTCTGATCGATTGTCAGAGGCAGGCCCTAGCGTTCCCAACCAGTGGGGGTGGGCCGCTGTGGCTCCCCGGGAAGGGGCTGGTCGTGTCGCGTACGCAGACGTATCTGGAGCTGTCCGAAACCGGCGGCGGGGCGCACAAGTTCTACGAGGTGGTGCTTGAGGGCACCACCGTCTCAGTGCGCTACGGACGCATCGGTGCCGCCGGGCAGACGCAGACGTCCACGTTCCCGACGGTCGAGAAGGCGCAGGCAGCGGCGGCCAGGAAGATAGCCGAGAAGGTCCGCAAGGGGTACGCGCCAGCCGTCCCGGGCCAGCGGGCCGCCCGCCCGGTGACCCGCCGCCAGGTGACGTCCGCGCCTTCCACGGCGCGCGCCGTGGCACCGGTGCTGTGGCGGTTCCGCACCGGCGCCGCGGCGTTCGGCATCCACATCGGAGAGGACCGGTGCTGGGTGGGCAACCAGGCCGGTGACGTCTACACATTGGGCCACGACGGCGAGGTGCTGGCCCGCTACCAACTCCCGGACGGCGTCAAGTGCCTCGTCGCGGACGACTTCTGGATCTACGCGGGCTGCGACGACGGCGCTGTGTACGACCTGTCCGCCAAGCTGCCGTTCGCCGCGTACGAGATCGCCTCGGATGTCGACATCTTCTGGCTGGACATCCACGAGGGCGTGCTCAACGTCGCTGATCGCAACGGCGGGTTGACGGTCATCGACCACGAGGACGAGTACCAGTGGTCGCGGAAGAGCTCCGGCGCACACGCCTGGATGGTGCGCGCCGACGAGTCCGCCGTCTACCACGGGCACCAGCGCGGTGTGACCGCGTACGCCCCCGAAGGCGGCGGAGAGCTCTGGCACACGCCGACCACCGGTGCGGTGCTGTTCGGCTGGCAGGAGGACGAGTCGGTCTACGCGGGCACCGACCGCTTCGTCGTACAACGGCTGTCGAAGGCGACCGGCCGGGTGCGGGCCAGTTACTCGTGCGACGCCGCGGTGTACTCGTGCGCCACCGCTCCCGGCGGACGCCATGTCTTCGCCGGGGACTCGGCCTCCTCCGTGTACTGCTTCGACCTGGACGGCAACCGGCTGTGGAAGCTGGGCACCGGCGGCGGTTCCGCCCTGTCGATGCAGTATCGACACGAGAAGCTCTATATGGTCACCACCGACGGCTCGCTCGTCTGCGTTGACGCCAGCGCCGGGGCGATCGCCGCCGCCCAGTCCGGAACGGTCCCGGCCGCGGTGGACATCAAGTCGGCCGCCGCCCTGCCCACGTACACCCCGAGCACCACCGTGTCGACGGTTTCGTCCGCCGCCGGGGTGGGCGGCGGCGTCCTGGTCGAGTGCGTCCAGGACGGCGGACGGGTACGGGTGCACGTCGTCTCCGACGGCTACGACCCGGCCTGGAACGTGCAGTTCCCGCGGCACATACGGCAACCCGGAGCCCGCTATGTGGTGGACGCGGTCCACCCGTCCTCGGGCGGCTTCTACCGGGTCCGGGGGGACATCAGGCGGTTGGTGTGAGCGCTGCCCGAGAGCGGGCACAACGGGAGCGGGCCCGGGGGCGTAGCCTGCCCCCGAGCCCTGGAAATGCCGCCGCTTTGGGCACGCCGGACCGGTTGAGAGCTCGGGTCAGTCTCATGTCGTCGTGTTCTGCCTTTGAACTACCACGCATCGATAGCTGCGCGGGCCGGACTTGAACCGGCATCCGACGACCAAGCCCGGCTCGGTCGGTTCGGCGATCGGCGGCGAATGCTGAGTCTGGAGCGAGAGTCTGAGATTGATCGCGACCCGGGTTCAGTGCCCGGACCGCGCCGTCACGACAAGCTTCAGATTCAGCTTGCGCTCCTCGCGCACCCCAGCCGCACTTGGGCGGCCGGGGAGTTCACAACGGTATACGAGGCGCTACCCGAAGAGGTAGCCGAACACCGCGTCGCCGACGTGCTGGTCGGTGACCTCGGTACCGTTCGCCTCCTCGCGGGCGAACTTCACGGCCTGCTGCAGCTTCTCCACCCGGGCCAGCAGTTCGTTGACCCGCCGCGCGGGAAGTGCGCCGGAGAACTTCACGGTCGTCCAGTAGCCGACCGGAACGTCCTCGTAGTACACCTCGACCTGCGCGGGGTGCTTGTCGGTGGCCTCGGCCTTGACGTGGTTGCGCGGGACCTTCTTCGTACGCACCGTACGGACCGGCTCGGTGCGCCACCAGTCGGTCGACGGGTCGAGGGACCAGGACTCGGCCCCGTCCAGCACCGGCAACTTCCGTACGAAGGTGCTCAGTTCGGCCAGCTGCTTCTCCAGGAAGAGCAGATAGGACACCGGCACCTCGCGCAGCAGGACACGGCCTTCGACCGTGATGTCGGCGCGCGCGGTGCAGTTCGCCCAGTCCTTGGTGGCGGTGACGTCAAACAGCCGGGTCAGCGTGGTCGCCGTGTCCCGGAGCACATCCTCGGCCTTGACCTGCACCCGGGTGGACTCCGGGGGCAGTTGCTCGCCTTCTTCGTCCTTCGCCTGGTAGGCGCGGGATATCCCGGCGAGCAGCGCGGGCTTGAGCAGTCCGTGGTGAGCGGTGGTCAGGTCCTGGTGGGAGCTGGACTTGACGCCCTTCTCGACTGCGATGATCTGATTGAGTTTCGCCACGGCATGGACCGTACCAGCCACGACTGCTCCGCTTCGAACGGTTATCCGTCCGGAGATCGCGGATGCGCGGGCTCCATCGGGCCGCGGTGTCCGGCGGCTGCTCAGTCCTCCCCGTCGAACCCCTCCGCACCCTCGCCGTCGAACCCGGCCGCCTCGACGTACTCCGGCTTGGGGTCGAGCGCCGCGGCGAGGCGGAAGTGGCGTTTGGCCTCGTCGGCGCGGTTGGCCCGTTGCAGGGTGCGGGCCAGGGCGAAGTGCGCGAAGGCGTTGGCCGGTTCGCGTTCCAGGACGATCTGGAACTCCAGTTCAGCGGCGCGCAGTTGGGCGGCCATGAAGAAGGCACGGGCGCGCATCAGACGGGCCGAGGTGCTCTCCGGATGTACGGCGATCAGGGCGTCGAGCAGCTTCACCGCACCGCGGGGGTCGTTGGCAGCGAGTAGCTGTTCCGCGGCGCGGTAGTCGATGACGTTGGTCTCCGGGGTGCGCTCGGGCACGTCCGCCTCCTTCCAAGGGCGCGGTCTACGGCCGTCCACCGTCCCAGGACTACCCAACATCGACTCGCGCAACCGCATTCCCGGCCTGGCACCGCCCCGCCGGGACCCCTCGGAGGCATGGCCCATCTGGACCAATGCCCCTCCCGCACGCCCGGGGCCGTCGCCGGAGCCGGGACGGGCCCGGTCGCGGCCGTACCGTACCCGCCGCACGTCCGCTCAGCCGCTGCGAGGAGTGCGCGCTCATTGCACGGTGGATCCCATGGGGCATGACCGGACCCATCACTAACCGTATATCGGCATGCGCGGATGGTGACGTATGGCCGGTGATGCGGTCGGTACCCGCTGAGCAACCCTGAGGAGCACCTCATGGACGACGCGGACTGGGACCGTCGGCACTTCCTCGGCGCCGCCGTGGGCGCGGGCGCACTCGCCGCCGGATGCGCCTCGGGCGGCGGCCGCACCGGCTCGGCGCGGCCGACCGCCGCGGCCCCGGTGGCCGCCGAGAACAATCTGCCCGGTGACCGCGACTGGGGTCTGAGGCACCGCGGCACCAACCTGGCGGTGGAAGGCTACCCGGACCAGGTCAGCGTGCTCCCCGGCGAGACGTTCCACCTCCATGTCTCCACCACCGCCAAGGGCTTTCGCGCCGAGGCCTTCCGCATGGGCTGGTACGGCGGCGCCCAGGCGCGCAAGGTGTGGTCCTCGGAGCGAATACCCGCCGGCGCCCAGCCGATTCCGGCGGCGCAGGGCGGTACGCGTACCGTCTCGGCGGGATGGCAGCCGTCCATGGCGATCAGCACCCGAGGGTGGCCGGAGGGCGCCTATCTGATCCGGCTGACCGCCGACTCCGGAGAGCAGCGGTATGTGCCGATCACCGTCCGGTCCGCGTCCACCGCGGGCAAGCTGGTGCTGGTCAACGCGGTGGGCACCTGGCAGGCGTACAACACCTGGGGCGGTCGCAGCCTCTACCAGGGCCCGGGCGGGAAGTCCGACTACGACAACCGCTCCCTGGCGGTCAGTTGCGACCGCCCGTACAACCACGATGGCGCGCCGCTGTTCACCACCTACGAGCAGCCCGCCATAGCGCTCGCGGAGAAGCTGGGGCTGCCGCTCGGCTATGTGACGACGATGGACATCGACCGCGACCCCCAACTGCTGCGCGGCGCACAGGCGATCGTCTCGCTCGGCCATGACGAGTACTGGACCCCGGCGGTGCGCGACCGGGTGACCGCCGCCCGGGACACCGGATGCAACCTCGCCTTCCTCGGCGCGAACGCCTGCTTCCGCCGGATCCGCCTTGAGCCCACGCAAGCGGGCGATCGCCGCCTGGTGGTCTGCTACAAGACCGACTGGACGCGCGACCCCATGAACGGGAGGAACGACGCGGCCGTGACCACCGACTGGCGCGAGGCGCCGCATGCCCGCCCGGAGAACTCGATGACGGGCACGTTGTACGAGTCGAATCGGACGTCCGCCCCCTATGTGGTGGCCGATCCGGGGCACTGGCTGTTCGAGGGGACCGGCGCCACCCGGGGTACGAGCTTCCCCAACCTGGTCGGCACCGAGTACGACCGGGTCAACTCCGGGCAGAACACCCCACGTCCCATCGAGATCATCGCCCACTCCAAGGTGGTGTGCCGGGGGGTACGGTCCTTCGGGGACTCCGCTTACTACACCACCGCGAGCGGTGCGGGGGTGTTCAACACCGGCACCATGCGGTGGGTGGAGTCGCTCACCGACGATCCGGGGCACGGGATCCCGCCGCACACCGCCCAGTTCACCTCGCGGGTCACCGAGAACCTCTTCCGCGCCTTCGCGGCGGGCCCCGCCGGACGCACCCATCCGGCGAAGGACAACCTGGAGAACTACCACCCGTACGACGGCGACCCGATCTGGGCCAAGCAGGATCTGTGGTGACACCACCGATGGGAGGTCCTCACCAGCTCCATCAAACATCAGATCTCTACGCCAACAACCGGTGCTGTTCGGTCTATTGACACCCCTTAGCGCCCTCCCAAAGATGAGTCATCGGATGAATCCATCCGCTTGAGCCACTCCATGCGACAACGCACCTACCGGAGGGCACATGAACGACTCCCCCAGGCGCAATGACTCCCCCGGCCTTCCCAGACGCCGACTGCTCGGCACCGCGCTGGGCGCGGCCGCCGCCGCCCCGTTCGCCACCTCCCTCGGCACCACCGGGACCGCGTACGCGGCAGCCGCGCAGCCGTCCGGTGCCGGTGACTTCTGGGTCACCGTTCCCGAAGCGGTTCCGGTGCCCCTCGACAGCTACTTCGACAACGACGGCATCGACACCGCGACCGCTCGCGGCGGCGACTTCGACGGTTCCGGTTACACCTTTCCCGGTGAGCAGCTGCCACCCGCCGGTCGCACGGTGGTGAACGGCGTACCGTTCCTGTTCCCCTCGTCGGCCGCGGGCGCCAAGAACAACCTGGTGGCGACGGGCCAGCGCATCACCCTGCCGGCGCCGGGCGCCTACCTCTCGGCCCAGTTCCTGGTGGCGTGCAGCTACGGTGACGCGTCCGGCACCGCCACCGTGACGTACCAGGACGGCAGCACATCGCAGGCCCAACTCGGCGGCACCGACTGGTACTCGGGCGGCAGCGGCGTGCTGACCACGTCGTTCCGCTACGCCCCGGGCGGCACCGACCAGCATCCGGTCTCCATCGGCACCGCCGAGCTCTGGCTGGACCCGGCCCGCCACGCGGTCGCGATCACCCTGCCCGCCATCGGTCCCGCCCAGTCCAACTCCCCAGCGATGCATGTCTTCGCGCTGTCCCTGCAACCGGCCGCACAAGGCCGGGCGCTGCAGTTGCGGACCGCCGCCTCCACCAACTCCCTGCTGGATCCCCGTACGCAGAGCGTCGAGGCGACCGTGGTCAACGCGGGCACGGTGTGGATCTGCGCCGCCGACGCGGTGACGGTGGGCGTCGATGTGAACGGCGCCCGGACCGCAACTCCGGCCCGGGTCACCACGCTGGCCCCCGGTGAGCAGGCCCGGGTGCGGGTCGGCATCCGCAACTCCGCTGGCACGAAGCCCGGTACGGGCCGCACCGGCACGGTCGCGGTCAACGGCAGGGGCGGGCAGGCCGCCACTCGGCGCACCGATCTGACCCTCGGCACACCCGACTACCAGCCGACGGACGCATCGCTCAGCGGCCACCAGGCCCCGTACTGGTTCGGCGACGCGAAGTTCGGGATCTTCATCCACTGGGGTGTCTACTCGGTGCCCGCCTGGGCTCCGGTGGGCGGCACCTACGCCGAGTGGTACTGGAACTCCCTGCAGAGCCCGTCGAACCCGGTCTACGCCTACCACGCGCAGAAGTACGGCGAGGGGTTCGCGTACGACGACTTCATCCCGATGTTCACCGCGCGGCGCTTCGACCCGCGCAGCTGGGTGGAGCTGTTCCGGGACGCGGGCGCCGAGTACTACGTACTGACCTCCAAGCACCACGAGGGCTTCGCGCTGTGGGACACCAAGGTCTCGGACCGCAACGCGGTACGCATGGGGCCGCACCGGGATCTGGTCAAGGAGTTGTTCACGGCCTCGCGTACGTACACTCCGCGACTGCACAACGGGCTGTACTTCTCGATGCCGGAGTGGTTCAACCCCGACAACCCGTGGATGGGCCACGCACCACGCAATCCGTACACGCTGGCGCCCGTTGCCTACACCGGATACACCGCGGGCAAGGACTATGTGAAGGACTACCAGGCCCCGCAGATGCGGGAGTTGGTGCACGGCTACGACCCGGACATCATCTGGTGCGACATCGGTGGCGTGAACGACAGCCACGACGTGCTCGCGGAGTACTTCAACCACGCCAAGAACCGGCCGCGCCCGAAGGACGTCACCGTCAACAACCGCTCAGGGATCGCCCCGCACGACTTCACCACGCCCGAGTACACGACGTACAACAACACCGTGATCGCCAAGTGGGAGGCGAGCCGGGGCCTGGATCCGCACTCCTACGGCTACAACCAGGCCACCCCCGACGACAAGTACATGACGGCCGAGGAGATCGTCCACACCCTCGTCGACATCGTCAGCAAGAACGGCAACTTCCTGCTGGACATCGGGCCGCGCTCCGACGGCACCATTCCGGAGATCATGCAGACCCGGCTCCGCCAGACCGGCCGCTGGCTGGCGGTCAACGGCGAGTCGGTCTACGGCACGACGTACTGGTCACGTATGGCGCAACTCGGTGACCTGCGGTTCTCCGTCAAGCAGAACCAGGCGTTCTACATCTCCTCGCTCACCGATCCGGGCAGCAAGCTGGTCGTCCAGGCGCCGGTGCCCATCCGTAAGGGCGACAAGGTGACCATGCTCGGCTACCACACCGCCCTGGACTGGGAGTTCACCGGTGGCACACTCACCGTCCAGGTCCCGGCGGCCGCGCGGGCGGCCGGGGAGTACGCCTGGGTGTTCAAGGTCGGTTGGGGCGGCTGATCCGGGAGACCCGCTCCCGCAGCGCCTCCCAGACCTTCCTCACCTGCGGTTCCAGGGCTTCCAGCGGCCCGTCGTTGTCGATCACCAGATCGGCGACGGCGAGCCGCTGCTCCCGGGTGGCCTGCGCGGCCATCCGGGAGCGCGCCTCGTCCTCGGCCATCCCGCGCAGCCGGACCAGCCGGTCAAGCTGGGTGCCCGGGGCGGCGTCCACCACGACCACCAGGTCGTACAGCGGTGCGAGCCCGTTCTCGGTCAGCAGCGGTACGTCGTGGACGATGACGGCATCGTCGGGCGCGGCGGCTTCCAGCTCCGCGGAGCGGCGGCCGACCAGTGGGTGCACGATCGCGTTGAGCGCCCCCAGTCGGTCCGGGTCGGCGAAGACGATACCGCCGAGCTTCGGCCGGTCCAGGCTGCCGTCGGCGTTCAGCACCTCTTCCCCGAACTCGGCCACCACCGCGGCCAGCCCGGGCGTCCCCGGCTCCACCACCTCGCGGGCGATACGGTCGGCGTCGATCACGACCGCGCCGTAGGAGGCGAACAGCCGTGACACCTCACTCTTGCCGGCGCCGATTCCGCCGGTCAGTCCCACCTTCAGCACGGGCTCAGCCTACGGCCCTTCCGGTGGATCTCGCATCGGACGGGGTGCGGTTGGTTCGGCCTTGCCGGTCCATGCGGTGGGGTTGCTCGCCGTTCCGGCGGATCGGTTCTTCGGGCCGCGGTGGGATCGTCACCGCCGGGCCCCGCCGCCGTGGTTGCTCGCCGCCACGGCGGGGCGATTCTTCGGCGGCATGCCCCCAACTCCCCTGGGGGCTTGGGGGCTTGCCGCGAACAAGAGCCGCCGCCACGGCGTCGCCCGGCGGTGCCGAACCCACCGCGGCCCGGCCAAGATCCGCCAAGCGCGGCGTCAGCCGCCATCCGCCTCGCGCTCGGCGAGGAAGCGCTCGAACTCGGCGCCCAGGTCATCGGCGGAGGGCAGCTCGACGGGCTCGGCGATGAGGTTCTCCCGGCCGCCGGCGCCCGCCAGGGCGTCGTACTGGTTCTCCAACCCGCGCACCACCGAGGTCAACTCGGCATCGCCCTCGGAGATCTGCCGCTCGATCTCGGCCTGGACCGTGTACGCCTGCGCGCGCAGCGCGTGTGCGGGGCCGGGGAGCACCAGGCCGGTGGCGGCGGTGATCGCCTCCAGGACCGCGAGCGAGGCGTCCGGGTACGGAGAACGGGCCAGATAGTGCGGCACATGGGCGGCGACGCCCAGCACATCGTGCCCCGCTTCCGCCAACCGCAGTTCGATCAGCGAGTCCGCGCTGCCGGGGACCTGCGCCTCGTCGAACCAGCCGCGGTGGCCCGGCGTCAGGTCGGTGCGGTTGCCATGCGGGGTCAGTCCGACCGGGCGGGTGTGCGGCACACCCATCGGGATACCGTGGAAGTTGATCGACAGGCGGACACCGAAGCGCTCGACCAGCCCGCCCACCGCCTCGGTGAACCGCTCCCACTGCACATCCGGCTCCGGCCCGGACAGCAGCAGGAACGGGGTGCCCGTGGTGTCACTCAGCAGACGCAGCGCGAGCTCGGGCGTCTCATAGCCCGACCAGTGGTCGCGGTGGAACGTCATCAGGGGGCGGCGGGCCCGGTAGTCAAGCAGCTGGTCCACATCGAAGCGGGCCACGACCTGGTGTTCGAGGTTCTCCAGGAGCTCGTCGACGAGTTGCTCGCCGGTGTCACCCGCGTCGATGAAGCCCTCCAGGTGGTAGAGCAGCACCAAGCCGCCGGCGTCCGCGGAATCGACCGCGTCGACGCCCTCCGGCTCGAACTCATACAAACCTTGCGGATCAAGCACCGTGACCGTCCCTTCCCACTCTCCCCTGCTACCAACGTACGGGGCCGCACTGACATTCCCGCGCCGTCAACCACAAGACCGTCACCTTGAGTTGACGCGACCTTGACAGTGCAGTCCGGCGAGGCCGAAGATCCACCGAGCAGCCGTGCGCAGCCCCGGACTGACAACGATGTCATGATGAAGGGACGCCGAGCCTTGAGCCATCCACCGACGCACCGCGGCACCATGAGACCGTTGACGACACTACGTGGCAGAGCCCCGCGCGGAGGGGGATCTCCCCGCGGAGTGAGGTCGCTCGGCCAACGCCTGAGGGCACCCCTGGTCGCCGTCTTCGCGGCGGCCTTCTTCACGGGCACACTGACGTCCATGGCACACGCCTCACCCACCTCGGGCGGCCAACTCACCGACCTGGTCAACCCGTTCATCGGGACACAGAACGCGGGGAACACCTACCCCGGCGCCGCGGTGCCGTTCGGAATGGTGCAGCTCTCCCCCGACACCGGGCACGACACCGGTTACGACTACGACCAGAGCAGCATCCGCGGGTTCAGCGCGGTGCACCTGTCCGGGGTGGGCTGCGGGCTCGGCGGTGACCTGCCGGTGCTGCCCACCACCGGCGATATCTCCTCGACCGACTACGCGAAATACGCCGCCTCCTACTCGCACACCCAGGAGCAGGCGTCGCCCGGTTACTACCGGGTGGGGCTGTCCTCCTACGGAGGCATCACCGCGGAGCTGACGGCCTCCCCCCGCACCGGTTGGCAGCGCTACACCTTCCCGGCCACCACCAAGGCCAACGTGCTGCTCAACAGCGGGCAGGCCCTGCACAGCGTCACCTCCAGCACCGTCACCGTGCTGGACAACCGCACGGTGGCCACCGCGATCACCGGGCACGGCTTCTGCCAGGACACCAAGCCGTACACGGTGTACACGGTCACCCGTTTCGACCGGCCCTTCACTGACCACGGCACCTGGAGCGGCGCTACCGTCACCGCCGGGTCCGACTCCTCGTCCGGCGGCGGGCTGCGCGGCGCCTACGTCCGCTTCGACACCACGGCCCAGCGCACGGTCACCGCCACCACCGCGATCAGCTACGTGAGCGTCGACGGCGCCAGGCGAAACCTCGCCCAGGAGGGGCGCGGAACCTTCGACAGCACCGCCCGGGCGGCCCAGCAGGCCTGGGAGCGACGGCTGGAGCAGGTGCGGGTGCAGGGCGGAACCGGTGAGCGCCGCCGCAGCTTCTACTCCTCGCTCTACCGCGCCCTGCTGTCGCCCAACACAGGCAGCGACGTGGACGGCTCCTACACCGGCTGGGACGGCCGCGTACATAAGACCGATGGGTTCACCTACTACCAGAACTGGTCGCTGTGGGACACCTACCGCACTCAGGCGCAGCTGTTGTCCCTGCTCGCGCCCGCCGAGATGCGGGACATGGCGATATCGCTGCTGAAGGTGAACGCCCAGGGCGGCTGGCTGCCCAAGTGGGGCTACGCCACCGTCGAGACCAACATCATGACCGGCGACCCGGTGACCCCGTTCCTGGTGAACGCCTACAACCAGGGGCTGTTGACAGGCCATGAGGATGAGGCGTACCAGGCGCTGAAGAAGAACGCCGACTCGGTGCCGCCCGCCAGCTCCCCCTATGAGGGACGCGGCGGCAATCCTCGTTACCTGATGGACGGTTACGTACCGCTGGACCCCAACGCGCCCCACAAGCCGGGCGACTTCGACTACGACCACGGGCCGTCGGCCACGTTGGAGTACGCGCTGGCGGACGCCGCCTTGGGCACGATGGCGCACAAACTCGGCCATGAGGCGGATGCCCGGCGCTACTTCGCACGCGGTCAGAACTACCGCAACGTCTTCGACCAGCGCACCGGCTTCTTCCGGGCACGTGACCCGCAAGGAGTGTTCACCGGCCCGGCGGACCCCAAGAGCAGTGTCGGCTTCCACGAGGGCACGGCCTGGCAGTACCTGTGGCTCGTCCCGCAGGACATCCCGGGACTGGTGAAACTGATCGGTGGCGCGGACGCCACCAACAAGCGCCTCGACTCCTTCTTCGCCTACCCGCAGTTGGTCCAGGACCCGGCCGGAACCGCCCGCAACATCTGGGTCAACGGCCCGTACACCTACTACAACCAGGACAAGTACAACCCCGACAACGAGCCGGACCTCCTCGCCCCGTACACGTATCTGTCGACCGGGCAGCCGTGGAAGACCACGGATGTGGTGCACGCGGCGCTCACACTGTTCTCCAACTCCCCCGACGGCATCACCGGAAACGACGACCTGGGGACGATGTCGGCGTGGGACGTGCTCTCCTCGATCGGGATCTTCCCGGTGTCGTCCGGCATGGACACCTGGGGCCTGACGACCCCGGTGTTCAGTCGGATCGATCTCACCCTGGACCGGCGGTACTACCCGCGCGGCCACCTCACCATCACCGCGCCGGGGACCTCGGACAGTAAGCGGTATATCCAGTCGGTGCGCCTCGGCGGTCGGGCGCGTTCGGCGACGTATGTAACGACGGCCGATCTGCGCGCGGGCCGCGATATCGCCTTCACAGTGGGCAACACACCCTCCGCATGGGGCACGAAGCCCGCCGACGCTCCTCCGGCGATCGACAGCCATCCGGTGCCGCAGCACCATCTGGCACTCGGGGTCACTCCCCTGACCGCCACAGCAGCGGCGGGCAGCAGCGTGGCCCTGACCGCCGACGCGGTTCTCACCCATCCGGGAACCGCGACCGGCACGCTGACCATCACGCCCAGCGGTCCCCTGACCGCCAACCCGGCGCAGCGGCAACTGAGTTCGCGGTCCAACAACCTGCCCGCCACCGCCGAGGTGCCGGTCCAGGTGACGGTTCCCCCCGGCACCGCGGCCGGGACGTATCAGGTGGCGGTCCGGGTGAAGGACGGCGACGGCGCCACCGCCACCCGCACCGTGACCATCACAGTCACCTGAACGAGTGAACGACGAAGCCCGCTCCCCCTTCCGGGGGAGCGGGCTTCGTACTAGCTAACCCTCAGCGGGAGCCGTTCAGCTCTGGCCACCGGCCAGCTTCTCGCGAAGCGCGGCCAGCGCCTCGTCCGAAGCCAGGGCGCCGGAGTTGTCGGCCGACTCCGAGGAGTACGAGCCACCGGTCGCCTGGCCGCCGCCGCCCTGCGGAGCGGCCTGGCCGCCCTCGGCCGCCGCCTCGGCGTCGGCCTCGCGGGACTTGATGACCTGCGCCTGGTGCTGCTCGAAGCGCTGCTGCGCCTCGGCGTACTGGCGCTCCCACTCCTCGCGCTGCTTCTCGTAGCCCGGCAGCCAGTCGTTGGCCTCCGGGTCGAAGCCCTCGGGGTAGATGTAGTTGCCCTGGTCGTCGTAGGACGCGGCCATGCCGTAGAGGGTCGGGTCGAACTCGACCGAGGCCGGGTCGGCGCCGAAGGACTCGTTGGCCTGCTTCAGCGAGAGGCTGATGCGGCGGCGCTCCAGGTCGATGTCGATGACCTTGACGAAGATCTCGTCGTTGACCTGGACGACCTGCTCCGGGATCTCCACGTGGCGCTCGGCCAGCTCGGAGATGTGGACCAGGCCCTCGATGCCCTCGTCGACACGGACGAACGCACCGAACGGAACGAGCTTGGTGACCTTACCCGGGACGACCTGACCGATCTGGTGGGTCCGGGCGAACTGCTGCCACGGGTCTTCCTGGGTCGCCTTGAGCGACAGGGAGACGCGCTCGCGGTCCATGTCGACGTCCAGGACCTCGACCGTGACCTCCTGGCCGACCTCGACGACCTCGGACGGGTGGTCGATGTGCTTCCAGGACAGCTCGGAGACGTGAACCAGACCGTCGACGCCACCCAGGTCCACGAAGGCACCGAAGTTGACGATGGAGGAGACGACGCCGGAGCGCACCTGGCCCTTCTGCAGGGTGGTGAGGAAGGTCTGGCGGACCTCGCTCTGGGTCTGCTCCAGCCAGGCACGGCGGGACAGGACCACGTTGTTGCGGTTCTTGTCCAGCTCGATGATCTTGGCCTCGAGCTCCTTGCCCACGTAGGGCTGCAGGTCGCGGACGCGGCGCATCTCGACCAGGGAGGCCGGGAGGAAGCCACGGAGGCCGATGTCGAGGATGAGACCACCCTTGACGACCTCGATGACGGTACCGGTGACGATGCCGTCTTCTTCCTTGATCTTCTCGATGGTGCCCCAGGCACGCTCGTACTGAGCGCGCTTCTTGGAGAGGATCAGGCGGCCTTCCTTGTCCTCCTTCTGGAGAACCAGGGCCTCGATCTCGTCGCCGACCTTGACGACCTCGTTCGGGTCGACGTCGTGCTTGATCGAAAGCTCGCGGGAGGGGATGACGCCTTCGGTCTTGTAACCGATGTCGAGCAGGACCTCGTCCCGGTCGACCTTCACGATGACGCCGTCGACGATGTCGCCGTCGTTGAAGTACTTGATCGTCTCGTCGATCGCGGCGAGGAAGGCTTCCTCGGAACCAATGTCGTTGACCGCCACCTGCGGGGTGGTACGAGGGGCCTCGGTGCTGCTCGTCATTAGGGAAAGGACTCCGGTACGGACAGTAAGTCGTAGGTACTGCTACGCCGGGAGCCCGTATCGCCTCTGCCGATTCCGGACAGCTTCGAGGCGGGGGATCCGTGATCTGGAATCTACGGACATCGCCTCAACAACCGAGAGGTCTACAACAGATGCGAGCGCGACCTACTCCGTCCGAGGCGCGCAGGCCCGCAGCGCAACTTGTAGCATACGGGGGCAGCCGGGCACGGTCAATGCGCGAAGAGGCATACCAAGGACGCAACGCCCCATACCTGGTGCAAACCGCCCAGCCGCAGGTGCTTCGAGGTCGCCGATCTCTGACACCTCGAATCCTCCGATGAGAGTACGACGACCACCGCGATGATCCAAGACTCCCCGTTTGACACCGTCGACGAACCCGAGCCGGAGGCGACGCGGCGTACCGCGGGTGCCGCCGAGAGCAGCCGGGCCAGCCGGGGGTGGTGGGACCGCAATGCCGACGAGTACCAGACCGAGCACGGCGCCTTCCTCGGCGACGACCGCTTCGTGTGGGGCCCCGAGGGGCTGGACGAGGCCGACGCCGCGCTGCTCGGCCCGGCGGAGGAACTCGCCGGCCGGTCGGTGCTGGAGATCGGCTGCGGCGCGGCGCAGTGCTCGCGCTGGCTGGCGGCGCGGGGTGCCCGGCCGGTCGCACTCGACCTGTCGTACCGGCAGCTGCAGCACTCCCGCCGGATCGGCGGGGGTTTCCCCCTGGTGCAGGCGGACGCGGGCGTGCTGCCCTTCGCGGACGGCGCGTTCGAACTGGCGTGCTCCGCGTACGGCGGGGTGCCGTTCGTCGCCGACTCGGCACGCGTGATGAGCGAGGTGCACCGGGTGCTGCGGCCGGGCGGGCGCTGGGTCTTCTCGGTCACCCACCCGATCCGCTGGGCCTTCCCCGACGAGCCCGGCCCCGAGGGGCTGACCGCCACCGCGTCCTACTTCGACCGCACCCCGTATGTCGAGCAGGACGAGCGCGGCGCCGCCGTCTACGTGGAGCACCACCGCACCGTCGGTGACCGGGTGCGGGAGATCGCGGCGGCCGGTTTCCGGCTGGTGGACCTGGTGGAGCCGGAGTGGCCGCGGTGGAACACCCAGGAGTGGGGCGGCTGGTCCCCGCTGCGCGGCGCGCTGCTGCCGGGCACCGCGATCTTCGTGTGCGTACGGGACTGACCGCGTGATCCGGACCGCCGCACTGGACCTGCCGGTACGCAGCGCGCTGCCCGCGCTGCTGGCGGCCCTGGACGAGCACGGTGGCGCGGTGCTGGCGGCGCCGCCGGGGACGGGCAAGACGACCCTGGTGCCGCTGGTGCTGGCCGGGCTGCTGGACGACACGCCGGTACGGCGGGTGCTGGTGGCCGAGCCCCGGCGGATGGCGGCACGGGCGGCGGCGCGCCGGATGGCGTGGCTGCTGGGCGAGGACGCCGGGGGCCGGGTGGGGTTCACGGTGCGCGGCGAACGGAAGGTTTCGCGGCGCACCGTCGTAGAAGTGGTGACGACGGGCGTGCTGCTGCAGCGGCTGCAGCGCGACCCCGAACTGCCGGGCGTGGACACGGTGCTGCTCGACGAGTGCCATGAACGGCATCTGGACGCGGACACCGCGATGGCGTTCCTGCTGGATGTGCGCGCCGCGCTGCGGCCGGAGCTGCGGGTGCTCGCGGCGTCCGCGACGACGGACACGGCGGCCTGGGCACGGCTGATGGGCGGGGTGCCGGTGGTCGAGGCGCGGGACGTACTGCACCCGGTGGACGTGGTGTGGGCTCCCGCGGCGCGGCCGGTGCGGCCGCCGCACGGGATGCGGGTGGATCCGGCGCTGCTGGAGCATGCGGCGGCCGTCGTACACCGTGCGCTGCGCGAGCGCGAGGGGGATGTGCTGTGCTTCCTGCCGGGCGTCGGGGAGATCGCCCGGGTCGCCGGAATGCTCGGCTCCGTCCCCGGCGTGGATGTGCTCCAGGTGCATGGGCGGGCGCCCGCCTCGGTGCAGGACGCGGCGCTCGCTCCGGGGACCCGTCGACGGGTGCTGCTGGCCACGGCGGTGGCCGAGTCCAGCCTGACGGTGCCGGGCGTGCGGGTCGTGGTCGACTGCGGTCTGGCGCGGGAGCCGCGCACCGACCACGCGCGCGGGCTGGGCGCGCTGACCACCGTACGGGTCTCGCACGCGGGCGCCCGCCAGCGCGCCGGACGGGCGGTACGCGAAGGCCCGGGAACGGTCTACCGCTGCTGGTCGCAGGCCGACGACGCCAACCATCCGGGCCGCCCCGCACCGGAGATCGCGGTGGCGGATCTGGCGGCGTTCGCGTTGCAGGCGGCGTGCTGGGGCGATCCCGAGGCGACCGGGCTCGCGCTGCTCGACGCCCCCGCTGCGGGCGCGATGGCGGCGGCGCGGGACACATTGCGGGCGGTCGGGGCGGTCGGCCCGGACGGCCGGGTGACGGAACGGGGAGCGCGGATGGCCAGGCTGGGCCTGCATCCCCGGCTGGCGCGGGCGCTGCTCGACGGGGCGCGGACGATAGGCGTGCGCCGGGCGGCCGAGGTGGTGGCGCTGCTCAGCGAGGAGCCGCCGAGGGAGTACGGGGACGACCTGGCCGCGGCGTGGCGCTCGGCCCGCCGGGGCGGCGACGCCTACGCCGGACGCTGGCGGGCGGAGGCCAGGCGGCTCGCCGCGGCGGCGGAATCCGCCGCGACCCAAGGACCGGACGCGGCCATGGGCACGGCGGCACCGCAGATCGCCGCCGAAGCGGACGGCCAGGTCACCGATGACCTGGCGGCCGGGCTGATAGCCGCGCTGGCCTTCCCCGAGCGGGTGGCCAGGCAGCGTGGCGGCGGGTATCTGATGGCCTCGGGCACGGCCGCCGAACTGGCCGACGGCACCAGGCTGTCGGGCTCACGGTGGCTCGCGGTCGCGGTGGCGGACCGCCCGGTGTCGGCGTCTTCGGCGCGGGTGCGGATGGCCGCGGTGATCGACGAGGCCACGGCTCGTACGGCGGCGGCGCCGCTGCTGTCCTCGTACGAGGAGGTGGTGTGGGACGGCGCGGAGACCAGGGACGTCGTCGCGCGCGAGGTGCGGCGGCTGGGGGCGATCGAGCTGTCGTCGCGGGCGCTGCGCTCCCCCGGCCCAGACACGGTGCGGGCGGCGCTGCTTGACGGGCTGCGCCGGGAGGGCGCCGGTCTGCTGCGCTGGAGCCGGGAGGCGGAGGGGCTGCGGCAGCGGATGGCCTTCCTGCACCGGGAGTTGGGCGCTCCGTGGCCGGATGTGTCGGACGGGGCGCTGCTGGACCGTGTCGACGAGTGGCTCGGCGTGGAGCTGGCTGCGGCCCGGCGCCGCGCGGATCTGGAACGGGTCGACGCGGGCGCCGCGCTGTCCCGGCTGCTGCCGTGGGCGAGCGGGGACGCGGCACGGTTCGAGGAGCTGGCGCCGGAGCGGATCGAGGTACCCAGCGGGTCCCGGGTCCGGGTGGCGTACGGCGACGGCCAGCCGGTGCTGGCGGTGAAGCTCCAGGAGCTGTTCGGCTGGCAGGAGACTCCGAGGATCGCGGGCGGCCGGGTGCCGCTGCTGGTGCATCTGCTCTCCCCCGCCGGGCGTCCGGCGGCGGTCACCGCGGATCTGGCGTCGTTCTGGCGGGACGGATACCGGTCCGTACGCGCCGAGTTGCGCGGCCGCTACCCCAAACACCCCTGGCCGGAGGATCCTTCGACGGCCACGGCGACGCGTCGCACGACGCGTCGGCCGTGAGGACCGGTGCGGTCTGGGGGGGTTGCGGTCATGCGACGACCTCGGCCCACGACACCTAAGCGGGCACCGGTTCGGGTGCGGGTTCGGCGGTCTCCGCGGCACTCGCACCGCCACGGCGGCCACGGGCCTCAAGGATGAGGGCCGCGGTCAGCAGCGCGGCGCCCAGTCCAAGGAAGCCCCACGGCAGATAGCTGGTGAGTGCGAGTACCAACTGGCGCTGGGACTTGACGAGTCTGACGGTTGAGTCGACATAGTCGGGCCGCATTCTGACATCGCCCGCGAAGGCGATGAGCGGCGGTTTCTCCGGGTGCCCGATGAAACGCATCTCCTCCTGGTGGATTTCCTCGCCGTTGACCGGCGCGCCGGTGGTCGGGTCGACCCAGAACATCCGCTTGGTGGTGTACCAGCGCTCCATTCCGGCGGCGGTGACGACGGCGGGTGTCACACCGAGCGGCATCTTCTTCGGCAGCGCCACCTTGGTCCAGGGAACGGTCTGCTCGAAGTAGTAGACCTTCAGGCCGTGGAAGGTCTGCGTGCCCCGGTAGTGGATGGGGGCCGAGGTGCGGGTCTGGGCGTCGAAGTAGTAGTAGTCCCGTTTCTGGGTGAGGAAGGGCCATTTGAACTCGATGCCCTGGCGGCGTACCGGGTCGCCGTCCACGTTCTCCCCGCCCGCGTGGACCGGCGCCTGGGAGTGGGCGTCGAAGACGTAGCGTTCGGGGATCTCGGAGACCATGGCGCCGTGTGAGTCGGCGATATAGGAAAGGGCGTCCCAGACGACGACATCGCGACCGGTCTCCTTCTTGACCTGCTGCGCCGCCGCCACATTGCCGCGCAGCGTCTGCACGATGCTCACTTCGGGGACGGTGACGTCCTTCATCTGGTTGTAGTCGAGCAGGGTCGCGTTCTTCGCTTCGAGAACGGCGACCTGGTATTCGCTGGGCGGGATCTTCGCCAGCCGGGGAAAGGCGTACCAGCGCAGCAGTGGCGACAGCGCGGTGAAGAAGACGGCGAAGCCGAGAAGTACCAGGCTGGCTTTACGGCGCATTTCCCGCCTCCTTACGGATGCCGCGGGACGGTGGTCATCAGCGGCTTCGGCGAGGTCCTGCCCGCTGGCACACCGATCGCGGTGACCGTCAGGACCAGAGCCAGCGCGGCGGCGAGTCCGATGGCCGCGGCGGTCAGGGCGCGCATGGACGGCCTCCCGGTGTCGGCTGCGGGGCGCGGGCACCGTAGCAACCGGAACGCCAAATGAGAACAGGTTTCTCTGACGGCATGTCAGAGAGGCCGGGTTGCACCCATGTCGGTGCGACCCGGCCCCTCTGCGGTGACGCCGCGGGTCAGTGCGCGGACTGGCTGGGCGCGGCGGACGGCGACGGGCTCGCGCTCCTGCTCGGCGACGGCGAGGGGCACGGTCCACCCGTCGGGGACGGCGAGGGCGAGGCGGACGAACTGCCGCTCGGCGACGGGGTCGGAGACGGAGTCGTCGTCGGGCTCGGCGACGGACTGCCGCTACCGGACGGCGAAGGCGACGGGCTGGGCGACCCGGTGGGGCACCCTCCGGTCGGCGACGGGCTCGGGCTTCCGCTGCCGGACGGCGAAGGCGACGGGCTGCCGCTCGGCCCGGGGCCGATGCTGCCGCTGGCCGAGGCGGTGGGCAGCGGGCTGTGCGAGGGCGACGCGGACGGCCCGCCGCCCGGCCTGCCGCTCGCGCTGGGCGAGGCCGAGGGCGACGGCGACGCCGACGCCGACGGCATACGGCCGCCTCCGGCACCGGGCGCCGCACCACCGGAACCGTCCGGGATCTCGTGCGTACCGTTCAGGTAGTACTGGTACCAGTCCTTGACGGTGTTCAAGTAGTCCTGGGAGTAGTTGTAGCCCAGGATCGCGCGGTCCAGGCCGCTGGAGTCGGACAGATCACCGCCTGCCGCGCACAGGTAGCCGCCCGCGGCGAGCGCGGCGTCGAAGATGTTGTTGGGGTCCTTGATGCCGTCACCGTTGCCGTCCGCACCCCACTGCGCCCACGTCGACGGGATGAACTGCATGGGGCCGACGGCCCGCGCGTACGACAGGCCGCCGTCGTAGTAACTGGTGTTGCTGGCCGCGATGCTGGCGTTGCCGCCGGTACCGTCGAGGATCGGGCCGAGGATCGGCTTGAGGGTGGTGCCCGAGGCGTCCACGTTCCCGCTGTCCGCCTGGCCGGATTCGACCTCGCCGATCCCGGCGAGCAGCTGCCAGCGCAGATGGCAGCCGGGCTGGCTGCCGCGGAGCGCCGCCTCGGCCTTCTGGTACGCCGCGAGTACGGTCGCGGGGATGCCCGCGCCACCCACTCCCGTCCCCAGCCCCGTGCCGGGCTGCCCGCTCGGACTGCCGGGCTTCACCGGGGAGTTGAGCGGAGGCAGATTGGTGACGTACGGCTTTCCGCCGTCGATCGGGGGTCCGGGGGGCGGGGCCGCCAAGGCTCCGTGTGCCACTCCCAAGGCCACACCCGGGGCCTGTGAGGCGGTGAGCGCCGCCATCGCCAACGCCGCGATCGCGGTGGCCGCCGCTCCCTTGCGTATCCGTCGGCCGAACGGCACAGACATACGCCCTTTCCCTCCCGATGGTGTGTCGTATGCGCTCCCCAGCGCGACAACGAAACGGACACTACGGCAACTTGTGAACCGGAGCCACCGTCCGTGACGGAGATGGTGATGAACAGTACGAAACTCAGCGATGGGAAGACCGGATGCCGTTCACCTTCAGCCATCCCGCGGCGGTGCTGCCCCTGCTGCGGGCCGACGAGTCGGGTGCCGTACGAGGGCGCGGGCGGCTGCTCGCGGCGGGCCTGGTCGCCGGGTCGCTCGCGCCCGACGTTCCGTTCTTCCTCGACTCCGTCATCCCCGGGACGTACCAATACGGCCGGATCGCACACCGCTTGGCCGGTGCCGCCGCCCTTGATCCGCTGCTCGCGGCCGGTCTGGTGGGCGGCTGGGTGGCGGTACGCGGGCCGCTGACCGGGCTGCTGCCGCCGCGGGTGAGTGGTAGGGCGGCGCGGCTGCTGGGCGTCGCGCCGGTCGAGGCGGCGCTACCCACGGCGCGGGACGCCGGATGGTTCTGGGTGTCGGCGGTGACCGGCGCGGCCACGCACCTCGGCTGGGACGCCTTCACCCATCACGGCCGCGGCGGGGTACGCCTGTTGCCGGTACTGAACCGCACGGTGGGCGGCGTACCACTGCACCACTGGGCGCAGTACGCGAGTTCGGCCGCCGGACTGGCCGCCCTCGGGCTGTGGACGGCGCGAGAACTGCGCCGCGCCCCACGGGTCCCGCCACCGCCCGCGGTACCCCAACTGACCGCACGCGGCAGGCGGACGGGCGCCTGGGCGCTCGCCGCCTCCGCCGTGACGGGGGCGGCGCTGCGCTGTCTGCGCGACCGGCCCCGCGGCTCCTCGTCCCTGATCGCCTCCGCCACCTTCGGCGCGGGCGCGGGTCTGGCGCTGGCCGCCCCGGCGTTCGCGGCCGTGGTCCGCGCCGGACACCCGCGCCCGCGCCGTCGAGGCGGTCAGTGCGCCGCGGACTCCCAGTCGGCGCCGTGCCCGACCGAGACATCGAGCGGGGCGCGCAGCGGGTAGGCACCGGCCATTTCCCGGCGGACCAGCTCCTCCACCTGCTGGCGCTCGCCGGGCGCCACCTCCAGCACGATTTCGTCGTGCACCTGCAGCAGGGTGCGCGAACGCAGCTGCTCCCTGGTCAGGGCCTCGTCCACCCGCAGCATCGCGATCTTGACGATGTCGGCGGCCGAACCCTGGATCGGCGCGTTGAGCGCCATCCGCTCGGCCATCTCCCGGCGCTGCCGGTTGTCGCTGTTGAGGTCCGGCAGATAGCGGCGACGGCCCAGCAGCGTCTCGGTGTAACCGGTGACCCGGGCCTCCTCCACCACCCGCTGCAGATAGTCGCGCACCCCGCCGAACCGCTCGAAGTAGGTGTCCATAAGCGCCCGTGCCTCGGCCGCCTCGATGCCCAACTGCTGAGAGAGGCCGAACGCGGACAGCCCATAGGCCAATCCGTAGGACATCGCCTTGATCTTGCGCCGCATCTCGGCGTCCACGTGCTTCCGGGGCACGTCGAAGACGTACGAGCCCACCGTGGTGTGCAGGTCCTCGCCGGAGGTGAAGGCGGCGATCAGCCCCTCGTCCTCGGACAGATGGGCCATCACGCGCAGTTCGATCTGGCTGTAGTCGGCGGTCAGCAGCGACTCATAGCCCTCACCGACCACGAAGCCCCGGCGGATCGCCCGGCCTTCGTCGGTGCGGACCGGAATGTTCTGCAGATTGGGGTCGGTGGACGACAGTCGTCCGGTGGCGGCCACCGTCTGGTTGAAGGTGGTGTGGATCCGGCCGTCAGGCGCGACCGTCTTGATCAGCCCCTCAACGGTGGAGCGCAGCCTGGCCTGTTCACGATGGCGCAGCATGATCACCGGCAGCTCGTGGTCGGTCTGCCCGGCGAGCCACGCCAACGCGTCGGCGTCCGTGGTGTACCCGGTCTTGGTCTTCTTCGTCTTCGGCAGGCCCAGCTCGCCGAACAGCACCTCCTGCAGCTGCTTGGGCGAACCGAGGTTGAACTCATGCCCCACCGCGCGGTGCGCCTCCGACACCGCCTGCTGGACGGCCGCGGCGAACTGCTGCTCCATACGCTCCAGCCACTCGCGATCGGCGGCGATACCGTGCCGCTCCATCCGGGCCAGCAGCGCCGAGACGGGCAGCTCCACATCCCGCAGCAGATCCAGCGCACCGTCCGCGGCCAGCCGGGCGCTGAACACCTCACCCAGGTCAACCACCGTACGGGCCTGGGCCATCAGCGCCTCCGCCTCGGCGCCGTCCTCGACCCCGAACGCCAACTGCCCACTGTCGCCGTCCGACGTGTCCAACTCACGGCCCAGATACTCCACCGAGAGCGCGTCGAGCGCGAAGGAGCGCCGCCCGGGCTTGATCAGATACGCGGCCAGCGCGGTGTCCATCACCACGCCGCCGACCGTCCAGCCGTGCTCGGCGAAGACCCGCATCGCGCCCTTGGCGTTGTGCAGCACCTTGGGATGCCCGGGGTCCGCGATCCACTGCGCGAAGGCCCGCTCGTCCTTCTCCACCAGATGGGCCGGATCGAACCAGGCGGCCGGGCCCTCCTCGGTCGCCAGGGCGATCTCGGTGACAGCACCGGAACCCAGCGCCCAGGCGTCGACCGTGGCCACACCCACCGTGCCGCCGCCGTGCTCCTTCAGCCAGCCCGCCAGCTCGCCCGCGCCCAGCACCTGCCCGTCGATCTCGACACCGTCGCTCACCACCTCGGCGGCGGCCTCGCTGGTGCCGGGGTCCGCCGCGTACAGCCGCTCACGGAAGTTGGCGTGCCGGAACTCCAGCGCCTCCAGCACCACATCGAGCGAGGCCCGGTCGTACGGCTGGCGGGCCAGCCCGTCGGGGCCGACCGGCAGGTCGACATCCCGCACCATCTCGGTCAGACGGCGGTTCAGCTTGACCGCCTCCAAGTGGTCGCGGAGGTTCTGCCCGACCTTGCCCTTGACCTCGTCGACCCGCTTCACCAACTCCTCGAAGGAGCCGAACTGGGTGATCCACTTGGCGGCGGTCTTCTCGCCGACACCCGGAATCCCCGGCAGGTTGTCGGACGGATCACCGCGCAGCGCCGCGAAGTCCGGGTACTGCCGGGGAGTGAGGCCGTACTTCTCCTCGACCTTCTGCGGGGTGAACCGGGTCAGCTCGGAGACGCCCTTGGTCGGGTACAGCACCGTCACCTGGTCGCTGACCAACTGGAACGAGTCGCGGTCACCGGTGACGATCAGCACGTCGTAACCCGCCTGCTCGGCCTGGGTGGCCAAGGTGGCGATGACATCGTCGGCCTCGAAGCCGTCCACGGCGAACCGCGGCACCCGCATCGCGTCCAGCAGCTCGCCGATCAGCTCGACCTGGCTGCGGAACTCGTCCGGGGTCTTGGAACGGGTCGCCTTGTACTCCGGATACTCGTCCATCCGCCAGGTCTTGCGGGACACGTCGAACGCCACCGCGAGATGCGTCGGCTGCTCGTCACGCAACGTGTTGGCCAGCATCGAGGTGAACCCGTAGATCGCGTTCGTCGGCTGGCCGGTGGCGGTGTTGAAGTTCTCCACCGGCAGCGCGAAGAACGCCCGGTACGCCAAGGAGTGCCCGTCCAGCAGGAGCAGGCGCGGCCGGCCTCCCTCCTGGCCCCCGCCGCCCGACGCGGTGGTGCCGGTCGCCCCGGTGGTCTTCTCGGTCTTCTTCGCCGTCGTCTTCGATGCCTTTGCTGCCACGTCTCCGATCCTCCCACGGACCACTGACATCCCTGTCCGCGACGCTGTACGCCGGGCTCCGCTGTCAGCGGCACGTGGCAGGATCGAATGAACAGCATCGAATACGCGAGGCCGGGAACGGCGGACACGTACCGAAACGTAGCGAAGGGGACGACGATGGCAGGCAAGCCGCCCGCAGGGGACCCGGTCCAGGACGCGCCCGACGTCACCGCGCCGCAGCACGCCGCCGCCGGGCTGCCCGCCATCGGACACACGCTACGGATCGCCCAGCAGCAGATGGGGGTGCGTCGCACCGCGCTCACCCTGCTCAAGGTCAACCAGAAGGACGGCTTCGACTGCCCCGGCTGCGCATGGCCGGAGCCCGAGAAGCGACACCGCGCGGAATTCTGCGAGAACGGCGCCAAGGCCGTCGCGGAGGAGGCGACGCTGCGCCGCGTCACCCCCGACTTCTTCGCCCGCCACCCGGTCTCCGACCTCGCCGACCGCAGCGGCTACTGGCTGGGCCAGCAGGGCAGGCTGACCCAGCCGATGTACCTGGCCGACGGCGCGGACACCTACGAGCCGGTGCCGTGGGAGCGCGCCTTCGACATCATCGCCGAGGAACTGCACCAGCTGGAGTCGCCCGACGAGGCGGTGTTCTACACCTCCGGGCGCACCAGCAACGAGGCGGCGTTCCTCTACCAGCTGTTCGCCCGCGAACTGGGCACCAACAACCTGCCCGACTGCTCCAACATGTGCCATGAGTCATCGGGCTCCGCGCTCACCGAAACCCTTGGCGTCGGCAAGGGCAGCGTGCTCCTCGAAGACCTCTACCGCGCCGACCTCATCATCGTCGCGGGGCAGAACCCCGGCACCAACCACCCGCGGATGCTCTCCGCACTGGAGCAGGCCAAGGCGGGCGGCGCACGGATCGTCTCCGTTAACCCGCTGCCCGAGGCCGGACTTGAGCGGTTCAAGAACCCGCAGAACGCCCGCGGACTCGCCGGATCCGGCACCGCGCTCACCGATCTGTTCCTGCAGATCCGGCTCGGCGGCGACCAGGCGCTGTTCCGCGCGCTCAACCGGCTCATCCTGGAGACCGACGGGGCCGTCGACACCGCGTTCATCGACCAACACACCCATGGCTTCGAGGAGTTCGCGAAGGCCGCCCGCGCCACCGACTGGGACGAGGTGCTGCGCGCCACCGGCCTGGACCGGCAGGAGATCGAGCGGCTGCACGACATGGTTCTGGGCGCCCGCAGCATCGTGGTCTGCTGGGCTATGGGCCTCACCCAGCACAAGCACGCGGTGCCCACCATCCGCGAGGTCGTCAACTTCCTTCTGCTGCGCGGCAACATCGGCCGCCCCGGCGCCGGGGTCTGCCCGGTGCGCGGCCACAGCAACGTGCAGGGCGACCGCACCATGGGCATCTTCGAACGGCCCGCACCCGCCTTCCTCGACGCCCTGGAGAAGGAGTTCGGCTTCGCGCCGCCGCGCGAACACGGCCTCGACGTGGTGCAGTCCATCCGCGCGCTGCGCGACGGCACCGCGAAGGTGTTCTTCGCCATGGGCGGCAACTTCGTCGCCGCCTCCCCCGACACCGAGGCCACCGAGGCGGCGATGCGCCGGGCCCGACTGACCGTCCATGTGTCCACCAAGCTCAACCGCTCCCATGTGGTCACCGGCGCCCGGGCGCTGATCCTGCCCACGCTCGGCCGCACCGAGAAGGACATCCAGGCCTCCGGCGAGCAGTTCGTCACCGTCGAGGACTCCATGGGCATGGTGCACGCCTCCCGCGGCGGCCTGGCACCGGCAAGCGGCCAACTGCTCTCCGAGCCCGCCATCATCTGCCGACTCGCCCGCGCCGTACTCGGCCCGGACAGCGTCATCCCCTGGGCGGAGTTCGAGGCCGACTACGACCAGGTACGGGACCGGATCTCCCGCGTCGTCCCCGGCTTCCAGGACTTCAACACCAAGGTCCGCCGCCCCGGCGGCTTCACCCTGCCGCACGCCCCGCGCGACAGTCGCAGCTTCCCCACCACCACCGGCAAGGCCAACTTCACGGCGGCGCCCATCGAGTACCCGCACGTGCCGGAAGGCCGCCTGCTGCTGCAGACCCTGCGCTCGCACGACCAGTACAACACCACCATCTACGGCCTCGACGACCGCTACCGGGGCATCAAGGGCGGCCGCCGCGTCGTGCTGCTCCACCCCGACGACGCCACCGCCTTCGACCTCGCCGACGGCGCGTACGCCGACCTGGTCAGCGAATGGTCCGACGGGGTCGAGCGGCGCGCCGAGGGCTTCCGTGTCGTCCACTACCCCACCACCCGCGGCTGCGCCGCCGCGTACTACCCGGAGACCAACGTCCTCGTCCCGCTGGACCACACCGCCGACACCAGCAACACCCCGGCGTCGAAGTCCATCGTCATACGACTGGAGGCCACACGTGATCAAAACCACCCCGCGACGGCCGCCCCAGCCGTCTGAACACCTGATAGGACGCTGCTACCGCAGTTTCCGGGGGCTGTGACACCAGCGGCTGGCGCCGCAGGCCCCCGGGCCCCAGAGCGGTGCCGGTCCGGGCTCGGCGCCCGGAATCGCACCGCGACCGACCGAAGACGATCGGAGCCGACCGACATGGGCGAGCAGGCCGCCACCCAGGCCCCCACCAAGTTCCCGCCGGAGATCATCGAGCAGTACGCCGGGCTCGGCATCGACCTGCCGTCCCTGTTCTCCGCCGGAACCCTGGGCAACCGTATGGGCATCCAGGTCACCGAGGCCTCCGCCGAGCGGGTCGTCGGCACCATGCCGGTCGAGGGCAACACCCAGCCGTACGGGCTGCTGCACGGCGGCGCCTCCGCGGTACTCGCCGAGACCCTCGGCTCGGTCGGCGCCATGATGCACGGCGGCCCCCACAAGATCGCGGTGGGCGTCGACCTCAACGCCACCCACCACCGCGGCATCCGCTCCGGCACGGTCACCGGCGTGGCCACCCCGGTGCACCGCGGCCGCTCCAGCGCCACCTACGAGATCGTCATCTCCGACGACCAGGACCGCCGCATCTGTTCGGCCCGGCTGACCTGTATGCTGCGGCCGTCCGCGCCCAACGGCAACCAGAGCGCCTGACCCACCCGAGCCCGCGGTCCCGTCCGGCGCGGCGGACGGGACACCGCCACCGCACGCCGGTGCCGCGGCCTATGGCCGTCCGTGCGGGGCGATGGCGAGGATGGCGACATCGTCGTGGAGTGCCCGGGCGTGCTGGGGAAGGTCGGTGTCGAGGAAGTCGATGACGTCGACGGGCGCCGGGGCAGGCCGACCGGCGAAACGGTACCGCAGCCGGTCGAGCAGGGGATAGAAGGTCCCGGAGTGGTCGCGGGCTTCGACGAGCCCGTCGGTGCACAGCAGGAGGACATCCCCGCGAGTGAAGTGGTGGGTGTAGGCGGCGGGGGGTTCGACGGCCAGGGTGCCCAGGCCGAGGGGCAGGGCGGGCGGTCCGGTGAGCGCGTGGACTTCGCCGCGGGAGATCAGCACCGGCTCGGTGTGACCGTGGTTGATGATCGTCACGCGGTTCGCGCCGGCGTCGTACTCGATCAGAGCGGCCGTGACGAACAGCTCGTCGTCAAGGATCGCGTCGGCCTCGCGCGCGATACGACGCTCCATACTGACGGCCACCCGCAGCAGGTCGCCGGGATCGTAGGCGGCCTGGCGGAAGCTGCCGAGGACGTCGGCGACGGTCCGCACGGCCTGCAGGCCCTTGCCTCGGACATCACCGATGATGGCGCGCTCCCCCGCCTGGGTGGCGCAGATGTCGAAGAGGTCGCCGCCCACCATGGTGCCCGCCTCGGCAGGATGGTAGAGGCTGGCCGCGAGCACATGGCCGACCTGGTGCGGCACCGGCCGTAGCAGGGTGTGCATCAGCGCCTCGGCGACCGAGTTGGCATGCAGCAGATGGGCTTCCTGGCGTTTGCGGTGGCCGGCCAAGGCGGTGCCCAGGATGCCGACCAGGGCCGTGGAGATGTAGGCACCGACGTAGTGCCGCTCCCACAGGTCGTGCGTCAAGCGCCCCGCACAGCACGGGGTGCCGGCCAGGACGGCTTCGAACGAGACGGCGAAGACCGTCACGGCGGCGACGCTGACCGGGCCGAGGGTGTACGCGGCGATCACGGGCAACGCGATGAGCAGGAAGCTCACCGGCCACTGCACGGGAGTTACGGGTTCGATCAACAAGACGGCCGCGACGTACGCGGCGGGCAGCCAGCGCATCCAGGCCGACGGACCGGGCACTTCCAGGCCTGCGTTGCTCAACCTCGCCGCGCGGCGGCGTTCGGCCGTGCCGACGTCGCTGCGGCGTTGCTGGTTCACCTGTCACTCCCAGCGGTGTTGCAGCGGGTGTGCGGTGCCCAGGGGGAAGGTGAAGGCGTAGTTCATAGCACCTGTGGCGTGGACGGAACTCCTGGGCGGCGGCATCTTCCTCGTGGCGGCGCCGGACAGGCCAGCGCCTTCACCATCATGTTCCTCGGCACCCTGCAGCGCACGGCCAGCGTCCGCCCCGGGACCGCCGGGTCCACCCGACAGTCCCGGCAGACCCCCTGGAAGATCCGCTCACCTGGCCTGTGCACATGGGCTCCTGACACGACCGTGATCAAGGCCCACAGCGTGACGGGGTCGAAGCGCCCAACCCGACCGTTACGCCATCAGCGGCATGCCACACCGTCAGACACACCGGCCGTCGAACCGTCGCCGGAGATCCCCACGCCTCGACTACGCGGCCTTCCGCCTCAGCCCGCGCCGCCCTGGCCGCTCTTGTCGCCGCCACCGCTGTTGCTGCCGCCGACCTCGTCAATGACGGCCTGCGCCACCTGCTGCATCGACATCCGGCGGTCCATCGACGTCTTCTGGATCCACCGGAACGCGGCGGGCTCGGTCAGCCCGTACGCCGTCTGCAGCACGCTCTTGGCCCGGTCCACCAGCTTGCGGGTCTCCAGCCGCTGGGAGAGGTCGGCGATCTCCGCTTCCAGCGCGCGCAGCTCGGTGAAGCGGGAGACGGCCATCTCGATGGCCGGAACCAGATCGCTCTTGCTGAACGGCTTGACGAGGTACGCCATCGCGCCCGCCTCGCGCGCCCGGTCGACCAGCTCGCGCTGTGAGAAGGCGGTCAGCATCAGCACCGGAGCGATGCGCTCCTTGGCGATGCGCTCGGCGGCCGAGATCCCGTCCAGGATCGGCATCTTCACATCCAGGATCACCAGATCGGGCCGGTGCTCCTCGGCGAGTTCCACCGCGCGCTGTCCGTCTCCGGCCTCACCGACGACGGAGTACCCCTCCTCTTCGAGCATCTCCTTGAGGTCGAGGCGGATCAGCGCCTCGTCCTCGGCGATGACGACGCGCGTCGTGTGCGGCGGGACGTGCGTGGGCTCACCTTCGACAGCGGCAGCCGGGGGCGTCGTCTCATCGGGGGCGTCAGCGGCGGTCACTGGGCTTCGGCTCCTCATTTCAGGGCGGGTGCAGGGATGAGCCTACCTGTGTGACTTCGCCGACCCTCACGCTGTACTCTATGAGCTGCGTTCCAGGCCGGGTTGGTGGAATGGCATACACGGATGTCTCAAACACATCTGCCCGAGAGGGCTTGCGGGTTCGAATCCCGCACCCGGCACTTCGCTAACTCGTTCGAGTGATCTCCCTTAACCTGACCTACTCAGAGTCACGTAGGAGTGTCACGCTCCGTGCATGGATCGGCACACTTCTTCGATTCGCCAGCAGGCGATCGTACTCTTGCGCTCAGGCTTAGCCAACGCAGAGGTGGGACGGCGCCTTGGCGTTCCACCTGGCACGGTCGGCTACTGGCTGCATCTCGATCGCGCCGAGCACGGCACGCTGCCCGGTCGTCCCGAACGCCCCTGCCCCCGATGCGACGGCCGTGAACTCGACGGGGCGGCCTACTCGTACCTTCTCGGTCTCTACCTTGGCGACGGCCACATCATCCAGTACTCAGGGCACCGGGTGCCCAGCCTGATGGTCACCTGCTCCGAAGCATGGCCCGGCCTCATGGACGAAGCCGAGAAGGCCATGCAGACCGTGTTCCCGGACAACAGGGTTTGCCGTGTCCGTAGAACGGGCTGTCGCAACGTCAAGGTCTACTCCCAGCACCTGTGGTGCATGTTCCCCCAACACGGGCAGGGCAAGAAGCATGAGCGGCTGATAGCCCTGCAGCCATGGCAGCAGACCATCGTTGACAGCCACCCCTGGCAGTTCATCCGAGGTTTGGTCCACTCCGACGGCTGCCGCATCACCAACTGGACCACACGAGTTGTCGGCGGCGAACCCAAGCGCTACGAGTACCCTCGCTACCTCTTCACCAACAAGTCCGATGACATCCGGCGCCTGTACACCGACACCCTCGACAAGGTCGGCATCGAGTGGAAGGTGACCAGACGAGGCAACGACCCGTACAACATCTCCGTAGCCCGCCGCCCCTCCGTAGCCCTCATGGACCGCCACGTAGGCCCCAAGTACTGACCCCCGCAGCCTACTTCGGCGAGTCGTCCTCGCCGATGTGGTGCACCCGCACCATGTTCGTCGTGCCCGGTACGCCCGGCGGCGAGCCCGCCGTGATGACGACCACGTCGCCGCGCTTGCAGCGGCCGATGCGGAGCAGTTGCTCGTCAACCTGCTCGACCATCTCGTCGGTCGTCTGGACCATCGGACCGAGGAAGGTCTCGACGCCCCATGTCAGGCTCAACTGCGAGCGGGTCGCCGCTTCCGGGGTGAACGCCAGCACCGGAATGGGTGAGCGGTAGCGCGACAGGCGGCGCGCGGTGTCGCCGCTCTGGGTGAAGGCGACCAGGAACTTCGCGCCGAGGAAGTCGCCCATCTCGGCGGCGGCGCGGGCGACCGCTCCACCCTGGGTCCTGGGCTTGCCGCGTTCGGACAGCGGCGGCAGTCCGGCCGCGAGCATGTCCTCCTCGGCCGCCGCGACGATACGGCCCATCGTCTTGACGGTCGCCACCGGATACTTGCCCACACTGGTCTCGCCGGAGAGCATCACCGCGTCCGCCCCGTCCATGACCGCGTTGGCGACATCGGACGCCTCGGCACGCGTCGGCCGGGACGCGTCGATCATGGAGTCGAGCATCTGCGTCGCGACGATGGCGGGTTTGGCGTTGCGCTTGGCGAGCTTGACGGCGCGCTTCTGCACCATCGGAACGGCTTCCAGCGGCATTTCGACGCCGAGGTCGCCGCGCGCGACCATGATCCCGTCGAATGCGTCGACGATCTCGTCCAGATGCTCGACGGCCTGCGGCTTCTCGATCTTGGCGATGACCGGGATCCGCCGCTGCTGCTCCGCCATCACACGCAGCACATCCTCCGCGTCGCGCCCATTGCGCACGAACGACAGGGCGATGACATCGGCGCCGATCCGCAGTGCCCAGCGCAGGTCTTCCAGGTCCTTCTGGGACAGGGCGGGGACGCTGACGGCCACGCCCGGCAGGTTGAGGCCCTTGTGGTCGGAGACCAACCCGCCCTCGATGACCATGGTGTGCACGCGCGGTCCCTCGACGTCGGTGACTTCGAGGGTGACGCGTCCATCGTCGACGAGGATGCGTTCGCCGCGGCTGACATCCGCGGCCAGGCCCTTGTAGGTCGTACCGCAGATCTGCCGGTCGCCCTCGATGTCGTCGACGGTGATGGTGAACTCGTCGCCTCGTTCAAGGAGTACGGGGCCCTCGGCGAACCGGCCCAGGCGGATCTTCGGGCCTTGAAGGTCCACCAGGATCCCGACGCTGCGCCCGGTCTCGTCGGCCGCCTTGCGCACGCGTCGGTAGCGCTCCTCGTGTTCGGCGTACGAGCCATGGCTGAGGTTGAACCGGGCGACGTCCATTCCTGCCTCGACCAGGGCCTTGATCTGGTCGTACGAGTCCGTGGCGGGGCCCAGAGTGCAGACGATCTTTGCTCGGCGCATACTCCCGAGCCTACGACCTACCTGCCGGTAGGGAGCCGTCTCCCGGAGAAGGGGGAACGTCCGCTCCGTTAAAGGTTGTTGACGTGAATCGCAACGGTGTACGGACACCGCAAGACCTCTCAGCGGGGCTCAGCGCGCACGCAGGTCGGGGCGGGTCATGGTGAAGTGCGCGGTGACCTGGGCATGGACGGTCTGGCGCTCCGGTTCGAGGGTGATGGCCGGGGCGGCGGGCCCGGATCCGGCCGCAGCGCCGGGGGCGGCGGGCCCGAACGCCCGTGCGCGGTACGCGGCGGGCGGCTCCACGCCGGTGTCGGCGAGTTCGAGGAGGGCGGCGACTTCGCCGCCGAGCGCTTCCGCGTACTCCCGGGCGCGCTGGACGGCGTCCCGTACCGCCTGGGTTCTGGCGGTGCGGTAGGCGGGTGAGTCGGGGCGCAGTGACCACCATGGGCCGTCGACCCGGGTCAGGTCGAGTTCCGCGAGGCGGGTGATGAGTTCACCGAGGGCGGTGAAGTCGGTGAGGGTGACCTCGACGTGGACGCGGCCGTGGTAGGAGCGGATGCGTTCGCCGCGGCCCTTGGTGAGTTCCGGGGTGATGACCAGGGCGCTGGTCTGCGTTTTCTCGACGGCTTCCGCATGGGTCCTGATGAGTTCGAGGACGGTGGTGTTGCGCCGGGTGAGGTCGTCGAGGGCGCTGCGGCGGTCGGTTCCGCGGGCACTGACGGTGATGGCGATGCGGGCGAGTTCGGGTTCGGCCTCGATGTGGGCCTCGCCGCGTACGCCGATGCGCGGCGCGTCCGCGCTGGACGGCTGCTCCGGGGGTGCCGGTGGTGTCGTGGTCATGTCTCCACTGTGGCAGGCGGGTTGGACACCGGGGGGTTACCTGTTGGTCACGTGCGGGGGGTGTTGCGTACGGCTCCGCTACGCCAGAATCTACGCGCGTTAATGCGACTCGTCACAGGACCGGTGACGAGATTGTCAGGTGCATGTGGGGAGTAATGGATGTCGATCGACCGCAGGACCTTCATCAACCGCTCGGCGGCCACCGGCGCCGGCGTCGCGCTGGCCGGGGCCGCGGGCACCGCGGCGGCCGAGCCCGCGCAGGCGCAGGAGCGGGGGCACCAGCCGAAGCGGGCCGCGTTGCGCGTCCTGGGCACGACCGATGTGCACGGCCATGTCCTCAACTGGGACTACTTCACGGACAAGGAGTACGACGACAAGGACCACAACGACGTGGGCCTGGCGAAGATCGCCACCCTGGTGGAGCAGGCACGGGCGGAGAAGGGCCACCATCGCACGCTGTTGATCGACGCGGGTGACATCATCCAGGGCACCCAACTGTCGTACTACTACGCCCGTGTTGAGCCGATCACCGGCGGCGGCAAGCACGCGCCGAAGCACCCGATGGCGCTGGCGATGAACCACATGCGGTACGACGCGGCCGCGCTGGGGAACCACGAGTTCAACTACGGCATTCCGGTGCTGCGCGCGTTCCAGGCGCAGTGCGACTTCCCATTGCTGGCGGCGAACGCGCTGGACGCGAAGACGCTGAAGCCCGCTTTCCCGCCGTATGTCGTGAAGCACATCCGGGTACCTGGCGCCCCCGATGTCAAGGTGGGCATTCTCGGGCTGACCAACCCGGGCATCGCGATCTGGGACAAGGGCAATGTGCAGGGGAAGATGACGTTCCCCGGCCTGGTGGAGCAGGCGAAGATCTACGTGCCGAAACTGCGGTCGCTGGGGTGCGATGTGGTGATCTGCACGGATCACTCGGGGCTGGACGGCAGCACGTCGTATGGTGACGCCCTGCCGTATCCGGAGAACGCGTCGTCGTTGGTGGCCGAGCAGGTGCCGGGGATCGACGCGATTCTGGTGGGGCATACCCATGTGGAGCGGCCGTGCCGGATTGTGGCGAACGCGCAGACGGGCAAGACGGTGGTGTTGTCCGAGCCGCTGATGTGGGGAATGCGGCTGAGCGTCTTCGACCTCGATCTGGAGTTGCGGCACGGGCGTTGGGAGGTCGTCTCGGTCACCGCCGAGGTGCGCAACGCCAACACGGTGCCGGAGGATCCGCAGGTGGCGAAGCTGGTGCGGGCGGAGCACCAGCGGGTGGTGGCCTATGTGAACCAGGTGATCGGCACCTGCAAAGAGGCGATGTCGGCGGCGCAGGCCCCCTACAAGGACACGCCGATCATCGATTTCATCAATTTCGTGCAGACGGCGACGGTGAAGGCGGCACTGGCGAAGACCGCTTACGCCTCGCTGCCGGTGCTGTCGCAGGCGGCGTGCTTCTCGCGCTCGGCGTCGATTCCGGCGGGGAAGGTGTCGCTGCGGGACGTGGCGGGGCTTTATGTGTACGAGAACACGCTGGATGCCCGCATTCTGACGGGCGCCGAGGTGAAGGACTATCTGGAGTGGTCGGCCCGGTATTTCGTGCAGACGCCGGTCGGCGCTCCGGTCGATGTGTCCAAGTTGACCAACGCCGACAACACGCCTGACTACAACTACGACGTGCTGGGCGGCGGCCTGACGTACGACATCGACGTTTCGCAGCCGGTGGGCTCGCGGATCGTGGGGCTCAGCTTCCAGGGCAAGCCGATCGACCCGAAGGCTCAGTTCGTGCTGGCGGTGAACAACTACCGGGCGAACGGCGGCGGGAACTTCCCGCATGTGGCGTCGGCGAAGTCGGTGTGGTCGGACTCGGATGAGATCCGCAACACGATCATCGCGTGGGTGAAGGCGAACAAGACCATTGACCCGGCCGTGTTCGCCTCCGGTGGCTGGCGGCTCACCCGCGCGGGAGTGCCACTGTTCTGATGGTCGGGGTGCCCGTCCCTGGACGGTGTCCGGCGCTCGGCCCGCTGCGGGCCGGGCGCCGGTCGCGTTGGGGGTCGAGGCCGAAGGTGGTGAAGGCGGTGCGCTGCGGTAGTTCGTAGGCGGCGCCGTCGGTCAGGGAGTTGAGGATGACGGCGGAGCGCCAGGCGCCGAGCCCGAGGTCGGGGGCCCCGACGCCGTGGGTGTGGAGTTCGGCGTTCTGTACGTGGATGGCGCCGCGGATGGACGGGTCGAGGACGAGGCGGTGCCGTTCGTCGACGCGTGGCCGTCCGGCGGAGTCGCGGCGCAGGTACGGGTCGATGGGTGCCAGGAGTGGTTCGAGGGGCCGCTGCTGGTAGCCGGTGGCGAGCACGACGGCGTCGGTGGTGAGGCGGCTCTGGGTGCCCTGTTGGACGTGTTCGAGGTGGAGTTCGACGCGGTCGGCGCCCATCCGGCCGGCGGTGCGTACCGAGACTCCGGGGGTGAGGGTGACGTCGGGCCAGGACGGCTGTCCTGACTCGGTTGTCAGTGTGCGCTGGTACAACTCTTCATGGATGGCGCTGATGGTCTCGTGGTCGATGGCTTTGTGGAGTTGCCATTGGTGTGGCAGGAGTTGGTCGCGTACGGGTTCGGGGAGGGCGTGGAAGTAGCGGGTGTAGTCGGGGGTGAAGTGTTCGAGGCCGAGTTTGCTGTATTCCATGGGGGCGAAGGCCTCGGTGCGGGCGATCCAGGTGAGTCCTTCCCGGCCGTGCGGGCGGTTGCGCAGCAGGTCGAGGAAGATTTCGGCGCCGGATTGCCCGGATCCGACGACGGTGACGTGGCCTGCGGCCAGCAGGCGGTCGCGGTGGGCGAGGTAGTCGGCCGAGTGGAACACGGGGACGCTGGGCGATTCGGTGAGCGGGCGTAGCCGTTCGGGAACGTGGGGGGTGGTGCCGATGCCGATGACGATGTTGCGCGTGTGGGCGCGGCCCACGGCCGTGGCTTCGCCGTCGGGGTCGAGTTGGGTGTAGTCGACCTGGAAGAGGTCATGGTCGGGGCTCCAGCGGACGGCGTCGATCTGGTGGCTGAAGTGGCAGGTGGGGAGTGAGTCGGCGACCCAGCGGCAGTAGGCGTCGTACTCGGTGCGCGGGATGTGGAAGCGCTCGGCGAAGTAGAAGGGGAAGAGCCGGCCGCGGGCTTTGAGGTAGGAGAGGAACGACCAGGGGCTGGCGGGTTCGACGAGGGTCACCAGGTCGGCCAGAAAGGGGACTTGCAAGGTGGTGCCCTGGATGAGCTGCCCGGCGTGCCAGCTGAACGCGGGGCGTCGGTCGTAGAAGGCGGTGCGCAGGTCGGCGACACCGTCGGCGAGGGCGGCGAGGGAGAGGTTGAACGGTCCGATACCGACGCCCACCAGGTCCAGGGGTTCGTCGGTGGAAGGGCTGTCGGCGGGATCGACGGTGTTCATGGGGTGTCCTTCCGTGGGTTACTGACCGGTCCGGGGTGGGTTGCCGCCCGGCGGGTCTTGGCCGGTGGAGGGTTCCCGGCCGTTCGACGGGGGTCGGCCGTTTCGGGTTTGGGCGACGAGGTCGAGAAGGGCGGTGAAGTCGGCCGGTCCGGTGGTGGGGTTGAGGAGGGTGGCCTTGAGCCAGAGGCGGTCGGCCGCGTGGGCGCGGCCCAGTACTGCCGTGCCCGAGGTCATCAGGGCGAGGCGGCTGGCGGCCAGTTCGGAATCGCTGAGGTGGCTGGGACGGAAGAGGACGGTGGTGATGGTGGGGCGCGCGTAGAGGGTGAGGCCGGGGTGGGCCTCGATGCGGTCCGCGAGGTGTTGTGCCTGCTGGCAGACGTCGTCGACGAGTTGGGCGAGCCCGTCGCGGCCGAGTGCCCGCAGGGTGACGGCGATCTTGAGGATGTCGGGGCGGCGGCTGGTGCGTAGTGAGCGGCCGAGCAGGTCGGGGAGCCCGGCCGCGGTGTCGTCGGCGGCGTTGAGGTAGTCGGCGCGGGTGGCCAGTGGCCGTAGTGCGGTGGCGTCCGGTACGGCGAGCAGCCCGGCGGCGATGGGTTGCCAGCCGAGTTTGTGCAGGTCGAGGGCGACCGAGGTGGCGGACTGCAGGCCGGTCAGCAGGGCGCGGTGGTGTCTGCTGAACAGCAGCGGCCCGCCGTAGGAGGCGTCGATGTGGAGTTCGGCGCCGTGGGAGGTGGCGACTTCGGCGATGCCGGGGAGCGGGTCGATGGCGCCGGTGTCCGTGGTCCCGGCGGTGGCGATGACCAGGGCTGGGCCGTGGAGTTCGGCCAGGGTGCTGTCGACGGTGGCGGGGTGGAGGGTGCCGTCGGGGGTGGCGAGGGTGTGGGGTTCGGGGAGGCCGAGGAGCCAGGCGGCGCGGTGGATGCTGTGGTGGGCGTTGGCGCCGCAGACGATGTGGACTCCGGGGGCCCCGGAGGCGCGGGCGCGTTCCCGGGCGAGCAGCAGGCCGAGTTGGTTGGACTCGCTGCCGCCGGTGGTGACCAGGCAGTCGGGTCGGGGCAGGTCGGGGTAGACGAGTGCGGCGAGCGCGGCGGTGGTTTCGGCTTCCAGGGTGGTGGCGGCGGGGGCCTGGTCCCAGGAGTCCATGGAGGGGTTGAGCGCTGACACGGCGAGGTCGGCGGCGACCGCGAGGGCGAGGGGTGGGCAGTGCAGATGCGCGGCGCAGTAGGGTTCCGCCGGGTCGGCGGAGCCTTCGGTGAGGGCGCGTACCAGGGTGTGGAGCGCTTCTTGGGCGCCGGTGCCGCTGGCGGGCAGGAAGGGGGCGGCCCGGGCGCGCAGCCGGGCGGCGACTGCCTGCGGGCCGCCTGCCGGGATGGGGCCGCCGCGGGCGGCGGCCCCTTGGGCGAGCGCGCCCAGCACGGTGTCGATCAGGGGCCGCAGGTGGCTGGGCCCGGAGGCGCCCCCGGCGAGTGCGGGCGGATGGTAGGCCCCGGGATCGTTCGGCGTCGGCATGGCTGCGGTGCCCTTCGGGATGGCGGCTTGGGGAGGCACAGGCGTCCCCAAGTCTTCTGGCGCGGAGGTGCGTTCACCCGAAGAGCACAACGATCTCGACCCGAAAGTGGTAGTGCCGCTTTGTAGGCAGCCGCCGGATTTGGTACGCGGCTACGCGGCGGCGGGGTGTCAGCTCCGTTACGGGCAGACCGTTTCGGGCTTGCGCAGGGGTTAATGCGGCTGCCTGCCTGGGGGATCCTGGCCGTCGAGGCGTCTTGGGAAGCGGGAGTCGTGTCTTGGATGGCGGGAGTCTCGTATGACCGCCGGTACGCGGCATCGTCGTTGCTCCGGGCACGGCCGCAGGCCTGTGGCGCTGTGTGGTCAGTACGGCGGTGACCGTCCAGCCGCCCTCGGGGGCGGGCCCGGCTGTCAATCGTCCGCCGAGGGCTTCGGCGAGCCGCTCGCGGCCGCGCCGACCGCGACCGTACCGGCGTGGACCCCGGCCCGCGGGATGTCGAGCTGTACCGGTGTGCTGGCGCTGGCGGCCGCCGGGGCATA
The DNA here is from genome assembly GCA_040631425.1 of Streptomyces sp. NPDC020096. Taxonomy (GTDB): domain Bacteria; phylum Actinomycetota; class Actinomycetes; order Streptomycetales; family Streptomycetaceae; genus Streptantibioticus_A. The sequence goes on from JBEYJY010000014.1 coordinate 49,273, forward strand.
CAGGCCATGGACGCGGGTGCCGTAGCCCTCCGGGCCGTGCGGTACCGCCCAGGCGGCGAGGGCGGCCGAGACCATGAGCAGCAGGAGGACGGCGCCGCGTCGACCATGTGGCCATCGCACCATCGTCCGAACGGACGATGCCCCGGCGCCGTAGGGTGGCCGTATGCGCCAAGTCACGCACCGCTGGCTAGAGTCCGTGGCGAACACCCCCGGCGGGGACTTCGCCGCCTCCCCGGCCGGGCTGTGGCTCGCCCTGGCCACCATCTCGGTGGGGGCGCGCGGCGCGACCGCCGCCGCGTTCGGGGAACTGCTGGAGACCGGCACCGAGCCCGCCGCCGCGGTGGCCGAGACGGTACGCGGCCTGGAGAAGACCGACGCCCTGGCCATGGCGACCGGGGTGTGGAGCCGCTCACCGCTGTACGGGGAGTTCCGCGCCGTGCTGCCGGACGTCGGTTTCGGGGAGCTGGACGACGCTTCCCCGGCCGCGATCGACGCCTGGGTGCGCGAGGCCACCGGTGGGCTGATCGAGCGGCTGCCGCTGGATCTGCTGCCCAGCACCCGTCTGCTGCTGGTCAACGCGCTGGCGCTGAAGGCCCGTTGGGCCGATCCGTTCGACATGGCGGACACCCGTGACCGTCCGTTCACCGACGCGGCCGGGGCCGTGCACCGGGTGCCGACGATGTGCAAGACGTTCACTTCGCACACCGCGTGGACCGTACCGGAGTTGTCCGGAGGTCTGACGCGGGTGGTCGAACTGCGGTGCGCGACCGAGGGGTTCACCCCGGCGGTCGTACGGTTCGTGATCGGTTCGCCCGGCCGCACCGCGACCGAGGTGCTGCCCTCGGCGTGGGCGCCGACCGGGATGCGCGGCCGGATCGACGCCGAACAGGTGCGGGTGCTGTTGCCGCGGCTCACGTTGCGGACGACGCTGGAGGTGACCGAGCACCTTCCGGCGCTCGGGCTGGAGGTCGCCACCAGGGAGTACGCCGACTTCTCCGGGCTCTCGCCGGACCGCCTCAAGATCGACCAGGTGGTGCAGGAGGCGGTGGTCAAGGTGGCCGAGGAGGGCATCGAGGCGGCGGCGGCCACGGCGGTCAGGATGAGGCTCGCGGCCATGGTCACCTCGCGACCGCGGGTGGAGGAGATCGCGTTCGACCGGCCGTTCGGGCTGGTGGTCCTGGATTCGACCGGGGAGCTGCCGCTGTTCACCGCCTGGCAGGCGACCGCGCCGCGCTTCGAGACCTAGAGCGGGACCGCGCGCAGCGCGTCGCCCGCGCCGTGCAGGATCGGCTCGCCGTGGCCGAAGCAGGCGATGTCCACATCGAGGTCGGCGAGCCTGCGGAAGGACGCCGACGCCTGGTCGCGGTCGACGTTGAACACGCCCAGCATCAGCCGTTCCACGTTCGCCACCGTGTCGCCGGTGAACACCACCCGTGCGTCCGGGAGATGGACGGCGACGCTGCCCGCCGTGTGGCCGGGGATGTGCAGGATCCGGGCCGGAAAGCCCCAGTCGAGTTCGTCGCCGTCCACCAGCTCGCGGTCGACGTGGCAGCGCGGCATGGGCGGGACGTTCGGTGCGACGCTGTCGTACAGCGGACGCTCCCAGTCCAACAGCACCGGAGGCGGCTCCGGCACGTCGCCCCGGATGACGGGCGCGTCGGCGGCTCCCGCCGCGATCGTGGCGCCGGTGGCGGCGGCGAGCGCGGCAGCCGAACCCCCGTGATCATTGTGGGAGTGGGTCAGCACGATCTCCCGTAGCTCCTCCGGGCGGGCGCCGAGCCCGCGCAGCGCGTCGAGGATGTCCCGCTCCGCGCCCGCCGCGCCGCAGTCCACGAGGGCGAAGCCGTCCGCGGTGCGTACGGCGTAGGCCTGGCCGATGGCGAAGCGGAACATCCAGATGTCAGAGGCGAGTTGTAGGGTCTCCATGAGCCGACGGTAAGCGGGGGGAGGCGATACCGCGGCATGGTTGAGCCAAGGGCGAAACCCGGTGGCGGCACGTAGTCTCGTAAGGGCGAGAGTCCTTGGGGAGGTGCCCGTGACACGTCACGCCGGACCCGCAGACCGGTCAGGACCGGCTTCTGGGGAGATCCTGCACGGTTTCCCGCACCTGGAGACGATCCAGGCCTCCCTGACCGCGCTCTACAAACGGCTGTCGTACGACACCGTCAGCACGTTCGCGCGCAGCGTACTGCCGGACGAGGTCCGCATACCGCCGGAGGCCGACATCTATCTGGGCACCCAGCAGGTCGCCCGAACCATCTTGCAGCATCTGCGGCTGCCGGACGCGCGGATGATCGTGGCGTTTCGCGACATGGTGCACGCCGGGAACGTCGAGCTGGAGGCGGGGCCCGAGTACTTCATCGAGCTCAACGCGCGGTTCAAGGACGATCGGCGCGACATCGGCGCCTGTCTGGCGCATGAGGTGATGCACGTCTATCTGCACCGGCTTGGCCTGAGCTTTCCCGGGACCCGGGACAACGAGATCCTGACGGACACCGCGACCACCTATCTCGGTGCGGGCTGGCTGCTGCTGGACGCCTACCGGGAGGAGAGCAATGTGCGCGGGGACCGCCTGGTGCGGTCGGCGTCCAAGCTCGGCTATCTGACTCCGGAGGAGTTCGGCTACGTCCTGGCCAAGCGGGCGCTGGCCTTCGGCGATGACATCGAGCCGTGGTTCTCCAGCGCGCAGGCGCGCGACGCGTATCGGGCCGGGCTCGCTCAGGCCCAGGCGGATCTACGGCAGCCGCCGCTGGTGAAGTGCGGTTGGGCCAGCCGTCGGCGGTACGCCGCCGAGCGGCGCTATGTGCAGCGGGGGGACTGGAGCGGCGGGACGGCCGTGCGGGCGGGCGGGTACGCGTTCGAGAGCGGGTCGCCGCTGCGGGTGTCGTTCCCCTGTCCCACATGCCACCAGCGGATCCGGGTTCCGGTGCGGGGGCGGTTGACGGCTCGGTGCGGGCTGTGTCGCTCCGAGTTGCAGTGCGACACGTAGCTTTCTCCTCCCACCCACCCGCCCTTTTCGCCAGGGCTCCGCCCCGGTCCTCGGACAGGCTTCATGGCCTGCCCGTGGACCGGATCGGGGCTTGCTACAGCGAGTCCAGGAACTCCAGCAGCGCCGCGTTGACCTCCTCCGGGCGTTCCTGTTGGGTCCAGTGGCCGCAGCCCGGGAGGATCAGGGGCTCGCGGAGCTGGGGGTGGAGGGTGGTCAGTGCGGGGAGCAGCTGGTCCATACCGGGGAAGCGGTAGACGAGGTCGCGGTCGCCGGTGATGTAGAGCGCGGGGACCTGGATGGTGGCGCGGTCCCAGGCGGCGGTCAGTTCCCAGTTGCGGTCGAGGTTGCGGTACCAGTTCAGGCCGCCGGTGAAGCCCGCTTCGGCGTATTCGGCGGTGAAGACGTCGAGGTCTTCCTCGGTGAGCCAGGAGGGAAGCTTCTCCGGGGCCTTGATCCGGTCGAGGAAGCCGCCGCCGGGCGGGACCAGCGGCTGGCCCGGCGGGTCGTTGTGCGGGTTGTCGCCGCTCGCGCCGTACAGCGTGCGGCGGAACGTGGCGCGGGGGTCGGCGGCCAGCTCGGCGTCGGCGACGCCGGGGGTCTCGAAGTAGTTCCAGTAGAACTGGCCGTCGAACCGCTCGCGCATGGCCCGCAGCGGCGGTACGGAGCCGCGCGTCGGCGGTGCGACGCTCAGGCCCGCGACGGCGGTCACCACGTCGGGGCGCAGCAGCGCGGTGTGCCAGGCGACCGGTGCGCCCCAGTCGTGGCCGATGACCACGGCGTGTTCCTCGCCGAGGGCGTGGATCAGACCGATGACGTCGCCGACCAGGTGCAGGATGGTGTACGCCTTGACCTCCCGCGGGCGGTCGCTGCGGGCGTAGCCGCGCTGGTCGAGGGCGACGACGCGGTATCCGGCGGCGGCCAGCGGCGCGAACTGGTGCCGCCAGGAGTACCAGCACTCGGGAAATCCGTGCAGCAGGACGACCAGTGGCCCTTCGCCCTCTTCGGCGATGTGCAACCGGATGCCGTTCACGTCGACGCTGCGGTGTTCTACCACCCTGATGCCTCCCCAACTACCGTCCGGTAAACCAGGATCAGGCTACGCCTCCGCGCGGACATGGCGCGGCGCCCGGCCCCCCGGTCGGGGTTGGGGGGCCGGGCGCCGCCTTGCCAGCCGTACGGCGTTGTACGGCTCACTCGTGGTCGCCGTCAGACCGTCAGGGCGCGGTCGGTCGGGCGGATCGGTGCCGGTAGCGAGCTGGTTCCGGTCAGGTAGTGGTCGACGGCGCGGGCGGCCGAGCGGCCCTCGGCGATCGCCCATACGATCAGCGACTGGCCGCGGCCCGCGTCACCGGCGACGAACACACCGTCGACGTTGGTGGCGAACTCCTTGTCACGGGCGACGTTGCCGCGGGCGTCCAGTTCCAGGCCGAGCTGCTCGACCAGGCCGTTGCGCTGGTCGGTGCCGGTGAAGCCCATGGCGAGGGTGACCAGTTGGGCCGGGATCTTGCGCTCGCTGCCGGGCTTCGGCTCGAACCTGCCGTCCTTGAACTCGACTTCGACCAGGTGCAGGAACTGCACGTTCCCGTCCTCGTCGCCCTCGAACCTGACCGTGTTGACCGAGTAGACGCGCTCGCCGCCCTCCTCGTGCGCGGAGGTGACCTTGTACGTCATCGGGAACGTCGGCCACGGCTGGTGGGCCGGGCGCTCGTCCGCCGGACGCGGCATGATCTCCAGCTGGGTGACGGAGGCGGCGCCCTGCCGGTGCGCCGTGCCGACGCAGTCGGCGCCGGTGTCGCCGCCGCCGATGACCACGACGTGCTTGCCCTCGGCGGAGATCGGGGAGGTGACGTAGTCGCCTTCCTGCACCTTGTTGGCCAGCGGCAGGTACTCCATCGCCTGGTAGATGCCGGTCAGTTCACGTCCGGGTACCGGCAGGTCGCGGGCGGTGGTGGCACCGGCCGCGATCACCACGGCGTCGTACCGCCGCTTGAGGACGGCGGCGTCCAGATCGGTGCCGATCTGCACCCCGGTACGGAACTTGGTGCCCTCCGCGCGCATCTGCTCGATACGGCGGTTGATGTGCCGCTTCTCCATCTTGAACTCGGGGATGCCGTACCGCAGCAGACCGCCGATGCGGTCGGCACGCTCGTACACCGCGACCGTGTGCCCGGCGCGGGTGAGCTGCTGGGCGGCGGCGAGTCCGGCCGGTCCGGAGCCGATCACCGCGACGGTCTTGCCGGAGAGGCGGTCCGGCGGCTGCGGGGTGACATGGCCGTTGTCCCACGCCTTGTCGACGATGGTGACCTCGACGTTCTTGATGGTGACGGCGGGCTGGTTGATGCCGAGCACGCAGGCGGCCTCGCACGGCGCGGGGCAGAGCCGACCGGTGAACTCCGGGAAGTTGTTGGTCGCGTGCAGCCGCTCGTAGGCGGCCTTCCAGTCACCGCGGTACGCGTAGTCGTTCCACTCCGGGATGAGGTTCCCCAGCGGACAGCCGTTGTGGCAGAACGGGATGCCGCAGTCCATGCAGCGTCCGGCCTGCTTGCTGATGATCGGCAGCAGGGAGCCGGGGGCGTAGACCTCGTTCCAGTCCTTGACCCGGTCCTCGACCGGGCGGGAGGTGGCGATCTCGCGCCCGGTGGTCAGAAAGCCCTTCGGGTCAGCCATGAGCCGCCTCCATCATCTTCGCCGTGGTCTCGGACTCGGAGAGTCCCGCTTGCTCGGCGGCAACCTTGGCGGCGAGCACTGCCTTGTAGTCCCGCGGCATGACCTTGCCGAAGCGGGTGAGTGTGGTGCCCCAGTCGGCGAGCAGCGCTTCGGCGACGGTGGAGCCGGTTTCCTCCTGGTGGCGACGCACCACGTCGTGCAGCCACGCGATGTCGTCGGCGTCGAGCGGTTCGACACCGACCATTCCGTTGTTGACCCGGGACGGGTCCAGGTCGAGGACGTAGGCGATGCCGCCGGACATTCCGGCGGCGAAGTTCCGTCCGGTTTCGCCGAGGACGACCGCGCGTCCACCGGTCATGTACTCGCAGCCGTGGTCGCCGACGCCTTCGGCCACCACCGTGGCGCCGGAGTTGCGGACGCAGAACCGTTCGCCGACCCGGCCGCGCAGGAACAGCTCGCCGCCGGTGGCACCGTAGGCAAGGGTGTTGCCCGCGATGGTGGAGTACTCGGCGAGGTGGTCGGCGCCGCGGTCCGGGCGGACGATGACCCGGCCGCCGGACAGGCCCTTGCCCACGTAGTCGTTGCCGTCGCCCTCCAGGCGCAGCGTGATGCCCTTGGGCAGGAACGCGCCGAACGACTGCCCGGCGGAGCCGGTGAAGGTGATGTCGATGGTGTCGTCGGGCAGGCCCGCGCCGCCGTACCGCTTGGTCACCTCGTGGCCGAGCATGGTGCCGACGGTGCGGTTGATGTTGCGGATGGGGACCTGTGCGCGCACCGGCGTGCCGTTGTCCAGCGCGTCGGCTGCCAGCTTGATCAGCTGCTTGTCGAGCGCCTTCTCCAGCCCGTGGTCCTGGACGGTGACCTGGTGGCGTACCGCGCCGTCCGGCAGCTCGGGCACGTACAGCAGCGGGGCCAGGTCCAGGCCCTGGGCCTTCCAGTGGTCGACGGCCTGGGCGGTGTCGATCAGCTCGGCGCGCCCGACGGCCTCCTCGATGGAGCGGAAGCCGAGCTCGGCGAGGAGTTCGCGGACCTCTTCGGCGATGAACTCGAAGAAGTTGACCACGAATTCGGCCTTGCCGCTGAACCGCTCGCGCAGCACCGGGTTCTGGGTGGCGATGCCGACCGGGCAGGTGTCCAGGTGGCAGACCCGCATCATCACGCAGCCGGAGACGACCAGCGGCGCGGTGGCGAAGCCGAACTCCTCGGCGCCGAGCAGCGCGGCGATGATCACGTCCCGGCCGGTCTTCAGCTGGCCGTCGGTCTGCACCACGATCCGGTCGCGCAACCCGTTGAGCAGCAGCGTCTGCTGGGTCTCGGCCAGGCCCAACTCCCAGGGGCCGCCCGCGTGCTTGAGCGACGTCAGCGGGGACGCGCCGGTGCCGCCGTCGTGGCCGGAGATCAGCACGACGTCCGCGTGCGCCTTGGAGACGCCCGCCGCGACCGTGCCGACGCCGACCTCGGAGACCAGCTTCACGTGGATGCGGGCCTGCGGGTTGGCGTTCTTCAGGTCGTGGATGAGCTGGGCGAGGTCCTCGATGGAGTAGATGTCGTGGTGTGGCGGCGGGGAGATCAGGCCGACGCCGGGGGTGGAGTGCCGGGTCTTGGCGACCCACGGGTAGACCTTGTGGCCGGGCAGCTGGCCGCCCTCGCCGGGCTTGGCGCCCTGGGCCATCTTGATCTGGATGTCGTCGGCGTTGACCAGGTATTCGGAGGTGACGCCGAAGCGGCCGGAGGCGACCTGCTTGATCGCGGAGCGCCGGGCCGGGTCGTGGAGGCGGTCCGGGTCCTCGCCGCCCTCGCCGGTGTTGGACTTGCCGCCCAGCTGGTTCATGGCGATGGCGAGGGTCTCGTGTGCCTCACGGCTGATGGAGCCGTACGACATGGCGCCGGTGGAGAACCGCTTGACGATCTCGGAGACCGGCTCGACCTCGTCGAGCGGGATCGAGGGGCGCTCGCCCGCCTTGAGGTTGAACAGACCGCGCAGCGTCATCAGCCGCTCGGACTGCTCGTTCACGCGCTCGGTGTACTTCTTGAAGATGTCGTAGCGGCGCGAGCGGGTGGCGTGCTGGAGCCGGAAGACGGTCTCCGGGTCGAACAGGTGCGGTTCGCCCTCGCGGCGCCACTGGTACTCGCCGCCGATCTCCAGTCGGCGGTGGGCGGCGGTGATGCCGGAGGCCGGGTACGCCTTGGCGTGCCGGGCGGCGACCTCCTTGGCGATGACATCGAGTCCAGCGCCGCTGATCTTGGTGGTGGTGCCGTGGAAGTAGGTCTCCACGAAGGCCTCGTCCAGGCCGACGGCCTCGAAGACCTGGGCGCCGCGGTAGGAGGCGACGGTGGAGATGCCCATCTTGGACATCACCTTCAGGACGCCCTTGCCCAGCGCCTTGATCAGGTTCTTGATCGCGTCCTCGGGCTCGATGCCCTGCAGGAACGTCCCTGCGCGCACCAGGTCCTCGACGGACTCCATGGCCAGGTACGGGTTGACGGCAGCCGCGCCGTAGCCGACGAGCAGCGCGACATGGTGCACCTCGCGTACGTCACCGGCCTCGACCAGCAGGCCGACATGGGTGCGGGTCTTGGTCCGGATGAGGTGGTGGTGGACCGCGGAGGTCAGCAGCAGCGACGGGATCGGCGCGTGCTCGGCGTCGGAGTGCCGGTCGGAGAGCACGATCAGGCGGGCGCCGTCCGCTATGGCGGCGTCGGCCTCGGCGCAGATCTCGGCGAGCCGGGCGGCGAGCGCCTCGCCACCGCCCGCGACCCGGTACAGGCCGGAGAGCGTCGCGGCCTTCAAGCCGGGCATGTCGCCGTCGGCGTTGATGTGGATGAGCTTGGCCAGCTCGTCGTTGTCGATCACCGGGAACGGCAGCGTGACGTTGCGGCAGGCCGCGGGCGTCGGCTCCAGCAGGTTGCCCTGTGGGCCGACCGCGGAGATCAGCGAGGTGACCAGCTCCTCGCGGATGGCGTCCAGCGGCGGGTTGGTGACCTGCGCGAACAGCTGGGTGAAGTAGTCGAACAGCAGCCGCGGCCGCTCGGAGAGCGCGGCGATCGGCGAGTCGGTGCCCATCGAGCCGATCGGCTCGGCGCCGGCCTTGGCCATCGGCGCGAGGATGACCCGCAGCTCCTCCTCGGTGTAGCCGAAGGTCTGCTGGCGGCGGGTGACCGAGGCGTGGGTGTGCACGATGTGCTCGCGCTCGGGCAGGTCCTTGAGGTGGATCAGCCCGGCCTCAAGCCATTCGGCGTAGGGCTTCTCGGCGGCGAGCTGCGCCTTGACCTCGTCGTCCTCGATGATGCGGTGCTCGGCGGTGTCGACCAGGAACATCCTGCCCGGCTGCAGTCGGCCCTTGCGGACCACCTTGTCGGGGGCGATGTCCAGCACGCCGACCTCGGAGGACAGGACCACCAGGCCGTCGTCGGTGACCCAGTAGCGGCCGGGGCGCAGACCGTTGCGGTCCAGCACCGCGCCGACCAGGGTGCCGTCGGTGAAGGTGACACAGGCCGGGCCGTCCCAGGGCTCCATCATCGTGGAGTGGTACTGGTAGAAGGCTCGCCGGGCCGGGTCCATCGAGTCGTGGTTCTCCCACGCCTCCGGAATCATCATCAGCACGCTGTGCGGCAGCGACCGGCCGCCGAGGTGCAGCAGTTCAAGGACCTCGTCGAAGGTGGCGGAGTCCGAGGCGTCCGGGGTGCAGACCGGGAAGATGCGCTCCAGGTCGCCCTTGATCAGGTCGCTGGCCAGCTGCGACTCCCGGGCGCGCATCCAGTTGCGGTTGCCCTTGACGGTGTTGATCTCGCCGTTGTGCGCGACGAACCGGTACGGGTGGGCGAGCGGCCAGCTGGGGAAGGTGTTGGTGGAGAAGCGGGAGTGGACCAGGGCGATCGCGGTGGCGAACCGGCGGTCGGACAGGTCGGGGAAGAACGGCTCCAGCTGCCCGGTGGTCAGCATGCCCTTGTAGACGATGGTGCGCGCGGACAGCGACGGGAAGTAGACGTTCACCTCGCGCTCGGCGCGCTTGCGCAGCACGAAGGCGAGCCGGTCCAGGTCGAGGCCCTGCCGCCGACCGGTGGCGTCCGCGACGAACAGCTGCGAGAAGTACGGCATGGTGGCGCGGGCCGAGGCGCCCAGCAGCTCGGGGGCGACGGGCACCTCGCGCCAGCCGAGGAGTTCCAGACCCTCCTCGGCGGCGATCCGCTCGATGGAGTCCACCGCCTTGGCGCGGGCCTCGTCCTCGACCGGCAGGAAGCCGATGCCGACGGCGTAGGAACCGGCCGCGGGCAGGGCGAAGGAGACGGCCTCCCGTAGGAAGCTGTCCGGGATCTGGACAAGGATTCCAGCGCCGTCGCCTGAATCGGGTTCCGAGCCGGTGGCTCCGCGGTGCTCCAGGTTACGCAGGACGGTCAGCGCCTGTTCGACGAGCGCGTGGTCCGCCTCGCCGGTGAGGGTGGCCACGAAGCCGACGCCGCAGGCGTCGTGCTCGTTGCGGGGGTCGTACATCCCCTGCGGGGCGGGACGCCCGTCCATGTGGGCCCAGCGGGTGCCGGGCTCGGAGTGCGTGGACGCGGAACGCATCGGCTCTCCCGTCGTCGTGGCATGTGTATTGCCGGAGTGATGTCACGGCGCAACAGGGACGACGCTGGCCCTCTGCGATTTCGTGCAGGTTACATGATGGCCCGGATCCCGAACAGTGGATATCGGCTTCCAACATGTGGACGCAAGGCTGCGAGAAGCGGGCGTTCGGGACGGTCGCCCGGCGCTTTGTGGGCGACACTGCCCCGGCGCGCGTGTACCTCATGCCCTGCCGCAAGCGCGCCGAAACGAGCGAGTAACACAACGGGCTATCGGCGGCTTGTGGCCTGCGTCACGGCCCGGCTGACCAGGCTAACTGACCGCGGTCCCGAACAGCGAGCCCAGGACGAAGGTAACCCCGGCAGCCGCTCCGCCCAAGACCAGCTGCCGCAGCCCGCTGAACCACCACGACCTGGCCGTCACCCGGGCCACCACCGCACCGCAGGCGAACAGCCCCAGCAGCGCCAGCACCAGCGCGGGCCACAGCGTGCTCGCACCCAGCAGGTACGGCAGTACGGGCAGCAGCGCACCCGCCGCGAACGATCCGAATGATGAGACGGCGGCGACCACCGGCGACGGCAGGTCGGTCGGGTCGATGCCCAGTTCCTCGCGGGCGTGTATCTCCAGCGCCTGCTCTGGGTCGGCCGACAGCTGGCGGGCGACCTCCATCGCCAGCTCCGGCTCCACGCCACGGGATTCGTAGAGCCTGGCCAGCTCGTACAGCTCGTCCTTCGGGTTGCGCCGCAGTTCGAGCCGCTCCAGCTCCAGCTCGGCCTCCACCAGCTCGCGCTGCGAGGCGACCGAGGTGTACTCCCCGGCGGCCATGGAGAACGCACCGGCCGCCAGCCCCACAAGACCGGCGATCACGATGGTCTTGTGGGAGACATGGCCGCCCGCCACACCTGTCATCAGCGCGAAGTTGGACACCAGTCCGTCCATCGCTCCGAAGACGGCCGGGCGCAGCCAGCCGCCGTTGACATCCCGGTGACTGTGGTGCGGTACGTGGTAGTCGAAGCGCTCGGCCTCGTTCTCGACGACGGTGGACATCTGCTCGGTCTCCCTTCCGGGCCAGGTGCGGAACCGCCTGGTCCCTCCCCAACGCGTCGAAGATACGCACGATTCTGCGACCGCTGCCAGCAAGGAAAGCCTGGCCAAAGCGGGTGCGTACCCCCGCGGTGGCGGTTCCCGGGAGACGGTCCGGGTACGCGAGAAGGCCGCCGGATCCGTCAGATCCGGCGGCCTTCTCAGGTTGTCGCGGCAGGCCTTCTTGAGGCCTCAGGCCTTCTTGGGCGCCTGGTCCGCGGGGCGGGTGTCCGCCGTGCCGGCATCCTGTGCGGGTGTGCCGTGCGGCGCGCCGGTCGCGCCGGTGGCGGGTGCTTCGCCGGTGTCCGTCCCGGCTCCGGCGTCCGGCTCCGCCTTCTGGTCGGCGGGAGCGTCCGCCGCTTCCGGTCCGCCGTCGGGGTCGGCGGCGGCCGGTTCCACGACCGCCTCGCGGCCCGGCCGCAGGCGCGCCGAGATCACGATGTACAGCACCGCCGCCAGGAAGACGATCATCGCCGTCCAGTCGTTGAGCCGCACGCCGAGGATGATGTGGGCGTAGTCGACCCGCATGTGCTCGATCCAGGCCCGGCCGACGGTGTAGGCCATCACGTACACCGCGAAGGCCCGGCCGTGCCCGAGGCGGAACCTGCGGTCGGCCCACATCACCAGCAGCGCCACGCCGACGCACCACAGCGACTCGTACAGGAACGTCGGGTGGTACAGGCCGATGTCCGGGGTGGCCGCCGGGCGGTGCGCCGGATCGATCTCCAGCGCCCACGGCAGTTTGGTCGGGCCGCCGTACAGCTCCTGGTTGAACCAGTTGCCCCAGCGGCCGATGGCCTGGGCGAAGGCGATGCCGGGGGCCACCGCGTCCGCGTACGCGGGCAGCGGGATGCCCCGGCGGCGGCAGCCGATCCACGCGCCGAGCGCGCCGAGCGCGATCGCGCCCCAGATGCCGAGACCGCCGTCCCAGACCTTGAAGGCGCCCACCCAGTCGCGGCCCTTGCCGAAGTACAGCTCGTAGTCGGTGATGACGTGGTAGAGCCGCCCGCCGAGCAGGCCGAACGGCACCGCCCACACCGCGATGTCGGCGACGGTGGTCTTCTGCCCGCCGCGTGCGGCCCACCGCTTCCCGCCCAGCCATACGGCGACGAAGACGCCGATGATGATGCAGAACGCGTAACCGCGCAGCGGAATCGGGCCGAGGTAGAGGACGCCCCTCGACGGGCTGGGAATGTATGCGAGGTCCATGGCGTACCCGACGCTACCGTGCCGGGCGGGGGCGGGCGCAATCCGCCCGGCAACGGGTCCGTAACGGGGCCGGTCAGCTGCTGGGGATCGGCTTGCCCTTGTTGGCGGCGGTGACATCGGACTTGAGCATGTCGGGCGTGAGGGGCTGGTTCTCGCCGAAGATGCTCTTGCCGTTGAGCAGGATGGTCGGGGTCGAGCTGTAGCCGGAGCTGTTGAAGTCGGCGTTGGACTTGTTCACCCACGCGTCGTACGTGCCGTTCTGCACGCAGGAGGTGAAGGACGGCGTCTTCAGGCCCGGCACCTTGTCGGCGAGCTGGAGCAGGTAGTTCTTGTCGGCGAACTTGTCGACCCGCTCATCGGGCTGGTTGTCGTAGAGCACGTCGTGGTAGTCGCGGAACTTCCCGGCGTCCTGTGCGCAGGCCGCCGCGTTGCCCGCGTTCAGCGAGCCGGTGCCGCCGGAGTTGCCGTCGATCAGCCGGACCAGGTGGTACTCGCCCTTCAGCTGGCCGCTGTCCATCAGGCCGTGGACGGTGTCGCGGAAGCCCTTCTCGAAGGCGTCGCAGGCCGGGCAGCGGAAGTCCTCGTACACCGTGAGCGTCGAGGGCGCACCGTTCCTGCCGACCGGAATGGCGAGATCGTTCTTGCCCACGGCGCCCTTGGGCGGGGTCACCGTGCCGCTGGTGCCGCTCTTGGTGTTGGAGACGATGATTCCGACGGCCGCGGCGATCGCCAGTACGGCGACGATCCCGCCCGCCACCACCAGGGTTCTCTTGCGCTTGCCGCGGGCCTTCTCCCGCTCGCGTTCCGCCTGCAGCCGCTCACGGGCGCTGCGCTTTCCCTCGCTGTTCTTGTCGCTCACGCCCCTGCCTAACGCGCCGGGGACACGTCATCGCGCGTCCCCGGCGGTCAATTCCCTCGAACGGATCACCGTCCGCGGCTCAGCGCTTACGCACGCCGGTCGCCAACTCCCCCGCAAGGCCGCGGACCGCGGCGATACCGGACTCCGTGTCGGGCGAGTCCAGCAGGCGCTTGACGAACGCCGAGCCGACGATCACGCCGTCGGCGAATCCGGCCACCTCGGCGGCCTGTTCCGCGTTGGAGACGCCGAGTCCGACGCAGACCGGCAGATCCGTGCTCGCCCGGGTACGCCGTACCAGGTCAGCGGCCTGTGCGCCGACCGATGCGCGAGTGCCGGTGACCCCCATCAGCGAGGCCGCGTAGACGAAGCCGGAGCCTGCGGCGGTGATCTTCGCAAGGCGCTCGTCACGGCTGCTGGGCGCGACCACGAAGACGGTGGCCAGACCGTGCCGCTCGGCCGCCGCGCGCCATCCGCCGGACTCCTCCACCGGCAGATCGGGCAGGATGCAGCCCGCTCCCCCGGCGTCGGCCAGTTCCTCGGCGAACCGCTCCACGCCATGGTGGTCGACGGGGTTCCAGTACGTCATGCACAGCACCGGCGCACCCGTCGCGGCGTGGACCTCGCCGACCGTGCGGACCACGTCGACGATCTTGACGCCGCCGCGCAGCGCGATGTCGTCGGCGGTCTGGATCACCGGCCCGTCGAGCACCGGATCGCTGTGCGGCAGTCCGATCTCGACGATGTCGCAGCCGCCTTCGACCATGGCGATCGCGGCGGCGGTGCCCTCGGCCACGGACGGGAAGCCCGCGGGGAGGTAGCCGACCAGGGCGGCGCGGTTCTCGGCCTTGGCGGTGGCCAGCGCCTCGTTCAACAGCTGGATGTTCCCGCTCACTTGGCGTCCCCCTCAGGTGTGTCGTACAGCCCGAAGTAACGGGCGGCGGTGTCCATGTCCTTGTCGCCGCGGCCGGAGAGGTTGACCAACAGCAGCCCGTCGGGGCCGAGTTCACGGCCGAGTTCCAGGGCGCCCGCGAGCGCGTGCGCGCTTTCGATGGCCGGGATGATGCCCTCGGTGCGGGACAGCAGCCGCAGCGCCTGCATGGCCTCGTCGTCGGTCACCGGGCGGTACTCGGCGCGGCCGATGTCCTTCAGGTACGAGTGCTCGGGGCCGATGCCGGGGTAGTCGAGTCCGGCGGAGATCGAGTAGGGCTCGGTGATCTGGCCGTCCTCGTCCTGCAGTACGTACGAGCGCGACCCGTGCAGGATGCCGGGGTCTCCGGCGGTCAGGGTCGCCGCGTGCTCACCGGACTCGACGCCGTGTCCGGCCGCCTCCAGACCGACCAGCCGTACGCCCTCGTCGGGCAGGAAGGCGTGGAAGATCCCGATCGCGTTGGAGCCCCCGCCGACGCAGGCGCAGATGGCGTCCGGCAGCCGTCCGGCGCGCTCCAGGATCTGCCGCCGCGCCTCCACCCCGATGACCCGGTGGAAGTCGCGCACCAGGGCCGGGAAGGGGTGCGGTCCGGCGACCGTGCCGAACAGGTAGTGCGTGGAGTCGACGTTGGCGACCCAGTCGCGGAACGCCTCGTTGATGGCGTCCTTGAGGGTACGGCTACCGGACTTCACGGCGATGACCTCGGCGCCGAGCATCCGCATCCGGGCGACGTTCAGCGCCTGGCGCTGGGTGTCCACCTCGCCCATGTAGATCGTGCAGTCGAGGCCGAACAGCGCGCAGGCGGTCGCGGTGGCGACGCCGTGCTGCCCGGCGCCGGTCTCGGCGATCACCCGGGTCTTGCCCATGCGCTTGGTGAGCAGTGCCTGGCCCAGCACGTTGTTGATCTTGTGCGAGCCGGTGTGGTTGAGGTCCTCGCGCTTGAGGAAGATCCGCGCGCCGCCCGCGTGCTCGGCGAACCGCTTGACCTCGGTGAGCGGGCTGGGGCGTCCGGTGTAGTGGACCAGCAGGTCGTTCAGTTCCACTGCGAAGGCCGGGTCGCCCTTGGCCTTCTCGTACTCGGCGGCGACCTCGTCGACCGCGGCGACCAGCGCCTCGGGGATGAACTTCCCGCCGAACGCGCCGAAGTAGCCCTCGGCGTTGGGGACTTGACCCTCCGGGTCCGGGATGAAGAAGTCGGTGGACATTCGGTGTACTCCTCGACGGGGCTTGCGCCCCGTACTCCGTGGTTTGCGGCGAATACGTGGTTTTCCCGGCGAATGCGACTCTAGCGGCGGCGGCGCCGGGACGGCGTTGCGAACGGCCCGGCGGTGGCGGCACGGGCTGCGGCCATCGCGCGATCGCCGGTCCGCGGCCTCGCGGTCGCTCACCGTGGCGGCGGCATCTCCCACCACCACGGCAACGAGCAGCCCCACGGCCCGTACCGGCGACGCCGGATCGGCGTTACGGCCTGCGCCCGGCAGCGGAGCCGCGGACCGCGGCCACCGCGCGATCGCCGGGGCGTGCCGCGGGCTACGGCAACCGCGTGACTGCCGATCCGCCACCTCGCGGACTCACCACCGCAGCGAAGGCCCCGACCGCCACAACGGCGAGAATCCCGCGGCGCATGCCGAGGACGCCGAACTGCCCGCGACCCGACGAAGCGCCCGACAGGCCCAAGGGCCTGATCGGCGAATCTTGGTCGGGGTCGCGGCGGCAAGAGAGGATTCCGCCGCGATGGCGAGCGACCACGATGGTGCGGACCGGCGGTCGTGCGACTGCCGCGACCCACGACACCCCAGTGGTCAGATCCACCGGACAGGCCGTGGCGCGCGGCGCCGAACCCGTAGCCCGGCGGCGATCGCCGTCAGGCGATCGACCGCGTCGCTTCGCGACGGCGCCATCGCCTGCCGTTCACCTGGCCCGGCTCACAGCCGATGACGTACCGCACGCGCCGCCCGAGCACCCGCCGTGCGGGGGCCCGGCAGCCGCGGGGCTTGCAGCCGCGGCGCAGAGGGGCGTGCGGGTCGGTGGCGGCCAGTGTGGCGCGGCCCTTTTCCGGGCGGTGGGCGACGGGCGTCCCGGGCAGCGCGCGTCCGCCGAGGCGGGCGACCGCGACAGCGGTCGCCGGCTCTGCGGGCGGGCACGAGACCGGGGACGGCATGGGCTGTCAGTCCCTGCCGTGGCGCAGCGCGGGGTGCGCGCCAGCGGCGACGAGGTCGGCGACGGCGGCCTTGGGGTCGCGGCCGGTGACCAGGGACTCGCCGACGAGTACGGCGTCGGCGCCGTCGTTGGCGTAGGCGATCAGGTCGTGCGGGCCGCGTACGCCCGATTCCGCGACCTTCACGATGTGGCCGGGGATCTCCGGCGCGATACGCGCGAAGTTGCCCCGGTCGACCTCAAGGGTCTTCAGGTTGCGGGCGTTGACCCCGATGATCTTCGCCCCGGCGTCCACCGCCCGCTCGACCTCTTCCTCGTCGTGCACCTCGACGAGCGGGGTGAGCCCGATCGACTCGGCGCGCTCGATGAGGGAGACCAGCGCCTCCTGCTCAAGGGCCGCGACGATGAGCAGCGCGAGGTCGGCGCCGTACGCCCGTGCCTCCCACAGCTGGTAGGCGGTGACGATGAAGTCCTTGCGCAGGACCGGGATGTCCACCCTGGCCCGCACCGCCTCAAGGTCCGCCAGGGAGCCGCCGAACCGGCGCTGCTCGGTGAGGACGCTGATGACGGCGGCGCCGCCCGCCTCGTAGTCCGCGGCCAGGCCCGCGGGGTCGGCGATCGCGGCGAGCGCGCCCTTGCTCGGGCTCGACCGCTTGACCTCGCAGATCACCTTCACGCTGTCGCCACGCAACGCGGCGACACCGTCCTTCGCCGGCTGCGCCTTGGCCGCCCGCTCCTTGAGCTCGTCGAGGGAGACACGCGCCTGCCGTTCGGCGAGGTCGGCGCGGACTCCGTCGATGATCTCGTCGAGCACACTCACGCGAGCGGCCCCCTTCCGGTGGCGGTTGTCGAAATTCCGAAAACCTACTGGTGGATCTGTGGAGCTCAGGTAGTGCGATGGTATCCGCCGCGGGCCGAAGATCCGGCATCCGGTCGCCGCTAGTCCCATCACCTGGACAAATACAGCTACTCGGAGCAGTGCCTAGGGGGCCAGGAAGGCCCCGAACCACAGGTTCCGGACAACGCTGAAGACCAGTACGACCGCGCCGAGCCCCCACCACACCGCCCGCGGCACGCGCAGCGCGGTAGGGCGGCCGCGCACCTCGCGGGAGAGCCAGAGCGCCCACAGCACGGCGGCGATCCCGTAGCCGACGACGGCCAGCGCGTTGTCGCGCAGCGCACCGCCGAAGTCGCCGTGCACCACGGCGTACGCGCTGCGCAGTCCGCCGCAGGCGGGGCAGTACCAGCCGGTCAGGTACAGGAAGGGGCAGACCGGGTAGTGCCCCGGGTGGTTGGGGTCCACGGACCCCACGTACGCGAAGGCCCCCGCTGCTGCGGCCAACAGGCCGACGGGAGCGCTGACACGCCGGGGCAGGGACCGGGAGGCCGGGCGCCCAGCGGGTACGCCATGTGGCGCGGACGGGGTTACGGCCGTCGCCGTCTGCCCGGCGCGGGCGTCCGGCTCGCCGTTGGGCGCGGTGGTCGGGCGCTGGGGACGGTCACCGGAATCGGCCGGGCTGGCCGGTTGGAGGGACGACACGTGCCGATTCTCCCTGGAAACACCGGGAGGCGCAGCACCGGTGCTCCCGACGCCACGCCTTACGCGGTGACGCGTGGCCGTACGGCCGACTCTTCGCCGGGCGTCGGCGGTCGTGGGACCGCCGGTCCGCGTCGTACGTCTACTCGCCGCCCCGGCGGCAAGCTCTGCCGGGGCACGCGACCACGGTGCCAAGCGGCGGTACCGCGACCACCGCGACCCAGGGCACCTGGGCGGTGAACAACCGCCGGACAGGCCTCAGCGACCGGACTTCTGCGGCATGGGGGCGCCGAGGCCCGCCGCGCGCATGCCCAGCGTCACGACGCCGCCGAGGGCGACCACGACCAGGCCCGCCCAGAAACCGACCGGCTGCGCCGCCACGGTGAAGACACCCGAGACGCAGAAGCCGATGAAGGCGATGGTCACGCCGGTCCAGGCGGCAGGCGTGTGTCCGTGGCTGTTTCCCGCCATTTTTCCTCCTTGAAACTGCTCTGGCGCCGACCGAGGGCGCACTGATCCTCGGACCATTGTCACCCGTCCGCAGCAGTGCTCGTGATCGGGGGCCCGGCACCCAAGTTCAGTCGCCGGTGGGATCCTCGCCGCGGTCCAGGGCCTTCCACATTTCGCCGGGCTGCTCGGGGTCGGGCGCGCGGCGGGCGGCACGCTGGGGGCGGGGGCCGCCCGCGCGCTCGTAGCGGCTGGACATGGCCGGCCAGGCGGCGCCCCGCACGATCGCCAGCACTCCGGCGAGCAGGAGGAGCACACCGCCCACCGCGGCGGCCCAGGGCCAGCCGGTGTGGCCGACGTGCTGGACGGCGGTGCCGGTCAGGCCGCTGGCCTTGGCGGCGGCGGCGTTGAGCGCTTTGGTGTCGGCGGCGCCGGTGACGCACGCCACAACGGTTCCGGCGCCGCACAGCGCGAGCAGCACCGAGACGACCAGGCGCCCGACCCGGCGCACCGCGAAGACCGCGACCAGCGCGGCCAGCCCGACCAGGGCCAGGGCGTCGGGCAGCCCGGTGACCGCCTTGCCGGTGGCGCTGACCGGGACCACACTGCCCGCCGACGGCGCCGTTCCCGTCGACCAGGTCTTGCCCGCCGCGAGCAGCACGAGCGCGGCGCCCGCCGCGCCGAGCAGCAGCGCCACGGCAAGGCTGCGCCGTCCGGAACCGCGGCTCGGCGGTTCGGCGGCGGATCCCTCGGCGGGGCGGGGCGGGGGTACGGCGGCGGCACTCACGCCTTCCACTATCTCGTCTCCGCGCGACGGCCCGGCACCCGGGGGCCGCTGACGGCGATTTGTAGTGCCTACCCCGCGGGCGGCGGTTCAAGCGCCGCCCGCCCCCATGGGCGGGCAATTTCTTCCCCCCGGAACCCCATCCGCCGGCAAAGCAGCGGTACAGAGTCAGGTTTGCACCCTTGTTGACGTGCGCCGGTCACATTACGTTATCCGGCAATCCTCCTCCGGATATCGGTCCACGGGCCGACACGGGCGTCCCGCCCGCACGGAGGTTGAGCAGCTTTTTCCGGGGGCTTCGCTCCCGGACCCCGGTACCGCCCACACCAACGCGCAAGCAGGCCATGGCTCGGCCCCTGCCCGCCGTGGCCTGTCCCCCCTCATGACTCCGGGTCACCAGCCACAGGAGGCAGTACATTGCGCAGATCCATGCCCAAGGCGCTTTACCGCGCCGGGCTTTCCCTGACCGCCGCGGCGGGCCTCGCGCTCTCGGGCTTCGCCGCCGCACCCGCCGCCAACGCGCAGCAGTCCCCGCTGAGTTCCGGCGCGCACGGTGTCCGTACCGTCCGCTCCTGCGCCATCCCCAAGAAGGCCGACTGGGCGGCGTGCAACGCGCTCAAGGTGGTCGGCGGCACGGTCGCCGCCAAGGCGACGGGTGTCTCCCCCGAGGCCGCCCCCTCCGGCTTCGGCCCGAGCGACCTGCACAAGGCCTACTCGCTTCCGTCCAGCGGCGGTTCCGGCGCGACCGTGGCGATCGTCGACGCGCAGGACAACCCCAACGCCGAGAAGGACCTGGCCGCCTACCGCAAGCAGTTCGGCCTGCCCGCCTGCACCAGCGGCAACGGCTGCTTCAAGAAGGTCGGCCAGACCGGCAGCACCACCAAGCTGCCCTCGCCCGACGCCGGTTGGGCCGAGGAGGAGTCGCTGGACGTCGACATGGCCGGCGCGGTCTGCCCCAGCTGCCACATCCTGCTGGTCGAGGCCAACTCGGCGTCCATGGCCGACCTCGGCGCATCAGTCAACGAGGCCGTCAAACTCGGCGCGAAGTACGTCTCCAACAGCTACGGCGGCGGCGAGTCCTCGTCCGACCCCGGTTACGACAGCAAGTACTTCAACCACCCCGGCGTCGCCATCACCGTCAGCTCCGGCGACTCCGGCTACGGCGTCGAGTACCCGGCCGCCTCCCGGTACGTCACCGCCGTCGGCGGCACCCACCTCACCACGGCGTCCAACAGCCGCGGTTGGACCGAGACCGCCTGGAACGGCGCCGGATCCGGCTGCTCGGCGAATGACGCCAAGCCCAGTTGGCAGAAGGACAGCGGCTGCGGCAAACGCACCGTCGCCGATGTCTCGGCGGTCGCCGACCCGGCCACCGGTGTCGCGGTCTACGACACCTACGGCGGCGACCCGGGGTGGGAGGTCTTCGGCGGCACCAGTGTCTCCTCGCCGATCATCGCCAGCGTGTACGCACTCGCCGGAAAGCCGTCTTCCGGCTCCACACCGGCGTCGTTCCCGTACGCCCACACCTCGGCGCTGAACGATGTGACGAGCGGTTCCAACGGTTCGTGCGGCGGCAGCTACCTGTGCACCGCCAAGTCCGGGTACGACGGCCCGACGGGCCTCGGCACCCCGAAGGGCACCGCCGCCTTCAAGGGCTGACCCGTAAGCGGGTTGGGCCGCCCACTCCCGGGGGCGGCCCAACCCACCTCCGCTCAGAGCCGGTTGGCCGTGGCGACCGCCCGTAGCACCGCCGCCGCCTTGTTGCGGCATTCGTTGTCCTCGGCCACCGGGTCGGAGTCCGCGACCACGCCCGCGCCCGCCTGCACATACGCCGTGCCGTCGCGCAGCAGCGCGGTCCTGATGGCGATCGCGGTGTCGGAGTCCCCGGCGAAGTCCAGATAGCCGACGCAGCCTCCGTACACCCCCCGGCGGGTGGGCTCCAGCTCGTCGATGATCTGCATCGCGCGCGGCTTGGGCGCACCCGACAGGGTCCCGGCAGGGAAGCAGGCGGTCAGCACGTCGAAGGCGGTACGGCCCTCGGCGACTCGCCCGGTGACCGTCGAGACGATGTGCATCACATGGCTGTACCGCTCGATGGACATGAAGTCGACCACCTCGACGCTGCCCGGTTCGCAGACCCGCCCCAGATCGTTGCGGCCGAGGTCGACCAGCATCAGATGCTCGGCCCGCTCCTTGGGGTCGGCCATCAGTTCCTCGGCGAGCGCCTGGTCCTCCTGCGGGGTGCCGCCGCGCGGCCGGGTTCCGGCGATGGGGTGCACCATCGCCTGCCCGTCCTCGACCTTGACCAGCGCCTCGGGCGAGGAGCCCACGATGTCGAAGCCGTCGAAACGCAGCAGGTACATGTACGGGCTGGGGTTGGTGGCCCGCAGTACGCGGTAGACGTCGAGCGCGCTCGCCGGGCACGGTGTCTCGAACCGCTGCGAGGGCACGACCTGGAACGCCTCACCAGCGCGGATGCGCTCCTTGATGTCCTCGACCACCTCCTGGTACGCGGCGCCGCCCCACAGCGCGGTGAACTCCGGCAGTTCGGAGGGCGGCAGTTCGCACGGGGAGCTGTCCAGCGGACGGGCGAGGTCGGCGGCCATGTTGTCGAGCCGTGCGACGGCGTCCGCGTAGGCCTCGTCGACGCCGGTGTCGAGGTCGTTGTGGTTGATCGCGTTGGCGATCAGCAGGACGGTGCCGTCCCAGTGGTCGAGCACGGCGAGGTCCGAGGTGAGCAGCATCGTCAGCTCGGGCAGCCGCAGGTCGTCCTTGGCGTGCTCGCCGATGTGCTTTTCCAGTCGGCGTACGACGTCGTAGCCGAGGTAGCCCACCATCCCGCCGGTGAACGGCGGGAGCGCACCGCTTGAATGCAGGTCACGCGGGGTGTGCAGGGTCTCGATGGTGGCCCGCAGCGCGCTGAGCGGATCGCCGCCGGTGGGGACGCCGACCGGCGGCGTACCGAGCCAGTGCGCCTGCCCGTCGCGCTCGGTCAGGGCGGCGTCGCTGCGTACACCGACGAAGGAGTAGCGCGACCAGGAGCGGCCGTGCTCCGCGGACTCCAGCAGAAACGTCCCGGGGCGCTCGGCCGCCAGCTTGCGGTACAGCCCGACGGGCGTGTCGCCATCGGCGAGCAGCCGCCGGGTGACCGGGATGACCCGGCGGTCCCGGGCGAGGTCGCGGAACGTTTCGAGGTCGGGGGTGACATAGCCCGTGGTCATGGGCGGAAGCCTAGGCCCTGCCCGGGCGGGGGATCACACGGACCGCATCCCGACGCGCCACGGCCGTGGGGAGCTCTCACCGGGTTCGCGGCGGTTCGGCGCGGCTGGTCCGGGTTGGGGGGTGCTCGCCGTTGCGGCGGCGAGCTCTCGCCGTCCGGCGGCTTTCATCGGGCCTGCGGCTGGTTTGGCACCTCCGGTTCGCGCCGTGGCGGGCGCTCGCCGTCGCGGCGGGGCATGCTTCCCGCCCGGTGGGCATGCGTCGGGTCCGCGGGCGGTTTGGCACCGCCGATCCGCGCCGTGGTGGGTGCTCGCCGTCGCGGCGGCGAGTTCTTGCCGTCCGGCCGCTTTCATCGGACCTGCGGCTGGTTTGGCACCGCCGATCCGCGCCATGGTGGGTGCTCGCCGTCGCGGCGGACCGTGCTTACCGCATTCGTCGGATCTGTGGACTGATGCGCACCGCCGGTCCGCGGCGTCCTGGGTACTCGCGGTCGCGGCGGAAAGATCTTGTCGCGCAACGGGGGCGCGAATTACTGCGCGTAACGGTGGGTGGGATTCCCTGCCGTGCGATGGCGAGTTCTCGCCGTCCGGCGAGAACTCTTGTCGCCGTGGCGGCGAGTACCCCCGCGGCGTGGACCGGCGGTATCGAACCGGCAGCGACCCGCCGCGCCCCGGCCGTCGGGATCCGCCGGGCGGGCCTAGCCCAGCGGCAGCGGATCCGCGTCGAAGCAGGTGCGGTCGCCGGTGTGGCAGGCGGCGCCTACCTGGTCGACCTTGACCAGCAGGGTGTCGCCGTCGCAGTCGAGGGCGACCGACTTCACGTGCTGTACGTGGCCCGAGGTGTCGCCCTTGACCCAGTACTCCTGGCGGCTGCGGCTCCAGTAGGTGCAGCGGCCGGTGGTCAGAGTGCGGTGCAGCGCCTCGTCGTCCATCCAGCCGAGCATCAGCACCTCACCGGTGTCGTACTGCTGGGCGATGGCGGGGACCAGGCCGTCGGCGGACCGCTTCAGGCGGGCGGCGATGGCGGGATCAAGGCGGGAGACGGCCGACATGCCCCCCATTGTGGATCAGCCGCGCCGGATACGGAAAACGGCCGTGCCGTGGTGCGGCACGGACGCCTGTGTCCCCTGCGGCGGAACGCAACAGCCGCCGCTGAGCTGGGAGTCACGACTTGGCATCCCCCACGAACGACTGTCAGTCCTATGGGGCATGCTTCGGTCATGAGTTTCCCTCCGCCGCCGAATGACGCTCCACCCCCGGGTTCAGGGGGTGGCTTCGGCCCGCCGCAGGGCTTCGGCCCGCCGCCTCCGCCCGGCAATGGCGGATACGGTCAAGCACCGCCCGGTCCCACCGGATTCGGCGGCTACGGACCGGGGACGCCCGGCGGCCCCGCGGGGCCCGGTGGATACGGTCCTGGTGGCCCGGGCGGATGCGGTCCGTATCCGCCGCCTCCGCCCGGCCCGAACGGCGGCGGCAACGGTCCGAAGGTCGCGGGCATAGTGATCGGCGCCGTGGTCGTGCTGGCCGTCGTCATCGGCGGCATCGTGTGGCTCGGCAGCAGCCACAGCGACAAGAACAGCGCGGCGCAGGACAACGGCTCCGCCTCACCGTCCGCGTCGTCGTCACCGGCGCCCTCGGATTCGGCGACGTCCGACCTGCCGAGCGAGAACCCGTCCGACGGCGCCTCACTGCCCGGCATACCCGAGCCGTCGGCCAGCCACCATCTGACGTATGTGAAGCTCTCGCCCGGCGACTGCTTCAACTCCCCCAGCCTGGACAGCCATGTCCAGGACATCACGAAGGTCTCGTGCGGCTCGGGGCACGACGGCGAGGTCATCGCCAACGAGACCCTGACCGGCACCATCAGCACCGAGGACGACCTGAAGGCGAAGGTTCTCGACCTGTGCGAGCCGGATGCCAAGAAGCGGCTGGAGTCCATACCCAGGGACGGGCAGACGTACTACAACTACGCGCTCTACCCGGACCTGACCACCTATCAGTTCCAGGGTGAGAACACGGTCTCCTGCTCGCTGACGTTGAGCAATTCGATGGACGGCAAGCAGCTGACCGGCCCGTTGCCGTAGCCGCCCGGACCGGGATGGACGTACGCTGCCGCCATGTCGACTCATGCGCAGCGCGAACGTCTCCTCCTCGCGGATCTGTTGGAGAGCGCTGGCCCCGGGGCGCCGACGCTGTGCGAGGGCTGGACCGCGCGCGACCTGGCCGCCCATGTGGTGGTCCGGGAGCGGCGCCCCGACGCGGCCGCCGGAATCCTGCTCAAACCGCTGAAGTCCCGACTCGACCGGGTCCAGCAGGAGTTCACCGCCAAGCCGTACGAGGAGCTGATCCAGCTCATCCGCACCGGCCCGCCCCGCTCCTCACCGTTCGCGCTGAAGCAGATCGACGAGGCCGCGAACAGCGTCGAGTTCTATGTGCACGCCGAGGACGTCCGCCGGGCCCAGCCCGAGTGGACGGCGCGGACCATCGACCCGGTCTTCTCCGACGTGCTGTGGAAGCGGCTGGAGCGGGCGGCGCGGGTACTCGGCCGCAAGGCCCCGGTCGGCTTGGTGCTGCGCCGCCCCGACGGTCAGACGGCGGTCGCGCACCGGGGCGCGCCGGTGGTCACCGTGACGGGAGAGCCGGGCGAGCTGACGCTGTTCACGTTCGGTCGGCAGTCCGTCGCACACGTCGAGTTGGACGGCGACCAGGACGCCGTCGAGAAGCTGCGCAGCGCCAAACTCGGCATCGACGCCTGAGGATTGCCTCCCGACGGCTTGTCCCGCGGGAGGGGGTGCCCCCAAGAAAACCGTCCACCGCGACGGGGAGCAGCCCCACGGCGCGGACCGGCGGTAGCGCGGCATCCACCAGCGCCTGCCGGCCGCGGGCACCGCAACACCCAGCCGAGCCCCCCATCCGGTCCGTTAGCGGACCGGATGGCCCGCTTCGCGCAGCGTCCGCTTGACCTCGTTGATGCGCAGGTCGCCGAAGTGGAACACGGAGGCGGCCAGTACCGCGTCCGCGCCCGCCGCGATGGCGGGCGGGAAGTCGCTGAGCTTGCCCGCGCCGCCGCTGGCGATGACCGGGACGGTGACGTGCTTGCGGACCGCCTCGATCATCTCGGTGTCGTAGCCGTCCTTGGTCCCGTCGGCGTCCATCGAGTTGAGCAGGATCTCCCCGGCGCCCAACTCGACGGCGCGGTGCGCCCATTCGACCGCGTCGATGCCGGTGCCCCGGCGGCCGCCGTGCGTGGTGACCTCGTATCCCGACGGCGTGACCGTGCCCTCTGGGCATCGGCGGGCGTCCACCGACAACACCAAGACCTGGCTGCCGAACCGCTCGGCGATCTCCCGGATCAGCTCCGGCCGGGCGATCGCCGCGGTGTTGACCCCGACCTTGTCGGCGCCGGCCCGCAGCAGCTTGTTGACGTCCTCGGCGGTGCGCACACCGCCGCCGACGGTCAGCGGGATGAAGACCTGCTCGGCGGTGCGGCGCACCACCTCGTAGGTCGTCTCCCGGTTGCCGGAGGAGGCGGTGATGTCGAGGAAGGTCAGCTCGTCGGCGCCTTCCGCGTCGTACACCTTCGCCATCTCGACGGGATCGCCGGCGTCCCGCAGGTTCTGGAAGTTGACGCCCTTGACCACGCGGCCGTCGGCCACGTCGAGGCAGGGAATGACCCGGACGGCCAGGCTCACGGCGTATCTCCACTCGGTTCATCAGCGCGGCGTCCATCAGGGCGGGCCGCCGGACGCGCTGCTTCGACTTCCACCTCGACCAGCACCCGCGAGTCGACGAAACCGGAGACCACGAGCAGGGTCGAGGCCGGCCGGATGTCGTCGAACAGCTCCTTGTGGGCGCGGCCCGCCGCGTCCACATCGCGGGCGTGGGTGATGTACATACGGGTACGGACGACGTCCGAGGCCCCCAGACCCAGGGGCTCCAGCGCCGCGAAGGCGCTCGCGAAGGCCGCCTTGGCCTGCAGATACGGGTCGCCTTCGCCCTGCAGCACCCCCTTGACCAGCGGCATCGTGCCGGACACCAGGACCCGGTCGCCGACCGCGACGGCTCGGGCGAAGCCGATGGTCTCTTCCCAGGGGCTGTCGGTCTGCACTCGCCGCACGGCGGGGGTTTCGGTCATCGTGACACTGCCTCCAACGCTTCTTCCAAGGTGAATGCCTTGGCGTAGAGGGCTTTGCCCACGATGGCGCCTTCCACACCCTCGGGGACGAGGGCGGCGATGGCGCGCAGGTCATCGAGCGAGGAGACGCCGCCGGAAGCGACCACGGGCGCGTCGGTCGCGGCGCAGACGTTGCGCAGCAGTTCCAGATTGGGGCCCTGCAGCGTGCCGTCCTTGGCGATGTCGGTGACGACGTAGCGGGCGCACCCCTCGGAGTCGAGGCGGGCCAGCGTCTCGTACAGGTCGCCGCCGTCCCGGGTCCAGCCGCGGCCGCGCAGCGTGGTGCCGCGTACGTCCAGGCCGACCGCGATCCGGTCGCCGTGCTCGGCGATGGCCTTGGCCACCCACTGCGGGCTCTCCAGGGCGGCGGTGCCGAGGTTGACGCGGGTGCAGCCGGTGGCGAGCGCCGCGGCGAGCGAGGCGTCGTCGCGGATGCCGCCGGACAGCTCGACCTTGATGTCCATGGAGCGCACGACCTCGGCGATCTGCTCGCGGTTGTCGCCGGTGCCGAAGGCCGCGTCCAGGTCGACCAGGTGCAGCCACTCGGCGCCCGCCTGCTGCCAGGCGAGGGCGGCGGCCAGCGGGTCGCCGTACGAGGTCTCGGAACCGGACTCGCCGTGCACCAGGCGGACGGCCTGGCCGTCACGTACGTCGACGGCGGGGAGGAGTTCGAGCTTCGGCATCACAGAGTCTCAATCCAGTTGGTCAGCAGCTGGGCACCGGCGTCGCCGGACTTCTCGGGATGGAACTGGGTGGCCCACAGCGGCCCGTTCTCGACGGCCGCCACGAACCGCTCGCCGTGCGTCGCCCAGGTGACCTTGGGGGCACGGATGGCGTCGTTGGTGACTTGCAGCTCCCACTCGCGTACCCCGTAGGAGTGCACGAAGTAGTAGTGCTCGTCCTTGTCGAGCCCGGCGAACAGCTGCGAGTCCTTCGGCGCCTCGACGGTGTTCCACCCCATGTGCGGAACGACCGGCGCCCGCAGCGGCTCCACGGTGCCGGGCCACTCGTCGCAGCCCGCGGTCTCCACGCCGTGCTCGACGCCGCGCGCGAACAGGATCTGCATGCCGACGCAGATGCCCATGATCGGCCGCCCGCCGGCCAGTCGCCGCCCGATGATCCAGTCGCCGCGCGCCGCCTTCAGCCCGGCCATGCAGGCGGCGAACGCGCCGACGCCGGGCACCAGCAGCCCGTCGGCGGCCATCGCGGCGTCGTAGTCGGCGGTGATCTCGACGTCGGCGCCGACCCGGGCCAGTGCCCGTTCGGCGGAACGGATGTTGCCGAAGCCGTAGTCGAAGACGACCACGCGCTTGCTCATCGCTTGTCCCTTTCCCAGTTCCGCGGTTCCGTCGGCTTCACGGTTCCAGCGCTTGGCACGGCTCTAGAGCCGCAGCAGTCCCGCGGCGAGCGACATCGCCGAGCCGATGCCGAGCAGTACGACCACGCTCTTCGGCAACTTCTGCTTCCAGAAGGAGTAAACGCCTCCGGCGAGGAACAGCCCCAGCAATATGAAGAGCATCGCTCCCTTGTTCACAGCGCGCCCTTCGTGGACGGGATCCCGGTCTGCCGGGGGTCGATCTCCGAGGCGTAGCGCAGAGCGCGGGCGAGCGCCTTGAACTGGCACTCCACGATGTGGTGCGCGTTGCGCCCGTAGGGGACGTGCACGTGCAGCGCGATCTGCGCCTGGGCGACGAAGGACTCCAGTATGTGCCGGGTCATGGTGGTGTCGTACGTGCCGATCATGGGCGCGATGCCCTCCGGCTCGGTGTGCACCAGGAACGGGCGCCCGGAGAGGTCGACGGTCACCTGGGCCAGTGACTCGTCCAGCGGGACCGAGGCGTTGGCGAACCGGACGATGCCGCGCTTGTCGCCGAGCGCCTGCTTGAACGCGGCACCCAGCGCCAGCGAGGTGTCCTCGATGGTGTGGTGGGTGTCGATGTGCAGGTCGCCGTCGGTCTTGACGGTGAGGTCGAACAGGCCGTGGCGGCCCAGCTGGTCCAGCATGTGGTCGTAGAAGCCGACGCCCGTCGACACATCGACCTGTCCGGTGCCGTCAAGATTGATCTCGACGACGACCGAGGTCTCCTTGGTGGTGCGTTCCACGCGGCCCACGCGCCTCATGCCCTCCCGTCGCCCACCACCACCCTCAATGGAGGTGCTCCGCACCGCTGTCACGTTCCGTTCTCCTTCATCAGCTCGCGTACCGCATCGAGGAACGCGTCGTTCTCGGCCGGGGTGCCCGCGGTGACGCGTAGCCAACCCGGTACTCCGTTGTCACGGACCAGTACGCCGCGGTCCAGCAAACCCTGCCAGGCGGCGTGCGCGTCCTCGAACCGTCCGAACTGCACGAAGTTGGCGTCCGAGTCCGTCACCTCGCAGCCGACCGCCCGCAATTCGGTGACCAACCGGTCCCGCTCGGCCTTCAGCTGCTCGACGTACCCCAGCAGCGTATCCGTGTGCTCCAAAGCGGCGAGCGCGGTGGCCTGGGTGACGGACGACAGGTGGTACGGCAGGCGTACCAGCTGGACCGCGTCGATCACGGCCGGGTCGGCGGCCAGGTAGCCCAGGCGCAGTCCGGCGGCGCCGAACGCCTTGGACATGGTGCGGGAGACCACCAGATTCGGACGGCCTTCGATCAGCGGCAGCAGCGACGGGCGGTGCGAGAACTCGCCATAGGCCTCGTCCACCACCACCAGCGAGGGCTTGGCGGCCTGCGCGGCGTCGTGCAGCGTGAGCACGGTCTCGGCGTCCACGGCCGTGCCGGTGGGGTTGTTCGGCGAGCAGATGAAGACCACGTCGGGCTGGTGCGCGGCGATCTCGGCCTTCGCCGCCTCGACGTCGATGGTGAAGTCGGCGTTGCGCGGCCCGGAGATCCAGCCGGTTCCGGTGCCGCGGGAGATCAGCGCGTGCATCGAGTACGAGGGCTCGAAGCCGATCGCGGTGCGGCCGGGCCCGCCGAAGGTCTGCAGCAGCTGCTGGATGACCTCGTTGGAGCCGTTCGCCGCCCAGACACCGGCGAGCCCGATCTGGTGGCCGGTGGTCCGGGTCAGATACGCGGCCAGCTGGGTGCGCAGCTCCACCGCGTCCCGGTCCGGGTAGCGGTTGAGGCCGCGGGCCGCCTCGCGGACCCGCTCGGCGATCCGTTCGACCAGCGGCTCCGGCAGCGGGTACGGGTTCTCGTTGGTGTTCAGACGTACCGGGACGTCGAGTTGGGGCGCGCCGTACGGGGTCTTGCCGCGCAGCTCGTCCCGGATCGGGAGATCGTCGATTCGGGTCACCGCTGCGGCACCTTCCAGTCGAAGCGCGCCTTGAGGGCGGCGCCGTGCGCGGGCAGGTCCTCGGCCTCGGCCAGTGTCACCACGTGGTGGGCGACCTCGGCGAGGGCGTCGCGCGAGTAGTCCACGACGTGGATGCCGCGCAGGAAGGACTGCACCGACAGGCCCGAGGAGTGGCAGGCGCAGCCGCCGGTGGGCAGTACGTGGTTGGAGCCCGCGCAGTAGTCGCCCAGCGAGACCGGAGCGTACGCGCCGACGAAGACCGCGCCCGCGTTGCGCACCCGGGCGGCGACGTCGGCGGCGTTCTCGGTCTGGATCTCCAGGTGTTCGGCGGCGTACGCGTCCACCACCGCCAGGCCCTGCTCGATGGTGTCGACCAGGACGGTCGCGGACTGCCTGCCGGAGAGCGCCTCGGTGATCCGCTCGGTGTGCTTGGTGGCCTCGACCTGTCGGTCGAGCTCCTTGTCGACCGCGTCGGCGAGATCGGCGGAGGTGGTGACGAGCACGGCGGCGGCCAGCGGGTCGTGCTCGGCCTGGCTGATCAGGTCGGCGGCGACGTGCGCCGGATCGGCGGTGTGGTCGGCGAGGATGGCGATCTCGGTGGGACCCGCTTCGGCGTCGATGCCGATGCGTCCCTTGAGCAGCCGCTTGGCGGCGGCGACCCAGATGTTGCCGGGGCCGGTGACCAGGTTGACCGGGCGGCACTCCTCGGTGCCGTAGGCGAACATGGCGACCGCCTGCGCGCCTCCGGCCGCGTACACCTCGTCCACGCCGAGCAGCGCGCAGGCGGCGAGGATCGTGGGGTGCGGCAGCCCGTCGAAGTCCGCCTGCGGCGGAGAGGCCACGGCGAGCGACGCGACGCCCGCCTCCTGGGCGGGCACCACGTTCATCACCACGGAGGACGGGTAGACGGCGCGCCCTCCGGGCACGTACAGCCCCACGCGTTCCACCGGCACCCATCGCTCGGTGACCGTGCCGCCGGGCACGACCTGGGTGGTGTGGTCGGTGCGGCGCTGCTCCCCGTGCACCAGCCGGGCGCGGCGGATGGACTCCTCCAGCGCGGCGCGCACGGCCGGATCCAGTTCTCGCAGCGCGCGCTTCAGCGCCTCGGCGGGCACCCGTGTCCGGTCGATCTTCACACCGTCGAACCGCTCCGCGTAGTCGATCAGCGCAGCGGTGCCACGATGCTTCACGTCGTCGCAGATCGGCCGCACCTTCTCCAGGGCGGCCTCCACGTCGAGTTCGGCACGGGGAAGCAGGTCACGGTCGATTCCGCCACTGAGGGAGGCCTCGGAGAAGGCGGCGCCGCGCAGATCAATTCGGGAGATCACGGTGCCAAGTGTAGAGAGCGCGCAGGCCACACGCGGCGGGCCTCCACTCCGTGAGACATGGCGCGTCCCGGAAAGCCTGTCATGCTCCGGGCAGATCCCTGGCCGAATTCAGCCATCTGGAGGTAGCGGGCCCTATAGCGTGCGTCCCGGGTGATCACCCGCCGCCGACGGGAAGGGACCACACCGTGAGCCAGCCCGCCATGCCCGCAGACCTGACCCCCGCCGAGCGCCGCATGTGGCAGGCCTTCCGCCGCGGCGCGACCTGCGACCTGCGAATCGGCTCACCGGCACCCGGCGAGTCGGACACCCGGCCGGGCCCCACCGGCGACACCGGACACGCGGCGGCGGACGGTACGGCTGGCGGCGGCGACACCGGGCGCACGGTGCCGGTATCGCCCGGTGCCACGACCGGTGGCGCCCGGACCGCTGCCGCGGACGGCGCTGTGCCGGAACCCGGAGTGCCGGGGCCGCGCGGGGCGGAGCCCGGCCGGGACGGGGACGGCACGGTGCCCGGCCCCGAGGACGCGGATCCCGGCCGTACCGTGCGGGCGGAGATCGTCGCGCTGCTGCTGCTCGACGGGCCGCCCAGTGAGCCTGGCCGGGTCGCCGCGCTGAAGCTGACGGGGGCATTGATCACCGGGTTGCTGAACCTGTCGGGCGGCCATGTCCAGCCCTATGTGGAGCTGCGGGACTGCCGTTTCGACAACCAACTCCTGCTTCCCGCCTGCCATTTCACCACCGCGCGGCTGATGCGCTGCCTGGTGCCGCGGATCGAGGCCGCCCGGCTGAACAGCGAGGGCGATCTGCATCTGCCGCAGTGCACGGTCCCGGGCGGGATCCGGCTCACCGACGCGCACATCGGCACCGATCTGGTGCTCAACCAGCTCACGGTGGGCCAGAGCCGCAGCGGCCACTCCATCGCGGCGGACGGGCTGACCGTCGCCCAGGACGTGGAGGCCGAGCTGCTGGAGTCCACCGGTGAGATCAGCCTGCGCAGCGCGCGGATCGGCGGCCGACTGAGCCTGCGCGGCAGCGCGCTGCACAATCCATACGGCCGGTACGCGCTCAACGCCGCGCGGGTCACTGTGGAGCACACCCTCTATCTGAGCTCCGGCTGGTTCAGCGGCTACTCGAGCGGTGGCACCCCGCCCGCGGGCGTCCACACCCAGCGCTTCACCTCAGAAGGCGGGATCCGTCTCGACGACGGGCGGTTCGGCAACGCGGTGATCGCGGACAAGGCGCACTTCCGGCTCACCGGCACCCAGCAGCTGTCCCTGCGCCGGATTCAGACGCCCGAGCTGCGGCTGACCCTCGACGAACCGCCGTCGGGGCGGATCTCGCTGGCCGGTGCCCGGATCGGCAACCTCACGGACCGGCCGTCCAGTTGGCCGGGGCGGGGCGGTATCGACCTCGCCGGGTTCAGCTACGAGTCGCTGTCCTCACCCGGCCCCGTCCCGCTGGACCAGCGGATCGCCTGGCTGGCCGACGCGACGCCCGAGTACAACCCGGAGCCGTACGAGACCCTGGCGCAGGTGCTGCGCGACGGTGGCGAGGACTCGCAGGCGCGCCGGGTGCTGCTGGCCAAGCAGCGCCGACGCCGCGAGACGCTGCCGCTGGCGGGCGTGGTGTGGGGCTGGGTGCAGGACATCGCGGTCGGCTACGGATACCGGCCGGGCCGGGCGGCGCTGTGGATGGCCGTGCTGTGGGCGGCCGGGACGCTGTACTTCGGGATGGGCCCGACGCCCGCACCGGTGGACGATCAGGCGTGGCCGCGCTGGAACCCGGCGCTGTTCGCGCTGGATCTGTTACTGCCGATCGTCGACCTCGGCCAGAGCCACGCCTGGCGGCTGGCCGGAACCGCGCAGTGGGTGGCCGCCGCCATGACCATGGTCGGCTGGATCCTGGCGTCGACGGTGGTGACCGGCGCGTCACGGCTGCTGCGCCGCGGATAGCGATCCGGCCTGGGTCCTGCCTACTCCGGGAAACTGGTCTTGGCGTCCGGGGCCTGCGCTTAGGCTTACCTGTTGTGACCGCACGACTTCCGCTGTTCCCACTCGGCTCGGTGCTCTTCCCGGGCCTCGTGCTGCCGCTCAACATCTTCGAGGAGCGGTACCGCGCCCTCGCCCGCGATCTGCTCGCGCTCTCCGAGGACGCGCCGCGGCACTTCGGTGTGGTGGCGATCCGGGACGGGTACGAGGTCGCCCCGAGTGGCCCGGGCGCGCCGGACGGCGGTGCGGCGGCCGGCTTCGGGCCCGATCTGAGCAAGGCGCTGTACGAGGTCGGGTGCGTCGCGGACGCGGCCTCGCTGCGGGAGAAGGACGGCGGCGGGTACGAGATGGTGGCGACCGGCACCACCCGGTTCCGGCTGCGGTCGGTGGACGCGACGGGGCCGTATCTGGTGGGTGAGATCGAGGAGTTGCCCGAGTTGCCGGGCGCGGGCGCGGGGCCGCTCACCGCGGAGGTGGAGCGGGCGTTCCGTACGTACCAGAAGCAGCTCGCGGGTGCGCGGGAGCGGACGTTGTCCACTGCCCAGGAGTTGCCCGACCAGCCGTCGGTGCTGTCCTATCTGGTGGCCGCCGCGACGGTGGTCGAAGTTCCGGTCAAGCAGGAGCTGTTGGAGGCTCCGGACACCGCGACCCGGCTCGCGGAGGAGCTGAAACTCCTGCGCCGGGAGACGGCTGTGATCGGTAAGCTCCCGTCGCTGCCCGCCGTCGAACTGACCCGGCAGCCGACCAACCGCAACTGACCGGGAGCGTGGCGGAGTTGGCCAAGAAGGCGAAGCCCGGAATGACTCCGGCGACGGTCGCGCTGAGCGCGGCCGGTATGTCGTTCACCGTGCATTCCTACGAGCACGATCCGGCCGCCGCGTCGTACGGCGAGGAGGCCTGGCAGGCGATGGGCGTCGCGCCGGAGCGCGTGTTCAAGACACTCGTCGCGGACGTGGACGGCGCGCTCACGGTCGCGGTCGTCCCGGTGGCGGGGTCGCTGGACCTCAAGGCGCTCGCCGCGGCGGCTGGCGGCAAACGGGCAGCGATGGCCGATCCGGCCGCCGCCGAACGCACCACGGGCTATGTACGCGGCGGCATCTCACCGCTCGGCCAGCGCAAACGGCTGGCCACCGTCATCGACGCGTCGGCACTCGGGCATCCCACCGTCTTCGTGTCGGCGGGCCGCCGCGGGCTGGAAGTGGAACTGGCCCCGCAGGATCTGGTGCGGCTCACCGGCGCGGTGACGGCGCCGATCGGCCGGGGCTGACCGTCTCGACGTCGGCGTGTCCGTCGTCTCGACAGACGCGCCCGCCGGGCGCACGCTGGCCATAGCGCGGCTTCCCGGCCGCGCGGAGGAGCGAGCGCCATGTCGAAACGCACCCGCAAACGCAAGTGGCGCCTCAAGAAGCGCCACGCCAACCACGGCCACCGTCCGGCGTGACCTCTCGCCGCCTTTCGGCGGCGTGACGCCGGTTGCGGTCCGCCCGGCGTCGCGGTCCGACGGGCGCTCCGTTCGGGTTGCGGCGGTCGGGCACCGCCGGCCGTGGCTGCTCGCCATTGCGGCGGAACGACGTGCCGGGGCGAGCCTCCGATGCCCCCAGTGCGTGGCCCTACGGCTGGGCCGGGCGCTGCGGGGTGTCGTCCTGCGGGTCTGGGGCCGACCAGCCGTCCCAGTGCGGTTCCGGGTGTGCCTCGCGGGGACCGAACGCCGAGGTCAGGGCCAGGAAGGCGGCCATCGCGGCGACCGGCCAGGCCAGTAGCGCACCCTTGGCGCGCAGTTCCAGGGGCGCGTAGAAGACCTTGTTGGGGCCGACCGCCTTGGCATGCGCCACCACGTTCTGCGAGGGGCCGAGCCACACGCCCAGCCGCCAGGCGATCAGCGAGCCGAGCACCGCGCCGACGGCCAGCCCGACCACGACCGCGACTCCCCCGGCGCGCCGCCACAGGAAGACCGCCGCCGCGGTCACCACGCCGAACCCCAGGCCCATCAGCGCGAACCAGCCGTCGGCGCCGATCGCCTGCTCGCCCTCGGAGTTCTTCAGGTAGACGGCCGAGCCGTCCGAGATCAGCGGTACCTGCGGCGCGAGCCACACCCACAGCAACCCGAAGAGCGCCCCGCACACCGCCACCGCCGCCGCGGCGATCGCCCCGTCGCGCAGTTCCCGGCCGAGGTCGGGCCGCTCGTCCGGGGCCCCGCCGTCCTGATCCGGGGCGGGCGGGTTCGGCGGCTGCTGGTCGTGGTCGTGCGGGGTCAACGGTGCGGTCACCCGCATATGGTGCCAGGTCCCGCCGGGCTGGCGGCGGGAGGCCCGGCTGCCACGGGTCCGCTCAGCGGTAGGCGGCCCTGCGGTAGGCCCAGGTGGCCACCGCCAGCGACACCACGCCCACCGCGGCGCACACGGACAGGTCGCCCAGGACGGCGGCCCAGTCCGGCGACACGTCGAAGGTACGGGCAAAGGCCTCCACCCCGTACGTGGACGGCAGCACGTCCCGCGCCCAACCCACCGGGCCCGGCAGATGTCCGGCCGGGAGCACACCGAGCAGCAGCGCGGCCGACATGCCCAACTGGCCGAACAGCGTGGCGAGTTCCTGGCGCGGCGCGAGCAGCCCGAGCGTCGCCCCGAGCCCGGCCAGTGCGGCGCCCGCGAGCGGTACCACCGCCCCGAGCACCCACAGGCCGCCGAGCGGCAGATGGAACAGGACGCAGCCGACGGCCGCGGTCGCCACGGTCCCCGGCAGGGTGAACGACGCGTACGCGGCCGCCGCGCCCAGCACGACGGAGGCCGGTGGTACCGGCAGCGTCGCGTAGTGGTCGAGCCCGCCGGACGCCCGCAGCTGCCCGAAGTACTGGGCCAGCAGGTTGAGCGCGACGAAGGCCACCACCAGGACACTGGAGCCGGAGACCACCGCGCGGGCGGCGTCGGAACCGGTGGAGACGACCCCGCGCATCAGGATCATGATCCCGACCGACTGGAACGTCGCCACGAACAGCAGCGGGATGCGCGCGACCCTCGCCCGGGACAGCTGGGCCCGGTAGACCGCGCCGAGCGCGGGCCACAGCCGGGCGCGCGGCGCGAGCCCGGTGGGGTCTTCCACGGCGCCGCGCATCACCGGCACCCTCGGAGCGGACACAGTGGTCACGCCTTGACCAGTCCTTTCTGGCTTCCGCCGAGCGCCAGGTAGACGTCCTCCAGACTCGGGGTGGCGAGCGTGAAGTCGTCGAGCGCCGCGAACGCGGGTCCCGCGGTGACCGAGGCGACCACGGCCCGCGCCCGGTCCTGGGGCAGCCGCAACGTCCAGCGGCGCCCGGCGGCTTCCGCGTGCTCCCGCAGTGCGGCGATCTCGGGAAGGTCCAGCGGCGGCTCGTCCCGCCACACCAGGTCCAGTCGTACGTCGCCGTCGACCATCGCCTTCAGCCCGGACGGGGTGTCGCAGGCGATGACCTTGCCGCGGTCGATGACGGCGACCCGGTCGAGCACGGTCTCGGCCTCGATGACGTTGTGGGTGACGAGCAGGACGGTGGCGCCGCGTTCGGCCCGGCGGCGGTCCACGGCGGTCCACACCGCGCGGCGCGCGACCGGGTCCATGCCGGTGGTGGGCTCATCGAGGACGAGCATCGGCCGCTCCCCCACCAGCGTGGCGGCGAAGCAGGCCAGCCGCCGCTGCCCTCCGGACAGCCGATTCAGCGGGCGCTGGGCGATGCCGGTCAGGCCGAGCTCTTCGAGTACGGCGTCCCGCTCGGCGCGTGCGGTACGGGAGTCGAGGCCGCGCAGCCGTCCGGTGGTCTCGGCGGCGAGGGCGACGGTCAGCTCGTCAAGGGCGGTGGACTCCTGTCCCAGGTAGCCGATCAGCCGGGCCGCACGCTCGGGGTGGGCCACCAGGTCGTGGCCGAGGAGGGTGATGCTGCCCGCGTCCGGCCGCAACAGTCCGGTGAGCTGGCGGACCAGGGTCGATTTGCCCGCGCCGTTGGGTCCGAGCAGGCCGAAGATCTCACCGCGCCGGATGTCGAGGTCGATGCCGTCGTTGGCTCGGACCGCCGCCGCGGGCGCGGCGGCGGGCTTGCGGCGCCGTAGCGCTCGCCCAGCGGGGTAGCTCTTGACCAGCCCGCGGACGGTCCACATCGCCTCGCGGGCCACGGCGGCGGGGCTGGGTGCCGCCTGTTCAGTGCCCGTACTCACGAGCACTGAGAGTACCGGGACGATCTGTGCGGCGGTCAGGCGGATTGCCTTCCGCGGGTGCGTCTCGGCTGGCGTCCGGGGAAATCGCCCGCCCTCCACCCCGTCACCGCCGTCCCCCGGCGCCCCTGTCGCACCGGGGGCCAGGGTGCCCAGCCGGTTCCGGAACGGGGACAGGTACCCCGGACGCCACACGAGACGCGCCCGCGGGGGAAATCCGCCCCGCCAGCCCGGACGCACCCCCACCGGGGGTTACTCCGTGGGCACGGACTGCCCGGCGGAGCGCGTGTCCACCTCGCGCCAGAAGCCCGCTCGGATGGCGTAGCGGTCGTGTTCGTCGATCTGGTCGTCCTTGTGGGCGAGCAGGCCGAAGCGGGCCGCGTACCGCAGCAGTTCGCCGTCGATGCGGTGCGGTACGCGGGGGTACTCGGCGGAGAGCGCCTGTAGCGCGGCGGAGTCGGTGAGGCGGTCGATCCAGCGGCGGGCGAAGACCTGGCCGACCTCGAACGGGTCGCCGCTGACGGCGGTGATGTCCTCTTCGCGGTCGGCCCAGCGCTGTTCGGCGCTGGTGAGTTGGGCGAGGGTGGGCAGCCCGGGGTCGGCGGCCTCGCTGCCGGGGCCGCGTTCGATCCAGCCCTTCTCGGACGACCAGCGCAGCGTGGCGGCGGGGGGCGGGTGCGGGGTGCTGTGGCCGCCCGCGGGTCCCCGGCCGCCGCCGAGTCCGGCGAGGTCCTTGGGGGTGGGGACGCCCGTCTTTCCGACGGCGGTTTCGGCGGGTGCCGGGCCATGGCCGTTCTTGACCGGTTGCGGGGCCTCGGCGGGCGGTTTGGCGGCCGGGGCGGGCATCGCGGATTCGGGGAGCGGCGCGGACAGGATCGCGGCGATCTCGGGACGCGGTCCGGGCGGCGGGCACACCGCCCCGGTGTCGCGGGCCTGCACCGCCTGGGTGATCCACTCGCGGTCGAGGACGCGGCGCTCGTCGGCCTCGGCTACCAGGTCCTCCGACTGGTTGTAGTCTCCGTCGGCGGCCTGTACGGCCCACAGGTGGACGGCGACGCCGTGCTCCTTGGCGGACATCATTCCGGGCAACAGATCGCCGTCTCCGGTCACCAGGACCACATCGGAACAGGCACGGTTGCGGGCCAGCTCGGACAGCTCGGCGTGCATCGCGGCGTCGACGCCCTTCTGCGCCCAGCGCCCGTCGGTACGGGTCA
This sequence comes from Streptomyces sp. NPDC020096, assembly GCA_040631425.1. Lineage (GTDB taxonomy): Bacteria > Actinomycetota > Actinomycetes > Streptomycetales > Streptomycetaceae > Streptantibioticus_A. The sequence continues at coordinate 87,872 of JBEYJY010000014.1, forward strand.
GCGCACCGAGCCGTACGGTGACCCGCGGCATCACGCGCAGCCGCCGGTGTTCCGGTTGCGGCACCCGGTCCGGGGCGCCGTCGAACCAGTAGATCCGCAGCAGCGGCTGGCCGGTCTCACGTTCCGCCCGTTCTCGCAGGCCCTGGACGACGGCGGCATGGTCCACGGTGATCCGGGACCGAGAGGGTTCTCCAGCCAGCAGGCTCGCGGCGGCGCCGAGCAGATAGCCGGCGTCCACGAGGACGACGCAGCGGTCCACGTTCCACCCTCTTTTCTACATCAGGTCGCCCCCCGGCACGATGTTGCCTTGAGTCTGCCCGACCTCGCCGGGGATATGAGCGGGAACTCGATCATCGGCGTGGCGGATACGGAATTAGGGCGCTCTTTCCCTCCAATAAACGCCCGAAGTGCGACTTTCGTTCCGTCGTGCAAGTCTGTTTTCCACCCGGGAGCCGTCTCGGGACTGACGCATCTCAGGCCATTGTCCGAGATCGCCCACAGGAGGCACGATCGTGGCCAAGAACAAGAACAAGAAACAGGAACGTCGGCAGCCGGAGAGCAGCCGGAGCGCGGCCGAGCGCGGCGCGGAGCAGGCGAAGGCCGCCTCGATGGAGGCCCAGCAGGAGGCCATCCCGAACATGTCGATTGCGCACAAGGGCCGGCAGAAGCGCTTCGGTCACAACTGACCGCCACAGCCGACCTCCACAACTGACCTCCACAACTGACCTCCACAGCTGACCGCCGTAGCTGAGCGACCCGACTGACCCGCTCAACTGACCGGCCCCGTAGGACCATCGAGGGGCGCGACCGGGAAACCCGGGTGCGCCCCTCGAAGTGTGCCGGTGGTCAGCTGGCCTGAGAGCTCTGCGACGCCCCCAGGCAGGCCGGGCCGAGCAGTGCCTTGAGGTCGCCGAACAGGGCGGGGTCGGGGGCGACCCGGTGCCGGTCCAAGCGGAGCACGGTGGTCTTGCGGGCACCCTGCAGCCGTACCCGTACCTCGGTGTTGCCCTTGTGGCTGTCGAGCACCTCGCCGAGGCGGGCGACCAGCGGCGGGGTGACCTTGACGGTGGGGATGGAGATGGTCACCGGGGCGTTGGCGGACGCCTCGGACAGGTCGGGGACCTGCAGTTCCATCGCCACCAGCCGGGGGACGTCCTCGCGCTTGTCGAGGCGCCCCTTGACGAAGACCACGGCGTCTTCGATCAGCTGGGTGGAGACCAGTTGGTAGGTGGCGGGGAAGAACATGCAGTCGATGGAGCCCGCCAGGTCCTCGACGGTGGCGATCGCCCAGGCGTTGCCCTGTTTGGTCATCTTGCGCTGCAGACCGGAGATGATGCCGCCGATGGTCACGATCGCCCCGTCGGCGTAGTCCCCGCCGGTCAGCTGGGCGATGGCGGCGTCCGTCTTGTCGTTCAGCACATGCTCGATGCCGAACAGGGGGTGGTCGGAGACGTACAGGCCGAGCATCTCGCGTTCCTGGGCGAGCAGATACGCCTTGTCCCACTCGATGTCGGAGAAGGTCACATCGAGGCCGAAACCGGGCTCGTCCTTGGCGTCTTCGTCGCCCATGCCGCCGAAGAGGTCGAACTGGCCCTCGGCCTCCTTGCGTTTGACCTGCACCACGTTGTCGATCATCGCCTCGTAGTGCTCGGTCAGACCGCGCCGGGTGTGCCCCATCTCGTCGAACGCGCCCGCCTTGATCAGCGATTCAACGGTCCGCTTGTTGCACACCACCGCCTCGACCTTGTCCAGGAAGTCCGGGAACGAGGTGTACTTCCCCTTGGCCTTGCGGCAGCGGATGATCGAATCCACCACGTTCTGACCGACGTTGCGGACCGCGGTCAGACCGAAGAGGATCACGTCATCACCCTGGGCGGTGAAGTTCGAGTCCGACTCATTGACGTTCGGCGGCAGCACCCTGATGCCCATACGGCGGCACTCGTTGAGGTAGATCGCCGACTTGTCCTTGTCGTCCCGCACCGAGGTCAGCAGCGCGGACATGTACTCGGCCGGGTAGTTGGCCTTCAGGTACGCGGTCCAGTAGGTGACCAGCCCGTACGCCGAGGAGTGCGCCTTGTTGAACGCGTACCCGGCGAACGGGACCAGCACGTCCCACACCGCCTGGATGGCCTCGTCGGAGTAGTCGCGCTCCCGCGCGCCCTTCTGGAAGGGGATGAACTCCTTGTCGAGGACCTCCTGCTTCTTCTTGCCCATCGCACGGCGCAGCAGGTCGGCCTGGCCCAGCGAGTAACCGGCCAGCACCTGGGCGGCCTTCTGCACCTGCTCCTGGTAGACGATGAGGCCGTAGGTGATGCCGAGAACGTCCTTGAGCGGTTCTTCCAGCTCCGGGTGGATCGGGGTGATCTCCTGCTGGCCGTTCTTGCGCAGCGCGTAGTTGATGTGCGAGTTCATGCCCATCGGGCCCGGCCGGTACAGGGCCGAGACGGCGGAGATGTCCTCGAAGTTGTCGGGCTTCATCATCCGCAGCAGCGAACGCATCGGCCCGCCGTCGAACTGGAAGACGCCCAACGTGTCGCCGCGGCACAGCAGTTCATACGTCTTGGGGTCATCCAACGGCAGCGACAGCAGCTCGATGTCGATGCCCTTGTTGGCCTTCACGAGCTTGACCGCGTCATCCATGATCGTCAGGTTGCGCAGGCCCAGGAAGTCCATCTTCAGCAGGCCGAGCGACTCACAGGTGGGGTAGTCCCACTGTGTGATGGTGACGCCGTCGGAGGCGCGGACCCAGACCGGGACGTGCTCGGTGATCGTCTCGCTGGACATGATCACGCCTGCCGCGTGCACACCCATCTGCCGGACCAGGCCCTCTACGCCGCGGGCGGTGTCGATCACCTTCTTCACGTCCGGCTCGTTCTCGTACATCCCCCGGACCTCGCCCGCCTCGCCGTAGCGCGGGTGCTGCGGGTCGAGGATGCCGGACAGCGGAATGCCCTTGCCGAGGACGTCGGCGGGCATCGCCTTGGTGAGGCGGTCGCCCATCGCGTACGGGTAGCCCAGCACGCGCGCGGAGTCCTTGATCGCGTTCTTCGCCTTGATGGTGCCGTAGGTGCCGATCATGGCGACCTTGTCGGCGCCGTACTTCTCGGTCACATAACGGATCACCTCGGCGCGCCGACGTTCGTCGAAGTCGATGTCGACATCGGGCATGGACACGCGCTCGGGGTTGAGGAACCGCTCGAAGATCAGACCGTGGTCGATCGGGTCGAGGTCGGTGATGCCCATCGCGTACGAGACGATCGAACCGGCCGCCGAACCACGTCCCGGGCCCACCGCGATGCCGTTGTTCTTCGCCCACATGATGAAGTCGGCGACGACCAGGAAGTACCCCGGGAACCCCATCTGGATGATGATGTCCATCTCGTACTCGGCCTGCGTCTGCCGGTCCTCGGGGACACCGCCGGGGTAGCGGCGGGCCATGCCCCGCTTGACCTCCTCGCGGAACCAGGTCACTTCGGTGTACCCGTCGGGCACGTCGAAGCGCGGCATCAGGTCGCGCTTTTCGAACCAGCCCGTGGTGTCGACCTGCTCGGCCACCAGCAGGGTGTTGGCGCAGCCCTCCTGCCAGGCGTCGGAGGAGTCGATGGCGTACATCTCGTCGGCCGTCTTCAGGTAGTAGCCGGTGCCGTCGAACTTGAAGCGGTCGGGGTCGGTGAGGTTCTTGCCGGTCTGGATGCACAGCAGCGCGTCGTGCGCGTCGGCCTCGTGCGCGTACGTGTAGTGCGAGTCGTTGGTGACGACGGGCTTGATGCCCAGCTTCTTGCCGATCTCCAGCAGCCCGTCGCGGACCCGGCGCTCGATCTCGATGCCGTGGTCCATCAGCTCCAGGAAGTAACGGTCCTTGCCGAAGATGTCCTGGTACTCGGAGGCCGCCTTGACCGCCTCGTCGAACTGCCCGAGCCGCAGCCGGGTCTGCACCTCACCGGACGGGCAGCCGGTGGACGCGATCAGCCCCTCCGACCACTGGGCGATGGTCTCCTTGTCCATCCGCGGCCACTTCTGCAGCCAGCCCTCCTTGTACGCGTCCGAGGAGAGCCGGAACAGGTTGTGCAGACCCGTCCTGTTCGCCGCCCAGATCGTCTTGTGGGTGTAACCACCGGAGCCGGAGACGTCATCGCGCTTCTGGTGCGGCTGGCCCCACTGCATCTTGCGCTTGTTGCGCCGCGACTCGGGCGCCACATACGCCTCGATGCCGATGATCGGGGTGATCCCCGCGCCGGTCGCCTGCTGGTAGAAGTCGTACGCACCGTGCAGGTTGCCGTGGTCGGTCATGGCGATGTGCGACATGCCCATCTCCTGACACGCCTTGAACATGTCCTTCAACCGCGCCGCCCCGTCCAGCAGCGAGTACTGGGTGTGGACGTGCAGGTGCGTGAAGGTCTTTGCCACGGTGCGGGACACCTCCGGTGGGAGCTTTGGGAGAGGTGGAAAGTCTAGTGCGCGGTACCGACAGCAGGGGCCAGGTCATATCGTTGCGCGACCTTTAGGCGCCGCATACGGATTCCCGTGGCACACTCTGGCTTCATGGAGGGGACTGCACACTTCAGGGCGGCGCGCGCGGCGCTGTTCGCCGCGCTGTGCGTCACCCTCTCCTCCACCTCGCACGTTCTGCTGTCGCGGCTGCCGCTGCCGCTGACCACGGTGGCGTTCGCCTTCCTCGGCATGTTCGCGCTCGCCTACGCGCTCGCCGGGCGGGAGCGCGGCTTCTGGCCGGTCGCGGCGCTGCTGGTACCGCTGGAGCTGGCCGCCGACACGGTGTTCACCACCGGCCAGCACACCTGCTACGGACCGGCCGGCGGCCCCGTCACCGGCGCGCTGCGGTCCTTCGGCGCCGATGTGATCTGCGACGGCGGCCGGGTCGGCACCCCGCTGGCCGGTGCCGGGCTGCCGGTCGCCGACCCGGCGGCGCCGTGGCTGCTGCTCGCCGCACATGTCACCGTGGGGCTGGTCGCCTCGTGGTGGCTGCGGCGCGGCGAGGTGGCGCTGCACCAACTGCTGCGCGCCACCGCCTCGTTGGCCTTCCGCCCGCTGACCCGGGCGGCCGCGGTGCTGTGCGCGTACGTCGCCGGACCGCCCCGGCTCCGAGTGCGTCGGCCGGAAGCCCGGTCGGCCGTGCCGGTGCCGCCACTCCTGCTGCACTCCGTCGTACGTCGCGGTCCGCCGCGCCCGGTCGCGGCCTGACCCTGCCGTCGGGCCGCCACACCGGGCCACGTACCACGTACATCCACCGTGACGGAGAAGCGGACCATCATGAGCAGCAAGAACTCCTGGGAGAACAAGGCGTCAGCGCGTGAGCGGCTGAAGGCCGAGCGTGAGCGGCAGGCGAAGCGGGACAAGCTCCGCCGCCAGCTCATCGCGGGCGGGGCGATCGTCGCCGCGCTGGCGATAGCGGGCGGCGTGGCCGTGGCCGTCTCGCACTCGGGCTCCAGCAAGCCGGTCACCGTGCCCACCGCCGCGTCGGGCACCAACGGCACCACGGTCGTCTACGGCAACAAGAACGCGCAGCACACCCTCAAGCTCTACGAGGACCCCCGGTGCCCGGTCTGTGCCGCGTTCGAGCAGCAGAACGGCAAGACCGTGCTCCAGGGCGTCACCGACGGCAAGTACAAGATCGAGTACACCTTCGGCACGTTCATCGACAACAACAGCGGCGGCTCCGGATCGATGCACGCCCTCAGCGCCCTGGGCGCCGCGCTGAACGTCAGCACCGACGCCTTCGTCCAGTACCACACCGCCCTGTACACGAAGGACAACCACCCGGACGAGACGACGGACAAGTTCAGCGACACCGGCTACCTGCTGAAGATCGCCGACCAGGTGCCGGCCCTGAAGGGCAACGCGGCCTTCGACAAGGCGGTCAAGGACGGCACATACGACGGCTGGGCGAAGAAGATGTCCGACTCGTTCAACTCCAGCGGTGTCCAGGGCACTCCGACGGTGGTGCTCGACGGCAAGACGATCAACGTGGCCGGCAACCAGTTCCCGCCGAGCGGCATCATCCCCACCTCCCAGCTGGTCACCGCCATCGACCAGCAGGTCGGCCCCAAGAAGTAGCGGCGGCTACAGCTCGGCGACGAAGGACAGGGCCGTGGACCAGGTGCGCTCCGCGGCCTCCTCGTCCCAGTCCGGCAGGTCGGGGTCGGTGTAGAGGTGGCCCGCACCGCGGTAGCGGTGCACCTCGACATCGGCTCCGGCCCGCCGCATCCGCAGGTACCACGCGTTCAGCCAGTCGTCGGGCTCGAACGGGTCCGGCTCGGCGACATGGAGTTGTACGGGGATGTCGGTCGCGGCGTCGTCCGCGATGTCCGAGGTGCCGTGCAGCAGGAGAAGGCCTCGGGCCTTCTCGTCGGCCAGGGCGAGGTTCTGCGCGATGGATCCGCCGAGCGAGAAGCCCGCGTAGACCAGCCCGTCCGCGGAGTGCGGCGCCGCGGCGGCGACGGCCCGTCTGAGCAGTTCCTCGCGGCCGATCTCGTCCTTGATCGCCAGTCCGTCCGTGACCGTGTCGGCGGTCCTGCCGTCGAACAGGTCCGGGACCACCACCTCGTGTCCGGCGGCACGCAGCCGGTCGGCCGCCGCGTGCACCGCGGGCCGCAGCCCGTACATGGAGTGGAACAGGATGACTGGGGGACCCGGGGGTAGCCCCTGGGAAAAGGCGGTGGCGGCAGCCAATGTGGTGAGCTTCCTCGCGCGGGTGGACGGGTTACACGCACCATCGTGCCAGTTACCCTCAAAGGGGCATCCGCAGCCGCGCACCGCTGCCGACGCCGAGAAGTCCGAGGAAGGCCGATATGGAGACCGTGCTGCGACCGGTGATCGTGGCCGGAAGCGCCATCGTCATCACCCTGGCCGTGAGCTGGGCCGTGGACCGGACGCTGCGAAGGATCGACGCCCGGCGCCCGGACAACCCGCTGTGGCACCTGCTGCGCCGGTGCCGGTGGCCGTTGCGGATCGTGCTGTGCGCCAGTCTGCTGCTGGGCAGCTACAGCGCGGCGCACATCGGGCACGGCCATGAGGCGGGTATCAACCGGACGCTGGCCCTGGTGCTGATCGGCACGCTCGCCTGGCTGGTCATCCGGGTCGCCACGGCCGTAGTCGAGTCGAGTTACGCCCGCTATGCGGCCACCTCGCAGGACGCCGCCCGGGTGCGGCGGGTGCGTACCCAGGTGACGGTGATCCAGCGGGTGGTCACGGCGGCGGTGGGTGTGGTCGCGGCGGCCGTGATGCTGATGCAGATCCCCGCCATGCAGGCGGTGGGCACGTCTGTGCTGGCTTCGGCGGGTGTGATCGCCGCTGTCGCCGGTATCGCCGCCCAGTCCACGCTGGGCAATCTCTTCGCCGGGCTGCAGATCGCCTTCGGCGACATGGTCCGGCTGGGCGACACCGTGGTGGTCGAGGGCGAGTGGGGCACGGTCGAGGAGATCACCCTGACGTATCTGGTGGTCAACACCTGGGACGAGCGCCGGATCACCATGCCGGTGTCGTACTTCACCAGCCACCCGTTCCAGAACTGGTCGCGCGGCAGCGCCCAGATGACCGGCACGGTCTTCCTCCATCTCGACCACGCCACCCCCATCGATCTGCTGCGGGAGCACCTCTACCAGGTGCTCAAGGAGTGCGAGCAGTGGGACGGCCGGGCCTGGAGTCTGGTGGTCACCGACACCACGCCGAGCACGATCCAGGTGCGGGCGCTGGCCACCGCCAAGGACTCCGCCGACATCTGGACACTGCGCTGCACGATCCGGGAGCGGCTGATCGACTGGTTGCGGCGCGAGCACCCGTACTCCCTGCCGCGGATCAACACCGCGCCCGCGCCCGGGCTTTCCTCGGCTCCCGACCGCGGCGTGTCAGCGGGCCCCCGCCCGGACGACATCGGCCCGGGCCCCGGCGCGCCCTGACCCCTGCCCGACTGGGGTTGGCCGCCGGGTTGCGGTCAGCTCAACCCGACGGTCCGCGCCATCGGGATTGCCCGCCGCTGGGGCGGCAAGCGTCAGCGGCCTTCAGCGTGCCACGAGCCACTGACAATTCCGGTCCTGAGCCCGTTTCAGGACACGGGCGTCACAACGCCTGGCTCACAGGGTGCGGCGCATCGCCTGGTGCGGGATCCCGCTTCCCTCGTCGAACTCCGGCCCGTACGCGGTGTATCCGAGCCCCTCGTAGAAAGCGAGGGCGTGCGTCTGCGCCTCCAGATAGATGCCGGTGAGGCCGAGTCGGCGCGCCTCGTCCTCCACCGCCCGTACCAGCGCGGCGCCCAGACCGGTGCCGCGGGCGGACTTGGCCACGGCCAGCCGTCCCAGTACCGCGGTCAGGTCGTCGTCCACCGCCGCCGGGTACTTCTGGCGCGCGACGGCGCCGTGCAGGATGCGGACGGTGCCCGCCGGGCACCCGTCCTGCTGCCCGGTGGCGAGCAGATGGACGGCGTGTGCGTCGTACGCGTCCATCTCCACGTCCTCGGGGACGCCCTGCTCGGCCACGAACACCGCACGGCGGACGGCGTAGCAGCCGTCCATCTGCTGCTCGCCCGCGACCTCGATCCGGTAGCGCTGAGGGTCCGTCATGCGCTGTCCGCCCGTACCGTGTCCAGCGCCTGCTGGAGGTCGGCCGGGTAGGAGGCCTCGAACTCCACCCAGCGGCCGTCGGCCGGGTGCTCGAAACCGAGGCGCACCGCGTGCAGCCACTGGCGGGTGAGCTTCAGCCGCTTGGCGAGCGTCGGGTCGGCGCCGTAGGTCAGATCGCCGACGCAGGGGTGGCGGTGGGCGGCCATGTGAACCCGGATCTGGTGGGTGCGACCGGTCTCCAGCTTGATGTCGAGCAGGCTGGCGGCGCGGAACGCCTCGATGAGGTCGTAGTGGGTCACGCTGGGTTTGCCCTCGGCGGTGACCGCCCACTTGTAGTCGTGGTTCGGGTGGCGTCCGATCGGCGCGTCGATGGTGCCGCTCAGCGGGTCGGGGTGGCCCTGCACCAGTGCGTGGTAGCGCTTGTCGACGGTGCGCTCCCGGAACTGCTGCTTGAGCAGGGTGTACGCCCGCTCGGACTTGGCGACCACCATCAGCCCCGAGGTGCCGACGTCGAGGCGGTGCACGATGCCCTGGCGCTCGGCGGCGCCCGAGGTGGAGATCCGGTAACCGGCCGCGGCGAGGCCGCCGATCACGGTCGGCCCGGTCCAGCCGGGGCTGGGGTGCGCCGCCACACCGACCGGCTTGATGATCACGACGACGTCCTCGTCATCGTGGATGATCTCCATGCCCTCGACCGGTTCGGCGACGATCCGTACCGGCGCCGCGGGCGCGGGCATCTCGACCTCGAGCCACGCCCCGCCCCGCACCCGGTCGGACTTCCCGGCGGCGGCGCCATCCACCCGTACCTTGCCGTCAGCGGCCAGCTCGGCCGCCTTCGTACGGGAAAAGCCGAACATACGGGCCAGCGCGGCGTCTACGCGCTCGCCCTCCAGGCCGTCGGGTACCGGAAGCGTGCGGGTCTCGGGAAGGGTGCTCACCCGATCGAGTATGCCGGACCGGGAGGACGCCCCGGTCCACAGGCCGTCAGTCCCGGTGCACGGTCCCGTCCGGGTCGAGGCCGCGGAAGGAGAGCCAGACGATCAGGATGCCGCCGCAGACGATCGCGGAGTCGGCCAGGTTGAAGACGGCGAAGTGCGCCGGGGCGATGAAGTCCACCACACCGCCCTGGAAGACACCGGGCGAACGGAAGATGCGGTCGGTGAGGTTGCCGAGCGCACCACCGAGCAGCAGGCCGAGCGCGACCGCCCAGGGCGCGCTGTAGAGCTTGCGGGCCAGCCGGGCGATCACGCCGATCACGATGAGCGCGATCAGCGTGAAGACCACGGTCATGCCCTGGCCGATACCGAAGGCGGCACCCGAGTTGCGGATCGCCTCGAACTGCAGGTAGTGGCCGATGAGCTGGATCGACGGCTGGTTCTCCAGATGCTGGACCACGAGCGTCTTGCTGATCAGGTCCAGGGCGTAGGCGAGCGCCGCCACGCCGAACAGCACGACGATCCGCCGCTTGCGGCGCGGGGCGGGCACGTCCGTGGCACCGCCCGGCGCCGCGTCCGGCTCCGCAGTACCGTCAGTGCCCGCGGTGTCCGCGGCAGGTGACGCCTGGGCGTCCTTTCCGTCCGCCGGCTTGCCCGCCGCCTGTTCGAAACCTGGCGTACCGATGGTCCGCTCCGCCTTCGTCACGTGAGTCCCTCAGCCTTGAGTCCCGCGTCAGGCGCTGCCTGACGGAGTCGAGCGTACGGCACCGGGTTCATCGCGGTCAGCGGCGCTCGGTCCGCTGCTTGCACTCAACGCACAGGGTTGCCCTCGGGAAGGCCTGCATTCGGGCCTTTCCGATCGGCTTGCCGCAGGATTCGCACAAGCCGTACGTCCCATTGTCCAGACGTTCGAGCGCGTGCTCGGTCTGCAGCAGCATCTCGCGAGCGTTTTCGGCCAGCGCGATCTCGTGCTCGCGGGAGATGTTCTTGGTACCGACGTCCGCCTGGTCGTCCCCCGCGCCGTCGCCGGAGTCCCGCATCAGGCCTGAGATCGCGTCCTCGGAGGCGAGGATCTCGCTGCGCAGCCGCGCGGCCTCGTCCATCAGCGCGGTCCGCGCCTCCGCGACCTCCGCCGGTGACCAGGGCTCCTCGCCCGGGCGTACCGCGAGGGTGCCGGGGTCGACCGGGCCGGGGTCCGCGGCGGCGCGCGCGGACGGAAGCGGGGAGGCCCCACGGGCCGCTGTCTTCTTCGCAACCACCGTCTTGGCTCCTGTCTGCTTAGCGGTCGCGCTCTTTTTCGCGGCCGTCGCCTTCTTGGTGGTGGTGCTCCTGGCCGCCGCCTTCCTGGCGACGGCCTTCTTGACCGGGGTCTTCTTCGCCCCGGTCCTTCCTTCCGCTGCGGCGTCGGTTGTCGCCGCCTCCTTCTTGGCCGCCTTCTTCGCCGTGGTCTTCTCGGCGGGGGCCTTCTTCGCCGGAATCCTCTTCGCCTGGGTCTTCTTGGCCGGAGTCTTCTTGGCTGGGCTCTTCTTGGCCGCGGTCTTCTGGGTGGCGGCCTTCTTGGCGGTGGGCGCCGCCCTCTTCGGCGCTGCGGTCTTCTTCACCACCATGGACGCGGCCCCTTCACATAGTGTGATCTTGCTCGCGAATCGTCCCGGAACGATAAATCGACTCCGCGCCCGCGGCAACGGGGCTCGCCCACAGCAGGCAGGTCTGCATCCGTTGTGCCCAGCTCACCGGCGGGTAATCCGGTACGCCCCGGTAGCGACCCGTCCAGTGCGCCCGACCTCCCCTATTCGGGTCAGTGGGGGAACAGCAGGGGTCAGCGGGGAATTCCGGAAGAGGACTCGGCCCGTTCGCCGTACACTGTCCGAAGCGAAAGGCGTGGAAGGGGACGAGTAGCGCCGCACGCAGCCATGAGCGATCCGGGGATGGTGCGAGCCCGGGGGTGTGCGCGACGTGAAGATCACCCCGGAGCCGCCGGAGGAAAACCCGACGGGTGAGTAGAACCGGTGTCGCGGCCCCAATGAGGGGGCCGGGAGATAACTCCCGGCCAAGGAGGGTGGTACCGCGGGAGCACCTGCTCTCGTCCCTCCGACGGAGATCGCACCGTATCCGCCGGAGGACGTTCCGATGACGCAGTACCGCCAGGTCCCCGCCCAGGTAGACCTGCCCGCCCTGGAGCACGAGGTGCTCGGGTTCTGGCAGGAGAACAAGGTGTTCGCCCGCTCCCTGGAGCAGAGCGAGGGACGGCCCGAGTGGGTCTTCTACGAGGGCCCGCCGACCGCCAACGGTATGCCCGGCGCGCACCACATCGAGGCCCGCGTCTTCAAGGACGTCTTCCCGCGCTTCAAGACCATGCAGGGCCACCATGTGACCCGTAAGGCGGGCTGGGACTGCCACGGTCTGCCGGTGGAGCTGGCCGTCGAGAAGGAGCTGGGCTTCTCCGGAAAGCAGGACATCGAGCGCTACGGCATCGCGGAGTTCAACGCGAAGTGCCGGGAGTCCGTCACCCGGCACACCGACGCCTTCGCCGCGCTGACCCGGCGCATGGGCTACTGGGTCGACCTGGACCAGGCGTACCGGACCATGGACCCGGAGTACGTCGAGTCCGTCTGGTGGTCGCTGAAGCAGATCTTCACCAAGGGCCTGCTGGTGCAGGACCACCGGGTGGCACCCTGGTGTCCGCGCTGCGGCACCGGCCTGTCCGACCACGAGCTGGCACAGGGCTACGAGACGGTCGTCGACCCCTCCGTCTTCGTCCGCTTCCCGCTCACCTCGGGCCCCCTCGCGGGCGAGGCTTCGCTGCTCGTCTGGACCACCACCCCGTGGACGCTGGTCTCCAACACCGCGGTGGCCGCGCATCCGGAGGTCACCTACGTCGTGGCCACCGACGGCAACGAGAAGCTGGTGGTGGCCGAACCCCTGCTGGAGAAGGCCCTGGGCGAGGGCTGGACCGCCACCGGCGAGACCTACCGCGGCACCGAGATGGAGCGCTGGACGTACCAGCGCCCGTTCGAGCTGGTGGACATCGAGAACGCGCACTTCGTGGTCAACGCCGACTACGTGACGACCGAGGACGGCACCGGTCTGGTCCACCAGGCCCCCGCCTTCGGTGAGGACGACCTCAAGACCTGCCGCGCGTACGGCCTGCCGGTGGTCAACCCGGTCAACCCGGACGGCACCTTCGCCGAGGACCTGGCCCTGGTCGGCGGCCAGTTCTTCAAGAAGGCCGACGAGGCGCTGGTGGCCGACCTCCAGCAGCGCGGCCGGCTGTTCAAGCACCTGCCGTACGAGCACAGCTACCCGCACTGCTGGCGCTGCCACACGGCGCTGCTGTACTACGCACAGCCGTCCTGGTACATCCGCACCACGCAGATCAAGGACGCCCTGCTCCGCGAGAACGAGAAGACCAACTGGTTCCCGGAGGCGGTCAAGCACGGCCGCTTCGGGGACTGGCTGAACAACAACATCGACTGGGCACTGTCCCGCAACCGCTACTGGGGCACCCCGCTGCCGATCTGGCGCTGTGAGGAGAACCACCTCACCTGCGTCGGTTCGCTCGCCGAGCTGAGCGAGCTCACCGGCACCGACCAGACCTCGCTGGACCCGCACCGCCCGTACATCGACGAGATCACCTTCGGCTGCACCGCCGAGGGCTGCCAGCTGACCGCCACCCGCGTCCCCGAGGTCATCGACGCGTGGTACGACTCGGGCTCCATGCCGTTCGCGCAGTGGGGCTACCCGTACCGCAACAAGGAAGTCTTCGAGAAGAGCTACCCGGCGCAGTTCATCTCCGAGGCGATCGACCAGACCCGCGGCTGGTTCTACACGCTGACGGCGGTCGGCACGCTGGTCTTCGACCGGAACGCCTACGAGAACGTCGTCTGCCTCGGCCACATCCTCGCCGAGGACGGCCGCAAGATGTCCAAGCACCTGGGCAACACCCTGGAACCGATCCCGTTGATGGACCAGCACGGCGCCGACGCGGTCCGCTGGTTCATGGCCGCGGGCGGTTCGCCCTGGGCGGCCCGCCGGGTGGGCCACGGCACGATCCAGGAGGTGGTGCGCAAGACGCTGCTCACCTACTGGAACACGGTCGCCTTCCAAGCGCTCTACGCCCGCACTTCGAACTGGGCGCCCAGCGCCGCCGATCCGGCCCCGGCCGACCGACCGCTGCTGGACCGCTGGCTGCTCGGCGAGCTGAACTCCCTTACCCGGGACGTCACCGACGCCCTGGAGTCCTACGACACCCAGCGGGCGGGCAAGGCCCTGTCGGCCTTCGTCGACGACCTGTCCAACTGGTACGTCCGCCGCTCGCGCCGCCGCTTCTGGCAGGGCGACAAGGCGGCGCTGCGCACCCTGCACGACGTCATCGAGACGGTAACCCGCCTCATGGCTCCCCTGGTCCCGTTCATCACCGAGCGCGTCTGGCAGGACCTGGTGGTCCCGACCACGCCGGACGCCCCGGACTCGGTCCACCTGACCAGCTGGCCGGAAGCCGACGACAACCTGATCAACCCCACCCTTTCCGCCCAAATGACCCTGGCCCGCCGCCTGGTGGAGCTGGGCCGGGCGACCCGGGCGGAGTCGGGCGTCAAGACCCGCCAGCCGCTGTCCCGTGCGCTGGTCGCGGCCGCGGGGTTCGAGTCGCTCGATGCGGATCTGCGCGCCCAGATCGCGGAGGAGCTGAACGTCAGCGCGCTCGACTCGCTCTCCTCCGTCGGCGGCTCGCTGGTGGACACCACGGCGAAGGCCAACTTCCGAGCGCTGGGCAAGCGTTTCGGCAAGGGCACCCAGCCGGTCGCCAAGGCCATCGCCGAGGCGGACGCCGCCGCGCTGTCCCTGGCGCTTCGCGAGGGCACGGCGGCGGTCGAGGTGAACGGGGAGACCATCCCCCTGTCTCCCGAAGAGGTCATCATCACCGAAACCCCGCGCGAGGGCTGGTCGGTGGCCTCGGACTCGGGAGCGACGGTCGCCCTGGACCTGGAGATCACCCCCGAACTGCGTCGGGCGGGGCTGGCCCGGGATGCCATCCGCCTCATCCAGGAGGCCCGCAAGAACAGCGGCCTGGACGTGGCGGACCGGATCGCGCTGCGCTGGACCGCCTCCGACGAGGAGCTGGCGGCGGCGCTCTCCGAGCATGCGGGGCTCGTCTCCGACGAGGTCCTCGCCCTCGACTTCGCGGAGGGCTCGGGGGATGAGGAGGGGTACGGCGAGGCGTTCGCCGACGAGGCGCTGGGGCTGACGTTCCGGTTGCGCAAGCACTAGTCCTTCCCGCCCGCCCTTCCGGGGCTCCGCCCCGGGACCCCGGCCCTCAGTCGCCGGGCAGGCTCTATTCAAGCCTGCCCGGCGACTGAGGGCACCAGTCGGCACCACGGTTCGAACGCAAAAGGGCCGGGCCCCAGGGGAACGTATCCCCAGGGGCCCGGCCCTATGGTGTGCCTAGTGGCTAACGGCTAGTTGTCATCCTCGTCGATGAGGAAACCCCTCATCGGCGTGGGCGCCTGCTGCAGCGGCTGCGGGCCCTGCGGCCGCACCGGTGCCATCGGCTGTGTCATGGCCGGAGACATCTGCTGCTGACCGCCGTAGGTCTGGTTGCCACCGCCGTGACCGCCGCCCATCTGCTGGCCGCCATAGGTCTGGTTGCCACCGTTGGTGTGCCCCATCGCTCCGGCACCGGCCGCGGCCATGCCGCCGCCCATCGAGCCACCGCCCATGGTGCCACCGCCGAGCGACCCACCCATGGTGGACGACGAGGGCAGCGACGCGGCCGCGGGCGTCCGCGGCGGAGCCAACGAGTCGTCCGCCTGGTTCTCCAACTGCCGCAGCTGGCTCTCCAGGTAGGACTTCAGACGCGTCCGGTACTCCCGCTCGAAGCCCCGCAGGTCCTCGACCTTGCGCTCCAGCGTGGCGCGGGCCGACTCCAGCGAGCCCATCGCGACGCGGTGCTTCTCCTGGGCGTCCCGCTCAAGGGCGTCCGCCTTGGCACGAGCGTCACGCTCAAGACCCTCGGCACGGCTGCGAGCCTCACCGACGATCTTGTTGGCCTCGGAACGGGCCTCCGCGATCGCCTGGTCGGCGGTCTGCTGCGCCAGCGAGAGCACCCGGGCGGCGCTGTCGCCACCGGGACCACCCTGCTGCATGGGGTGGCCGGGACCCTGCTGCATCGGGTGCTGCCCCATCGGACCGGGACCCATCGGACCCTGACCCATCGGACCCTGACCCATCGGACCCTGACCCATCGGACCCTGTCCCATCGGGCCCTGACCCATGGGACCGGGACCCATCGGGCCCTGGCCCTGCGAGCCGTGCTGCGCGCTCGGACCAGCCGGAAGCTGCGGGGCACCAGGCAGTTGGGGCGGACCGCCCATCTGCTGCTGGCCCGGCGGCACCGGCTGCGGGCCGGATATGGCGGCGGGTACCGGAGCACCCTGCCGGTCCTGCTGCTCGGGCTTGCGCTGCTGGTTCTGTGCGGCGGCGCGGGTGGCCGCCGCGAGTTTGGCGCGCAGGTCCTCGTTCTCCCGCAACAGCCTGGTGAGCTCCGCCTCGACCTCGTCGAGGAAGGCGTCGACCTCGTCCTCGTCATAGCCTTCGCGGAGGCGGACGGTCGTGAACTGCTTGTTACGAACGTCCTCGGGGGTCAGCGGCATCTCTTCACCTCAACGTGATCGTCGGCAATCGGCAAGACCGTATCGTTCACAGCCTGGCCACGACGGAGATCAGGATGTAGACGATGATCATCAGTACGAAGAAGGACAGGTCGAGCGCCACGCCCCCGAGACGCAGCGGCGGAATAAACCGCCGCAGAAGCTTGAGTGGCGGATCGGTGACAGTGTAGGTGGCTTCGAGAAGGACCACCATCACCTTGCCAGGGCGCCACGATCGGGCGAACTGGAAGACGTAGTCCATCACCAACCGGAAGATCAGCACGATCAGGAAGCACATCAACGCGATGTAGATGACCTGTTTTGCGACACTCATCGCGCTCCCCTCTCCCCTGCTCTCCGCCGGCCCTGTCGGTCCGGTTCCACATGGTCGCTGTCTCAGCTCTGGTTGAAGAACCCGCCCTCGGCGATCCGGGCTTTGTCCTCCGCCGTGACATCGACGTTAGCAGGAGACAGCAGGAACACCTTCTGCGTCACCCGTTCAATGCTCCCGTGCAGACCGAAGACCAAACCCGCGGCAAAGTCAACAAGACGCTTCGCATCCGTGTCATCCATCTCCGTCAAGTTCATGATCACCGGCGTGCTCTCGCGGAAGTGTTCCCCGATCGTACGGGCTTCGTTGTACGTCCGGGGGTGAAGCGTGGTGATTCGATACGGCTCTCGCTCCGACACAACCTTGGGCATGATCACCGGTGCGTTCTTCTCCAGAGTGCGGCGTTCAGGTGTGATGGATGCCACGGGGGCGATCCGCGGTTCTCGGGGGGCTGGCGCGTGCACGATTCGCGCCGGTTCCTCCTGAGTTGGCTGGTGTTGTCGTCGTGCCCGGTCGGGCTCCGGCTCGGGCTCGAACTCGTCGTCGGGGTCGAACCCCGGGCCGTCGTACCCATCGTCCTCCACGAGGCCGAGGTAGACCGCCATCTTGCGCATCGCGCCGGCCATGCTCTGCGTCCTCCGCTCTGTGGTGGATCGGCACCGTCACCAGGTGAGGGGATCCACTGGGCCAGCTCCGTGTCCTGACGGAGCATGACCATATTTTCTGCTGTGGTCCGACTTCCTCGTGACGTTACCCGAGGGCGGGACGGACTCCGAGTACCGCCGTACCGACGCGTACATGTGTCGCACCGGCGGCCACGGCCTCCTCAAGGTCCGAACTCATCCCTGCGGACACCATGGTTGCAGCAGGATGCGATTCGCGCAGTGCGGATGCGATTTCCATCAGCCGGTCGAAGGCGGCCCGCGGTTTTCCCGCGTACGGTCCGGCGAGCGGCGCTACAGTCATCAACCCCGCGACCCGCAACCCCGGTGCGGCGGCGAGGGCATCGGCCACGGCGACCGTGTCGCCGGGGGCCGCACCACCCCTACCGCCCACGGAACCTGGCGAAGCGTCGAGCGCCACCTGTACCAGGCAACCAACCTCACGCCCCTCCCGGACCGCGGCTGCTGAGAGTGCGTCGACCAGTCGCAAACGGTCGACAGAGTGCACGAAGTCCGCATAACGCACCACAGAACGGGCCTTGTTGGTCTGTAGTTGTCCCACGAAGTGCCAGTTCAGATCGAGTTCGGCGCATTCAGCGGCTTTGGGTGCCGCGTCCTGGTCGCGGTTCTCGGCGACCTCCCGCACCCCGAGCTCCGCGAGAAACCTCACATCGCTCGCCGGGTAGGTCTTGGTGACCACGATCAGGGTCACCTCCTCGCGCTCCCGCCCCGCGGCGGCGCACGCGGCCGCGATGCGCTGCTCGACCTGGGCCAGATTCGCGGCCAGTTGGGCCTTCCTGTCCGTCATCTCTCCGTCACTCGCTGCCGTCCAGCCACACATATCCGGCGAGCCGCCCCGTCGTGCGGTCGCGTCGGTACGAGAAGTGGTCCCTGGATTCCAGGGTGCAAATATGGGATTTCTCTCTTATTGGCACCCCAAGCCGGGCGAGTTGGGCATGGACTCCGGCGGTCACATCGACCGACGGCGTCCCCCAACTCGTCTCCGCCCAGGCCTCCGGAACCACATCGGCGACCCGTTCGCGCATCTCGTCCGGTACCTCGTAGCACCGGCCGCAGACCGCGGGTCCAGTGAAGGCGGTGATGCGTTCGGGCCGCGCGCCGAGCCGGGTCATCGCCTCGACCGCCGCCGGAACCACTCCGGCGACGAGTCCGGGCCGTCCGGCGTGCGCGGCGGACACCACGCCCGCGACCGGGTCGGCCAGCAGTACCGGCACGCAGTCCGCGGTGAGCACGGCGAGCGCGAGTCCGGGGCGGGCGGTGACCACGGCGTCCACCGCGGGGACCGGTGCGTCACCCCAGGGGGCGACGACCTGGGCCACGTCGTTGCCGTGCACCTGGTTCATCCAGACCACATCACCGGGGGCAAGCCCCAGCGCCTTCGCGGCGAGTTCGCGGTTGGTCCTTACCGCCTGCGGGTCGTCGCCGACCGCGCCGCCGAGGTTGAGCTCCTCGTACGGAGCGGCGCTCACCCCGCCCCACCGATCGGTGAAGGCGAAGTGGGCGCCGCTCACTTCATAACGCTGCCGGATTATCAATTGCGCGGGTTCACTTCAAGAAGTCGGGAACGTCCAGCTCCTCGGCCTGACTGTCCTGGTACGGACGGGCCGGGGGAACCTGCGGCGCTGCCAGCGGAGCGGTCGGGGCCTCGGCGACCGGAGCGGGCTCCGGTCGCTCTTCCCTGACGGGCTCGGGGTCGCGCGGGGTGACGCTGCCGAGGCCACCGAACGCCGGGCGCGGGGACTCGGTCGGCTGGCTGCCGATGCGAGAGGCGGCGGACGGAGTCGACGGAGCGCTCTCGTCGCGGCCGCCGTAGGCGCCCAGCACCTTGTCGCGGTTCTTGGTGGGCGGCTGCCCGCCGTCGAATCCGGCCGCGATGACGGTGACCCGGACCTCGTCGCCGAGTGCGTCGTCGATGACCGCACCGAAGATGATGTTGGCCTCGGGGTGCGCGGCCTCGCTGACCAGTTGGGCGGACTCGTTGATCTCGAACAGGCCCAGGTCGGAGCCGCCCGAGATGGACAGCAGCACGCCCCGGGCACCGTCGATGGACGCTTCGAGCAGCGGCGAGGAGATCGCCATCTCGGCGGCGGCCACCGCGCGGTCGTCGCCGCGCGCCGAGCCGATGCCCATCAGCGCCGAACCCGCCTCGGACATCACCGACTTGACGTCCGCGAAGTCCAGGTTGATCAGGCCGGGGGTGGTGATCAGGTCGGTGATGCCCTGGACACCGGAGAGCAGTACCTGGTCCGCCGACTTGAACGCGTCCAGCACGCTGACCTGGCGGTCGGAGATGGACAGCAGACGGTCGTTGGGGATGACGATCAGGGTGTCGACCTCGTCGCGCAGGTCCGCGATGCCGTCCTCGGCCTGGTTGGCGCGGCGGCGGCCCTCGAAGGTGAACGGGCGGGTGACCACGCCGATCGTCAACGCGCCCAGCGAACGGGCGATGTTGGCGACGACGGGTGCGCCACCGGTACCGGTGCCGCCGCCCTCGCCCGCGGTGACGAAGACCATGTCGGCCCCCTTGAGGACCTCCTCGATCTCCTCGCGGTGGTCCTCGGCGGCCTTGCGGCCGACATCGGGGTTGGCCCCGGCGCCGAGGCCGCGGGTGAGCTCACGGCCGACATCGAGCTTGACGTCTGCGTCGCTCATCAGCAGGGCCTGTGCATCGGTGTTGATCGCGATGAACTCGACGCCCTTGAGCCCGACCTCGATCATCCGGTTGATGGCGTTGACGCCACCGCCGCCAATGCCGACGACCTTGATGACTGCGAGGTAGTTCTGCGGTGCTGCCACGTCGAAGGCCTCTCGCCTCGATTTACGTGTCGCCGCCTCGCGAAGTCGCGGTGCGCCGACGGATGCCGATGGGACGGTTCGGACGCCGACCCGAACCCTAACCCTGAGGTTTAGGGTTACCAGTATGTCTGTTCCTTGTGTCCGCCTGCACAGGACACTAAGTCGACAAGCGGTACTCGTTCAACGAACACGCCGAACCTCCCGCTTTTCTTTTGACCCTATGTGATCACGCCTGATGCGGGCCAACCAGGGTTGCCCCGGACAATCTGCTCCGTCAACTACCCGATGACGCGGGCGCGGTGGGCGCGCTCACGTCGTAGTGCGTGGCACTTCCCGCCGCCTTCATCAGCGCGGTCAGCGCGGTGGCCTTCTGCGCACCGCGCTCGGCGCTTCCCCACAGCACCGTGCGGCCACCGGAGAGTTCCAGCGAGATGGCGTCAAACGAACGCACTTGGATGGATTGCGTCTGCTTCTGTACGGATTCAGGGAGATCCATGGCGACTTGCACCACCGCACGCAGAAGTCGATCTGTCCCGAAATAGCGGTTGCTGGGGGTCTGGTTCTGGCCACTCGAAGCGGCGTCGCCGGTCAATTCGACGAACGGAACTCCGGAAGGCGGGGTCGAGTCCGTGGCAAATCGGACACCGGTCACGTCCACTTCCTGGAACTTTCCGCCCTTTTTGAGAAGTACTTTTGGCGTTCGCTCGGTCACTTTCAGTGTGATCGTGTCCGGCCAGGACCGTTCGACGTCAACCGAGGCGATCCTCGGCAGACTCGTACGGAGCTGGTCGGCCACTGCCCCGGTGTCGACCGAGACCAGCGGCGTCCCGATCCGCACCGCCGCCGCGGCCCTGACCTCGTCGGCGAAGAGCACCCGGGTGCCCGACACCCCAACCTGGCGCACCCTCAGCCACGGTGACCCGTAGAGCAGATAGGTACCGCCACCGACCAGCAACGTCGCGGCGACGAGCAGGACCAGGACGCCGCGCCGGGAGAGCCGGGGCCGGGGCGGGCGGCGGACCGCGGGGCGCGGCCGGGCCGGGCGAGCGCGCTCACGGTCGGCGGTCGTCGGTCCGGCCACTGCCCCTCCTCTAGCTCCTCCGCACGTTGCTCCCTATCCTGCCCGGCCGGCGGCGATGGCCTCGTGCACCATGCCGACGAGGAGGTCGTCGGCGTCGCGCCGGCCGAACTCGGCGGCGGAGCGCGACATCTCGTACAACCGGTGCGGATCGGTGAGCACCGGCAGGACGCTGCCGAGCACCCACTCCGAGGTGAGCTCGGCGTCGTCAACCAGCAGACCGCCGCCCGCCTTGACCACCGGCTGGGCGTTGAGCCGCTGTTCGCCGTTGCCGATCGGCAGCGGGACGTACGCGGCCGGCAGGCCCACCGCGGACAGCTCGGCGACGGTCATGGCACCGGCCCGGCACAGCATCATGTCGGCCGCCGCGTACGCCAGATCCATCCGGTCGAGGTACGGGACGGGGAGGTACGGGGGCATGCCCGGCATGTTGTTCGGCTGCGGCAGCTCGTTCTTGGGGCCGACCGCGTGCAGGATCTGGACGCCGGACTGCTGGAGGCGCGGAGCCACCGCCTGGATGGTCTCGTTGAGCCGCCGGGCGCCCTGCGAGCCGCCGGAGACCAGCAGGGTCGGCAGGTTCGGGTCGAGGCCGAAGGCGGCGCGAGCCTGGGCGCGCACCGCGGCGCGGTCCAGGGTGGCGATGGAGCGGCGCAGCGGGATGCCGATGTACCGGGCGTCGCGCAGCTTGCTGTCGGGGGTGCTGACCGCCACGACCTTCGCGTAGCGGGAGCCGATCTTGTTGGCCAGACCGGGGCGGGCGTTGGCCTCGTGGACCACGATCGGCACCCCGAGCCGCTTGGCGGCCAGATACGCGGGCAGCGCCACATAGCCGCCGAAGCCCACCACACAGGAGGCCTTCGTGCGCTCCAGCACCTGCTCGGCGGCCTTGATGGTGCCGCGCAGCCGACCGGGAACGGTGATCAGTTCCGGAGTGGGCCTACGCGGCAGCGGGACGGCGGGGATCAACGCCAGTTCGTAGCCGCGTTCCGGAACCAGCCTGGTCTCCAGGCCTCGCTCCGTACCGAGCGCCGTGATCCCCACGGTCGGGTCCTGCCTCCGCAGGGCATCCGCGAGCGCGAGCGCGGGCTCGATGTGGCCGGCGGTCCCCCCGCCGGCGAGAACGACATGCACCGAAATTCACCGCTTCCTGGACGACCGTCGTCGGACGAGACGTCGCATGCTACGTGTCATTGCCCTTGTCACAGGACCCGCCCCCCGCATGGCCAGTGCCGCCCTGGCGCCGGGCTCGCTCCTGGCGAAGGAAATCAGCAGCCCGATCGCGAACATGGTCGGCAGCAGGGCCGACCCCCCGTAGGAGAACAGCGGGAGCGGAACCCCGGCGATCGGCAGCAGACCGAGCACCGACCCGATGTTGACCACGGCCTGGGCCATGATCCACGTGGTCACGCTTCCCGCCGCGAACCTGACGAAGGGATCCTCCGTGCGTCCGGCTACGCGGATACCCGCATAGCCTAGGGCCGCGAACAGACCGAGCACCGACAGTGTCCCCGCGAGGCCCAGTTCCTCCCCTGTCACGGCGAAGATGAAGTCGGTGTGCGGCTCGGGGAGTTGACCCCATTTTTCCACACTCGCGCCAAGACCGGAACCAAACCATCCGCCCGAAGCCAGTGCATAGATCCCGTGCACCGCCTGCCAGCACTGGTCGTTGGCCCCCGGGTCGGTGGCACCAATGCACGCGAGCCGGGACATCCGGTGCGGACTGGTCTTGATCAGCAGCAGCGCGAGCAGTCCCGCCACGCTCAGCACGCCCGCGAAGAGCCGGGTGGGCGCCCCGGCCAGCCACAGCAGCCCGAACAGCATCGCAGTGAGCACGATCGCGGTGCCCATGTCGCCGCCGAGCAGGATGAGGCCGAGGACCAGCATGACCGCCGGAACGAGGGGCACCAGCAGATGCTTCCACTGGGTGAGCAGCCGCTTCTCGTACTTGCGGGCCAGCAGGTCGGCGCCCCACAGCACCAGGGCGAGCTTGGCGAACTCGCTGGGCTGGATCTGGAACGGACCGCCGATGGACAGCCAGTTCTGGTTGCCGTTGACCTTCTTCCCTATCCCCGGCACCTGCACCAGCGCCATCAGGAAAATCGATCCGGCTAGCAGCGGGTACGCCAGCTTCCGGTGAGTACGCACCGACAGCCGGGCGGCGAACACCAGCAGCCCCCCGCCGATGGCTGCCGCAAGCAACTGCTTACGGAAGAAGTAGGTACCCGGCAGGCCCATCTGCAACGCCTTGACCTGTGAGGCGGAGAAGACCATGACAAGGCCGAGCACGGTGATCAGCGCACTGCCACCCACGATCAGGTAGTAGGCGGTCAGCGGCCGGTCCCAGGCCCTTCTGGCCCGCTCGTACGCCACACGCGCACCGCGCAGCGTGCTGCCCCGGCCCGGCGTGCCCGTGCGCGGCGGCCGGGCCGGGCCCGCGGCGCCCCGGGCGGGCCCGCGTGGCGGCTCCGGAACGGCGGCCGGGCCCGGACGTGCCGGGCTGCGGCGGCCGGGCAGCGCCTGCGATGCCCCCGGCCCGGGGCGGCGGCCGTCACGGGCGGTAGAGCGGTCGGCCGTCATGCGCGTCCCCTCCATCGGTGCGTCGCGCCGGGTCCTCGGCGACGCGTGGACGACCGGCTATCGGTTGTTGTGCAGTGCGCGTACGGCCTCGGCGAAGGCATCGCCGCGCTTGCCGTAATTGGCGAACATGTCCATCGAGGCGCAGGCGGGGGCCAGCAGGACGGTGTCGCCGGGCTGGGCGAGTGCTTTGGCGGCGTCGACCACGGCCGTCATCGCTTCAGTGTCGGTCCGTTCCAGGTCGACGACCGGGACTTCGGGGGCGTGTCGTCGAAGCGCTTCGGCGATCAGGGCGCGGTCGGCGCCGATGAGCACGGCCCCGCGAAGTCGCTTTGCCGATTTGGCGACAAGCTCATCGAACGTGGCGCCCTTGGCCAGGCCGCCCGCGATCCACACGATGTGCTCGTAGGCGGCCAACGACGCCTCGGCGGCATGGGTGTTGGTGGCCTTGGAGTCGTCGATGTAGTCCACGCCGTCCACCGTGGCGATCCGCTCGATGCGGTGCGCGTCGGGACGGAAGGCGCGCAGTCCCTCGCGTACCGCCCGCGGCTCGACGCCGTAGGCACGGGCCAGCGCGGCGGCGGCGAGCGCGTTGGCGATGTTGTGCGGGGCAGGCGGCTGGATGTCGGAGACCTCGGCCAGTTCCTGGGCGCTCTTGTACCGGTCCTCGACGAAGGCCCGGTCGACCAGGATCCCTTCCACCACGCCGAGTTGGGAGGGGGCGGGCGTGCCGAGGGTGAAGCCGATGGCACGGCAGCCCTCCTCGACATCGGCCGCGCGCACCAGTTCCTCGGTGGCCGGGTCGGCGGTGTTGTAGACGCAGGCGACCTTGTTGCCCTCGTAGATGTGGCCCTTGTCGGCGGCGTACGCGGCCATCGAGCCATGCCAGTCGAGGTGGTCGGGGGCGATGTTCAGCACGGCGGCGGAGTGCGCGCGAACACTGGGCGCCCAGTGCAGTTGGTAGCTGGACAGCTCGACGGCGAGGACGTCGTACTCCTCCTCACCGAGTACGACGTCCAGGATCGGCGTGCCGATGTTGCCGACGGCCGCGGTGCGCAGGCCCGCCGCCTTCAGGATCGAGGCGAGCATCTGGACGGTGGTGGTCTTGCCGTTGGTGCCGGTGACCGCGAGCCACTGTGCGGCGTCGGGACCGCGCAGCCGCCAGGCGAGTTCGACGTCGCCCCACACCGGCACACCGGCCGCCGCCGCGGCGGTGAACAGCGGGCTGGTGGGCTTCCAGCCGGGCGAGGTGACGATGAGGTCGGTGCCCTCGGGCAGGGTGTCGCCGTCGCCGAGGCGGACCGCGATGCCCTCGCCCTCAAGAGTGGCCGCGGTCTCGCGCTGCCGCTCGCCGTCACCGCCGTCGACCACGGTGACGTGCGCCCCGAGACCGGCGAGCACCCGGGCGGCGCTGACCCCGGAGACGCCCAGTCCGGCGACCGTGACGTGCTTACCCGACAGTTCCATGGCAGTCCTTACTTCGCCGCGACGAAGCCCGCGTAGAACAGGCCCAGGCCGACGGCCATGCACATGCCCTGGATGATCCAGAAGCGGACCACGACCAAGACCTCACTCCAGCCCTTGAGCTCGAAGTGGTGCTGGAGTGGAGCCATCCGGAAGACCCGCTTCCCGGTGAGGCGGAAGGAGCCGACCTGGATGACGACGGAGAGGGTGATCAGGACGAACAGGCCGCCGAGGATGGCGAGCAGCAGTTCGGTACGCGAGCAGATCGCGAGTCCGGCGAGCGCGCCGCCGAGTGCCAGCGAGCCGGTGTCGCCCATGAAGATCTTGGCGGGCGAGGTGTTCCACCACAGGAAGCCGAAGCAGGCGCCCATCAGGGCCGCCGCCACCACGGCCAGGTCGAGCGGGTCGCGTACGTCGTAGCAACCCGGGCCCGCGGTCAGCGGGTTGGCGCAGGACTGGCCGTACTGCCACACGCCGATGACGGTGTACGCGGCGAAGACCATCACCGAGGCGCCGGTGGCCAGACCGTCGAGGCCGTCGGTGAGGTTCACCCCGTTGGACATCGCCAGGATCATGAACAGCGCCCAGATGACGAAGATCACCGGGCCGACCGACCAGCCGAAGTCCTGGGTGAAGGACAGCCTGGTGGAGGCGGGGGTGGTGCCGCGCCCGTCGGCGAAGTTGAGGGCCAGTAGCGCGAAGGTGATGCCGACGATGAACTGCCCGGCCATCTTGGCCTTGGCCCGCAGGCCGAGGCTGCGCTGCTTGACGATCTTGATGTAGTCGTCCAGGAAGCCGACGACGCCGAGACCGGCGAAGAGGAAGAGCACCAACAGGCCGGAGATGGTCGGCCGTTCGGAGACGATGACCTTGGTCATCGCGTAGGCGATCAGGGTCGCCAGGATGAACGCGATACCGCCCATGGTCGGGGTGCCGCGCTTGCTGTGGTGCTCTTTCGGGCCGTCGTCACGGATGAACTGCCCGTAGCCCTTGCGTGCCAGCAGCTTGATCAGCAGCGGGGTGCCGACCAGGGACAGGAACAGGGCGATGACGCCGGAGATGAGGATCTGCTTCATTACTCAGCGCCCCCGCCCTCGGCGCCGTCCAGCAGTGCCAGTGCGATCCGCTCCAGGCCGATCGACCTCGATGCCTTCACCAGCACGACATCCCCCGGGCGCACTTCGCTGCGCAACAAATCGATCGCCGTCTCCGCGTCGGACACGTGCACCGACTCCTCACCCCATGAACCCTCGTTCTTGGCGCCCATGTCCAACCAGGCGGCCGCCTGGCCACCGACGGCCACGAGCTTGCTGACGTTGAGCCGGACGGCGAGCCGCCCGACCGCGTCGTGCTCGGCGAGGGACTCCCCGCCGAGCTCGGCCATCTCGCCGAGCACCGCCCAGGTCCGGCCCCCCCTTGCCCGTGCGGCTTCGCCCATGGCGGCAAGCGCACGCAGCGCAGCACGCATGGAGTCGGGGTTCGCGTTGTAGGCGTCGTTGACGACCGTCACGCCATCCGGCCGTTCGACGACCTCCATACGCCAGCGCGAGAGTGTGCCCGCCTCCGAGAGCGCGGACGCGATCTGCGAGGTGGGCATGCCCAGTTCACCGGCGACGGCGGCCGCGGCCAGCGCGTTCGACACGTGGTGCTCACCGTACAGCCGCAAGGTCACTTGGGCGCACCCGGTGGGTGTGCGGAGTGTGAAGACCGGGCGTCCGCTTTCGTCGAGGCGGACGTTCTCGGCACGCACCTCGGCGTCCTCCGCCTCGCCGAACAGCACCGTACGGGCCTTGGTGCGGGCCGCCATCGCCCGCACCAGCGGGTCGTCGGCGTTGAGCACCGCGACGCCGCCTTCCGCCGCGGGCGGCAGCGCCTCGACCAACTCGCCCTTCGCCTGGGCGATCTGCTCACGGCCGCCGAACTCGCCGATGTGCGCGGTGCCGACGTTGAGCACCACACCGATGCGCGGTGGGGTCAGGCCGGTCAGGTAGTTGATGTGGCCGATGCCGCGCGCGCCCATCTCCAGTACGAGATGACGGGTCTCCTCGTCGGCGCGCAGCGCGGTGAGCGGCAGCCCGATCTCGTTGTTGAAGGAGCCGGGCGGCCAGACCGTGGGGCCGATCTTCGCCAGCAGTTGGGCGATCAGGTCCTTGGTGCTGGTCTTGCCCGCCGAGCCGGTGAGGGCGACGACGCTGGCACCGAGCCGTTCGATGACGGCCCGGGCGAGTGCGCCGAGGGCGGCCTGGACGTCGTCGACGATGATCGACGGCCCGGCGATCGGACGGGCGGCCAGTACCGCCACCGCACCGGCCGCCAGGGCGGGTTCGGCGAAGTCGTGTCCGTCCACCCGTTCACCGCGGAAGGCGGCGAACAGCGCGCCGGGGCGCACCTGGCGGGAGTCGATCACCACGGGCCCGGTGACGGGGACGCGCGGGTCGGGTATGTCGTGCATGCTCCCGCCGACCGCCTGCGCGACCTCAGCGAGGGTGAATGCGATCACTGCTGGTCCTGGTCCTTCGCTTGGCTGAGCGGAGTTTCGGCTTTCCGAAGCGCGGCGTTCCGGATCGCTGTACGCAGTACCTCACGGTCGTCGAAGGGGCGTACCACTCCGGCGATGTCCTGGCCCTGTTCATGGCCCTTGCCCGCGACGAGCACGGTGTCCCCGGGTTCGGCGACCGCGACGGCTGCGGCGATCGCGGCCGCCCGGTCGGGCTCCACGGTGACGTGTCCGCGCTCGTGCGCGGGCACCTCGGCGGCTCCGGCCAGCATCGCGGCGAGGATCGCCAGCGGGTCCTCGGAGCGCGGGTTGTCCGAGGTGAGGATCGCCGTGTCGGCCAGTCGCGCGCACGCGGCGCCCATCGGGCCGCGCTTGTGCTGGTCACGGTCGCCGCCGCAGCCGAGGACGACGTGGATTCGGCCCTCGGTGACCTTGCGCAGGGCGCGCAGTACGGACTCGACGGCGTCGGTCTTGTGCGCGTAGTCGACCACCGCCAGATACCCCTGGCCCTCGTCCACCCGCTCCAGGCGGCCGGGGACGCCGGGGACGGCGGCGACACCGTCGGCCGCGGTCCGCGGGTCGATACCGGCCGCGACCAGTGCGGTGATCGCGGCGAGGGAGTTGGCCACGTTGAACGGGCCGGGCAGCGGAGCGGTCGCGCTGACCCGCTCGCCCTTCGGGCCGATGACGGTGAACGTGCTGCCCAGCGGCCCGACGGTGACGTCCTCGGCGCGCCAGTCGGCGTCCGGGTGGCCCTCGGCGGAGAAGCTGACCACCGGCACGGTGGCTTCCTTCAGCAGCCTGCGGCCGTACTCATCGTCGAGGTTGACGACCCCGGCCCGGCTGCGGCCCGGGGTGAACAGCTGCGCCTTCGCCTGGAAGTAGTCCTCCATGTCGGAGTGGAATTCCATGTGCTCGGGGCTGAGGTTGGTGAAGACCGCGATGTCGAAGACCGCGCCGTCCACCCGGCCGAGCACCAGGGCGTGGCTGGAGACCTCCATGGCGACCGAGCGCACCCCGCGTTCCCGCATCACCGCGAACAGCGCCTGGAGGTCGGTGGCTTCCGGCGTGGTGCGTTCGCTCTTGATCCGCTCGTCGCCGATCCGCGACTCGACGGTGCCGATCAGCCCGGTGTGCTCGCGGTACGCGGCCCGCAGGCCGCCCTCGACCAGGTAGGCGGTCGTGGTCTTGCCCGAGGTGCCGGTGATGCCGATCTGCAGCAGGTCATGGCCGGGCTCGTCGTAGATCGCGGCGGCCAGCGCGCCCATCCGGGCCCGCGGCTCGTCCACCACGAGCACCGGCAGTCCGGTGGCGGCGGCGCGCTGCTGGCCCGCGGGGTCGGTCAGCACCGCGACCGCGCCGCGATCGGCGGCCTGGGCGGCGAAGTCGGCGCCGTGGAAGCGGGCGCCCGGCAGTGCGGCGTAGACGTCGCCCGGGCGGACCGCGCGGGAGTCGTGGGTGATGCCGGTGGCGGGCTTCCCCGGGGAGGGCACCGCGGTGCCGAGCTGCTCGGCCAGCTCCGTGAGCGGTTTGGGGCGGACCTGGGACGGGCGCGGCGGTCCCGGGACATGACCGGGGTCGCCCTGCGCTTGATGGGACTGATCAGCATGTGGCACGGCGGTGAGGTTACCGGGCGGGCACGGGTCCGGGCGAAAAGGGGCCAGTGCCGACGGCTCGCCGGCGGTTCCCTCTCCCGCTGAATCTGTGATCGTTGTCACGGTGTCCTCACTGCTTACCGGTCTGGAAGTCGACGGGGATCTGCGGCCCCGCCGTACCGGTCGGCGGCACCTGGAGGGTCTTCAACGCGAACTCCATGACCTGTTTGAAAACCGGCCCGCAGATCTGGCCGCCGAAGTAGCTGCCGACCGTCGGGTTCTGGATGACGCAGGAGACCGTGACGCGCGGGTCGTCGGCCGGGGCGAAGCCCATGAAGGAGGCCGTGTAGCCGTGGTAGCGGCCGGTCTTGGGGTCGACCCGGTTGGCCGTGCCGGTCTTGCCCGCCACCCGGTAGCCGTCGATCTGCGCCTTGGTGCCGGTGCCCTGGTCGTCGCCGACCACGGACTCCAGCATCTCGGAGAGCGTCTTGGCGGTCTTCTCGCTGACCACCCTGGTCTTCTTGGCCGCGGGGGCCGGGGTGAACTGGCCGTCCGGGCCGGTGGCGCCCTTGATCAGGGTCGGCTGGATCCGCACCCCGCCGTTGGCGATAGTCGAGTAGATCGAGGTGGCCTGTACCGCGTTGACGGACAGTCCCTGGCCGAACGGGATCGTGTACTGCTGGGAGGTGCTCCAGTTCTGCGGTCTGGCCAGGATGCCGGGGGTCTCGCCGGGGAAGTCCAGTCCGGTCGGATCGCCGATGCCGAACTTCTTCAGATACGAGTACAGCACCCGATTGGCCTGATTCTGGCTCTTGCCGAGCTGGCCGGTGGCCAGGATCGTCCCGATATTGCTGGATTTTGCCAGTACCCCGTTGAGCGTGAGGTCCCAGGTGCCGTGGTCGACGTCATCGTGGAAGACCCGGTCGCCGCGCTGCAGGGTGCCGGGGACGACGACATGCGTCCAGGGGGTGGCCACTCCCTGGTCGAGTACGGCGGACATCGACATCAGCTTGCTGACGCTGCCCGGTTCGTACGCGTCCTGCAGGGCGGGGTTGCCCAGCGCGGCGGGGTCGGCGCGGCTGAGGTCGTTGGGGTCGAAGCTGGGGGCGTCGGCCATGGCGAGGATCTGGCCGCTTCGCGAGTCCTGGACGACGACATAGCCGCGGTCGGCCCCGGACTGCCGCACCTGCTGGCTGATGGCGCTCTGGGCGGCCCACTGGATGTCCCGGTCGATGGTCAGCTCGACATTCGTGCCGGGGACCGCGGACTGCTCCTGGATGCCCGCGCTGGGGATCATCTGGCTACCGGACTGGGCGTAGGTCATCTTGCCGGGCCGACCGGCGAGTTCCGCGTTCAGCCCGGCCTCCAGGCCGCCCGCGCCCTGCTGCTGGCCGTTGACGAAGCCGAGCACACCGGCCGCCAGGTCGCCGTTGGGGTAGATCCGCTTGCTGGTGGGCTCGGACAGGACGCCGTTCAGCGGACCGGGTACGCCGTGCTTGGCCGCCTGGTCGGCCAGGGTGCTCTTGAGTGCCTTGATCCGGTTCCAGACCTGCGGCAGCTGTCGGCGGGCCAGCACCACGTAGCGGGACTTGGGCGTGGACAGCTGCTGGGCGATGGTCCGCTCGTCGCCGCCGATGATCGGGGCGAGCAGTGCGGCGGCCTGCTGCGGGGCGTCGCCGGTCCTGGCCTGCTGCGGGGTGAACAGGTACGGGTCGGCGGTGATGTCGTACGCGTCGACGCTGGTCGCCAGCGGTACCCCGAAGCGGTCGGTGATGTCGCCACGCTTGGCGGCGATCTCCACCGGCTGGTAGCGGTTGACGTCCGCCTTGGCCGCGTACGCGGCCGCGTCGACGACCTGCACCTGGAACAGGCGTACCGAGAAGACCACCAGCACCAAGGTGAGCAGTACGGTGACCAGCCGCAGCCGGGGCCGGGGCTGCATGAGGCGCAGTGCGGGGGCGGTGGACGGCCGAGCCGGGGTCTGCCGCGGCCGCGCTGCGGGGCGCGGCTCGCCGGGTCTGGGCCTGCGGGGGGCCACCGGGCGGGGCGGCTGACCGCGGCGGGGCGGCTTCTGCTCGGTCACTCGCTCACCTTCCGGCGGTCGGGGCGGCGCTCGCGGGTCCGGGGGCCGTGGGCGGCTGCGGGGTGGGGGCGGTGTTCGGTGCCGCGCCGGGCGGTGCGCTGGCCTGGCCCGGGACGCCGTGGACCTTGCCGTCGGCGCCCAGGAACACCGGGGTGCCGCCCGGGACCATGCCGAGCCCCCGGGCCCGCTGCTCCAGCGTGCCGGGGGCCGAGTCCCTGTCGACCTCCTGCTGGAGCGCCTGCTCCTGGTCGGTGAGGTCCGTGGTCTCCTTCTTCAGCTTCGACAGCTGGAAGGAGCCCTGGTTCACGGCCGTGTTGAGCAGCAGCAGCGAGATCAGTCCGCTGGCCAGCAGCGCCACCACCAGCAGCACGAACGGTGCCCGGGCGGCCTTCGCCGACCGGCCGGCCTTGCCCGGGAGCAGCCTGCCCAGCCCCGACCGGGGCCCTGACCTGGGTTTGCCGCCTGTCACGGCGCGGCCCGCCCGTCCGGGACGTCCTCGCGGATGCGCATCGCGGCGCGCAGGCGGGCGGGGGCGGCCCTGCGGTTGGCGGCGATCTCCTCTTCGGTGGGCAGTTCGGCGCCGCGGGTGAGCAGTTTCAGCCGCGGCTGGTACCGCTCGGGGATGACCGGCAGACCGGGCGGCGCGGTGTTGCTGGCGCCTGCCGCGAAGACCTGCTTGACCAGGCGGTCCTCCAGCGAGTGGTACGAGAGCACGGCGATCCGGCCGTCGACGGCCAGGGAGGCGACGGCTGCCGGGATGGCCCGCTCCAGCACCGCCAGTTCGCCGTTGACCTCGATGCGCAGCGCCTGGAAGGTGCGCTTGGCCGGGTTGCCGCCGGTGCGCTTGGCGGCTTGCGGCAGTGCGGCACGGATGAGCTCGACCAGTCGCGCGCTGTTGCTGAACGGTTCCCGCTCCCGCTCCCGCACGATCGCTTCGACGATCTTGCGGGCGAACTTCTCCTCGCCGTACGTCCGCAGGATGCGGACCAGTTCACCGGGCGGATAGGTGTTGAGGACCTCGGCCGCGCTGATCCCGACGTCCTGGTTCATCCGCATGTCGAGCGGGGCGTCCTGCGCGTACGCGAAACCGCGCTCGGCCTCGTCGAGTTGCATGGAGGAGACGCCGAGGTCGAACAGGATGCCCTGGACCTTGGGGATCTCCAACCGGTCGAGCACATCGGGCAGTTCGTCGTACACGGCATGCACCAGGGCGGCCCGGTCGCCGAAGGGCGCGAGCCGCTCGCCAGCCAGCTTGAGCGCGGCCGGGTCGCGGTCGACCGCGACCAGCCGGGCGGCCGGAAACGCGGTCAGCAGCGCCTCGCTGTGGCCGCCGAGGCCGAGCGTGGCGTCGACCACCACCGCGCCGGGCTCGGCCAGCGCCGGGGCCAGCAGGTCGAGGCAGCGCTGAAGCATGACGGGGACATGGCGTGGCTCCACCGTCACCACCCCTTTCCGGCGTCGCCGGGCCGCGGCCGCGGCGGGGGGCAGGGGGTACCTCCCATGCCCTTAAGGCATGGGGGCGCGTGGCAGGTGGTGCTCATCTGGGCCCTCTTGTCGGACTGCGCCCTTGGGAACGCGCTGGACGTACCGCCGGGTCCCCGCCCGCTCGGAAGGGGAAGAGGCCGGCTGGCACCGGGGAAGTAGCACCAGCAGACCGAGGAGCGGGAGGAGGCCTGGCGTCACGTACGCGGATGGCGCGGGCGTGCGTGCCGGGTGTTTCGGATGCGGACAGTTCGGATGGTTCGAGACGTGGTGCGCGCCGGGGCGCGTCACGTCGGGGCGCGGCGGCGCCGTCACAGTATTCCGGGAAGCACCTCCTGCGACAGAGCCGAGAACGACTCCTCCTGGGCAGCGAGGTAGTGGTCCCAGGCCGCGGCGTCCCACACCTCGACCCGGCTGTTGGCGCCGATCACCGCGCAGTCCCTGACGAGTCCGGCGTAGTCGCGCAGCGGCTGCGGGATGGTGATGCGCCCCTGCTTGTCGGGGATCTCGTCGGTGGCTCCGGCGAACAGCACCCGCATGTAGTCACGGGCGGCCTTCGAGGTCACCGGCGCCTGCCGCAACTGCTCGGTCACGGCACGGAACTCCGTCGTCGGCCAGACACACAGACACCGCTCCTGGCCCTTGGTGATCACCAGTCCGTCGGCGAGCTGGTCGCGGAACTTCGCCGGGAGGACGAGTCGGCTCTTGTCGTCGAGTCGCGGCGCGTACGTCCCGAGGAACATCCGCACCTCCCGTACTCGACCCGCACCGACCGCCCGGACTGTCCGAAACACCACAATGGGAGCACCTCGCCTCCCACTTCGCGCCACTTTACTCCACGTTGCCCCACCGTCAACCGACGCCAAGTGCGTACAGCCATCACCGTGACAGACGAAACCGCAGGCCAGCGTGGTTGCGGCCGCAGTATGCGCGGGCGCCCCGGCGCGGCGGGCTCAGCATCGCGCGCCCCTTGCGCGCAATTCACCCGTTCGGGGGAGCCCCTGCCTCACCTGTGGGTTACCTCACAGGAGGGGCAATTGACGCGGTAATTACGCGATTTCGACCACCCCGCGGAGGGACAGCGCGCCCCTCGCCCGTTACGGTCACGGACATGTCGATACCTGCACCGCTGCCCTCCGAGCCCACCGCCGACACCGCCCGGGATTCCGTCACCGATCGCCTGGTGGCAGCGAACCGACGCTACGCGGCGGACTTCCACGACCCCGGTATGGACGCCCGCCCGGTACTGAAGGTCGCGGTCGTCGCCTGCATGGACGCCCGTATCGACCTGCACGCCGCGCTCGGCCTGGAGCTCGGCGACTGCCACACCATCCGCAACGCGGGCGGTGTGGTCACCGACGACACCATCCGCTCCCTGACCATCAGCCAGCGCGCCCTCGGCACCCGCTCGGTGGTGCTGATCCATCACACCGGCTGCGGCCTGGAGTCGCTGACCGAGGACTTCCGCGGCGAGCTGGAGCGCGAGGTGGGCCAGCGCCCGACCTGGGCAGTGGAGGCGTTCTCCGATGTGGACCAGGACGTACGGCAGTCGATGGCCCGGGTGCGCACCTCGCCGTTCCTTCCGCACACCGACGATGTCCGCGGCTTCGTCTTCGATGTGCACACCGGCCTGCTCCGCGAAATCACGACCGAGTAACGCCCTCTTGGCGCAGGCCCGTGACGTAGGGCCAAGCGGAAGGGAAGAATGCACACAGCGGCACCGGCTTCCCCGGTGCGCGGAGTCGGGGAGGGCCGGTCCTCGGGATGCGACGGGCCCTGGACAAGGGCGCCAGCACGGGCCCTGCTGCACATGGGCCTAGGAGGGCCGGGTGACGACCTTTGACGCACGAGCGAGCCTCAGCGATCTGACCACCACCGTGGAACGGGTGCGGCGTTCGGTGGAGAACGTGATCGAGGGCAAGCCCGAGGTCGTACGGCTCGCACTGACGGTGCTGCTCGCCGAGGGGCACCTGCTGATCGAGGACGTGCCGGGCGTGGGTAAAACCATGCTCGCCAAGGCACTTGCGAGATCCATCGACTGCTCGGTGCGGCGTATCCAGTTCACCCCCGACCTGCTGCCCTCGGACATCACCGGGGTGAGCGTCTTCGACCAGCAGCGCAAGGACTTCGAGTTCAAGCCGGGCGCGATCTTCGCGCAGATCGTGGTCGGCGACGAGATCAACCGCGCCTCGCCCAAGACGCAGTCGGCGCTGCTGGAGTCGATGGAGGAGCGGCAGGTCACCATCGACGGCAGCACGTACGAACTGCCCAGCCCCTTCATGGTGATCGCCACCCAGAACCCGGTGGAGATGGAGGGCACCTACCCGCTCCCCGAGGCGCAGCGGGACCGCTTCATGGCGCGGGTGTCGATCGGCTACCCCAGTCCGGAAGCCGAGTTGCAGATGCTGGATGTGCACGGCGGCGTCAACCCGCTGGACGATCTGCAACCCGTCGCACACGCCCACGAGATCCTCAAGCTGGTGGAGGCGGTGCGGAAGGTGCATGTGGCGCCCGGTGTGCGCCGCTACGCGGTGGATCTGGTCGGCGCCACCCGCCACCATCCGGAACTGCGGCTGGGCGCCTCACCGCGCGCGACCCTGCACCTGGTGCGGGCGGCTCGGGCCGCCGCGGCCCTGGACGGACGGGAGTTCGTGCTGCCGGACGATGTGCAGGCGCTCGCGTCGGCCGTACTGGCGCACCGCCTACTGCCCACCGCGCAGGCGCAGTTGAACCGCCGCACCCCGGAAGTCGTGGTCACCGAGATCGTCCGCCGCACCCCGATCCCGGACCCGTACGGACCGCGCTCGGGCGGCCGATCACTGTGAGCGCCGTGCACGCGGCTGCCGCCGCCCTTGCGGCGGACATCGGTCCGGTGGCGGTGAGTGCGGTGCCGAACCCACCGCGACCCCACCGGAAGCTCCCCCGAACCGCCACCGGCCCGGCCGGAGAAGCGCAGGGGGCCGTCTCATGAGCCCCGGCGAGCCCGACAGGAGCGAGCCGGCGGGCGGGGTGCGGCAGGCGCTCAGCGGGCTCACCACGCGGGGGCGGTCGTTCCTGGCCGCCGGGGTCGCGGCGGGCGTCTGCGCGTACGTACTCGGGCAGCCGGACCTGCTGCGGGTCGGGCTGCTGCTCGCGGTGCTGCCGCTGGCCTGTGTGGCCGTGCTCTACCGCACCCGGTACCGGGTGTCGAGCTCCCGCCGCCTCAGTCCGTCGCGGGTACCCGCGATGTCCGAGGCGCGGGTCCATCTGCGGGTGGAGAACGTCTCGCGGCTGCCCACCGGGTTGCTGATGCTCCAGGACCGGGTGCCGTACGTGCTGGGCCCGCGCCCGCGGTTCGTCCTGGACCGGGTCGAACCGGGCGGGCACCGGGAGGTGGCCTACCGCGTCCGGTCCGACCTGCGCGGACGCTATCCGCTCGGGCCGCTTCAGCTGCAGCTGGCGGATCCGTTCGGCATGTGCGAGCTGACCCGGTCGTTCGCCACCTCCGACATGCTGACCGTGGTGCCGCGGACGGAGCAGCTCCCGGCGGTGCGCCTCGGCGGTGAGGCGTCGGGGTACGGGGACAGCGGGTACCGCGCGCTGGCGCTGGCCGGTGAGGACGACGTGATCCCGCGCGGCTACCGGTACGGCGACGACCTGCGGAGGGTGCACTGGCGGTCCACCGCCAAGTACGGGGAGTTGATGGTGCGCCGTGAGGAGCAGCCGCACCGGGCGCGCTGCACCGTCCTGCTGGACACCCGGCGCAGCGCCTTCCACGGGGCGGGGCCCGACTCCCCCTTCGAGTGGGCGGTGACCGGCGCCGCGTCGATCGCGCTGCACATGCTGGAGCGCGGATACGCGACCCGGCTGCTGACCGACACCGGTAGCTGTGTGCCGGGGCCCGAGGGAGCCGCGGGCTCGGGCGGCTCCGGCGGGTTCGGCGGCTCCGGTGACTCCGGTGGTGACTCCTCGGAGACGGCCGGGCTGCTGCTGGACGCGCTCGCCGTGGTGGACCACTCCGACGGCGCCGCGCTCTCCCCCGCGCACGAGGTGCTGCGCGGCGGGAACGAAGGGCTGGTGGTGGCCTTTCTCGGGGAACTGGACGAGGAGCAGGCCACGGTCGTCGGACGGATGCGGCAGCGCACCGGCGGCGCGGTGGCGTTCGTGCTCGACGGGCGGGACGAGGGCGCGCCTGCCGAGGCTCCGCTGCGGATCCTGCGCGAGGCGGGCTGGACGGGGCTGCCGGTGCGGCCCGGCGACGAGTTGGCCGATCTGTGGCGGCAGGCGGACCGTTCCGCCTCGCCCAACGGGACGGGGGCCAGGCGATGAGCGGAGGGGCACGGCTGACGTTCTGCGCGGCGCTGGCCTCGTTGCTGACGGCGTGTTCACTGCTGCCGCTGGCGACGCCGACGACATGGATCGTGCAGGCCACGGTGCTGGTGCTGGTGCAGTCGGCGGTGGGCGCCGGGGCGCGGCGGATACCGCTGGCCAGACCGCTGACGGTGGCGCTGCAGGCGGTCGTGTCGCTGGGGCTGCTGGCCTTGGTCTTCGTCAGCGCCCAGGCGGTGCTCGGCCTGCTGCCGGGCCCGGCGGCGATCGGCGGGCTGGGCCGACTGCTCCAGGACGGGGTACGGGACGTCGGCCAGTACGCCACCCCGGCGCCGGTGACCGGCGGGATACGGCTGCTGCTGGTGGGCGGTGTGCTGCTGATCGCGCTGGTGGTGGACGTACTCGCGGTGACCTACCGCAGCGCGGCCCCGGCCGGGCTGCCGCTGCTGGCGCTGTACTCGGTGGCCTCCGGGATCGGCGAGAGCGGTGTGCACTGGCTATGGTTCCTGCTCGCGGCGGGCGGATACCTTCTGCTGCTGCTCGCGGAGGGCCGGGAGCGGCTGTCGCGGTGGGGGCGGGTGTTCGGCGGCTCGGCGCGCCGTTCCGGGCATCCGGCGGGCGGCGTCGGGCCCGGCGGGCAGGGCGCGGTGGCACCGGTGCGTACCGGGCGCCGGATCGGCGCGCTGGCCCTGGGGCTGGCGCTGATCGCACCGGCCGCGCTGCCCGCGATGGGCGGCGGGCTGCTGGACGCCGCCGACCCCGACGGCCCGCTCGGCCACGGCGGCGGCACGATCACCTCGGTCAATCCGCTGGTGTCCCTGCAGAACAACCTCAACCAGCAGGGCGACCACGAGGTGCTGCGCTACCGCACCACCTCCCCCGACGCCCTCAGCATGTATCTGCGGATCATCACGCTGGACCAGTTCGACGGCACCTCGTGGAAGGCGTCGCCGCGCCGCGTCACCGACGTACCGGACAGCCTGCCGCCGCCCGCGGGTCTCAGCCCCGGTGTGCAGGTGGGCCAGGTGGCCACCTCGATCGCGGCCGCCCCGACGTATGCGCAGAGCTACCTGCCGCTCCCCTATCCGGCGACGAAGGTGCGGATCGCCGGGAACTGGCGCTACGAACCGGAAGGCCGCACCCTGATCGGCGACCACGGGCAGACCACGGCGGGCGCGCAGTACCAGGTCTCCAGCCTGCTGGTGCAGCCGACGGCGCGCCAGCTCGCCGACGCGCCCCCGGCACCGGCGCAGATCCAGCGGGAGTACACCCAGGTCCCCGGTTCGCTGCCGGCCGAGGTCCAGCAGACCGCCGAGCAGGTGACGCAGGGCGCGGCCAACGCTTACGAGCGCGCGGTCAAGCTGCAGAGCTGGTTCACCCTGACCGGTGGTTTCACCTACGACACCAAGGTCCAGGGGGGCAGCGGACCGGACGCGATAGTGCGCTTCCTGCACGACAAGCGGGGCTTCTGCGTCCACTTCGCCTTCACCATGGCCGCGATGGCACGCACACTCGGCATCCCGGCCCGGGTCGACGTGGGCTTCGTCCCGGGCACCCAGCAGTCGGACAACTCCTGGTCGGTTGGGGTGAAGGACGCGCACGCGTGGCCCGAGCTGTACTTCGAGGGGATCGGCTGGACCCGCTTCGAACCCACCCCGAGCCGTGGCAACACCCCCGACTACACCCGCAACAACACGACGTTGCCGGGCGCCCATGACCCGGCCGGGCCGCAGCAGGGCGCCACTTCGGCGCCGTCCGCCAACCCCTCCGCCGCGCCGACCTGCGACCAGGCGGCCCGACGGACCAACGACTGCGGCACCAGCGGCCAGACGTCGATCAGCGCGCCGGGCGGTGGCGACGGCTCGAACGCCGGGGTGTGGGCGGTCGTGGCCGGGGCCTTGGTGCTCGGCGCGCTGTGCCTGCTGCCGATGGTGTGGCGCTCGCGGCTGCGGACCGCCCGGCTGGGGCCTGATGACGGCTCGCCAGGTGGTCGGGTGCCGGCCGCCTGGCGTGAACTGGTGGACACCGCCTGGGACTACGGCATCCTGCCCCATGGCTCCGAGACCCCGCGCGGGGCGGCCGACCGGCTGATCCGCGTGGGCAGGCTCGATGGCGGCGCCGCCGAGTCCGCGCGCCGGTTGGCGACCGCGATGGAACAGGCGCTGTACGCACCGGCGCCGAGCCCGGCAGCGGAGGTCGCCGACGACGTACGGCGGGTGCGCCGGGCGCTGCACGCCGACGCCGACCGGTTCACCCGGGTTCGGGCGGTCGTGGCGCCGAGGTCGGCGGCGCGGCTCGGGTGGCGGGTCACGGACCGGTGGTCGGCCGTGGCTCGCCGGTGCCGCGAGGTGGCCAGGCGCGCGGCGGCGGGGGTCAGAGCACGTTGATCAGCGCACGTCGAGGGGCGCGGGTTCCGGTGGGAACCCGCGCCCCTCGATGACACGCTCTCGGAAGATCCCGGTGTCAGGGACCCTGCTGCTCGTCGCGGCGGCGCTGCCAGCGCTCCTCGATCCGGTCCATCACACGCCCCTTGCGACGGGGGTGGTGGCGTCCGTACTGCCCCGGCGGCATACCCATGCCCGGCTGCTGCTGGGCAGGCTTCACGGAGCGCCGCCAACCGGTGATCGCGAGCGCGGCGCAACCCAGCATGACGAGGAATCCCACCACACTGATCCAGATCTGCTGCGCGACCATTCCGGCCATCAGCAGCGCGATGCCTACCAGGAAGCCCGCTACCGCCTGGTAGACACGCCGCCGAGTGAACGTGCGCAGCCCGCTTCCCTCAAGCGCCGACGCGAACTTGGGGTCTTCGGCATACAGCGCTCGCTCCATCTGCTCAAGCATGCGCTGCTCGTGCTCCGAGAGCGGCACGGAGTCCTCCTACTCGTCGGTCGCAGGGGCGCAACCGGTCCGACCCTTTCAGGATAGGCAGGGATTCGTCCCCGTGAAACCCGCCCCTGAGCGCCAATCCAACCGCCGATCCACTTGTCGCGTACCTGCGGAGTGACGAGCGCGGCGGAACGAGGAGTGCATTCCCCACCCGCCGGTTCGTCATGCTGTCGTTGCTTTACCCAGATGATACGTTCCGCAGCCCTGGAACGGGTGGGGCTGTGATGGACTGCTCGCCCCGGTCCTCAGCCGCGGTGTGCGAGCACGTGCAACTGGGTCGCGATGGAGTGGAACGCGGGCAGTTCGGCGGCGGCCAGTTCCAGCTTGAGCAGCGCGTCCAGCGCGCCGGGCTCGGTGTCGACGAGCACACCGGGGACGAGGTCGGCGAAGACCCGCACCCCGTGTACGGCGGCGACCTCCAGGCCCCCTTCGCGGACCAGCGCGGTCAGGTCGTCCGCTGTGAAACGGCGGGGCAGCGGGTCGCCCTCGCCCCACCGGCCGTCAGGATCGGACAGCCCGCGCTGGGCCTCGGCGAAGTGACCGGCGATGGCACGCGCGAGCACCGCTCCGTTGCGGCTGGCGGCGAGCAGGCTGAGGGTGCCGGAGGGGCGCAGCGCACGGACCACGTTGCGTACGCCCTCGGCCGGGTCGTCCACGTACTCCAGCACGCCGTGGCAGAGCACCACGTCGCACGAGGACGGAGCCACCACGTCGAGCAGCCCGTGCGCGTCGCCCTGCACGCCGCGGATCCGCTCGGTCACCCCGGCCTCGGCCGCCCGCCGCTCCAACGCGAACAGCGCGTCAGGGCTGGGATCCACCACCGTCACCCGGTGCCCGAGCCGGGCGACGGGGACCGCGAAGTTCCCGGTCCCGCCGCCGGTGTCCAGCACGTCGAGGGCCTCCAGCCCGGAGGCCTTGGCCTGCCGTTCCAGGGCGTCCTTGAGTACCTCCCAGACAACGGCGGTACGCAGGGACGCTCGGGGGCGCAGCGGATCTGACACGGCGGGGCGGCTCCTCGGCGCGGCGTCGCAGGCTCTTGGCCTACGGCACGGAACTTGACGTCGGCCTCCACCTTAATGGCCCGCGGCGGGGAAACCCCTAGCCGAGAGGTGGCTGGAGCCCCAGCAGCCGTTCCACCAGCCGCAGGAACATCCCCGTGGCACGGAGCAGATCATCCGCTTCGCGCCAGCTGGCAGCGCCGGGTATGCCTGCTTCCGCCTTGGCGCGGCGGGTGGCACCGGAGGCGAACAGGGCGCTCCACTCGGCCAGTTCGGGTGCGACCTCGGGAAGGACTTCCCACGCGCTGCGGATCCGCTGCCTGCGGCGGGCGGTCGGTTCCGGGCGTCCGCGTACGGCGAGGACGGCGGCGGCGGTGCGGAGCGCGGCGAGGTGAGCGGTGGCGTACCGCTCGTTGGCGGTCTCCAGGACCGCGGCTTCGTCCAGGCCGGCGTGGGCCTGGGCCAGTAGATCGAGGGCGGCGGGCGGTGCGGCCATCTTGCGCAGGACGGGGTGGACATCACTCGGCGGACCGGATGCCGGGCCCGTGACGCCGTGACGGTGACGTGCGCGTGCGCTGGCGGTGGCAACCATGGCGACCTCCTGTCTTCGGACTCCTGTCTTCCTTCGGACGACGGTTCGAGTCCGTCCACGCTCATAGTGGGGCAGACCACTGACAATCGGCTCTGACCTGCGGAAACGCCAGTAACCGCAGCACAGTTGGCGCATCAGCCACCCCCCACCCGAACCGGTCCGCATCCCATGCGGCATACTTTTGAACTGACCAGTCAGTTCAAAAGCAAAGTCAGTCAGTTCGAGCTCAAGGGAGGGCACGTGGGTGGGCACGCCGAAGCGCACACGGCTACCGCCGCACCGCACGGTGCGGGGGTCAGCGCCGACGGATTCGGGCTCAGGGGACCCCGCGGCTGGGTCTTCCGGAACGTCGCGTTCAACGCGCCGCCCGGGAGCCTGATCGCCATCGAGGGGCCGTCCGGCTCCGGCCGGACCTGTCTGCTGCTCGCGTTGACCGGCCGGATGCGCGCCACCGAGGGGCACGCCGAGGTCGCCGGGCACCGCCTGCCCAAGAGCCTGACGGCGGTCCGGCGGATCAGCGGGCTCGGGCCGGTGGACAGCGTGGCCGAACTCGACCCCGCCCTGACCGTGGGCGAGCACCTGAGGGAACGGGCGCTTCTGCAGCGCCGGTTCGACGGCTCGCTGCGCGCCCTGCTGCGGCCCCGCCGCGAACGCGCCGCCGAGTCCCGCGCCCGGGCGGAGCAGGCCCTGGCCACCGCCGGACTGGACCTGGAAACGCTGCCCAAGGGCCCGCGCACCTACGTACGGGACCTGGAACGGCTGGAGGCACTGCGCCTGGGCACGGCGCTGGCCCTGATCGGCCGCCCGCGACTGCTCGCGGTGGACGACGCCGACCACAAGCTGTCGGCCGAGGACCGCTCGGCCGCATGGGACACCCTCCGGGCCGTCGCCGACGCCGGTACGACCGTGCTCGCGGTGTGCACCGGGGCGCCCGAGGACGCGATCACCGTCCGCCTGGGCGGCGCCGAAGCCGACCCCCAGGAGACGACCAGCACCAACGACACGACCGAGACCGAGGAGGGGACGGCGGATGCGTACGCCGAAGCTGGCCGCGCTTGAGCTGCGCAAGTTCGGCAGGGGGCGGCTGCCGAGGGCCGCGATGGCGGCGCTTCTGCTGCTGCCGCTGCTCTACGGCGCGCTGTACCTGTGGTCGTTCTGGGACCCGTACGGGCGGCTGAACAAGATCCCGGTGGCGTTGGTCAACGCCGACCAGGGCGCGACCGCCCGCGGCCACAAGCTCACCGCGGGCGATGACATCGCCAGGAAGCTGAGCCACAGCAGCGCCAGCTTCGACTGGCAGGAGACCGACGCCGCGCACGCCGCCAAGGGCGTGGAAGACGGCAAGTACTACCTGTCACTGACCATTCCGGCGGACTTCAGCCGCCGTGTCGCCTCCAGTTCCGGCAACGACCCGCAGACCGGGGCGCTGCAGGTGCGCACCAACGACGCCAACAACTACGTCGTCGGACAGATCTCCCGTTCGGTCTTCGCCGAGATCCGCGCGGCGGCCTCCGCCAACGCCTCCCGATCGTTCTACGACAACATCTTCGTCTCGTTCTCCGACATCCACGACAAGACGCAGCACGCGGCGCAGGGCGCCGACGACCTGCACGGCGGCATAGACAAGGCGCAGCAGGCCACTGGACAGCTGGCCAAGGGGCTCGGCACGGCCAAGAACGCCAGCGACCAGATCGGCAACGGCCTCGACACGCTGCAGAGCGCCACCGGACAGCTCGCCGACGGTGTCCACACGGCGGCGGACGGCACCCAGAAACTGGCCGACAAGGTCAACGGCTCGATGGACAGCTACGGCCCGTTCCTGAAGTCCCACAGCAAGGAGATCGGCGACATCGCCCAACTGGTCGCCGACGCTTCGCAAACGATCCGGGACAATCTCACCCAACTGCCGCAAAAGGCCGCCCAGTTGGCCACCAAGGCGCAGACGAACGCGGACAACGCCCGCGCGTACTACCGCACCCACTGCGGCGCCGTCCCGCAACCGGGCGCGGACTGCGGGGCGTTGAAGGACATCGCGGACGGCGCCGACCAGGCGGCGAAGGCCGCAAGGGACGTCGACACGCTGGTGAAGGACAACTCCTCGTCGTTCGACAAGA
The DNA here is from genome assembly GCA_040631425.1 of Streptomyces sp. NPDC020096. GTDB lineage: Bacteria > Actinomycetota > Actinomycetes > Streptomycetales > Streptomycetaceae > Streptantibioticus_A. The sequence continues at coordinate 131,511 of JBEYJY010000014.1, forward strand.
TCGACGGCGACCTCAAGACGCTCCACTCACTGGCGCAGCGGATAGCCGACGAGGCGCCGACCCTGCCCACGGACATGGACAACGCGGTCGCCCAGGTCAACGCGTTGAACTCGGGACTGCACAAGCTCGCCACCGGCGCCGACGGCGTCCACGACGGCACCACCACCGCCAAGAACGCGATCGACTCGCTCGGTTCCGGCATCGGTGACCTGAAGTCCGGCGCGCAGTCGATCAACGGCGGCATGTACAAGCTGTCCGACGGCTCCAACACGCTGGCCACCGGTCTGAAGGACGGCGTCCAGCAGATCCCGGACTACGGCAAGCAGGACCGCGACACCCGTACCTCCGTCATGTCCGACCCGGTGCGGCTCCTCTCGCAGGCGACGCACAAGGCGCCGACCTACGGCACCGGTCTCGCCCCGTACTTCATCCCGCTCTCACTGTGGGTGGGCGCCATGGTGGCGTACATGCTGATGCAGCCGCTCAGCAAGCGCGCGCTGTCCGCGGGCGCCCCGGCGTGGCGGATCGCGCTCGCGGGCTGGCTGCCGGTCGCGGCGATCGGTGTGTTGCAGACCGGCGCGCTGCTGTCGGTGCTGCACTGGGCGATCGGGTTGCAGATGGCACGGGCGGCCGGGACCGTCGGGTTCCTGATGCTGGTCGCCGCGTGCTTCGCGGCCATGGTGCAGTTGCTGAACGCGCGCTTCGGGCCCGCGGGCCGGGTACTCGTCCTGGCGCTGCTGATGCTCCAGCTGACCTCGGCGGGCGGTACGTACCCCGTACAGGCGTCTCCGGGGTTCTTCAACGCGATCCACCCGTTCCTGCCGATGAGCTACATCGTCGACGGGCTGCGCCACCTGATCACCGGAGGCGAGCTGTGGCCGGTGTGGCGGGCGTGCCTGGTGCTGCTGGCGTTCACCGCGGGCTCGCTTACCCTCACCGCGTGGAGCGCACGCCGTAAGCAGGTGTGGACGGTGGACCGGCTCCACCCCGAAATCAGTTTGTGACGGGGAGGAGAATCGGCGCTATGAACAGCGCACGACGCCAGGCCACCCGGCAGCGGCTCTACGAGGCCGCGGTCACCCTCATCGCGGAGAAGGGGTTCTCGTCCACCACCGTGGACGAGATCGCCGAGCGCGCCGGGGTCGCGAAGGGCACCGTCTACTACAACTTCGCGAGCAAGAACGACCTCTTCGAGGAGTTGCTGCGGCATGGCGTGGGACTGCTCACCGCATCGCTGCGCGAGGCGTCGGAGAAGGTGATCGCGGCGGGCGGCAGCCGGGTCGACGCGTTGGACGCGATGATCCGGGCGGGGCTGGTCTTCATCGGCCGGTACCCGTCGTTCACCCAGCTGTACGTCGCGGAACTGTGGCGCACCAACCGGGCCTGGCAGTCCACCTTGATGATGGTCCGGCAAGAGGCGATCGCGGTGGTGGAGAAGGTGCTGCGCGAGGCGGTGGACGGCGGAGAGCTGAGCGACGAGATCGATGTGCCGCTCACGGCGTCCGCGCTGTTCGGGATGGTGCTGGTGGCAGCGCTCGACTGGCAGGCGTTCCAGCCCGACCGCGACATCGACGACGTGCACGCGGCACTGTCCCGGCTGCTGCAGGGCAGGGTGGGCGGAAGCTGACGCGTGGCCGGCGGGTTCGCGCCGGGTCGCGGCGGGCTTGGCACCGCCGGGCCTCGACGCCGGGTTACTCGGCGTCGCGGCGGCTTTCTCTCGGAGGCTTGCCCGCAGAGGACCAGCGGTGCCGGACCCACCGCCACCCCGAAGATCCGCTTACCGGGACCACCGCGCGCTGGCCCGGTACGGCTCGATCCCCCTTCGAGCCGCCCCGGACCAGCGCTTCCCCCGGTCCGCGAGCGGACGGCTCCGTTCCGCCGCCCCGTGTCGGCGGTCCGATGCCTCACTCCTGCTCGCGGGCTCCACTCTCCCCCCTGTCGCGGGTCGCTGCCCATCCGCTCGGCTACTCATCTGCGTGCCTAGGTAGCCGCTAGGTACGGATACTCAGTCCCGGCCCGGCGGCCGGTTGTCAGTGGTGACCGATACAGTCCCTGGCATGGCACGGATTGCGGTAATCGGCGCGGGTATGGGCTCGCTGGCGGCCGCCGCCCGGCTCGCCACGGGCGGCCACCGGGTGGCGGTGTACGAGCGCGCGGAGACGTACGGGGGCGGTGTCGGCCGCTATGAACGCGACGGGTTCGCGTTCGACACCGGACCGGGCCTGCTCCATCTGCCCGCCGTGTACCGGGACTTGTTCATCAAGACGGGCAAGGAGACGCTGGAGCGCAGCGTCGAGCTGACCCAGGTGGATCCGGCAAGCCGCCATCTGCTGCCGGACGGCACCGAGTTCGCGCTGCCCAACGCGTCACGCGCGGGCGTGGTCGCGGTGCTGGACGAGGCGTTCGGCGCCGGGGCGGGCGAGCGCTGGAGCGAGGTGATGAACCGGGCGCGCGCGGTCTGGGAGGTGACCCGCCGCCCGCTGCTGGAGGACACGCTGGCCGCCGACACCGCGCCGCTGGGCCGCGATCCGTACCCGGCGCGGCGCGGGCTGTTCGGCCGCGGCTCAGCACGCACGCTCGCCGAGGTGGGCCGCCGCGAACTGAAGCACCCGGGCCTGGTCTCGTTGCTGGCGGGATACGTCCTGGGGTACGGGTACGACCCGGGCACCGCGCCGGCCAGCGCGGCCGTCCTGCCGTACATGGAGCAGACCTTCGGCTCCTGGTACGTCGGCGGGGGCTTGCGGGCGCTGGCGGACGCGGTGTTCGAGCGCTGTCTGGCGCGCGGCGTCGAGTTCCACTTCGGGGCCGAGGTGACGGACGTCGTGGAAAAGGACGGCCGGGCGGTGGGCGTGGAGCTCGCGGACGGCACCCTGGCGGACGCCGACATGGTGGTCCGCGGCACCCCGCGCGAGCCGCTCCCGGTCGACCTGGCCCGCTTCACCGTACTGCTGGCGCTGCGCGGACCGCGCCCGGCGGGCACCGCGCACCGCACCATCGTGCACGGTATGGACAGCGCACACGACGGCCGCCCGGGCACCGCCGCGCCCACCGTGACGGTGCTGCGGCCGCAGGACGCCCGGCTTCGCCCGGACGACGCACACGAATCGGTGACGCTGACGGTCACCGTGCCCGCGCAGGGACCGGTGGACTGGACGGCGGCGGGCTATGCGGACGCGTTCGCGGACCGGGTGGTCGAGGTGGCGGAGGCCGCCATACCGGGCCTGCCGGAGCGGATCCTGTGGCGCGAGGTGCGCACCCCCGCGGACACCGAGCGGCAGACCGGCTTCCGTGGTGGCGCGGTGCCCGGCCCGGCGCTGGCCGGTGCGTCCGGCGCGTATCTGCGGACCGGCAACCGCGCACGGCCGGAGGGGCTCTATCTGGTGGGCGGTTCGGCGCATCCGGGCGGCGGGCTGGCGCATGCCGGGATGTCCGGGGCGATCGTCGCCGACCTGATCGCGGGCGGTCCCGGCGGCAGCAGGTGACCTGCGGTCCGCAGCGGTTGGGGGTGCGGTGGGTTGCGGTGCGGGGTGCCGCGGGTTGCGGTGCGTTCGGACCGCCGGTCGGCGCCGTGGGGGTTGCTCGCCGCCGTGGCGGGTCTTCTTGGGGGCAAGCCCCCCAACCCCCCAGGGGGTACCGGGGACTTGGCCCGGCAGATTGTTCCGCGGGAACTTGGGGGCTCCGGGGGGCTTGGGGGCTTGCTCCCAAGAAAAAGACCGCCGCGGCGGCGAGCAACCCCCATGGCGTGGACCGGCGGTCCCGAACCAACCGCAACCCGGGCCAAGATCCGCCGGAGGCCCTAGTAGCGGTACGGGTCGTAAGGGTCCGTGGGCTGCGGCTGATCGTGCATGGGGGGCGCCTGCTGGGGGATGTGTGCCTGCTCGGGGTAAGGGTGCTCCTGCGGCTGCGGCGCCCAGACTCCGTCCGGCGGGGTCTCATAGCCGTACTGGGCGGCGGCGTACGGATCCTGCGGCGGATAGGCCTGCGGAGGGTACTCCTGGTACTGCGGATACTGCTGCTGGCCGTAGCCGTAGTCGTATTCGGTTTGCGGGGCGTTCCCGAACACATCCGCCTCGTAGGCCGCGTATCCGGGCGTGGCCGCTTGCTGCTCCTGCCAGTGGGAGCCCTCGGATCCGTACCCCTGCGCCCCGTACCCCTCGTAGCCCGCGGTGGCGTAGGGGTCGGCGGCATACGAGGAGCGGTCGCCGTAGACCGCGTACTCCCCGGTCTCGTCGGGCATCGGCATCGGCGAGTACACCTGCGTGCTGTCCACGCCCTGGGCGTATCCGTCGATCCCGGCGTCGAACGGCTGGAAGGCGGCGGTCGCGGTGAGGGCCTCCTCCGGCGCCGCGCCGACCGCGGTCTCCTCGGGGTCGGCCGAGGGCTCCGGCGCAGCCGGTGCGGCGGCGCTGCCCGCGCCGCGGCCCGCCCTGCGGCGGCGGCTGGAGCCGGGCCGCCCGCCGATCGCCCAGCCGGTGGAGAAACCGCGCCGGTACGACAGCGTGACGAAGGTCTGCCCGGTCGCGAACATGGCCGCACCCAGGCAGATCACGATCACCGACGGCAGAACCACGCCCAGGACCACGCCGCAGAACCCGGCGAAGGCCAGCACCCGCCAGCGCAGCCGCGCCTTGTACTGCAGGAGGACTTCGCCCAGCAGCCAGAGCGCCACGACACCGAACGCGATGTAGAGCACCGTGTAGCCCATGCGCGCACTTCCCTTTTACCGTTCACCGCCGTCGTATCCCCCGGGGGCAGCGGATCCGCCCGTTACGACCTTTGGTGCAGACCGAGATTCTCGTAGATTTCCAGCGACGCTGTGGAGTGGTTCAGGGTAATGAAGTGGAGTCCCGGGATGTCCTCGGCCATCAGGCTGCGGCACATCTCGCTGGCGAACTCCACACCGATGGCTCGCACGGCCGCCGGATCGTCCTGGACCGCGAGGATTCGATCCGCCAGCCGCGGTGGGAACGGCGCGTTGCCGAGCTGTGAGAAGCGCTCGATCTGCCGGACGTTGGTGACCGGCATGATCTCCGGGATGATCGGCGTCTCGCACCCTGCCTTTGCCACCCGGTCACGCAGCCGCAGATAGTCCTCGGCGTCGAAGAACATCTGGGTAATGGCGAAGTCGGCACCGGCGCGGCACTTCTCCACGAAATGCCGGGTGTCGGACTCCCAGTCGGTGGAACGCGGGTGCATCTCGGTGAAAGCCGCGACGCCCACGCAGAAGTCCCCGGACTCCTTGATCAGCCCGACCAGTTCGGCCGCGTAGCGCAGACCCTGCGGGTGCGGGATCCACTCGCCCATCGGGTCGCCGGGCGGGTCGCCGCGGACCGCGAGCATATTGCGGATTCCGGCGTCCGCGTACTGCCCGATGATGTTGCGCAGTTCTGCGACCGAGTGGTTGACCGCGGTCAGATGCGCGCACGGCGTCAGCGTGGTGTCGGAGACGATGCGGTCGGTGGCACGGACCGTTCCCTCACGGGACGAGCCGCCCGCGCCGTAGGTCACGGAGACGAAGGTCGGCCTGACGGCCTCGATCCGGCGGATGGCACTCCACAGGGTCCGCTCGCCCTTCTCGGTCTTCGGGGCGGCGAATTCGAAAGAGTACGAGCGCTCGCCGGACGAGAGCAGTTCACGAATGGTGACCGCGCGATCGGTCCTGGTGGAAGGGGTTCCGAGGGCCATGTCGTTCAGGCTAACGGCCCGTGTGGACAGTCCGTAACCAGCTTTAGCGATATGACCGGTTATGCCGGACTTCCGTCCGCCCCTCGGACGATCTTCGCAAGGCGGGCCGCGGCTTCGGCGGGGTCGTCCGCCTCGGTGATCGCCCGGACCACGACGATCCGCCGCGCTCCCGCCGCCAGCACCTGCTCCACGTTGGACAGGTCGATACCGCCGATGGCGAACCAGGGCCGGTCGGCGGCCAACCCGGCCGCGTACTCCACCAGCGGCAGACCAGGGGCGTGCCGCCCCGGCTTGGTGGGGGTGGGCCACACCGGCCCGGTGCAGAAGTAGTCCGCACCGGGCTCGGCGGCGGCCGCGGCCGCTTCGGATTCGGCATGGGTGGAGCGCCCGATGACCACCTCGTCGCCGAGGATGGCGCGAGCGGCGGGCACCGGCAGGTCGCCCTGCCCGAGGTGCAGCACGTCCGCGCCCGCCGCGTGCGCGACGTCCGCCCGGTCGTTGACCGCGAGCAGCTTGCCGTGCTTGCGGCAGGCCGCGGAGAAGACCGCGAGGTGCTCCAGCTCCTCGGCGGCCTCCATCCCCTTGTCACGCAGCTGCACGATGTCCACGCCGGAGCCCAGGACCGCGTCCAGGAACTCGGCCAGATCGCCCTGGCGCTTACGGGCATCGGTGCACAGGTAGACCCGGGCGTCGGCGAGCTTCGCGCGCAGCGCACGCCCGTAGTGCGCGGAGTCGGCCTCGGCGGCGGTACTGGTCATACGGTGGCGCTCCCCCTGATCGGGTCCCCGGGACGGGGAAGGGTCAGACGGCGAGCGCCTGGGCGCGGCGCTTCACCTCGGTCCCGCGATTCTCGCTCAATGCCTGGGCGGGGGTGCCGGGGAGGGTCGGGTCGGCGGTGAAGAGCCATTCCAACGCCTCTTCGTCGGTGAAGCCGTCGTCCTTGAGGAGCGTCAGCGTTCCGGCGAGTCCCTTCACAACCTTGCCAGCGCCGATGAAGTCGGCAGGGACCATCAGGACCCGGTTTTCGCCCCGGCGTACTGCGATGAGCTGACCCTCCTTGATCAGCTGGCGAACGCGGGTCACTTCGATACCAAGCCGCTCGGCGGCGTCGGGGAGAGTGAGCCAGGAAGATACGAGGGCGTCAATCTTGGGGTCAATCGACGAGTAACCAGTCACGGGACAAGCGTGCCATCCCGCACCGACAACCGGTACCCAGGCTGGGGCGCACGGGGGACGGAGCCCTTCAGGGCTCCGTCCACGGCGGGCCATCGGGCCCGATCTCACCCTTACGGCCGTCCGCCGTACCGGGGCCCGTCCCGGCTGCCTGTCGGCTGGGGCGGTCATGTGACCGCCGGTCGGCGGTCCGAACCCGCCGCAGCCCTGACGAAGGTCCGCGGAACCGCCGGACAGGCGCTATGCCGCGCTGCGTACCGCTGCCTTCAGCGGGACGGAGGGGTCGGCGGCCGCGGACGGGTCCAGTTGTGCGCCGCGTTCGATCAGCTTGCGGCCCTGGGCGAGGTCGCGGGGGCGGCCCACGGCGAGCAGCGCGACCAGCGCGCCGTCCCGCAGCCAGCACACCGACCACGCCGGGCCGTCCGGATCACCGCGCCGCAGCATCTGGTCGGCGTCGCTGTGGTGGCCCGCGTACTGCACGAAACGCCCGAACTGCTCGGACCAGAAGTACGGCACCGGGTCGTACGGCTCGTCCCCGCCCAGCAGGTTCCCCGCCGCCGTACGCGGCCCCTGCACCGCGTTGTCCCAGTGGTGGATGAGCAGCCGCTCGCCGTAGCGGGCGGACGGGAACGACGCGCAGTCGCCCACCGCGAGGATGTCCGGGACCGAGGTGCGCAGCCGGTCGTCGGCGCGTACCGCCCGCTGCGCGTCCAGCTCGATCCCGGAGCCCGCGAGCCAGCCGGTCGTCGGGCGCGCGCCGATCCCGATCACCACCGCACCGGCGGGCAGCCGGGTGCCGTCGGCGAGCACCACGGCGCCCGGTTCGACACCGGCGACCTTGGCTCCGGTCAGCAGCCGCACCCCGGCTTCCTCGTACCAGCCGCGCATCGGCGCGGTGATCTCGGCGGGCAGCACCCCGGCCAGCGGCCGCTCGGCGGCTTCGACCACGGTCACCTCGCACCCCGACTCACGTGCCGCCGTGGCGAACTCGGCACCGATCCACCCGGCGCCGACCACGACCACCTGGCGCTTGGCGGCCAGCACCGGGCGCAGCGCGTTGGCGTCGTCCAGAGTGCGCAGCATGTGTACGCCCGGCACCCCGACCGCCCCCGGCAGCGTCACCGGCTCCGCGCCCGTGGCGATCACCAACCGGTCGTACGGGACCGTGCCCCGCGCCGTCACCACCTGCCGCTCCGCCGGGCGCAGCGCGTCGGCGTGCTGGCCGAGCAGCAGTTCGATGCCGAGCCCGGTGAAGTCCACGTCGAAGGCGGAGCCGTCGGCGGCGCCGAGCAGAACGGACTTGGACAGCGGTGGCCGGTCGTAGGGGTGGTGCGGCTCCGCGCCCAGCAGTGTGATCGATCCGCTGAATCCGTGCTCGCGCAGCGAAACCGCGGTCTGCACCCCGGCCATCCCGGCTCCGACCACCACGACGCGGCCGACATTCTGGTCATCGCTCACGCGATCACGGTAGCGCCGCACAGGGCGGATATCGCAGCAGCGTGCGACGAGATCCCTGACACATCGTCACGCCAACCGGCCCCCGGCCGGTCCGGGGGCCGGGAAGCGGGGGTCACCCCCGCTCCGGCTATGTGCCTGCGGGCCGCTGAGCCTGTCCGGCGGGTCACCCCCGGGTTGCGGCGGGTCGGACACCGCCGGACCCGCCGCGGCGAGCAACCACGGCGCTGAGGACCAACGGTCATAGGACGGCCGCGACCCACGACGCCTCAACCGCCAAGAGACCCCGGACAGGCCCGCAGGCCCACCACGCCCCCCACCAGCCCCGCCCCGCCCCGCCCCGGCGGCACGCGGCACGCGGCACGCGGCACGCGGCACGCGGCACGCGGCACGCGGCACGCGGCAACCACTACCCGGCTGGGTCCCTGGGGGTTATCCCCCAGGGACAAGCAGTAAGGTACGAAACGCATTGCACTCGCGGGAGCCCGGACGTACCGGGCTGAGAGGGCGGCTGAGCGGCCGCCGACCGTAGGAACCTGATCCGGGTCATGCCGGCGAAGGGAGGAGCGGGACTGTCATGCATTCTTCCGGTTGCCCGCCGCAAGGCGACGACGTGCTCGTCATCGGCGGCGGCATCATCGGTCTGGTCACCGCCTGGCGGGCGGCCCAGCGCGGGCTGCGGACGGCGCTGGTCGACCCGTCACCGGGCGGCGGCGCCGCACGCGTGGCGGCCGGGATGCTCGCCGCCGTCACCGAGCTCCAGTACGGCGAGCAGACACTGCTCGACCTCAATCTGGCGTCGGCGCGGCGCTATCCGTCGTTCGCCGCCGAGCTGACCGAGGCCACCGGTCTCGACCTCGGCTTCCGGCCGTGCGGCACGCTCGCGGTCGCGCTGGACTCCGACGACCGCGCGGCGCTGCGCGAACTGCACGCCTTCCAGCTCTCGCTCGGCCTCGAATCCGAGTGGATCAGCGGCCGTGACTGCCGCCGTCTTGAGCCGATGCTGGCCCCCGGGGTACGCGGCGGCCTGCGGGTGGACGGCGATCACCAGGTCGATCCGCGGCGGCTCTCCACCGCCCTGCTACGGGCCTGCGAGATCGCCGGGGTGACCTTCCACCGCGATCTCGCGGAGCGGGTCACGGTCGACGGCGACCGGGCACGCGGCGCGGTGCTGCGCGACGGTACGGCGCTCACCGCCGGGCAGGTGGTACTGGCCGCGGGCAGCCTCAGCGGCACCGTCGCGGGCCTGCCCGACCACGTACGGCCGCCGGTGCGGCCGGTGAAGGGCCAGGTGCTGCGGCTGCGGATCCCGGAGGCGTACGCGCCGTTCCTGTCCAGGACGGTTCGCGGGGTGGTGCGCGGCGGCCATGTCTATCTGGTGCCGCGCGAGAACGGCGAGTTGGTGGTCGGCGCGACCAGCGAGGAGCTGGGCTGGGACACCTCGGTCACCGCGGGCGGCGTCTACGAACTGCTGCGGGACGCGCACGATCTCGTACCCGGTATCACCGAACTGCCGCTCGCCGAGACCCTCGCGGGGCTGCGCCCCGGCTCACCGGACAACGCCCCGATGCTCGGCCCGACCGAGCTGCCCGGGCTGCTGCTGGCCACCGGCCACCACCGCAACGGGGTGCTGCTCACGGCGATCACCGGTGATGTCATGGCGGAGGCGCTGGCCACCGGCGAACTCCCGCGGTACGCAGCCCCGTTCTCCCCCGCACGATTCGCGAACGCACTCCAGGAGCAGGCCAGATGACCGTCTCGCTGAACGGTGAAACCCGCGAAGTCCCCGAAGGCCTCACCCTCGACCGCCTCGTCGCCACCTTGACCACCGCGCACTCCGGCGTGGCCGCCGCCGTCAACGAGACGGTGGTCCCCCGCAGCCGTTGGACCAGCACCGCGCTCGGCGACGGCGACCGAGTCGAGGTCCTCACCGCGGTCCAGGGAGGCTGACCACATGGCCGACGACCTGTTCAAGATCGCCGACACCGCGTTCGCCTCCCGGCTGATCATGGGCACCGGCGGTGCGCCCAGCCTTGAGGTCCTGGAGCAGGCGCTGCTCGCCTCCGGGACCGAGTTGACGACGGTCGCGATGCGCAGGCTCGACCCGACCGTCAAGGGCTCGGTGCTGTCCGTGCTCGCCAAGCTCGGCATTCGCGTGCTGCCGAACACGGCGGGCTGCTACACCGCCGGGGAGGCCGTGCTCACGGCGCGGCTCGCCCGCGAGGCGCTGGGCACGAACTGGGTCAAGCTCGAAGTCGTCGCGGACGAGCGCACGTTGCTGCCGGATCCGGTCGAACTGCTCGACGCGGCGGAGACGTTGGTGGACGACGGCTTCATCGTGTTGCCGTACACCAACGACGACCCGGTGCTGGCCGCCAAGCTGGAGGACGTGGGGTGCGCGGCGGTCATGCCGCTGGGCTCGCCGATCGGCTCCGGTCTCGGCATCCGCAATCCGTACAACTTCCAGCTGATCACCGAGCGGGCGTCGGTTCCCGTCATCCTCGACGCGGGGGCGGGTACGGCGTCGGACGCGGCGTTCGCGATGGAGTTGGGGTGCTCCGGAGTCATGCTGGCGTCCGCTGTGACTCGCGCGCAGCAGCCGGTGCTGATGGCCTCGGCGATGCGGCATGCGGTCGAGGCGGGGCGCCTCGCGGCGCGGGCTGGGCGGATTCCGCGCCGTCACCACGCGGAGGCGTCCTCGCCGGTCGAGGGCATGGCCACGCTGGACCCGGAACGCCCGGCGTGGGGTGCGGGGGTCTGACGGCTCCGGGGAGGGGGTTTTCTGGGGGCAAGCCCCCAGGCCCCCCTTGCTCCCGGACCCCTTTCTCGGGGGTGAGCCCCACGGTCCCTTCGCGGGCCGCCCTTGCACGGGCCGAACCCCTCGGACAAGCGCCCTGATTCCACAGCCGGTTCTCGTAAACTCCATCCCGTGAATACGACCCTCCAGGACCCGCTCGTCGGGCACGTGCTCGACGGCCGGTACCGGATCGAGGCGCGGATCGCCGTCGGCGGGATGGCCACGGTCTACCGGGCCGTGGACGCCCGTCTTGACCGTGTGCTCGCGCTCAAGGTGATGCACCCGGCGCTGGCCGGCGACGCCGCTTTCGTCGAGCGGTTCATCCGGGAGGCCAAGGCGGTCGCCCGCCTCGACCACCCCAATGTGGTGGGGGTGTTCGACCAGGGCACCGACGGTACGTATGTCTATCTCGCGATGGAGTACGTGGCCGGATGCACCCTGCGGGATGTGCTGCGGGAGCGGGGCGCGCTGCCGCCGAGGGCCGCCCTCGACATCCTGGAGCCGATACTGGCCGCGCTCGGCGCCGCGCACCGCGCGGGCCTCGTACACCGCGACATGAAGCCGGAGAACGTCCTGATGGGCGACGACGGCCGGGTCAAGGTCGCCGACTTCGGCCTGGTGCGGGCGGTGGGCACCGACACCACCTCCACCAGCGGCTCCGTGCTGGGCACGGTGTCGTATCTGGCACCCGAGCAGATCGAGCACGGCACCGCCGACGAGCGCTCCGACATCTACGCGTGCGGGGTGCTGCTCTACGAGATGCTCACCGGCGCCAAGCCGCACAACGGCGGCACCCCGGCCGCCGTGCTCTACCAGCATCTGCACGAGGACATCGCGCCGCCGTCGGCCGCGGTGCCCGGCCTGGCAGGCGAGCTCGACGAGCTGGTGACGTGCATGGCGGCCCGCGCGCCGGAGCCGCGCCCGTCCGACGCGGTGGCGGCGCTCGGGCGGTTGCGTACGGTGCGGTCCGCGCTGTCCGACGAGCAGTTGGACGCGGCGCCGCCGCAGGCCCTTGAGGGCGCGGACGGTGACGACCGTACGACGGTCATCCGCCGCGACCGGACCCAGCGGACCGAGGTGATCAACCGCACCAGCCGCTTCCAGCTGCCGCCGGATCTGATCAAGCACGAGGAGCCCCCGGCGCCCGGCGCCCGACGGCGGCTGCCGCGCCGCGGTCTGATAGCGATCGTCACCGCGCTGCTGGTGCTGTTCGGCGGCGGTGCGGTCGTCTGGTACGTGGGCTCCGGCCAGTTCACCAGCGTGCCGCCGGTGCTGGCGATGTCCAGGGCGCAGGCCGAGCAGAAGCTGCGCAGCGCGGGGCTTGGGGTGCGGGTCAGCGAGGACTTCAGCGAGACGGTCGCCAAGGACCATGTGATCTCCAGCGATCCCGGCCCCGGCCAGCGCATCAGGGGCAACGGCACGGTGCATGTGGTCGTCTCGCGCGGCCCGCAGCGCACCGATGTGCCGCAGGTGGTCGGCAAGCCGCTGGACCAGGCGCAGCAGCAGATCAAGGAGGCCGGTCTGACCCCGGGTACGGTCGCCAAGGCATTCAGCGACACCGTGCCCGCGGGCGCTGTGATCTCCACCGATCCGGCACCGGGCACCGCGCGCAAGAACGGCGACGCCGTCGCGATCACCGTCAGCAGGGGCAAGGCGGTGCCGATCCCTAACGTGGTGGGCTCGACCGTCAGCGACGCCGAACAGAAGCTCCAGGCCGCCGGGTTGAAGGTGCAGGTCTCCGGCAGCCCGGTGTACTCGGACTCGGTGCCGAAGGACTCCGTCGCCCAGCAGAGCCCCGCCGACGGTCAGGCTGCCCAGGGCGACACCATCACGCTGACCGTCTCCAAGGGCCAGCAGTTGTTCAAGGTGCCGGATGTGACCGGTCAGGACACCGACACCGCGAAGCAGACCCTGGAGGCCGCGGGCTTCAAGGTCACGGTGATCAACCTGTTCTTCACCGGCAAGGTCTTCAACGAGTCGCCCGGCGGCGGTTCGATGCAGCCGAAGGGCACCACGATCACCCTGTGGGCACGCTGATGGTGGCGAAGAGCGGCGGTCCGGCCCGCAATCCCGTCGGCGCCCATGTCCCGGTGGCCGGTGGGCTCGCGACCACCGGCCTGTCGTACGCGGAGGACATCGGCGCCGAGGCCGTCCAGGTCTTCGTCGCCAACCCGCGCGGCTGGGCGACGCCGGTGGGCAATCCGGCGCAGGACGAGGCCTTCCGTGAGCGGTGCGCCGCCGCGGCGGTTCCGGCCTACGTCCACGCCCCCTACCTGATCAACTTCGGCTCGCACACCGCGGCGACGGTGGACAGCTCGGTGGCCTCGCTACGGCATTCGCTGCGCCGGGGGCGGGCGATCGGCGCGCTGGGCGTGGTGGTGCACACAGGCTCGGCGACCGGCGGGCGGCCTCGCTCGGTGGCGCTCGCCCAGGTACGGGAGCGGATGCTGCCGCTGCTCGACGAGTTGGCCCACGACGACGACCCGTGGCTGCTGCTGGAGCCCACGGCCGGGCAGGGCGCCTCGCTGTGCTCCCGGATCTGGGACCTCGGACCGTACTTCGAGGCGCTGGACCGGCATCCGAAGCTGGGCGTGTGCCTGGACACCTGCCATGTCTTCGCCGCGGGCCACGACCTGGCGGGTCCCGGGGGGATGAAGCAGACGCTGGACCTGCTGACCGACACGGTCGGTGCGGGACGGCTGAGGCTCATCCACGCCAATGACTCCAAGGATGTCGTCGGCGCGCACAAGGACCGGCACGAGAACATCGGCGCCGGTCACATCGGCGCGGAGCCGTTCCGTGAGCTGTTCCGCCATCCGGCGACGGAGGGGGTACCGCTGGTGATCGAGACACCGGGCCCGAAGGACAACTACGCCGCCGACGTGGCGCGCCTCAAGCAGCTGCGGGCATAGCGGCGTCCCCGGGGGTTCGGGGGCTTGCCCCCAAGAAGATCCGCCGGAAGGGCTAGAGCTCGGGGCCTTCGCCCGGCCCTTCCTGGTACGAGTAGCGCTGCTCGCGCCAGGGGTCGCCGAGGTTGTGGTAGCCGCGCTCCTCCCAGAAGCCGCGGCGGTCGGCGACCATGTACTCGACGCCGCGCACCCACTTGGGGCCCTTCCAGGCGTACAGATGCGGCACTATCAGACGCACCGGGAAGCCGTGCTCGGCGGTGAGCAGCTCGCCGCCCCGGTGCGTCGCGAATATCGACTTGTCGTCGGCGAAGTCGGCAAGCCGCAGGTTCGAGCTGAAGCCGTACTCGGCCCAGACCATGACATGCGTGACCTCGGGGGCGGGCGGCGCCAGCTTCAGCACCGTCGTGGTGGCCACTCCGCCCCACTCGACGCCGAGCATGGAGAACTTGGTGACGCAGTGGAAGTCGCCGATGACCGTGGCGTGCGGCAACGCCGAGAACTCCTCGTGGTTCCAGCAGTGCTTCTCACCGTCGGCCGTGGCGCCGAAAACCCGGAACTCCCAGCGCTCCGGCTTGAACCGGGGCACCGGCCCGTAGTGCAGAACCGGCCAGCCGCGCTGAAGCCGCTGCCCGGGAGGAAGCTCTCCTTCGCGGCGTTCCGACTGACCCATGACTCCATGGTGACAGACCGGGCAGCATGCTCTTGACCAGCGGGGAACCACTCAGTGACCAATCAGGACAAGCCGCCATAAGTGTTCACTTACTGGATCGGCCTCCTGCTCGGTGCGAGGATGCGCCCATCTGCCCCGCCTCCAGGGCACCAACGAAGGGACGGCGTTGCCATGCAGGGCGACCCCGAGGTCATCGAATTCCTCAACGAGCAGTTGACCGGCGAACTGACCGCGATCAACCAGTACTTCCTGCACGCGAAGATGCAGGAGAACTTCGGCTGGTACAAGCTCGCGAAGTACACCCGGGCCGAGTCGTTCGACGAGATGAAGCACGCGGAGGTGCTCACCGACCGGATTCTCTTCCTTGAGGGGCTGCCCAACTACCAGCGGCTCTTCCACGTCCGGGTGGGCCAGACGGTGACCGAGATGTTCCAGGCGGACCGGCAGGTCGAGGCAGAGGCGATCGACCGGCTGCGGCGCGGGATCGAGGTGATGCGGGCCAAGGGCGACATCACCTCGGCCGACATCTTCGAGACCATCCTGGCCGACGAGGAACACCACATCGACTACCTCGACACTCAGCTGGAGCTGGTGGAGAAGCTGGGCGAGCCGCTCTACATCGCGCAGGTCATCGAGCAGCCGGACTCATGAACGGCCGGCGGCGCGGGGTCAGGCCGCTTCGGACACCGCCGCCAGCGCGACGGAGGCGACGGGCTCACCAACGCGGAGGGAGCCCTGTGCGGCGGCCGTGCCCGGCGTGAGACGGGCCTGGATCTCGCTACGCGAAACACATCCCCCACCACGGCCCAGCAGCGCCTGGATGCGGCGGACGCAGGAGCCGCAGTCGGTACCCGCCTTGCACGCGGAGGCGACATCACGCGGGGTGCAGGCCCCGGCGGCCTTGTGCGCATGCACCTGTGCCTCGGTCACACCGAAGCAGCTGCAGACGTACACGCGGTTTCACCCCCAGCGGGTCCCTTGGCCAGTGAGGCAAACCTAACCTTACCTGCCATGCCCGGCGAGGAAAAGCACCGAGGGGCACGGATCGATGTGATCCGTGCCCCTCCTTTTTGGGCTCGCTCGCGTCACGCGGGAGGGCATACCGCCGCAGGAAACTACTGCTGCCGGTACATCTCCGCGACCAGGAATGCCAGGTCAAGCGACTGGCTGCGGTTGAGCCGCGGGTCGCAGGCCGTCTCGTAGCGCTGGTGCAGATCGTCGACGAAGATCTCGTCGCCGCCGCCGACGCACTCGGTGACATCGTCGCCGGTCAGCTCCACATGGATGCCGCCCGGGTGGGTGCCGAGGCCCTTGTGGACCTCGAAGAAGCCCTTGACCTCGTCGAGCACATCGTCGAAGCGCCGGGTCTTGTGGCCGGAGGCCGCCTCGAAGGTGTTGCCGTGCATCGGGTCGCACACCCACGCCACCTGGGCACCGGACGCCGTGACCTTCTCCACCAGCTCGGGAAGCCGATCGCGGATCTTGTCGGCGCCCATCCGGGTGATGAACGTCAGGCGGCCGGGCTCGCGGTCCGGGTCGAGGCGCTCGATCAGGGTGAGCGCGTCCTCCGCGGAGGTCGTCGGGCCGAGCTTGACGCCGATCGGGTTGCGGATCCTGGCGGCGAACTCGATGTGCGCGCCGTCCAGCTGCCGGGTGCGTTCGCCGATCCACACCATGTGCCCGGAGACGTCGTACAGCTTCCCGGTGCGCGAGTCCACACGGGTCAGCGCCGACTCGTAGTCCAGGATCAGCGCCTCGTGCGAGGAGTAGAACTCGACGGTCTTGAACTCCTCCGGGTCCGTCCCGCAGGCCTTCATGAAGTTCATGGCGTTGTCGATCTCGCGGGCCAGCGCCTCGTAGCGCTGACCGGACGGGGACGACTTCACGAAGTCCTGGTTCCAGGCGTGCACCTGGCGCAGGTCGGCGTAGCCGCCGGTGGAGAAGGCGCGCACCAGGTTCAAGGTGGCGGCCGAGGCGTGGTACATCCGCTTCAGCCGCTCCGGGTCCGGCGTGCGGGCCTCGGGGGTGAACTCGAAGCCGTTGACGCTGTCGCCGCGGTACGTCGGCAGGGTGACGCCATCGCGGGTCTCGGTCGGCTTCGAGCGCGGCTTGGAGTACTGGCCGGCGATCCGGCCGACCTTCACCACCGGGACCGATGCCGCGTAGGTGAGCACGGCACCCATCTGCAGCAGCGTCTTCAGCTTGCTGCGGATGTGGTCGGCGGAGACCGCGTCGAACGCCTCCGCGCAGTCACCGCCCTGCAGCAGGAACGCCTCGCCACGGGCGACGGCCCCCATGCGGTTGCGCAGCAGGTCACACTCGCCCGCGAAGACGAGCGGCGGATAGGACTCGAGGTCGGCGATCACATCGCGCAGAGCCTCGGGGTTGGGCCACTCGGGCTGCTGCGCCGCGGGAAGGTCGCGCCAGGTGTTGCCACTGGCAGTGGATTCAACGTTCACGGTCACAAGGCCAACATTACGGGGTCTTGTCCAGATGTTTTCGCCGATGCCCAGAGGATGAGACAGGCCGTGGTCACCCCTGGTCGTGCGCTAGGGTCGGGGCCATGTTCGCGCAATCCGAGTTGACCTGCCGCACGGCATGGTGGTGGACCGCTGATCCGGCGGCCCACTGATCGCGCGTACTCAGAAGTTTCGCGAAGGCCGCCCGAGGGGCGGCCTTCGGCGTATCTGGCCGCCCTCCGCATCCCGGAAGGATCCGCCATGAACGCAAGCCCCAGCGCACTCGTCGAGCGCCTGTGCTCCCCCGGCTGCCCGCCGTTCGCCCTGCTGCACCGCCGTACGCCCGGCCGCGCCGCGGACACCGCCGAGCTGCTGCTCGGCCCGGTCTCGCGGCTGGAACGGCTGGCCGACATCCCGCTGCCGTCCGGTGTGCCCGAGGGCGGCGCGACGCTGGACGCGCTGGCGCTGGTGCCGTTCCGGCAGATCCGGGAGCGCGGCTTCGACGTGACCGACGACGGCACGCCGCTGGTGGTGCTGCGGCCGCAGGAGACGCACCGGCTACCGGTTCCCGAGCTGCTGGCCGCGCTGCCGCGGCACGGCGTGACGGTCGAGGGCGGGGCGTTCGACGTGGACGACGACGCGTACGCGCGGATCGTCGAGCGGGTCATCGAGGACGAGATCGGCCGGGGTGAGGGCGCGAACTTCGTGATCCGCCGGACCTTCCGCGGCGAGATCCCCGGCTTCACCGCCGCCGACGCGCTCGCCCTGTTCCGGCGGCTGCTGAGCGGCGAGCGCGGCGCGTACTGGACGTATGTGGTGCACACCGGCGAGCGCACGCTGGTCGGCGCCAGCCCGGAGGTGCACGTGCGGATGTCCGGGGGGACGGTCGTGATGAATCCGATCAGCGGCACCTACCGCTACCCGGCCGAGGGCCCCTCCGCCGAGGGCCTGCTGGCGTTCCTGCGCGACGCGAAGGAGGTGGAGGAACTGACCATGGTGGTCGACGAGGAACTGAAGATGATGTGCACCGTCGGCGACCTCGGCGGCCAGGTGGTCGGTCCGCGGTTGAAGGAGATGGCGCATCTGGCGCACACCGAGTACGAGTTGCGCGGCCGCAGTTCGATGGACGTACGGGATGTGCTGCGCGAGACGATGTTCGCCGCGACGGTGACCGGTTCGCCGGTGCAGAACGCCTGCCGGGTCATCGAACGCCATGAGCCCTCGGGGCGCGGCTACTACGCGGGCGCCCTCGCGCTGATCGGCCGTGACGCGGGCGGCGCGCAGACCCTGGACTCGCCCATTCTCATCCGCACCGCCGACATCGCCCCGGACGGACGGCTCAGCGTCCCGGTGGGCGCCACGCTGGTACGCCACTCCGACCCGCGCGGCGAGGTGGCCGAGACGCACGCCAAGGCGGCCGCGGTACTGGCGGCGCTGGGCGTACGGCCCGGTCCCGGGCGCTCCCAGGAGGGCCCGCGGCGCCGGCTCGCCGACGACATCCGGGTGCGCGCGGCGCTCGACGCGCGCCGGGCGAACCTGGCGCCGTTCTGGCTGCGGATGCAGGACCGACGGGACACCGAGCCCACCGGACCCGCCCACCCATCGCTCAACGGAGCCGCTACGTGCCGCAGCGCCATCGTGGTCGACGGTGAGGACACCTTCACCGCGATGCTGGCGCACGTACTGCGCTCGTCCGGCCTTGAGGTGACCGTACGCCGCTACGACGAACCCGGGCTGCGGGAGGCGGCGCTCGCGCACCCCGGCCCGGTGGTGCTGGGCCCGGGGCCGGGCGACCCGTCGGACCGCACCGACCCCAAGATGCGCCAACTGCGCTCGCTGGCCGCCGAGTTGCTCAGCACCCACCAGCACGGGCTGCTCGGTGTGTGCCTGGGCCACGAGCTGATCGCGGCCGAGCTGGGCCTGGAGATCGTCCGCAAGCGGGTGCCGTTCCAGGGCGCACAGGAGCGGATCGACCTGTTCGGGCGGCCGGAGACCGTCGGGTTCTACAACACCTTCACCGCCCGGTGTGATGACGCCGCCGCCGGTGAACTGGCCATGCACCGCGTCGAGTTGAGCCGCGATCCGGCCACCGGTGACGTACACGCGCTGCGCGGCCCGGGCTTCGCGGGCGTCCAGTTCCACCCGGAGTCGGTACTGACGATGAACGGCACGACGATCACCGCCGAACTGCTGTCAGCACTGGCCGTGGCGTGAAAAAGGGTGGGTGGGTGGGCACAACAATCCCAGCCACCCACCCAGGATCAGCCGAAGAAGACCCCAGCCTCCGCATACAGCTTGGGATCAACGGTCTTCAACTTGGCGGTCGCCTCGGCGAGCGGCACCCGCACGATATCGGTGCCCCGCAGAGCGACCATCGTCCCGAAGTCGCCGTCCTGAACGGCTTCAATCGCATGCAGCCCAAACCGGGTGGCAAGCCAGCGGTCGAACGCGGACGGCGTACCACCACGCTGGATGTGGCCCAGGACCGTGGTCCTGGCCTCCTTCCCGGTGCGCTTCTCGATCTCCTTGGCCAGCCAGTCGCCGATCCCGGACAGCCGGACATGCCCGAAGGAGTCCAGCGTGCCGTCCTTGGTGACCAGTTCGCCGTCCTTGGGCATGGCGCCCTCGGCGACCACGATGATCGGCGCGTACCGGACCTTGAAGCGGCTCTCCACCCAGCCGCAGACCTCGTCGATGCCGAAGCGCTGCTCCGGGATGAGGATGACGTTGGCGCCGCCCGCGAGCCCGGCGTGCAGCGCGATCCAGCCCGCGTGGCGGCCCATGACCTCGATGACCAGGACCCGCATGTGCGATTCGGCGGTGGTGTGCAGCCGGTCGATGGCCTCGGTCGCGATGTTGACGGCGGTGTCGAAGCCGAAGGTGTAGTCGGTGGCGTTGAGATCGTTGTCGATGGTCTTGGGCACGCCCACGCACGGAACGCCGTACTGCCCGGAGAGGGTGGCCGCCACGCCCAGGGTGTCCTCGCCGCCGATCGTCACCAGCGCGTCCACCTCGTGCTTGGCGAGGTTCTCCTTGACCCGGCGGACCCCGTCCTCCACCTTGAGCGGGTTGGTACGCGACGAGCCGAGGATGGTGCCGCCGCGCGGCAGGATGCCGCGTACCGCGGGGATGTCGAGCTGCTTGGTCTGGCTTTCGAGCGGGCCGCGCCAGCCGTCGCGGAAGCCCACGAACTCATGCCCGTACTCCTGTACGCCCTTGCGTACGAGGGCCCGGATGACCGCGTTCAGCCCGGGGCAGTCGCCGCCGCCGGTCAGTACTCCGACGCGCATGGAATCCTCCCTTTCTGCAGCACTGGCAGCCAACACGGCACACGCTAGCCGTGGTCCAGGTCACAGGGGATCGTCCGTGGCGCGGATTCCCGTCAACCGCTGGGCAGTTGGGGACCATGCGTCACCCGAACGGGTGGCGTCAGCCGACTCAGTCCTCGTCCAGGCCGCGCTCGATCGCGTACCGCACCAGCTCCACGCGGTTGTGCAACTGCAGCTTGCCCAGGGTGTTCTGGACGTGGTTCTGCACGGTGCGGTGCGAGATGACCAGCCGCTCGGCGATCTGCTTGTAGCTGAGGCCCTTGGCGACCAGCCGCAGCACCTCGGTCTCGCGCTCGGTCAGCCGCGGTATGTGGGTGTTGTCGGGTTCGGCGGTCGCCGGGGCGGCGGCGAGCCGCCGGTACTCCCCCAGGACCAGACCGGCCAGGCCCGGTGTGAAGACCGGGTCGCCGACGGCGGTACGCCGTACCGCGTCCACCAGTTCGTCCCGCCCGGCGGACTTCAGCAGATAGCCGGTCGCCCCGGACTTCACCGCTTCCAGTACGTCCCGGTGCTCACCGCTCGCCGACAGTACGAGCACCCGCAGCGCGGGGTCGCCGCCGACCAGTTCCTTGCAGACCTGCACGCCGGGCATGCCGGGCAGGTTGAGGTCGAGGACCAGCACCTGCGGGGCCGCCGCGCGGGCCCTGCGGACCGCCTCGGGGCCGTCGCCCGCGGTGGCCACCACCTCGTATCCGGCCTCGGCCAGGTCCCGGGCGACCGCGTCCCGCCACATCGGGTGGTCGTCGACCACCATCACCCGCACCGCGCCGCCGGTGGTCATCGCCCCGCCCTCTCGTCCGGTGTCCGCCTCGTTCGCGGAATCCGCAGTTCGACTTCCGTGCCCTGTCCGGGTACGGAGACCAGTTCGGCGGTGCCGCCGAGGTCGCGCAGCCGTCCGCGGATGGACTGGGCCACGCCGAGCCTGCCCTCGCGTTCGGCGTCCGCCAGTCGTCCCTCGGGGATGCCCGGGCCGTCGTCGCGGACGCTCACCAGTACCTCGCCGCCCTCGTCCTCTACCAGGATCCAGGCGTTCGCCCGCGGTCCCGCGTGTGTCGTCACGTTGTCCAGGGCGGCGCCGACCGCGGCGGCGACCTGCTGGGCCGCGTACGGCTCCAACGGCACCGGCCCGGCGGGCGCCGCCACCGACACCCGCGCCCCGGCGTACCGGCCGAGCAGGGCGGCCAGATCCGTCAACTCCTCCTCGCCGCACGGGATCTCGGCGGCTTCCGGGCCGCGCTCGCCGCGCGGCTGAGGTACCGGGCCGCTGGAGACCAGGGCGCGCAGCGCCACTTCCTGCTCGCCCGCGAGCCGCCCCAACTCGGCTGCCTCGCCGCCGATTTCACCGCCGCGCCGCTGGACCATGGCCAGTACCTGGAGCACGCTGTCATGGATGTCACGGGCCAGCCGCTCGCGTTCCCGGGTGGCGGCGTCGATCTGCAACGCCCGGGCGAGCGCCCGCTCACTGCTGCGGGCCACCTCGACCACGTAGCCGATGCCGGTGGTGATGAAGAACAGCAGGACGATGCTGTGCACATTGCCCTGGGTGACCTCGCCGCGTTCGACCACGTTGGAGACGCCCACGATCGCCGAGGTGCCCGCGGCCCAGCGCCAGCCGCCCTTGATGGCGAAGGCCAGCACCGGCCCCGCCGACCAGATGCCCACCAGGGTGGGCTGCCCGGCGACCACCCGGGCGTGCGAGTCGACGACCGGGGTGAGCAGGATCCCGGTGAGCGCCACGCCCAGGTCGGCGAGGAGGAAGCGCTTGGTGCAGCGCACGGCGGAGCTGACGAACGGGGTGGTGACCAGCGTCCACACCGCGAGCAGGCCCAGGAAGACCCCGGCCGCCACCGGATGCGCGTAGTCGGCCACCACGAACGAGTACCCGGTGACCACATAGCCGAGCACCAGCA
Organism: Streptomyces sp. NPDC020096; assembly: GCA_040631425.1. Taxonomy (GTDB): domain Bacteria; phylum Actinomycetota; class Actinomycetes; order Streptomycetales; family Streptomycetaceae; genus Streptantibioticus_A. Next base: position 153,898 of record JBEYJY010000014.1, read on the forward strand.
CGCGGTACCAGGTCAGCGCACGCCACAGCGGCTGCTCGACGGACATCCGGGCGACCTGCGGCCGTGCGGCGCGCGCCACCGTACCCCCTCGCTTCCCGCTGGCCGGTCCGACCGGTTCAGGACCCGGACTTCTCGTGCCGGGCGGCCTTCTCGGCCTCCTCGGCCTGCTTCTTCGCCTCGGCGATCTGGCGCTTCGCGGCGGTGGCGTAGATGTCCACGTACTCCTGCCCGGACAGCTTCATGATCTCGTACATGACCTCGTCGGTCACCGAGCGCAGGATGAAGCGGTCGTTCTCCATGCCGTGGTAGCGGCTGAAGTCCAGCGGCTTGCCGATCCGGATGCCGGGGCGCATCAGCTTCGGCACCACCTTGCCCGGCGGCTGGATCTTCTCGGTGTCGATCATGGCGACCGGGATGACGGGCGCCCCGGAGGCGAGCGCGACCCGGGCCAGACCGCCGGGCTTGCCCCGGTACAGGCGGCCGTCGGGCGAGCGGGTGCCCTCGGGGTAGATGCCGAACAGCTCACCGCGGGCCAGCACGTCAAGGCCGCTCTTGATCGCCGCCTCGCCCGCGCCGCGCGCCCCTGACCTGTCCACCGGCAGCTGCCCGACGCCCTTGAAGAACGCCGCCGTCAGCTTTCCCTTGACACCGGGTGAGGTGAAATATTCTGCCTTCGCGATGAAGGTGACCTTCCGGTCGAGGATCGCGGGCAGGAAGAACGAGTCCGAAAAGGACAGGTGATTGCTCGCCAGGATCGCCGGGCCCTCTTTGGGGATGTTCTCCAGCCCCTCCACCCAGGGCTTGAAGGCGAGCTTGAGCGACCCGCCGAGCGTCAGCTTCATCACGCCGTAGAACAACCGAGGACCTCCTGTAAGGCGACGGTAGACCTTAACCTGCCACGACGCGTGTCTTGCCGCCCGTACATGCGAACACTGCGGCGCGCAGCGCCTCCTTTGAGGGGGGCGGTGGGCGACGGGCGGGCCTGACGGACCTACCGGGTGTCCGATCGGCCGCGTACTGTGAGGTACCTATCCGTGCCCGGTGCCGTCAGCCCCGCTGACCCCGTACTGACCAACCCTCCGGATCGCCCTCACGAACAGGAGACCCACGGTGCCGCTCATGCCCGGAGCCGAACCGTACCGCCACGACGGCGGAGAGATCGGTGTGCTGCTGTGCCACGGCTTCACCGGCTCCCCGCAGTCCCTGCGCCCCTGGGGCGAGTATCTCGCGGAACGCGGTCTGACCGTGTCGCTGCCCCTGCTTCCGGGGCACGGCACCCGCTGGCAGGACATGCAGCTGACCGGCTGGCAGGACTGGTACGCGGAGGTCGACCGGGAGCTGCACGCGCTGCGCGAGCGCTGTTCGCGGGTCTTCGTCTTCGGGCTGTCGATGGGCGCCGCGCTCACCATCCGTCTGGCGGCTGAGCACGGTGCCGCGATCAGCGGGATCGTGCTCGTCAACCCGTCCGTCAAGGCGGACAGCGCGCAGTTGAAGGCGGTGCCGCTGGCACGGCACTTCGTGCCGTCGGTGAAGGGCATCGCCAGCGACATCGCCAAGGAGGGCGGTGTGGAGATCGGCTACGACCGCACTCCGCTGCACGCGGTGTACTCGATGACCAAGTTCTGGCGGATCGTCCAGGCGGACCTGCCGAAGGTCACTCAGCCCGTGCTGCTGTTCAACAGCCGGGTGGATCACGTTGTGCACCCGTCGAACGGGGACCTGGTGGAACGCCGCCTCTCGTCCACCGATCTGACCCGCACGATGCTGGAGCACAGCTATCACGTGGCGCCGCTCGACAACGACGCCGAGCAGATCTTCCAGGGCAGCTACGGGTTCGTACAGCGGCTGGCGCCCGCGTCGGGCGGAGAAGTCAACGAGGTGGCCAGTGGCGGAGCGTGACGAGCCGCCGCAGGACGGCACGGAGGGCGCGGAACCGCGGGACCCGGCGGGCGGTGCGGGGGTCCCGCTGGACGAGGACGCCGTCTGGGCGCAGATCGTCGCGGGGTACGGCGAGGAGCCGCAGGTGCCGGAGGGCTGGCCGGACCCGGAGGACCGCTCCGGGAGCGGGGCGGCCGCGCCCGAGTCGCCGAAGAACACCGGCATTCCGGCGATTCCGCGCAACTTCGTCATCAGGGCTCCGCAGCCGGGGCCGCGGGACTACGAAGTGTCCGATGACGAGGACGAGGGGCATTTCGTACCGCCGGAGCCGCCGCCGCTGCCGCCGAGCGATGTCACCACCAAGTTCGCCTGGATCGCGGTACTCGGCGGGCCGCTGCTGGTCCTGGGATTCGTGCTCTTCCAGGAGCCGCTGCCCTGGTGGGCGATGGCGCTGGGGGTCGGCGGCTTCCTCGGCGGATTCGCGACGCTGGTGGCACGGATGAAGAACGGCGACGAGGACGACGACCCACACGGCGGTGCGGTCGTCTAAGGCACCTCGCGTCTTGGACGTCTTGGGCTCGGTCGGGGTGCGGGCGGTGGAGAACCGGCCGCGACCGGCCAAAACCCGCACCCCGGCCTGGTCACGAGGCCGGAATGCGAAGAGCCGCCAGCACCGGCAGGTGATCCGTGGCCGCCATCAGGTCGTCCATGCTGATGCCCGGCAGTCTGTCGGGCACCCCACAGCCGAGCACCTCAACGCCCTTGCTGGCGAAGATCGCGTCGATGCGCTGGTACGGATCGCCCGGGCGCGAGGTGAACTCCCCGCCCCAGGGCCGCACCGCCCAGCCGTCCTGGAGCTCGGCCGCGATCCGGGAGAACGACCGCCCGTCGGGGTGGTCGTTGAAGTCGCCGCCGACCACCATGTGCGGCACCGCGGCGGCCGCGACCCGTTCAAGCAGCAGGCCCGTCTGCGCGTAGCGCTCGTCGGGGTTGACGCTCAGGTGGCAGCTGAACACACCCAGCCGCGCCGCGCCGAAGCGCAGCACCGCGGTCGCGAAGCCACGCTGGTGCAGGCCCGGGCTGCGGGGCAGCAGCAGATCCTCGGCCTGCTCCACATGGGCCCGCAGATTGGCCAGGATCATCGGCCCTGCGGCGGTGGCGCCACCGGTGACCGTGACCAGACCGGACTCGCGGGCCAGCCATGCGGCGTGCTTGCGCCAGCGGAAGAACCGCGGAGCCTCCTGGACGCAGACGACATCCGGGGCACAGGCCCGGATCACCCGGGCCAGCGCCGCTCGGTCATCGCGCATGGACCGCACGTTGTAGCTGAGCACGCGGACCACCGCCGAGCCGCCTGGTTCGGTACGGGAGTTCGGCAGGGTGCCCGCCGCGCTCACTGCGCCGTCCTGTTCGCCGCTCCGCCCGCGCGGCGCGCGGGCACGCCCTTCGCCGTCCTCCTCGGCCCGTCGGCCGCGCGTGCGTCGCTCACGTCTCAGCCCCGTTTCAGGTCATCCGTCTTCCGGCGTCAGCCCTGGCGTGCCAGGTCGGCGGCGCCGACCAGTCCGGCCTCGCCACCGAGCTGGGCGGCGAGCACCTGGGCGTGCGGCCGCCACTGGCCGCCGACCAGCCAGCGGCGGAAGGACTTGCGGATCGGCTCCAGCACCAGGTCGCCCTCGTCGGAGACACCGCCGCCGACGATGAACGCCGAAGGGTCGAAGAGCGAGGCGAGGTCGGCCAGCCCGGCTCCGGCCCAGCGGGCCAGTTCGCGGAAGGAGTCGATGGCCACCGGGTCGCCCTTCCTGGCGGCCTCGCTGATGTGCTTGCCCTCGATGGCGTCGATGGTGCCGTCGCCCAGGCCGAGCAGGATCACGGCGTTCTCGGGGGTGGCGGCGGCGCGCTGGCGCGCGTAGCGGACGAGAGCGCGCCCGGAGGCGTACTGCTCCCAGCAGCCCTGGCTGCCGCAGCCGCACAGCAGGCCGTCCGGCACCACGCGGAGGTGGCCGAACTCGCCCGCGACGCCGAAGCGTCCGCGGTGCAGCTTGCCGCCGATGATGATGCCGCCGCCGAGGCCGGTGCCGAGGGTGATGCAGACGACGTCGTCATGGCCCTGACCGGCGCCGAACCGGTACTCGCCCCAGGCGGCCGCGTTGGCGTCGTTCTCCACCACCACGGGGAGGCCGACCCGCTGCTCGACCTTGTCCTTGAGCGTCTCGTGGCGCCAGTTGATGTTCGGCGCGAACAGTACGGTGGCGCGCTTGTCGTCCACGTATCCCGCGGCGCCGATGCCGACGGCGTCGATCTGGTGGGTGGCGCTGACCGTGCGTACCGCGTCCGCGATGGCGTCGATGACGCCTTCGGGCGTGGACGGGGTCGGCACCTTGCAGGTCTCGAGGATCGAGCCCTCTTCGTCGACCACGCCGGCCGCGATCTTTGTGCCGCCGATGTCGACGCCGATGGTGAGTCCCATGTGTCCCTCAGATTTTGGTCGAACCCCGCTTAAGGCAACCGTACCCGAGGAGGGGTCAGTCGAGGTCGATGTGTTCACTTCCTGAACGCTGACCATCGCCGCTGGCCTGTGTCCAGCGGCGCTCCTGACCGGTGACGGCGGCACGGTAGGCGGCGAGCAGCTCGGACCCCGCGGCCGCGAGGTGCTCGAAGACATCAGGGTTGCGGTCGCGGATCGGTTCGACGGCCGCCCGCACCTGTGAGATCACCGTCTGGGCGGCCATCTCGGCGGCCGGGGACCGTAGTTCGGCGACCTTGTCCGCGACGGCCTCGGCAAGCTTGCGCAGTTCGTCCGCGGCGCTGCCGGGGCGGTGGCCGGCCTGCTCGCGGCGGCGGGCCCGCTCGGCGGCGAGGTCCTCGGCGCAGGCCGAGGCCCATGCGTCGGCGTCGGTTTGCGGACGGTCCTGGCCTTCGCTCATCGCGGACTCCTCGCGGCGCTCCGGGGTACTGGGTTCACCGGTTGTACTCAGCGGTGTGTGCTGCCGCACTCCGGCGCACCCAGTGGTGGTTGATGCTGACGCTATCCAACGTTAGCCCGGCCGGCGCCGCGGATTCAGCGGGGCCACAGCGCCGGGTCGGGGGCGAAGCGTACCTCCAGCACGCCGTCGCGCAGCGCGGCGCCGGTCACGGTGCAGCGGCGCAGCGCGGACGGCAGCGGCATGATGCGCCGGAACCCGGCCGCGTCGACGACGACTTCGTCGCCCCGCCTGACCAGGTCGAGGGTGTCGCGGGTGGCGCCGGGCAGCGGGAGCCGCCACACCAGTTGGCCGTCCGCGGCCAACCGGTCCTCGACGCTCCACGGTTCCCCGGCCGGGGTCGCGGGCAGCGGTTCGGCGTGCGCGTCCTGCCCGCCGAGCGCCGCGAGGTCGTCGGGGCCGTACGGGTCGCGGCCGAGGTGCGGCAGTTCACGGACCGGGACGCCATCGGCGGCGAACTCCTCGTACAGCGCCTTGAGATGCTCCTGCTGCTGACCGGAGAGCCCGGCCAGAAAGGGGTCCGCGGAGCCCGTCGGCAGCAGCCGGTTGGCCGTCACGGACTCCAGCCGGTGCCCGAAGAGGGCGAGCCCGGTGCGCGCGGTGCGTATCCGGTCCGCGGTCCGCGGCCCCGGCTCCACGACCAGTCGCACCGTGGTGGCGGCGGAGTCGATGACCGCCTGCACGGCGGCGAGTTCGGTGTCCCATCGGGCCGCCATGTCGTACAACCGCTCCGCGGGCATCGGCACGCCCGCGAGTTGGGCGAGCATCGGGCGCAGCGCGCGGGCGGCCTGCCTCTCCGGCGGCAGCAGCCGGGCGAGGTAGCGGCGCAGTTGTTCGGGGAGGGCCAGCAGGCCGATGGCGCCGCGCACCGGCGGCAGATCGGCCACCACGAGGTCGTGGCCGTCGGCCGCGCCGAGCGCGTGCAGCAGCGCGAACTCCCGCGAGCCCGGCAGTTCGGTGAACTCCTCGGTGTCCAGCGGGCTCGCGCCCAGCAGGTCGAAGACGGTGGACAGCCGCTCCTGGAGGTCGGCGGCCCGGTCCTGGAAGACGCCCGCGCTGTCGACCGTGCGCACGGTCAGCCCGGGGGTCCCCGGCGCGGAGAGACCGGGCGGCGGATCGGCGGTGATCAGCAGGGTGCGGGCACCCGCGTGGGCGGCGGCGAGCGCGGTGGCCGCGGCGACGGTGCTCGTCCCGGCGCCGCCGGGACCGGTGACCAGGACGGTACGCACGAAGGTCAGCCCTGCTCCACGCGCTTCTTCAGCCCGTCGAGGGCGCGGTCGATGATGACCTTCTCGGCCTTGCGCTTGATCATGCCGAGCATCGGGATCTTCACATCGACGGTGAGCTGGTAGGTGACCTCGGTGCTCTTGCCGTCCGCGAGGGGGGCCAGGGTGTACGAGCCGTCGAGGGCGCGCAGCATCTGGGACTTGACCAGCGACCAGCTGACCTTGTTGGGGCCGCCCCAGGTGTACTGGAGGGTGTGGTCGTCCTTGATCGCTCCGGCGTCGAGGACCAGCCGGACCCGTTCGGCGCGGCCCTCGGCGTCCTTGGCGAGGATCTCGGCCTGCTTGACCTCGCCGGTCCACTGCGGGTAGCGCTCGAAGTCCGAGATCACCTTCATGACTTCGGCCGGGGCCGCCTCGATGGTGATGCTCGAGCTGGTGTGTTCCGCCATCGCCGTGGCCCCTCCGGGACTTCGCGTTTGGGTGTCCCAAGCGCCTGGAACTCATCGGTGCAGCGCCTGGTGCTTCTCTGGTGGGTCAGGTTATCGCGCACAGATCGGGCGGTGCGTAGCGCCTCGGTCCACCTCGGTCACCACTGCATGACGTAGGGGGTGTGGGTGGCGTTGAAGTGGCCGACGTTGACGCACTCGGTGCCGCCGATCCGCATCCGCGGCATCAGCGGCTGGTGGACATGGCCGAAGAGGGCGCACCGCGGGCGCACCGTGTGGATCGCGTCCAGCAGTGCCTCGCTGCCGCGCTCGAAGCGGCGGGCCACGGTGTCGTAGCACAGCTCGGGGACGGCGGGCGGGATGTGCGAGCAGAGCACGTCGACCGGGCCGAGGGCGGCGACCTTGGCCGCGTAGGCCTCGTCGTCGATCTCGTACGGGGTGCGCATCGGGGTGCGCAGCCCGCCGCCGACGAACCCGAAGACCCGGCCGCCGATCTCGGCCGTCGTCCCGTCCAGGATGGTGGTGCCGGGTCCGGCGAACTCCGCCCAGAGATCCGGCATGTCGACATTGCCGTAGGTGGCGTACGTCGGTGTGGGCAGGACCGCGAACATCTCGGCGTACTGCTTGCGAACCGCGCTCTCCACGGCGGCGGCGCGGTCGATGCCATCCCACAGCCGCCGGGAGAGGGCGCGCGCCTCCTCGAAGCGGCGCGCGGTGCGCAACTCCACGATGAGGTCGGCGTTCTCGGTGCCGAACAGTTCGGGGAAGATCCCGCGGGAGTGGTCGGCGTAGTCGAGGAAGAGGACCAGGTCGCCGAGGCACACCAGGGCGTCCGCACCGTTTCCAGCCCTGGCGAGAGGCTCGACGGCACCGTGGACATCGCTCACGACATGGACCCGCATAACGATCACCTTAATGGGCGGCGCAAGGGGCCGAGCGGGCCGGTGACCCGGCTGCCGCGCGGTTACCTGCGGGTCACCAAGCCTCTGCAATAGGGTGCCCGGAGCACCGCTGCGGCCGCGTCCGAGCGGCGGACGGACGGGCCAGTGACGGATGGCGCTTCGATCGAGGGAGGGGTGTGACACAGCAAACATCTGTCTCTGACCCCTATCCCAGAAGCTTTACCCATGGGTAACGTCCGGGCCGTCCGATACAGCTCTTGATCACGAGCGCAGCCGACAACGTAGCCGGCGCCGACGAGGAGCATCAGTCTTGCGCGAGTTCAGCCTTCCGGCTTTGTACGAGGTCCCTGCCGACGGCAATCTGACGGATCTCATCCGCCGCAATGCCGCGCAGCATCCCGATGTCCCCGTACTGGCCAGAAAGCGGGACGGGGTCTGGCAGGACGTGACCGCCAGAGACTTCCTCGCCGAGGTGCGCGCCGCCGCCAAGGGCCTGATCGCCTCCGGAGTCGAGCCCGGCGACCGGGTCGCCCTGATGTCCCGCACCCGGTACGAGTGGACGCTGCTGGACTTCGCGATCTGGAGCGCCGGGGCGGTCACCGTCCCCGTGTACGAGACCTCCTCCGCCGAGCAGGTCGAGTGGATCCTCAGCGACTCGGGCACGGTGGCCTGCGTGGTCGAGACGGCCGCGCACGAGGACGTGGTGGAGTCCGTACGGGAACGGCTGCCGCAGCTGAAGCACGTCTGGCGGATCGACGCGGGCGCTGTGGAGACCCTGGGTTCGTCCGGCAGCGACGTGTCCGACGCGGAGGTCGACGAGCGCTGCGAGATCGCCGACGCCGACACCCCCGCCACCATCGTCTACACCTCCGGAACCACCGGACGTCCCAAGGGCTGTGTGCTCACCCACCGCAGCTTCTTCGCCGAGTGCGGCAACATCGTGGCCCGGCTGACGCCGCTGTTCCGTACCGGCGACTCGTCCGTGCTGCTGTTCCTGCCGCTGGCGCACGTGCTCGGGCGGCTGGTCGAGGTGGCGTGCGTGATGGCACCGATCAAGCTGGGGCACGTCAGCGACATCAAGCAACTCACCGACGAGCTGGCGGCGTTCCGCCCCACGATGGTCCTCGGCGTACCGCGGGTCTTCGAGAAGGTCTACAACTCGGCGCGGGCACAGGCCCAGGCGGGCGGCAAGGGCAAGATCTTCGACAAGGCGGCCGACACCGCGATCGAGTACAGCCGGGCGCTGGACACCACGGCTGGCCCCGGTCTGCCGCTGAAGTTCCGCCACAAGGTCTTCGACCGGCTGGTCTTCGGCAAGCTGCGCCAGGTACTCGGCGGCCGCGCCACCCACGCCATCTCCGGCGGCGCCCCGCTGGGCGAGCGCCTCGGCCACTTCTACCGGGGCATCGGCTTCACGGTGCTGGAGGGCTACGGGCTGACGGAGTCCTGCGCGGCCACCGCCTTCAACCCCTGGGACCGCACCAAGATCGGCACGGTCGGCCAGCCGCTGCCGGGCAGCGTGGTGCGGATCGCCGACGACGGCGAGGTGCTGCTGCACGGCGAGCACCTGTTCACCGGCTACTGGAACAACGAGCGGGCGACCGCCGAGGCGCTGGAGCACGGCTGGTTCCACACCGGGGACATAGGCACCCTGGACGAGGACGGCTACCTCACGATCACCGGCCGCAAGAAGGAGATCATCGTCACCGCGGGCGGCAAGAACGTCGCGCCCGCGGTCATCGAGGACCGCATTCGCGCGCATGCGTTGATCGCGGAGTGCATGGTGGTCGGGGACGGCAAGCCGTTCGTCGGGGCGTTGATCACGCTCGACGAGGAGTTTCTGCCTCGGTGGGCCGAGCAGCACGGGAAGCCCGCGGACACGCCGGTGAGCGAACTGCGCTCGGATCCGGAGCTGTTGGCCGAGGTGCAGCGGGCGGTGGACGACGGGAACGCGGCGGTCTCGCATGCCGAGGCGGTCAAGAAGTTCCGTGTTCTGCCTACGCAGTTCACCGAGGAGTCGGGGCATGTGACGCCGTCGCTGAAGCTTAAGCGGAACGTTGTGCTGCGGGACTTTGCCGACGAGATCGACGCGATCTACGCGTCCCGCTGACGGTTCCGGGTACGGAGATTTCCCTCCCTCCCACCCGTTACCGGGTCCGCATCCTTGCCGTTGCGCACGGCTGCGTGTGGGTCGGGGGTGTGCCGGGGTGTCTCCTCACTCCGGCCGCGTTGTCGGCTGCGGGTGCTTCCTGGGGTCGCTGCGGGGACACCCCGGCACACCCCCTT
>JBEYJY010000015.1:0-162809 GCA_040631425.1 Streptomyces sp. NPDC020096
CCCCGCCCCACGCCCCCCCCCGCCCCCCACGGCGGCCCCCGGGGGCTTTCTATCTTTTTTCGTTGCCCCCGGGGCGCCGGCCTGGGGGCGCCCCGCCGCCCGCCCGACGCCCGCCCGGCTGCGGCGTCCCGTCGGTCCGGTCGGTCGCCGGGCGGGCGTCGCGCGCGAAGGCCCCGACCTTGGCAGCACGAAGCCCCCGCCAGCACCAGCCAGCGGGGGCCCTTTTATGCCCTGTCTGCGTGCCGGAACTACCGCGCGGGCACCAGGCCGCGCCTGCCGCACCTCACCGGTTGCACTCGCGTGCGTGCTGCTCGGCTGTGAACCGCGAGGGCTGCACCCCCGTGATGAGCCGACGCACCCGGCAACCGCCGCAGCGTAAGAACTCTCCCCGCTGCGTCTGCTCGATCCACACGTCATGACCGGCGCGATTCTTCCATCGCATACTGTTGTTTTCCTTCCGGTGATGGCCCCGCGGATTGTTCGCCCCCGCCGGCGGTTGGTGAGGAGGAGGCGGCGTTGCTGGGCGGTTTACATGGCGGGTGATCTGCCGACTGTCCGTATCGCTGTTGTGCGCGATGAAGGCTGGCGGCGCGGGGGGAAGGGCGCGGGCACCGCGCCACCGTCGCCAGCATCTGTGCGTGGAGGCTTAAGGTCGGGAGCCGTACCGCTGCGCGGCACGGTCACCTGCTGCCGCGCTGTGGCCGAGCGCCGTACAGTCTCCGACCCCGCGCCTTATTTCGGGCAGGCATCCCGCGACGCCAGGTATTTCTTGAGGAGTTCCGCCGACCGCGTTGATAGCTTCACCCACGGCTGACCCGTTTTGCTCATGTGCGGTCGCACCCGTAAGGCCCGCACATCATCAGCCACCCCAGCACGCGCTAGCGCAAGGCACAGCTCCCGCGCCATGATCTCTGCTTCCGACCATTCTTCGGCATAGTCCACCTCTGGCGAGTATTCGCCATCGTCGTAGTCCTCATTCCAGGTGGCGCCCGCGCCGCCGTCCACCGTCGCAACACTCCCCTCCACCAGGACCCCCCGACAGGCATCCTGGAACGCTGTTAGTGCCACGCCGACCACCCGCAGCCCACACGAGCCGAATTCCCAAGATCACGTAGACCAGGGGGAGTTGACGTCATCCCGAAAAACAGACCACCCGTCACGCCTGCCTCAAGGGAATCTCAAATCGTACGCCTGCACGCCGCAAGTTACGAGCCCCTTCCCGGAATACGGGAAGGGGCCCATAACCTTCTCACCAGCCGGTTTGTCAGCCGCAGACCCCTCCCGTGGGGGTGGACGGCTCACATTGCAGATAGCCGCTCCACACCCAGCCGACAGACCCGACGGGCAAGCCGCCGCCGCTGTCGGAATCCAGATAGACCCGCGACCACGACCCTGACGTTGCCGTCACCTCTACCTGATCGCCGTAGTACAACAGGCCGAGCACCGGGCCGGAGCCCGAGCCGTCATGCAGCCGCACCCCGTCGGTAGTGATCTCCGTCTGATAGTCGTCATGAGGCGCGACCCGCGCCGCATGGTGGACCGCAACAGCCGGAACTGCGGCGGTCGCCGGAACCGCACCCAGGTCGAGCGCCAGCACCGACGCAGCCACCGCTGCAACCACGCCGAGCCACACGCGTACAGAACTCACGTTGTACCTCACTCCCTCGTTGCCGGGTGTGTGGCGCCAGGTCGCCCGACGCCACACACCTCCCTGCTTGGGCAGGGGACTGGTCCCCTGCCTAAGTTGACTGCCGATACGGCGCACAGGTTGGACGCGTCACCGCGCACCGCGCTTGCGAGCGTCGGCGAGGACGACGTCAACGCAGACCCCGGGTAGGTCAACCACCCAATCGAAATCGTCCAAGCCGATCCCGAACGACTGGCCAGCCCCCAGCAGCGCATTCATCAGCCGCCGCGCCTCATCCCGTTGTTCGGAAGTGACCGGAGGGCCACCACGCCGAACGGCGGCGATCCGGTCAGCCGTGGTGCGCCCCCTGCCGTCCGCGTAGTCGCTCATCAGTTGTGACCAGCCACCGGATTACCGGGACCGTAGTAGCCATCCCCGGGCACCGTTGACGGAGTGCCTACGTAGGCCGCATAGACCCAGCCGACAGACCCGGCACCCAGCCCGCCCGTGCTGGACTCAGGCAGGCTGACTTCGTACCAGGTACCGCCATCCAGGTCCGTTGACGCTGCGATCACGTTGACCTGATCGCTGGTGTAGAGCAGCCCTTCCACGTCGCCGTTCAGGTTGCCCGCTGACCGGAACCGCAGGCCGTCCGCCAGCACGGGCACCGGCGCACTGATCTCCGCAGCGGCCGGACCGGCCACGGACGAACCGCCCCCGTCGGTAGGCACCGCAGCCACGGCAACCGACGCCGTAGTGCCCAGCCCCGCGACCACAACGCCCGCCAGGGCCAGCGCCCGCAGGCGCCGACGCACCGTCAGATTCGGATATCGCACAGCTATCCCCTTGAGTCGTCGCCGACGAGCACCCCTTACGGCGCCCGCCTAGCGAGACCCCCAGCATGCAACTTAGGCAGGGGACCAGTCAACTGGTTCACTGGTCCCCTGCCTAAGTTGGCTGCCGAGGCGACGGCGAGGCCAGAGGTTAAGGCAGCAAGGAGCCCCGGCTACCCGCCAAGGGACGGATAGCCGGGGCCATATGAGAGATCAGATCACCTAATCCGGGGCATCCAACCCGATATCCGGATCAGTCTGCCAACCCTCGGGCGGAGGCACGTAGGGGCTACTGGTGCCGCATGAACCACATGTCCACCGCCCATGTAGCCCATGAACCTCCGCGCCGCACCCAGTGCATGTGTCGGTCGTGAAGTACAGATCTGCTGACGGCTCGCTCACACGCACTAGTGTGCAGGAGTCGCCGACGGTCAGCCAGTCGCGCCGCAGTTGCTACAACACCAGTTACCGTTCGAATCCTGGATAACCGTTGCCCCGCACGTCGTGCAATTCATAGCTTCCCTCCCTCCTCAGGGACGGACACTTGCCCGTAACCGCCCGTAAAGGCAGCACCTAGACAACCCGACGCTAGCAGTTGACTGCCCATCAGTCCCCTGATCCCGAGGAGCCACCACGTAGTAGCACTGGCCGCAGACGTAACCGCCATGCGGGCCCTCGGTCACACCGGCGCCGCACCTTCCACAAACCATCCAAGTAACCCTCCCTCGTCCTCTTTTTCTGGCCGCTAGCACCGCTCCCGCGAGTAACCCGAGCGACGGCCGCCCGAAGCGGGAGGTTGATCACGGCCCTAACCCGAACGGCCGCCATGGGTAGAACAAGATCAGGAACGTGGGTTCCCGACGATCGCTAAGGTGACGACCGCTCCGGAAGCGGCGGAAACCGTGATGATGAAGATCAATCCAGCCCACTGGGCAACGACAGCTCCAACCGCCCCCACTCGCACGGCCAGCCCCCGACGCCCCCACCTAGGCCGCTTGTGGGCGCTCACCGAAGCCGCCCCCGTTGCTTATTGACTTCCGCGACCCTCGCGCGGAGCTCATCCGTCGCGCTTGCCGGGTGCACGTCCTCACGCCTCGCGCTCCACGGTTTGCCGCCACCGGCCGGACGCAAGCTAACCCTTCCCGCGTTCGCGCCCAGCACGACGCCGACGCAATCTTGCGCCCGATCTAGCACCACCGCGCCCGGATCTAGGGCTTGCTCGCTCAACGCAAATCCTCCTCAAGTTACTTGTAGATGCGGCCGTTTGACGGTCCGCCAGCTACAGCATGCGCCGCCCATGAGGGAATCTGCAAGACTTCATTTCGAGGTTTCGAACCAATTGGCTCAACTAGTTGACGCTCATTGCGAACCGGGCGCGTCGATGCTTTCATTTCGAGCGTCAGGGGTACTTCATACTGAGACGGGGAGGGGTGGCCGATGACAGACGGACCTACCGGATCGACCGTGCCACGAAGGCAACTTGGCCGGTACCTGCGTGATCTTCGAAATCGTTCACGGCTCACAGTGCGCGCAGCAGCACTCAAGCTGGAGTGGTCCGAGGCGAAGATGTGGCGCATCGAAACAGGCCAAACATCCTTGAGAAGTCTGGATGTTGAGGCGATGTGCAAGGTCTACGGCGCGCCTTCGAATCTCACCGAGGCACTCATGGGCCTAGCAAAGGAGACGAAGGCCCGTGGATGGTGGCATGCCTACGGGGATGTCATCCCCGAAGGGTTCGACCTCTTCATCGGCCTTGAGGAGGCAGCCTCAGCAATCGCCTGGTACGAGAGTGAGCTGGTCCCCGGCTTGCTTCAGACGGAGGACTACGCGCGAACGATCATCCAGGCCGACAACCCCGACGAAGACGAGGAGGAAATCGACCGACGTGTTCACCTCCGCATCACGCGGCAGGTTCTTCTCACCAGGGTTGCGGATCCACCACGGTACGACGTTGTTCTGAACGAAGCCGTACTCCGGCGCCCGATCGGTGGGAACGAGGTGATGGCCGGGCAGCTCCGACACCTGGCGGAGGTTGGCAAGCTGCCACACGTCGTGATCAGAGTTGTCCCGTTCCACGCCGGACTTCACCTTGGAGTGATGTCGGGCCCCTTCGGCGTGCTCCGCTTCCCGCTCAACGCGGAGGGCACCGAGACCGAACCGCCAACCGTCTACGCAGACGGTTACACCGGTGATCTGTACTTGGACAAGCCCAACGAGGTTGCGCGCTATGACAGCGCGTTCAAGGATATTTGTTCGAGAGCGCTCTCTGAGCAGGACTCAAGGCGCTTGTTGTCAGAAGTGGCAGGGAGTTATGGACAGGGTTGATCTGACAGGCGCAACGTGGATCAAATCCAGCCGCAGCAACGGACAGTCAGCTTGCGTCGAGGTAGTCATAGATGCACCAGTAGTCCCCGTACGGGACAGCAAGGACCCGCACGGCCCAACGCTGGTCTTCTCGGCCGAAGCGTGGTCTACCTTCATTGACACAGTGAAGGCCGGACACTACCGCTGACCTACTGGCACGATGCCCCCGAGCCCGGACACCACCAGCCGGGGGCATCGTCATGTCGACAACGCTCTGACCAGGGACCTAAATAGGCTACGAACAGGGCTTGACCTGACCGATGCCCATGAGCCGGTCGCGGGTGAGCACGATGCCCGCGATCGTCATCGACAGGCAGGAGAAGAACGCCGAGCCGAGCAGCACGATGCCGGCCACGCCGAGCAGCCGTAGCGGGTTCCAGGTCAGCGCGACACCGAGCAGCGCGGCGATCACGATCACGACGACCGCCTGGATCAGCGACTTGACCCCGGCCGCGAAGGCCTTTCCGGTCACCAGTGCGGCCCGTGGTGTGGGCGTGACCAGCAGCTTGGTGAGGATGCCGGAGTCCCGCTCCCAGATGATCATGATGCCGTAGAAGATCGCGCTGAACATCGCGGACTGGGCGATGATGCCCGGCGCCAGATAGTCGAGATACGGAATGCCGCCGGTGGGGATCGCCCGGATGCGGGTGAAGGTCTCGCCGTAGATCAACAGCCACAGCGCGGGCTGCACCGCACGGGTGTACAGCTCGGTGCGGTCGTGCCGGAGCTTCTGCAGCTCCACCACGCACATGGCGAGGATGCGGGCGGGTACCACCCGCCAGCCGGTACGGGCCCGCGGCGGGACAAGCAGCAGGCCAAGGCCCCGATCGGCGGCCGAGACGGGCTGGGCCGGGTCAGCCGACGCGGGATGCGGTGCGGCGGGTACGGCGGACATCGCGGAACTCTCCTCCCTGGGCGTCCAGCCCGCTGCCGGCGACATCGCGGAAGACGTCCTCCAACGTGGGCTTCGCTCCGTCACCGCGCCGGTCATGGAGATCGGCCTTGAGCGCCTCGGGGGTGCCGAGCGCACGGATCCGGCCGCGGTGCATCAGCGCGACGCGGCCGCAGTACTGATCGGCCTCGTCCATGTAGTGCGTGGTCACCAGGACCGTCATGCCGGTCGCGGCACGGACGGCGTTGATGTGGTCCCACACGCTGGTACGGGCGATCGGGTCGAGGCCGATGGTCGGCTCGTCGAGCATCAGCAGCCGGGGCGCGCTGACCAGCGCCTGGGCGAGTTCCAGGCGGCGGATCATGCCGCCGGAGTACGTACTCGCCATCCGGTCGGCGGCCTCGGTGAGATCGACCGCCTCCAGCGCCTGCGCCACCCGGTCCGCCTGCTCCCGGCGGGCGACGTCGAAGACCCGGGCGAACAGCGCGACGTTCTCCCGGCCGGTCAGCGAGGCGTCCGCGGAGAGCTGCTGCGGTACGTAGCCGAGGAGGCGGCGCACCGCCATCCGCTCCCTGGCCGGGTCATGGCCGAAGACCCGCACCATGCCAGCGGGCACCGGCAGCAGGGTGGTGATGCAGCGGATCGCGGTGGTCTTGCCCGCACCGTTGGGACCGAGCAGGCCGAAGACCTCACCGGCGGTCACCGAGAGATCGAGGCCGTCAACCGCTTTCGTCTCCCCGAAGGAGTACGCGAGCCCGTTGCACACCAGGGCTGCTCCGTCTTCGGCTATCGGCCCGTCATCGCTCATCGCCCCACCACCTCCTCGTGCAGGCCCTCGGCGAGCCTGCGCAGCGCCGGAATGGCGGCGGCCACCGCCGCGCGGTCCTCCTCGGAAAGCCGCTCCACCTGTTGCCGTACCAGAGCGGTGCGCCGCTCCGCCCAGTCCCGTAGCCGCGCCTCCGCGTCCGGAGTGGGCAGCAACCGGGTGGAACGACGATCGGCCGGGTCGGTCTCACGGCGCAACAACCCGGCTCTGACCAGCTGGTTGACCAGGGTGGAGACCGAATTGCCCGCCAGATAGAGCTCCTTGGCCGCCGCCGAGACCCGGATCCCCGGATCGGCGACCACCAGCCTCAGCAGTTCGATCTGCGCTCCGCGCAGCCGGGGGGCGGGCATACCGGCACGCAGCCTGCGCCGGATCAGCCGTTGGATGCCGGTGAGGACATCGGCGAGTGCGTCGGGAAGTTCCGCTGCCGCCATACCATAATTTTAGCTCTCCATACGAGCTATCTGCCAGGGCGCGGAGCCGCCGCCGCTACGCGCTCGGGCGCACCTCCCCCGCCTCCAGCCGCGCCCTGCGCGCGCTCAGCGTCACGCCGAGCGCCACCGTGAGTGCCCCCACCGCTCCGGCCAGCGGCACCGCCACATGCCCAGCCGCGGATGCGAGCACCGTGGAGATGTGCGCGGCGCCGACCGCCCGCTCGTCGCCGCGGCTCCTGCTCGGTTGTCATGGCCTCATGGCCTCAGTCGTCATGGCTGGCACTTTCGGCCAAGCCGCCACCGGCGCACCACAACGGCGCGCCGGTGGCCGACCTCAGGCAAGGCCGCGCAGCATCAACCGCCAGTACAGCAGCGGCAGTCCGTACCGCTTGAGGTACCACATGTCCCGCCGCTCGCGTGTGGTGTCGATCAGCGGGATGGACGGCGTGTGCCGCATCGTGTAGTCGAACTCGGCGAGCAGCATGCGGTCCCGGGCGGTGGTGATCGGGCAGGACGCATAGCCGTCGTAGCGTGCGGCGGGCTCGCGTCCCGCCATGGTCGCCAGCAGGTTCTCCACCACGACCGGGGCCTGCTTGCGGACGGCGGCGCCGGTCTTGGAGTTGGGGGTCGAGCCCGCGTCACCCAACGCGAAGACGTCCGGGTACCGCTCATGGCGCAGGGTGTACTGGTCCACCTGGACATAGCCGTTGGGGTTGGCGGGGTCGGCGAGCGGACCGTTCGCGATCCAGTCCGGCGCGGACTGCGGGGGCACGGTGTGCAGCAGGTCGTAGTCGAGCGACTCACTCGACCCGTCGGCGTTGTTGGCGATGACGGCCTTGCGGGAGTCTGCGTCGATCTCCGTCAGCTCGCTGTTCAGCCGGACCTCGATGCCGTAGCGGGCGGCCACCCGTGCCAACTCGTCGGAGAAGGCGGGCAGTCCGAACATCGCCGGGGTCGGCAGCACCAGCACCACCCGGATGTCCTTCAGCACCCCCTGGCGCCGCCAGTGGTCGGCGGCGAGATACGCGATCTTCTGCGGTGCGCCGCCGCACTTGATCGGTCCGGACGGCATGGTGAACACCGCTGTGCCCCTGCGCAGCCCGCGTATTAACTGCCAGGTCTTCGGCGCCAGTTCGGGAAGGTAGTTGGATGACGCGTGCGGGGAGCGTACGGCGTCGGCCATCCCCGGGACCTTGTGCCAGTCGAGCTGGATGCCGGGGCAGACCACGAGCCGGTCGTAGTCGAGCCGCGAGCCGTCGGACGTGGTCACGACGTGCGCGGCCGGATCGATCTCCGCCGCGCGGCCCTTGACCCACCGTGTCCCGCGCGGCATGACGGACGCCTCGCTGCGGGCGCTCTCCCCGAGTGGTGCACGGCCGCCGCCGACGAGCGTCCACAGCGGCTGGTAGTAGTGCGTGTCACTGGGTTCGAGCACCGTGACGCCGGTGGTGCGGGCCCGGTGCAGGCGGGCGGCGACGGTGATGCCCGCGGTGCCACCGCCGATGATGAGGATCTTGGAGTGCTGCGACATGGCGTCCTCCCTCAGGCCACTGGGTTCACGGCGGTGGCGGCGTTGCCGAAGTCGTCGTCGATGAGCACGACATCCCGTCCGGCACGGTCGAGCAGTGCGGCGGCCACGCTGGCCCGGAAGCCGCTGGCGCAGTGCACCCACAGCTTCCGTTCGGGCACCTCGCCCAGCCGGTCTAGCAGTTGGTGCAGCGGAATGTGCAGCGAGCCGGGAATGGCCCCGGTGGCGCGCTCGTCGTCCCGGCGTACGTCGAGGAGGACCCCGTCCTCCATCGTGCGGAGGTCGGCGAAGCCCACCCGGGGGTAGGAGCACTCGCCCGCCACCGGACCGACCGCCGCCCCGGCGGGCCGGTCGATGCCGATGCGTACCAACTGCCGCTGGGCCTGCGCCACCTGCTCGGCCGTCTCACCGATGAGGGTGACCGGGCTGCCCCAGGGCAGCAGCCACCCCAGATACGTGGCGAACTGCCTGCCCAGTTCGATGCCGACCGTCCCGGCCAGGTGCCCGGCCGCGTAGGCGGTGCGGTCCCGCAGGTCCACCACCCACTCCCCGGCCGTGATCCGGGACTTCAGCTCGATGGCGTCCACCGGCTCGGGCGGCGTGAGGTCGGCGGCCGACGGCCCCTGGCGGTTGAGCGGCGCCATGTGCGCGTAGTAGGCCGGATAGGCGGTGAGTTGGGCGATCAGTCGCGCGGTGAAGGCGTCCTCGTCGGGCTCGGTGAGCGCGTCGTTGCGTACGCGCTCCTCGCCGATGGTGGCCGCCGAACCGGCCGCCGCGGAGCCCGAGGAGCAGAAGCTGCCGAACCCGTGGGTGGGGAAGAGGGCCGCCTCATCGGGGAGTTCGGCGGCCAGCCGCCGAGCCGAACGGTACTGCGCCCGGGTCAGCTCCTCCGTACGGTCCGGGTCCACCAGGTCGGTGCGTCCCACGGTCCCGTAGAGCAGCGATCCGCCGGTGAACACGGCGGGCGGCCCTTCCCCGTCGGAGATGACATACGACAGATGGCTGTCGGTATGGCCGGGGGTCGCGACGACCTCGACGGACAGGCTGCCCACGGCGAGCCGGTCGCCGTCCTCCACCGGGTAGCGGTCGAAGGAGACCGACTCGGCGGCGGAGAGCACGTACGGCACCCCGTTGCGCCGGGCGAGCTCGTATCCACCGGTCACGTAGTCGTTGTGGACATGCGTCTCCACGACGAGCCCACAGGACAGACCGGCCGCCGCCAGCACCGCCTCGACCCGGTCCAGATCGCGCTGCGGATCGATCACGACGGCGACTCGGCCGTCGTGTGCGACATAGCTGCGATTGCCCAGTTCCGACGTGTCGATGACCTCGACCTCGACCATCGGCCCACCCCTTTCGTTAATGAACGAATGTACGTACATTAGGTCTGTGCAATCGAGTAGAGCAACCAGGCCGGACCGATCCAGCCCACTCCCGCTGTGGGCCCAGGTCCGCAACGATCTGCGGGCAAGGGTGGAGTCCGGCGAGTTCGGCACCGCCTTCCCGGGGGAGCTCGCCCTCGTCGAGGAGTACGGCGTCAGCCGCCACACGGTGCGTGAGGCACTGCGCCAGCTCCGCGCCGAAGGCCTGGTGATCGCCGAGCGCGGCCGTCCGCCGCGGCTCGCCGTACCCGCCGAGATAGAGCAGCCGCTGGGCGCGCTCTACAGCCTGTTCGCCTCGGTCGAGGCAGCGGGCCAGGTGCAGCGCAGCGTGGTACGGGTACTGGACATCCGCGCCGACGGGGTCTTCGCCGCCCGCCTCGGACTGGAGGAGTCCGCTCCGCTGCTGCATCTGGAGCGCCTCCGGCTGGCCGACGACGAACCGCTGGCCGTCGACCGGGTCTGGCTGCCCGCCGAGTTGGCCGCCCCGCTGCTGGAGGCGGACTTCACCCACACCTCCCTCTACGACGAGTTGGCGGCCCGCACGGGCCTACGGCTGACCGGCGGCCGGGAGGTGCTGCGGGCGGTGGTACCCACACCGGCGGAGCGCCGACTGCTCGGCATCGACGAGGGCGTTGCCGCCTTCGCCGTCGACCGCCTGGGCTGCGCGGGCAGCCGGCCGGTCGAGTGGCGTCACACGCTGGTGCGCGGTGACCGCTTCACCGCTCGCGCCGAGTTCTCGGCGAAGGGCTACCGGCTGGACCTGGCGGGGGCGGGGTCCTTCGCCCTGACGAACTGACGGGCTTGGGGGGTTGGCGTGTTCGAGACGCTGAGGGAAGTGGATCCGCTGGAGGCGCGGGGGCTGGTCAGCTCCGGCGCGGCGGTGCTGCTGGACGTACGGGAAGCGGACGAATGGGCGGCCGGGCACGCACCGGAGGCGATCCACATACCGCTGTCCGCGGTCGATGAACGCATCGGGGAACTGACCGCGAAGCTGGCCGACGACCAACTGCTGGTCGTCGTCTGCCGATCGGGACGCAGGTCCGCTGTCGCGGTCGACCAGCTGCGGGCGGCAGGCAGAACGGCCTGCAACCTCCGCGGCGGCATGCAGGCCTGGTCGCTCGCCGGACTCCCGGTGTCCTGTACCGGCGGGCGGCCGGGAACCGTCGTATGACCCTGCTCGGCATAGCCCTGGGGGGCCTGATCGGCCTGTGCCTGGGGGCGCTCGGCGGCGGCGGCTCGATACTGACGGTCCCGGTACTGGTCTACGCACTCGGCCAGAGCGCGCAGTCGGCCACCACGGGCGGCCTGGTCGTCGTCGGCGTGACCGCGGTCTGCGGCACATGGAGCCACGCCCGCGCGGGCAACGTCCGCTGGGGGGCCGGTGTCGCCTTCGGCGCGTCGGGCATAGCGGCCTCGTACGCGGGCACCGCGCTGAACCGGTCGGTGGACCCGGCGGTGTTGATGCTGTGTTTCGCCGCGCTGATGGTGGTCTCGGCGGCGGCCATGTTCAGACGCTGCCGCGCGAGCGCGCCGGTCCCGGAGCGCACCCGCAAGGCACCTGTGGCGCGAATCCTCGCCTCCGGTCTGGCCGTTGGCTTCCTCACCGGCTTCCTCGGCGTGGGCGGCGGCTTCGTCATCGTCCCGGCGCTGGTGGGCGCCCTGGGCTACGAGATGCCGGTCGCCGTCGGGACGTCGCTTCTGGTCATCGCCATCAACTCGGCGGTGGCGCTGGCCGCGAGGGCGGGCGAGGAGACCTTCCACTGGCGGGTCATCGCCCCCCTGACGGTGGCCGCCGTCCTCGGCTCCCTCCTCGGCCGCCACGTCTGCGCCCGCGTACCGTCGGCGTCACTGGGCCGCGCGTTCGCCACCCTGACGCTGGCGGTGGCGGGATACCTGGCGGTACGCGCGGTCGGCTGATGCCTGGGGGGCTGGGGGCTCGCCCCCAGAAATCCGCCGCATCGGCGAGCAACCCCCACGGTGCGGACCGGCGGTGCCGAACCCGCCGCACCCCAAACCCCGCCCCGCCGGGCGGGCTAAAGCCGGCCCTCTGCCAGGAAGCGGCCCAAGCGGGCCGCGTACAGCGCAACGTCGATGCCCTGGCCGGCAAGCCACTCGTCCGAGTAGTACTTGTCGAGGTACCGCTCACCCGGGTCGCACAGCAGCGTGACCACGCTGCCCCGCTGGCCGCGGGCGAGCATCTCCGCGATGATCCGGAAGGCGGCCCAGGTGCCGGTGCCGGTGGACGCGCCGGTCTTGCGGCCGAGGAGGCGTTCCAGGGTGTGGATGGTGGCGATGGCGGCGGCATCGGGGACCCGCATCATGCGGTCCACGGCGCCGGGGATGAAGCTGGGTTCGACGCGCTGGCGGCCGATGCCTTCGATGCGGGAGCCGTGGTCGGTGGTGACCGAGGTGTCGCCGGTGCGCCAGCCTTCGAAGAACGCGGAGTTCTCCGGGTCGGCCACACAGACGCCCGTGTCGCGCTGGGTGTAGTGGACGTAGCGGGCGATGGTCGCGGATGTGCCGCCGGTGCCCGCCGTGGCGACGATCCAGGACGGTTCCGGGTGCCGTTCCGCGGACATCTGACGGAAGATCGACTCGGCGATGTTGTTGTTGCCGCGCCAGTCGGTGGCCCGTTCCGCGTAGGTGAACTGGTCCATGTAGTGGCCGCCGGTCTCGTCGGCGAGCCGGGCGGCGGCCTCGTAGACCTCGCAGGGGTTGTCGACCAGGTGGCAGCTGCCGCCCTGGAACTCGATCAGGTCGATCTTGGCGCGGCTGGTGGACGCGGCCATGACCGCGATGAACGGCACCCCGATCAACTTCGCGAAGTACGCCTCGGAGACCGCCGTGGAACCGCTGGACGCCTCGATCACCGGGCGTCCCGGGCGGATCCAGCCGTTGCACAGGCCGTAGAGGAACAGGGAGCGGGCCAGTCGGTGCTTCAGGCTGCCGGTGGGGTGGGTCGACTCGTCCTTCAGGTAGAGGTCGATCCCCCATTCCGAGGGCAGCGGCACCGCCAGCAGGTGGGTGTCGGCGGAGCGGTTCGCGTCGGCCTGGACCTTGCCGACGGCCTCCCTCAGCCAGACCCGGTAGGCCGGGTCGTGTCGGTTGACGTCCAGCTCGAAGGACTCGGGCGGTGCGGTCATGGCGTCGGTCATGTGCCTTGTATAACCGCACCGCCCACTCAAACCGTCACTTGGGGTGACTACCCGGTTCTGCTTTCAGCAGGCCCTCAGCGGGCGTACGCGGCGTGGATCTGCTGCCAGGACTTCGGCTGCTGCCCGATCACCGCCGACGCCCGCACCCCGGCCTTGGCCGCCGCGGCCGCGGCCGGGCGCTCCGAGGTGAACAGCCAGGTCTGGAACAGCTGGGCCAGCGGCTTGCCGGAGATCTTCTCCGCGAGGCTCTGGAAGTCCGCGAAGTTGCCGTTGCCGTAGGCGTGTTCCTTGGTCCATGACTTGAGGATCTGGAAGAACGCCTTGTCGCCGACGGTCGTGCGCAGCGCCTGGATCGCGGCGGCGCCACGGTCGTAGATCGCGTCGTCGAACTGGTGGGCCGCCCCCGGGTCACCCGGCTTGACCTTCCAGAACGGGTCGCCCGCCGGGTGCTGGGCGTAGACGTAGTCGGCGAGCTGCTGGGTGGTGCCCTCGCCCTGGTAGTCCGACCAGAGCCACTGGGCGTACGTCGCGAAGCCCTCGTTCAGCCAGATGTCCCGCCAGCGCTCAAGCGAGACGTCGTCGCCGAACCACTGGTGGGCGAGTTCATGGACGATGACCGAGGCGTTGGAACCGCGTGCGAACTGCGCCGGGCTGTAGAACGGCCGGGTCTGCGTCTCCAGGGCGTAGTGGGTCTTGACGTCGGGGACGTAGCCGCCCAGCGCGTTGAACGGGTATCTGCCGAAGTACTTGCTCTCCCAGTCGATGATCTCCGCCGACCGCTCGACGCTGGCACGGGCCGCTGCCGCGTTGTCGCCGAGGTCCTTGCTGTAGGCGTTGAATACCGGGATGCCGTCCTTGGTCTTCCCGGTGGTGATGTCGAACGCGCCGACCGCGAGCGTGGCGAGGTACGTGGCCTGCGGCCGGTCCTGCCGCCAGCTGTAGCGCGTGCCGCCCGCGGTGTCGCTCTGGCTGGTCAGTACGCCGTTGCTGATCGCCTGAGTGCCCTTGGGCACCTCCACCGACACGTCGTAGGTGGCCTTGTCGAGCGGGTGGTCGTTGCTCGGGAACCACCACCACGCCGCCTCCGGCTCGTCGGCCGCGACCGCGCCGTCCGGGGTGCGCAGCCAGCCGCTGATGCCGCTTACGACGACCTTGGAGGGCACGCCGGAGTAGCGCACGACGACCGTGGCGTCACTGCCCTCGGCCAGCGGTGCGCTGGGGGTGATCTGGAGCTTGTGGGCCGCCGGGTTCTCGGTGAAGGCGGCCTGCTGCCCGTTGACCAGCACACTGCTGACGTCGAGGGAGAAGTCGAGGTCGAAGCGGGACAGGTCCTGCGTGGCGGACGCCAGAATCGTCGCCGTGCCCCGCAGCTCGTCGGTCTTCGGCTGGTACTTCAACCGAAGGTCGTAGTGGGAGACGCGGTACCCGCCGTTGCCGTACGTGGGGTAGTACGGGTCGCCGATGCTCGGGGCGCCGGGAGTTGGCGTTCCGGCAGCCGCCGGGATCGCCAGCAACAGCGTAAGGGCGGAAGCGGCGGCCATCGCGGTTGAGGCGACGGTTCTCTTGCGTGCGTGGTTACGCAGCACGTGCCCTCCAACTGGTCGGGGAGAAGGAACAGTTGGCAGGCTATGCAGAACCTGTGAGCAGCGGCCAGCGATTCGGGCCCTGTCGTCACAGAAGGTTCATGCGGCGCAACACATTCACGCCAATCGGCTGACCGCGCCGGGTGCTACGGGCTCAGGAGGTCTTCAGGGCGGCCTGCATCATCGACTTGGCGATGGGTCCGGCCAGCCCGTTGCCGCTGATCTCGGAGCGGACCGCGTCCGCGTCGTCGACCATGACGGCGACCGCGACCTGCTTGCCCGAACCGTCCTTGGCGTAGGAGACGAAC
This sequence comes from Streptomyces sp. NPDC020096, assembly GCA_040631425.1. Lineage (GTDB taxonomy): Bacteria > Actinomycetota > Actinomycetes > Streptomycetales > Streptomycetaceae > Streptantibioticus_A. The sequence continues at coordinate 14,933 of JBEYJY010000015.1, forward strand.
CAGGCGTACGGGTTGTCGCCGTTGTCCACGCCGTGCTGGGCGGTGCCGGTCTTGCCGCCGACCTCGACGCCGGGGATCTGCGCGTTGGTGCCGGTGCCCTTCTGGATGACGGAGACCATCGCGTCCTGCAGCTGCTTGGCGGTGCTCTCGCTGATGGGCTGGGACTTCTGCTGCGGGTCGAAGCTCTGCAGCGCGTCACCGCCGGAGTCGGTGACCTTGGAGACCATGTGCGGGGCCATCAGCTTGCCGCCGTTGGCGATGGCGGAGACCACCATGGCCATCTGCAGCGGGGTGGCCCGGACGTCGAACTGGCCGATGCCGGTCTGCGCGAGCGAGGACTTCGGCATCTTCGTCGGGTAGACGCTCTGCGCGGCGCGTACCGGAATGTCCAGATTGCTGCCGTCGAAGCCGAACGCGTCGGCCATCGCCTTGACCTTGTCCTGGCCCAGGTCCACGGCCATCTTGGCGAACACCGTGTTGCAGGAGTATTCGAGGGCGGTGCGTATCGAGGCGTTCTCGCACGGCGCCGACGCGTTCTCGTTGGTGAGCTGGCTGACCGTGCCGGGCAGGGTGTACGGGTTGGGACTGCTGGTCGGCTGGTCGATCGATGAGTACAGGCCGTCCTGCAGGGCGGCGGCCGCGACGACCAGCTTGAAGGTGGAGCCGGGCGGATACGTCTGGCGCAGTGCGCGGTTCTCCATCGGCTGGCTCTTGTCGTCGCTGTACTGCTGCCACGCCTGCCCGTCGGCCTTGGAACCGCCGGCGATCTTCGACGGGTCGTAGCTGGGGGTGCTCACCATGGCCAGGATGTCGCCGGTCTGCGGGTCGATGGCGACGGCCGCGCCGTTCTTGTTGCCGAGCCCGTTGTACGCGGCCTTCTGCACGGCCGGGTCGATCGTGGTGAGTACGTCGCCGGGCTTGCCGTGGCTGCCCATGAGGACGTCGAGCAGGCCCTTGGTCCGGGAGTCGGTGCCATTGAGCACGCCCTGGTAGACGCCCTCAAGCTGGGTCGCCCCGTAGACCTGCGACATACGACCGGTGACCGCCGAGTACAGCGGGCCGTCGGTGTAGGTGCGCTTGTACGTGAAGTCACCGTTGGAGACCCGGGTCGACCCCGTCACCGGCCGTCCGCCCACGATGATGTCGCCGAACGGGTTCGCGTACTGCGCGATCATGTTCCGCCGGTTGTACTTGTCGTCCGCGAGTGCCTGGCCATCGACCTCCTGCACCCACGTCACCCGCACCATGAGGGCGATGACCAACAGGAAGCAGAAGATCGATGTGCGCCTGATCGTCTTGTTCATCCCAGTCAACAACGCCCATCGAGAGGGGGTTGGTTCCATCTCGGTGCGATCTCACAGGTTCGAACCCGATATGTTCTGAATGTGTGGACCCGAGGATTCCGGAAGGCGATCGACGCCCTGGGGAGCGTCATCTCCACCCATCAGGGCATGGCGATCCCGCTCACCGCGATCGCCGCGGTCGCCGCCGCCGATCTGCTCGCCGGACGCAACCACTTCCTGGCCCCGATGATGGTCATGGCGCCCGCGCTGGCCGTGGTCACCACCACCTGGAAGCGCACCCTGCTGATCGGACTGCTCGGCGCCGCGGTGCAGGCCGCGCTGGTGCCGTACGACGGCGTGCTGGGCACGCAGGACCGGCGGATCCTCGCCGGGATCACCATCAGCTATCTCGCCGTGGTGCTGTTCAGCGCGTACGGGGCGTGGTGGCGTGAGGTCCGCACCGAGCAGTACCGCGCGGTGGTCACCGTCGCGGAGGCGGCACAGCGCGCGCTGCTGCGCCCGCCAGGGCCCCGGGTCGGCAACGTCAGCCTGGCGGTGCGGTACGCCTCGGCGGCGGACGCGGCCCAGATCGGCGGCGATCTGTACGCGGTCCTGGACACCCCGCACGGGGTACGGGCGCTGGTCGGCGACGTACGCGGCAAGGGGCTTGAGGCGGTGCAGACCTCGGCCGTGGTGATGGGAGCGTTCCGGGAGGCCGCGTACGACGAGGGCGGTCTGGCCCGGGTGGCACAGCGGGTGGACGCCAGCGTGCGGCGGCACGTCCTGGACGGCGAGTTCACCACGGCGCTGTTCCTGGAGTTCCCCGCGGAGTGCCCGGCGGCTTCGGCGCCCCCCGCCCCGACCGCGCCCGGGCGGCACGGTTCGGCCGCGTCCCCGGCCGTCGGGCACACCGCACCCGGGGCGGACCGCACCGGCGAGATCGCACTGCTGCACTACGGGCACGTACCTCCGCTTCGGGTCTCCCCGGACGGGCGGGTGACCTCGCTCGATCCGCCAGAGCCGTGGGTACCGCTCGGGCTCACCGGCTTCGTCTCCGGCGTGCCGGAACCGTGGCGGGTGCCGCTCGGCCCGGACGAGGTGCTGGTCCTGTGCACCGACGGAGTCATCGAGGCCCGCGATCCGCGGCACGGCGGTTTCTACCCGCTCGCCGACCGGGTCGGCACCCTGGTGGCGGGCGCGGCGCGGGATCTGGAGGCGGCGGTCGGCCGCCTGTACGCCGATCTGCTCGGGCATGTCGGCGGCACCCTCGGCGATGACTCCGTCCTCCTACTGCTGGCCCGCCCGCGGTAGCTTCCACGGCGCCGTGGGATCCCCCAGCGGCAGGGCGCGGCTACTATTCCGGCAGAAATCCGGCGCCCTCCAGGGCCGCGCGGGAAGCGGATGTGAGTGGTGTCATGAGCACGATCCCCAGGGACCCGGCGGAGCACCCGAGGGAACAGCGGTTAGCGGAAACGTTTGTCGAGCTGGCCGACACCCTGGTGGACGACTTCGAGGAGACCGCGTTCCTCCGCAGACTCGCCGCCCGGTGCCCGGAGCTCCTCGATGTGTCGGGCGCCGGGTTGATACTGGCCGACACCTACGGCACGTTGCGCACCGTCGCCGTCCGCGAGGGCCGCGAGTCGCCGCGCGCGCTGCTGGACCTCCAGCGGGACGGCGGACCGGCCCTGGACTCCTACCGCGCCGCGGCCGTGATCGGTCCGGTGGATCTGACCACGGGCCCGGCACGGTGGCCGCGGTTCACCGAGCAGGCGGCCAGCCACGGTGTCGTCGGCACCTACGCCGTACCGCTGCGGTTGCGGGAGACGGCCATCGGCGCGCTGCAGCTGTTCCGCACCGAACCAGGCCCGCCCCGCGCCGGTGATGTGGCACTGGCCCAGGCGCTCGCGGACGCCGCGACGATAGGGATACTGCGGCAACGGGCCATCGCCCGCAGCGGGTTGCTCGCCACCCAGCTCCAGTCGGCGCTCGACAGCAGGGTCGTGGTGGAACAGGCCAAGGGCGTACTCGCCGAGCGGTGGGGGGTGGGCGTGGACACCGCCTTCGTCTCGCTGCGCCGCTATGCGCGCACCCACCGGCTGCGGTTGTCCGAACTGGCTCGCCGGATAGTGGACAACTCCCTTGATTCTGACGCTCTGCGGGACAACTGAGTCAGACCGCACGACGACCCGCCACTGCATGATTTGGGACGACTCGCGAAGCCGGACCACCGGCCGGGACGGCCGCGCACCCGCCCGCCGCCGCACACCCGCACCAGGCAGGCGTCGCCGTGCGTGGCGGTGTTTTGACTTGGCGTCAACTCGCCCTACCCGTTGGCCGTTGGCCTGTTCTAGGGTATGTGTGTGGCCCAGGACCCCGGCCACCGTGTCGCCACCGCACCTGAGAACAGCCGCATACCCCCGACGACGCAGGACGTGGTCCAGCCATGGTGAAGGGCACTGCTTCCGCACGCCTTCCGCTGTCCGATCCCAGACGCTCGACGTTGGATGTCTGCTGGACGTTCTCGCTGGCCCGTGCCGACGGCAGCGACGCCCTCGCGGAACGTATGACCCACGCCGCGCTCACCACGATCGGCACCCATGACGTGTCCTGTGCGCAGATCGCGGAGGCAACCGCCCTTGCCTGCCGCTACGTTCTGGACTACGGCTTCGCCCGGCGATATCGCGTCACCCTCGGCATGGACGACACCCGCTGCACGGTCTCGGTCACCGACTACGGGTACGACCAGCCCCCCGACGCACCCGCCACCGCCGCGTTGCACGCGCCTCCCTCGCATGTCACGGCAGAGCTGTGCCATGAGCTGTCCGGGCACGCGGTGGACGGTTCGCGACTGGACGGCGTGCAGGTGCACCACGCACTGGACGGTGCGGTGCTCGTCCGCTTCCGGACACCGCTGCCCAGGTCGGCGGACTCCCCTGAACCTCACCCGGCCGCACCGGACACCTCCCGCAGTCCAAGCGCCCGAGGGTGAGGGCCGCCGGTCGGCGGACCTAAGGGGAGCGGGGCCGCCGACCGCGCGCCGCTCCATACCGCCGTCATGTGCCGGGCGCCCCCGAAGGGGGCGAATGAGAGACGTGACCTCTCCGTTGCCGATACCGTTGACACGGACGGACCCGAGAGGAGCTGAACGATGGCCATCAACCCGCCGCGCACTATCGACGGAGTTCGTGAGGCCCTTCCCGAGGACCGCCGGGATCAGTTCATGGCCGAGGTAGGCCGCACCCCGCACACGATGCTCCCGGTCCTGGTCGACAACTGGCGCGCGATGGCCATCGCACTCTCGCTGCCCACGCTGGTTGAGGCGATGACCGAGCCGGTGGACCTCGACCACGCCCAGCAGGCGTGCGGCGTCAGCCGCTGAAACTCACCTGGACGATCAGCACCACGTTGTCCCGGGCGTCTTCCAGGTACCAGACGATGAGTTGGCCGCGAGCGATGTTGAACACACGTGACACGCCCGAGGACTCAGGATCAAACGGCTGCCCGATGCGGGCCACGGCGACCGCGTCCGCCAACTCCTGACCGATCCGCTCCACCTCGTCCCGCACATGGGCAGGGAGCGGCGGATCACCGCCGACGACGTTCTCTGCATCCGGCTCGCATTCCCAGGTCCAGTCGCTCACTAGGCAGCCAGTTCCTTCTCCGCCTCGGCGAGCATGGCGCCGATCTCAGCGGCTGCCGCGCGACGCTCCGCGCGGCTCTCGGACTCGCCCACGATCCGCTCGCATTCCCGAAAGCGTGCGGCACGCTCCGGCCATCTCTTGATCGCCACGAACACCCCCCAGCGGCGGAGGAAGGTGTGCATGGAAACGGTGCTTCCGACTTGGACCGCTTCCTCCCACGCCTGCCGGAACTCCAGCTCGAACTGCGCGACGCTTGCCAGGCTGAGGCAGGTGACAGCCGCCCGAAGGGATGCTTCGGTCAACGGCGGCATAGGAATGATCGGTCCGTCAGACGCTCTGTGTTGCGCTGCTGCGCTCATGCTGTCCTCCCGAAGAGATCGGCCCCAGCCTACGGGCTGGCGCCGTCTCGCAGGTCAGATCAACCCCACCAGATCCGCGATCGAGTTCACCACCCGGGACGGCCGGAACGGGTGGCGTTCGACGTCGTCGGGCTGGGTGAGGCCGGTGAGGACCAGGAACGTCTCCATGCCCGCTTCCAGACCGGCCAGGACGTCGGTGTCCATGCGGTCGCCGATCATGGCGGAGGTCTCGGAGTGGGCGCCGATGGCGTTCAGTCCGGCGCGCATCATCAGGGGGTTCGGCTTGCCGACGAAGTACGGGTCCTTGCCCGTGGCCTTGGTGATCAGCGCGGCGACCGAGCCGGTGGCGGGGAGGGCGCCCTCGGCGGAGGGGCCGACCTCGTCGGGGTTGGTGGCGATGAAGCGGGCGCCCGCGTTGATCAGGCGGATGGCCTTGGTCAGCGCCTCGAAGCTGTAGGTGCGGGTCTCCCCGAGGACGACGTAGTCCGGTTCGGCGTCGGACAGGATGTAGCCGATGTCGTGCAGCGCCGTGGTCAGGCCCGCCTCGCCGATGACGTAGGCGGTGCCGCCGGGGCGCTGGTCGTCGAGGAACTTCGCGGTGGCCAGTGCGGAGGTCCAGATGTTCTCCACCGGCACCACAAGGCCCATCCGGACCAGTCTGGCGTGCAGGTCGCGCGGGGTGTAGATGGAGTTGTTGGTCAGCACCAGGAAGGGCTTGCCGGACTCGCGCAGCCGCTTGAGGAACTCGTCGGCCCCGGGGATCGGGGTGCCCTCGTGGATCAGCACCCCGTCCATGTCGGTGAGCCAGGATTCGATCGGCTTGCGCTCTGCCACGGGGACGACTCCTTCGCGGATGGGGTGGTTCGGGGCCGGGGCAGCCCCTCGGGGCGGCCCCGGTCCCCTCCGAGCCTAGCTGCCGGTCGCGGCCTGCCAGGCGCTGACGTAGCTGTTCAGCTGGCCGTTCACCTGGCTCCAGTCCGGCTGGAAGACCTGGACGCCCGACATGATCTGCTTCAGCGCGTCGGCGTTCTTGTCCGTGGCGTCGATGTCGGTACGGGAGGAGAAGCCGCCGCCGATCGAGGAGACCTCCTGCTGGACCTCCTTCGACAGCAGGAAGTCCAGGAACTTCTTGCCGTTCGCGGTGTGCGGGGCGCTCTTCACCAGGCCCGCGGCGTACGGCAGGGCGAAGGTGGACGGCTTGCCGCCGTCGTTCGGCGCGGGGAAGAAGATGCCCTGGTCGGGCATGGACTTCAGATCCGCGAAGTTCATCTGCACGTCACCGTTGGCGACCAGCAGCTCGCCCTTGTCGACCTTGGAGGCGAGCGCACCGGTGGACTTCGACGGGCCGACGTTGTTGGCCTGGAGCTTCTTCAGGAAGTCCATGGCCGGGCCCTGGCCGCGGAAGTCATGGATCGCCTTGACCAGCACGGCCGTACCGTCACCCGCGACACCCGGCGTCGAGTACTGCAGCTTGCCCTTGAACTTGGCGTCGAGCAGGTCGTTCCAGGTCTTCGGCGGCTGCGGGAGCTGCTTCTTGTTGTAGATGAAGCACAGGTAGTTGTTGACGATCGAGGTCCACTCGCCGTTCGGGTCCTTGTCGATGTCGGACACCTGGTCGGACCCCGCCGGGACGTACTTGGCCAACAGGCCCTTGCCCTCGGCCTGCTGGATGAACGGCGGCAGTGTGACCACCACGTCCGCCTGGGTGTTGGACCGCTCGCGGATCAGGCGCTGCACCATCTCGCCGGAGCCGCCCTCGACATAGTTGACCTTGATGCCGGTCTTGGCCTGGAAGTCCTTGAAGACCTTGTCGTAGAAGCCGTCCCCGGTCTCGGACTTGAGTCCGTCGGCGCTGTAGACGGTGATCTCCTGCGCGCCACTCGCGGAGGAGGAGCCGGCGCAGGCGGTGAGGGAGGCGCCTAGGGCCAGCACGGTAAGGGCGGCGGCGAGCGAGGTGCGGTTGCGAGTGGACATAACAGGTCAATCTCCTTAACGGGAGGGGAGGCTGGACCTCATCTGTAGGAGGCCCGGTTCCGGATGCGGGAGACCGCGAAGAGCACCAGCAGCGTCGAGGCCATCAACACCACTGCCAGCGCCGCCCCGGTGAACAGCGCCCCGCGGTCGGTGGCGCCGAAGATGGTCACCGGAAGCGGCACCCAGTTCGGCGGGTAGAGCATCATGGTGGCGCTCAACTCGCCCATGGACAGGGCGAAGCACAGCCCGGCGGCCGCGGTGAGCGAGGGCAGCAGCAGCGGCAGCCTCACCCGCCACAGGACGTAGGACGGACGGGCGCCGAGGCTGGCCGCGCTCTGCTCGTAGGCGGGATCGAGCCGGGTGAGGGCGGCGGCGACCGACTGGTAGGCGAAGGCCGTCACCAGCACCGTGTGCGCCGTGATCACGATGGCGGAGGTGCCGTTGAGCAGCAGTGGCGGCTTGGAGAAGGCCACCAGCAGGGACAGGCCGATCACCACAGACGGTACGGCGACCGGCAGCATGAACAGGGCGTCCACCACCCGCCGTCCGCGCCGCCGCAGCGCCTCGGCGGCGAGCGCCGCCCAGGTGCCGACGGCGAGTGCGGCCAGACTGGCGACCAGCGCGGTGACCAGGCTGGTGACCAGCGCATGCGGGGAGTCTCCCCTGGTGATCTCCTGGTAGTGGCCGAGCGTCATCCCCGAGGGGAAGGCACCGCTCCAACTGGTGGCGAAGGACGCCACCATGATCACCAGGAACGGCAGCGCGAACACCGGTAGGAAGAGGGCGAAGAAGACGATCCAGACGGCCCACCGGCCGCCTCGGCTATGCACCAGCACGACGGGCACCTCCAGCGCCGCGGGCGAGGACCACCCGGTAGAGGGCGTAAAGCGCCACCGACAGCGCGATGTTGACCACCGCGACCACACACGCACCCGGATAGTCGCCGTCCAGGATCGCCTTGCTGTAGACGAGCATCGGCAGTGTGGTGACGCCCTTGGCGCCGGTGAACAGGATGATCCCGAACTCGTTGAGGCACATCACCAGCACCAGCGAGCCGCCCGCCGCCAGCGACGGCAGCGCCTCGGGCAGGATGACCTGCCGTACGATGCGCGGCGCCCTGGCGCCCAGCGAGGCCGCCGCCTCGATCTGCGCGGTGTCGATCTGCGAGAAGGCGGCGAGCAGCGGCCGCATCACGAACGGCGTGAAGTAGGTGACCTCGGCGAGCAGCACGCCCCAAGGGGTGTGCAGGAAGTCGACCGGCCCGTGCGCGGCGCCGGTGGTGTCGGTCCAGATCCCGTTGACGATCCCTACCGTCCCGTAGAGGAACAGCAGTGCCAGCGTGATCAGGAAGGACGGGAAGGCCAGGAAGAGGTCGATGAACCGACTGAGCGCCTTGCCGCCGGGGAACGGGACGAAGGCGATCACCAGGGCGAGGGCGAAGCCCAGCGCGAGGCAGCCGACGGTCGAACCGGCCGCGATCCACACGGTGTTGAGCAGTGCCGTACGGAATCCTGCGGAGGCGAGGACCGTGCCGTACCCCGACAGGTCGTGGCCGCCGCTGTCCGGCGAGACGGACTGCCAGACGACCAGGGCCATCGGATAGAGGAAGACCAGGCCGAGTCCGGCGACCGGCGGCAGCGCCCACAGCCAGCGCGGTACACCGCGCCGGGGTGCGGCGAGGGTGACGCTAGCCATCGGCCACCCCCGCGCCCAGCAGCACCGCGTCCTGGGCCGCGAAGTGCACGGCCACCTGCTCACCCAGCGCGGGCGGGGTGCGCAACTCCCGTACGTCCGCCTTGATCTGGTGGCCGTCGACGTCCACGAACACCCGGTGGGTGGCGCCCCGCCACTGCACCTCTGCGACGGTGCCGCGCAGCGCGTTGGGCCCCTCGCCGAGGCCGACCAGATGCGGCCGTACGCACAGGGTGGCCGCCGCGCCCGGCGCCGCGCCGTCCACCGGGACCTTCAGCTCCGTACCGCCGAAGCGCACCGTGTCGCCGATGACCGTCACCGGCAGCAGATTGGCGTTGCCGACGAAGGAGGCGGTGAACTCGGTGCGCGGCCTGCGGTAGAGGTCCTGCGGGGTGCCGCAGTCCTGGAGCCGCGCCTTGTCCATGACCGCGATCCGGTCGGCGAGGGTCAGCGCCTCGATCTGGTCATGGGTGACGTAGAGGATCGAGACATCCGGCAACTCCCGGTGCAGCCTGGCGAGTTCGGCGAGCATCCCGGAGCGCAGCTGCGCGTCGAGGGCGGACAGCGGCTCGTCCAGCAGCAGCACCCCGGGCCGGATGGCCAGCGCGCGGGCGATCGCCACGCGCTGCTGCTGGCCGCCGGACAGCTCCCGCGGGTACCGGCGGGCGTAGCGCTCCATACCGGTCATCCGCAGTGCCTCGGTGACCCGTTCCGCGATCCGCGCCCGCGGCACCTTCCGCGCCTTCAGGCCGAAGGCGACGTTCTGCTCCACCCGCAGATGCGGAAAGAGCGCGTACTGCTGCACCACCATGCCGATACCCCGCCGGTGCGGAGGCAGCGCGGTGACATCGCGGCCGCCGATCAGCACCCGCCCGGAGGCCGGGGTGACGAACCCGGCGACGGCCCGCAGCGCGGTGGTCTTGCCCGACCCCGAGGGGCCGAGCAGCGCCATGACTTCGCCGGGTTCCACGGTCAGGTCGAGGCGGTCCAGGACGGTGTCGTCCCCGTACCGGACGGTGACCGAGTCGAACCGGATGCCCATCTCAGAACTCCCGTACCAGCGCGGGGAGTTCGGCGACCGATCCGATGACCCGCGTGGCACCGGCCGCCGTCAGCTGCCGCTCGTCGTGCGCTCCGGTCAGTACGCCCGCCACGATGGCGGCGCCGGAGCGGACCCCGGTGAGCATGTCGTACGAGGTGTCCCCGGCGACCGCGATCCTGCGTACGTCGTCGGTGCCGGTGCGCAGCAGTGCGGTGAGCACCATGTCCGGGTACGGACGGCCGCGGCCCGCGTCGGCCGGGCAGAGGGTGAGGTCGGCGATGTCCTGCCAGCCGAGGGCGTCCAGGATGGCGTCCTGGGTGACCCGGGCGAATCCGGTGGTCAGTACGGCCTTGCGGCCCTCGGCGCGCAGTTCACCGATGGCCTCGGCGGCGCCGGGCAGCGCGGCGATCCGACCGCCGTCCACCAGCTCCCCGTAGGCCCGTTCGAACTCGGTGTTGGCCCGCTGGGCGAAGTCCTCGTCGCCGAAGAGGGCACGGAAGACGGCGATCTTCGACTCGCCCATGGTCGCCCGGACGTACTCCAGGTCCGGCTCGACGCCCAGCCGCTCCGCGGCCCGGGTGAAGGCCTGCTCCACCAGGCCGCCATCGGCGACGGTGGTGCCCGCCATGTCGAGAACGATCAGATTGATGTCGCGATCCGTCATTTTCCCTACCATCCAAGCTGGTTCGCGGTGTCTTCACCGATGGCCGGTGAGCAGGTCATGCCGCGCCCGCCGGGCCCGGTGACCAGCCACACCCCGTCGGCGACCTGTTCGCGGTGCACGACCCGGCCGGTGTCCACGCACTGCGCGTACACCCCGGCCCAGCGGTGCCGGACGCGCGGCAGCGGGCGGCCGAGCAGCGCCTCGGCGACGCCCCGCAGGTGCTCGTACGGCTCCTCGACCACGTCGAAGCCGAACGGCTCGTCGTACTCGTGGGTGTCCCCGATGGTCAGCCCGCCGCCGAGGCGCTGCACCATCAGCAGCTGCATCCTGTGCTCGGCGGCGGTCCGCGCCTGGGGCTGTCCGCCGTTCAGCGCGTCCAGCGCGCCGCCCGCGTACGCCGGGTAGTAGCGGAAGCTGTCCGCGTCGGCGACCGTGGTGGTCAGCGTCTCGCCCAGCGGGTCGGTCTGCATCATCTGCAACCGCACCCTGCGGACCGGGAGTTCGGGGGCGAGTTCCCGTACCAGACCGGAGAGCCAGGCGCCGGTGCACAGCACGACGGCATCGGCGTGGTGGGTCTGGCCGTGGTCGTCGGTGACCTTCTCCGTGCCGACCTCGCGGACCTCGCGGCCGCCGAGGTAGGTGTAGCGGCCGGAGGCGGCGAGGTGCTCGCGCAGCGCGCGCTGGGCGAGGCGCGGTTCCACCGCCGCGTCCCGCTCGCACCACAGGGCGCCGAGCAGTTCGCCGCGCAGTGCCGGGTTGAGGGCGCGCGTTTCGGCGGCGTCCAGCCACTTCAGGCCGCGGACGTCCGCGTCCGGGCGGGTGAGCACCTCGTCGGTGACGGCGCGTTCGGCTTCGGTTCGCACGGCGGTCAGCGAGCCATTGGCCCGGAAGCCGACGCCGGGCACCCGCGCGCCGATCTCCTGCCACAGTTCACGGGCCCGCAGCGCGGTCTCCAGCTCCGCTCCGGAAGCCCGGCCGCCGACCCAGACGAGTCCGAAGTTCCGCACCGAGGCGCCGCGCGCATCGCGCTCCCGCTCGATATGGACGACCTCGTGCCCGCGGGCTACCGCCTGCCAGGCGTGCATGGTGCCGAGTGCTCCGGCCCCGACGATGACAACTCTCATGCCCCGGAGCCTGTGTGCCGGGGCTTGAGCGGCTGCGTCGGAGCGATGAATCGAGGGTGAACAGGCCATCACGTTTGGGCTAGACCCGTTATGCATTCGTGACATGGCCGCACGCTACCAAGCGGGCGGCTGCAGCCGTCAGGCCCCGGACAGATGCGTGGTGAAACTGAAACGATCGCCGCGGTAGAGGGACCGGACGCGTTCGACGGGACGGCCGTCGGTGTCCCGCGAGACCCGGTTGAGCAGCAGCATCGGCAGCGCGGGCGGGGTGCCGATCAGCAGCGCCTCGCGCGGGGTGGCGAGGACCGTCTCGATCCGCTCCTCCGCGGCGGCGAACCGCACCCCCAACTGGTCGCGGAGGAACGCGTAGAACGACGAGTCGGGGTCGAAGTCCCGTTCCAGATACGGGAATCGGTCCACCGAGACATACGTGCTCTCCAGGCCCACCCGCTCGTCGTCGGCGAGCAGAACGCGTTCCAGATGCCATACCGGATCGGTCTGCCCGATCCCCAGCTGCCGCGCGAGCTCCGCCCCCGCGGGCACCCGGTCGAGACCGATCAGGCTGCGGCCCGGCACCTTGCCCTGGCGGCGCACGCCCTCGGTGTACGAGACCAGGGAGAGCGGCTGCTCCAGCTTGGGTCCCGCGACGACCGTGCCGCGCCCCTTGCGCCGCACCCGACCCTGGATGAGCAGCTCCCGCACGGCCTGCCGCACGGTCTCCCTGGCCACCCCGAAGCGCGCGGCGAGATCACGCTCGGTGGGCAGGCCGCCGCCCTCGCCGAGCTCGTCGAGCAGCGCCTCCAACTGGGTCTTGACGGCGTAGTACTTGGGGATGCGGCCATGCTCGGGGATCCCGGACCGGACCGGTGCGCCGGGGGTGCCGCTGCCTTGGGTGTCACGCGGGTCGTTCACCCCGCGATCCTCGCAGAGCGGTGGGCGGTCCGCCCGTGGCGGGGTTCACAGCCTCGAACGCCAGGGGGCACCGCGTCGCGCCCCGGCCATCAGGGCAGCGCCGACGAGCAGCATGGCGAAGGCCGCGGAGCCGGTGTCGCGGACGCGGGACGGGTGGCGCAGGCCGGTCTCGGCGAGCATCGGACGCGGGCGCCCGATGGCGAACGCGTAGTGGTTGGACTCGCCCACCCACGCACCGCCGCCACCGCGGCGCTGCATGGTCGTGGCGGAGACGACCACCCGGTCGGGCGGCGTGCCGGGGGCGAAGCGCAACCGCAGCCGCATGGTGACGGTGCGACCCGCGGGGACGGTCAGGCCGGGTCCGTTCTCACCGCCGGGCAGGCCGATGTTCTCGGCGTGGTCGGTGGTCTCGAAGGGCACCGTCCGCCAGGAACGCGTCCCGGGAGGCGCGTAACGCAGGCTCATCCGATGGGGCGTCAGCTGCCGGTCGCGGTCGACGAGCAGCACCAGCGGGTGGACCTGGTGGCAGTCCCCGGCGGTGGTGTTCCGCAGGTCCAGGAAGAAGGTCCGCGCGGTGCCCCCCGGGGTGTACGTGTCCGGACCGCCGTACAGCCGGGTACGGATCGGGAACCCGGTGTCGGCCGCTCTCCCGCACGCGGGTGCCCCGTCGGTGGGCGGCGCCGGATGCGGGTCCCGCCAGCCCGCCGCAGCGGCCGAGGCGTCGGCGGCCCCGAGCAACGCGACGATCGCGGCGGCGCCGATGGCAAGGGCGCTGCGGATGGGCGCACTACGCACGTGCATGGCGGGGACCTTCGCTGTCTGTCGCGCCCGTACGGGCTCTCGCGGGGGCACTGGGCTCCCCATGAGACCTGGCACGGCCCGCTCGCCCTCCGTCGGCCCGCCGGGGTACGGCACGCATGCGCCCGGATGCCGGGACGATCCCATCCGAACGGCGCAGCCGGTCCGCCGGTCAGCCGAGCGCCGTGCGTCCGAAGAGCGGGGCCAGGATCAGTCGGGCGGCGCCGTCGGCGACGGTCTGCCGGTCGGCGGGGGCGACGGTCACCGGGATCGGGTGGGCGGACTGCTGGGCGAGTACGGCGGTGACGCCGTCGGCGAACGTCCGGCGCGCGGCGAGCACCGAGCGGCCGCCCAGTACCACCCGGTCGATGTCGAGCAGCGCCGCGAGGTTGGCGGCGCCGACGCCCAGCAGGCGCGCCGCCTCCACGGTGTCGGCGCGGGAAAGGGCCGACAGGCAGAGCGCCTCCAGACAGCCGCGCTTACCGCAGACGCAGGGCGGGCCGTCCAACTGCACGATCTGGTGGCCGAATTCACCGGCTCCGGTTCGCCGGCCGCGGTAGAGCGCGCCATCCAGCACCAGACCGGCGCCCAGGCCGGTACCGAGGTGGAGGTACGCGAACGAGCCACCGGCGTCGGCGGGTTGGGGCGAGGCGTCGGCGCCGGTCCGCTGGTCCGGGCCGCTGACATCCGACGGTCGAGGCGCGCCCTCCTCGTGGGCCAGGCCCAGAACGGCCAGCGCCGCCGCGTTGGTGTCCTTGTCCAGGGCGACCGGCATTCCGAGCCGGTCGGCGAGCGCGGCGCGCAGCGGGAATCCATCCCACCGCGGGAAGCGGGTGACCCGCCGCAGCACGCCCGCCTGGTGGTCGAGGGGGCCGGGGACGGCGACCCCGACGCCGAGCACGGCCTGGGCGTCGATACCGGCGAGCAGCTCGCGCACCTGTGCGGCGACCGCGTCGAGCACCGCCTCCGGGCCCGCGCCGAGGTCGAACGGTGCGGTGCGGACCGCGACCCGCTCGCCCGCGAGGTCGGCGAGAACCGCCGCCATCTCGTCCCGGTCGAGGTGCAGTCCGACCGCGTACCGCGCGGTGCGCACCAGTCGCAGCAGGGTGCGCGGCTTGCCGCCCGTCGAGGCGCGGCGGCCCGCCTCCGCCGCCATGCCCTCATCCCGGAGCCGGGCGACGATCTTGCTGACCGCCTGCGGGGTGAGGCCGGTGCGCTCGGCCAGCTCCAGTCGGCTGATGCCCTCGCCACCGCCCACGGTGGCGGAACGCAGCAGGTCCAGCACGAGTGCGGCGTTATGGCTGCGCAGTACGGGCAGGTTGGCCCCGGAGTTTCCCCTGTTCACTCCCCCATTGTCGCCGACGCTTGCACTTTGGCAACAGCGTTGCTTTAGTGGACGGCATGCCACTGCCCGTGAATTCCCCGCTCCGCGTCGGCCTCATCGGCTACGGCCTGGCCGGATCCGTCTTCCACGCGCCGCTGATCGCCGCCACCGACGGACTGCTGCTGGACACCGTCGTCACCTCGAACCCCGAGCGGCAGGCGCAGGCCGAAGCAGAGCATCCGCAGGTGCGTACGGTGGCCTCCGCCGACGAGCTGTGGAGCCGCGCGGACCAGCTCGACCTGATCGTCATCGCCTCGCCGAACCGCACCCATGTCCCGCTGGCGACCGCCGCCCTTCGGGCCGGGCTGCCGGTCGTCGTCGACAAGCCGCTGGCCGGTACCGCCGCCGAGGCCGCCGCGCTCGCCGACCTCGCCGAGGAACGCGGCCTGCTGCTGTCGGTGTTCCAGAACCGCCGCTGGGACAACGACTTCCGCACCGTGCGCCACCTCATCGACAGCGGCGCACTGGGCGAGGTACGCCGCTTCGAGTCCCGCTTCGAGCGCTGGCGCACCAAGCCCAAGGGCGGCTGGCGCGAGTCCGGCGACCCGGCGGAGTTCGGCGGGCTGCTGTACGACCTGGGCAGCCACCTCGTCGACCAGGCGCTCACCCTCTTCGGGCCGGTACGCACCGTGTTCGCCGAGTCCGATGTGCGCCGCCCGGACGCGGAGGCGGACGACGACACGTTCATCGCCCTGGAGCATGTGAACGGCGTCCGTTCCCATCTGTGGATGAGCGCCGTCGCCCCGCAACTCGGGCCGCGCTTCCGGGTGTTGGGGTCGGTGGCGGGATACGTCACGTACGGGCTCGATCCACAGGAGGCGGCGCTGCGCGACGGCCAGCGGCCGGGGCCCGGCTGGGGTACGGAACCGGAGGCGGCCTGGGGTCGGCTCGGTGCCGGTGAGTCGCCGCTGACCGGAGGGGGCGATCCGGTACCGACGCTGCCGGGGGACTACCCCGCCTACTACGAGGGCATCGCGGCCGCCCTGCGCGACGGCACCGCGCCGCCGGTGACCGCCCGCGAGGCGGTTGCCGCCCTGGCGGTCCTTGAGGCCGCCCGTACCTCAGCGGCGGAACGCCGCACCGTCGTCCTGGCGGGGCGGGCATGACCGATCGTCAGGACGCGTTGGCGCTCATACCGGTGCTTGAGGAGCAGGAACACCGTCTCACGCTGGGGCAGTTCACCCATGAGGACGCCTGGCGGCTGGGCGGCCTGCTGCGGGAACTGGCCCTGGAACGCCAGGCGCCGGTCGCCGTCACCATCCTTCGCGGCCTGCAGCGCCTGTTCCACTGCGCGCTCCCCGGTTCGTCCGCCGACAACGACGAGTGGCTGGCGCGCAAGTGCCGGGTGGTGGAGCGGTACGCGGAAAGCTCCTACCTGGTCGGCACCCGCTTCCGCGCCAAGGGCGCCACGTTCGAGGAGTCCTCTCGGCTGGACCCCGACCGGTACGCGGCACACGGTGGCGCCTTCCCGTTGCGCGTCAAAGGTGTCGGCGTCATCGGCGCGGCCGCCGTCTCGGGCCTGCGCCAGGCGGACGACCACGCCCTGGTGGTCGCCGCACTGGAACGCTTCACCGCCTGACGGGCGGATCCTGGTTGGGTTGCGGTGGCTCCGGCACCGCCGGTCCGCGCCATGGGGGTTGCTCGCCGCCGCGCCTGTTTTCCTTGGGGTAAGCCCCCCAAAACCGCAGGCGGGGCCGGGGCTTGCGTCGAGGGATCGTCCCCGCCGGGGGGTGCGGCAGGTTCGCGACCGCCGGGCTGCGGCGTGCGGGCTGCTCGCCGTTGCGGCGGGACTTCTGTCGAGGCAAGCACCCGACACCCCACTTGGCGTTGGGGCTTGCCCCCAAGAAGACCCGGCGCAGCGGCGAGCAACCACGATGGTGCGGGCCGGCGGTGCCAAACCTGCCGCAGCCCAAAGCGAAGATCCGCCGGAAGGACCCTACGCGTTCTTGAACACCTGCCGCTGGCGGCCGAGTCCGGCCACTTCCAGCTCCACCACATCACCGGCGCGCAGGTACGGCTTGGGCTCCGGCTGGCCCAGGGCCACGCCCGCCGGGGTGCCGGTGTTGATGACGTCACCTGGGTAGAGGGTCATGAACCGGCTGAGGTACCGCACGACATGGGCGACCGGGAAGATCTGGTTCGCAGTCGAACCGTCCTGTTTCAGCTCGCCGTTGACCCACAACCGCAGTGTCAGCCGCTGCGGGTCCGGAATCTCGTCGGCGGTGACCAGCCAGGGGCCGAGCGGGTTGAACGTCTCGCAGTTCTTGCCCTTGTCCCACTGGCCGCCCCGCTCGATCTGGAACTCGCGCTCGGACACGTCGTGCGTGATCGCGTATCCGGCGACGGCTGCCAGGGCCTCCGCATCGGTCTCCAGATAGCGGGCGGTGCGGCCGATGACGACCGCCAACTCGACTTCCCAGTCGGTCTTCACGCTGGACTTGGGGATGAGCACGGTGTCGTCCGGGCCGACCACGGTGTCCGCAGCCTTCATGAACACCACCGGCTCGGCCGGGATCGGTGTTTCCGTCTCGATGGCATGGTCGTGGTAGTTGAGCCCGATGCAGACGACCTTTCCGATCCGGCCGAGCGGTGGACCGATGCGCAGCCCCGACTGATCGAGCACCGGCAGCGCGCCACCCTGGGCGGCGTGACGCAGGCTCGCCAGCGCGGACTCGTCGGCGAGCAGCGCCCCGTCGATGTCGGGCACCAGTCCCGACAGATCGCGCAGGGTCCCGTCGTGGTCCAGCAACGCCGGGCGCTCCGCTCCCGCCGGTCCGACACGCAGCAGCTTCATTGAGGACTCCCGTGGTCGAGGGGTGGACACGTTGTGACGCAAGGCTGGCAGCCATGCGGTTCCACGCAACCGACGAGGACGGTCATCGGATGACTTGTCCGATCCTCCAATCCCGGATACCCGCTCCGCAAGACCGGCTCACGGAATGGACTTCACGGCACCGGGTGCCACCTCCGGCGTGTTCGGCGTCCGTTGCAGCAGTGCCCGCTCAACGGCGGTCCAGGTCATGGTCGTCGCCAGGTACAGCCCGGTGGCGAGCGGGACGACGGCCGCGGTGACGAGCGTCCCGAAGGACAGCAGCGGAAGGAACTTCGCCAGTCCGGCCGCTCCCGTCACTGCACCGGGTGCCGCGACCGATCCCGCCTGCGCCGCCGCCTTGCGCGCGCACCGGAACGTCCAGCCCGCGACCGCCGCGATCACCGCGAACAGGGCGAGGAACACCATTCCGTGCGGCCCGAACACCCCGCCCTCGCGCACCGCGTCCAGCCAGTGCCCACCGAGCGGCGCACCCGCCAGGGTGTGATCCCGAAGCGCCCCGCCACTGCCCGAGAACAGGTGGTACATCACGGCGAAGACCGGCAGTTGGAGCAGCGTCGGCAGACAACCGGCGATGGGCGACACCCCCTCCTTCGCGTACAGCTCGGTGAGCGCCCGCTGCATCCGCTGCGGATCGCCCTTGTGCTTGGCGTTCAGCTCGGCGACGCGCGGCGCCAACCGGCCGCGTATCCGATCGCCCCGTGCGGCGGCCCGGGCCAGCGGGTGCAGTGCGAGGCGTACGCACACGGTGAGCGTGACAATCGCGGCGGCCATCGCCGAGGCACCGAACAGCGGTTCCAGGCCATGGGCGAGTTGGGACAGCAGTGTGACAAGTGGCGTGAAAACGGACATGGTTGAGCCCTCCACGGGTCTCGTCGAGCCGGAATCGAGATTCGGGAATCGGGAATCGGCATGACGAGCCGCGTAGCGCGGGCCCCGCCCGCGGGATGTTGGGCGGGTTGCGGTGAGTTCGACACCGCCGGTCAGCGACGTGAGGGGTTTACTCACCATCGCGGCGGGACGATCTGTCGGGAGCAAGCCCCCCGGGGGCTTGCCGAACCCGCGGTATCGGCGCTCGCGCCTACGCGGCCGTCCAGTGCGGACGGCCCGGCGCTCGGGGCCGCGGACGGCCGGAGGCATCGGGATCCCGCTGCGCCAGAAACGCCGTGCGGCGCTCCCGGTCGCGGATCGCGGTGCGTATTCGCCCCGGCGGTACGGGACGGGCGGCGGCCGCGGTGACGAAGGCACGGCACAGCAGCACCGCAGCGGCGGTGGTCGCGGCAGCCGCGACCACGGTCGTCACCTGGGCTTGGGTCAGCAGCAGCCCGGCCAGCAGAAGGATCAGCGTGCCGAGGTACGCGCGCAGTGCATGGACGCTGCGGAACCCGCTGTCGCGGAACATCTCGGCACCCCCCTCCCGGCCTCAGGCTTCGACCTCGGATTCGATACTAGACCCGCCCACCGACAACGCGTTCGGGCTGCTCCTCCCCCAACGCCTCCTCGGCCAGCACCTCCTCGTCGGGCCGCGGGTCCGCCGAGCGCGGGCCCAGATATGTCACGGCCAGCGTGACCAGCACATTCACCCCCAGCGCGAGCAGCCCGGCATTCACCCCCCACAGCGGATCGTGGTCGGAGAAGACCAGCAGGCAGGCCACCGTGAACCCGGCCGCCAGCCCGCTCACCGCGCCGACCAGCGTCAATCGGCGCCACAGCAGCCCGAGCAGCACCATCGGCACGAGCTGCGCCATGCCCTCGTAGGAGATCAACGACAGCCGCACCAGCGTGTTGGGCGCCTCGTACGTCATGAGCAGCGCCAGGACCCCCGCCAGCACCACGACCACCTGCGACCACAGCTTCTGCCGATTCGCCAGGCGCGGCACCGCGCCGAGCACGCTGCGCCCCCACATCGTGCCGATGACCAGCATGAACACCGCCATCGGCACAATCGAGGAGAGTGCCGCCGCCACCCCCACAAGATCCACCAGCCACCCGGGCAGCGAGTCGACCACCAGCTTGAACAGCGCCAGGTTCGACCCGGCACCGGTCAGCCCCGGCACCACGAACAGCGCGGCCATCCCCAGCAGTACGGGGACGAACAGCAGCACCTGGTAGCACGGCAGCCAGATCGCGTTGCGCCGCAGCACCTCCGCGTCCCGGGCGCCCAGATAGCCCGCGACGGTGGTCGGGAAGATCACGATCGTCAGCGAGTTGAGAACGGTGGTGGTGATGAACCACGTCTGTCCCAGGCCGCCGGAGGCGTGCCCGGGAAAGGTCAGCCACTGCGACTTGTGCTCCACCAGTCGGCCGAGCAACTCCCCGTACCCGCCGAAGTAGTGGATCGGCACGTACACCGCGAGGAATCCCAGTGTGCCGATGACCAGTACGTCCTTGAGCACCGACACCCAGGCGCTGCCGCGTAGCCCGCTCACCACCACGAAGCCGGTGGTCACCACGAAGGCGATGAGATAGGCCCAGTTGAGGCTGATCGCACCGTGGGAGATGGTCGTGACCACCACGCCCATACCGGTGATCTGCAACTGGATGTACGGCAGCAGGCAGACCGTGGCCAGCACCGCGACCGCCGCGCCGAGCCAGGGGCTGGCGAACCGGTGCGCGACCAGGTCGGTGATCGAGACCAGGCCGTGCTTGCGGGCGTAACTCCACAGCATCGGCCCGACGATGTAGCCCACCGCGTATCCGCAGGACAGATACGCGATGACATAGAGCACCGGTGCGCCGAAGTTGTACCCCCAGCCCGCCGCGCCCAGGTAGCTGAAGCTGGTGTAGCTCTCGCCTGCCATCAGCAGCCAGATGAAGAACGTGCCCAGACTTCGGCCGCCCACCGACCAGTCGGCGAGACCGCCCCCGGAACCGCGGCCGCGTACCGCGAGCAGTCCCAGCGCCACCGTCAGCACCATGAAGACCCCGAACACCGAGGTCGCCACCGCGGCGTTCACGACCGCACGCCCTTGTCGCCCCGGTGCGCGAGCCATACCGCGAGCGGTGTCACAGCGGTCGCCACCAGCATCCAGAAGAACAGGAACGGAATCCCCAGCACCACCGGATGAATCCGATTCACCAGCGGTAGAACCGCCAGGAAGAACACATACGGAACGAGCAGCCAAAGCAGGGACCGGCGGCGTTTAAGTGGTGTTGACATTCATTGACCCTAACGTGGCCGCTCGGCCGCCAACCGGCCCCACACCACCAGCCGGTACAGCGAGGTGAATTCGGGCGTACAGGTGGTGAGGGTGATGTAGTAGCCCGCGCCGGTCATCCGGTCTTCCGGGTGCACGCTGCTGTACGGAACGGGGGCGATGACCGATCCGTCGATCGCCGAGGTCTGCGGAACCGTACGGTCGACGACGTAGGTGAAGCGCGCCCGCGCCGTCTCCACCAGCACCTGGTCGCCGGGGCGCAGCCGGTTGATGTAGCGGAACGGTTCGCCGTGGGTGTTGCGGTGCCCGGCCAGCGCGAAGTTGCCGGGCTGGCCGGGCTCTGCGGTGTGCGGATAGTGGCCCACGTAGCCGAGGTTGAGCACGGCGGTCTTGCCGGTGCCCTCGGCGATGGGGGCGGTGACCCCGATCGCGGGGATGCGGATGATGGCGTAGCCCGTGTCCCCATGCGGGGCGGGCGACTGGTCGTTGGTGGTGTGGGTGGCGGCGTGGGCTGCCGATTCATCGGAGGTGTGGACGGCTGCGACCGGCGCCTGCGGCGGGGAGTTCCACTGCTGCTCCAGGGCGGCCACCTCGCGATGTGCGGCGCCGCGCGCCTGGAGGTTGGTCCACCACAACTGGTGGACCACCAGCAGCAGTACGACGACGCCGAAGGTCACCGAGGCCTCGGCCAGCCACCACCACGCCCGTACCAGCTTGCCCATGCGGGCAGGCTAGGTGACGTACCGTCAGGTATCCAGACCTAGCCGCCGACCACCCGCGACACCGTGTAGATCAGCAAGCCCGCCAAGGCGCCGACCACCGTGCCGTTGATGCGAATGAACTGCAGGTCGCGGCCGACGTGTGCCTCGATCTTCCGGGATGTCTGCTCGGCGTCCCAACCGGCCACGGTCTCCGTGATCAGCGCCGTGATCTCGTCCCGGTACGTGGTCACCACATACGTCGCCGCGTCCTCCAGCCAGCCGTCCACCTTCGCCTGCAACCGCCGGTCGGACGCCATCCGGGCGCCCAGTGACAGCAGCGACGCCCTGGTCCGCAACCGCAGTTCGCTGCGCTCGTCGGCGGCCGCCGAGACCACCATCGAACGCACCGCGTTCCACGTCGACTCGATGAGGTCCTGCACCTCGCCACGGGCCAGCAGGTCCCGCTTCAACCGCTCCACCCGCTCACGGGTGTCCGGATCTGACTGCAGTTCCTCCGCGAAGTCCGCCAGGAAGCGGTCCAGCGCACCGCGTGCCGGATGATCCGGCATGTCCCGCATCTCGCCGACGAACCGCAGCAGTTCCTTGTAGACCCGCTCCCCGACGCGACGGTCGACGAACCGCGGCGTCCAGCCCGGTGCCCCGTTCTGTACCGCGTCCATCACCGAATCGCCGTGCATTACCAGCCAGTCGTGGGCCCGTACACACACCAGGTCCACCACCCGGCGATGGCCGCCCTCCTCGACCACCCGCGCCAGCATCCGGCCAAGGCCCGGCGCCACATCCATGGTGTCCGCCCGGCGGGTGATCGCCTCGCCGACCACCGCCTGGACATCGGAGTCCCGCAGCACCTTCAGCGTGCCGCGCAGCGCTGCCGCCGCCTGCTCGGTGACCCGGTCGGCGTGGTCCGGATCGGCAAGCCAGCCGCCCAGCCGCGAGCCGATGCCGACCGCCCGCAGCCGGGTTCTCACCACCTGCTCGGACAGGAAGTTCTCACCCACGAAGTCGCCCAGCGACCTGCCCAGTACGTCCTTCTTCGTCGGGATGATCGCGGTGTGCGGGATGGGCAGCCCCAACGGCCGTTTGAACAGCGCCGTCACCGCGAACCAGTCGGCCAGCGCACCGACCATGCCCGCCTCGGCGGCCGCCGCCACGTACCCCGCCCAGGCCCCGGCACCCGCGGCCTCCGCCCACTTCGCGAGCCCGTACACCACCGTCGCCACCACCAGGAACCCGGTCGCGACCAGCTTCATCTTCCGTACGCCGCGCCGCCGCTCCTCGTCCGCCGGACTGTACGAGAACCCGCCGCCGGGCCGACCCGCAGGACCGCGGTCGACGGCGGTCTTCGCCACCACATCCATCCGTTCCACCCCGTGATTGTCTCCGTGATCGTCCACGTCACATCCACCTCTGGAACGATCGGCAAGTTCCCTTCGTCTCTAGGAGCGGAAACCCGCGGGTCAGCCGCTGCGAGGAGTTCCGGAGCGCCCCATATGATCATGGGGCGCGGCGCGCGGTACCGCCGCCAGAGGACCGAGGAGAAGCACCGCGTGACCAGGAAGTCCGGTTATGCCCTGCTCGCTGCGCTGGCGTCGGTGATCGGCGTGGTGTGCACCGCGATATTCGTCGGGGTTGGCAGTACGCACGCCGACGACACGCCGACGGTGCCCAGGCCCCGCTCCACCGCGGCCGCCCCGGCCGCCGCCGGAGCCTGGGTCGGCACCTGGGCCACCGCACCCGCAGCCGCGGAACCCGACACTCCGCACGGCTATCCCGGTATGTCGATCCGGAACGTGGTGCACATCAGCGTGGGCGGCACCGCCGCCCGGGTCCAGTTCTCCAACCTCTTCGGCACCGCACCGCTCGCCCTGACGCACACCACACTGGCGGTGGCGGACGGCACCGGCGGCGCGGACGCGCTCCCCAGCACGCTCGCCGCGCTGTCCTTCGGCGGTCGCGCCGCGGTGACGATACCGGCGGGCGAGAGCGTGCTCAGCGATCCGGTACGGCTACCGGTGCCGAGCGCCGCCGACCTGCTGATCACCACCTTCACCCCGTACGCCTCCGGTTCCGTCACGTACCACCCGCACGCCCGCCAGACGTCCTATCTGGCGCACGGCGACCACGCGGCGGACGCCAGCGGAACCGCCTTCACCGAACAGAGCCCGTACTGGCGCTATGTGACCGCCGTCGACGTCTGGACCGACCAGGCCAAGGGCGCGGTGGTCGCCCTCGGTGACTCCATCACCGACGGCTTCACCTCCACCGTCGGCGCCAACCACCGCTGGCCCGACTACCTCGCCGAGCGGCTGAACGGCAGCGCCGACGGCCCGCACCTGGGCGTGCTCAACGAGGGGGTCAGCGGCAACCGCGTGCTGCTCGACGCCGCCCCGAGCCTTGCGGGCAACGGTCCGAGCGCGGTGCACCGCGCCAATCGCGACGCGCTGTCCAGGACCGGCGCCAAGACCCTCATCGTCGAGCTCGGCATCAACGACATCATCCAGACGCCGCGTCAGAGCGACCCGGACGCCATCGTCGCGGGCCTGCAGGAGATCACCCGCGAGGCACACGCCCACGGCATCCGCGTGGTGGGCGCGACCGTGACCCCGTTCGAGGGCGAACGCGGCTACGACCCCCGGCTCAACACCGTTCGCGAGCAGGTCAACGCGGCCATCCGCAGCGGCCGGGTCTTCGACTCCGTGGTCGACTTCGACCAGGCCCTCCGCGACCCCGTACACCCGGCCCGCCTCCGCCCGATGTACGACTCCGGCGACCATCTGCACCCGAACGACGTCGGCTACCAGGCCATGGCCGACGCCGTCGACCTGGGCACGCTGCTGGGCTCGGCGCCCGCCAGTCTCTGAACCCACCTGCCCGGCGGCAGATTCATCTCCGCCCCGACGGCGAGCGACCACGACGACGTGGACCGGCGGTCACGCGACGACCGCAGCCGCCGCCGCTCGGTCCGGCCCGGCCGGTACCCGAAGGTCACTCCGGAAAACCCGCGGCCCCGCCGCGCCCCCCGTACATCCTGGCGATGACGTCCTCGATCGCGGGCTCCCGTACCGAAAGGTCCACCAGCGGGTAGCGGGCAGCCAGTTCGGCCACCAGTGGCGCCGCGCTGGTGGATGCCGGGAAGGCCAGCCACTGGCGCGGGCCCTCGGTGCGTACCGGGCGGGCGCCGGTGATCCGCACCGGGGGAAGTTCGCGGTCGAAGTCGACCACGAGCGTGCGCTCGCTCTCCCCGGCCGCGTGCAGGCCGTCGAGGCCGCCGTCGTAGACCAGCCGTCCATGGTCGATGACCATGACGCGACTGCACAGCTGCTCGATGTCCGTGAGGTCATGGGTGGTCAGCAACACGGTCGTTCCGCGCTCGCCGTTGACCTGCCGCAGGAACTCCCGGACCTTCGCCTTGCTGACGACGTCCAGGCCGATGGTCGGCTCGTCCAGGTAGAGCACGTCGGGATCGTGCAGCAGGGCCGCCGCGATGTCGGCGCGCATCCGCTGGCCGAGCGAGAGCTGGCGTACGGGGACGTCCAACAGCTCGGCCAGATCCAGGAGTTCGACGCACGCGTCCAGGTTCGTCCGGTAACGGGCGTCCGGGATCCGGTAGATGCGGCGTACCAGCTCGTACGAGTCGCGCAGCGGCAGATCCCACCACAGCGTCGTCCGCTGGCCGAAGACCACGCCGATGCGGCGGGCCAGCCGGGTGCGTTCGCGGGACGGGTCGACGCCCGCGACGCGCAGCCGTCCGCCGCTGGGGACGAGGATTCCGGTGAGCATCTTGATGGTGGTGGACTTGCCCGCGCCGTTCGGCCCGATGTAGCCGACCATCTCGCCGTGCGCCACCTCGAAGCCCAGTCCGTCCACGGCGCGTACCGTACGGCGCTCGCGCCGGAACAGCCCGGCCCTGCGGTGTACCTCGAACACCTTGCGCACGTCGTCGAGTTGGATCAGCGCGTCCATGGCTCAGCTCCCTGTGCTCCGGTACGACCGCAGGCCCGTCCGCCAGGCCAGCCCGGCCAGCGCGCACACCGCCAGCGCCACCAGCGGCGAGCAGAAGTCCACCCACCCGGGAAGGCGCAGCGGGTTGTCCCGGCCCAGGATGTGCAGCGCGGGCATCCAGTTGACGAAGGCGAGCGGCACGACGAAGGTGGCGCCACGCACCAGGTCCTTCGCGAAGACGGTCGGCGGGTACTGGGTCAGCGCGTTGCCGCCGTACGTGAACGAATTCTGCACCTCCGCCGCGTCATTGGCCCAGAACTGGAAGGCGGCGCCGGTGGTGAAGACCGCGGCGAAGATCCCGGCACCGCTGAGCAGCATCACGGGAACCAGCAGTACGTCTGCCGGTGTCCACGCCACGTTCAGCCGGGTCATCGACCAGCCGAGCACCACCGCCGCCTGGGTGATCCGCCCCAGCCGCCGCAGCGCGAAGCGGTCCGCCGCCGCCTGTGCGAAGACCGGTACCGGACGCACCAGCAGGGTGTCCATCGTGCCGTCCCGCACCCGCCGCCCGAGCCCGTCCAGGCTGCCGACCGCCAGGTCCGCCAGGCCGAGCGCGACGCCCGAACTCCCGTACAGGAAAGCCGTCTCGGTGAGCGTGAAGCCGCCGAGGACCCGGGTGTGCCCGAAGATGATCGCCACCGCGGCGAAGTCCAGTGCGGTCATGGCGAAGTTGCCGACCGTCATCAACACGAACGAGGTGCGGTAGACAACCGTGGAGCGGATCCACATCCCGGCGATCAGCAGATACGCGCGCAGCCCGTCGCGTACGGCGGCGGTCCGCCCTTGGCGGTCCAGCAGCACCGTCCGTTCGCCGGTCGCGCACTCGGCGTCAGCCACCCTGTACCACCACCTTGCGCGTCGCCACCGACTGCAGCAGCTGCCCGGCGCCCAGCAGCACCACCGCCCACCCGGCCTGGAACGCCAGCGCCCACAGCGTCCCCGTACCGCGATGCCGCCCGAGGAAGACATCGGCGGGGACCTGGAGCTGGGCCGACCACGGCAGCGCCCGGGCCAGGGTGCCGAGCCAGCCGGGGAAGACGGTCAGCGGCAGCACCATCCCGGAGAAGAAGGTCGCCAGCAAGGTGGCCAGCAGCAGCACGCCCGCGCCGTCGAGCAGCCAGAAGCTGGTGAGCGCCACCAGATAGCGGATCGCGAAGCTGACCAGCACACCGAGCGCGACGGAGACGAGGAAGCAGACCCATGTCGACACCTCGGTGGGCCAGACGAGCCGGAACACCACCGAGGCGGCGGCCATCGGCAGCACGCCCCGCCCGAGCAGATGGAACACGGCCCGCCCGAGGTCGGTGGCCAGCCACCACAGCTGCAGATCGGCGGGTCGGTAGAGGTCGATCGCCACATCCCCCGACCTGATGCGCTCGACGAGTTCGGTCTCGAACCCGCCGCCGAGCAGCGCGGTGGTCATCAGCAGCGCCTGCCCGAGCCAGACGAACGTCACGGCGTGCGGCAGGTCGTAGCCGCCCAGCCGCGGCCGTACGCTCCACAGCGCGGTGAAGGTGTAGGCGACGATGAAGCCGAAGACGGTGTTGGTGAACACCCCGGCCAAGGTGGCCACCCGGTACGTCGCGTACCGTCGGAAGCCGCGCACGGCGACGGCCGCGTACAACCGCATGACTCCACGCACCCCCATCGCCTGACCGTGCGCCGACCCGTGCCTGGCCGTCGGCCGGCCCGGCGCCCGGCCGAAATCCCGCAGTGTACGGGCGCGGACTGAATCACGACCACAGGTTTTGTCATCCGTTCCAGTGGAACGACACAGCCGTTCGGGCCGTGGGATGGTCATCTGGGTGCGCCCGCCGTTGGCGCCGCGCCTGATGGTGCGAAAGTGTCCCGCGGTACACCGCCTTTTCATAGCGTTCCGCCGTGGCACAACCCCCATGGCGGCCTAGGAGTCCGTACAGACATGAGCGACGAGCAGCCGGAGCGACCAGCGCGCACCAGCACGGGGGGCGGGACCCCGCGCCCCAAGCGGACCGGTCTGCGCCGCCTCGTCCCCACCTGGCGCTTCACGCTCGGTGCCGTGCTGCTGTTCCTGATCGCGGTGAGCGGTGCGTTCATCGCCGGTTATCTGCTGGTCAAGATCCCGGCCGCCAACACCATGGCGACCGCGCAGAGCAATGTCTTCCTCTACTCGGATGGAAAGACCGAACTCGCCCGCAGCGGAGCGGTCAACCGCGAGGAGATCCCGTTGAGCCAGGTCCCCAGGAGCACCCAGTACGCGGTGCTGGCCGCCGAGGACCGCGGCTTCTACCACGAGTCGGCGATCGACCCGCGGGCGATACTGCGGGCCGCCTGGAACACCGTCAGCGGCAAGGGCACCCAGTCCGGCTCGACCATCACCCAGCAGTATGTGAAGAACTACTACCTCAACCAGCAGCAGACCGTCAGCCGGAAGGCCAAGGAGTTCTTCATCGCGATCAAACTCGATCGCGAGCAGTCCAAGCAGGACATTCTCGAAGGCTATCTGAACACCAGTTACTTCGGCCGCAACGCCTACGGAATCCAGGCCGCCGCCCAGGCCTACTACAACAAGGACGCCAGCAAACTCAGCACCGCCGAGGGCGCGTACCTCGCCTCGCTGCTCAACGCGCCCAGCGCGTTCGACGTGGTCGCCGACCCGCAGAACAAGGACCGGGCGGTCGCCCGCTGGAACTACGTACTCGACGGCATGGTCAAGGAGCACTGGCTGAGCGAGTCGGACCGCACGAAGACGACCTTCCCGATGCCGGGCAAGGCCAAGGCCAGCTCCGGCCTTTCCGGGCAGCGCGGCTACCTCGTGGAGGCGGTCAAGAACTACCTCACCGAGAACAAGGTCATCGACGAGCAGACCCTCGCCGCGGGCGGCTACCGCATCACGACCACCATCGACAAGGGCAGGGAGGACGCGTTCGTCAAGGCCGCCCAGAACCAACTCATCGGCAAACTCGACCCGTCGGCCAACCCGACCGACAAATACGTCCGGGCGGGCGGCGTTTCCATCGACCCGGGCACCGGGAACGTGGTCGCGATGTACGGCGGACTCGACTTCACCAAGCAGTACGTCAACAACGCCACCCGCCGCGACTACCAGGTGGGCTCGACCTTCAAGCCGTTCGTCTTCGCCTCGGCCGTGCAGAACAACTCCACCACGCAGGACGACCAGCCGATCACCCCGAACACCGTCTACGACGGCACCAACCACCGCCCGGTCCTCGGCCCCGACGGCCCGGTGAACTACGCGCCCAGCAACGAGGACGACGTCGACTACGGCAACATCACCGTCTCCACCGCCACCAACAAGTCGGTCAACGCCGTCTACGCGCAGATGGCCGAGGACGTCGGCCCCGACAAGGTGAAGGCCACCGCCATTAACCTCGGACTCCCCTCCAGCACACCGGAGTTGGGCGCCTACCCGTCGATCGCGCTCGGCGTGGCCACCGCCAGCCCCCTCGACATGGCGCAGGCGTACGCGACGCTCGACAACCACGGCACGTACATCCCGTACACGCTCGTCACCAGCGTCACGAAGGGCGGCTCCCCGGTCTCCCTGCCGGGCCGCGACCACCGGCAGGCGGTGCCCCGGGATGCCGCCGACACCACCACCTCCATGCTGCAGGACGTGGTCAACGCCCCGGACGGCACCGGCACCGCCGCGCAGGCCGCCGGGGTTCCCGCGGCGGGCAAGACCGGTACGGCGGAGGACGACAAGGCCGCCTGGTTCGCGGGCTACACCCCCAACCTGGTGACCGTCGTCGCCGTGATGGGGCAGAACTCCGACACCGGACAGCAGGAGAAGCTGTACGGCGCCACCGGCCTCGACCGGGTCAACGGCGGTGGCTTCCCGGCACAGATCTGGGCGGACTACACCGCGGCCGCCGAGCGGGGCGGTTCCGTCCCGGGCTTCGACCTGCAGCTGCAAAGCGGCGCGAGCCCGTCGCCGAGTGACTCGGCGTCGGAGAGCAGCGGACCGCCGACGGAGAGCGGCCCCCCGGGCAGCGAGCCGCCGGTCAGCAGCCCGCCCGACTCCCCGCCCCCCTCGCCGCCGCAGATGAGCCCGGTCACCGGAGGGCTCAACGGCGGTCTTGACCAGGGCACGACCAGCGGTACCGACAGCGGCACGGGCAACGGCGGACCCAGCGGCGGCACCACGGGCAGCCCCACCTCCGGCGGCACGTCAACGGGCGCGGCAGGCGGTACGACGGCGGGCACCGCGGGCGCGGTGGGCTCGGGCGGCTCGGGCCCCGGCGGCGGCGCGGGCTCAGGGGGCGGCGCGAGTGGTTCGCCGGGCGGGACCGACGGCACCACCGGCGCCACGCGGGCGCCCGGCGGTCCTCCCGGCACGTTCGGGCCGTAGCGGGTCAGTGGCTGGACGTGGCTTCCAGGCCCACCACGGCCGCGACCAGCAGGCAGACGAAGAAGACCCGGGCCGCGGTGACCGGCTCGTGGAACAGCACCATGCCCAGCGCCGCCGTACCCACCGCCCCGATGCCCACCCAGATCCCGTAGGCCGTGCCGATCGGCAGCTCTCTCACCGCGAGCGACAGCAGGCCCATGCTCACCGCGATCCCGGCCACCGTGAACAGGCTCGGCCACAGCCGGGTGAACCCCGCACTGAACTTCATGCCGATCGACCAGGCGATCTCGAACAGACCGGCCAGCAGCAACAGCGCCCATGCCATGACGGCACCTCCGTGATGTACGTGGTTCGTGCTTCTACGGGGTGCGTCGTCTTTGCGGGGCCCGGTACGGCGCGTCTCGTCGGGTGCCACCGACCGTAGCAAAACACGAGAAAGCGGGCGGTGACCTCGGTCACCGCCCGCTTTCCCACGCCTTACGGACAACGCCTCACAGATACAGGCCCGTCGAGTCCTCCGAGCCCTGCAGCCGCTCGGCGGCCACCGCGTGCAGATCACGCTCGCGCATCAGCACGTATCCCACCCCGCGCACCTCGACCTCCGCGCGGTCCTCCGGGTCGAACAGCACCCGGTCGCCGACCTCCACGGTGCGTACGTTCTGCCCCACCGCGACCACCTCGGCCCAGGCCAGCCGACGGCCGACCGCGGCGGTCGCCGGGATGAGGATGCCGCCGGACGAGCGGCGCTCGCCCTCCGGGATGTCGGTGCGTACCAGCACCCGGTCGTGCAGCATGCGGATGGGCAGCTTGTCGTGCGTACGCGCGTCACGCGTCGCGCCGCCGTCGAGGGACGTATTCGAGCTCACGGGCACGACGTTACCTGGCGTCCGGCGGATGCGGCTCCCCGGCGCCCGTGATACACCGCTACGTAACGCACAGGACGGGCCAACGCACGCTACTTGTGCTTGTGCTTGCGCTTGCGCCGGGATGACCGCCCGGACACCACCACGATCAGCGCCACCGCCGCGACCGCCACCGGCACGATGCGGTCCATCCGCGGCGCACCGTCCGACGAGAACAGCTCGGCACGGATGCCCGTCACCGCCCGGTTCACCGCCACGTACGCACGTCCGGCGGTGTGGTCCACCTTCTCGCGTACCGAAGCCGACGCGTTGCCAACGATGGTCTTGGGGTGCACCCGCACCCCGATCTCGTCCAGCGTCACGGCTAGCTCCTGCCGCCTGCGGACGATGTCCGCCTCGATCTGAGCGGGAGTCCTGCCATCCGACACCGCGCTGCCTCCGTCACCTAGACCGATATCGCATAGTCGAACCGATACCGAATAGCCGATATACCTTGCCGATCAGTGTGTCAGCTCCCCTTACGGCGCGCCGCCTGGCACCCCGTTTAGGCTCGTCGGGTAGCGAAACCCGAGCCCCGCACACGACGAGGAGCCCCCTGCCATGAGCGAGCGCCTGACGCCCGGTGACACCGCCCCCGCCTTCACCCTGCCGGACGCGGACGGCAACCAGATCTCCCTCGCCGACCACAAGGGCCGCAAGGTCATCGTCTACTTCTACCCGGCCGCCCTCACCCCCGGCTGCACCAAGCAGGCCTGCGACTTCACCGACAACCTCGACCTGCTCGCCGACGCCGGATACGACGTCATCGGCGTCTCCCCCGACAAGCCGGAAAAGCTGGCGAAGTTCCGGGAAAAGGAGAACCTCAAGGTCACCCTGGTCGGCGACCCGGAGAAGAAAGTCCTGGAGGCATACGGCGCCTTCGGCGAGAAGAAGCTCTACGGAAAGACGGTGACCGGCGTCATCCGCTCAACCGTCATCGTGGACGAGCAGGGCAAGGTCGAACGCGCCCTGTACAACGTCAAGGCGACCGGGCACGTCGCCAAGATCATCAAGGATCTCGGCGTCTGAGCCCGGCAACACAACCTTTGCCAGGCCCCGTCACCCGAGCCGCGGCTTTCACCAGTACGATGACGTTCGACAAGCGGCCGTGGTGGAACTGGCAGTCACGCTGGGTTTAGGTCCCAGTGGGGTAACACCCGTGAGGGTTCGAGTCCCTCCGGCCGCACACACGCCAAGGCCCGTCCCACACCACTCGGTTGGGGACGGGCCTTCGCGTTGTCCGTTCCGTTCAGCCCAGCTGTTCCCGGATGATGGGGATCAGGGCGCGGAAGGCCTTGCCGCGGTGGCTGATCGCGTTCTTCTCCTCGGGGGTCAGCTCGGCGCAGGTACGGGTCTCGCCGTCGGGCTGGAGGATGGGGTCGTAGCCGAAGCCGCCGTCGCCCTCGGGGGCGTGGCGGAGGGTGCCGTCCAGGCGGCCTTCCACGACGTGTTCGGTGCCGCCGGGCAGAGCGAGGGCGGCGGCGCAGGCGAAGTGGGCCGAGCGGTGTTCGCTGTCGATGTCGGCGAGTTGGGCCAGCAGGAGCTCCAGATTGGCCCGGTCGTCACCGTGGCGGCCGGACCAGCGGGCGGAGAAGATGCCGGGTGCGCCGCCGAGGACGTCCACGCACAGGCCGGAGTCGTCGGCGATGGCGGGCAGGCCGGTGCCCTGGGCGAGGGCGTGCGCCTTCAGCAGTGCGTTGTCGGCGAAGGTGACGCCGGTCTCCTTGGTGTCCGGGATCTCGGGGTACGCGTCGGCGCCGACGAGTTCGAAGTCCAGGCCCGCGTCGGCGAGGATCGCCCGCAGTTCGGCGACCTTGTTGGCGTTGCGAGTGGCGAGAACGAGCCGCTGCATCGGCGTGATCATCCCTTTCCGCACGAGGACGTGAGCGCGCCGGCCGCGTTGGTGATCGGCCCGAGGTCGACGGGTTCCCCCTTGTCGAGCGCGTTCTTCGCGTTGGAGGCGGCGAGGGACAGGTCGGCCACCGCCTTGCTGGTCTTGGCGTTGCCGCCGCCGCTGGTGAGCTGGTCGAGGTTGAGCTGGAGCCTGCGCAGCGCGGTGGCGGCGTCGCGCGGGTTGCCGGTCCCCTTGCCGACGGCCGTGCGCAGATCCTTGACGTCGCCGTTCACCGCGCTGGCGACCGACGCGCAGTCGTGCTTGCCGTTCCCGCCGCCGCACCCGGTGAGCAGTCCGAGGGCCAGCGCCGCGACGGCAGCGGTCAGCGCGGTACGCATGGTCGTCAGCCCCGCTCTACGGCGAGCGCGGTCCGCTGGATGCCGTCGAGTTGGGCGGCGCCGCTGACGGCGAGGTCGAGCAGCGCGTTCAGTTCGGTGCGGTCGAACGGCACGCCCTCGGCGGTGCCCTGGACCTCGACGAAGCGGCCGTCGCCGGTGCAGACCACGTTCATGTCGGTCTCGGCGCGCACGTCCTCCTCGTAGCACAGGTCGAGCAGCGGGACGCCGTCGACGATGCCGACGCTGACCGCGCTGACCGAGCCGGTGAGCGGCTGTGCCTTGGCCCTGATGAGCTTCTTCTCCTGCGCCCAGCCGATGGCGTCGGCGAGGGCGACGTACGCGCCGGTGATGGCCGCGGTACGGGTGCCGCCGTCGGCCTGGAGGACATCGCAGTCGAGGACGATGGTGTTCTCGCCCAGCGCCTTGTAGTCGATGACGGCGCGCAGTGAGCGGCCGATGAGGCGGGAGATCTCGTGGGTACGGCCGCCGATACGGCCCTTGACGGACTCGCGGTCGCCGCGGGTGTTGGTGGAGCGCGGCAGCATCGCGTACTCGGCGGTGACCCAGCCCTCTCCGCTGCCCTTGCGCCAGCGCGGTACGCCTTCGGTGACGCTGGCGGTGCACAGCACGCGGGTGTCGCCGAAGGAGACCAGGACCGAGCCTTCTGCGTGCTTGCTCCATCCGCGTTCGATGGTGACCGGGCGGAGCTGTTCGGGGGTGCGGCCGTCGATGCGAGACATGCGGACGACCCTATCGACAAACGACGCGGGGCCCACTCCGGGTCCGGAGCGGGCCCCGTGGAGGCGCTTGCGCGCCTTACATCATGTCTTCGATCTCGGCGGCGATCGGGTCGGCGTCGGTGCCGATGACAACCTGGATCGCGGTGCCCATCTTCACCACGCCGTGCGCGCCGGCGGCCTTGAGCGCGGCCTCGTCGACGAGGGAGGGGTCGTTGACCTCGGTGCGCAGGCGCGTGATGCAGCCCTCGATCTCCTCGATGTTGTCGAGCCCGCCGAGACCGGCGACGATCTTCTCAGCCTTGCTGGCCATGTCCACTCCTGTTGTCTCAGGCCATCGGCAGCCCGCGTACCGCGCGCCAGTCCGAATCCACACGTTAACGCACGTTTGGCCCACCTTCGCGAGCGAGCGCCAGTCATCTGCCGAATGATGACGATCACTGGTGCCGCACCCCCTGGGGCAGTCCCCAACCCGCACTGTGACTGGTCTACACCATTTTGCGGTGCCCGCCAAACCCGGCAGCAGCCCGCCAGGAGGTCGCCGATGAGTTCGGACAGCGCCGCCGCCGGCAAAGCTGGTCGGGCGCCGGGCAAGAGGTGGACGGCGTCGCTGTTCCAGGGCGCACAGAAGATGGGTCGCAGCCTTCAGTTGCCCATCGCCGTTCTTCCCGCCGCGGGCATTCTCAACCGGCTCGGCCAGGACGATGTGTTCGGCAGGACCGGACTCGGCTGGACCGATGTGGCCAAGGTGTTCGCGGGCGCCGGAGGCGCACTGCTGGACTCCTCGCTCGGCCTGCCGCTGCTGTTCTGCGTGGGGGTGGCGATCGGGATGGCCAAGAAGGCGGACGGCTCCACGGCGCTCGCCGCGGTGGCCGGGTTCCTGGTCTACTTCGGCATCCTCCACCAGTTCCCCCAGTGCCCCTCGGGCGCGAAGTTCACCGCGGCGGCCTGTCTGGCCGGGTCCACGGCCACCCTGCCCACGTACCAGAACCCGGGGGTCTTCGGCGGCATCGTGCTGGGGTTGCTGACCGCCTACTTCTGGCAGCGCTTCCACCGGGTGAGACTCGTCGACTGGCTGGGCTTCTTCAACGGCCGCCGGCTGGTGCCGATCGTGATGGCGTTCGTCGCGCTGGTCTTCGCGGTGCTCTGTCTGTGGGTCTGGCCGCCGGTCGGTGCCGGGCTGACCACCTTCAGCAAGTGGATCAGCGATCTGGGGGCGACCGGATCCGGGGTGTTCGGGGTGGCGAACCGCGCACTGCTGGTGGTCGGCCTGCACCAGTTCCTGAACACCTTCGTGTGGTTCCAGTTCGGCAGCTACACCAAGCCGGACGGAACGGTCGTGCACGGCGACATCAACCGCTTCCTGGCGGGCGATCCCACGGCCGGGCAGTTCACCTCCGGCTTCTTCCCGATCATGATGTTCGCCCTGCCCGCCGCCGCGCTGGCGATCACGCACTGCGCCAAGCCGCACCGGCGCAAGGCGATCGGGGGCATGATGCTCTCGGTCGGCCTGACCTCCTTCGTCACCGGCATCACCGAACCGATCGAGTACTCGTTCCTGTTCATCGCGCCGCTGCTGTACGTGGTGCACGCGGTACTGACCGGCGTCTCGATGGCGGTCACCTGGGCACTGGGCGTGCACGACGGATTCAGCTTCTCGGCGGGGCTCATCGACTACGTGATCAACTGGGGCCTGGCGACGAAACCATGGCTGATCATTCCGATCGGGCTGTGCTTCGCGACCGTCTACTACGTGATCTTCCGTTTCGCGATCACCAAGTTCAACCTCCCGACACCGGGCCGCGAACCGGAGGAAGACGTGGAGGACACCACCAAGGCATAGGCCTTTGACCGGAGGGTTCGGCGGGGCGCGGCATAGCCGACGTCATACCGATTCGCCGCGTGTCGCGGTTGCCTGAAATCATGGATTCCTTTATGCGCCCCCGACGTGTTACAACTGGTCTACACCACTGAGTGGTGTAGACCAGAGCCGCGGGCCGTCCCCCTTCAGAGCCCGCCTCTCACCAGGAGGAATCTGATGAGTACGGCCACCGCTTCGGCGGCGCCCGCGAAAAAGCGGGGCGCCAGCTTCATGCAGGGTATGCAGAAGGTCGGGCGCAGCCTGCAGCTGCCCGTCGCCGTTCTGCCCGCCGCCGCCATTCTGCTGCGTCTCGGTCAGGACGACGTCTTCGGCAAGACGGGTCTGCAGTGGGGCAAGGTCGCCACGGTCTTCGCCACCGCGGGCGGCGCCCTCTTCGACAACCTGCCGCTGCTGTTCTGCATCGGTGTCGCCATCGGCTACGCGAAGAAGGCCGACGGCTCCACCGCGCTCGCCGCTCTTGTCGGTTATCTGGTCTATCACAATGTTCTGACCGCGTTCCCGGTCGCCGGTTCGGTCACCGCGGCGCTCCCCGCCGGTACCCCGCAGAACCCGGGCGTACTCGGCGGCATCGTCATAGGCCTGGTCAGCGCCATCGTCTGGCAGCGCTTCCACCGCACCAAGCTGGTCGACTGGCTCGGCTTCTTCAACGGCCGCCGCCTGGTGCCGATCCTGATGGCCTTCATCGGCACCGCCTTCGGTGTCCTGTTCGGTCTGCTGTGGGGCCCGATCGGCACCGGCCTCGGCCACTTCAGCGACTGGCTGACCGGCCTGGGCGCCGCGGGCGCCGGAATCTACGGTGTGTTCAACCGCGCCCTGATCCCGGTGGGCATGCACCAGTTCCTGAACACCTTCTTCCAGCAGCAGGTCGGTACGTACACCCACGCCGGCAAGGTCTTCCACGGTGACATCCCGCGCTTCTTCGCGGGCGACCCGACCGCCGGCCAGTTCATGTCCGGCTTCTTCCCGATCATGATGTTCGGCCTGCCCGCCGCCGCCATCGCGATCGCGCACTGCGCCCGCCCCGAGCGCCGCAAGGCGGTCATGGGAATGATGATCTCGGTCGCGCTGACCGCCTTCGTCACCGGCGTCACCGAGCCGATCGAGTTCACCTTCCTGTTCATCGCCCCGGCGCTCTACGCCATCCACGCGGTGCTCACCGGTATTTCGATGGCCGTCACCTGGGGCCTGGGCGTGCACGACGGCTTCGGGTTCTCGGCCGGTCTGATCGACTATCTGCTCAACTGGAACCTGGCCACCAAGCCATGGCTGATCATCCCGATCGGCCTGTGCTTCGGCGCCGTCTACTACGTGGTGTTCCGCTTCGCGATCACCAAGTTCAACATCCCGACTCCCGGCCGCGAGCCCGAGGAAGAGGTCGAGGACCTCACCAAGGCGTAAGTCAGGCCGCCCGCACGGCGAAGGCCCCCGGAACCACTGGGTTCCGGGGGCCTGTTCGCTGTCCGGGGTACGGGCCCTTTCCGGCGGATCGCCCCCGGGTTGCGGCCGGTTCGGCACCGCCGGTCTACGCCGTTGGACTTCTCGCCGTCGCGGCAGCCCCGGGGGGGGGCGGGGTTCGGAGCGCAGCCCCAGGCGAATCGGGGGCGTCAGGGGCTCGCCCCAAGGCATTGTCCAGGGGGCTCGGGGCCTTGCCCCGAGGGATTTCTCCGCCGCGACGGCGAGCAACCACGACTCAGTGGACCGGCGGTGCCGAATCCGGCCGCAACCCGGAGAGGTCCGCCGCGAGCGCTACAGCTCGTAGATAGCACCGGCCCGGGCCAGCTCAACCGGCCCGGCGTACGCGGAGCGTGCGTCGGAAAGGCTGACCTGCGGGTCGGTCCACGGCGGGATATGGGTCAGCACCAGACGGTGGACGCCCGCGCGAGCGGCGTGCTCGCCCGCTTCCCGGCCGTTCAGATGCAGCCCCGGCACGTCCTCCTTGCCGTAGGTGAACGACGATTCGCACAGGAAGAGGTCGGTGCCGTCCGCGAGCCCGAGCAGCGAGTCGCAGGGGCCGGTGTCGCCGGAGTACGTCAGTGACCGGCCGCCGTGTTCCACCCGGAACGCGAAGGCCTCCACCGGATGACTGACCCGGTCGGTACTGATGGTGAACGGTCCGATACCGAAGGTCCCCGGGGTGAGCGTGCGGAAGTCGAAGACCTCGCTCATGGACTTGTCGTCGGGCTCTTCGCCGTAGGCCGTGGCCAGCCGGGCCTCGGTGCCCTCCGGCCCGAACACCGGGATCGGGTCCGGCATACCACCGTCGTACCGGTAGTAGCGGGCGACGAAATAGCCGCACATGTCGACGCAGTGATCGGCGTGCAGATGGCTCAGCAGCACGGCGTCCAGGTCGTACAGTCCGATGTGGCGCTGCAGTTCGCCAAGGGCGCCATTGCCCATGTCGAGAAGCAGCCGGAAGCCGTCGGCTTCGACGAGGTAGCTCGAACAGGCCGAGTCCGCGGACGGGAACGACCCCGAGCAGCCGACGACGGTGAGCTTCATGCAGGAGCCTCCAGGGTTGCGTCCGGGAGTCTTGCGCGGTCGCGTTCGGTCACGCACCCGGTGGCGTCACAACGTTGTGAGCGCTCCGCCGGGTGCGTGGTGCGGTTCTCTATGGCCCGCCATTGTGCAGTCGAGGGTAAGGCGGGGTGGCCGTCGGCGCGCCTTTGCCAGGCGCTGTTGTGGGCGGAATCACCAGTCCGTGTTCCGCCAGGCCGCTTGTCGGCGCGCCATGAGTCCGCGCTGTCCGCTGGTGGCTCTAGGCCCAGAGTTGGCCGTGCAGTGCCTCGATCGCGGCCTGTGTGGAGGCGGCGGTGTAGATGCCCGTGGACAGGTACTTCCAGCCGCCGTCGGCGACGACGAAGACCACATCGGCGCTTTCGCCGACGCGCAGCGCCTTGTTGGCGACACCGAGGGCCGCGTGCAGGGCCGCGCCGGTGGAGACGCCCGCGAAGATGCCCTCCTCGCGCAGGAGTTCACGGGTGCGGCGGACGGCGTCCTCGCTGCCCACCGAGTACCGCGTGGTGAGCACCGTCTCGTCGTACAGCTCCGGGACGAACCCCTCGTCGAGGTTGCGCAGGCCGTAGACGACGTCGTCGTACCGCGGCTCGGCGGCGACGATCTGGACGCCGGGAACCTTCTCCCGCAGGTAGCGGCCGACGCCCATCAGCGTGCCGGTGGTGCCCAGGCCCGCCACGAAGTGCGTGATGGTCGGCAGATCGGCGAGGATCTCGGGGCCGGTGGTGGCGTAGTGCGCGGCGGTGTTGGCGGGGTTGCCGTACTGGTAGAGCATCACCCAGTCCGGATGCTGGGCGCTGAGCTCCTTCGCCACGCGTACGGCGGTGTTGGAGCCGCCCGCCGCGGGCGAGGAGATGATCTCGGCGCCCCACATCGCCAGCAGCTCGCGCCGCTCCCGCGAGGTGTTCTCCGGCATCACGCAGACGATGCGGTAGCCCTTGAGCCGGGCCGCCATCGCCAGCGAGATGCCGGTGTTGCCGGACGTCGGCTCAAGGATGGTGCAGCCGGGAGTCAACGTCCCGTCCCGCTCGGCCTGTTCGATCATGTGGAGCGCAGGGCGGTCCTTGATCGAACCGGTGGGGTTGCGGTCCTCCAGCTTGGCCCAGATCGTCACGTTGTCCGACGGGGACAGGCGTGCGAGCCGTACCAGCGGGGTGTTGCCGACCGCGGCGAGCGGGCTGTCGTACCGCATCAGCGAGCGCCGCCCGCCACGGCCGGAAGGATGGTGACGTTGTCGCCGTCGGACAGCTCGGTCTGGATGCCCTCAAGGAAGCGGACGTCCTCGTCGTTCAGGTAGACGTTGACGAATCGGCGCAGTTCCTCGCCGTCCACGACGCGCTCGCGGATGCCGGCGTACCGGGTGTCGAGGTCGGCGAACAGCTCGGCGAGGGTCGCGCCGGCGCCCTCGACGGACTTCTCGCCGCCGGTGTAGGTGCGGAGGATGGTCGGGATGCGGACCTCGATGGCCATGGATGCACTCCAGTGAGGGAGAACGACAGGGGTTGCACGGCAACAGGGCTGCGCCGGGCAGCGGGCGACGGGATCGTGCGTGCGGAGCGGTACGGCCGCGGCTCAGCTCAGGCCGGACAGAACGTGGCGCGTACACATGGCGCTGGCGAGACGGCACAGGTCGACGTGCAGCCGCGCGACGAGCATCATGCCCGGCGCCTTCTCGCTGTCGCTCACGTCGTGGACAACCATGCGGACATGGTATCGATTCCCCTCGTCGGCCCTAGTGCGCTGTCCCACCATGCGGACAGCAGGGGGGTTACAGGGGGCGTGCGGAAACTACGCCGGTTAGGTTGCCACGATTTCAACCGGTTCCTCGGTGACCTCACCGTCCACGATGCGGAACGAGCGGAAGGAGACCGGCCCCTCGTCATTGCCGCACTCGGCGGTGGAGACCAGCACATAGTGTGCGGCTGGCTCGTTCGCGTACGAGATGTCGGTACGGGACGGGTACGCCTCGGTCGCGGTGTGCGAGTGGTAGATGACCACCGGTTCCTCGTCGCGGTCGTCCATCTCGCGGTACAGCTTCAGCAGGTCCGCCGAGTCGAACTCGTAGAACGTGGGCGAGCGGGCCGCGTTCAGCATCGGGATGAATCGCTCGGCCCGGCCGCTCCCGGCCGGTCCCGCGACGACTCCGCACGCCTCATCCGGGTGGTCGGCCCGCGCATGGGCGACGATCGCGTCGTACAGGGCCTGGGTGATGGTGAGCATGCCCAAGAGCATAAGAGGGACGCGAAGCGTCTCCGTTGAGGGTGGTGGCGGGCGACGGGAGGGCATAAGAGGGACGCGAAGCGTCTCCCTTGAGGGTGGTGGCGGGCGACGGGAGGGCAAGAGGGCCTGCCCCGACGGAGTCGGGGCAGGCCCTCAGCATCTGACCGCTCGCCTACCGCTCGGCGAGAGCGTCCCGCTTCGCGAAGACCTCCGGGCGGCGGGCCCGGATCACGAAGTACGAGACGACCATGATCACGCCCCAGATCGGGGCGCAGTACAGCGAGACCCGGGCGTCCTTGTCGATGCCCATCTCCACGATCACGAGGCCGATGAAGCCCAGCGCGATCCAGCTGGTCCACGGCGCACCCGGCATCCGGAAGTCGGAGGCGGGCAGTCGGCCGAGGTTCACCGCCCTGCGGTACCGCAGATGCGAGCAGAGGATCATGATCCAGGCCCACATACCGGAGATCGTCGCGAACGAGACCACGTAGTTGAACGCGTTGGACGGCCACTGGTAGTTGATCCACACACCGACGAGCATGAAGGCACCGGAGACGGTGGTGCCCAGCAGCGGAGTGCCGCTGCGGGTGAGCCGGGTGAAGATCTTCGGGCCCTGGCCGTTGAGGGCGAGGTCACGCAGCATGCGGCCGGTGGAGTACATACCGGAGTTGCAGGACGACAACGCCGCACTGAGCACGACGAAGTTGACGATTCCGGCACCGAGCGGCAGACCGACCTTGGCGAACGCGGCGACGAACGGGCTGACGCCGGGCTGGAATTCGGTCCACGGGACCAGCGACATGATGATGATGAGCGCGCCGACGTAGAACAGCCCGATACGCCACGGCACCGTGTTGATGGCCTTGGGCAGTACGGTCTTCGGGTCCTTGGACTCGCCCGCGGTCACACCGACCAGTTCGACGGCGAGGAAGGCGAACATCACGATCTGAAGGGTCATCAGCGTGCCGCCGATTCCCTTGGGGAAGAATCCGCCGTCGTGCCAGAGGTGGGTGATCGACGCGGTGTCACCGGCCTTGGAGAAGCCGAGGGTGAGAACGCCGATACCGATCAGGATCATGCCGATGATCGCGGTGACCTTGACCATCGAGAACCAGAACTCCAACTCACCGAAGAGCTTTACGGAGATGAGGTTCACGAAGTACAGGGCGATGGTGAAGACCAGCGCCGACGACCACTGCGGGACGCTCGGCCACCAGTACTGGACGTAGCTGGCAGCCGCCGTGACCTCGGTGATGCCGGTGACCACCCAGAAGAGCCAGTAGGTCCAGCCCGTGACGTACCCGAAGAACGGGCCGAGGAATTCCCGGGCGTACTCGGAGAAGCTTCCGGACACCGGGCGGTACATCAGCAGCTCGCCCAGCGCCCGCATGATGAAGAAGATGATGATGCCGACCACGGCATACGCCAGAATGAGGCTCGGCCCGGCCTTGGAGATCGCCTTTCCGGCGCCCAGGAAGAGGCCGGTGCCAATCGCGCCGCCAATGGCGATCATCTGGATCTGACGATTGCCGAGACCTCGCTGATAGCCCTCTTCGGAGGCGTTCTGCGCGGATTCTGCTGCGGCCTCGTCGCCGTCGATCCTTCGTTCGACCTGCTCTGAGGTCATGGTGGTGTGCGCCTTTCTCCACGTCTGCACGCCCGGCCGGTGCTACATGACCGGACCGGGTCCCGATTCCCCCGGATGGAGTTGCACGCCGACGATCGGTCGGCTCAGCGCCGCCGTCTGGACATGGGTGGCGTCCTGCGGCTGGTCGTGGATTCCTATCACGAGTCGCACGGTGATCCACGCCCGCGAATGTGACCGGCATCACGGGAACAGGCCGACAAATGGTGCATACGGCATCGAAAGCCGTATCACGGGTAACCTGATCGTTATGCGGAGTTGAGCGTCCGCTGAGCGAACACCCAGCGAACGGACCAGGTACGCATGCCGAACGGCCGGGGAGGCTACGGCAGCAGCGTTTCGATCAGCGACTCCTGCAACCCGCCCAGCCACATGTACGCCATCATCAGCGGCTTGCGCGGATCGTCGTCCGGCAGCTGGTACAGCTCGCTGTCCGGGTCCTCGTCCACGTCGAGCCGGGACCCTATGGTCAGTCGCAGGTCGTTGAGCGCACCGAGCCACCGCTGGGCCTCGTCGCCCGTCACCTTGAGCACCGCTCCCCGGTCACCGGCCGGAGTGAGCGCGTCCAGGGCGTGCACGACGGCGAGCGCGTCCTCGCGCTTACGGGCCCGCAGATCGTTCTCGGTGTAGCGGCGGAACTCGGCGGAGGCCGCCTCGGCCTTGTCGTCCGGCGCCTTGCCCGGGTCGCAGTAGGCGTTGGGGAACAGCCGGGCCAGCGCGGGGTCGGACGGCGGTTGGGTGGGCCCGTCGGCGAACAGCGCGGCCAGCGGATCGCTGTCGTCCGCGGACCCGCCGGGTCCGGGGCCGACCAGTTCGAGGAACTGGACGGCGAGGCTGCGGAGGATGGAGATCTCCACCTCGTCGAGTGCGATCGCGGCTCCGCCGTCGGGGGCGGCTTCGAAGTATCCGGCCATGAGGCCCGTATGTCTCCGGGTAGTTGAAGGGTCAGCGGTCCTGGCTGAGCGTGGCCCACAGGCCGTAGCCGTGCATGGCCTGTACGTCGCGCTCCATCTCTTCGCGGGTACCGCTGGAGACAACGGCACGGCCCTTGTGGTGGACGTCCAGCATGAGCCTCTTGGCCTTGTCCTTCGGGTAACCGAAGTAGGCCTGGAAGACGTAGGTCACATAGCTCATCAAATTGACCGGATCATTGTGGACGATCGTCACCCAAGGGACATCGGGTTTGGGTTCCTCGAAAGCTGCCTCGCTCGACTCGGTCCGCTCGATCTCCACGGGTGCGACACTCACCTTTCCCATGCTGCCACTTTCCGGCCCCCGGCTCGCGCCGGGGGCCGGTCGCCACGGGGGCGTCGCGCTTCGCGGCGGGGGTTCGGCGGGGTGACATGCCCGCTGCGCGGCGGGTCGTGCGTTTTCCGCTGCGCGGCGAGTTGAGGGTTTGGATCGCGGCGAGGGTGCGCGTTTCGCTGCGCGGCCGGACGGCAGACGTTCGTCGGGTTGCGGTGGGATCGAGACCGCCGGTCCGCGGCGTCGGCACCGGCGTCAGACGGCGAGAGTGGCCGTCCCCTGGCGCAAGGTGACGGACATGGCGGCTTGCCGCCGTCCGGGGCGGACCCGGCGAACCCCGTCGCGGGAGCGGCGTAGATCACTCAATCCGATATCGTCACAGTGACGAGATCGAGGTAACATCCCGGCATGGACA
Source organism: Streptomyces sp. NPDC020096 (assembly GCA_040631425.1). GTDB lineage: Bacteria > Actinomycetota > Actinomycetes > Streptomycetales > Streptomycetaceae > Streptantibioticus_A. The sequence continues at coordinate 58,661 of JBEYJY010000015.1, forward strand.
CTCCAGCGATGGACCCGGCCATGGCGGGTCCCGATCGGTTGACCGGCTCCGCTCTCGGGCTGCCGGTGGCGGTGCCGTCCACCGCGCTGTTCACGGACCGGTACGAGCTGACGATGCTGCAGGCCGCGTTGCGCAGCGGCGCGGCCCAGCGGCACTCGGTCTTCGAGGTCTTCACCCGCCGGCTGCCGGAGGGCCGCCGCTACGGTGTCGTCGGGGGCATCGGCCGAGTCCTGGACGCGGTCGAGAACTTCCGGTTCGACGCCGACGTGCTGGGTTTCCTCTCCCGGGAGAAGGTCGTCGACCGCGCCACCCTCGACTGGCTGGGCGACTTCCGCTTCACCGGTGACATCCACGGCTACCCCGAGGGCGAGGTCTACTTCCCCGGCTCGCCGATCCTGCAGGTCGAGGGCACCTTCGGCGAGGCGGTGCTGCTGGAGACGCTCATACTGTCGATCCTCAACCACGACTCGGCGATCGCCGCCGCCGCGTCCCGGATGGCGGTCGCGGCGGGCGGCCGGCCGCTGATCGAGATGGGCGCCCGCCGCACCCACGAACTGGCCGCCGTGGCCGCGGCTCGGGCCGCGTATGTGGGCGGCTTCAGCACGACCTCGGATCTGGCGGCCGGTTTCCGCTACAACATCCCCACCGTCGGCACCAGCGCCCACTCCTTCACCCTGCTCCACGACACCGAGCGCGACGCGTTCACCGCGCAGGTGGACTCGCTGGGAGCAGGAACGACCCTGCTGGTCGACACCTACGACCTGACCGAGGCGGTGCGTACCGCCGTGGAGATCGCGGGGCCCGAGCTGGGCGCCGTCCGGATCGACTCGGGGGACCTGCTGCTGCTCGCCCACCGGGTGCGCCAGCAGCTCGACACCCTCGGCGCGAAGAACACCAAGATCGTGGTCACCTCCGACCTCGACGAGTACGCCATCGCCTCGTTGGCCGCGGCGCCCGTCGACGCGTACGGCGTCGGCACCTCACTGGTCACGGGGAGCGGCCACCCGACCTGCTCGATGGTCTACAAGCTGGTCGCCCGCGCCCGGCACGACGCTGACGGCCCGGACAGCCCGCTGATCCCGGTGGCGAAGAAGTCGCTGGGCGGCAAGGCCAGCGTGGGCGGTCGCAAGTGGGCGGCACGACTGCTGGACGAGAACGGCGTCGCCGAGGCCGAGTTGATCGGCACCGGACCGGTCCCGGACGAGCTCGCCGACCGGCAGTTGCTGGTCCCGCTGGTGCTCGGCGGCGAGGTGGTGGCCCGCGAGCCGCTGGACGCGGCGCGTACCCGGCATGTCCAGGCACGCGCCGGACTGCCGCTGTCGGCCACCCAGCTGTCGCGCGGGGAGCCGGTGCTCCCCACCGAGTTCGTGTGACGGATACCCGTCTGGGTACTCACTGATGGGGCCACGCCCCGTTTCCGGTACTACGCTTAGGGCCTTACGAAGGGCGTGCACCATGCACCGGGCACTGATCGTCGTTGACGTGCAGAACGATTTCTGTGAGGGCGGCAGCCTTGAGGTGAAGGGCGGGGCCGATGTGGCCGCCGCGATCACCGATCTGGTCGGCGACGCCGGGACCGTGTACCGCCATGTGGCGGCCACCCGGGACTGCCACATCACGCCCGGTGACCACTTCTCCGATCACCCCGACTTTGTGACGACCTGGCCCGTGCACTGCGTGGCGGGCACCGAGGGTGTGGGCTTCCACCCGAACTTCGCGCCCGCGGTGGCCTCCGGCGCGATCGACGCGGTCTTCGACAAGGGCGCGTACGCGGGCGCGTACAGCGGCTTCGAGGGCGTGGACGAGAACGGGATGGGCCTCGCCACGTGGCTGCGCGACCGCGACGTCAGCGAGGTGGACATCGTCGGCATCGCCACCGATCACTGCGTACGCGCCACCGCGCTGGACGCGGTACGCGAGGGGTTCACCACGCGGGTGCTGCTTGATCTGACCGCGGGCGTGATGCCGGAGACGACCGAGCGGGCGCTGGAGGAGATGCGCCGGGCCGGGGTCGAGCTGTCCGGGAAGCCGGCCGTGTCGGACTGACGCCCTCCGGCGCGTCCTCAGCCGGCCGCGCTCGGTCTGCGCAGTGCGCGCAGCGGATGCCAGAGTTCGGTGTCGTCGGCGTGCCGGGACCGCCAGACCAGGCCGTCGGGGTGGTGCAGTACGGCACTGATCTCGTCCGGGGTCGGCGGCTCGGCGTTGCCGCTCAGCCGGACCGCACGGAAGCCGAGGTTCCGTACCCGGGTGAGGGCGCGCTGCCGGTTGACCGCGTGGACGAGTACCCGCACGGTGGCCCCGCCATGGCCGCCTTCGCCGCCGTCCGGGCGGGGCAGGGTCAGCGCGACGACAACGTTGCCGTTCGGAAGCTTGGCGAAACCACCAGCGGCCACGGTGTCTCCTCCAGGTGTGGGACATACCGACAAGAACGATGATCACGCCGAATGGCCCCTGCCCGCCAGAGGGCCGGAACGGGCCGGGCGCTGGCCCTCGTCTCACCCTTCGGTCACTTGACACTGTGCGGCGCAATGCCTGTACGCCCAGGCCGAGTTGGCGCACTGTGACTCCGTGCGCCCCCTGTGCTCCGCACGATGGGTTAGGTCACGCTTACCAGGCGTTCCCATCGGGCATGCGGACTCGTAGAGTCATTGGGCGGCACATCTAGCACGCGAACGACGAACGACGACGAACAACGGACACCGCACACCGCCCGACCGACTGACGTACCCCGCATCGAGGACGGATCACGCCATGCCGCGCCCGACCCCCGCACAGTTCGCCTATGGTTCGGCCACCGTCGTTTTCTCCACCGTCGCCATGCTGCTGCTCTCCCGGGCCAGTTCAGGTGCGGGGGTCATCGTGATAGCGCTCGCCGGGCTGGCGCTCGGCGTGCTCGTCGCGCTGACCTTCACCCTGCCCTGGGGAGCGCACACGACCCGGCAGTCACGATCAGCCGACCTGCCCGCCCGGACCGGCGCCGCGCACCCGCACCGGTTCCCCCGCGCCCGTACCAGCGGTGCGGCCAATCCAGCGCTCAGCGAGCACTCGCTGCGGCACTGACGCGGGACGGGTTCCGGGGCGGTGCGTGCCACGGCGCACCGCCGGATTTCCGCTGCGCTCATTGCACGGAGACCACGACGGTCTTCGCGCTCTTGTCATGCAGTGCCTGCTGGTAGGGCTTGTCCCACAGCAGCCACAGCACGTTGATCAGCCAGAACAGCGAACCGCAACACGGCACGATCGGCGGCAGGGCGTAGACGGCCGCGCGGGTCCAACCCGGCTGACCGGCGGGCAGCGCGCCGTTGTCCAGCATCGCGACCCGGATCTTCATGAACTGCTTGCCGAAGGTCTGGCCGCGGGTGGTGAGCATGTAGCCGTCGTAGCCGAAGTACACCAGGGCGTAGATGAGTTCCTGCCAGAAGCTCCGGCCCGCCCGGTTGTAGTCGTACCCGCCGAAGGCGAAGCCCAGGATGATGCCGACCGGGATGCCGACGATCAGCGCGTCGATGATCCGGGCGACCAGCCGCTTGAACCGGTTGGCGAGCGGCGGCATCCCGGCCAGCGGGTCGGTCTCGGTACGGTCGTACGTCGGCGGTGGCGGCGGCATCCGGCCGTACGGCGGCTCGCCACCGGTGCCGGAGCCTGGCTCGCCAGCGGCGCCGCTGGGCGGAGGGGTGCCGTCCGGCTTCTTCCGGAACGGCTCCTCCGGCGGCTCCTCACCGGAACCGGGCCTCGGCTGATCGGTACTCATAGACCGAGTCAAACCCGGCCGTCAGCACCGCGCCTGCGGTCGCACCCGTTCGGGGGACGCCGAGGGTGGGCTCAGCTGCCGCCCGCGACGAAGGTGCGGGCCGCCTTGTCGTGCCAGCACTGCCGCCACGGCCGGTCGAACAGGCACCACACGAGGTTGACGACGCCCACCACGACGAAGTCGAGCAGCTGGCGCACCAGCATGCGGCGCAGCGCCTGCCCGAAGCCGGGGGTGAGCTGCGACTCGATGTCGAGGACCCGCAGCTTGAACAGCTTCTTGCCCAGGGTCCGGCCCCACTTGGCGGTGGGCAGCACCTCGTAGAGCAGTCCGGCCAGCAGCAACGCGCCCAGGACGATGCCGAGATAGAGGCCGGTGGTGCCGTCGATCAGCCAGACCTGGACGTTCTCACCGCTTTGCCGGGCGGCGTCGATCTTGTCCTGGATGTGCCGTACGGAGGCCGTGAGGAGCGGGAAGGTGCCCGCCGCGACCATCGCGCCGACCAGCAGGCTGTCGATGACCCGGGCGGCGAGGCGGCGTCCGGTCGCGGCGGGGCGGGCCTGTTCCTGGGCCTGGAGGAAGGGATTGCTGACGGGCGGTCGCCACGGGACGGCCGGGCTCGGCGCTCCGCCGCCGTCACCGGCCAGCTCCTGCACCTGCCGCTGCCACGGCACGGGGTCGCTGCCCGCCTGGGGGTATCCGTAGCCGCCCGGGACGGGGGCCTGCGGCGGATAGGCGTAGGCGGCCCCCGCGGCGGCCTGGCCGCTTCCGGCCTGCGGCCCGACGCCGGAGCCATGGCCGCCCGCCGCGGGCTGACCACCATGGCTCACCGGAGCCGCGGCACCGCCTCCCGCGGCGGCCTGCGGATAGCCATAGCCACCCGCGGCCGGCGTACCGCCCGAAGCTCCCGCGGCCTGCGCGGTGCCGCCTCCCGACGCCGCACCGCCCACCGCGGGCTGACCGCCGAAGCCACCGGGCGCACCCCCAGGAACCGGAGCAGCGCCCGCCGAAGCCGGGCCGCCGCCAGCGGCGGGCGTACCGGCCGAAGCGCCTCCGGCCTGCGGCCCGACCCCGGCAGCAGGCGCCGCCGAGCCACCGGAACCCGGCGGCGGAAAGCCGTAGCCGCCCGCCGCGGGCTGACCGCCAGGACCGACCGGCGCACCCGAAGCCGCAGCGCCCGGGACACCGGGCGCACCCCCCGAAGCCGGAGCAGCGCCCCCCGAAGCCGGGCCTTCCGGGGCGACCGGCGTGGCGGCCTCCGGGGCGCCCGCGCCGTCGGCGCCCCACTTCACCCGGCGGGCGGCGTCGCCGACCCCGGACTGCCGGCCGGGATCCGCCGCCCAGGCGGGCTTGGACGGGGTCTCGGCCACGGGGGCGGCCGGGTCCTCGTCAAGGAACATGGGGCCGGACTCGTCGATGGCCGGGGTGCGCGGCGGGACCTGGGGGGTCACCGGCGCGGCGCCGGACTTCGCGGCGGCCGGGGGCGGGGCGAGGACCTCGCCCGGCGCGGGCGCCGGGCGGCTGGTACCGGGAACCCACGCCGCACCGTTCCAATACCGGACATATCCCGGAATGGAAGGGTCTGGGTAATAGCCTTCGCGCGGCATTTCCTCACCACCGCCACCGGAGGTCACCACAGCCCCCAACTCCCATCCTGACCAACTGCCCGGGCAAGACACCCCCGGGACGGACACTAGCGAAGACATTAACGAAGAACACGGGACCCGGTGGACGGCCACGGACACAGACCCGAACACCACGTGCGCGTACGACGTATGGATGTACGAGCGCTCCCCTCTTCCTTAGCCGCTACCGGCGCACGCTGATGGGGGTTCCGAGAAATTTCGACATTGCGGTTCGAAGTCGCGTAATGGTGTGGGGAGTATGCGCTCTCTCCCGGTGCGGCCCCGCCGCAGCACCCGCTGCGTCACTCCGCCAGGGGCTGCCGAGGAAAGGACGTCGTCTTCATGCACACCGTCGTGGAACGCGAACTGGAACTGAACCTGGTGCTGTCGCCTGAGCGCAGCGTCCCCGTACCGGCCCGGTTGGTGTACCGGGCCGACGACCCGTTTGCCGTGCACATCACCTTCCACATCGGCTCCAACTCGCCCGTGAACTGGACGTTCGCCCGCGAGCTGCTGGTCGAAGGGGTGTTCCGGCCGTGCGGGCATGGAGATGTGCGGATCTGGCCGACGAAGGTGGAGGGCCGCAGCGTGATCTGCCTCGCGCTCAGCTCTCCGGACGGCAGCGCGCTGCTGGAGGCGCCCTCGTCACCGGTGGCCGCCTGGCTGGAGCGCACCCTGCGGGTCGTTCCGCCGGGTACGGAACACGAACAGCTCGGGATGGAGGACGAACTGAGCCGACTGCTCGCGCCGACGACGCGCGACGAACTGCGGCCGCGGGGCTGCCGGCCGGGCGACGACACTCCGGAGGCCGGGGCCTAGGCCGCTTGGTTCAGGGCGACGCAGGCGTGATCCAGCCGTGATTCAGAAGAGCTTGCCCGGGTTGAGCAGACCCAGCGGGTCGAAGACCTGCTTGACTCCACGTTGCAGTTCCACACCCACCGGGCCGAGTTCGCGGGCCAGCCAGTCCTTCTTCAGTACCCCGACGCCGTGTTCGCCGGTGATCGTGCCGCCCAGTTCCAGGCCGAGCGCCATGATCTCGTCGAAGGACTCGCGGGCCCGCCGGGTCGCATCGGGGTCGCCCGCGTCGAAGCAGACCACGGGATGGGTGTTGCCGTCTCCGGCGTGCGCGCACACCCCGATCACCAGGTCGTACTTGGCGGCGATGGCGGCAACGCCGTCGAGCATCGCGACCAGCTTCGAACGCGGCACCGCGACGTCGTCGATCATGGTGGTGCCGGTGATCCGCTCCAGCGCGGGCAACGACAACCGGCGTGCCTGCAGGAGGAGTTCGGATTCGGCGGCGTCCTCGGCGGGCACCACCGTGGTCGCCCCCGCGGCGGCGCACAGTTCGCCGACCGCGGCGAGATCGGCCGCCGGATCGGCGGTGTCGAAGGCGGCGAGCAGCAGCGCCTCGGTGGACTCCGGCAGGCCCATGTCGGCCATGTCATTGACCGCGCGGATGGTCGTACGGTCCATCAGCTCAAGCAGCGAGGGCACATGCCCCGCCTCCATGATCGCGCAGATCGCGTCGCACGCGGCGGCGGTCGACGGGAACTCGGCGCCGAGCGCCAACTGCCGTGGCGGGGTGGGCTTGAGCGCGAGGACGGCCTTGACGACGATGCCGAGGCTGCCCTCGGAACCGACGAACAGCCGGGTGAGGTCGTAGCCCGCGACGCCCTTGGCGGTGCGCCGGCCGGTGCGCAGCAGCCGCCCGTCGGCGAGGACGACATCGAGGCCCAGTACGTATTCGGCGGTGACCCCGTACTTCACGCAGCACAGCCCGCCGGAGCCGGTGCCGATGTTGCCGCCGATGGTGCACTGCTCCCAACTCGACGGATCCGGCGGGTAGTAGAGGCCCTTTTCGGCGACCGCGCGGGAGAGCACCGCGTTGACGACGCCCGGTTCGACGACCGCGATGCGGTTGACGGGGTCGATCTCCAGGATGCGGTCCATCTTGACCAGGGAGAGCACGATGCAACCGTCGCTCGCGTTGGCCGCTCCCGACAGGCCGGTGCGGGCGCCCTGCGGTACGACGGGGACACGCAGTTCGGTCGCGGTGCGCATGACGTGCCGCACCTGCTCCACCGTGCGCGGCAGCACCACGACGGCCGGTGCCCCCGCGGTGCAGAAGCTCGCCATGTCCCGGGCGTACGAGGCGGTGACGTCCTGGTCGGTCACCACCGCCTCGTCCGGGAGTCCCGTACGCAGCCGTTCCGCAAGATCCGTCATGCCCTCAGCGTCGCACCGACGGACCGGGGAGGGAAGCAGCACTCACAGGTTGCCGCGGCGCTCCTGCTCGCGCTCGATGGCCTCGAAGAGTGCCTTGAAGTTGCCCTTGCCGAAGCCCATGGAGCCATGCCGCTCGATCATCTCGAAGAAGACGGTCGGACGGTCCTGGACCGGCTTGGTGAAGATCTGCAGCAGATAGCCGTCCTCGTCGCGGTCGGCGAGGATCTTCAGCTCGCGCAGGGTGTCGATGGGCACACGGGTCTCGCCGACCCACTCGCCGAGGGTGTCGTAGTACGAGTCGGGCGTGTCGAGGAACTCCACACCGGCCGCCCGCATCGCCCGCACCGTGGTGACGATGTCGTTGGTGGCGAGCGCGATGTGCTGGACGCCGGGGCCGCCGTAGAACTCCAGGTACTCGTCGATCTGGGACTTCTTCTTGGCGATGGCCGGCTCGTTGAGCGGGAACTTCACCTTCCGGGTGCCGTCGGCGACGACCTTGGACATCAGCGCGGAGTACTCGGTGGCGATGTCGTCGCCGACGAACTCCTTCATGTTGGTGAAGCCCATGACCTTGTTGTAGAAGGCCACCCACTCGTCCATCTTGCCCAGCTCGACATTGCCGACGCAGTGGTCGATGGCCTGGAAGCGCCGGGCGCCGGGCTCCACCATCGGCTTGGCGGCCACGAATCCCGGCAGGTACGGGCCCTCGTAGCCGGTGCGCTCGACGAGGGTGTGGCGGGTCTCGCCGTAGGTGGCGATGGCGGCGAGCACCACCGTGCCGTGCTCGTCCTTCAGCTCGTACGGCTCCTCCAGGCCGGTGGCACCCTGCGCGACGGCGTGCTCGTACGCGGCGCGGGCGTCCGGCACCTCGATCGCCAGGTCCACGACGCCGTCGCCGTGCGCCGCGACATGCCCGGCGAGGAAGCGGCCGTGGTCGGTCTCCGCCTTGATGACGGAGGTGAAGACGAAGCGGGCGCCGCCGGACTCCAGGACGTAACTGGCGGTCTCTCGGCTCCCGTTCTCCGGGCCCGCGTAGGCGACGAGCTTCATCCCGAAGGCGGTGGAGTAGTAGTGCGCGGCCTGCTTGGCGTTGCCGACCGCGAAGACGACGGCGTCCATGCCCTTGACCGGGAATGCGTCATGGGTCTTGTCCTGGGTCTCAGTCATGGCGAAAGCCTCCCCCCACGCTCCATAGTGCGCAATAGTTTCCAAAATCGCTGAACAGCTTGTGCAGCAGTGGACGGGTTTCACCTGTCAATCTGTGCATGATGACCATCAAGGAGGCGTTATGGGCATCGATGCGCTCGACGGGCGGCTGATCAAGCTGCTGGAGCGGGAGCCGAGGATCGGGGTGCTGGAGGCGTCCCGCCGTCTGGGGGTGGCGCGCGGCACGGTCCAGGCGCGGCTCGACCGCATGCGGGCCAATGGGGTGATCCGGGGCTTCGGCCCTCAGGTGGACCCGGCCGCGCTCGGCTACCCGGTCACCGCGTTCGCCACGCTGGAGATCAAGCAGGGCCAAGGCCCGGATGTACGGGCACATTTGGCGACCGTTCCCGAGGTGCTGGAGCTGCACACCACGACCGGGCACGGGGACATGCTGTGCCGTCTGGTGGCCCGGTCGAACGCCGATCTCCAACGTGTGATCGACCGGGTCGTGGGTTTTGATGGCATCGTGCGGGCTTCCACGGCGATCGTCATGGAAAATCCGGTTCCGCTGCGGATCATCCCGCTGGTGGAGCAGGCATCGCAGGAAGGGACGGTTCAGGACGGTACGTAGACGTCTTTCGTCAGCCGTCAGTACGGTTAGTCGTCGGGAGGCCGACGTGGACTTCTGGAGCTTCGTCAGCAACCGGCGCCAGCAGTTGCTGATGGACACGTACCAGCACGCCAGCGCGGTGTTCCAGTGCATGGTGGTGGCGTCCGTGATCGGCATCGGAATCGGCATGCTCACGTACCGCAACGACCGGGCGGGACGGCTGGCGATCGCCACCACGGTGACGATCATGACGGTCCCGTCGTACGCGCTGCTCGGCCTGCTGATCCCGGTGCTGGGCCTGGGCGTGCCGCCCACCGTGACGGCGCTGGTGCTCTACGCGCTGCTGCCGATCGTGCGCAACGCCATCGTGGGGCTGCGCGGAGTCGACCCCACCCTGGTGGACGCGGCCAAGGGCATCGGAATGAGCCGGACGGCCCAGATCCTCAGGGTCGAACTGCCCATCGCCTGGCCGTCGATCCTCACCGGCATCCGGGTCGCCACCCAGATGCTGATGGGCATCGCCGCCGTCGCCGCGTACGCCTCGGGACCCGGCCTCGGCAACGAGATCTTCAACGGCATCTCCAGCCTCGGCAGCGCGAACGCGCTCAATCAGGTGCTGGCCGGAACGCTGGGCATCGTCATCCTGGCCCTTCTCTTCGACTTCGCGCTGATCCTCGTAGGACGGCTGACCACTTCGAGGGGGATCCGTGGCTGAGCGCCAGCGGGCCGTCACCGGCGCGACCATAGAGCTCGACGACCTCACCAAGCGCTATCCGGGCAGCCCGCAGCCCGCCGTGGACAGCGTCAGCATGGAGATTGCCGCAGGAGAGACGGTAATTCTGGTGGGGCCGTCCGGCTGCGGGAAGTCCACCACGCTGCGGATGATCAACCGGCTGATCGAGCCGAGCTCCGGCCGCATCAGGATCGACGGTGAGGACGTCACCGACATCGACCCGGTGAAGCTGCGCCGCCGGATCGGCTACGCCATCCAGTCCTCCGGCCTCTTCCCGCACATGACGGTCGCGGAGAACATCGCGCAGGTGCCGAAGATGGTCGGCTGGCCCAAGGCGAGGATCAGGGAGCGGGTCGAGGAGATGCTGGACCTGGTGGGACTCGATCCGCGCGAGTTCCACGCCCGCTACCCGCGCCAGCTCTCCGGCGGACAGCAGCAGCGCGTCGGCGTCGCCCGGGCGCTCGCCGCCGACCCGCCCGTGCTGCTGATGGACGAACCGTTCGGCGCGGTCGACCCGATCACCCGCGACCACCTCCAGGACGAACTCATCCGGCTGCAGCACGAGTTGCACAAGACGATCGTCTTCGTCACCCATGACTTCGACGAGGCGATCAAGCTCGGCGACCGCATCGCGGTGCTACGGGAGCAGTCGCACATCGCCCAGTTCGACACCCCGGAGGCGATCCTCACCAACCCGTCGGACGACTTCGTCTCCGGATTCGTCGGCGCGGGTGCCGCACTGAAACGGCTGAACCTGACCCGGGTCCGGGATGTGGGGATCGAGGACGTCCCCACCGTCACCATGGACGATCCGCTCCAGGAGATCTTCAACAAGCTCCGCGAGCGCGGCGGCAACGAACTGCTGCTCCTTGACCGGCAGCACCGCCCGTACAAGTGGCTGCGGCGCGGCGATCTGATGCGCGCCAAGGGCTCGTTGGCCCGAGCGGGCACGCTGGTCTCCCATCACGTCACCCGGGACGCGACGCTGCGGGACGCGCTGGAGGCGGTGCTCACCGACAGTGCGGGCCGGGTGCCGGTCACCGGGCGGCGCGGTGAGTACCTGGGCGTGGTCGACATGGAGACGCTGCTGAACTCCGTACACGAACTGCTGGAAGCCGACCGGATGGCCGCCCTTGAGCACCGGCACGACCTGCAGGAGGCGCGTGCTCACCAGACGCTGGAGCAGTTGGAGAGCGGCTTCGCCGGAGGTGAGCAGCCATGACCGGCGGCCCGGAGAAGCACGAGCGGCTGGCCGAACGGCAGGACCCGGTCGGCGAGCCGGACGAACAGCCCATGGTCTCGATCCTGCCCAGCACGCCCGGCCGCAAGGTCTCGGCCAAGAAGCTGGTCTTCACCCCGATCGTGATCGCGCTCGCGCTGGTCGCCACCTATCTGTGGATCACCAACGTCCCGCTGGACTCCATCGAGCGGAACTCGCTGAGCGGCGGCGCGGTCCGCCAGGCGCTGTGGCAGCAGATCAAACTCGTCGTCTACTCCACCTTCTTCGTGCTGCTCATCGCCATCCCACTGGGCACCGCGCTCACCCGCAGACCGCTGCGCAAGGCCGCGCCGGTGGCCACCGCGATCGCCAACCTCGGCCAGTCCATCCCGTCCATCGGCCTGCTCGCGCTGCTCACCTTCTGGCTGGGCATCGGACCGGGCACCGCGCTGGTCGGCCTGGTCGCGTACGCCGTACTGCCGGTGCTCAGCAACACCATGAGCGGGCTGCGGGCCATCGACCCGAGTCTGGTGGACGCGGCGCGCGGCATCGGCATGTCCGGGTTGGGCGTGCTACGGAAGGTCGAACTGCCGCTGGCCGTACCGCTGATCCTGGCCGGGGTGCGCAACGCGCTGGTGCTCAACGTCGGTACGGGCACGCTCGCCGGATTCGTCAGCGGCGGCGGTCTCGGCACGATCATCACCAACGGCATCGTCACCCAGCGCACCCGGGTGCTGATCGTCGGCTCGGTGCTGGCGGTGGCGCTGGCACTGCTGGTGGACTGGCTGGCGTCGCTGGCCGAGCTGCAGATGACCCCGCACGGCCTGGAGGCGGGGTGAGCCGACCGCTGTGTGCCGTCATGGCCCTGGTGTGGGCGCTGTCCGGCTGCGGGCTGCACAGCGGCGAGGTCATCGCGGACCCGGTCAAGCCGGGTTCCGTCGGCGCCGGAAAGCCGCTGTCCGGCGCCCAGTTGACGGTGGCCTCCAAACAGGACACCGAGCAGCGCATCCTCGGCCAGATCACCGGCCTGGTGCTCAAGGCGGCGGGCGCGACGGTACGGGACCACACCGGCATCAGCGGCTCGATCGGCGCCCGGCAGTCGATGCTCACCGGCGCGGCGGACGCGATGTACGACTACACCGGCACCGCCTGGATCACCTACCTCGGCCACACCAGACCCATCCCCGACCCCCGGGCGCAATGGCGGGCGGTACGGGAGCAGGACGCCGGGAACGGCCTGGCCTGGCTGCCGATGGCGCAGCTGAACAACACCTACGCGTTCGCCGTCAACGAGGCCAACGCCGCCAAATACCGCCTGCGTACGCTCTCCGACATCGCGGCGCTGTCCAGGCGAGCGCCGTCGGCCGTGACCATCTGCGCGGACAACGAGTTCGCGGTGCGCGATGACGGACTGCCCGGCGTGCTGCGGGCCTACGGCATCTCGGTGCCGAAGTCGCGGATCATGACGATGGACGCCGGGTTGATCTACACCCAGGTGGCTTCGGGCAGTGCCTGCCTGATCGGCGATGTGTACGCCACCGACGGCCGCATCACGGCGGACCGCCTGACCGTGCTCACCGACGACCGGCACTTCTTCCCGGACTACAACGCGGCCCCGGTGGTCTACGGCAGGACGCTGCGGCGCTATCCCCAACTCGCCGCGCTGCTGGGCCCGGTGACCGCGAAGCTCACCACCGAGGAGGCCCGCAAGCTGGGCGCACAGGTGGACGTGGACGGCCGGGACCCGCGGGAGGTGGCGAAGTCATGGCTGACCCGGGAGGGCTTCCTCCAGAAGTGAGGGCGGCGGTGGCACTGGGCGCGGTCCTCGTCCTGACCGCGACCACCGCGCTGTCCGGCTGCGGGCTCAAGAGCGGCGAGGCCATCGCCGACCCCGTACGGCCCGGTTCGATCGGCCAGGGGAAGCCGCTCAAGGGGGTGACGCTGACGGTCACCTCCAAGAACTTCAGCGAGCAGATCATCCTCGGCGAGATGATGGGCCTCGCGCTGAAGGCGGCGGGCGCCACCGTCATCGACAAGACCAACATCCAGGGCTCGATCGGCGCCCGCCAGGCGGTGCTCAAGGGCACGGCGGACGCGATGTACGAGTACACCGGCACCGCCTGGATCACCTACCTCGGCCACACCAGACCCATCCCCGACCCCCGGGCGCAGTGGCAGGCGGTTCGGAACGAGGACGCCCGGAACGGCCTGACCTGGCTGCCGCCGGCCAGCCTCAACAACACCTACGCCCTGGGATCGAACCAGGCCAACCAGGAGAGGTACGGCTTCAGCACCCTCTCCGACGTGGCCGCCCTGTCGAGGTCCGATCCGCGGGCGGTCACGCTCTGCGTGGAGAACGAGTTCGAGGTCCGCGACGACGGCCTGCCCGGTATGCAGAAGGCGTACGGCATGAACATCCCCGGCGGCAACGTCCGGATCATGGACGGCGGCATCGTCTACACGCAGGTCGCCCAGGGCGGCTCCTGCATCCTCGGCGAGGTCTTCACCACCGACGGCCGGATCCCCGCCAAGCACCTGCGGGTCCTCGCCGACGACCGGCACTTCTTCCCCAACTACAACGCCGCCCCGGAGATCAACAGCAGGTCGCTGCGCGAACATCCGGCGATGGCCGCCGTCCTCGACCCCATCACGGCGAAGCTGACCACCGAGAACCAGCAGCAGCTCAACGCGAAGGTGGACGTGGACGGCCAGGACCCGCGCAGGGTCGCCAAGGACTGGCTGGTGCGGGAGGGGTTCATCAAGACGGGCTGAGCGTCAGCAGGTGGGCAGCGGCCCGCCGGTGCGCAGCGCCGCGAGGGAGGACAGTGCGTCGTCGAGGTTGTTGACCGGGATCAGCTTCAGGCCCGCGGGGAGCTCCGCCTTGGCGTCGGAGCACTCGTCCTTGGGGGTGAGGAAGATGCCGGCGCCGTCGCGCTTGGCGGCCTGCTCCTTGAGCGGCACGCCGCCGACCGCGCCGACGGTGCCGTCGGTGTCGATCGTTCCGGTACCGGCGATGGTGCGGCCGCCGGTGAGGTCGGAGCCCCTTCCGTCACCCTGGATGCGGTCGATGATCCCGAGGGTGAACATCAGCCCGGCGCTGGGGCCGCCGACGTCCGCGAGCTTGAGGTCCACCTTCACCTGCGAGGACGACAGTCCCAGATGCTTCAGGGCGGCGGCGGTGGCCGCCTGCTGGGACTGCTGCATCTCGTTGAGGTTCCGCTGGTTGACCTGCTGGACGGAGCCGCCGCCCGGGTAGACGGCATCGCGCGGCATCGCCGCCTCGCTCTTGGACCACCACGCCTTCCACACGTCGATGAAGTGCACATCGGCGTTGGGCGCGGTGGCGACGATGGTGACCATCCGCAGCTGTCCGCTGGTCGGCCGGGTCTTGGTGCCGGTGACCGTGATCACCGGCTGCCCGTTGTTCGAGCCGAGGACGTTCGCGGTCATGCCCGGATAGGCGATCGTGACCGGCAGCGGGGCGAAGGCGGCCACCGCGATCAGCGCGACGACGAGAGCGGAGCAGACGGCGAGGATCCTGGCGCGAGAAGACACACAGGCATTACAGCATTTTCCCGGGACTGACCCCCGGTCCCCCAGGCCCCAGCGCCCCCAGCCGCTGCGCTCACCGGTGGGCTGACCCTGGCTCCCCGGCTGGGAACTACCGCCTCGCCCGACGGGCGACCGGTCACCGCAGTGCCTCGGAGACCTCCACTGCTGCCTCCACGACCCGCTGGCCGACCCGCTCCGGGACGGAGTCCGCGAGCATCACCACCCCGACGCTGCCCTCGATGCCGGTGACGCCGAGCAGCGGGGCGGCGGCGCCGCTGGCGCCCGCCTCAAGCTCGCTGTGGGTGAGTACGTAGCCGGGGGCGTCCGGCCGCCGCTCACCGTTCGGCTGCGCCTGCGGTGCCGGGCCACCCGCGCAGGCGGCGGCGGGGGCGGGCACCGTGCGGCGGGCCGCGTGCCACAGGCGGCCCTCCAGGATCGCCTTGCCCGCGGCGCCCCGGTCGAGGGGATGGCGGAATCCGGTGCGGTACGCGACGTGGTAGTCGGTCCAGCTCGGCTCGACCACGGCGACCGCGAGGGCCTCGTTGCCGTCCACCAGTGTCAGGTGCGCGGTGGCGCCGATGTCCTCGGCGAGCGAGCGCAACGCGGGCAGCGCGGCCTCGCGCAGCAGCGGGTGCACCTGGTGGGCCAGCCGCAGCACGCCCAGCCCCACCCGGGCCCGGCCACCGAGGTCGCGGCGCACGAGGGCGTGCTGTTCGAGTGTGGCGAGCAGCCGGTACACCACGGTGCGGTTGACGCCGAGTTTCGCCGCGAGCTCGGTGACGGTGAGCCCGTGGTCGGTGTCGGCCAGCAGCTTCAGGACTCGCAGTCCCCGGTCGAGCGTCTGTGAGGTCTCCGCGGTCACGACGCCCCCTCCTCAAGTGAGTGGCGGCTCGGCGCGGCAGGACCACTGCCGACAGCGCGGCAGCGCGCGCAGAGGCCGCCGGTCGCGTGGAACCCGGCTGCGCTCCGCGGCGGCGTTGCCACGGCGCGTGCGTGAGCGGGACAGTAGCGAGCTTGTACCGCTCAGCGAAAGGTCTCGTCCACAATCCGGGCAGAGAGCTTTACCTTTTCGCGACCAACCCCGCCAGATCGCACCGCTTTACTCGCATTGCCTCATGCGGAATCTTGACCTCAGCCCCGACACCGACCAGGGGCCCGGGAGCGCCAGCCCCCCAGCACCGCCGAGGCCCGGGGGGCACCAGCCCCGCAATACCCCCACCGCACAGCGCGAGCGTCAGCACAGACGCGAAGCCCACCACCGGGACCCGGGGGCGCCAGCCCCCGTAGAACCCCCACCGCACAGCGCGAGCGTCAGCACAGACGCGAAGCCCACCGCCGGGGCCCGGGGGCGCCAGCCCCCGTAGAACCCCCACCGCACAGCGCGAGCGTCAGCGCATGCGGGTGGCCCATTCCTGGACCTTCCTGATCCGCTCCTGGATCTGGCCCGCGGTCGCCTCCGCGCTGGGTGGGCCGCCGCAGGCGCGGCGCAGTTCGTTGTGGATCACGCCGTGCGGCTTACCGCTCTGATGGGTGTAGGCGGACACCATCGTGTTGAGCCGCTTGCGCAGCTCCAGCAGTTCCTTGTGGCTGACGACCGGACGCCGCTCCGCGGGCAGCTCGACCAGGTCCGCTTCGGCGTCCGGCTTCCTGCGGCTGTGCGCGATCTGCCGCGCCTGCCGCCGCTGCAGCAGCATCTGCACCTGGTCCGGCTCAAGGAGCCCCGGAATGCCGAGGTAGTCCTGCTCCTCCTCGCTCCCGGGATGCGCCTGCATGCCGAACTCGGCGCCGTCGTACAGCACCCGGTCGAAGACCGCGTCCGACTCCAGCGCCTCGAACGGCAGTTGGTCCTCGGTGACCTCGTCCTGCGTCTTCTCGGCCTCCGCGAGGAGCTTGTCCTCCTCCGCGTAGATGTCGTCCTCGCCCGCCTTCTTCGGCTTGTCGAGCACGTGGTCGCGCTCGACCTCCATCTCGTTGGCGAAGCCGAGCAGCATCGGGATGGTGGGCAGGAAGACCGAAGCCGTCTCACCGCGCCGCCGGGACCGTACGAAACGGCCGACCGCCTGCGCGAAGAACAGCGGCGTCGAGATCGTCGTGGCGTAGACGCCCACCGCGAGGCGCGGCACGTCCACACCTTCGGACACCATGCGGACCGCGACCATCCAGCGGTCGTCCGAGTCGCTGAAGTCGTCGATCCGCTTCGACGCGCCCGTGTCATCGGAGAGCACGACCGTCGCCTTGGCCCCGGTGATCTCCCGGATCAGCTTGGCGTAGGCGCGGGCCGAGTCCTGGTCGGAGGCGATCACCAGGCCGCCCGCGTCCGGAATGCCCTTTCTGACCTCGGTGAGCCGCTGGTCGGCGGCGCGCAGCACGTTCGGGATCCACTCACCGGTCGGCGACAACGCGGTGCGCCACGCCTGTCCGATGGCGTCCTTGGTCATCGGGTCGCCGAGCCGGGCGGCGATCTCGTCGCCCGCCTTGGTGCGCCAGCGCATGTTCCCGCTGTACGACAGGAAGATGACCGGCCGCACCACACCGTCGGCGAGCGCGCTGCCGTATCCGTACGTGTAGTCGGCGACGGACCGCCGGATCCCGTCCTGCCCCTCGGCGTACGCCACGAACGGGATCGGGTTGGTGTCGGAACGGAACGGCGTACCGGTGAGCGCGAGCCGCCGAGCGGCCGGGTCGAACGCCTCGAAGCACGCCTCGCCCCACGACTTGGAGTCACCGGCGTGGTGGATCTCGTCCAGGATCACCAACGTCTTGCGCTGCTCACAGCGGTTGCGGTGCAGCATCGGGCGGACCCCGACGCCCGCGTAGGTCACGGCGACGCCGTGGTACTCCTTCGACACCGGACCCGCGCTGTAGTCCGGGTCCAGCTTGATGCCTATCCGCGCCGCCGCCTCGGCCCACTGCTTCTTCAGATGCTCGGTGGGCGCGACCACGGTGACCTGTTGCACAACGTGGTTGTGCAACAGGTACGAGGCAAGGGTCAGCGCGAACGTCGTCTTGCCCGCGCCCGGTGTCGCCACGGCGAGGAAGTCGCGCGGCTGGGACTGGACGTACGCGTCCAGGGCGGCCTGTTGCCAGGCACGCAACTTCCCGGCCGTACCCCATGGGGCACGACCGGGGAAAGCGGGTGAGAGATGGTGCGAGGCGGTGGTAGTCACGGTCTCCGGGCGGGTCCGTCGGAACTGTCGATCACGTCGGGCGGATACGAAAACCGTGACAGCTTAACGGCGCCCCATCGCCGCCCCGCGCGGAACGCGGCGAGTCCCGGCCGGGGTGCGACGGAGGTCACAGAGCGCGAACCACCGCAGGGGCCCAGCGATCTTGGGCGGTCCCGGCGCACCCCGGGGACAACTGGCGTCCAGTGCCGCGCGCCAAGCGCCAGGAGGTGCCAAGTCGCCTACCGGGAAAAGCTCTCAGCACTGCCCTCCGGGCCGCGCCGCACCCTCCCCGCCACCCCCACGCCCACCAGCGCGACCGCCGCCGCCAGGCAGAACACGGCCGCGAAGGCGGCCGGGTGGCCATGGGTGGCCGACGAGGCGCCACCGGTGGCGGCGACCGTGCCGCCGCCCAGGGCGGCGAACAGGACTCCCCCGGCAGCGACCAGGACGACGTTGGAGAGCGCGTCGCACACCTGGAGCGCCGCCGAGTTGGCGCCCGCCTCCTGCGGAGGCGAGTAGTTGAGGAGCAGGACGCTCATCGAGGCGATCACCATGCCCATGCCGAGCCCGCCGACGCACCACGCGACCGCGACGATCCACGCGGGTACGCCCGGTACCAGCGCCAGCGCCGCACCGACGACCGCCGCGGCCACCAGACCCATCCCGGCGCGCACCAAGCGCTCGCGGTACGGCTCCAAGCGCGGCCGGGACTGCCCATAGCTGCCCAGCGCCCAGGTCAGGCCGCCACCGGCGAGGGAGAGCCCGGCCAGGGTCGGGGACAGTTGCCGCTGGGTCACCAGCATCAGCGGGACGAAGCTCTCGGCGGCCAGGAACGACCCGGCCGCAATGCCGCGCAGCAGCACCACCGACGGCAGTCCGCGCCCGGCGCGGAAGGTGCCGGGCGGCAGCAGCCGGACCGCCGACGGCGCCAGCAGCGCCGCGCCCGCGAGCCCGGGCAGCAGCGACCACCACGTCCGCACGTCCTGGCCCGCGTACTGCAGCAGCGCCGCGCCCGAGGAGACGCCCAGCGCCAGCAGGATCCGGCGGCGGCCCCGCACCGGCGGGTCGGCGGCGCGCGGGGGCTCCTTCGGGCGGGAGGGCGGCTCGACCGCCACCCGGCGCAGCGCGGGCAGTGCGATCGAGACCGGCAGTGCCACCAGGACCGGAATGCCGAGGAACACCCAACGCCAGCCCAGCTGTTCGGTCACCGCACCGGAGACCAGCGGCCCGACGATGGACGGCACCACCCAGGACGCGGCGAACGCGGCCAGCACCGAGGGCCGCAGGCGCTCGGGGTAGGCGCGGCCCACGACCACGTAGAGCGCGACGATCAGCAGCCCGCCGCCGACGCCCTGGACGGCCCGGCCCGCGATGAACGGCCACATGGCCTGCGCGGTACCGGACGCCACGAGTCCGGCGGCGAAGCAGGCGATGCCGGTGCTGAGCGGCGCGAGCGGTCCCGACCGGTCGCACCACTGGCCGGAGACCACCATGGCGAACAGGCTGGTGGTGAAGTACCCGGAGAAGCCGAAGCCGTACAGCGACAGGCCGTGCAGGTCACGTGCGGCAACCGGCATCGCGGTGCCGACGGCGGTCGCCTCGAAGGCGACCAGCAGGACGACCGAGACGATCCCCAGCGTCAGCGCGCGATAGCGGCGGCTGAGCACCGTCTCCGCGCGGTCGGCGGAAGATCCCGGTATCGGCGGCGTCTGCTGGTCATCGAGGTGCTCATTGAGCGTGGTCACCGCGCCAGCGTAAGTGGCGCCGAGCGCAGTGGCCCCTGTCCGGAGTCCTGTTCCTCGTCGTCCGATGGTCGTACACCGTAGGCCCCGGTGATCCGCCAGCAGTGGATCAGTAGAGTCGCCTGCCATGAACACGGCGGGCACGGCACGGGCGTTCGGGGGGATGTGGCAGCCACCGACCGAGGTCGAACGCCTGCTGTACGAGGCGAAGTGCCGCGGCGACGCGGACGGCTTCCTCGCCATCCTGGCGTGCTTCGCCATGTTCGTCGACGTACTGAAGGTGCACGCCGACGCCGATCTGGACAGCATCACCTTCGTACCGCACTGGGACCCGGCCGGGCGGTTGTGCGTCGCGCTGCGCACCCGTGGTGAACTGCCGCCACGCCGCCCCGATCACGTCGTCTCGCCCACCAACCTGCGGCTGCTCGCCGAGGCCTGGCCCGACGACAACGCGTGGCTGGTGGTCAACCCCGGGACGCCGGGCGAGATGTACTTCCCCGCCCGGCCGGCGGACCGCAGGCGGTGGAAGCGGATCGCCAAGCACGCGCCCAGGCCGGTGCACGGCGACGCCGAACTGCTGACGAAGTTCACCGGCCCGCTGCACGGCCCGCTCGCCCACGCGCTCGCGTGCGGTGCCCACCTCGCCGTACACCAACAGGCGCTGTGGAACGACCTCGGGGATGTCTACGACAGCTACCCCGGCGATGTGGAGGCGCTGCGCGATCCGTGGAACGTGGCCGACCGCGACGAGTGGCACCGGCAGCTGGACTATCTGCTCAAGGGCGTACACACCGCCCCCGAGCCGAAGTTCGTGCTCCGGATCCGCGCCGAGCTGGCACAGGCCCACGGCGCCCCACCGCCGGTCGATGTGTGGCACCGGTCGGCCGAGGCCACGCTGCGCCACTCCGGCACCCGCGAACCCGAGATCGCGGCGGTGCTCTCCCTGATCGGAAGGGTGCTGCGCTACGAGGCCCGCTTCCAGGCCGACGGGCTGCTGCCGCCGTACGGCTTCGTCCGCTCCGTCAACGGCTACGACTACGGCCGGGCGATCAACTTCATCCGCAGGGGGCTGGGCGCCCGTCTCTGCGAGCCCGCCGAAGCGGAGCAGGCGGTGCTGCGGGCGGGGCAGTTGTGCCGCGAGACGTACGCGTCCTGGGACGAGTTCTCCGCTGGGTACACGCTGGGCAGCGTCCTACGGTCCGACGAGGGGCAGTTCGGGCACGCGTACGACTCCGTACTCGACCCGCACCGCATCCTCACCCGTGATCCCGCCAGCCCGTGGCGGAACATCCCCTGGCGGGCTTCGTGAACGCGGTATGGCGGTCGTGTTGCGAGGCGCGCGGAATCGTTGACCTCACCCCGGTACGGCGGCCTATCGTCGAGGACATCAACACGGCCGTGTGCCCGAGTGGTTGAGGGACTCGCCTGCAAAGCGAGTTACGCCGGTTCGATTCCGGTCACGGCCTCCACCGCCTTGACCAGGCAAAAGAAAGGGGCGGCACCCCCGGAAGGGTGCCGCCCCGTTGTTCGTCCGTCTCAGTTCCCGTCTCAGTTAGATGAGTGAGGCGAGGTCGAGGGCCGTGAGAGAAGACCACGCTCGCCTCTCGCACTGAACTAGGACTTCTGACGGCAGACGACCGAGCCGCCGCCGATCAGGGCAGTCAGGGCGGCGACCACATCCCAACGGTTCGCAGCAGCCGCCAGCCACAGAACTATGATCACGATGGCGCCCCGGCCGGGGAGTCCGACGGGAAGAGCGCTACCGCCCGGAAACAAACATCGGGTACGGTCAGGAATTGAAGTCATCGCTGAACCCTTCTGACATGAAGCGGGTTGATGTGACCTCGCGACGGGGGGCACCCTCGGTCGATTGCTTGCAGGCGTGACCGAGGTTGCCTTCCGGCAGACCTGAAAGGCCGTGAGGTTTCCCAGAGCATACCGTGCTCGGCGGCAGTTCATCGGGACCCAACCGCAACATCTGGTAGGCCAAGCATCGGCCAGCCACTACATGTTGTGTTTTATGTGTCACTCCCCCGGCCCTCACCAGGGCGACTATCCCTCAGCCTCCTCGGCGATCCCGACATCAGGCACCCCGTCCGTTTTCCAGATCAGCGTGTCGACTTGCGCGGCGATGCTGCTCCGAACGCTATCGATCATGTGCTGATACCGAGCGGCCATGGCGGTAGTTGACCACCCCATGAGTCCCATGACGGCGCGCTCAGAGACGCCGAGAATGAGCAAGACCGTGGCGGCCGTGTGGCGTGCGTCGTGCAGACGCCCGTCACGGACGTTCGCGTCTGTCAGCAGAGCCTTCCACTCGGTCCAGTCCCTGCGGTGGGACGGGCTGCGGCCGTGTTCGTCGGCGAACACCCACCCGCCCTCCACCCAGCGCTTCCCCGCCGCCTCTCGTTGCGCGTCCTGCGCCTTGCGGTGGGCTCGCAGTAGGTCAACGAGCTGTTCCGGGAGACCGACCGCGCGGCGACCGGCACGCGACTTGGTGGTGGACGTTTCCGGGTTGCTCCGTCGCCTCTGCGGGCAGTACCCGGCCTTGCGTCCGCAGGGTTCCGCGCACCCGTGCGCGTACTGCGCGCGGTGACGACTGCGGCGGACCAGAAGGAACCCACCTTCAAGGTCCACGTCCTCCCACTTCAGGCCGAGCGCTTCCCCCTGCCGCAGTCCGAGGGCGAGGGCTACGGCCCACCGTGCCGAGTTGCGGTGCCGACCGGCGGCCTTCAGCAGGCGTTGCACCTCTTGCACGCTGTAGGGCTCCACCTCGTACTCACCCACCTTCGGGGCCTTGGCCAACTGAACCGGGTTCTGTCCGAGGTGGCCGCGCCGTACGGCCTCGTTGAGCGCGGTCCGGAACGTGCGGTGCACCTGGTGGGCGGTCGCGGCCTTGCTGCCGTTGGCCTGCATCTTCGCGTAGAACGCTTCGATGTGCTCGGGCTTGAGCCTGTCGAGGCGGTGAGCGCCCAAGCCAGGGATGAGGTGCCTCCTCACGGCAACGCCGTACCCCACCATCGTGTTGTCGTTGACGGCGAGCGGCGCAACGTTCTCGATCCAGTGCGTCAGCCACGCCCGGACCGTCCAGGGCTTGCCGGGCTTGCGCACTTTCCCGGCATCGCGCTGCCGCTCCAACTCCTTGACGGCCTCGGCAACGTCCGTCTTGGTTTTCCGCTCGACATGGCGGCGGTCCGGCTTGCCGTCGTCGCGTACGCCGACGGTGACTCGGCCGTGCCACTTGCCGTCCTTGCCGAGGTAGATGGAGCTTCGGCCGTTGGGCTGTCGGGTGCGCTTCTCTTTCTCTGCCACTGGCAGACTCCTGTTCTTGGTGTCGGGATGGAGGCCGGGGCGGCGGGCTGTCCTGTCCGGGAGTGCCGCCGCTCCGGGCGTCGTCAAGCGGCGCGTTGAGCGGTGCGGAGACGGGTGACGTATTCGGATACGGCGTCGACCGGGACCCTGCGGAGGCCATCGACCATCACGGACTCCAGCGCGCCGGAGCCGATGAGGCTGAAGCATTTGGTCCGGCCGATGCGGAGTCGGCGGGCGGCCTCCTCCACCTTGAGGAGAACCAGGGTTGGGTCATCGTCGGCGAGGGGCACGGCGTTGGTGTGTTCGTCCAAGGCTCACTCCTGTGGGGCTGGCTGCGTGGGCAGGTGCCGCCGCACAAACCGCAAAATCCGCAGAAACCCGGTACCTAGCCGCTGACCTGGGGTGATGCGGTGCGCGCGTGGTGCTGGGGTGGGCTCCGCAGAAATCCGCGATATTCCGCAAAAATCAGGGGCACCCGGGGGGTCCGGCCGGACGGCCACGGCACGGTTTTTTGCGGAATATTGCGGGATTGTGCGGCGGAACCCTCGCGGGGGTGCGGTGAGGGTCCCGCCGCAGGTCAGCGGTACTGCCGGGCTTTTCTGCGGATTTTGCGGTTTGTGCGAGAGGGGTTGTGTGCGCGGACGGGGGTCACCGGCCGCCGTGGCGCAGGGACGGGTGGGCGGTGAGGCGGGGCGCTGGCGGGCGTCCGCGCTTACCCGTGCGCTCGGGCTGGTAGGACCGCAGGTATCCGTGGTCTTCCAGTAGCGCGAGGGCGGGTTCCAGGTCGGCGACGGTGGGCACCTCGCTGCGGGACAGGACACTGAAGACGTCCCGTCGGCTGACGTCTTCCCATCCGTTGTCTCTCAGCGCTTCCAGGATGCTGCGGGCGCGGGACACGACCGGGTCGGCGCCCATGGCGTCGAACACGGCGAGGGCGTGGGCGGTGTAGTACTCCCCCAGCTCGATGGCCGCGCGCATGGTGGCTTCGGTGACCGGATGGGCGTAGCCGTTGCCGCCGTGTTCGGCGAGGTGCAGCAGTGCGGCCATGCGGGCGGTCGCTCCGACGAGTTTCCCGGCCCAGTCGGTGATGTGGCCCAGCTTCCCGCCGCGCGTCTTGAGCCAGGGTTCCACCCGTTCCTGATAGGCGATCAGGGCCGCGTCCGCCTCGGGCGTGAGCTGGATGACGGCCGGGTCGGTCCATTCCGCGAGAGCCAAGGTGAGGTCGATGACCCGGGCGGTGTAGGTGGCGGCCGTCTGTTCGGGGACCGGTTCGGTGATGACCTTCCGCTCGCCGACCGTTGACACCGGCAGCGAGTACAGGAAGCGACCCAGTAGGCCGCGCCCCTTGGCGCCCTTGATCTTCCCTATGTCCAGGAGCACATCGGGCTGTACGGCCAGTCCCATGGTCAGGGCGGGGGCGTCGATGTACTCGCGGCGGGTCTGCCGGTTCACCCTCAGGCGTCCCCCGGCATGGCCCTTGAGGAAGACTTCCATGTTGGGGCTGCCCGAGTAGCGGCCTGCGATGATGTCGAAGATTCCTCCCTCATCGCTCATCACCGACAGCCGCCCGCCCTGTTCCGCGATGAGCGAGGTGACGGTCTCAGGTGTGGAGTCGTCGGCGAGCAACAGGGGTTCGGCGGGGACGGTGAGAGTGTCGGCCGTCTGTGCAAGGCCGATGGCGGTGGCCACGATCTCATCGCGCTTGTCGCCGTCGGCGGACGCGGCCTTGGCAGCAGCCTTGTCCGCCGCCTCCTTGGCCAACCGCGCCGTCAACTCCGCTTCCACGATGACCGGCTTCATCGCCGTCTTGAGCTGTTTCTCCGCCTCATAGAGGGGGTTGGTCAGCAGGGTGAAAACGGCGGACTTCCGGTTGCCGGGCGGGAGTGCGACCACCGTGTAGAGGTTGGTCGGCTCACGCCAGTTCCCACGTACATGGACCACCGACCGGCCCCCGGCCGCCGTGGCGAGCACCGCGAGGGCGATAGAACCGGCGAGGTCTACCGGAGTCTGCGTCTCCTCCGCGACGGCCGCCACGAACTCCCCCAACCACGCCGGGAAAACGTGGTCGGGGAACGGCGGACGCTGACGCTGACCGGTGAGGGGAATGGGGTCCTCCCACACGTCCGGTGCCGCGTCGTCCTCGCCGGGCGGTTCTTCCAGGGTGGGCAGTCCGTCCCACAGGTCGGGGCTGTCCACAGGCTGTGGAGTCATGCGACTGCCCTCCCTTCAGCGGTGGTGTTGTGCAGGCAGACGCCGACGCGGACACGGGCGGTCAGCCGGATGACGGCGGCACGGCCCCGGGCGCGTTCGTGATGCCCGCAGGCGCAGAGCCAGTCCGCGACCGGTACGCCCTCGCACTGGATCTGAAGCCCCGGGGTGATGCCGGTGACGGTGACCATCTGCGGGTCAGAACCAACGGCAGAAAGGACGCCCTTGCGGGCGGCGACCTTCGGTTCGCCCACGGTCGGCCGTGGCGGGCGCTGTACGGCGCGCCAAGGGCTGTTCACGGGGGTTCGGGATGCTTTGTTCATGCCGCGCGCTCCACAGCCGTTTCAAGGCCGTTGGCGACCGCGCGGCGCGCGTAGGTCTCCGGGACGCCCACCAAGACGGCGGCGGCCACGATCTCCTCACCGATCGCCGCGAGTCCGCAGGGTCCGGGACACGCGGTGTGCTGTGCGGCGAGGAACCGGGCGACACCGAACGCCTGCGAGCCCGCGCCGGATTCGGTGCGCGCTCGGACGAGGGCGAGGCCGCGTTCGAGGCCGGTGCGGATGTACCGCTCGGTGTGGCGGCACCCGGTGGCCACCGACCGGTCCCACGCGGCGCGGCCGGGAAGGGAAGAGGCCACCTCCCCCGGGGCGGGGGTGGTGTCTTCCTTCACCACCAGGGCGCGCACGGCCGCCGGGAGAACGGCCATACGGCCGGTCCCGGGACCGAGCCAACGGGCGTACTGCATCAGCGACTTGATGTCGACACCCGGGCGGACCGCGTTCGACGACGGCATGGCGCCCCGGTAGATCCAGTGCTCGCCCCGCGTCGTCGGCACCGTGCGGGTGGGCGGCAGGGTCTCCCGTGCCCACGCGACGGCTGCCGCGTCGTCCAGGTCGGCCACCGTCAGCCCGGCCCCGCCGGGGTGGTAGGCGACGGCCGCAGCCTCACGCCACGCAGGCGCCCACGCCGGCGAGGTGAGGACGCGGGGGTCGGTGGTGGCTGCGGCCCACGCGTGGCACGGTGCCGGGCACTGGCAAGGGCCCGTTTCCTTCATGTTGGGGCGTCCGCCGCAGATGCAGGGGGCGCCGGCGGCGACGCGTGCACAGCTCCGGCAGTTGCCGAACGGCAGCTTGCCCTCGCGTAGGGGCAGCGGCGGCACGCCGGCCGCCGCGAGTTCCAGCGCAGTTTGCAGGTGGCGGTTCATGCGGCGGCCCTCCTCTCCACCGCGGCGGGGATGTGGGCCCCGAGAAGCAGGCCGTAAGCATGGTGGGCCTGTTGGGGCACCACGCCGTTGCCGAGGATCTTGAGCTGTTCCTTGCGGGGGATGCCGTCCACGGCGGTGACCCACCCTGCGGGTAGGCCCATGAGCCATTCCGCGAACGCGGGCGACAGACGACGGTTCCCGCGGGTACCGGGCTCGGTGGGACATGGCGCAGGGCGACCGATGACGTGCTCCCACCGGCGGATGGCGGGCCCGTAGTCGGTGCCGTCACTGGCCACCCACCGGTCATCGAGCCGTACGGCCTGGCCGGGCAAGTAGTACCGGCCGGAGGTATCGCGCTGGTTCGGCCCGCCGTGCGGTCCGTCCGACGCCTTCGGTGTGGGCAGCAGGTTGACGACCACCTCGTTCAGTGGGCGCGCGTTCCTGCCGAGCAGGTTCGACGCTCGCGACTTCCAGTCGCGGGCCGCCGGGGTAGGCAACAGGCTGCGGACGGCGTCCGTCAGGGTGCTCCCGTACCCGTTTCCGTACGGTGTTCCGTCGGCCCTAAAATTCGCAGTCCCCCTCGAATCGGCCGCTGTGGGCGTGGGGAACAGGCTCACTCCTCCGGGGGCGCCGGCAGCCTGGTCACCGCGGTGCGCGGGTTCATCCCGCCCTTGCGCTTCGGCGAGGTGCCGGGTCCGCCAGTGCCGTCCGAGGTGGTGGGGGTCGGCATCAGCGGGATGGGCAATTGCGAACCAGCGGTCCCGGGGGTGCGGGGCCCCGATTTCGGGGTCACCAGCTCGTAGACATGTCCACCGCGCGTCATACCCGAGCGCGGCCAGGTCCGCGGCGACGACGTCCAGCCCCCGTGAGCGGAGCGCCGCCACGTTTTCCAGGAAGACGTAGCGCGGTCGAAGGACGCCCACAGCCTCAGCGACGTTTTTCCAGACCCGCGACCACTGCCCATTGATTCCGTCCTTTCGGCCAGCGTTGGAGATGTTGCGGCAGGGGAAACCGGCGCCGATCACGTCCGGCGCGTACAGGTCGCGGACCTGGCGCCAGTCCACGGCGGTGATGTCGCCCAGGTTCGGCGTCTCGGGGTGGTGGGCGGCGAACACGGCCGCAGCGTGCGGGTCGTTCTCGGCGAACGCGACCGGGATGCCGCCGGTGCCGGCGCGCAGGGCGATTTCCAGGCCGCCGTAGCCGGCGCACAGCGCCAGCAGGCGGGGCGGCGCGCTGGGCGCTCGCCGGATGGGGATGGATTGCGTCATGCTGGAGGTCTCCTGTTCTGCTACGTCGGGATAGGGAGACCGGGGGCGGCGGGCTGTCCTTGTCCGGGAGTGCCGCCGCCCTCGGGCGTATCTAGTGGTGCTCGACCCAGTCGGCGTATTCCTGGCGCACGTAGCCGCGGGGGTTGGCCCCGGCCGCGGGGTGTTCGGGCCAGTAGTGCCGGCCGTGGTATCGGCCGCCTGCGCTCTTGTCGGTGTCGAGCAGAACCACGGCCGCGGCTTCGGCTGCCTCTGTGGCGTCGCTGAACAGGTCGGGCTCGTCCACGAGCGCGATGCGGTCCAGCAGCGCGGCCTTGCGCAGGTAGAACTCGCGGTCCAACGCGGTGAAGCACTCGGCTTCAGCGATGGTGTGGACCGTCCAGCCGATCTCCTGGTCGATGCTCGGGGCGTTCGCGTATGCCTGCTCCGGTGTCGGCCACGGTCCCGGCTCGGGGCGATGGTCAGCGGTGACGTACAGGCGGTGCCTCTTGCCGCCCTGGGTGGGGTGCTGCCGCGCAGTGCCGGTGGCGAATGCGTTGGTGAGCGCGGTGGTGACGCGTTCGGTGTCGGCAGGGTCGCAGATGACGCGGATCTCGAACATGGTTCAGGTCTCCTTGGTGATCTCGACGGCGGGGAGTTCCGGCAGTCCCGTGCGGGTGAGCGCGGCCGGGTCGAATCCGGGGAGGGCGGCGCGGGCGGTCAGCGCTTCGGCCAGCGCCGCTGCGTAGGCGGTGCTTTCGCGGGCTACCTCGATCTGCACCCGCGCGGTCTCGACTTGCGCACGGCCACGGATGGCCTCGACGCGTTCGACGTGCGCATGGTCCTCGCGGCGCTCGGTCATCCGCCGCTCGAACGCGCCCAGTTCGCGGCGGTCCTCGCGCCAGATGCGGGCGGCCAGGACGTAGGCGATGACGGTCGCGATGGCCCACAGCAGCAGTGCCGGGGTGATGCTGTCGGAGTAGGCGGCCACCCCGGCGACGGCAAGCGCGCCGGAGGCGGTGAACGCGGTGGCGGCGGCGAGCGGGGCGCCGTGTTGGCCGGTGGCGGTCACGCACCCGGCGAGTGCGGCACCGACGGCCAGCGTGCCCATCAACCAGACGTCTCCTACGCTGTGTTCGGCGCCGTTAGCGTTCCACACGCGGGCCAGGATGAGCACGGTGGAGGTGGCGATGGCCGGTGCCGCTTTCGGGGCGGCGGTGGCCATCCAGTGTCCGGCGAGTTCGGTCATAGCGGTCTCCGTTGCGGGTCAGCCGCGCAGGCGGGCGAGGAAGTGAGCGAAGGACTGGCACATGCCGTTGATGGCTCCGGCCGCGCCGCTGTGGGCGGCGAAGAAGCCGAAGAGGAACAGCACGAAGGGGGCGCCGACCTTGGCGGAGCGCATCTTCAGGGCGAGGAAGGCCGCGATGCCCAGCAGGACGACGGCGGAGATGGTGAGTGTCATGGCGGGGCTCCGGTGCGGTCAGCGGCGGCGGGCCGTGGTGTTCTCGCGGGCCTGCGCCTTGCGGCGGATCTCTTCGATCTCGCGCTCGATGGCGCGGGTGGACTTGCCGCGGGCTTGGAGCCGTACGGCCTTGGCGGACAGGTAGAGCACGCGGGCGACCTCACGGGCGTTGTGCGGGTCGCGGTCGGTGAGCGCCATGACGGCGAATCCCCTTTCGGCGGGGGTGTGTTGGGGAGGTGGTCAGCGGGCGCCGTTGCGCCAGGTGTGGGCGGCGCGGTTGTAGAGGTGTCGGCCGCGGCGTATGCGGATGCCGTGGCCGTCGCAGCGGCGGCAGTGCTTGCCGCGCTTGGGCCTGCCCTTGCGGTCGGTGGTGAGCTGGAAGCCGAGTCCGCGGCACTTGCGGCAGCGACCGAACGGGTTCGCGACGCACACGAGAGCGTAACCAAGCGTGATCAGCAGGAGCAGGGTGGTAGCGAGTACGGGCAGCGTCATGGAGGGCCTCCAGGCCGGGTTTTCGGGGTTTCCGCAGGTCGGCCGCTAGGTGCTAGAAGCCTGATCAGGAGCGGTTTCGGTCGCTAGCAGGGTTGCTACCGGTAGCGGCGGTGACCGCTACCGGTAGCAACCCGTGAGCACCTATCCGGCGTCCCGCTTCTTGTTGCGCTCCGTAATCGCGGCGGCGATGTCGTCGCGCTTGATGCCCCGCTTGTTGACCTGCCGTCCGTCGATGCGGCGGCTGATCTGGTCGACGGCCACCCCGAACGGCTTGAGCGCCGTGGACAGTGCTTCGGCCTTGGGCTTGTCGTCCAGTTCCGCCCACGCGCCGTAGACCTCGGGGCGCATGTCGGCGAGGCGTTCAACGATGGTTTCGGACCACACCTTGGCCTCGCCCTTGCCGAGCACGGCCGCGACATCGTCCAGGATCGTGGCGGACACCTCGGGTGCCGGTGCCTCTCCGGCTGCGTCGCCGGACAAGGTTCCCTCAGCCTCGCGCAGCGCGGCGGCGCGGGTCAGGATGCGTTCAGCGTCCTGCCCGTTGGCGAGGTAGGTGCGCACGATGCCGGAGTCGTCCGACATGCCCTTGAGGATGCCCACACCCTTGTGGGACTTCAGCAGCTTGGACGCGTCCAGACCCTCGCTGTAGGAGCCCGCACCGAGGATGGTGTCGGAGACCTGGTAGGCGCCGACCCGCAGGGCGAACCGGGCCTGGTGCTGGTCGCGCAGCTCCGAGGGGCACGCCTTGTCGTCCGGCTTCTGCGTCGACGTCATCACGCTGACGCCGACGGCCGGGGCGACCCGGGCGAGGTAGACCAAGAGAGAGAGGATTTCCTTGCCGTGCTCCGGGTGCTGCAAGTACTCCTGCACCTCATCAATCACGAACAGGGTGAGGGGCATGTTCAGCTTCTTGTCCCGGCTGATCTCCGGGGTGAGCTTGCCCTCCGGGCAGATGTGCAGCGGCAGTTCGGACAGCCGGTGGTAGCGGTCCTCGACGTCCGCCTTCAACTCCCGCAGCGCGGCCAGCAGATGCACCACCGGATCGAACCCGTTCTTGGGCACGATGCCGAACGCGATACGGTGCGCGACCAGGGCGAACTTGCGCCAGTCCGGCGATGCCTTCCCGTCGAACACGTACAACCTGACGTACGGGTCCAGCGCGGCGGCCAGGGCGATGGTGCGTGCGGAGAACGTCTTTCCCTGACGAGGCACCGCGCCGACCAACAGGGACAACCACAGCATGGTGGCCATGACCGGGTTGCCCCGCTCGTCCACGCCCCACGGGAAGGGCTTCCAAAAGTCCACCCGCGTCGCCCCCAGCAGCGGGCTCTTGCCGGAGGGAACAGCCAACGGATCGCGGTCGGCGATCCACATCGACACCCGCCGCGCACTGGTCTCATCCTTGTCGAGGAACAGTTGGGTGGGGGCGATGTCGATGCCGGACGCGAGGCGTTCGTGTGCCTTGACCGCGTCCGCGAAGGTCTTGCCATACGGCAGGTCCACCACCACCCGCCAACCGTCGCCGTCCCGCCCGATCGGCCGCGGGAAGGCGATGCCCTGGTCCTTCGTGGTGAGCCCTGCCGCTTCGAACGCGCGGGTGATGATGTCCGAGGACAGCTTGCGCTTGCGGAACGTCACCTTCGCCCGGTCAATCAGCGGCCGGTCCGCCGGCGCCCCCGCGATGCCCAGCGCCGTGGTCAGCGCGACGATGGCCAGCAGCAACAGCCACGACGGCGCCATGACGAACAGGGTGAGCGCGGCGGCGAGGCCGACCAGCCCGGCCAACGCGGCGAGGATGGTCCGCAACCGGACCCGGTCATCACGCTGCCGAGACAACCGCAGGTAATCGCCCGCATCCTCGGCGGCCACGGCCGCCAGGCGCAGGGGCTTGCCCTCGGCGTCGAACACCCAGTGGCCGACCGCGATCGACCAGCGCCACGCCCCACGCGGCGAGTACCACAGCACCTTGGGCGTGTAGATGCACGGCAGCCGGATCGCGTGATAGCCGACCACAGTGGAGTAGTGGCGAACAGCCCACTTCCGCACGGCCGTGCGCTGGTCAGGCAGCTTCACCCAGTCCGGCAGCACCGGCAGACGCGCCTTGTCCTTGGCCTCCATCCACTCAGCCACCGACGGCGGATAGACCTCGCGCGGCGGGTCGACCGGCGCCCCCTCGGTGACGCCCTCGGCCTCGGGGTCGTCAGTGTCGGGCAGGTCGGCGGTCCACTCACCGGGCCGCACCTCGCCCGCCGCGGGCGCGTCGGTGTCGCCGGCGGGTGGCCTCTTCTTCAGCGTGAACGGCAGCACGTTGGCCGCCGGCTCGACGGCGTCCTGCGGCTCGTCCGGGGGCAGGGACGCGGTGGTTTCGGTCACGATGTATCTGCTCCTTCGCGGGAGTCGAAGGGTCCGGCCGACGCTGTAGGAGGTGGGCGGCCGGACCCGGGCTGGAAAGGCGATCAGGTGGCGATGGGATCGGGGTAGGCGCAGGTGACGCACATCCCGAGCGAGGTGGGGATGGTGTAGCCCGCATCGCGGCGGCACCGCGGGCAGGTGCGGCGGGCGGTGTTGGCCTTGATGAGTGCCGCCCGCCGACCGGGAGTCATCGGCCTTACTGGGCGGGCGAGGTCGACCCGGTACAGGTACGCGGTCAGCGGTTCCCGCCGACGACGCGGGCGCAGGATCTGCGCCGCGACATCCTGACCACCCGGCCGCAGTCCCCGACTGCGCAGTTGGCGACGGGTGGCCAAGTCGTCCGGGGCGCACCGCCACGGGTAGGTGGGAATGCCGAAGCGCTCCCCGGCCGGGTCGAAACAGTCGGCGAGGCTCAGCCGCTTCACGCGGCCTTACCGCCGCCGCCGGCGCGTTCGGCAAGGATCGTGTCCCGCAGCATCCGCGCGTTCGCCGGCGAAGTGTGGACCGTGCGGCGGATGCCCTCCGCCGTAATCCGGTCGGCGGGCCAGTCGGCTGTAGCGGTACGGGCCTCAGCGAGCAACTGTTCGGTCGTGCGTTTCGGCCGGGGCGACCGCGCCGCCTCCGGAACCCGGCCGGTCGCCCGACGGGATCGGGGGGAGTCGGCCGCCACCGCCACGCGTCCGGTCGGCGCCGGATCGGCCTTGAACGGGTCGACCGCCGGGGCGATCGCGGGCACCGGCTTGAGGGGGAGAGTCGGCTTCATGAAGTCGACCACCACCGGATCGGGCACCGAAAACCGGGTCAGCACGGCCGAATGCGCCGGGGTCGATTCCCGCAGGTCAGCCGTAGACCGATTCATCATTGTCTCGGTAGATTCCTCCGCATTTGCGATCGGCGTAGATGCGGCACGGGTGCCGCCGAACATCGAGGCGAGCGCGGCATCCGCACCGTCCGTGATCCGGTCGCGCTGGACATCCAGCAGCCTCGATCCGAGCGCGGCATCCCCGACCCCGACCTTGCGGGCCAGACGCCACGACGCCCGATCGGACCGCTTCCTGACCCGGTCGACCGGGTGATGGGCGGCACGCGCCCGGTGGTAGGCGAGGGCCTGAACGATGTCGGCGGTGCGCCGCTCGTTCTCCGCGTCGCGGCCGTCGGTGTGGACGACGATCCGGCGGGCGAGGAACGCCATGCCCTCCGCCGACACGGACATGCCCATCGGGGTCAGGGCGTAGATCACGGTGCGCCCCGGGTCCGGCGCGGCCATGGCGCCCATGACGGCGGCGGCGGCCGGTAGTGCCCACAGCCCGATCCGTACGACGCGCGGCGAGGACTGCCCCAGCATCGTCAGCCCCAGCAGGACCAAGGCGAGGACGGCTGTAGCGCCCTCACCGGCACCGAGCGCTCCGAGTGCGGTCCCCCTGCCGTAGGCGTGCCCGATGTTGCTGTACGTACCGATCCCGCCGATCACGCCCGTGGCGAGCATCGGCACGAACGCGGCTGCCAGGACACCGATCTGAACCTTCGTCAGCGGCTTGCGGGTCTCGCTCACGCCGCTTCCCCCGTCCCCGGCCGGTAGCCGCGAGCGGCGCGCAGGAACGGCACCGTACGGGTCAGCGCGTCGGCGTACAGGGCGTCCCAACCGGCGATCTCGTCACCGGCCTCCGCATCCGCACGCAGGTCGGCGAGGATGTCACGGGCCGCGTCCTCACGGGCGGCACGCTCGCCGTCCGTCTCGAACTCCAATGGGCCCCGGAACAGGTCGACGTCGATACCGAGCGCCAGTTCCGCGAACTCGATGTCGCCGTGCGCTTCCTGGCCGGCGACGAAGGTGCGCATACGCATGGTGGATCTCTCCTTGGAACGTCGGGAAGGGCGCGGGGCGGTCGGCTGTCTTGTCCGGGAGTGCGACCGCCCCGCGAAGAACGGGGGTCAGACGGTGGCGATGATCAGCGCGGCAACCAGCAGCCACAGATGGTGGAAGGACTGGTCAAGCGCGTAGGCGCCGGTACCGATGTGCGGGTTGTCGTCGTGGCCGGCGCGCGGGGCACCAAGCCGGTAGAACTCGCCCTTGCCGGTCACCCGAGCCAGCCACGCGAGGGTGGTCCGTCGGTCGGCCCACCAGTGCGAGACCGTGTCGACCGCGAGCCCGGCGACGACGCCGGGCACCGACAGGTGCAGCCCCAGCAGCGCGGCGGCCGGGATGAGGACGGCGAGCTTGGTGAGCGTCAGGGTGGCGACGTGCCGGGCGTCCGCGAGACGGCCGACCCAGCCGGGACGGCCCTTGTGCGCGGACTGGTGTGAGGTCTGAACCCAGTGGTCACCCACGCTGTGAGCGACGTACAGGGCGATGAACACGGCGGCGAACGTGGCAGCGTGCATCGGAGGCGGACTCCTGTCCGGAAGAAGGTGAGGGGCGCGGTCCGGGGCGGGTGCTAGCTGATCTGGACGTAGCCGCTGGTCGCCCGGCGGCGGACGTTCAGGTGCGAGGCGCCGGTGATCTGCGCGCAGCCGGACGTGGCGCTCACCGACAGACGGCCGCTGGACTGCGGGGTTGCGGTCATCCGGACGTTGCCGGAGGTGAGGTTCAGCCGCGCGTCGCTGCCGCTGTACGCACCCACGGCCAGGTAGCCGGAGGTCAGGTTGGCCGCCAGGGAGCTGGTCACGTCGGCCACGACGACGCTGCCGCTGGTGATCGTGGCGTCCAACTCCCCAACGCGGTCAGCGACAAGGCTGCCGGAGGTGGCGTCGCAGTCCAGCCGCGCCAACTCGCCCGTGACGACGGTCTTGGCAGAGTGCGTGCTGATCAGCGCCATGGAACCGGCAGGCAGGTGGACGACGGCGCTGATCGGCGTCACGGCGTCGCCGCTCGTGCCGCTGGTGGTGACCTCGCGGCCGTTGACGAAGACCTTGCCGCCGCCGTGGCCGGTGACGTGGACGTTGCCATTGATGATCTGCACGCCGCTGCCGCCGGAGAACGTCACGGTGTTGCCACCCAGGCTGACGGTCGTTGTGCCGCCCATGCCGCCGGCGACGTCCGGCACGCGGACCCTGAGGTTCTGCCCGGTGAGGCTGACGGCGGTGTCGCGGATCGCGTCGGCGGCCGGGCCGGAGGTGGCCTCCGTCGTCAGCACCACGCGCGCCTGCTTCAGCGCGGGGTCAACAGCGACGCGGATGCTGCCCGCGTTCATCGCCAGGTCCAGGGCAATCGGGCCGATGGCGTCCACGGGGATCGTGCGCTCGGTCATGGAAGAACTCCTGACTGCGTCGGGATAGAGAGGCCGGGCGCGGCGGGCTGTCCTTGTCCGGGAGTGCCACCGCGCCGGGAATGAGGGCCGACACCGCAGGTAGCGGCGGGCCAAGTGCCCCGGGCCGGATTCGATCCGGCGCCCTCACGGCGTGATGCCGGGACGGTGAGCAGGTGTCTCCTTCGGGGGGTGAAGCGCCCGTATCAGGTAGCGCGACATGACCCCGTTGTAGGCGTATGGAGACATGACCTTTCGGTCTAAGCCGTCCCGAAAGTGACCAGGGTCGGGTCCGCCCTCGGCCCGCTCTGTCCCGGGCCCCTTGACCCCGCCGAAGCGGAGCCCATTGCTGTGCAGGTCACGCATTTGTGCAGGCCAAAGAAGGCCCACCCACCCGCCTCTAGCCTGACCAACTTGGCTAGCCCGGTGGGCACGAGAACAACGTAGCCATCCTGGCTAGTCACGTCAACACCTGACTAGCTTGGCTGTCCTGACCAATGCGGGAGGACGTAGCATCGGGGCATGACCTTCACGCCCGAACCCCTGGATCCGGACGACGACCGGCCGCCGTATGAGCAGGTGGCGAGCAGCCTCGGCGCCGCCATTCGGACGAGGAAGCTAGGCCCCGGCGACAAGCTCCCGTCGCACAAAACCCTGACTGAGCTGTACGGATTCGCGCGCGCCACGATCCAGCGGGCACTCCGAGACCTGGAGGATGAAGGGCTCGTCGTGTCCCGAAAGGGCAGCGGCGTGTACGTCCGAAACCGCACGGAGCGGCCGGCCGGTCTCCGCCCGTACGTAGAGCAGGCGTTTGCCAGCACCAACGTGTCGATCGACTTCGCAGGGTTCTCCAGCGAGACGCTGCACAGCGCCCTTCAGGAGCCCATCGACAAGATTCGTGTCGGCCGGCTGACCCCGTCGAGCATCAACGTCCGCATCCTGGTGCCGGACATGTCGGTGCCCCACGCCGCGCCTGTGCGCCGCGAAGACGGGTCGGACGACCCGCGCCTACGCCGCCGCATGCACGACATGATGGTCGGCTTCACGCGCAGCATCACCAACTCGATCCACGAGCTGAGCGTTCTCGGGCTGGTGGCGGAGACCAAGGTAAGCGTGCGCATGCACAGCGGAACACAGTTCTTCAAGCTGTATGTGATCAACCAGGAAGATGCGTTCTTCGGGTACTACCCCATCCGGCCGAACAAGGTGGTCGCGGAGGGAGAAGCGATCGAGATCTACGACCTCGTTGGCACCGACGCCACGCTGTTCCACTACTCCGTGAACGAGGGCGAGTCATCGAGTGGAGCCCAACAGGTCGAGCAGGCGCGTATGTGGTTCGAGAGCGTCTGGACCACCATCGGAAGGGACTTCAACCCTGATGGCAAGTAACAGCCTGCCCACGACGATCGCCGCCGCCGGGGCAGTCCTCTTTGACTTCGACGGCCCGATCTGCGACGTGTTCGCCGGTCTACCCGCCCATGGAGTCGCGAGGGACCTATCAGAGATCGTGGACAGCTATGACCCGGACCTCGGCGGCAAGGCGCGCGGCACGGATGACCCGATGGAGATCCTGCGCTTGGCACCTCATGGCGGCGAGTCCGTTCTCCGAGACGTAGAGGACGCACTGACAGCGGCCGAAGTCTCGGCCGTCAAGGTGGCGGGCGCCCCCGTTACCGGGGCCGTTGCCGCCCTGAGCGCTGCCTACGCGTCGGGCCGGAAAGTCGCGGTCGTCAGCAACAACTCCGCCGACTGTGTCCGAGGGTTCCTGGCACAACACGATCTGACGCACCTCGTGCATGAAGTCGTCGGGCGCGCCGCCTACCGGCCGGACCTGATGAAGCCGGCGCCGTACTCGCTCCTGCTCGCGGCTGAGCGGCTCAGCATGGCACCGAGGAACTGCACGCTGATCGGGGACTCGGTGACAGACGTCGAAGCCGCTCGTGCCGCCGGAGCGATGTCCATCGGCTTCGCCAACAAGCCGCACAAGGGTCTCGCTCTGGCGGAAGCAGGGGCCGATGCAGTGGTCACCAACATGACCGCTGTGGCCGATGCCCTTGCGTCGAGCCCCAGGTAGCGACCCTTCTGACCGCGCATCACACCGCACCACCTACGCAGCAGCAGCGGTAAACCACAGTCAACCAGGCATATACAGCGGCTTGCCGCAGCCGCGCTCCGACTGGCGAAATCGCTGGTCACCGCGTGTGTTGGGACCCAATAGCCCAGGATTCCCAAGCTGAGGTCCACATATCTAGGTGGCCTTGTCAGTGCCGCCCGCTACGTTGATTGCTGCGACGCCAACTCGCTCCCGAGCGGGCTGGCATGGTGCCTATCGGTGTGATGTGAGGAGACACATGGCGGCTTGGTTGATGTTGGCCAAGGACGGCAGCAAGCGGATCGGCGAGGGCTACGACGACAACCCCGCCACCCATTACAGCTGGGACGACACGGTGCCCAACCACGCCACCGTGCAGGTCGGCGACGTGATCGCCTTGTGGGATGCCACCGAACTGCTGGGCTTGTCGGTGATCGAGGACATCACGCTGGGCCAGGCCGAAAAGAAAACTCCCTACTGCCTGAAGTGCGGCAAGGCCGATGTCGCCGAGCGTAAGAAGAAGCTGCCGCGCTTCGTGTGCTGGAACAGCGAATGTAAGCACGAGTCCGACCAGGCTGGCTGGAAGGACAAGGGCGTCGTCACCTACCGCAGCCGGCACGAGGCCGGCTGGATCCCCGCCCGCGGCACTCTGATGGCGCCCGAACTGCGGGCCCTGTGCGTGAAGCCGAAGTCGCAGAACAGTCTGCGCGAGCTGCGCTGGCACGACTTCCAGCAGGCCCTCGCCTACGGCTCCGTGCCGCTGCCGCTGCGCATCATCGAAACCGCCCACCAGACCATCCAGGGCGGCCACAGCACCGCGACCATCCGCGTCCGCAAGGGCCAGCCCGCCTTCCGCAAGCAGCTCCTTGCCACCTTCGGCGAGGTGTGCGCCTTCACCGGGCCGGCCCCGGTCCAGGCATTGGAAGCTGCGCACCTGTACAGCTACGCCGCCAACGGCAAGCACCACAAGGGCGGCGGCCTGCTGCTGCGCCGCGATCTGCACCGGCTCTTCGACCTCGGCCTGATCGCCGTTAACCCGCAGACCAAGACCCTGCACCTGCACGACGACCTCAAATCCTTTCCCGACTACGCCAAGCTGCACGGCGCCCCGCTCACGGTGAGCGTCACTGCCGATCACACCAAGTGGCTCACCGAGCACTGGACGATGCACCGTCCGAACCCGGGGCAGGCCGCGATCCCGCAGCAGAGCGGCTCCGTACAGGCGGAGGTCACCTCCTAGTGGCACGTCGCGTCTGACGCTGCGGATGGCACGCGTCCGGTCCCTAAACAGCGGCCCAGACGGCGCTACTTCCGACTCTGGGAGGAGCTCGCCGCGCTGACCGCGCACGACGGGCGCTGCGTGTACTGCCTGGCCCCTTCAGAGGTTGAAACGTCAGCCGTCTCAGTTTCCGTCTCGTTCACCGTCGTTCGGGACTGTCCGGGGCCGTTCGCTTCGACTCGGCGGGCACGGCGTACGCACCGCGATGAACACCCGTGAACAGGCATGGATCATGCTGTGACCAGCGCGGACAAACCTGCAAAGCGAGTTACGCCGGTTCGATTCCGGTCACGGCCTCCAAGAAGTCCGGCTGAGGGTGCGGGGGTTGTCCCCCGCAAAAGCACAGCACGCCGGTTCGATTCCGGTCACGGCCTCCGTGAAAAACAATGCGGTGCCGACAGCGAATTAGCTGTCGGCACCGCATTGAAAAGGCTCGTCAGTAAGCCGAGTTCACGTTGTCCATCGAACCGTACCGGTTCGCGGCGTAATTGCACGCGGCCGCGATGTTGGCGACCGGGTCGTAGATGTTGTGCGACGTACCGGCGACGTGGAACGTGTTGAACGTCGGGTCGATCACCTGGAGCAGGCCCTTGGAGGGGATGCCGTTCCGGGCGTTGATGTCCCAGTTGTTGATGGCGTTCGGGTCACCGCTGGACTCGCGCAGGACGTTGCGCTTGATGCCGTCGTAGGTACCCGGGATCCCGTGCTGGTGCATGATGTCGAGCGCCTGGCGGATCCAGCCGTCCAGGTTGTTCGGGTACGACACCGGGGCGGGCTGCGCCGGAGCGGCGTGCGCGGGGGCGGCCGGGCGGGACTCCGAGCGGCTGGCGGCCTGCGGGGCGTTCCTGTGGGCCTCGGTGACCTTGTGCTGGGCGGCCTGGTGCTGGGCCGAGGCGTGGACCTGGACCCGCTTGACGGCCTCGGCGGCCTGATGGGCGATGTTGGCCTGCTCCGTCTTGGTGGTGGCACCGTCGCCGGACGTGCTCCACGCCATGGCGGCGGACATCACCGGATTACTCAGGTTCGCGGCGTGCGCC
The DNA here is from genome assembly GCA_040631425.1 of Streptomyces sp. NPDC020096. Taxonomy (GTDB): domain Bacteria; phylum Actinomycetota; class Actinomycetes; order Streptomycetales; family Streptomycetaceae; genus Streptantibioticus_A. The sequence goes on from JBEYJY010000015.1 coordinate 98,422, forward strand.
GATCCCGGAGCGACCGAAAAGGCCAGGACAGAGGCACCGGCGACGGCGACGCCGGCCGCGGACAGCTTGTGCTTCCGGGTCAGGCCGTCGAGGCGGGTCATGGTCGTCCGGGTCATGCGGTTGAGAGCGGGAAAGGCGGTTATGGGCATGGCTGAGTTAGTCCTCTTCCAAGTCGCTTGGTCGCAGTCGCCCGTCCGGCACAGAGTCCGAGCGGCACCTTCGCCTTGTCGGCGAGAAGCGCCGCGTTCTGATCACACGGCGCCCTGCGGCTCGGCAATTCTTAGCGACCGGAAAATCCGCTGGCAAAGGTGTGACCTACTATCCGCACTAGTGGATGGTGGGTCGTTTGTCAGATGCCAAAGGGGCCGCCCATGCCCATGGCGGCCCCATTAACGGCACCTTTATGCGTCCACTAGACGTCTTCGTAAGTGACCTACGCCCTATGTGGAGGCTCACACGCGGGGCACCTCCGCGTCACCCTCCGTCCCGCCCCCGTCACGCATTTCCGAGGGGGTGGAGGCGCAAAGGGGGCGAAGGCCTCACGCCTGTCGGGCCACCGCCGTCTGCGGGCGGATCGGCAGCCGTCCCACGGGGCGGCCGGTCGCCGCCCGTACCGCCGCCGCGACCGCCGCGGGCGAGACCACCACCGGCACCGCGCTCACGGCCTTCGCCCCGAAGGGCGCCACCACGTCCCGTTCCTCCACGAGCTTCACGATCCGCACGCGCGGGGCGTCCAGCGCCGTGGGCAACGCGTAGCCGGTGAGCGACGGCCGCTTGACCGCGCCCCGCGCGGTGCGCAGGTCCTCCATGAGCGCCATGCCCACACCCTGCGTCACACCCGCCTCGATGCGGGCCGCGACCTGCCGCGGATTGAGCACCCGGCCGACGTCCTGGGCGACCGCCATGTCCACCACCCGGATCGTGCCGAGCTCGATGTCCACATCGACCACGGCCCGGATCGCCGCGAAGGCCAGTCCGACGAAGGCGTCCCCCTGGCCGGTCTCGTCCAGCTTCTCGGTGGGGTGCGGACGGCACTGTGCGGTAGCCCACAGTTCCTTGCCGTGCAGCGTCTCGGCGACCGTGGTGCTGAGCACGCCGTCGTACGAGGTGATCTTGCCGTCGGCGATGGTCAGCAGCTCGACCGACATCCCGAACTTCGCGGCCAGCGGTTGCAGCAGCTGGGTGCGCACCATCTTCGCGGCCCGCTCCACCGCACCGCCGGACACCCAGGTGTGGCGGCCGCGAGCGGACGGCCCCGCGGGCGGCTGGTCGGTGTCGGCGGGCAGCACCACCACCTCGTCGACGCCGAGGACCTCCTGCACGATCTGCCGGGCGAGCGTGGCGAAGCCCTGGCCGGTCTCGACGGCCGAGCAGATCACCGTCGCCGTGCCGTTCTGCACCTTGACCGTCGCCGTGGACACCTCGTCGTGCCCCTCGGCACCCAGCATGTGCACCATGCCGAGCGCGTAACCGACGCCGCGCCGCACCGCGCCCGGCTCGCCCGCGCCCTCCAGGCCGCCGGGCAGCAGCCACTCCGTCTCGTCCTCGGCGGACGGCAGCGGCGGCAGCTCGGCGTCCCGTACCGCCTTGAGCAGTTCGCCGACCGGCGCCGGGCAGGTGACGGTCTGGCCGGTGGGCAGCAGGTCGCCGGTGGCCATGACGTTGCGCATCCGCAGCTCGGCCGGGTCGAGGCCGAGCTTGGCGGCGAGCTTGTCCATCTGTCCTTCGTACGCGGCGCACACCTGCATCGCGCCCTCCCCGCGGACATGCCCGGACGGCGGGTTGTTGGTACGGACCGCCCAGCCTTCGACGAAGACATGCGGCACGACATACGGACCGGCGGCGAACGCCACCGCGGCGGCCAGCGCGTCGGAGGAGGCGTCCGCGTACGCGCCCGCGTCCAGCAGCAGCTGTGCCTCGACCTTCACCAGCCTGCCCTCGGTATCGGCGTGGTGGCGGTAGCGCAGCAGGGCCGGGTGCCGGTGGGCGTGCCCGAGGAAGGACTCCTCACGGGTGGCGACCAGCTTGACCGGGTGGCCGGTCTTCAACGCCAGCAGCCCGAGCGGGAGTTGGAAGCCGGGATCCTCGCGGTCGGCCATCGCGCCGGGCACACCGGTGACGACGACCTTGACCCGGTCCGTCTCCAGGCCGAAGCAGGCGGCGGCCAGGTCGCGGTCGGCGTGCGGGTCGGTGGAGGCCACGTACAGCTCGACCCCGCCGTCCGGGCGCGGCACGGCGAGCCCGGCCTCGGCGCCGACCGGGGCCGGGTCCTGGCGGCCGATGCGGTACACGCCCTCGACCACCACCTCGCCGGTGGCCGCGGGGTCGCCGAAGCGCAGCGGGATGTGCCGGATCAGATTGCCGTCCGGGTGCAACGGCGGTGCGGAGAAGGCCCTCTCGGGATCGGTGACCGGCTCCAGGACCTCGTACTCGACGATGATCGCGGCGGCGGCCAGCCGGGCGGTGTCGGGGTGGTCGGCGGCCACCGCGGCGATCGGCTCGCCGTGGTGGCGGACGATCGTCTCCGCGAACACCGGGCGGTCCGCGACCCGGCGGCCGTGCATGGCGTCACCGGGCACGTCCGCGTGCGTGATGACGGCCCGTACCCCTGGCATGTCTTCGGCGTGCGTCGTGTCGACCGAGACGATACGGGCGTGCGGATGCGGGGAGCGCAGCACGGCCGCCCACAGCAGGCCCTCGGCCCACAGATCGGCCGCGTACGGGAAGATCCCCTGGGTCTTCGCGGCGGCGTCGGCGGGCAGCACGGAGGCACCGAGCCCGTGCTGGGTCTCCCCGATGCCGAGGGGGGCGGCCACGGTGGGCAGCGCGGTCACCGCATCGGGTCCGGCCGCCGCCTCCCGTCCGCTACGCGCCGCTGTCATCCCTTGTCTCCGATCTCGCCGATGCCGCTGGCGCGCGTCATACCAACCCTCCGTCGTCGGCCGCGCCAGAGGACTGGTGCGGGATGAGCGGAGTCCCGTTGTCCGCGGCCGGGTTCGCGCTCTCCTCGCTCTCCGCCTCGGCGACCGCCGCACGGGAGGCGACGACCTGTTGGACGGCGTCCAGTGCGCCCTGGTAGCCCGAGCAGCGGCACAGGTTGCCGCAGAGCGCCCGCCGGGTCTCCAACTCGGTCGGCCGGTGGTTGCCCGCGAGCAGGTCGTGCAGGGTCATCGCGAGACCCGGTACGCAGAAACCGCACTGCACCGCGCCGCAGTCGACCAGCGCCTGCTGCACATCGGACAGCTGGCCGTCGCGTGCCAGGCCCTCGACGGTGCGGACGTCACACCCGGCGGCGGTCGCCGCGGGCATCAGGCAGGAGGCCACCAGCCGCCCGTCGACCTGCACCGAGCACGCACCGCACTCCCCCTGCTCGCAACCGTCCTTGGCCCCCGCGAGCCCGAGGCGCTCCCGCAGGACGTAGAGGAGGGACTCACCGAGCCAGGCATCGGTGACCGGCCGATCGGCGCCGTTGACGCGCAGCACGTAGGAGGCGACGGGGTGTTCGCTGTGCGGGTCCGGGTCGGCCGCGGGCTCCGACAGCTCCGACGGCTCGGGCGCGGCGGAGGTGTCGGTGCGGACGTCGGCGGGGATTTCGGCACGGACTTCGACGGGCGCTTCCGGAGCGGCTGTCACCGCCGCGGGCTCGGGGCCGCCGTGCTCGTGGCCCGTCCACTCGCCCAACGGGACATGTCCGGCTTCCCGTGGTGTGGCCACCATCTGCCCCAGGGAGTACTCACCGGACTCGTCGCCGGACTCCTCCGGCGCGAACGGGATCGTCCACTGCTGTGTGGCGGCCGGGTCGGCCGCGCCGGGCGCGGCCTCCGGGGCGGCCGGCGTCGGCCAGCCACCGGGCCCGGCGGGCTCGCCCCAACCGGCTGCCGCCACGTCCTGCGGCGGTACGTACCCGTGCCCGGGAGCCGCCAGCGGATCCGTACCCGACGGCACGGCCGCCAAGTCCTGGAACTGCGCGGCGAACGAGACGTGCATGGTCGCGTCGGCGTCGTACTCGCCGCTCGGCGTCAGCGGCTGCCACACACCGGCGCCCGGCGCGAAGCCGTACTCGGATCCGGCACCGTGCTCGGGTCCGGCGCCGTGCTCCGGCTGTCCGTTCATGCCTGCGTCCGTCGTCCCGTCGTCGCTCACGAAAGTGCCCTCCCCAATGCACGGCGGGCTAGTGCGGCCACCGTACGCCGCAGGTGTGCCACCGCGGGCGGCAGCTCGCCCGCGGTCGGGCCTGTCGGATCGACCGGATTGACCGGGTCGTTGACCGGGTCGTTGACCGGGTCCGGGATACATGCCATGGCCACATACTCGCCGAACGCCGTGCAGACCTGCGGGTCCAGGGTCCGCGCGCCGTCCCAGTCGATCAGTCCGGCCACCCACCGTTCAGCTTCCAACGGGCGCAACGGCATGGGCGCCACCGCACCGACCGCGCACCGCACCCCGCGCCGCGCCGGGTCGAGCACGACGGCGACCGAAGCCGTGGCACGGCCCGGACCGGTACGCGCGGTCGCCTTCAGGAAGACCTGCGGGGCGTGCAGCAGCGGAGCCCGGACGAACGCCAGGAGTTCACCGGGACGCAACGGGTCCATCCCGGTCAGCAGATGGCTGACCGGGACCTCCCGGGTGCCGTCCGGCCCGGCCAGGATGACGTTCGCCTCCAGCGCGGCGAGCACCGGCAACGCGTCACCGGTCGGCGCGGCGGAGGCGATGTTGCCGCCCAGGGTCCCGGCGTTGCGGATCTGCGGGGGGCCTGCGGCGCGCGCGGCGGCGGCGAGGGCGGGAATGAGCGCGGCGAAGTCGGGCCGCCCCATGCGCGCATGGGTGAGCCCGGCACCGAGCAGCGCATGCCCGTCCGCGTACTGCCAGCCGCGGATCTCACTGATCCGGCCGAGGCCGACCAGCCCGGCGGGGCGCAGCAGACCGGAGTTGACGGCGGCCATCAGATCGGTGCCGCCGGCGACCGGCACGGCTGTGGGCATGGCGGCGAGCGCCGCCACCGCCTCGTCCAGCGAGGCGGGCAGCGTCACCGTGCTTCCCCTCTGCCGTGCGTACGTGCTCACGGAGCTGTCCCTTCCACGGCGCTCACAGCCCATCCGGCCTTGTCGCGACCCATCCCGGCCTGTCGCCGTACGGTACGTGGTGACAGCCCGGTCACGGCAACTCTGGCACATGTTCCGGGCAGATCAACCCGAGGGTCCATGAAGGGTGGTTCTGTCCCCGTGAGGACCGATGGTCCCGATGACCATCACCTCTCCCTTACTTGGGCATTAGCGCGCTTCGGGCGCGTTGTACGGTTTCTCCTGCCGCCCCACCGTGCCAGCACGGCCCGCGCGACGGCGAGACGATGCACCTCGGCTCACACGATTGGGGGCGCCCCTTCGATCGGGCGTCCGATGACTCCGGGTCGCCGCTGCCAGGGGCGCGGCCCGGCCGGTGGCCGGTATTCGACCCCGAGTGCGTCAAGTCGCGTGTAGTGCGCAGCCATTCGGGCCGCGAAGTCCGGGTAATCGCGCAGTTCGGGCGCGGGCAGCCGGGACCAGGCCACCTCGGCGAAGGCGGCGAGCCGCGGAAAGACCAGGTAGTCGACGGCGCGGACGGAATCGAGGGTCTCCGTCCAGATGTTCGCCTGGGTGCCGATGACATGCCGCGCCTGCTCGTCGTCGAGTTGCGGCGGTACGGGCTCGAACCGGTAGACATCCTCCAGGGTTCGTACGTACCCGATGGGCACCGGCTCGTCGGCGCCGCCGTGCTGCCGGTGGTCGAGGTAGACCTGCTGCTCGGGGCACATCACGACATCATGTCCCGCCTGAGCGGCGGCGATTCCACCCGAGTAGCCGCGCCAGGAGGAGACGGCCGCGCCCGGGGCCAGGCCCCCTTCGAGGATCTCGTCCCACCCGATGAGGCGGCGGCCGCGGTCCGCCAGCCAGCGGTCGAAGTGCCGGATGAACCAGCTCTGCAGCGCGTCCTCGTCCGCCAGACCGAGTTCCTTGATCCTGGCCTGCGCGGTCTGCGACTGCCGCCACTGCTCCTTGGGGCACTCGTCCCCGCCGATGTGCACGAAGGTGGAGGGGAAGAGGGCGAGGACTTCGGTCAGCACGTCCTCGTAGAACCGCAGGGTGGTGTCAGTGGGCGACAGTACGTTGGGATTCACGCCCCAACTGGTCAGCACGGGAAGGACGGTGGTGTCGATGACATCGGTATTGCCGAGTTCCGGATACGCGGCGATGGCGGCCTGCGAGTGCCCTGGGATGTCGATTTCGGGGACGACGGTGATATGCCGCTCGGCGGCATAGGCGACGATCTCGCGAATGTCGTCCTGCGTGTAGTAGCCACCGTGCGGCCGCTCGTCCCACAACGGGGACTCCCTGAGCCCCACCCTGGTCCGGGTGCGCCATGCACCGACCTCGGTCAGCCGCGGATAGCGCTTGATTTCGATCCGCCATCCCTGGTCGTCGGTCAAGTGCAGGTGCAGCACGTTGAGTTTGTGCGCCGCGAGCAGGTCGATGTAGCGGAAGACCACGTCCTTGGGCATGAAGTGCCGCGCCACATCGAGCAGGAAGCCGCGCCACCGGAAGCGGGGCGCGTCCTCGACCCTGACGCAGGGCACCCGCAGGCTCGCGGCCTCAACGGGCGCCCGCCGAAAGGCCTCCGGCCCGAGGAGCTGGCGCAGGGTCTGGGCTCCCCAGAAGACCCCCGCGGGGTCGCCGCCGGTGATGCTGACCTCGTGTGAACTCACCGCCAGCCGGTAACTCTCGGCGGCCAGCGCACCGTCGGTACGGAGCCGGATGACGTGCCCGTCACCGCCGGGGGCGAGGTCCAGCCCGGTCGCCGCCCCCACGACGGACCGCAGCCAGCGCGCGACGCCCTCGGTACCGGGCGCCGCGTCGATCACGGTCGAGTCGTCGAGCGAGAAGGGAGTGCTGTCGGACGCTTCACGGAGATGGGTGGGGGCGGGGATGAGGTCCATGGACGACAAGTCTGGACGAGGCCCGCGGCAAGCAGAAGCGTGCCATCTCATCACTCGGCCGCGAAGTCCAGCGGTTCGCGCTCCGTGTCACCCGCGCGAGCGGTCCGCCGCACATGGCGGCGGCCCGATGCAGGAAGATCGCCACATCGACCTCTTCCGCCTCCGCAACGACACGTGCTTCCGCTGCTTCGCCACGGGAGTGCACCTCGTCATGACCGGCCTGCTCACCCATTCCTCGGGCGAGCAAGCGCCGATCCTGCACTGCGAGTTGTGCTACGCGATTTCCGAAGCCGCACGGCACGCGCAATCCCAACTCCGCGATGCGGTAGTCGAATGGGGCGCGTGATGCGGTTCCCGCCGCACGACGGTGCGGCGGTGATACGAGGCGCCGCCCCGGCGGGCGGGGCGGCGGCCGTGCGTAGGGGTACCGGAAGCCGAAGGGCTACTTCTTGCCGCCCTTGTCGTTGTCTCCGCCGCCGATCTCCATCGACTCGAAGATCTCCTTGCACATCGGGCAGACCGGGTACTTCTTGGGGTCGCGGCCGGGGACCCAGACCTTGCCGCAGAGCGCGACCACCGGCGATCCGGAGAGCGCGCTCTCCATGATCTTGTCCTTCTGTACGTAGTGGGCGAAGCGCTCGTGGTCGCCGTCGCCGTGCGACACCTGCGGTGTCGGCTCGACAAGGGTTCCGGTACCCGCCCCGCGCTCGGGCTCAAGAGTGCTCATGTCGAACTAGCCTAATTGACCGGCGCGCCCAGCGGTCCCATACCGGTCCGCCGGTTTGCCGGCCGGGGGCTAGTTCAGGGACGGGTCGTCCGGGTAGGTGGCGACCATCGCGAGTTCGTTGCGCTGTCGGCGCAGGACTGAGCGCCACAGCCGTTCCGGATCAGGGGACGAGACGTCTCCCGGCTCCGACTCGACCACGTACCAGGCGCCCTCCACCAGCTCGTCCTCCAGCTGACCCGGCCCCCAGCCGGAGTACCCGGCGAAGATCCGCAGCGAGCCCAGCTCGGCGGCGAGCAGTTCCGGTGGGGCCTCGAGGTCGACCAGGCCGATCGCGCCGTGCACCCGCCGCCAGCCCAGCGGCTCGTCCTCCTCGCCCTCGCGGGCCTCACCGGGCACCACGGCCAGGCCGAGCGCCGAATCCAGCGAGACCGGACCGCCCTGGAAGACGACCTGCGGAACACCCGCCAGCTGTGCCCACGCCTCCAGTACGTCGCCGACGCCCACCGGGGTCGGCCGGTTGAGGACAACGCCGAGCGTCCCCTCCTCGTCGTGGTCGAGGAGGAGGACCACCGCGCGGTCGAAGTTCGGGTCCGCGAGGGCCGGTGTCGCCACGAGCAGCCGTCCGGTGAGCGAGGACACCTCCGTCATGACCAACATGATCCCGCATCCAGGCCCGCCGTGGGCAGTTCTCATGGGGATCATTCGGGGGCGGAAAGCGGCCGGTCGTGCGATGCCCCACACCGCGACGCGCCCGCGCCAGGTGCCCGGTTACCGGGACATGCCACCAGGGCGTAGCGTGGCCGATTCCGGTTCGTGCCCCGCCCGGTGCGTGACAACGTGATGCGCGATGTGCTGCACCTATGTGACAAGGGGCCCAAGCCGTGCACCGGCTTGACGGGGGTGGTCTCTGAGCGCATTACCATTTCTTCCGGTGCGCGCCCCGACTACCGGTCGGGAGTTGCTGCGTGTAGGGCGCGGACCGTCGTACGTACGGACCTCCGTACGTACGGAGGCGTACCGCCTCTCCCCGTCCTGCCACGTCTCCAGGAACGCGAGCCCCATGACCGACGACATCCTGCTTGTCCACGGCGGCACCCCGCTTGAGGGCGAGATCCGTGTGCGCGGTGCGAAGAACCTCGTACCCAAGGCCATGGTGGCCGCCCTGCTCGGCAGCGGGCCGAGCCGCCTGCGTAACGTTCCGGACATTCGGGACGTACGCGTGGTGCGGGGACTGCTCCAGCTGCATGGCGTCACCGTCGGCCCCGGTGAGGGGCCCGGCGAGCTGGTGCTCGACCCCTCGCACGTGGAGAGCGCGAACGTCGCGGACATCGACGCGCACGCGGGCTCCTCGCGCATCCCGATCCTGTTCTGCGGGCCGCTGCTGCACCGCCTGGGCCACGCCTTCATCCCCGGTCTGGGCGGCTGTGACATCGGCGGCCGTCCGATCGACTTCCACTTCGAGGTACTGCGGCAGTTCGGCGCGACCCTCGACAAGCGGCCCGAGGGGCTGTACCTGGAGGCGCCGCACCGGCTGCGCGGCACCAAGATCCAGCTGCCGTACCCGTCGGTCGGCGCGACCGAGCAGGTGCTGCTCACCGCCGTGCTCGCCGAGGGCGTGACCGAGCTGTCGAACGCGGCCGTCGAACCGGAGATCGAGGACCTCATCTGCGTACTGCAGAAGATGGGCGCGATCATCTCCATGGACACCGACCGCACGATCCGGATCACCGGTGTCGACACGCTCGGCGGCTACAACCACCGCGCACTGCCGGACCGCCTTGAGACGGCCTCCTGGGCCAGCGCGGCGCTTGCGACCAAGGGCAACGTGTACGTACGCGGCGCCAGCCAGCGCGAGATGATGACGTTCCTCAACGTGTACCGCAAGGTCGGCGGCGCGTTCGAGATCGACGACGAGGGCATCCGCTTCTGGCACCCGGGCGGCGCGCTGAACGCCATCGCCCTGGAGACGGACGTGCACCCCGGCTTCCAGACCGACTGGCAGCAGCCCCTGGTGGTGGCGCTGACCCAGGCGTCGGGGCTGTCGATCGTGCACGAGACGGTGTACGAGTCGCGGCTGGGCTTCACCAGCGCGCTGAACCAGATGGGCGCGCACATCCAGCTCTACCGCGAGTGCCTCGGCGGTACGCCGTGCCGCTTCGGCCAGCGCAACTTCCTGCACTCGGCGGTCGTCTCCGGCCCGACGAAGCTCCAGGGCGCCGACCTGGTCATCCCCGACCTGCGGGGCGGCTTCTCGTATCTGATCGCCGCCTTGGCGGCCGACGGCACCTCGCGCGTGCACGGGATCGACCTGATCAACCGCGGCTACGAGAACTTCATGGAGAAGTTGCGGGCGCTGGGCGCGCATGCGGAGCTTCCCACCAGCGTGACCGTCTGACGGGGCTGCCTCCGGCCGGGTCCCGATACGGGGCCTCGGGCCGGGGCTCGTACGCCGTGGGGCGAGCGGCCTCGTACCGGGTGCGGCGCCGTCGCGCCTGCGGCGGGCTCCGGGGGGCGCCTGCGGCGGGCTCTCGCGCCCGGGGTCCCGCCCCGGAGGTCCTGCCTCCCGGGGGCTTGCCCCCGGATGAATCTGCTTACCCACGCGTAAGGGCGGCCACCCGCGGGGTGGCCGCCCTTTGTGGGTGACGGGCATCCCGTCCCGTCACAAGGGCAAGTGCTTACTTGCCCTTCGCTGCTTCCTTGAGCTTGGAGCCCGCGGCGACCTTCACGGTGTACCCAGCCGGGATCTCGATGGGGTCGCCGGTCTGCGGGTTGCGGGCGGTGCGAGCCGCACGGTGGGTGCGCTCGAAGGTCAGGAAGCCAGGGATGGTGACCTTCTCGTCGCCCTTGGCGACGACCTCTCCGACGGTCTCGGCGAGGGCGGCCAGGACTGCGTCGGCGTCCTTGCGGGTCACCTCGGCACGGTCAGCCAGAGCGGCCACCAGCTCACTGCGGTTCATAATTCGTACTCCCGTGTTTTTCTTGCCATTAAGGCGTGAGTTTGAAGCCGATGCTGCCAGGCCCCTCGGACACTCAGTGGTCCGGGGCTGCCGCAAGAACCTCTCGCCCGGGTACGCATCCTGCCCGTACCTGCGGCGGGAAAGCCAATCCGGCGCCCGCAGGAGTCACACGAAAAGCGCCACCGTGGCGGCTTGGTGACGCTCCGTCCGCTCCTGACAGCGCAGCGCAGGGTTTGTCCGGCCGCGGCTGCGGCAACCTTATGGGCTCAGCAGCCACGACCGGCAGCGACGCGCTGGCTCGTAACGCCTCACATGCGGCGCGGAACGCCTACTGGACGTCGTTCGGCATCGAGTGCGGAGCGGCGACGCCCTGGGCCTTGGCGGCCTCGCGGACGGCCTCTGCGACGGCGCTGGCCACCTTGTCGTTGAAGACGCTGGGGATGATGTAGTTGGCATTGATCTCGTCGTCCGCGACGACCTGCGCCAGCGCGCGGGCGGCGGCCAGCATCATCTCGGTGTTCACCGTGCGCGACTGCGCGTCCAGCAGGCCGCGGAAGACACCGGGGAAGACCAGGACGTTGTTGATCTGGTTGGGGAAGTCGCTGCGGCCGGTGGCGACGACGGCGGCGGTCTCGCGGGCGACCGCCGGGTCGACCTCGGGGTCGGGGTTGGCGAGCGCGAAGACGATCGCGCCGTCGGACATGGCGGCCACGTCCGTACCGTCCAGCACGTTGGGGGCGGAGACGCCGATGAACACGTCGGAGCCGCGGACGGCCTCCTTGAGCGTGCCGGTCACGTTCTCCGGGTTGGTGTTGTCGGCGATCCAGCGCAGCGGCGACTCGGGGTCGGCGTCCACCAGGTCGCTGCGGCCGCTGTGCACGACACCATGGATGTCGGCGACGACGGCGTGCTGGACGCCCGCCGCGATCAGCAGCTTGAGGATCGCGGTACCGGCCGCGCCCGCACCGGACATGACGACCCGTATGTCGGCGATCTTCTTGCCGACCACGCGCAGCGCGTTGGTCAGGGCGGCGAGCACGACGATCGCGGTGCCGTGCTGGTCGTCGTGGAAGACCGGGATGTCGAGCGCCTCGCGCAGCCGTGCCTCGATCTCGAAGCAGCGGGGCGCCGAGATGTCCTCCAGGTTGATGCCCGCGAAGCCGGGGGCGATCGCCTTGACGATCTCGACGATGGCGTCGCTGTCCTGGGTGTCGAGGCAGATCGGCCAGGCGTCGATGCCCGCGAAGCGCTTGAAGAGGGCCGCCTTGCCCTCCATCACCGGCAGTGCGGCCTTGGGACCGATGTTGCCCAGGCCGAGCACGGCGGAGCCGTCGGTGACCACGGCGACGCTGTTGCGCTTGATGGTCAACCGGCGTGCGTCGTCAGGGTTGTTGGCGATGGCCATGCAGACTCGGGCGACACCCGGCGTGTAGACCATCGACAGGTCGTCGCGGTTGCGGATGGGGTGCTTGGACGCCATCTCGATCTTGCCGCCGAGGTGCATCAGGAAGGTACGGTCGGAGACCTTGCCGATGACCAGGCCCTCGATGCCACGCAGCTTCTCGACGATCTCGTCGGCGTGCGAGGTCGAGGTGGCCGCGATGGTCACGTCGATACGGAGTTTCTCGTGTCCGGACGCGGTGACGTCGAGGCCGGTCACGGACCCGCCGGACGACTCCACCGCGGTGGTGAGCTGACTGACCGCGGTCCCGCTCGCCGGGACCTCCAGTCGGACCGTGATCGAGTAAGAGACGCTCGGCGCCGTTGCCATGCCGACTTTCCTCCGCTAAGTCCGTGTCGTGTCCATGGGTCGGGCACGAGACACTTGATGGTCGCACCTACTGACGGGTAGGCGGTAACCAGCCCCGGAACACGGAAAGGCAATTCCGTGATGCGGTAGGTCAGGGTTAGGTTATCGGCCAACCAGGGCCGGGCCGCAGACCGGTCCCTAGGCCGTCCGGGCCGCTCGAACGGACAATTCCCGCAACAGGAATGGGCAACCGGCAACGTTTGTTAGTCTGAGTACGGCACCGGCTCGATCCAAGCCCCCGGGCCCAACCATTGTCGCTACGAGCGACCTCTTGCCGCGAGGCGAGCATGGCGGGTCGGTGTCACAGGCTTCATACCAAGGGCGCCCCTCCGCGGAGGGGCGCCCTTCGTCGTACCCGCGCTCAGTCCCGCAGCAGGTCTGGCACACCCGCCGCGTCGGGCTGGTCCCGCTCCCCCGCGATCACCGTCAACTGCTGGGTCGCCCGGGTCAGTGCCACGTACAGCACCCGCAGCCCGGCCGGGGACTCATCGGCGATCTCGGCCGGCGAGACCACCACCGTGGCGTCGTACTCCAGGCCCTTGGCCTCCAGGCTGCCGAGCGGTACCACGCGGTCACCGAGCCCGGCCAGCCAGCGCCGCGCCTCGTCCCTGCGGCCCATCGCCACGACCACGCCGACCGTGCCCTCGACCTCGGCCAGCAGCCGCCGCGCCTCCGCCCGCACGGTCGCGCCCAACTCCCGGTCCACGACGGCGAATCGCGGCACCACGCCGGTCGAGCGCACCGCGGCCGGAGACTGAGCGCCCGGCATCGCCAGCCGCAGCACCTTCGCCGCGAGCTCCGCGATCTCGGCCGGATTGCGGTAGTTGACGGTCAGCGTGAAGCGGCGCCGGACCCGGGCGCCCAGCGCCTCGTCGCGGGCGCGCGCCGCCTCGTCCGGGTCGCTCCACGAGCTCTGCGCCGGGTCACCGACCACCGTCCAGGTGGCGCTCGTACCGCGGCGCGCGACCATCCGCCACTGCATCGGCGTCAGGTCCTGCGCCTCGTCGACGATGACATGCGCGTACTCGGTCCGTTCCTGCTCACGACGCTCGGCGCGGCTGCGGCGGGAGGAGTAGGACCGCTCGGCGTAGGTGGTGACCTCGTCCAGGCCCGTCAGCTCGTCCAGCGGGTCCGCCTCGCGCGGCCTCGACGGACGCGGCGGGGCACCCAGCAGCACCCGCAGCTCGTCCAGCAGCGCCACGTCATGCACGCTCAGCGGCCCCTGGCCCTGGTCGTCCAGGCGGCCCAGCGACCGCGCCAACTGGCGGATCTCACGCGGGTTCAGCGTCCGGCGCGCCCAGCGTGCCAGCCGCCGCTCGTCGCCCATCGCCGCGAGCACCCGGCGCGGGGTGAGCACCGGCCACCACGCCTCAAGGAACGCGATGAAGTCGTCCTCGGTCGAGACGTCCTCGTCGAACCCCTCGCGCGCCTCGGCGATCAGCTCCGGGTCCACCAGATGCGTACCGCGCCCGGACTTCACCCACAGCGCGTCCAGGACGAGTCGGCGGGCGCGCGGACGCATGAGGTTCAGCGGCGCGGTGCCGCCGAGGACGCTGCGGCGGATGTCGGCGAGTTCCTCCTCGTCCAGCTCAAGGCGGCGGCCGAACGCCACCACGCGCAGCGACCTGGGCACCTCGCCGCCGAGGTCGAGCGTGCCGCGGGCGGCCCTGCGCAGTACCTGGAGCATCCGCGACGAGCCCTTGGCCCGGGCCACCGCGGGGGTGTCGTAGGCGTCCGCCTCGGCCCCCTCGACCAGCGAGCCGACCGCGCGGATCGCGACCTGGCCCTCCTCGCCGAGCGACGGCAGCACGCCCTCGGTGTACGAGACGAGCAGCGGCGTCGGGCTGACCACCAGGATGCCGCCGGAGTACCGGCGCCGGTCCTGGTAGAGCAGGTACGCGGCCCGGTGCAGCGCCACCGCGGTCTTACCGGTGCCGGGGCCGCCGGTGACCTCGGTGACGCCCGGGGCGGGCGCGCGGATCACCATGTCCTGCTCGGCCTGGATGCTCGCCACGATGTCGCGCATCGTATGGCTGCGAGCCCGCCCGAGGGCCGCCATCAGCGCGCCGTCGCCGACGATGGCCAGTTCCTCACCGGCGAGGCTGGTCTCCAGCTCCGGGCGCATCAGGTCGTCCTCGACGCCGAGGACCCGGCGGCCCTTGCTCCGGATCACCCGGCGGCGCACCACCCGGCCGGGGTCCTTGGGGGTCGAGCGGTAGAAGGGCGCGGCGGCGGGCGCCCGCCAGTCGATGACCAGGGGCGAGTAGTCGGCGTCCAGCACCCCTATACGGCCGATGTGCAGGGTCTCCGCGATGTCGGCCGTGTTGTCGGGGCGCACGGCGTCCTCGGCGACCTCGGTCGCGGTGAACGCGCCGTCGGGGCCGCGCTTGCCGTCCTTGCCGCGCAGCAGATCGATCCGGCCGAAGAGGAAGTCCTCGAACTCGGAGTTGAGCCGATTGAGGTGGACACCCGCCTGGAAGACCTGCGCGTCGCGCTCCGCGAGCGCGCCCGGTGTGCCGACCTGTCCGCGCTTCTCGGCGTCGTCCACGAGGAACTCGGCCTCGTGGATCTTCTCCTCCAGGCGGTGGTAGACGCGGTCGAGATGGCGCTGCTCAGCGGCCAGCTCGCGGTCGACGACTGCGAGCTGGGTCGCCTCCTGCGCGATGCGGCCTGCGTCCACGGCCACATCCTGCGCGTCCTGCGCGCTCACGCACGGACCCCCTTCTTGCCTTACTCACTTCCACTCCGTGCAGGAGCAGTGTCACTCCGCGGGAGCCACTCCTAGAGGAGCAGCCTGCCACCGTATATGAATACGGGCGTTTTCTCACGGGTGAGGGTGCACTGGCGCTGCGGTCCGGGCTTCGGGGAATTCCCTCCCGCCCGGGCTGCCGCCGGGTGGGGCGACTCGACCTCCCGGCCCGCCCCGCCCAAGGGGGGTGCGGGTGCCGAAGCCCCGCGACGCGCGGCGAAGCCGCGCAGAAACGACGAAGGCGACGTGTGCCCGCGCTTTCCGCGGGCACACGTCGCCTGTCGTCTTCGTGGAGATGGCGGGAATCGAACCCGCGTCCTACGGTGCGGAACCAGGGCTTCTCCGAGCGCAGTCTGCTGTGCTTTTCTCGGCCCCGGCAGTCACGCAGACAAGCTGCCGACGGGCTCAGCCACTGTTTGCTTTCCCGCTAGGCCCCGTGGCCGGGCCTAGTGGTTGAGTTCCCTAGCTGATGCCAGGATCCGGGTCGGGAACAGCCCCGGGCTGACACTTCGCAAAGTCGCTGTCTGTTAGATCAGGCAGCGAGGGCGAAGGAATCGCGCTTGGTGTTGGCGATTATTTTTTTGCGACACATGGTTTACGAGATCATTGCCGCGTTCCTCGGCTCGCTTCCCCTGCCTCGACAACCGCAGTCGAAACCGATCATCCCCATTGTTTTTTTCTCAAGGTGCTGGAGTCAGCATACTGGATCAGCGGATGCCGGTGCCAGCGTATTCCCGGACCAGACGGCCACCCGCGGTCAGTGCCGCTGTCGGCGGCGCGCCGCCGACATCGCCCGGTCCGCCTCGCGCCGGTCCTGCTTCTCACGCAGGGTCTGCCGCTTGTCGTAGTCCTTCTTGCCCTTGGCGAGCGCGATCTCGACCTTCGCCCGGCCGTCCTTGAAGTACAGCTGCAGCGGGACCAGCGTGTGGCCGGTCTCCTGCGTCTTGCCGATCAGCTTGTCGATCTCCGCCCGGTGCAGCAGCAGCTTGCGCTTGCGCCGCGCGGAGTGGTTGGTCCAGGTCCCCTGGCTGTACTCGGGGATGTGCACGTTGTGCAGCCACGCCTCGCCGCCGTCGAGCTGTGCGAAGCCGTCCACCAGTGAAGCGCGCCCCTGGCGCAGCGACTTGACCTCGGTGCCGGTCAGCACCAGGCCCGCCTCGTAGGTGTCCAGAATGTGGTAGTCGTGCCGCGCCTTCTTGTTCTGCGCGATCAGCTTGCGACCCGTCTCTTTAGCCATAGCCAGGTCATTCTCCCACTACGACCGTGCCCCAAGGCCACTGAATACCGTCCTCGCCTCGGCTTCGGCGCTCTGCCGGCCCCGGACGGTCAGATCGGGGGCGATGCCCTGCCCGTCGACCGCGCGCCCGGTCGGCGTGCGGTAGTGGCCGACGGTCAGTTCGGCGACCGAGCCGTCGGGCAGCGTGCTGGGCATCTGCACGGAGCCCTTGCCGAACGTACGCCAGCCGACGACCACCGCCCGCCCACGGTCCTGCAGCGCACCGGTGAGCAGCTCCGCGGCGCTCATCGTGCCGCCGTCGACCAGGACGACCAGCGGGGTCGTGGTGTCGCCCCTGCCCCGCGCGTACAGCGAGCGCTGCGCGCCGTGCACGTCGTACGTGGACACCAGGCCACCGTCGAGGAAGGCGGAGGCGACAGCGACGGCCTCGGTGACCAGGCCGCCCGAGTTGCCGCGCAGGTCCAGCAGGACACCCTGGCGGTGGTCGCCGTGCGCGAGGGCGGTGCGCACCTGGTCGGCGACGCCGTGCACGAAGGAGTCGATGCCGATCTCGGTGACCCCGGGCCAGGGCTGGGTCGCGGTGACCGGCTCGGTGGTCAGCATCGCGCGGCGCACGGTGACCGCCCAGTCGTGGCCGTCCCGCTGCAGGCCGAGCCGGACGGCGCTGCCGGGGCGCGGGGCGGGCGCGTCATCCGGGTCGCCGGGGTCAACGCCGCGCAGCCGGGCGACCACTTCGGTCACCGGGCGGCCGGTGACATCCCGGCCGTCGATGGTGCGCAGCCAGTCGCCGACGCGCAGCCCCGCGCGTTCGGCCGGGCTCGCGGACTGGATGCGGGAGACCGCTATGCGGCCGTCCGGGTCGCGCCGTACCCACAGCCCGACGCCGACGTACCTGCCGTCCAGCTCCTGCCGGAAGCCCTCGTACTCCTGTGCGGTGAAGAACGACGACCAGCGGTCACCGCTGCGGCTGACGAGCTGCGCGGCGCCCTGCGGGCCGACCTTGCCGTCGTCGATGGCCTGCGCGATCTCGGTGGTGTCCAAGTGCGAGGCGGCCGCCGGGCCGTGCGCGCCGTGCCGCGGTATCGGGTACGGCCCGGGCTGGCTGAAGGCCCCGGTGGCCGCGCCGGTGGCCAGCACGGCACCGAAGACAAGCGTCAGGGTCGCCCCGCGGCGGATCCGCTGGGGCCTCACGAACATCGTGGGGCCGGACATGCTCGGGAGTGTAGGGCAGGGCTGTACGCCCAGGCATGGAGAACACCGGGGCGTACGGAAGGGCGTACGGAAGCCCGGCCGGTGGGCGGCCCGTACATGCCCGTCACACCTTCAGGTACTTGCGGAGCGTGAAGAAAGCGGCAAGGGACGGCATCAGAATGCCCACCACCAGCACCAACGGCAGCACCCTGATCACATCGCCCCAGCCGAGGAACTGGATCAGCTGGATCTTGGACTGCAGCTTCAGACCGCCGTCGATGAGGAAATACCGCCCGGCCAGCAGCATGCCGCAGGCGAGCCCGCCGCCGATCAGCCCGGCCAGCGCCGCCTCCATGATGAACGGCATCTGGATGTAGAAGCTGGACGCGCCGACCAGCCGCATGATGCCGGTCTCCCGGCGGCGGCTGAACGCCGAGACACGCACCGTGTTGACGATCAGCAGCATGGCGACGGTGAGCATGAACGCCAGTACCGCCAGGGCGACATACGTCATGCCGTTGAGCAGACCGAACAGGTTGTCCAGCAACTTGCGCTGGTCCTGCACCGATTGCACGCCGGGACGCCCGTCAAAGGCGCTGGAGATCACGTTGTACTGCTGCGGGTCCTTGAGCTTGACCCGGAACGACCACTGCATCTGGTCCGGGGTCAGCAGATCGATGCCCGCCTGCCCGGAGAACTGCTGCTTGTAGTGGTCGTACGCCTGCTGCGGCGACTCCTTGTAGACCTTGTCGACGACCGGCAGCTTGTTCAGATCGGCCTCGATCTGGTTCATCTGGTCCGGAGTGACCGCGCCCTTCGAGCAGTTGGCGGTATCCGTGCCGTCCGTCTTGTTGCACAGGAAGATCGACACCTGGACCTTGTCGTACCAGTAGCCCTTCATGTGGCTCACCTGCTCGCGGGCGAGCCAGGAACCGCCCGCGAGGGCCAGGGAGAGGGCGACGGAGACGATCACCGCGAAAGTCATGGTGAGGTTGCGCCGAAGACCGACGCCGATCTCCGACAGGACGAACTGGGCGCGCATGGTGACCTTTCTGCTGGTGGCTGCGGCTGCGGCTGCTGGTGGGGCTAGTGCTGGTAGCCGTAGACACCGCGCGACTGGTCGCGGACCAGTCGCCCCTTCTCCAACTCGATGACGCGCTTGCGCATCTGGTCGACGATCTGCTGGTCGTGGGTGGCCATCACGACCGTGGTCCCGGTCCGGTTGATCCGGTCCAGGAGCTTCATGATGCCCACGGAGGTCTGCGGGTCGAGGTTGCCGGTCGGCTCGTCGGCGATCAGCAGCAACGGCCGGTTGACGAACGCGCGGGCGATGGCCACCCGCTGCTGCTCACCACCGGAGAGCTCGCCGGGCATCCGGTCGTCCTTGCCCGCCAGGCCGACCAGGTCGAGGACCTCGGGAACGGTCTTGCGGATGGTGCCGCGCGGCTTGCCGATGACCTCCAGCGCGAACGCGACGTTCTGCGCGACGGTCTTGTTGGGCAGCAGCCGGAAGTCCTGGAAGATCGTGCCCACTTGGCGCCGCATGTGCGGCAGCTTCCAGTTGGACAACCGGTTCAGGTCCTTGCCGAGCACGTGCACGGCTCCCGTGTCCGTGCGCTCCTCGCGGAGCATCAACCGCAGGAACGTGGACTTCCCGGAGCCGGAGGAGCCCACCAGGAAGACGAACTCGCCCTTCTCGATCTCCAGCGACACTTCGCGAAGTGCGGGGCGGTTCTGTTTTGGGTAGGTCTTGCTCACATTGTCGAATCGGATCACAGCTGCACCAGGGTCGGCCTAGAGGGGACGGACAGCCGGTAGCGCGGCTCTCCCGGTGCGCCGACCTTACGCGAAGCGCGCGCGACCGCGCAGGCGCCGTCCGTGGTTTGGGGGGTTCCTCACCAGCGATACACGGACAAAGCGCGCATCGGACGCACCCACTGGTGTGCACGGCCGTACGGGGCGCGCCGAATCCCGCGGAAACTGGCACAGTGGAGGGACAGCGGTGTACGAGGCGCCGGAGAACGACCGGGACGACCACCCCGGGAACCCGTCGACGCCCGATGGCGTTGAAATGGGTGAGGAGGACATCGCATGACATGCGACCGACTGGTGTGCGCCAACTGCGCCGGACCTGTCTCGGAAGGCCGCTGCGCCGTATGCCGAGCCAACCGGGAGCGCCTGCACCAAGAGAGCCCGTTCGGCGCACTGACCCCGGCCACACTGATGGCGCTGCTCATCGCGCTGATCGCGGTGGCGCTGGTGATACGCCAGGCCGCGTGACAGGCCGTACGGCCAGCTGACGGGGTACGAGACATACGAGGGGCCTGGGGCTACTTGATCCGTAGCCCCAGGCCCCTTACGTATGGGCGAACGCCGGGCGGCGTCAGGCCGCCGTACGGCGGTTGACCAGGCGCGGCATCAGCCGGAAGCCGATACCACCGGCGATCATCGTGGCGGCGCCGACCAGCAGGAACGCCGTGTCGGACGAACCGGTCTCAGCGAGCTGCTGCTTCGGCTTGCCCTGGGTGACCTGCTGCGTGTTGTTGTTGTCGGTGCCGGTGTTGTTGTTGCCACCGCCGCAGTTGACGCTGTCCTGGGACAGCGTGCAGGTGCCGCCGTTGTCACCGGAACCGGTGGCGCCGGTGGATCCGGTCGAGCCGGTGCTGCCCGTCGAACCCGTAGAGCCGGTGCTGCCGGTCGAGCCCGTAGAGCCGGTGCTGCCGGTCGAGCCAGTGGAGCCCGTCGAGCCCGTCGAACCGGTCGATCCCGTGGTGCCCGTCGAGCCCGTGGTACCGGTCGAACCGGTGGTGCCGGTGGATCCCGTGGTACCGGTCGAGCCCGTGGTACCGGTGGTGCCGGTGGTACCCGTAGAACCAGTCGTACCGGTGGACCCCGTGGTGCCCGTCGAACCGGTGGTACCGGTGGTACCGGTGGTACCGGTCGTCCCGGACGTGTCGCCGCCCGACGAAGACGTGCTACCGCTGTCGCCGGTGGAGCCAGTGGTACCCGTGGTACCGGACGTGTCGCCGCCCGACGTGGACGTCGTGCCGGAGTTGTCACCGCCGGTGGTCACACCCACCACCGTGCCGCCGCTGGTGGTGACGCCCACCACGCTGCCGCTGTTGCCGCCCGACGTGGACGTGGTGCCGGACGAGTCGCCGCCCGAAGCCGAGGTACCGCTGGACGAGGAGTCACCGCCCGAGGAGGACGAGGAGTCGCTGCCCGAGGTACCGCTGGTGAGACCGACGACCGAGTTGCCACCGGTGACGCCGAGAACGGTGCCGTCCTGAGCGGACTTCGCGGTCTGCTGGGCCGCGCTGTTGTCGGCGCCGATCCCCACGGCCTGGGCGGTACCCACGGCAGTCAGCGACGCGCCGGCCGCGAACACCGCGCCAGCGGCTATGCGCGCCATACGCACGCGAGTCTTACGATTGGTCATCTGCCAACTACCCCCAGTAGCTGCTGATCTCCGAAATGGAGAATGCGAAGAAAGTGGTGCAGCTATGCCCGGGGCCGCGATTCCCCGGGGCACGCGCGTCGCAGGACCACTGCTCGCCCGCCCCCGTCCGCCGGTACCCCGTCATACGCATACCGCGCGCCAGCTTTCCCACAATTCACAGCAGCGTCAAGCGCATACCAAGCCACTATGACCGGATTGCCATTGTTTGCCGGGCAGTTGGGCATAAGGCTGTGATAAAAAACGCCAACTGGCTGACGCCGCAGGCTACTTCTCCTGCTGCTTGCGCCAGCGGATACCGGCCTCCAGGAAGCCGTCGATCTCGCCGTCCAGCACCGCCTGCGGGTTGCCGACCTCGCACTCGGTGCGCAGGTCCTTGACCATCTGGTACGGGTGCAGGACGTACGAACGCATCTGGTTGCCCCAGGAGTTGCCGCCGTCGCCCTTGAGCGCGTCCATCTTCGCCTGCTCCTCCTGGCGGCGCCGCTCAAGCAGCTTGGCCTGGAGGACGTTCATCGCCGAGGCGCGGTTCTGGATCTGCGAGCGCTCGTTCTGGCAGGAGACCACGATGCCGGTCGGCAGGTGGGTGATGCGCACCGCGGAGTCGGTGGTGTTGACGCCCTGGCCGCCGGGGCCCGAGGAGCGGTAGACGTCGACGCGAAGCTCGGACTCGTCGATCTCCACATGGTCGCTCTGCTCGACCACCGGGAGCACCTCGACGCCCGCGAAGGACGTCTGGCGGCGGCCCTGGTTGTCGAACGGCGAGATGCGCACCAGCCGGTGCGTGCCCTGCTCCACAGAGAGGGTGCCGTAGGCGTACGGGCTCTTGACCGCGAAGGTGGTCGACTTGATGCCGGCCTCTTCCGCGTACGAGGTGTCGAGCACCTCCGTGGCGTAGCCATGCCGCTCGGCCCAGCGCAGATACATCCGCTGCAGCTGCTCGGCGAAGTCGGCGGCGTCCACACCGCCCGCCTCGGCGCGGATGTTCACCAGCGCCTCCCGGGCGTCGTACTCGCCGGAGAGCAGCGTGCGGACCTCCATCTCGTCCACCGCCTTGCGGACCGAGGTCAGCTCGACCTCGGCCTCGGCACGGGTGTCCGCGTCGTTCTCGGCCTCGGCGAGCTCGAAGAGCACACTGAGATCGTCGATCCGCCCGCGCAGCGCCTCGGTCTTGCGCAGCTCGCCCTGGAGGTAGGACAGCCGGCTGGTGATCTTCTGCGCGTTGTCGGGGTCGTCCCAGAGCGACGGCGCCGCTGCCCGCTCCTCAAGCTCGGCGATGTCAGCCCTCATCTTGTCGAGGTCCAGGACAGCCTCGATGGACTCCATCGTGGAGGAGAGGGACTTCAGCTCTTCGGATACATCGACGATTGCCACGCCCCCAGCGTACCGGCTTGCTGGTGGGTCGATTCTGCGGTTGCCGCAGGCGGTGCTCCGGCCGCTCGTCGGCCCGCCGCCGACCGCCTACTGCTGCCCGGAGCCGACCGCCCGGGACAGCGCGCCGCCGCTGGTGCGGACCCACGCCTCCAGGCTGTTGCCGCTGGTCGTCACGCCCGCGCCCGAGCCGCCCGCGCCGGCCTCCTCGGCCAGGTCCGCCACCGTCCAGTCGGCGCCGTCCTGCGGGCTCACGGCTTGCGCGAGGCCGCCACCGGAGGGCGCGAGGAGGTACTCGCGGCCCGCGACGTAGACCGGCTCCGGGCGACCGGTGGCGTCAAGCCTGCCGACGACCTGTGTGGGCCGCCAGGCGCCGTGTGCGTACGGCAGGCGCAGGACGGCGCCGTCCGCCTTGCGGACGACGAAGGCGTCCAGGGTGCCGGTCGAGCGGGAGACCAGGCCCGGGGCGGCGGTGATGCGGCCCGCGGTGGGGACGACCGCCCAGGCGTTCCAGCGGTCGCCGACCAGGGAGGCGGTGACCAGGTCGCCGCCGGTGCGTCCCACGAGGTCGATGCGGCCCGGCTCCGAGGAGGCGGCGGCCGGGGCCGCGTCGAACGTGGTGCGTTCGTCGACCATGTACCACTGGTTCCACACCCCGCCCGCGAGGGTCCGGCGGTACAGCAGGTGGTCGGTGCCGAGCGCGAACAGGTCGAGCTGGCCGGGGCGGGCGGCGACCACGGCGGGGTCGTCGGCGGCGTGTATGCCGCTGAGCCGCTGCCAGGCGCCGTACTGGCCGGTGGCCGCGTCGCGCGTGAGGTACCAGATGTTCTGGTCGGTGCCGCGGGCGAAGACGTACGTGATGCCGGAGAGCACGATCGCGCGCGGGCCGCCGACCAGCGGCACCCCCGCCCGCGGCGCGTCCTGGAAGGCGGACCAGCGCGGCAGCGCGGCGGGGGCGCCGGTGTGGCCCTGCGGGGAGGCGGCGCCCGCCGTGGGGGCGGTCGGGGTGGTGCCGCGCGGCGTGCCGCCGGGGTGGTGGTCCTCACGCGAGTTGGACTTCCCGTCGCCGCCCGAGGCGACCGCCCAGCCGCCGATGCCCGCCGCGACCACGGCGGCGGTCGCGGCGGCGGCGAGCTTGAGGCGCCGCCTGCGCACCGCGTCGGGTACGGCCCGGTGCCGGTGCGGGACGCGGTGGCCGCCGGTGTCACGTTGCGGATAGGCGGCCAGTTCCTCGGCGGTGGGGAGCTTGATGCTGGTGTGGGTGTCGCGGCTGGAGTCGGGCGTGGCGCCCCGGACCAGCGGTACGGCGCCGCGCCGGGCGCGCGGTGCGGCGGCCCGCGCATCGGGCGCCGCGCTCACCAGGCGGTCCTCCGGGTGGTCGCGGTCCGTCTCGTCGGCGTCCGCCTCTTCAGAAGGGGCGGTCACCTCCAGCGGCGGCAGCCCGGCCAGCTCGGGCAGCAGGCCGCGCAGCCGCTCGCCGAGCTCCTTCGCGGTCAGCCGGGAGGCGGGCGCCTTGGCGAGGCACTGCGCCAGGATCTGCCACAGGGCCTCCGGGGCGCCGGGGATCGGGCTGACGGTTTCGGTGACATGGCGGCGCAGTACGGCGCCGGGGTGGCCGCCGCCGAAGGGGGTGAACCCCGCCAGGAGTTCGTAGAGCACGGTGGCGAGCGCGTAGATGTCGACGCTGGCGCGTGGCGGCAGGCCCTCGATGATCTCGGGCGCGAGGTAGTCGGGGGTGCCGATGATGCGGGTCGCGCGGGTGCGGCGCGGAGAGTCCACGAGGCGGGCGATGCCGAAGTCGGTGAGCAGCGCGGGGGGCGCGCCGCCTGGGCCCGCCGGGGCGGCGGCGTCGAGGAGGACGTTCTCCGGTTTGACGTCGCGGTGGACGACGCCCGCGGCGTGCGCGGCGGCGAGGCCGTCGGCGACGTCCGCGGCGATGGCGACCGCGGTCTCCGGCGCGAGGCGGCGCTCGCGCTCCAGCCGGGAGCGCAGGTCGGAACCGCGGACCAGGTCCATGACGAGCGCGAGGTCCGAACCGTCCACCACGAGGTCGCGGATGCCGACGATGCGGGGGTGGTCGAGGGAGAGCAGCGCGGCGCGCTCCTGGACGAACCGGCCGACCAGGTCCTGGTCGGAGGCGAGGTCCTCGCGCAACAGCTTGATGGCGACCGGACCTTCGGGCCCCTCACCCAGCCATACCGTGCCGGCGGAACCCCGCCCGAGGACCTGCTGGGCGGTGTAGCGGCTTCCGATCTTCCGTGCCAAGGCTGCTCCGACTCATCCGACGTCACCTGTCGCCATTCGACGGCCTGTTGGGCGGCGCGGGCGACAAGCGTTGCCGACAAAGCTACGCGGATGACGGCGCGTTGGGGGCACCGGATGGTGGCGAGTGCGGCTTCTGCGGGGGAAATCACCCTCAGGAAGTCGACAAATCTCCAGGCTCGGCGTCAGGAGGGGCCCCAGGGCCCACTCCTTTCAACCGTTCCCGATTCAACCGTTGCCGATCATCCTGCCCGAGCTGTGGCCGATGCTGGAGGCCCAGTGCCAGGCCGAGCTGATCCAGCTCGACGTCGCCTCGTACCAGCTCTGGCCCTTGGCGACCCACTCCGGGACCGGCGTGAAGTTCCACACCAGGACGGCGATCACCACCAGGATGAAGATCATGAACAGGCAGCCCTTGAGGCAGCCCGCGCCCGGGATCCGCATCCGGCTGCGCGGCCGCGGCTCACGGCGCGGCGCCGGTTCGCGCTCGGGACGGCGCTGCGGCTCGTAGCGCTGCGGCTGCGGTTCGTACCGCTGCTGCGGCTGCGGCTCGTAGCGCGGTGGGGGTTGCTGCTGGTAGCGCGGTTGCGGCTGCTGCTGGCGCGGGGCCGCGGCGGGCTGGCGGCGCGGGCGGCGGCGCAGCGGGTCCTGGCTGGGGTCGAGGTACTGCACCTCGGTCTGCTCGTTGCGGCTGCGGGCCGCGTTGAGCTGGGACTCCCACGGATGCGGGCCCTGCGGCTGCTGGGACTGCTGTGTCTGGGCTGCCGCCGGGCTGGCGTCCGGCAGCGGCGGCATCACCCGGGTGCCGTCCGCGCCGACGGTGGGCGCGGAGTGCGGCAGCACGCTGGTCGCGCCGTTCGGGTCGTACTGCCCGTAGGAGCCGTTCTGGCCGTACGCGGAGCCGCCGCTGGTGGGCAGGACCTGCGTCGGATCGGCGGCGCCCGCCGGTCCGGTACCGGCACCGCTGCCGGGCACCCGGGCCGGGGCGAGGTCCGGTGCGAGCAGCGCGGCGACGCCCAGCGCGGCCTCGGCCGCCGCGGGGGTGGCGTGCACCCCGATGCCCTGGCCGACGACGCGGAGCGCACGGGCCAGGTTCTCGGCACTGGGGCGCTCGTCCGGGTTCTTCCGCAGGCAGTGCTCGATCACCGTCCACAGCGGCTCGGGCACGGTCGAGGGGCGGCGCGGATCCTCGCTCAGGTGCTGGTGCAGCACTTCGAGCGCGCTCTCGCCGCGGAACGGCGGATGCCCGGTGACCAGCTCGTACATCAAGATGCCCGCGCCGTAGATGTCGACGGCGGAGGTCTGCGGGCGGCCCTCGGCGGACTCCGGCGCCACATACGCGGGCGTGCCGACGAATTCATGCGTGCGGGTGACGCCAGGAGAGTCAGCGAGCCGCGCGATGCCGAAGTCGGTGAGCATCGGATGCATCTGCGAGCCGTCGACGCTGCTGGCCAGCAGGACGTTGGCGGGCTTGAGGTCGCGGTGCACCACACCGTCGGCATGGCTGGCCGCGAGCGCGTCGGCGATGCCCGCGGTGAGCAGGGCGGCGCCCATCGGGCTGAACGGCCCGTTCTCCCGCACATAGCGGTGGAGATCCGGACCGTTGACCAGGTCCATCACCAGGGCCAGCAGCTCGCCCTCGACGACCAGGTCACGGGTGCGCACGATGTTCGGATGGGTCAGGCGCAGCAGGACGGAGCGCTCCCGCAGGAAGCGCATCACGACGTCCGGATCGCTCGCCAACTCCTCCTTGAGGACCTTGATCGCGACGGCCTCCCCGGCCTGCGACGCCGTGCCCTCCGCGGGATCGGCCGCCTCGCGCACCCGGGCCCGCCAGACGGTGCCCGTGGCACCCCGCCCGAGCGGCTCCTCTAGCAGGTACTTGCTGCCTACCGGCCGCACGTCATGCGCTCCCAGATCGTGGTCGACATCGCTTGCCGGACCCGCCCGCCGGTCGCCCACCACCTCCCTCAACGGAGGCGCTTCACGCCGCGGCGTCGCTGGCCCATCCGCCCACTGTAGTGCCGCGCCGCCGCACCGGTCCGAGCTCTGTGGAACGGATCCTGTGACGGGCGTGACATGGGGCTTCTGGCTAGGACGCCAGGGGCAGGCGATCGGTTGCCCGACGCCCGGGCACGTCTGTCTGAACGGTCGCGACCGCACTTCCGTTCACCACGGGACGGCTTTCGGTCGCGACCGTGATCGAATTCCATCCGAATGACACCGCTAGCCGACCGTTCAAGATCGTTATGGTGAGCGCCGGGGGCGGAGTGTCAGTGGCAGGTGGGAGGATGCCTCACGTACGACGCGGTGGGGGACGGCGCCCCTGCCGGGCTTCCCGGTGGAGAAGGGACGCGGACGACGATGCAGATCCGGCTGACCGTCCTCGGGCCGCGCAGCGGCCGCGCCTGTGACGTGCTCGTGACCGCTCCGGCGGACACGGCGCTCGGCACGGTGGCGGGCGCACTGGCGGCCAGTGTCGGATCCGGGCAGCCGGTGCGCTCGTCCGGCTCCGCGGTGGCGCTCTACGCGGGTGCGGAACGCCTCGACCCGCAGACCGCGCGGTTGGGTGTTCCCCCGCTGGTGGACGGCGCGGTGCTGTCGGTGCACACCGCGGCCGAGCCGGAGCACGACGACCCGGACGCCGCCGCGCGCCTGCAGGTGATCGGCGGACCGGACGCGGGCGGGGTGCATCTGCTGCACGGCGGCCAGGTGCGGATCGGCAGGTCGGTGGAGGCCGATGTGCCGATCGACGACCCGGACGTCTCCCGGCTGCACTGCGAGGTCACGGTCGATCCGGGCGGCCAGATCACGGTCGCCGATCTCGGCTCCACCAACGGCACCCGCGTCAACGGCCGTCCGGTCGGCGACCGGCCGATACCGCTGCCGCCCGGCGCGCTGCTGCGTATCGGCGAGTCCACGCTGCGCCTGGAGTCGGCCGCCGCCCCTGACGGCGGCCCGGCTGCCCCGCCGCTGCCCTCGGGCCTTGTCGTGGTGCCCGACAACGAGGGCCATCTCCAGGTCGTCCTCCCCTCCCCCACCGGCTACGGGACGGGGACCTACGCCCGGGTACCCGCGCCCCGCGGCCCCGGCCTCCCACCGGGTCAGGCGCAGCCCGGTACCGGTTCCGGTTCGGCGCAGCCCGGGCGCGCGCCCTACGGCGCGGCCGCGCAGGTCGCGGCCGACGAACCCGGCGCGCGGGAAGGTGAGTTGACCGCCCGTCGCCCAGCGGCGGCACCGCACGACGGCAGCGGCACCGGGCAACCACCCGTCCCCGCGGAGGACTTCAACGGCACACCCGGCTCCGGCCCCACCGGCGCGGACCGTACGCCGACACGCGGTGACGACGGCGGCGCCGCAGCCAGCACAGCCACGGCCGGCAACCGCACGGGCCCCGGCAGGCCCGACGCCGGACAGGAGGCGAGCCCGAGCCGCGCCACCGGACCCAGCGCAGACCCGGAACGTCCCCGCGCCGGAACCGGCGCGAGCCCGGCGCGCGCCGCCGTAACCGGCCCTGACGCCCGCACCACGCACGCCACCGGAACCAGCCCGGGCCCCCGCCCCACCACGGCACCCGCCGCGACGCCGGACACCGCCCACCCCGGAAACACCAGCGCAGCCCCGGACAACACCCGCACCGGAACCGGCGCACACCCCGCACCCGCCCCCGGACCAGCCACCCCGCACGCACCCGGAAGCACCCCGGGCACGGGGAACAGCCCAGCTGGAACGCACACCGGCACGGCGGCCACCACCGAAACCGCCCCCGCCGCACCCGGCACGGCAACGAACACCGCCCGATCCCACCCGGACACCCCACCCGGCCCGGAACCCGGCACGGCGGCAACCGCCGCCCAGGCGGACGCCCGCCTCGGAACCGGCACAAGCACCACGGCACCGAACGCCCCGCACACGAGCGCCCCCACCGCCCCCGACGCGAACCCAGCGGCAGGCGCCCCCGCCTCCCGTACCGCGACGCGGGACCGGCTGGCGGCCGTCGCGCGGGACGCGGTGACGATGGCCGGACGGGGCGGGGTCTTCGGGGAGGCGGCGGGAGCGCGCGGCGGGCTGTCCGGTGCGATAGGGGCCCTGGCACGGCGACTCGCCACGGGCCGCGGCGCCGGGCGCGGTGAGCGTGGGCGCTCCGGCCACGACCGGCTGACCGCCGAGGCGGCCGCGCTACGGGAGCGGGCTCCCGACCCGGCCACCGTTCTGGTGACCGCGCTGGGCCCGGGGCCGCGGCTGTGGGAGCGCGGCTGCGGCCACCCCGACGCGCTGACGGTGCGGCTCGGATCCACCGATCTGCCGACCGACGACGGCCTGCTGCCGTCCGTACCGGTCACCGTCGGCCTGCACGGCGCGGGCTCGCTCGGGATCCTCGGGCCGCGGCCGCGGCTGAGCGGCCTGGCGCGCTCGGTCGTGGCGCAGTTGTGCGCGCTGCACTCCCCCGCCACGCTTGAGCTGGTCCTGATCAGCGCGGACCGCTCGCGCGGCGCCGACCAGCGCGCCGACGAGTGGTCATGGCTCAACTGGCTGCCGCATCTGCGTCCGGCGCACGGCCAGGACTGCCGTCTGCTGCTCGCCTTCGACCGCGAGCAGGCCGCGGCGCGTACCGCGGAGTTGGCGCGGCGGTTGGACGACGGGCCGCTCGGCACGGGCTGGCCCTCGGCGGATCCGGAGGCGGTGGCCGCGGTGGCGGCCGGGCGTTCGGGCCCGTACACGGTCGTGGTGGTGGACGGCGACCCCGGTTCCGCCGCACTGCGTGAGTCGGTGGCGCGGCTGGCGCACGCCGGGCCCGCTGCCGGGATCCATCTGGTGTGCCTGGCCGAGTCGGCCGACCGGCTGGCGGCCCAGTGCGGTGTGCTCGCCCGGCTGGAGGGCGACGTGGCGACGACCCTGGCCCTCGCCCCGGAAGGCCCCGCGCATACGGTCGTTGACGCGGTCTCGGGCGCGTGGGCGGAGCGGTTCGGACGGGCGCTGGCACCGTTGCGGGAGGCGGACGGCACAGGACGCCGGGCCCGTAGCGCGTTGCCGGACACGGCCCGGTTGCTGGACCAGTTGGACCTCGCGCTGGCCACGCCATCGAAGATCTCGGCGCGTTGGACGGACGAACCCACCGCGCCGCGGGCCACGCTGGGCGCCGGGCCCGAGGGTGCGGTCGCCGTGGACCTGGCCGCCGAGGGGCCGCATCTGCTGGTCGGCGGCGCAGCGGGCGCGGGCAAGACCGAGCTGCTGCGCTCCGCGGCGGCGGCGCTGGCGGCGGCCGCCCGGCCCGACCAGTTGGCGCTGGTGCTGGTCGACGGCTCACCGGAGCGCGGCGAAGGGTTGCGGGTCTGTACGGATCTGCCGCATGTCTCCACATATCTGGCCGCCTCCGATCCTGCCCGTATGCGGGAGTTCGCACAGGCGCTGACGGCGGAGCTCAAGCGCCGCGAGGAGTTGCTGGGCGGCGAGTCGTTCGAGTCCTGGCACGCCCAGCGTCGGCTCGCCGGACAGTTGGGCATACCGCGCACCGGGCCCGGTACGGCGGAGCCGTCGGCCGACCGGCCGTCCGCCGAGGGCGCGGTGAAGTTGCGGAGCAGGGCCACGGCGGCGCTGCCCCGGCTGGTCGTCATAGTCGACGACTTCGACGCGCTGACCGCACCCGCGCTCGGCAGTCCGGGCCGTCCGGCGGCGGGTTCGGTGGTACGGGCGGTCGAAGCACTGGCCCGGGCCGGGGCCCGGCTGGGCGTCCACCTGATCGCGTCGACCGGGCGCCCGGAACGTACGGCGGGCACCGAGGCCGACGACCGTTCGCGGCTGCGGATCGCGCTGCGTACCGAGGACCCGGAGTCCGCGGCCCTGCTGGTGCATGTGGAGGAGCCCGCCGGGCTTGCTGAACAGCTGCCGGGGCGCGGGTACTTGCGCAGGCCGGACGGGGCGGTGACGCCGTTCCAGGCGGGCAGGGTGAGCGGGCGGATTCCGCGCACGGCGACGCTACGACCCACGGTCGTACCTGTGGAGTGGGACCGCATGGGGGATCCGCCGACGCGGCGGCCGGTGCGGGAGCTGGGCAACGGGCCAACGGATCTGGCACTTCTCGCCAGCGCTTTGCGGCGGGCGGCGGAATCTGTTGGCGCTGATTCACCGGTGCCGCTTGTTTGACGCCGCGAGTCCTCCTTGGGCGGTGCGTTGCGGTCGCTCTTCACTCTCCCTGCCCACCCACCCTTTACCGCCGCGCCAATTCCCTTACAAATTTGCACGTTTGACCGTGTGTCACATCATGGTCACGATCGGCTGCCCGCTCGCGCAGGCGGCCTTGCGGGGGCCGAGCCGCGGGCGTAGGACTGTCGCACGTTTCCGGCAGGCAGGGGGAAGGGCAGATGCGTACCTCGCGCAGGGCTCACGCCGCACTCGCCATGACGGCGGTGGCCGCACTCGCACTCGGCGCGGCCGGCTGCGGCAGCAGCGGCGGCAAGAGCGACAACGGCGGCCAGTCACCGGGCAGCGGCGGCAGCCAGTCCTCCGTGAAGCTGCCGGATCTACACGGTCAGCACCTGGAGTTGGCGGCGGTGTGGACCGGCCCCGAACAGCAGAACATGGAGAAGGTGCTCAACGAGTTCGGGCGGCGCACCGGCGCCTCGGTCACCTTCACCCCGACCGGCGACAGCGCGTCCACCTTCCTCGGTACCAAGATCGAGGGCGGCAAGCCGCCGGATGTCGCACTGCTCGCCCAGCCCGGTGTACTGGACCAGTTCGCGCAGAAGGGCTGGATCAAGCCGGTCAACGCCGATGTACAGGCCCAGTTGGCCGCCAACTACTCCGCGGGCTGGCAGAAGTTGGGCGCGTACAACGGCAAGCAGTACGGCGTACCGTTCAAGGCCGCCAACAAGTCGCTGATCTGGTACAACACGGCCGCCTTCCAGTCGGCGGGGGTCAGTGTGCCGAACACCTGGGCGGACTTCCTCAAGACCGCGCAGACCATCTCCGACTCCGGAACCCCGCCGGTGTCGGTCGGCGGCGCGGACGGCTGGCCGCTGACCGACTGGTTCGAGAACGTCTATCTGAGCCAGGCGGGCCCGCAGAAGTACGACGAGCTGGCCCAACACAAGATCAAGTGGAGCGATCCCTCGGTCAAGGACGCACTGACCACCCTCGGCCAGCTGTTCGGTAAGGACCAGCTGCTCGCGGGCGGCCATACGGGCGCGTTGCAGACGGATTTCCCCAAGTCGGTCACGCAGACGTTCACCGGCAATCCGCCCGGGGCGGCGATGGTGTACGAGGGGGACTTCGTCGCCGGGTTCATCGAGGCCAACACCAAGGCGAAGGTCGGCACCGACGCCAAGGTCTTCCCGTTCCCGGCAATCGGCAGCGGCAAGCCGCCGGTGACCGTCGGCGCGGATATCGCCGTGGCACTGAAGGACACCAAGGGCGCGCAGGCGCTGCTGACCTTCCTCGCCTCGCCGGACGCGGCGAAGATCTGGGCGCAGGCGGGCGGCTTCCTCTCGCCGGACAAGTCGCTGGGCCTCTCGGTGTATCCGGACGATGTGACGCGCAATATCGCGAAGGCGCTGATCGGAGCGGGGGACGACTTCCGCTTCGATATGTCGGACCAGGCCCCCGCGGCCTTCGGCGGCACCAAGGGCGAGGGTGAGTGGAAGGATCTCCAGGACTTCCTGGCCAACCCGAGCAATGTGGCAGGTGCGCAGAAGGCACTGGAGGCCGATGCAGCCAAGGCGTACGGGAACGGCTGACCGGCGATGTCCGCCTCGATGACGGCGCCCGATGCGGCCGGACCCGTCACGCCGTCCGCCGGAAGGCCCCGTAGGGCCAAGGGCATCACCGGGTCGCGGCCCTGGGTGGCGGCGCTGTTCCTGCTACCCGCGCTGGTGCTGCTCGGCGCGCTGGTCGTCTACCCGATCGGCTACTCGATCGTGCGCAGCCTCTATGACGCGGGCGACTCCGGCTTCGTCGGCGTGCGGAACTACGGCACGGTCTTCTCCGACTCCGGGATCCTGACGGCGGTCAGGAACAACGCGATCTGGGTGGTGGTCGCGCCGTCGATCACCACCGCGCTGGGGCTGATCTTCGCCGTACTCACCGAACGGGTGCGCTGGGGAACGGCGTTCAAACTGGTCGTCTTCATGCCGATGGCGATCTCCATGCTCGCGGCCGGGATCATCTTCCGGCTGGTCTACGAGCAGGACCCGAACCAGGGCATGGCCAACGCGGTGATCTCCAGCGTCCATGACACGTTCTCGGCAGGCTCGGCGTACCCGGGCGCGCGGCCGCGTCCAGGCGCCGATCTGGCGCCGACGGCGGGCGGTTCGTACACCACCAGGTCCGCGGTGCGGACCGGCACTGCGGCGCTGCTGCCGCTGGTCGGCATTCCGGAGACCAAGCTGCCGTCCCGCGCCCAGCAGGCCGGACAGCCGCAGGGCGGCGGCATCACCGGCACGGTCTGGCTGGACTTCAAGCCGGGCGGCGGCGGTCGGCCCGGTGTCATCGACCCCGGCGAGAAGGGGCTGAAGGGCGTCACCGTCCAGGCGGTCGAGGGCGGCCGGGTCGTGGCGTCCGCGAAGACGGCGGCCGATGGCACGTTTACGATGCCCGCCGCCGCAGAAGGTGCCCAACTACGGCTGCCCGCCTCGAACTTCGCGACCAAGTACGGCGGCGTCGACTGGCTCGGCCCGACGCTGGTGACCCCGTCGATCATCGGCGCGTATGTGTGGATGTGGGCGGGCTTCGCGATGGTGCTGATCGCGGCCGGGCTCGCCGGTGTGCCACGCGAGCTCCTGGAAGCCGCGCGGGTCGACGGGGCCAACGAGTGGCAGGTCTTCCGCAAGATCACCGTGCCGCTGCTGGCGCCGGTACTGGCCGTGGTCGTCGTCACGCTGATGATCAACGTGCTGAAGATCTTCGACCTGGTGTACATCATCGCGCCGGGGGCGACCCAGAACAACGCGATGGTGCTCGCCCTGAAGCTGTACCTGACCTCCTTCGGCGGCGGTAACGACCAGGGCGTCGGCAGCGCCATCTCCGTCCTGCTGCTGCTCCTTGTGCTGCCCGTGATGATCTTCAACATCCGCCGGATCAGAAGGGAGGGACGCCGGTGACCTCCGTCGACACCGCGACCGCGGACGCCGCTCGGATACGGCGCGAACCGGCCCTCGCGTCACGGCTGGCGAGCCGCGCGGGCGGCGGCGTGCTGCGTATCGCGCTGATCGTCATCGCCCTGTTCTGGCTGATGCCGACGATCGGGCTGCTGCTGTCCTCGTTGCGCGGCAGCACCGACATCGCCGCGTCCGGCTGGTGGAAGGTCTTCACCGCCCCCTCGCAGCTGACCATCGCCAACTTCCGGGCATTGCTGAGCAATGGCACGATCACCCACTCCCTGCTGAACACGATCTACATCACCGTCCCGGCCACCGCTGCGGTGGTGGTGATCGGCGCGCTGGCGGGGTACGCGTTCGCATGGCTGGACTTCCGGGGCCGCGACTGGTGGTTCCTCACCGTGGTCGGGCTGCTGGTGGTGCCGGTCCAGATCGCGCTGATCCCGGTCGCCAGGCTCTTCGGCGGCATCGGCATCTTCGGGTCGATCACCGGTGTGGTGCTCTTCCACACCGCCTTCGGCCTGCCCTTCGCGATCTTCCTGCTGCGGAACTTCTTCGCGGAGATCCCCCGCGAACTGCTGGAGGCGGCGCGGCTGGACGGGGCGGGCGAGATCCGGATCTTCACCACCGTGGTGATGCCGCTGGGCGGTCCGGCCATCGCCTCGCTGGGCATCTTCCAGTTCCTGTGGGTGTGGAACGACATGCTGGTGGCGCTGATCTTCGCCAACAGCGACTCGGCGCCGATCACCGTCGCGCTGCAGCAGCAGGTGCGCCAGTTCGGCAACAACATCGACATCCTCGCCCCCGGTGCGTTCGTCTCGATGGTCGTTCCGCTGGTGGTGTTCTTCGCCTTCCAACGGCAGTTCGTCTCGGGCGTGATGGCGGGCGCCGTCAAATAGCCGCAGTGCGCGCCCTGTTGCGGGGACGGTCCGGAACCGGGCCGTCCCCGCCATGTGACCCGATGCCGTAACCGGGCAGGTACCTGAGCAGTTTCCATCCTGGAAGGGATGTGCCGTGACCCGCTTCAGCGTCATCGTTCCCGCCTACCAGGTCCAGGCGTATCTGTCCGAGTGCCTGGAGTCCGTGCTCGCCCAGGGGTACCGGGACTTCGAGGTCATCGCCATCGACGACCACTCACCGGACGCCTCCGGCGAGATCATCGACGAGTTCGCGGCCCGCGACCCCCGGGTGACCGCCGTCCACCTCCCGCGGAACATGGGGCTCGGCCCGGCCCGCAACGCCGCGATGGCCCGCGCCAGCGGCGACTACCTCCTCTTCCTCGACGGCGACGACACCTTCGCCCCGGGCGCGCTGCAGGCCATCGCCGACCGCCTCCGGCACACCGGTGATCCCGATGTGCTGGTCTACGACTACGACCGCACGTACTGGACCGGCGAGGCACGGCGCAACGCCCTCTCACACCACCTCGGCCAAGCGGGCCCGCCGGTCTTCACCATCGACGACCGCCCCGAGCTGCTACGGCTGTTGATGATCGCCTGCAACAAGGCGTACCGCCGCGAGTACATCGCCCGCCTCGGGCTCACGTTCCCGTCCGGCTACTACGAGGACACCCCGTGGACGTACCCGACGCTGCTGGCCGCCGAGTCGATCGCGGTACTCGACCAGGTATGCCTGCACTACCGGCAGCGTCGGCGCGGCAACATCCTCTCCACCACCAGCCGCCGCCACTTCGACATCTTCGGCCAGTACGACCGGGTGTTCGCCTTCCTCGACGAGCGCCCGCAGCTGGCCCGCTGGCGTCCGACCCTCTTCGAGCGGATGCTGGACCATCTGGGAACGGTCTACAACTCACCTGGGCGGCTGCCGCGTTCGGCCCGCGCGGAGTTCTTCCGGCGGTGCCGCGCGCAGTACCACCGCTACCGCCCGGCGACACAGCACACCGAGGCCGGCGGGCATCCGTCCCGGCGCAGCGCGTTGCGCTATCTGCTGACCAGGCTCGGCGCCGGGCGAACCTACCGACTGCTGTGGCGCGTCGACCAGTTGGGCCGCTCGGCGCGCTCGCTGTCCCAGGCCGCGTACCGGAAGCTGCGGGCGGGGCTGCTCCAGGTCCACTACCGCATCCAGACGCACCGCCGTATCGATCCCGCGCTGGCCGTGTTCGCCGCGTACTGGAACCGGGGCTACTCCTGCAACCCCGCCGCCATCGAGGCCGCCGTCCGCGAACTGGCCCCGCACATCCGTACCGCATGGATCACCACCCCCGAATTCGCGCACTCCCTGCCGGAGGGTGTACGACGGCTGCACCCCGGCTCCGTCGCCTACTGGACGGCGCTGGCCCGCGCCAAGTACCTGGTCAACAACGTCAACTTCACTCACCGGCTGGTCAAACGGCCCGGCCAGATCCATCTGCAGACCCACCACGGCACACCGCTCAAGCACATGGGCCTGGATCTGCTGGACTATCCCGCCGCCGCGGCGGGCACCGACTTCACCCGGCTGATGACACACGCGGACCGCTGGGACTACGTGCTGTCCGCCAACCGCCACTCCACCCTGGTGTGGGAGCGCGCCTACCCGGCGGCGTACACCACCTTGGAGTACGGCTATCCGCGCAACGACGCCCTGTACCGCGCCACCGCCGACGACGTGCTCCGCGTCCGTGACCGCCTCGGTATCGCCACCGGCACCACCGCCCTTCTCTACGCACCCACCCACCGCGACTACCGCCGCGGCCAGGTCCCCCTGCTGGACATCGAACGCCTCGCCCGCGCGCTTGGGCCGGAGTTCGCCCTCCTCGTCCGCTCCCACTACTTCTATCAGCAGCCACTGACAACGGCCCCGGCCGACGACGCGGCGGCGGTCATCGACGTCTCCGACCACCCGTCGATCGAGGAACTCTGCCTGGCCGCCGACGGACTGCTCACCGACTACTCGTCCGTCATGTTCGACTACGCCAACCTGGACCGGCCGATCGTCATCCACGCCGGGGACTGGGAGGCATACCGGGCGGCCCGCGGCACGTACTTCGACATCACCGCCGAGCCGCCCGGCATCGTCGCCCGTGACGAGGACGCGCTCATCGAGGCCTTCACCAGCGGTGCCTGGCGCGGGCCGCGAGCCGCCGCGCTGCGTGCCGTCTTCCGGGAGCGCTTTTGCGCGTACGACGACGGGCACGCGGCGGAGCGTGTCGTACGGCGCCTCTTCCTGGACGAGCGGCAGGCGCCAGCGGAAGGCGGCTGCCTGCCGCCGGTGCTTCCGCTGGCAGAGCGCAGCCCGGCCCCGTCGCCCGCCGACTGCCAGCGGGGCGCGGAGCGCTCGTCACACGGCGGTCAACCGGTCAGCGGCCGAACACGTGGCGCGGACGGCGGAACGTCGGTTCCACTGCCCAGCGCGCGATCTTGCGCACCGGCGGCGTGGTCAGCAGCAGCGCCAACGCGATCGCCCCGGCCGTCAACGTGATGACGGCGGGCGGACCGGAATTGGCCACCAGGTCGTACAACCCGTTCGCCTGCGCGGACTTCACGATCAGGCCGTGCAGCAGGTACGGGTACATGGTGACCGTCCCCAGCGCGGTCAGCCACAGCCGACGGGAAGGCACCAGCGCCAGCGCGGCGGCGACCAGGACCACGCCCACGGCGAACAGCCCGGCCCGGATGGCGACGTACTCCCATGTGCCCACATGCAGATCAGTGGCGCCGTACTCCATCGACAACCAGTCCGCGTTGGCGGTGGGCGCGAGGATGTACGCCACCGGCAGGGCGATGACCAGTGCGGCGGCCGCCCACAGCCGCACCGCGCGCCGACGCAGCCACCGGAAGTGCTCCTGCTTCATGAACAGGCCCACCACGAACCAGGGCAGGAACTGCAGCACACGGGAGAGCGCCAGATCGGTACTCACGTTCGTCAACCCCGCGACCAGCGAGACCAGCACCGACAACAGCACCGGCTGGGGTACCGCCCGCCACACCGGCGTGGTCAGCCGCCACACGAACAGCGCGATCAGGAACCAGCACAGGTAGCTGGGGTAGGTCAGATCCAGCTTGAAGGGACGGCCGTCCGCTTCGGCGACAACCGCCAAATAGAACGTCTCAAAGATCAGATACGGCACCAGAACGGTCTTGATGAGCTTGCGAACCTGATCGGGTCGCGCCTCGAAGCTCCGCGAGAAGTACCCGCTCAACAAGATGAACGCGGGCATGTGGAACGCGTAGACCACCAGGTACGCGGCCTTGACCGCACGTGACTGACTGATCAGCGGGTACCAGTTGTGACCGATGACGACAAGGACCACCAGCAGGAACTTCGCGTTGTCGAAGAACGGGTCGCGCGACGCGCGCGGTCTGTGGGCCGCAGCGGGCTGCGCCGGGGACTCCACCTCCTGCGCCCCGGAGGCTGATCCGTTCTTCTGCATAGTGTCGGCTGTGGTCACTGTGAAGACGCTAGTGAGCACCCACCCCCCGTTCGCAAGGGGGCGGGCCCGGATAACCCCTACGGGTGACATGACTCATATGACTAATCAGGCTATTCGGAGGTAACGGGCGCGCCCCCGAATCCGACACATCCGTCAATGCGTCATATTGAGTGACCCGCCGAAACAACGTGGAAACCTGAAGCGGCGAAGCCGCCCGGGAAACCCGGGCAGCCGCGAAACCGACCACCTGCCGTCGGCTCCCGGCGGCCCATTCGCCTCCTGCCCGTAACCCGCGCGGCGTCATTGTCTGTGGGCGCCTGTAAGCGCCCACGGGCGACGACCACGCCCGAGGACGCGCAGGAGGGTTCATGGCGGGTGTGTTGACGACGGACGGCGGCAGTACGGGCACCGGGCAGCGGGCGCCGCAGGCGGGCGCCGTCACCCGGCTGGCGGCCTGGCGGCCTGGTCCCTACGCCATCACCGCCACGGTCTTCCTGGTCCTGATGACCGTCCTCGCCTGGCGCAACAACATCATCTCCGACTTCGGCCAGCACGCCTCGGCGATCGACCGGATCAAGGCCGATCCGCTGCACCCGGCGAACCCGCTGGTCGACCTCTCCGGCGACAACAGCCCTTACTACTCGCCGCTGATCGTGGTCCTCGGCCTGATCGCCAAGGTGACCGGGCTGGCAGGCTGGCAGGTCCTCGAGGGGTGGGCGCCGGTCAACCTGGCCTTCTTCCTGACCGGCATCGCCGCGTTCTCCCGCACCCTGAGCAAGAACCGCTGGGTTCCGGTGCTGGCGCTGGCCGCGATGATGCTGCTGTGGGGGATCAGGCCCGCCGCATGGAGCGGATTCCTCAACCCGGGCGCACTCACCCGGAACGTGACGTTCCCGTCGACCTTCGCGATCGCGCTCACCCTGCACACCTGGGCGCTGACCGCGCGGGCCGCCCGCGCCCGGGCGGGGCTGCTGATGCACGCGGCGATCGGCCTGAGCATG
This sequence comes from Streptomyces sp. NPDC020096, assembly GCA_040631425.1. GTDB lineage: Bacteria > Actinomycetota > Actinomycetes > Streptomycetales > Streptomycetaceae > Streptantibioticus_A. The sequence continues at coordinate 137,618 of JBEYJY010000015.1, forward strand.
GGGCTGATCCTGCTGATCCACCCGATCACATCGATCGGCGCCGCGGCCGGAATCGCCGCGATCGTCCTCGGCTGGCAGCGGGACTGGAACCGCGCGGTCGCGGCGCGCTGGGCGCTCACGGTCGCGGTCGCCGTCGTCCTCGTCGCCGCGTGGCCGTACTACGACGTCTTCTCCCTCGCCGGGGACACCACCGTCGACAAGTTCCACAAGCAGCTGTACGGGCGGCGTCTGATCACCTGGTACGGACTGAGCCTGGTCGGCGTACCCGCGCTGTGGATGCGCTTCCGACGGCACCGGCTGGACCCGCTGCCGCTGCTGTGGCTCGCCGACATCGCCATCGCGGCGTACGGCTGGTTCAGCGGCCGGTACACCTACGGCCGGATCTTCGGCCTGCTCCTGGCGCCCCCGCAGTTCGCCCTCGCCGTGGAACTGGTCAGGGCACGCCCGTGGAACCTGGCCCGCAGGGCCATGGCCGCCGTCGCGGCGGCGGCCGCCGCGATCGGCCTGGCCGTCCAGACCGGCGCGATCGTCCCGTTCCCAGCCTCTTCCCCGGTCCACCTGCAACACCTGGCCACCTGGCCGAGCTACCGCTGGGCGGCGGACCACGTGCCCGTCGGCGACGTCGTCCTCAGCAACGACTACCGCGCGACACACGTCCTCCCCGCCTACGGCGTCTTCCTGGTCTCAGGCGCCTGGCCCGACCCCTCCCTCCCCGTGGAAGTCCGCAACCGCCGCAACCACGACGTCCGCGTCTACTTCTCCCCCCACACCACCCCCGCCGTACAACACCTCATCGCCACCCGCTACCACGCCACCTGGGCCCTCCTGGACCAGGGCCAGCCCGTCCCCCCAGGAGCACGCCTCATCGCCGAAGGCCCAAACACTGGCGAAAAACTCGTCCGCCTGACCAACTGAGACGCTTCCCCCAACCGGCCCCGGTATCTGGGGGCAGGGCCTGTCCGCCGGATCTTCACCGGCTTACGGCCACTCCGACACCGCCGGTCCGCACCGTAGGGCTACTCGCCATCGCGGCGGTCACGCGGCTGACGCAGCCACCGGGCACTCGCTGCTGGAGACCGCCAAACAGCCCCGGAGCGGGATCCGGGAAGACCAACCCATGGCGAAGGCGCCATGGAATCGCCTCCACAGCGGCGCCAAGGGCTGAGCCCCGAACCGGCTCGACGGACCTTCGTTGGGTTGCGGCCGATTTCACCCCGCCGATCCGCACGTCGGACTACTCGCCGCCGCGGCGCCAAAGATCCCCACCGCCGCGGCGCACGGCCACGATGCCGCTTACAAGCGGTCACGGGTCTGCCGCACCCCGCGCAGCAGCAGCCAGAGGGCGCAAAGAACCGATCCAGGGGCAGCTCCCGGAGCGCAGCCCACGGAACGGCCTCAAGGCACGTACCCCAGAAGCGAGCCGAAGGCGCAACGCCACGGGCACAGCCCAGGAACCGCCCCCCCAGGAACCGTCCCCAGGGACACGGCCCGAGAAGCCTCCAAAGCCGCAACCCCAAAAGCAGGGCTCAGGGGAGGCACAAGCCCCAGAAGAAGAGCCCAGGAGCCCAGGTCCCCACCGTGAGCGGGCCCACGAGGCACAAGCCTCAGAAGCAGGGCACAGGGCCGCAGCCCCCCAAAGCAGGCCCGCGCCCCAGCCCCAGAAGCGGGACAGCGGACGCAGCCCCTGAAGCGGGACCCAGAGGCCCAGCCCCAGAAGCGGGGTCCAGCGGACGCAGCCCCCGAAGCGGGACCCAGAGGCCCAGCCCCAGAAGCGGGGTCCAGCGGACGCAGCCCCCGAAGCGGGACCCAGAGGCCCAGGCCCAGAAGCGGGGTCCAGGGGGCGCAGCCCCCGGAAAGGGGGCCGGGGCGGAGCCCCGGGCCCCCGTGGGGTCAGCTATGCGTACGCAGCAGCGTACGCATAGTCCGCATGGCCACCGACAAGTTCGCCAAGTCGAACGAGTCCGAGCTCTGGATCTCCTCCAAGGTGGTGCGGGCCCGGCTCAGCAGGGCCGCGTTCTTCTGCTCCCAGGCGGCGAACCGCTGTTCCGGGGTCGACGAGCCGTTGCCCGCCGACAGGACGTCCTGGGTCAGCGCCGCGTGGGCGGCGAAGAGGTCCTCGCGGATGGCGGCGCGGGCCATCGACTGCCAGCGGTCGGCGCGGGGCAACTCGATGATGCGGTCCAGGAGTTGGGTGATCCGCAGCCGGTCGGCGAGGTCGTAGTAGACCTCGGCGACATCCAGCGGATCCTTCTGCACCCGATCGGAGACCGCGACGATGTCCAGCGCCGGGAAGACGGACGAGAAGCCCGCCACCCGCGTCGCGAGTTCCTCCGGCACCCCGGCGCCGGTGAGCTCGTCGTGGATGCCCTGGTACCACTCCAGGTCCGCGCCGCGCAGCAGTTTCGGCAACTGGCCCCACACCGCGGCCACGCCCTCGCTGAAGAAGCCGATGGTCTCGGCGATCGCCAGCGGCTGCGGACGGTTGTTCAGCAACCAACGGGTGCCGCGCTCGACGAGACGGCGCGAGTGCAGCCGGATCCGGGTCAGCACATCGGCGGCCACGATGTTGTCGAGGGACTCCACCTCGTCCCACATCCGCGCCATGTCGAAGATCGCACGGGCCGCGGTGTGCGCCCGGACGATCTCCTCGGTCGAGGCGCCGGTCTCCTCCTTCATGCGGTGCAGGAACGTCGTACCGGCGGTGTTGATCGTGTCGTTGACCAGCAGCGTGGTGATGATCTCGCGGTGCAGGGCGTGACCGTCGACCTGCGTCGGGAACCGGTCCCGCAGCGCCTTGGGGAAGTAGGCGTGCAGCAGCCCGCGCAGATACGGGTCCTCCGGAAGCGTGGTGGCGATCAGCTCCGCGGCGGTGGTGATCTTCGCGTAGGCGAGCAGAACGCAGGTCTCCGGCTGGGTCAGGCCCTGACCGGCGTTGAGCCGCTCGCGGATCTGCCGGTCGGTGGGCAGGAACTCCAGGGCGCGGTCCAGCTTGCCCTCCCGCCCCAGTCGCCGAATGTACCGCTGCTGCGCGGGCAGCAGGCTCGCCGCCTGCGCCATGCTGTTGGCCAGCGCGACGTTCTGCGCGTAGTTGTTGCGCAGCACCAGCGCGCCGACCTCGTCGGTCATCTCCGCCAGCAGCTGGTTGCGCTGCTTGACGGTCATGTCGCCGTCCGAGACCACCGCGTTGAGCAGGATCTTGATGTTGACCTCGTGGTCGGAGGCGTCCACTCCGGCGCTGTTGTCGATCGCGTCGGTGTTGATCCGGCCGCCGGCGCGGGCGAACTCGATGCGGCCCAGCTGGGTCAGACCGAGGTTGCCGCCCTCGCCGACCACCTTGACCCGCAGATCGGCACCGTCCACCCGGATCGCGTCGTTCGCCTTGTCGCCGACGTCGGCGTGCGACTCCGTGGAGGCCTTGACGTACGTGCCGATGCCGCCGTTCCACAGCAGGTCGACCGGCGCCTGCAGGATCGCCTTCATCAGCTCGGCCGGGGTCAGCTTGGCGACATTGCCCGCCAGCCCCAGCGCCTTGCGGATCTGCGAGGTGATGGCGATCGACTTGGCGCTGCGCGGGAAGACCCCGCCGCCCGCCGAGATCAACTTGCTGTCGTAGTCGGCCCAGCTGCTGCGCGGCAGCTCGAACAGGCGGCGGCGCTCGGCGTACGAGGTGGCCGCGTCCGGGTCCGGGTCGATGAAGATGTGCCGGTGGTCGAAGGCGGCGACCAGCCGGATGTGCTCGGACAGCAGCATGCCGTTGCCGAACACGTCACCGGACATGTCACCGACACCGACGACGGTGAAGTCCTCTTCCTGGGTGTTGTGGCCCATCTCGCGGAAGTGCCGCTTGACCGACTCCCAGGCGCCACGGGCGGTGATGCCCATCTTCTTGTGGTCGTAGCCGACCGAGCCGCCGGAGGCGAACGCGTCGCCGAGCCAGAAGCCGTAGGAGATCGCGACCTCGTTGGCGATGTCGGAGAACGTCGCGGTGCCCTTGTCGGCGGCGACGACCAGATAGGTGTCTTCCTCGTCGTGCCGGACGACGTCGTGCGGCGGCACGACCTCGCCGCCCACCATGTTGTCGGTGATGTCCAGCAGCCCGGAGATGAAGGTCTTGTACGAGGCGATGCCCTCGGCCAGCCAGGCGTCCCGGTCCACGGCCGGATCCGGCAGCCGCTTGCCGACGAAGCCGCCCTTGGCGCCCACCGGCACGATCACGGTGTTCTTCACCATCTGCGCCTTGACCAGGCCGAGGACCTCGGTACGGAAGTCCTCACGGCGGTCGGACCAGCGCAGACCACCACGCGCCACCTTGCCGAACCGCAGGTGCACGCCCTCGACGCGCGGCGAGTACACCCAGATCTCGTACGCCGGGCGCGGCGCCGGCAGGTCCGGGATCGCCTGCGGGTCGAACTTCATCGACAGGTACGGGTGCGGGTGGCCGTCCGCGTCGTGCTGGAAGTAGTTGGTGCGCAGCGTCGCCTTGATCAGGGTGAGGAAAGACCGCAGGATCCGGTCCTCGTCGAGCGAGGCGACCTGGTCGAGCGCACCGTCCAGCTCCTCCAGCAGACCGTCGATGAGCTCGGAGCCCGCGCGCTGGTGCTCCGGGGACATCCGGGCCTGGAAGAGGTTGACCAGCAGCCGGGTGGTGTGGACGTTGGTGCGGAGGGTCTCCTCCATGTACTCCTGGCTGAAGGTGGCGCCCGCCTGCCGCAGGTACTTGGCGTAGGCACGCAGCACCATCGCCTGACGCCACGTCAGACCGGCGCGCAGCACCAGGGAGTTGAAGCCGTCGTTCTCCGCCTGGTCGGTCCACACCGCGGCGAAGGTGTCCTGGAACCGCTCACGCGCGTCATCACCGACGTCGCCGAGGGAGCGGTCGAGGCGCAGCCCGAAGTCGTACACCCACGCCTTGGTGTGGTCGGAGCGCTTCAGCTCGTACGGGCGCTCGTCGACCACCTCGACACCGAGCCGCTGGAGCACCGGCAGCACGGCGGACAGGGAGACCGGCGCGCCGGTGCGGTAGATCTTGAAACGGCGCTCGCCGCGGGTGGCGCCCACCGGCTCGTAGAGGGACAGCGTGAAGTCGCCCTCGGGCTTGAGGTGTTCGAGATGCTGGAGGTCGGCGACGGCGGTACGCGGCGTGAAGTCGGCCTTGTAACCCTCGGGGAAGCCGTGCGCGTAGCGGCGGGACAGCTCGGCGGCGCGCTCCTCGCCGCACTCCGCGGCCAGCGCCTCGTTGAAGCCGTCCTCCCAGGAGCGGGCGGCCTCGACCAGCCGGGCCTCGATGCGGTCGACCTCGGCATCGGTCAGCTCGGGCAGCTGGGTGCCCGGAGCGACCCGGATGACGAAGTGCAGCCGGGAGAGCACCGATTCGGTGTTCCAGGCCGTGAAGTCGACCGTGCGGCCCTGCAGTTCCTCCTTGAGGATGTCGGTCAGCCGCAGCCGGACCTCGGTGGTGTAGCGGTCACGCGGCAGGTAGACCAGCGCCGAGTAGTAGCGCCCGTACTCGTCCTTGCGCAGGAACAGCCGCAGCCTGCGGCGCTCCTGCAGGTACAGCACGCTGGTGACGATCGGACGCAACTCGTCCGCGCGGGTTTGGAACAGCTCGTCGCGCGGGTAGGTCTCCAAGATCTGCAGCAGATCGCGGCCGTCGTGGCTGTCCGGAGTGAACCCCGCGCCGGAGAGCACTTCCTGCACCTTGCGGCGGATCACCGGGATACGGGAGACCGACTCGGTGTACGCGGCCGAGGAGAACAGGCCGAGGAAGCGGCGCTCGCCGGTGACATTGCCGTCGGCGTCGAAGGTCTTCACACCGACGTAGTCGAGGTACGAGGGACGGTGAACGGTGGCGCGGCTGTTGGCCTTGGTGAGGATCAGCAGCTTGGGCTCGCGTGCCTTGGCGCGGGCGTCCGCCGGCAGCCGGTTGAAGGACGGCGAGACCGCCTGGCCAGCTTCGTCCACCCGGTGCCGCGGGTCGGAGCGCAGGACGCCCAGGCCGGTGCCGGGCACCGCGGTCAGCACGTCCTCCTCGGTACCGTCCGGGCCGGGCTCGGTGGTCAGCCGGTACTCGCGGTATCCCAGGAAGGTGAAGTGGTCCTCGGCGAGCCAGCGCAGCAGCTCCCGGGATTCGCTGACCTCCTGCTCGGGCAGCGGCGGCGGGGTCGCGGCCAGCTCCTCGGAGATGCGCAGCGCGGCGTCGCGCATCTTCGTCCAGTCCTCGACGGACTCGCGGACGTCGGAGAGCACACGGCGCAGGTCGGAGGAGATCTGCTTGAGGTCCTCGCGGTCGGTCTCACGGTCGATCTCGACGTGGATCCAGGACTCGACGAAGGCGTCGTGCGGCAGCTCCGCGCCGGGCAGGGCAGCGCTGGCGGCCTCGACCAGGTTGCCGGTGCCGATGATCTCCAGGAGCTTGCCGGTGACATCGCGGCGGACCACGACCTGCGGGTGGATCACGACATGGATCGCACGGTCCTGGCGGGACAACTCGTTGGTCACGGAGTCGACGAGGAACGGCATGTCGTCGGTGACCACCTCGACGACGGTGTGGCTGCAGGTCCAGCCGTTCTCCTCGACGGAGGGGGTGTGCACGCGCACATTGGCGGTGCCCTGAGGGCGGACCTCCGCGAGACGGTAGTGCGACAGCGCGGCGCCGTAGACGTCGACCGGGTCGCGGTCGACCAGATCCTCGGCGGCGGTGTGCAGGTAGTAGCGCTGGAGGAACATCTGCACGGCCTCGGTTGTATCGAGGCCCGGGCCAGGTTGTCCCCCCGCCGGGCTGTTCTCAGCTACCCGTGCCGCCCGGTCGAGCAGCTCGGCCTTGGCTTCGTCCAGCTTGGTCTGCATGTCCTCTGACTCCTGTCGCGCGCCGTTGCGTGACGTCAATAGGTGTGGTGATGGCACGTCGTCCCGGCGCGGGATTGCCGTTCGGGAACGACGCTATGCCTAGGTGAGGGATGTCCGGGCGGTTGTCCCAGGATTTGACCCGGATGTAACGGTCAGCAGCGAGCCGGGCGTGGTGCCGCCCCGGACGCACGGAGGCTCCGTCGCCTCCGATGGCTATCGCGCTGATCACGGGGCCAAGGCTATCGCTCCCCACGGGGAAGCTGTCAGCGACCTTTTATGTACAAAGACACAGGTCGATGTTTGACACTTTGGCCACCCTGCCGAGGCACACCGCCGCCCGGTCGGGGTCCGCCGGGACCCCTCCTGCCCTAGCCGACTAGGCGTTCCGCCGTCTCCACCGCCTCCGCCAGGCTGTCCACCACCGGCACCCCCGCGGCCTCCAGGCTGGCCCTGGCGTGCGATCCCCCGGTGTACAGCACTGCATGGGCGCCCGCCGCGACAGCCGCCCGAGCATCGTCCGCCGCGTCCCCGATGACCACCGTCCGCCGCGGCTCGACGCCGTCGAGCGCCGCGAGGTGGCGTATCAGATGCTCCGTCTTGCCCTCGTCGGACCGGCCCACCCTGCCGTCGACACGCACGAAATGCCGCTCGATGCCGTGCTCGCGCACCAGCGGCACCAGCCGGTCATGCGGCGCCAGCGAGCACAGCGACTGGGTGCGCCCGGCGTCCCTGCCCGCCGCCAGCAGCTCCACGGCCCCGGCGGCCAGAGCGCAGCGGTCGGCCAGCGCCCAGTAGTGACGGTGGAAGACCGCGTCCAGCACCAACCACTCGTCCTCGGTCGGCAGGCGCCCGATCAGCCGCTCGTAGAACCGCGGAACCGGCACGCAGTACAGCTCCCGATACCGCTCCAGGGTGATCGACGGCAGGCCTATCTCGGCGAACGAGGCGTTGGTGGCCTCGATCACCGTGTCGATGTCGTCGAGCAGGGTCCCGTTCCAGTCCCATACGAGGTGCGCCGTCATGTCCTAGACGGTACCGACGAGGTCTGACAATCGGTCCCGCGGGCCGGGCGGACCGGGGCTCAGCCGATCAGGGCCGGGATCTCCTGCGTCGCGTACCAGAGCAGCTCATGGTCCTCCGCGCCGTCCACCACGAAGCGCGCGTCGTCATCGCCCGCGTCCGCCGCGCCCAGCGCCTCCGCGGCCGCCGCCACGTCCCGCTCGGCGTCTCCGGCGTCCACGTGCACCGCGGCGGCCTTGGCCAGCGGTACGGGCGCCGCCAGGCGCACCACGCCCAGCGTGGACGGGTCCAGGCCGCGGTCCGGATCCGCGGCCGCCGTACCCTCGGGCACATCGACCGCGACCACGACACGCCGCCGCGCCGCGGCGGCGTCGCCCGCCAGCAGCCGCAGGCTGGCCTGCGCCGCCCGGGACAGCGCCGCGTACTCCAGCTCCTCGATGTCGTCCGAGACGTACCACTCGCGCAGCGCGGGCGTGACCGCGTACGCGTCCAGCGGTGCCGGACCCAGCTCGCCCGCCTTGTGGGCCTCGGCGAGTCCGGGCAGGGTCGTGGGGATGTAGACGCGCATCGCTGCCGCTCCGTGACAGTGCTGATGAGGAACGGTCTCAGCATAAGGTCGCGCCCCGCGATGCCGGTCATCCGTGCGGGCCGGGCGTCCCCCTTCGGGCGGTGCGTTCAGGCGCCGCCGACACCGCTGGACACCCCGGAAGCGCTCGAACCGGTCCGTCATCACGCGCCCATCACCCTGATAGGTGAATTCCGAAGCCGGTCACCCGCCGGTGCGCCCGGCCTTGTCGTGGCCGCCGCGCACTCGCTAGAAGTCTCCTCAACTACGGACAGCTACCGCTCGGCGATCCCGCCGGGCCTGGCAGAGCGGGGGAACTCAGCCATGACGACCAGCACGTTCGAAACGTCGGCAGGCGCCCGGCACCCGGCGCTTATCACCGCCCGGCGGCCACCTTCGGTAACCGCACCACCCACCCGCCGCGACAACCGGCGGCCCGGCCCGCACGGCCCGGGCTCATCCGGCCCGCGACCGCAAGGCCCCGGCCAGGGCCGCCGCGGCACCGGCAACGCGGCGGACGCCCCCGCGGCGGCGCGGCACGCACAGCCGCACTGGTGGTTCGCGGACCGGCTCGTCGAGGTCCTCAGCGGCCGGCGCCCGGTCGGCTGGATGCTCGGCCACACCTCCGGCGAGGCCGCCTACGAGCGGCTGTGGCAGCTCGCCTCCCAGGGCGTGCTGCGGCCGCCCAAGGGCCGTCCCACGCCCCTGGTACGCCGCTGCGGCTACCGTGCGCCCGCGCCCGGTGTCCGCGAAGCGTTCGCCCGCGTCTGCTCCGGAGACGCCCTGCGGGCGCTCGCCTTCCGGCTGGAGCTCGGCGCCGACCACCGCTGGCGCTGCACGGCCGTCGAGTGCGCGGGCCCCACATGGTGACGCACGAGGGCCGGGCCTCCGACGGAGGCCCGGCCCTGTGCACACGTCCGCTACTTCTTGCGGCGACGGCCGCCCTTCTGAGCCTTGCGGCGCTCGGCGCGGGTCAGACCGTCCGACTCCGAGACCGCCGTACCGCCGTCACCGTTGGTGGTGAAGTCACCCTCGACGATGCCGCCCTCACCATCCACCTTCGGGGCGGAGAAGTGCAGCCGGTCCGGGCGCTGCGGGGCCTCCAGGCCCTTGGCGCGGATCTCGGGACGCCCGGCACCGGCCGGCACCACGTCCTCCTTCTCCAGCGCGGGCACCGCGTCCGCCGCCACCGGGACCTCCTCGACCTGCTGCTCGACCTGGACCTCCAGGTTGAACAGGTAGCCGACGGACTCCTCCTTGATGCCGTCCATCATGGCGTTGAACATGTCGAAGCCCTCACGCTGGTACTCCACCAGCGGGTCGCGCTGCGCCATGGCGCGCAGCCCGATGCCCTCCTGGAGGTAGTCCATCTCGTAGAGGTGCTCACGCCACTTGCGGTCGAGGACGGACAGCACCACGCGGCGCTCCAGCTCGCGCATGATGTCCGAGCCGAGCTCCTTCTCACGGGCCTCGTACTGCTTGTGGATGTCGTCCTCGATCATCTCGGAGATGAACTCGGCGGTGACTCCCGCGCGGTCGCCCGCCGCCTCGTCCAGCTCCTCGATGGTCACCGTGACCGGGTAGAGCTGCGCGAACGCGCCCCACAGCTTCTCGAGGTCCCACTCCTCCGCGAAGCCCTCGGACGTCTCGGCCTTGATGTAGTCGTCGACGGTGTCGTCCATGAAGTGCAGGATCTGCTCCCGCAGGTCCTCGCCCTCCAGCACACGGCGGCGCTCGGCGTAGATGACCTCACGCTGCCGGTTGAGCACCTCGTCGTACTTCAGAACGTTCTTGCGGATCTCGAAGTTCTGCTGCTCGACCTGCGACTGCGCGGACGCGATGGCCCGGGTCACCATCTTGTTCTCGATCGGCACGTCGTCCGGCACGTTCGCCATCGCCATCACACGCTCGACCATCTGCGCCTTGAACAGCCGCATCAGGTCGTCGCCGAGCGAGAGGTAGAAGCGGGACTCGCCGGGGTCGCCCTGACGGCCGGAACGACCGCGCAGCTGGTTGTCGATACGGCGCGACTCATGCCGCTCGGTGCCCAGCACATACAGCCCGCCGAGTTCCTTGACCTCCTCGAACTCAGCCTTGACCGCGGCCTCGGCGCGCTCCAGCGCCTCGGGCAGCGCGGCCGCCCACTCCTCGACATGCTCGACCGGGTCCAGGCCGCGCTGGCGCAGCTCCGCCTCGGCGAGGTCGTCGGGGTTGCCGCCGAGCTTGATGTCGGTGCCACGGCCCGCCATGTTGGTGGCCACCGTGACCGCGCCCTTGCGACCGGCCTGCGCGACGATCTGCGCCTCCCGGTCGTGCTGCTTGGCGTTGAGGACCTCGTGCGGCACTCCGCGCTTGGCAAGCTGCTGCGAGAGGTACTCGGACTTCTCCACCGAGGTGGTGCCCACCAGGACCGGCTGGCCCTTCTCGTGCTTGTCCGCGATGTCGTCGACGACGGCCGAGAACTTCGCCTCCTCGGTGCGGTAGATCAGGTCGGGCTTGTCGAGCCGCTGCACATCGCGGTGCGTCGGGATCGGGACCACACCGAGCTTGTAGATCTGGTAGAACTCGGCGGCCTCGGTCATCGCCGTACCCGTCATGCCGGACAGCTTGTCGTAGAGGCGGAAGAAGTTCTGCAGGGTGATGGTGGCCAGCGTCTGGTTCTCGTTCTGGACCTCCACCCCCTCCTTCGCCTCGATCGCCTGGTGCATGCCCTCGTTGTAGCGGCGGCCGGCGAGGATACGGCCGGTGTGCTCGTCGACGATCATGACCTCGCCGTCGATGACGACGTAGTCCTTGTCGCGCTTGTAGAGCTCCTTGGCCTTGATCGCGTTGTTGAGGAAGCCGACCAGCGGGGTGTTCACCGACTCGTAGAGGTTGTCGATGCCCAGCCAGTCCTCGACCCGGGTGACGCCGTCCTCCAGGACGCCGACGGTCCGCTTCTTCTCGTCGATCTCGTAGTCGCGGTCCAGCTTCAGCCGCTGCACCAACTTGGCGAAGTCGCCGTACCACTTGGTGGCCTGGTCGGCCGGACCGGAAATGATCAGCGGGGTACGGGCCTCGTCGATCAGGATCGAGTCGACCTCGTCGACGATCGCGAAGTTATGGCCGCGCTGCACCAACTCGTCCTTCGACCACGCCATGTTGTCGCGCAGGTAGTCGAAGCCGAACTCGTTGTTGGTGCCGTAGGTGATGTCGCACGCGTACTGCTCACGGCGCTCGGCCGGGGTCATGTTGGCCAGAATGCAGCCGACCTCGAGGCCGAGGAACTTGTGGACACGCCCCATCCACTCCGAGTCGCGCTCGGCCAGGTAGTCGTTGACCGTGATCAGGTGGACGCCCTTGCCGGAAATCGCGTTCAGGTAGGCGGGCAGCGTGCCGACCAGCGTCTTGCCCTCACCGGTGCGCATCTCGGCGACGTACCCGAGGTGCAGCGCGGCGCCACCCATCAGCTGGACGTCGTAGTGGCGCTGGCCGAGCACCCGCTTGGCGGCCTCGCGCACCGTGGCGAACGCCTCCGGGAGCAGGTCGTCCAGGCTCTCACCGTCCGCGTACCGCTGCTTGTACTCGTCAGTGAGGGCCCGCAGCTCGGCATCCGTGAGGTTGACGAAGTCCTCTTCGATGGAATTGACCTGGTCCGCGATGCGGGTCAGCTTGCGCAGGATCTTTCCCTCGCCTGCGCGCAGGATCTTGCCGAAGACGGACACGTAGGCTGGCTCCTTGCCGGTCGGGCCTGGCACGTTCTCTCGCACTGGGCACAGCGGGTGTTTCGCTGGCTGTCTACAGCCTCCGCTGCACCGGCCATCGTAAGCGAGGACACCAGCCCGTCGGGAGGTCCGCCGTCGGACCCGCGTGCTGTCACTCCGGTCAGTGACGGAAATTACCTGTCCAAAGGGGCGAGCCCTTGGAAATACTCCCCCAATGGAACCCGTGACGCTGACCACCGAACGCCTGGTCCTGCGCCCCCTGGAGGCACAGGACGTGGAAGCGGTGTACGCCGCCTGCCAGGACCCGGAGATCCAACGCTGGACCTCCGTGCCGTCCCCGTACACGCGCGAACACGCGGAGACGTTCGTGGGCGAGGTCGCCCCGGACGGGTGGCGCGACGACACCCAGTACGGCTTCGGCGTGTTCACCAAGGGCGAAGGCCAGCTGGTGGGCACGATGGTCCTGGTACGGCTGGCCCTGCTGCGCACCGCGGAACGGCAGGCCGAGCTGGGCTACTGGACCGCCAAGGAGCAGCGCGGCCGCGGATACACGGTGGAAGCGGCCCGCGCGGTGTGCCAGTGGGCCTTCACCGAGCTCGGCGTGCAGCGCATGGAGTGGTACGCCGAGGCGGGCAACGCCGGATCCCGGGCGGTCGCCCTCAAAACCGGCTTCCGCATGGAGGGCACCCTGCGCGCCCGCATCGTGCACGAGGGAACCCGGCGCGACGCCTGGACCGGCGCACTGCTGCCGTCGGACTGGTCACTGGCCTCGCCGACGCCGTACCTGCCCTACCCGGAGTCCTGAACCACCCACGCGGACAGCGCGACCGGGCGTTGTCAGTGGCGCCCCCTACGCTGATCCACATGACGAATCCGACGCGTACGAAGCCAGGCAGGAGGCACCCCGAGGCCACGCTCTCCGCGGACGAGGCCCGACGGATAGCGCTGCGCGCCCAGGGGCTGCTCGGCGCGGCGGACCGGCGGGGCGGCGTACGCGGAGTGCTGCGGCGGCTGGGCGCCGTCCAGTTGGACACCATCTCGGTCCTGGCCCGCTCCCACGAACTGGTCCCGTACGCGCGGCTGGGCAGCGTGGGGCGCACAGCGGTGGAGTCGGCGTACTGGGGCGCGGACGTGCCCGCGCCCCGGCGATCGCCCGAGACGGCGGGCACGGGCGGGCCGAGCGCGGTCGCCTTCGAGTACTGGTCGCACGCGGCATGCGTCCTGCCGATCGAGGAATGGCCGCATTTCGCGTTCCGCCGCCGCGCACGGCGGGCGAAGGGCCACCGCTGGCATGTGCTGGAGGATGCCGAGCGCTCCTGCGCGGCGGTACTCGACCGGCTGAAGGCCGACGGGCCGTTGACCTCGACCGAACTCGGCGGCGCCAAGAACGGCGGACCGTGGTGGGACTGGTCCGAGACGAAGATCGCCGTGGAGTGGCTGCTGGACACCGGCGATGTGGTGTGCACGAAGCGGCGCGGCTGGAAACGGGTGTACGACCTCGCCGAGCGCGCGGTCCCCGACGCACTGCTGCACGACGACCTGTCCGACACGGAGTGCCTACGGCGCTTGGTCGGCCAGGCGGGCGCGGCGCTGGGCGTGGCGACCCGGGCCGACCTGGCCGACTACCACCGGCTCAAGACCGAGCAGGTCGACGCGGTGATCGAGGAATCGGGCCTGGTGCCGGTCGAGGTCGAGGGATGGGGAAGGACTCCCGGCAGGAAGGCCGGGGCGGCGCACACCCACGAGAAGACCCCGCCAGGCGAGGCCTGGGCAGACCCTGAGGCACTGGCCACCGAGCCGCGCGGCAGGCACCGCACGGCCCTGCTGTCCCCGTTCGACTCCTTGATCTGGGACCGGGCCCGCACCCAGCGGATCTTCGGCTTCACCCACCGTCTGGAAGCGTATGTGCCCAAACCCCAGCGCATACACGGCTACTTCGCGATGCCGCTGCTCGCCGGCGGGAAGCTGGTCGGCCGGGTGGACCCGGCACGCGAGGGGAGCACACTCGTCGCCCGCCAGGTATCGGTGGCGGGTCCCCGGGCCGTGGCCCCGATGGCACAGGCACTACGGGAAGCGGCCGAGTGGGTGGGCTGCGATGCCATACGGGTTGAGCGCATGGACGACCAGAAGCTGGCGGCCGCGCTGAACACCCAACTGGCTTGAGCGGCCCGGCACATCGGACACAGACCTGAGGGAGGGATTCAGCGCGGGACCACCGGCGGATACGGCCTGCCCGATGCCGCCTACCGGATCTCCAGGATCTTCTCGCGCATCGCGTACACCACGGCCTCCATCCGGGAGTGCAACTGCAACTTCTCCAGGATGTTGCGCACATGGTTTTTGACGGTGTTCTCGCTGATGAAGAGTTCCTTGGCGATATCGCGGTTGTTCATCCCCGTCGCGACCAGCTTGAGGACCTCCAACTCGCGGTCCGTGAGCCGGGGAGCGGGCACGAGACGGCGCTCGTCGGTGCGCTGGATCATCGACTTGAACTCGGTGAGCAGCTTGGACGCCATCGACGGACTGATCTGCGACTGACCGTCGGCAACAGCGCGGATCGCGGTGGACACCTCGTCCGTGGAGATCTCCTTGAGGAGATACCCCGTGGCCCCCGCCTTGATCGCCTCGTAGAGGTCGGCCTCCTCATCGCTGATCGTCAGCATGATGATCTTCGCACTGGGCGCCACCTCCTTGATGGACGTGCACGCCTCGATACCGCCGCGCTTGGGCATCCGCACATCCATCAGCACGATGTCCGGCAGCAGATCGGCCGCCTTGTCGACAGCCTCCGCCCCGTCCCCGGCCTCGCCGACGACCTGGATGTCCTCCTCCTGCGCCAGCACGATCTCCAGACCGCGTCGGAACAGGGCGTGATCATCCACGACCAGGACCCTGATGGGCTCGCTACGCCGCTCGCCCGCGCCCCGGCCGTCGTCCCCTTCGACGGCCGCCGACTCGAAGCTGTCCGGCATCGGTTCCTCCCCCTCAGGCCAGTGCCCCGGGCAACTGCGCTGCACAGCCGCGGCGGGCCAACCAAGCCTCATCACACGCCGATTGGCACTCACCCCATGATTTCATGCCGTACCGCAGCACGGGGATTTCCGCGGACACAGTGGCGCCCCCGGTCTTGCCAGGGGCGCCACCAGCTCCGGTCACCTACGCAGCGCTCCACCCGCGCCGGTGGGGGGCTCTGCCTCGGGGTCCTCCTTGAGGTAGATGACGCCGTAGTCGTAGCCGTGGCGCCGGTAGACAACGCTCGGCTGGTGCCGTTCGGAATCGACGAACAGATAGAAGTCGTGGCCGACCAGTTCCATCTCGTAGAGCGCCTGGTCGAGCGTCATCGGGGACGCGGCGTGGGTCTTCTCGCGGACGACCAGCGGACCTTCACCCTGGACATCCAGCGGCCCCGCCTTGGTGGTGGGAACGCCGTCGGCGGCACCCTCCGCGCCCGCCTCCGCACTGAGCGTCGCGAGGGGCGCGGTGTATTCGGCGACACTGATCGCGGTACGGCCGCCACGACGGGCCATCTGCCGCTTGTCGGCCAGCTTGCGCAGTTGTGCTTCCAGCTTGCTGGTCGCCGCGTCCAGCGCCGCATACGGATCACTCGCCGCCGCTTCGGCCCGGATCACCGGGCCCCGGGAGTGCAGCGTGATCTCTACCCGGTCGGAACGGTCGGCAAGCCGCGGGTTGTGCTCCTTGGAGACTTCGACATCCAGGCTGATCGCCTTGCCGTCCAGCTTCTGGATCTTCTCCAGCTTCAGCTTCTCGGCGACGTGCTTGCGGAACCGCTCGGGCACTTCGGTCTTACGGCCCTTGACGACGATGTCCACGCAGAACTCCGTTCCCGGACAACCCCGCGCGCGCGGGGCACGTCCCTTGCGCTAAGGCCGGCGGGCACCGGTCCCGTCCGGCACTGCGATCACTGCTACCCCACGAGCCCCGGACGCCTCCGGAGCAGCGAGGTCGCGGCTTTCACCTCCTCCTCCCCCGAGGGGAAGATCAACACCCCACCCATGCGATGGGAATGCTGCTGCCCGCCTGTTCGGAGTACGAGTGATGCCATGCACACCGAATGCCGCAACTTCGTCTAAGCCCGGCCATCAGCGACATAGCACCTGACACTCCTCACAACCGAACATAGCCCTCGGGAGCCGAGGTCGGCACCCCCTGTGGGCCTATACCTCCGTTCGGGTGAATCCCGTGCCGTACTCCCTGCAACGATCCAACGCCGTAGTCGGTTCCAATTCGTCGGTGACCAGGCGGAATCACAGGTCTTCGGCACGCCGGAGCGGCACGTCGTGCCGGCTTCCGGAGGGGGCGGCCGCCCCGCCCGCGCCCCGCGGGGGACGACCCCCGGAAGGACGGCGTCCGGTCGGACGCCGCGCCTTCGCCGGGCGCGTCCGCCGGGGCGCGCACTCCGGCACCGAAGGCACGCTCGGCGGCGGGCTCGCCTGCCGTACCGACGTCGACGCGCCCACCAGCCCGAACGCACGCGGGGTCGCGGCCACCACCGCGGCCGCGCACACCCGACCGCCCGCGGCATCCACCGCACGCGCGGCCTCCACCACCGACGCCCCCGTGGTCAGCACGTCATCCACCACAACCACGAGACCATCCCGCAGCAGCCGCCCGCTGCCGGAAACGGCACCCAGCGCGCCGGAGAGGTTCTCCAGACGCTCCGCGGCCGACAACCCGGCCTGATCGGCGACCAGCCGCCGCTGCCGCAGCACCGCGAGCACCCGCGCCGACACCCCGCCACGACGCAACTCCCGCGCCGCGCGCAACGCGACCCGCCGCGCCGGATCGTGCCCCCGCGCGGCCGTCGCCAGACGGGCGGAGGGGACGGGGACCAGTAGCAGCGGGCTGGGGTGGGGGGCCTCCCCCTCCCCTCCCCCCACCCCCCGTATCGCCGCCCGCACCGCCTGGGCCAGTGCCTCGCCGAGTGGCTCGGCGAGGCGCAGTGCGCCGCGTTCCTTGTGCGCGAGCAGCACCGCGCGCACCTCGTCCTCGTACGCGCCCGCGGCGTAGACCGGCGGAAGCCCCGAGGGCACGGGGTCCGGCCATACCCGTCGGACGGTCCCCGCACCGCACAGCTTCTCCCGGCAGCCGTCGCACAGGGCGCTGCGGACCCAGCCGCACCCCGCGCAGTCGACGGGCAGTACAAGATCGGCGATTTCCCGACACCACGACCGCATGGGGACCACTGTGCCGTGGGGGGGGGTGGCGGCGGACCAGCCCTGTGGATAAGTCGGCTGTGGCTAACCTGGAGGGGGTGCTGGAGGCCACTGCGGTACCGCCCGGCCCCACCGTCAGGGGGCAGGCCCGCAGGCCCGTCAGAGGGCCGTGAGGCGCCTCCACGGACCCCGCTGAGCGCGACCCCCGCGTCGTGCGGAGCCTCAGCCCGGATAGACCGGCCCCGTGCCGTCCGGAGACACCTGCTGCCAGTCCGCGTCATTCGGCAGCCGGTACATGCCCTCGTCGGAGGCGACCAGCAGCGGCCGCTGCTGGTCCTCGAACGCGGCGACCGCCGAGACCTTGCTGATCCCCGGCAGCGTCGGGGTGTACGCCGCCGAACCGTCGGTGTCCACGTACTGCAACTGCTGCACGCCACGCGACTGCTTGCCGACCACCACCAGGCGGCTCTCGCCCGCCCAGGACACCGCCCCGACATCGTCCAACTGCGGTGCCACCGCGCGTAGTTCGGTCACCGAGACCTGCGGGTGATCAATGGTCCCCGAACGCTCGATCCGCCCGAGTTGGAGCGTCGTCCGCCCGCCCTGGTCGACCAGCAGCGCGATCCGCGCCCCGTCCGCCGCGACGCGCAACGCCTTGATCTGACCATCCGCGAGATTGGGCACCGACACCTCGGCCGTCCTCCCGTCGCGCCACATCAGCAGCCGCTGGTGCTGCGGGTCGCGATCAGCCACCCACAGGTTGCCCAGGCCGTCCCAACTGGGCGCGGTCAGCCCCTCCGACGGGTCGCGGGCCTCGCTGGACAGCACCTCGCGCGCGGTGCCACCGGAGGACAGCGGTGCCACGTACAGCGACCGCCCATCGGTCTTCACGCCCGCGGCGGTCTCCCCGTCGCGCGACACGGCGACGGACTGCAACCGTGCCGTCGTCTCGCCGAACGGGCCGGACACCCGGTGCGCCGTCTCCTCGCTTCCGGAGACGGTCACCATCCGGTGGTCGGTGTCCACGAAGTACTGCTGCGCGCCGCTGCCCACCAGGCGCGACGGCGCGTAGGCCTGTGCCTGGTCGTGCCCCAGCGAGCAGAGCGTCGAGCCGTCCGGGCCCGCCACATCGACGGAGGTGACCTGCGCCGAGGACTGTTCCTGCACCGTGTGCAGGAGTTGGGCCGCCATCCGCTGACACTGGTCGTGCCCCACGCGCGCCGCCGCGTCGCTCAGTTGCACCCGCAGTTTGCCCGAGTCGTCGAGGCTGAGCTTCTGGCTCTTGAGCTGCGTCCCGGCGGGGAACGAGGATGTGACCACCGGCTGCAGCCAGTTGCTCGGCCCGGACAGCAGCGCCTGCACGGTCGAGGTCACCGGGTCTATCCGCCGCCGCACGTACACCGGATCGGCCACCAACACATCCTTCGCCAGCGGGATTTGCCCTTCTTCGGGCCCCAACTGTGCGAAGTAGTACATGTTCACGGAGCGGTAGATGCGCTGGAAGTCCGACTCGCTGAGCACCAGCCCGTCGGGCAGGCTGTCGATCCGCCACTCGCCAGCCACCTTGATCAGGTGGAAGTCGGTCCGGTACGTGGACGTCGCAGGCGCGTACGAGTGCTTGCGATCGACGGTGGCGACCTGACCGCCCGTCAAGGTGATCGTGGTGCCGACGTCCTCGCGCGCTACGTTGGCGCGCTCCGGGTCGAGTTGGGGGCCGCCCGAGAGCACGGTGATCTGCGCGAACGGGTCCCACTTGACGGCCGGACCGGTCAGGTACTTCTTCGCGGTCTGGTAGTCCGCCTCGTCGCTGGTCGTCGCCTCGAGGAAACCGCGCACGATCTGCATCGGCTGCTCGTTCTTCTGCGGCTGCACACCGAACACCCGCACCTGCTGGTCGGAGTCGGCTCGCTGCTCGTTGCCGACCTTGGTCACCTCGCCGGTGTCCGGCATCGAGGCGCACCCGGTCATCAGCAGGGCGCAGCCCAGTAGTGCGCCCGACTTGACGCCCCACTTAATGGGCGTGCGACGGCGGTCGGCCTGCGACATGCCGGTAGTCCTCCCCTGGCCCTGCGGGCCGATCAGCGGTTCGCGTCCTGCTCTCGTACGGTGTCCGCGGTGGCCGTGCCGTCCGGTCGGCCGGTCCCGGCGGTGTGCACCATCTCGGGGCGTTCCGCGACCTCTGCGGCTGGTGTGGCCTCGGCGGGCCGGGTTCCGACGACCCGCGCACCGCTGCCCGGCAGCGCCGCCGGGTCGGCGGCGGGCGGGCGTGGCGAGAGGGCGGGCACCGAGGGCAGCGGTGACCTCGCGGCGGGCACCGACGCACCCGTACGCGCGTCGCGTACCGCCTTCGACGCGGTGGCCGCCATGCCGCGCTGGCGGCGTGAGTCCTCGGGTTCCAGCGGGATCGGTGAACCGCGCAGGGCGTCCCCGGCCGTCCGGGGCAGGGTCAGCCGGAACTGCGATCCTCCGCCGGGCTCGCCCCATGCCTGGAGCCAGCCGCCGTGCAGTCGGGCGTCCTCCACCGCGATCGACAGGCCGAGGCCGGTGCCGCCGGTGGTCCTGGCCCGGGCCGGGTCGGCACGCCAGAAGCGGTTGAAGACCCGGGTCGCCTCGCCGGGCTTGAGTCCGACGCCGTAGTCGCGTACGGCGATGGCGACCGCGCCGCCCGCCGAGGCCAGTCGCACGATCACATCACGGCCTTCGCCGTGCTCGACGGCGTTGACGACGAGGTTGCGCAGGACGCGTTCGATCCGACGGGCGTCGGCTTCGGCGACGACCGGCTGCTCGGCGCCGCTCACCACGATCCGGCTGCCCTTGCGGTCGGCCAGCGGTTCGGCCGCGTCGACCACTCGTCGGACGACCTCGCGCAGGTCGATGGCCTCCGCGTCCAGTGCGGCCGCGCCCGCGTCGAAGCGGCTGATCTCCAGCAGGTCGGACAGCAGCGACTCGAAGCGTTCCAGCTGGCTCTGCAGGAGTTCGGCCGAGCGCGCGGTGACCGGGTCGAAGTCCTCTCGCCCGTCGTAGATGACGTCGGCGGCCATCCGGACCGTCGTCAGCGGTGTGCGCAGTTCGTGGGACACGTCGGAGACGAAGCGCCGCTGCATCCGCGACAGCTCCTCCAGCTGCTGGATCTTGGTCTGGAGGGTGTGCGCCATCTTGTTGAACGACTCGCCGAGCCGTGCGATGTCGTCCTCGCCGGAGACCTTCATCCGTTCCTGCAGGAATCCGGCCGCCAGTCGCTCGGAGATGCCCGCGGCCATCCGGACCGGGGTGACGACCTGTCGTACCACCAGCCAGGCGATGGCGCCGAGCAGGACGACGACGAAGACCCCGGCGGTCGCCAGCGTTGTCTCGACCAGGCTGAGGGTCTTCTCCTCCTGGGTGAACGGGAAGAGGTAGTACAGCTCGTAGGCCTTGCCGTTCGCGTCGTTAAGTCGCTTGCCGATGACCAATCCCGGCTGACCGTCCGAATCGCCCTCGCGTTTGATGAGGGTTTCCTTCTGGTGCGCCCCGGACTCCTGGGCGACGGCGTTGCGCAGGTCCAGCGGAACGCTGTCCTCGGGGAGCACGTCACCGGAGGCGCGCGGTCCGCGGGTGCTGGGACTGTCCGCGAGGTAGGGCTGCTGGTCGGCGTCGGAGCTGAGCGCGACCACGTAGTAGACGCCCTGGCCGCCGCTGGCGAGCTGCTGTACGAGGTTGGTCAGCCAGGTGCCGGGGTCGACCTGGCCGCGGCCGGACGTCGGCGCACCGTTGCCTGCCGTGCCTGTGGGGTCGCCGGGGGCGCCCGTGTTCGTGGCGAGCGACTGGGCGACGTTGAAGCCGCCCAGCGCCTGGCCCTGGGCGGTGGTGGTCTTGGCTTCCAGCAGCCCGTTGCGGACCTGCCCGATGACGACGATGCCCAGCAGCAGCACGACGCCGAGCGACATCAGCAAGGTGGTGGCGACCACCCGTACCTGGATGTTGCGTCGGTACAGGCGCGCCGCGGGCAGCAGCGGGCGGCGTGCCCAGCGCAGCGCTGACCCCAGCACGGGCAGCAGTCCGCGGAGCGGGTCGGCGTGGCGGCTCTCCAGCCGCTCACGTTCATGACCGGGCCGCTGCTCCTGCTTCGTGCTGTGATCGCGTTCCTGGTTCATGGCATGCGAAGACCCGGCCTCCGCACCGTTCACGTAGCCGGAATCCGTCGCCTTGTTGCCGTTACCCGCGGGCACCCCGATGTCAGCCCGGTCCGGCCTTGTAGCCGACACCGCGCACGGTGACCACGATCTCCGGGCGCTCCGGGTCCTTCTCCACCTTCGAGCGCAGCCGTTGTACGTGCACGTTCACCAGCCGGGTGTCGGCCGCGTGCCGGTATCCCCAGACCTGTTCCAGCAGCACCTCACGGGTGAAGACCTGCCACGGCTTGCGGGCGAGTGCGACCAGCAGGTCGAACTCCAGCGGGGTCAGTGCGATCGCCTGCCCGTCGCGCTTGACGGAGTGGCCGGCGACGTCGATGACCAGGTCGCCGATGGCGAGCTGCTCCGGCGTCGGCTCTTCGGCCCGCCGCAGCCGGGCCCGGACCCGAGCGACCAGTTCCTTGGGCTTGAACGGCTTGATCACATAGTCGTCGGCGCCGGACTCCAGGCCCACCACGACGTCGACGGTGTCGCTCTTGGCGGTGAGCATGACGATCGGTACGCCGGACTCGGCCCGGATCTGGCGGCATACGTCGATACCGTCCCGGCCTGGCAGCATCAAATCGAGTAGCACCAGATCTGGCTTGGTGTCGCGGAAGGCGGCGAGGGCCTTGTCGCCGTCCGCAACGAACGACGGCTCGAAACCTTCTCCACGCAGCACGATGCCAAGCATCTCTGCCAGTGCGGTGTCGTCATCGACGACAAGGACGCGTCCCTTCATATCGACATCATCCCATTTTCGCATCTGCCCTATGGAGTCAGGTGACTCAGCTCACGTTTCGAACCTGCTCCGCTCGCTAAAAGTGCGGCGCTCATCACCCTCTTAACCCGCCTCAGACGGGGCGAGAGCGACGAGTGTGGCTGCTGTTACGGGAGAGGCGACACCGTTCTCGGTGACGAGCGCCGTCACCAGTGCGGCCGGTGTGATATCAAACGCAGGGTTGTACGCCTGGGTGCCCAGCGGCGCCACCAGGATGCCGGGCCCCGCCTCGGTGACCGGGGCCCGCGGTGAGGCAAGTTCGGTGACCTCGTGGCCTGGGCGCTGCTCTATGTCGATCGACACACCGTCCGGAGTCGACAGATCCACCGTCGTGGTGGGGGCGACCACGATGAACGGCACGTTGTGGTGCGCGGCGAGTACGGCCAGTGGATAGCTGCCCACCTTGTTCGCCACTGACCCGTCAGCGGCGATCCGGTCCGCGCCGATCAGTACCGCGTCCACCGCCCCGGCCGCGAACAGTGAGCCCGCGGCGTTGTCGGCGAGCAACGTGTACGTCATTCCGGCGCGCGCCGCCTCGTAGGCCGTCAGCCGCGCGCCCTGCAGCAGGGGCCTGGTCTCGTCCACCCACAGGCGGCGCAGCAGGCCATCGCGGTGTGCGGCGTGCGCCACGGCGAACGCGGTGCCGCCACCGCCGGAGACCAGGGCGCCGGTGTTGCAGTGGGTCAGGACGCGGTAGCCGCCGCCCGGCACCAGTTCCTTCAGCAGTGCCAGCCCATGGCTGGCCATACGGTCGCTGGCCGCCGCATCCTCGGCGTGCAGCGCGCGGGCCTCGGCGAGCGCGGCCTGGGCGGCCCGCTTCGGGTCCGTGGTGGCCGCGAGAGCGGTACGGTACGCGGCTGCGGCGCGGCGCACCCCGTACCCCAGATTGACGGCGGTCGGCCGGGCGGACGCCAGCAGCTGCGCGGCCTCCGCCACATCGAAGCCGCGTACGGCGGCGAGCGCGACACCGTAGGCCCCCGCGAGCCCGAGCACCGGAGCGCCACGCACCGCGAGGGTGCGGATGGCGTTCACCAGCGTCTGTACGTCGGTGCAGACCAGCTCGACCTCCTCTGCGGGGAGCCGAGTCTGATCGAGGAGTATCACCACGGGCCCTTCGGGAGGCTCCTCCCAACGCAGCGTGGGAATGGTGACCGGAGAACCGGACTGTGAGTCGTTGGCCAGAGATACCACGGACTGATCACCCATCCGTCCAGTCTGCCCTGCCCGGTGGGCGCTTTTGAATGGCCCGCACACATGGGCTCTCGGCACTTGTCACGACGGGAACGTGTGCGCGCTGCCCATGGCACGATGGCCGCGGGCCCGAGGGGTACCGACCCGACAGGTCCTGACGCGCGGTAACAAAAGGAGCACCAATGAACAACTCTCCGGGCTGGGCTTCGCCCGGATCCGGCCCCTCCGACTCTTCCGGCTCGTCCGGCCCGTCCGGGCCCGCTGACCCGGCGGACCAGGGCGAACAGACCATGCCGGATGCCGGAGCGGAGCAGCCTGCGCCTCAGGACGCCGTGCCTTCGAAGTGGTCCAAGAACCAGCCCCCGGCTGCAGGTTGGAGTACTTCCGGTACGGGGCCACGGCCGCCATCGGGGCCGGGCGGATATGTACCCCCGCCTCCGCCCGGGCCGGGGCCGCGGTGGGGCGTGCACGCCGGAACCGGGCAGGGTTGGGGTACGCCTACCGGGCCAGGCCCCTACTGGCATCAGTTGCCGCCGGCCCCCAAGCCGGGGGTGATTCCACTGCGCCCCCTGGGCGTCGCGGAAATCCTCGAAGGCGCCATCGCCACGATGCGCGCCCACTGGCGCACCGTGCTCGGCATCTCGCTCGGCCTCGCCATCGTGACGGAGACGGTGTCGACCCTGGTCACCGGGTTCTTCTTCAACAGCAACCCGAGCCTGGACAAACTCCGCGACAGCACCAACGCGAACGTCGGCGACGTACTCAAGGCATTCGGGGACTCTGTCGCCGGAGCCGGTTCGGCATCCCTCATCAGCATGCTGGGGCAGATCATCGCCACGGCCATGCTCACCATGATCGTCAGCCGTTCCGTACTGGGCCGATCAGTCACCGCGGGCGAGGCCTGGCGCGACTCCCGGCCGCGACTGGTGCGCATGCTGGGGCTGACGCTGCTGATTCCCTTGATCGGGCTCGCCATAGTCGGCCTGGGCGTCATGCCCGGCGTTCTCCTGGCACTCTTCGGCTCCGCGGACGCGGGCGCGGGCCTTGCCTTTCTCGGCGGTATCGCGGGCGGGTGCGTCGCCATTTGGCTGACCATCAGCCTCAGCCTGTCCTCCCCGGCCCTGATGCTGGAGAAGCAGGGGGTATTCGCCTCGATCGCCCGCTCCTACAAACTGGTACGGGGCTCGTGGTGGCGGGTCTTCGGCGTGCAACTCCTCGCCGTACTCATGGCCTTCATCATCACCTCGATTGTCTCGATCCCCTTCACGGTGATCGCCCAGATCGTCAGCAGCGACAACACGGCTAGCCTCCTCGCGGGTGCCGGTTCGCACATCGGCTGGGCGTTCCTCATCGTCGTCGGCGTCGGCACTGTCGTGGGCACCACGTTCACGTTTCCGCTGAGCGCCGGGATGACCGCTCTGCTCTACATGGACCAGCGCATCCGCCGCGAAGGCCTCGACATCGAACTCGCCCGTGCTGCCGGTATCGACGGGTACGCGGGGTCTCCCTCGCAGAAGTAGTGCGGAAAGCCCTAAGGGTGGGTGGTTCCGGCCCGAGTCCAGGTCCCTGGAGATCTGGACTCGGGCGCGGACCCACCGACCTTCTGCGCGGGCATAAAAAAATGGCTGTGGCCCCTGGATCTAAGATCCAGGGGCCACAGCCATTTAAGAATTGTTCGGCGGTGTCCTACTCTCCCACAGGGTCCCCCCTGCAGTACCATCGGCGCTGAAAGGCTTAGCTTCCGGGTTCGGAATGTAACC
>JBEYJY010000016.1:0-160918 GCA_040631425.1 Streptomyces sp. NPDC020096
GGGTGTGCCGGGGTGTCCCCGCAGCGACCCCAGGAAGCAGCCGCAGTCGACGACGCGGGCGGAGTGAGGAGACACCCCGGCACACCCCCGACCCCGAACCAGCCGTGCGCAACGGCAAGATGCGATTGCCGGTAACGGGGGGGCGGGTGGGAGAAAGCCCCAAACGCGGCGCGAGCCAAAACGTGATGAACTGCATCTACGCGCGTAGCCATACGCGCGCTACCCTCTCCGCGTGAACGCAACCGCAAATCTCTCCACCGACCCCTACGCTGCCGCGGACGCGGCGGCGTCCCGCCTGCGCGAGCTGACAGGCGCGGAGACCCATGACGTCGCGCTCGTCATGGGTTCCGGCTGGGTCCCGGCCGCCGACGCGCTCGGCGACGCCGAGCACGAGTTCTCCGTCACCGAGCTGCCCGGCTTCCCGCCGCCCGCCGTCGCCGGTCACTCCGGCAAGATCCGTTCCGTGCGGATGGGCGAGAAGCGCGCCCTGATCTTCCTGGGCCGCACCCACCTGTACGAGGGCCGCGGCGTGGCTCCCGTCGTGCACGGTGTGCGTACCGCGGTCGCCGCGGGCTGCAAGACCGTCGTGCTGACCAACGGCTGCGGCGGGCTGCGCCCCACCTTCAAGCCCGGCGAGGCGGTGCTGATCAGCGACCACATCAACATGACGGCGACCTCGCCGATCGTGGGCGCGAACTTCGTCGACCTCACCGACCTGTACTCGCCGCGGCTGCGCGCGCTGTGCAAGGAGGTGGACCCGTCGCTGACCGAGGGCGTCTACGTCCAGCTGCCCGGCCCGCACTACGAGACCCCGGCCGAGATCGGCATGGTCCGCGCCATCGGTGGCGACCTGGTGGGTATGTCGACCACGCTGGAGGCGATCGCCGCTCGCGAGGCGGGCGCCGAGGTGCTCGGTATCTCGCTGGTGACCAACCTCGCCGCGGGTATGACGGGCGAGCCGCTCAACCACGAAGAGGTCCTGGAAGCAGGCCGCGACTCCGCCAGCCGGATGGGCAGCCTCCTCGCCCAGGTGCTCGGCCGCATCTAACTCACCCGCAAGGAGCCGCAGATGGGAATGGACACGCTGACCCGGGCTCGCGCCTGGCTGGCGGAGGACCCGGATCCGGAGACCCGCGCCGAGTTGGCGGTGCTGATCGACGCCGGTATGCCGGAGGCCGAGGCGGAGATCACCGAGCGTTTCTCCGGAACGCTCCAGTTCGGCACCGCCGGACTGCGCGGTGAGCTCGGCGCGGGTCCGATGCGGATGAACCGCGCCGTGGTGATCCGCGCCGCGGCGGGCCTGACCGCGTACCTCAAGGCGCAGGGCCACGCCGAGGGCCTGGTCGTGATCGGGTACGACGCCCGCCACAAGTCGTACGACTTCGCCCGCGACACCGCGGCCGTGGTGACCGGTGCCGGGCTGCGTGCCGCCCTGCTGCCGGGACCGCTGCCGACGCCGGTACTGGCGTTCGCCATCCGGGAGTTGGGCGCGGCCGCGGGTGTGATGGTGACCGCCAGCCACAACCCGCCGCGTGACAACGGCTACAAGGTCTACCTCGGTGACGGCTCGCAAATCGTGCCGCCCGCGGACGCCGGGATCGCCGCGGAGATCGCCGCGATCGGCGCGCTCGCCGAGGTGCCCTTGGCGGACGGCGGTTGGCGGACGCTCGACGAGGCGATCGTCGAGGCCTACCTCGACCGCGCCGCGACCGTCGTCGCCCCGGTCGGCCCCCGCGATGTCTCCGTCGTCTACA
The DNA here is from genome assembly GCA_040631425.1 of Streptomyces sp. NPDC020096. Classification (GTDB taxonomy): domain Bacteria; phylum Actinomycetota; class Actinomycetes; order Streptomycetales; family Streptomycetaceae; genus Streptantibioticus_A. The sequence continues at coordinate 1,755 of JBEYJY010000016.1, forward strand.
CGCCGATGCACGGCGTCGGCCGGGACGTGCTGACCGGCGCCTTCGCGCGGGCCGGTTTCCCGGCTCCGTCGGTCGTCCCGGAGCAGGCGGAGCCGGATCCGGACTTCCCGACCGTGGCCTTCCCCAACCCGGAGGAGCCGGGGGCGATGGATCTGGCCTTCGCGCACGCCCGTGCCGAAGGCCCGGACATCGTGATCGCCAACGACCCGGACGCGGACCGCTGCGCGGTGGCCGTACCGGACGCCGACGCGGCGGGCGGTTGGCGGATGCTGCGCGGTGACGAGGTGGGCGCGCTGCTCGCCGCGCACATCGTCCGCGGCGGTGCGACCGGCACGCTGGCCGCCTCGATCGTCTCGTCCTCGCTGCTGTCGCGGATCGCGGCCGCCACCGGACTGCCGTACGAGGACACGCTGACCGGTTTCAAGTGGATCGCCCGGGTACCCGGCCTGCGGTACGGGTACGAAGAGGCGCTCGGCTACTGCGTCGACCCCGAGGGCGTGCGCGACAAGGACGGTGTCACCGCGGCGCTGGTCGCCGCCGAGCTGGCGGCCGGTCTGAAGGCGGAGGGCCGAACCCTCAGCGACCTCCTCGACGAGCTCGCCGTGGAGCACGGGCTGCACGCCACCGACCAGCTCTCGGTACGGGTCGCCGACCTGACGCTGATCGCCGACGCGATGGCCCGGCTGCGAGAGCAACCGCCCGCCGCACTGGCCGGACTCGCCGTCACCTCGGCCGAGGACCTGAGCCGGGGCAGCGACCGGCTGCCGCCCACCGACGGCCTGCGCTACCACCTCGCGGGCAACGGGACGGTCTCCTCGGCGCGGGTCATCGTCCGCCCGAGCGGCACCGAGCCGAAGCTGAAGTGCTACTTGGAAGCGGTTGTTCCGGTGGCGTCGCGCGATGCGCTGCCGTCCGCCCGGGCCGCCGCGGCCGAGGTGCTGGAGTCGCTGAAGAAGGACCTGGCTGCCGCCGCCGGGATCTGACAGCCGCCGTACGGGGCCGGGTGACCGGCCCCGTACGCGTTTCAGCCGACGGCGAGCAGGACCGCGAGGGCGATCGCTCCCACGATCGACGGCACGATGATCTCGTAGGCCCACCGGACGGTGATCTCGCCCTTGGCGCCGTCGTTGCCCGCATTGCGCTCGGCGAGTTCCCGCAGGTCGTCCACCGCCTGGTCGGCGGGCGCGCGCAGCGGCGCGTCGGGGCGCAGCCGCAGGGTGCGGGGGCCGCGGCCGAAGGGGTCCTCGGCGGTCGCCCGCGCGGCCTGCCGCGCGGCCCGCTTACGGGCCCGCAGCGAGACCGGCACGGACCAGAGCTGGAACTTCCGCCCGCCCGCGAGGACTTCGCTGGAGTATCCGGAGCGGACGGTCTCCACCGTCGCCCATGGGATGGTGATGGAGCGGAACGGGTTGCGCACCAGCATCCGTACGTCGCTCGCGTAGACCACCGGGCGGATGGTGAAGGCGATCACCAACGGGACGCCGAACAGCAGTGCGGCGACCGCCAGCCAGGGCGCGCGGCCACCACCACTGACGATCGCGTCGGCGGCCAGCCATCCGCCGAGCACGAGCAGCAGCCCGCCGCCGACAATGCCCATCGGCGACCGGAAGGACCGGTCGGCATACTTCTGCTGGGGTTGCTGGGGAGCGTCCGGGCTCGTCATGCGGACGATTCTGCATGACGGAAGGCCGTTTTCCGACGGCTCTCTAACGTGACGTTCCCCGTACGACCTCCCTCCGGCCGGGTCCGTCCCGCGGGAGCGGGACCCCTCCGGGTTCCTTCCGGGTTCCTTCCGAGGGCGGGGCGCCTCCGGGTTCCGGTTCCGGGGGCGGGGCGCCTGTCCGGCGGATGGTTGGTCGGGGTTGTAGCGCCTGGTTGCGGTTCGACCGGCGGCAGGGCGCGGTTCGATCGGCGTCGGGGTGCGGTTCGGCCGACGTCGCGTTGCCGTTCCATCCGCCACAGCCTGCGACTCCACCGCACGCCACGTTGCCGTTCCATCCGTCACAGGTTGCTGTTGGACCGACGCCGCCGGGCTCCTTCGCCGTGGTTCCCCACCGTCGCCGGGCAATTCTTCCCGCCGCGACGGCGAGATCCCCGACGGCGGAGCCCGGCGGTCCACAACCAACCGCACACCCACGAAGCCCCCCGCACTCCGCACCCGCACCCGCACCGATAGGCGCACCGGCAACTCCCACGCCGACAGACGCACCGGAACCCCGCGCCGGACGGCGCACCCGCACCCGTGGGGTGGCCCCCTCCGGCCAAGCTCACAGGACGAGCTTGGCCGGGGGGCTGGTGCGCCGCTACGCGCGTAGATATGCTCACCTGGTGACCATGCAGACCCCTGGGCCCATCACGCCCGCATACAGCCCGCAGGCCGCGGAGCGGCTGGCGTCGATGGCCGACGTCACCGCCTCCGACGCAGCGCTGCGCCGGTTCCTCCACGGGCTGCCCGGCGTCGACGCGGTCGGCCTCGAAGGCCGTGCCGCGACGCTCGGCACCCGTTCGATCAAGACCACGGCGAAGGCGTACGCCATCGACCTGGCGATCTCGATGATCGATCTGACCACCCTGGAAGGCGCCGACACACCGGGCAAGGTCCGGGCGCTGTGCGCCAAGGGCGTCAATCCCGACCCGACCGACCGCACGGCCCCGAAGGTCGCCGCGATCTGCGTCTACCCGGACATGGTGGAAACCGCCAAGGAGGCGCTCGCCGGGTCCGGCGTCCACGTGGCCTCGGTCGCCACCGCCTTCCCGGCCGGGCGCGCCGCGCTGCCGGTCAAGCTGGCCGACACCGCCGACGCGGTGGCCGCGGGCGCGGACGAGATCGACATGGTCATCGACCGCGGCGCCTTCCTCTCCGGGCGCTACATGAGCGTCTTCGAGGAGATCAAGGCCGTCAAGCAGGCCTGCGCCCGGCCCGACGGTACGGCCGCGCACCTGAAGGTGATCTTCGAGAACGGCGAGCTGTCGACGTACGACAACATCCGCCGGGCCTCCTGGCTGGCCATGCTCGCGGGCGCCGACTTCATCAAGACCTCCACCGGCAAGGTCGCGGTCAACGCCACCCCGCCGAACACGCTGCTGATGCTGGAGGCGGTACGGGACTTCCGCGCCGCCACCGGGGTGCAGGTCGGCGTGAAGCCCGCGGGTGGCATTCGCACCACCAAGGACGCCATCAAGTACCTGGTGATGGTGAACGAGACCGTGGGCGAGGAGTGGCTGACCCCGGACTGGTTCCGCTTCGGTGCCTCCAGCCTGCTGAACGACTTGCTGATGCAGCGTCAGAAGCTGAGCACCGGCCGGTACTCCGGTCCCGACTACGTGACGGTGGACTGAGCGGACATGACTATGGGTTTCGAATACGCACCGGCGCCGGAGTCGCGCGCCGTCGTCGACATCGCGCCGAGCTACGGGCTGTTCATCGACGGGGAGTTCCGGCCCGCGGAGGACGGCAAGGTCTTCAAGACCGTGTCGCCGTCGAGCGAGGAGGTCCTGTCCGAGGTCGCGCAGGCCGGTCAGTCGGATGTGGACGCGGCGGTCAAGGCCGCCCGCAAGGCGTTCGAGAAGTGGTCGGCGCTGCCGGGCTCCGAGCGCGCCAAGTACCTGTTCCGGATCGCCCGGATCATCCAGGAGCGCTCCCGCGAGCTGGCCGTGCTGGAGTCGCTGGACAACGGCAAGCCGATCCGCGAGTCGCGCGACGCCGATCTGCCGCTGGTCGCCGCGCACTTCTTCTACTACGCGGGCTGGGCCGACAAGCTCGGCCATGCGGGGTTTGGAGAAAACCCGCGTCCGCTGGGTGTGGCCGGGCAGGTCATTCCGTGGAACTTCCCGCTGCTGATGCTGGCGTGGAAGATCGCCCCCGCGCTGGCCTGCGGCAACACCGTGGTGCTCAAGCCCGCCGAGACCACTCCGCTGTCGGCGCTGTTCTTCGCGGACATCTGCCGCCAGGCCGGGCTGCCCAAGGGCGTCGTCAACATCCTCACCGGCGACGGTTCCACGGGCGCGGCGCTGGTCGCCCACCCGGACGTCAACAAGGTGGCGTTCACCGGCTCGACGGAGGTCGGCAAGGCGATCGCCCGTACCGTCGCCGGTACGGACAAGAAGCTGACGCTCGAACTCGGCGGCAAGGCCGCGAACATCGTCTTCGACGACGCGCCGATCGACCAGGCGGTCGAGGGCATCGTCAACGGGATCTTCTTCAACCAGGGGCACGTGTGCTGCGCCGGTTCGCGGTTGCTGGTGCAGGAGTCCATTCAGGACGAGCTGTTGGACGCGCTCAAGCGCCGTATGTCGACGCTGCGCGTCGGCGATCCGCTGGACAAGAACACCGACATCGGCGCCATTAACTCCGCCGAGCAGCTGGCCCGTATCAAGTCCCTGGCGGACAGCGGCGAGGCCGAGGGGGCCGAGCGCTGGGCGCCCGCCTGTGAACTCCCGTCCAGCGGCTACTGGTTCGCGCCGACGCTGTTCACCGGTGTCACCCAGGCGCACCGGATCGCCCGCGAGGAGATCTTCGGCCCGGTGCTGTCGGTGCTGACCTTCCGTACCCCGGCGGAAGCCGTGGAGAAGGCCAACAACACGCAGTACGGCCTGTCGGCGGGCATCTGGACGGAGAAGGGCTCGCGCATCCTGTGGATGGCCGACAAGCTGCGCGCGGGCGTGGTGTGGGCCAACACGTTCAACAAGTTCGACCCGACCTCGCCGTTCGGCGGCTACAAGGAGTCGGGCTTCGGTCGCGAGGGCGGTCGTCACGGTCTGGAGGCGTACCTCAATGTCTGAGCGGTTGAACGTTCTCAAGACCTACAAGCTGTTCGTCGGGGGCAAGTTCCCCCGGTCCGAGAGCGGGCGGGTGTACGAGGTGAGCGACCCCAAGGGCAACTGGCTGGCGAACGCGCCGCTGGCGTCCCGCAAGGACGGGCGCGACGCGGTGGTCGCCGCCCGGAAGGCGTTCGGCGGCTGGTCGGGGGCGACCGCGTACAACCGCGGTCAGATCCTCTACCGCATCGCCGAGATGCTGGAGGGCCGCCGAGAGCAGTTCGTCCGCGAGGTGGCCGAGGCCGAGGGGCTGTCCAAGTCCAAGGCCGCGGCCGTGGTGGACGCGGCGATCGACCGCTGGGTCTGGTACGCGGGCTGGACTGACAAGATCGGTCAGATCGCGGGCTCCGCGAACCCGGTCGCCGGGCCGTACTTCAACCTCTCGACGACCGAGCCGACCGGTGTGGTGGCGGTGCTGGCCCCGCAGGACTCCTCGTTCCTCGGGCTGGTCTCGGTGCTGGCACCGGTGATCGCGACCGGTAACACGGCCGTGGTGGTGGCCTCCGAGAAGTCCCCGCTGCCCGCGCTGTCGCTGGGCGAGGTGCTGGCCACCTCGGATCTGCCCGGTGGCGTGGTCAACGTGCTGTCCGGCAAGGCGGCCGAGATCGGTCCGCACCTCGCGGCGCACAGCGATGTCAACGCGATCGATCTGGCCGGCGCGGACGCCGAGTTGGCCACCGCGTTGGAGACGGCCGCGGCGGACAACCTCAAGCGCGTGCTGCGGCCGCGGGACGAGGACTGGTCGGCCGACCCCGGCACCGACCGGTTGCTGGCGTTCCTGGAGACCAAGACCGTCTGGCACCCGATCGGGGTGTGACTCCTGTGATCCTGCCGGGGGGTTGGCCGTTCGCGGTCAGCCCCCCGGCAGGATTTTGGTGGCCGGGCCGATCAGCGGGAGTTGGGCCAGCGAGTCGCCGTCGGACAGCGGCTTGGTGAGCGACCTCGTGCTGATCGGCTTGAAGTCGGCGATCTGGGTGCCCACCGCGTTGGTCAGCGGATCGACGGTGGTCTTGGCCAGCGGATACAGCTGAAGGTGCTTGACCGGGGCCGCCCCGCTGGCCAGGCCCTGCAGCGTGCCGCTCACCACGTCCCCGCCGCCCGGCATGTGCACCTCGCTGCGGGCCGAAGCGGCCCCCGCGCCGGCCGCCAGCGCCGCCCCGGCGGTGGACAGGGCGACCGCGGTACGGAGCAGTGCGCGGCCGGCTGGGATACGGAACGACATGGCAACCTACCTGACTTACCAGACATCAAGGGCATCAGCGAACAAACCTGTAATCACCCAACGTAGTTGATCAAATACTTATGGTCCACCAGCGCTCCCGCGCGTCGTATGCCTCACACTGGTGTCCCGTGAATGTCGCTGACCCTGCCCAACCCTCCCGCCCGTCGCCCGCCACCACCCTCAATCGAGGCGCTTCGCGCCCAGCGCCATCCCTCGTCGTGCTGCTGACCGGACCGTCCGGCTCCGGGAAGAGCTCGCTAGCCGCCCGTGCGGCGCTTCCGGTGCTGCACCTCGACGACTTCTACAAGGCGGGCGACGACCCCACGCTGCCCGCTCTCGCGGGTGGTGGTGGAACGGACTGGGACTCGCCGCAGTCCTGGGACGCGGACGCCGCCGTCGCCGCGATCGAGGCGGTTGCGCGCGGCGGTACGGCGGTGGTCCCCGTCTACTCCATCGCCACCAGTTCGATCACCGGCATGAACGAGTTCGAGCTGGGCGGCGCTCCCGTCTTCGTCGCCGAGGGGATCTTCGCGGCCGAGATCGTGGCGCGTTGCCGCGCGGCCGGGCTGCTGGCCGACGCGGTGTGCCTGCGCGGCCGTCCGGTGGTCACCGGGTGGCGGCGGCTGCGGCGTGATCTGCGGGAGGGCCGCAAGTCCATGCCGTATCTGCTCCGCAGGGGTTGGCGGTTGATGCGTGCCGAACGCGGCATCGTCGCCCGCCAGGCCGCGTTGGGCGCGACGCCCTGCGGGCACGCTGAGGCGCTGGGCCGGATACGGACGGCTGCCGCCGGGGCGGTTCCGGCTTCGGCGCCGGTGCGGGCGTAAGGGAGTTCTTCGGGGGCAAGCCCCTAGCTCCCCGCGGGCACTACGAAGGGGCGGAACCGATGGTTCCGCCCCTTCGTCCCCCGTCCCCCGTTCCCCGTTTTCCCCCAGCTCGGTTGGGGCCCAAGGCGCAGCCCCGGAATCCCCCTTGCCCCGCCGGCCTAGGCGACCAGCTCGCCGAAGGCCTCGGCCTCGTCGCGGCCCTGGGCCAGGACATCGTCGTCGCGCAGGCGGCGCAGCGAGCGCCAGATGCTGCTCTTGACGGTGCCGACGCTGATGCCGAGGATCTCGGCGATCTCCGGGTCGGTGCGGCCCTCGTAGTAGCGCAGCACCAGCATCGTGCGCTGGGTCTCCGGCAGCTTGGCGAGCGCCTGCCACAGCACGGCGCGCAGTTCGGTGCCGCGCATCGCGTCGGACTCACCGATGGTCTCGGGGAGTTCCTCGGTCGGGTACTCGTTGAGCTTGCGGCGGCGCCAGGCGCTGATGTGCAGGTTGGTCATGGTGCGGCGCAGGTAGCCGCCGACGGCCGCCTTGTCGCTGATCCGGTCCCAGGCGCGGTAGGTGGAGAACAGCGCACTCTGCAGCAGGTCCTCCGCCTCGTGCCGGTCACCGGTCAGGTGGTAGGCGGTCGCGTACAGGGAGGCGCGGCGCTCGGCGACGTAGGCGGTGAAGTCCGCCTCGCTCGTCGCCTTGCGCCCGGTCACGGCCTCCCCGTACGCGGTGGCGGCAACCCCCGCGGCCCCGCCGTCGATCGCGCTCAGGTACGGCGCACGATGGCGCACCGTCGCCGAGCCGACCGTGCTGCGTCCGGTGCCGCGTGCGCACCCCCGCCCGCTCGGGGCACCGGACGGTCCTTCGTTCCACTGGGCGGTGTGCGGACGCTGCCGCACGATCGCGGCGGAGGTGTTGGTGTGCATAGCGCTCATCTCGTGCCCCCGTGAGTGGAACCGGTCTGGTGTGGTTTTCGTGGTACTTCCCAGCGGGGCTTCCCGCTGTTGTTCCACAACTCTGGCGGACCACTTTCATGAGGCTGTCCGTCGAGTGTCACAGGCTCGTCACAGGGCCGCGCGGCTGCCTGAAGCATCCCGGGGTGTACGCGACCGCACCCGCCGGTGCGCCACAATGGCCTGCGTGCCCTTCCTGTTGCTTATCGAGGACGACGACGCCATCCGTACGGGCCTCGAACTGGCCCTAACCCGGCAGGGCCACCGTGTGGTGGCCGCCGCGACCGGCGAGGAAGGTCTGGAGCGGCTGCGTGAGCAGCGTCCCGACCTGATCGTGCTGGACGTGATGCTGCCGGGCATCGACGGGTTCGAGGTGTGCCGTCGGATCCGCCGCTCCGACCAGTTGCCGATCATCCTGCTCACCGCGCGCAGTGACGACATCGACGTGGTGGTCGGCCTGGAGTCGGGCGCCGACGACTATGTGGTCAAGCCGATCCAACCCCGGGTGCTGGACGCCCGGATCCGCGCGGTGCTGCGGCGCGGCGAGCGGGACAGCACGGACTCGGCGGCGTTCGGCCCGATCGTGATCGACCGGTCCGCGATGACGGTGACGAAGGCCGGCGAGGATCTCCAACTCACCCCGACCGAGTTGCGGCTGCTGCTTGAGCTGAGCCGCCGCCCGGGACAGGCGCTGTCCCGGCAGCAGTTGCTGCGACTGGTGTGGGAGCACGACTACCTGGGCGACTCCCGGCTGGTGGACGCGTGCGTCCAGCGGCTGCGCGCCAAGGTCGAGGACGTCCCGTCCTCCCCGAAGCTGATCCGTACGGTGCGTGGCGTCGGCTACCGGCTGGACCCGCCGCAGTGACGGTGACGTTCGTGAACGCGATAGCGAGGCCGTGGTGAGATTCAGGGCCGCCTTGTCGCGGCTGAGGTTCGGCAGCCTGCGGCTGCGGCTGGTCGCGGTGTTCGCGGCGGTCGCGCTGACCGCCGCCGTCTCCGTCTCCGGTATCGCCTACTGGCTGAACCGCGACGCGGTGCTGACCCGTGCGCAGAACGCGGCGCTCAACGACTTCCGCGCGTCGATGACCCGCAACGTCGGCTCGCTGCCGGTGAATCCGCCGTGCGACGAGTTGCAGGAGGCCGCCAACCGCATGGCGAGCAGCACCCAGAACTACCAGGTGCTGCTGATCGCCAAGGACGGGGACGGCAACGAGTGCGCGGCCACCTCCGACCGGGATGTCTTCACCCTCGACCAGGTGCCGACCGCGCTGCAGAAGGCGGTGGAGAACCCCCGGCCGATCAAGGACGGCAACGAGGCCGCGTACCACCTGTACTGGCAGCGGACCACGCCTGGCGGGCGTCCGTTCCTGGTCGGCGGCGCGAAGATGATGGGCAACGGCCCGACCGGCTATATGTACAAGTCGCTGGACGCTGAGCGTTCCGACCTCAACTCGCTGGCCTGGTCGCTGGGCATCGCGACCGCGCTGGCGCTGATCGGCGCCGCGCTGCTCGCCCAGGCGGCGGCCTCCACGGTGCTGCGGCCCGTACAGCGGCTCGGGGACGCGGCGCGCAGGCTGGGCGAGGGACATCTGGACACCCGGCTGCGGGTCTCGGGCACAGATGAACTCGCCGAGCTGTCAAGGACGTTCAACAGCGCGGCGGAGGCGTTGCAGAGCCGGGTGGAGGAGTTGAGCGGCCGGGAGGAGGCGTCCCGCAGGTTCGTCGCGGACATGTCGCACGAGCTGCGCACCCCGCTGACCGCGATCACCGCCGTGACCGAGGTGTTGGAGGAGGAGGCGGACTCCCTCGACCCGATGATCGAACCGGCGGTACGGCTGGTCGTCACCGAGACCCGGCGGCTCGGTGATCTGGTGGAGAACCTGATGGAGGTCACCCGGTTCGACGCGGGCACCGCGAAGCTGCGGGCCGACGAGGTGGACGTCGCCGACATGGTGACCGCCTGCATCGACACCCGGGCCTGGCTGGACGCGGTGGAACTGGACGCACCGCGCGGCATCCTGGTCCGTCTCGACCCGCGGCGGCTGGACGTCATCCTGGCCAACCTGATCGGCAACGCCCTCAAGCACGGCGGCTCACCGGTGCGGGTGACCGTGCGGACCGAAGACGGTGGTGGCGGGCTTCGGGCGGGCGAGCTGGTCGTCGAGGTGGCCGACAACGGGCCGGGCATTCCGGAGGACGTACTGCCGCATGTCTTCGACCGCTTCTACAAGGCGGATGCCTCGCGGGCCCGTTCGGAGGGCAGCGGTCTCGGCCTGTCCATCGCCCTGGAGAACGCGCACATCCACGGCGGCACGATCACCGCGGCCAACCGGCCGGAGGGCGGCGCCGTGTTCACCCTGCGGCTGCCGATCCCGCCCGCCGAACACCATGAGTCCGGCGACCCGTGTGATCAGGGGGAGCCGAACGAGCCCGAGGAGGGGCGGAGTTGACGTCGCCAAGGCGACTGGGGGCGGGGCTGGTGCTGCTGGCGCTGGTGCTCGGTACGGCGGGGTGCGGGATCCGCGCCACTTCGGTACCGGTCGACGCGGGCGCCGCGCCGACCAGGGTGTCCTGCGACCAGCCGAGGACCGGGGCATCGGCCAAGGCGCCGGGCATGGTGGCCGCGGATGTCTATCTCGTGTGCAGCCAGCGGGTCTCGCCGCTGCGGCGCCTGATTCCCGACCCGCACCAGGACCGGCTCGGCACCGCCCGCATTCTGCTGGCCGAGTTGCAGCGCAAGCCCGACCAGGCCGAGGAGAGGGGCGGCTTCGCCTCCGAGGTGCCGGGCGGCCTGACCGTCACGGGTCCGTTCCCGGGAGATCCGCCGGAGACGCTGCGGCTGAACCAGGACCCCGACGACCTGCCGTCGTACGCGGTGGGCCAGTTGGTGTGCACCTTCGCGGGGACGGTGGCGGGCGCCGCCGACCGGTCGGTGGTGCTCGGCGGCCCGGACAAGAACATGGCGCCGTTGCGCTACCGCTGCGATGACGCGCTGCGCACCCGGCCCGAGGCCGGGTCGACGGAGGGCACCAGGGTCTCCTGATCGCCGCGGGCCGGGGCCGCGACATGACGTAGGTCTCGTCCGGCGGCGCCCAGGAACCACCGCACGGTACCGGGCGTCATTTCCGGCGTGCAGCGAGATGAGCGGCAGCAGCTGACCCTGGCCTGGGCGCGACCCGTGGGCGCGGTGCTCACCGCGCTGTATCTGGCGGCTGTCTGCTGGTTCACCCTGCGGCCGCTGTCCGCGACCTGGATGGCGGCGGGCAACTTCACTCCGCTGCACACCATCCGGGCCGATCTCGCGCTCGGGCCGGCGGCGGCGGCGCGGAACATCGGGGGCGGTCTGCTGCTGCTCGCGCCGCTGGGCGTGCTGTTGCCGCTGGCCGGTGGGCGGTTGGACGTGCCGCCGGTGGTCTCCTTCGCCCGTACCGTCTTCACCGGCCTGATGCTCTCGTTCTGCATCGAGGCGGTACGGACCGGGATGGCGGGCCAGGTGCTGGACGTGGACGCGCTGCTGCTCAACACCACCGGGGTGGCGCTGGCGCATCTGCTGGTGGTGCCCGCGGCACGGGCGGCGCTGCGGCGTCGCGGGCACCGGCACCGCGATCACCAGCCGGACCGGGAGCCGCAGAGCAGGGCGCCCATGATGTCCGGAGTGGGCGCGGCCCGGTAACCGGCGCCGGGCGCGACCGGCTTCCCGCCCGACGTTCCCGGGTGACCGGCGCCCGGGCGTGCGAACGGGCCGTGTCCCGGGGGGAAGAACACGGCCCGCTCTGGTACGACGCCCGAAGGAGGAAGGGCGTCAGTGGCCGGCGGCACCCAGCGCGCCGGTCACCGAGCTGATCGGCAGGCTGCCGGGCTTCAGCCCGCCGAGCAGACCGTTACCGTCCGGAGCGGCCAGGGACCGCAGCGTGCCCTGGGCCTGCTGCACGGCAGGCCCCGCGCCGGGCAGCAGGTTGGTGGCCTGCTGGACCGGGAGGCCGTCGAGCGCGGTGGCCGGGTTGACGGCCGGGAGCGCCGACGGGGCGGCGGTTTCCGCGGCGTTCGCGGAGCCCGCGGCGGCGGCGGCGAAGGCCACGCCGAGCGCTGCGGCACCGAGGGTCCTGATGGTTCCGTGCTTCATCGAATTACATCCTCTGGTGGCTTGTGGCGGCCCGCGATGGCGCACCGGCCGTTACCGCGGAATTCCAGAACCTGGCAGTGTCCGGCGGTCGGTTGCCCGGCACCGAACCATCGACGACGGCAGCAGTGACCACGCCAGGTAACGAGGCGATCACCGTTCGCAGTACGCTAGTGACACGCCGTCGCCGGTGCAAACAGGCCGCCGGGGCCGCGCGCGCCACCGTGACCGCACGACCCCCGGCGCGTTGCCGCGCCCGCCCCTCAGTCCCGCTCGGCAGCAGAACCGCTGGCCACGCCGGGTTGTCCGGCCGCCGGACGGAACAGCCATTCGGCCTTCAGTTCGGCGTAGCCGGGCTTGATCACGTCATTGATCATGGCCAGACGTTCGTCGAAAGGAATGAACGCGGACTTCATGGCATTGACGGTGAACCACAGCAGATCGTCGAGCGTGTAGCCGAACGCGTCCACGAGATAGCCGAATTCCTGGCTGAGGGTCGTACCGCTCATCAACCGGTTGTCGGTGTTGACGGTCACCCGGAAGTGCAGCCGCCGCAGCAGTCCGATGGGGTGCTGGTGGTAGCTGTCGGCCGCCCCGGTCTGCAGGTTGGACGTCGGGCACATCTCCAGCGGGATCCGCTTGTCCCGTACGTACGAGGCCAGTCGGCCCAGCTTGACCGAACCGTCCTCGGAGACGTGGATGTCGTCGATCAGCCGCACACCGTGGCCCAGCCGGTCGGCGCCGCACCACTGGATCGCCTGCCAGATCGACGGCAGGCCGAAGGCCTCACCGGCGTGGATGGTGAAGTGGTTGTTCTCGCGCTTGAGGTAGTCGAAGGCGTCGAGGTGGCGGGTGGGCGGGAAGCCCGCCTCGGCGCCCGCGATGTCGAAGCCGACGACGCCGAGGTCGCGGTAGCGGTTGGCGAGTTCGGCGATCTCCTGCGAGCGGGCGGCGTGCCGCATGGCGGTCAGCAGCGCACCGACACGGATGCGGTGCCCGGCCGCGAGCGCCCGGCGCTCGCCCTCCCGGAAGCCCTCGTTGACCGCCTCGACGACCTCTTCGAGGGTGAGTCCGGCCTCCAGGTGCTGCTCCGGGGCGTAACGGATCTCGGCGTAGACGACCCCGTCGGCGGCCAGGTCCTCGGCGCACTCAGCGGCCACCCGGTAGAGCGCGTCGCGGGTCTGCATCACCGCGCAGGTGTGCGAGAACGTCTCCAGGTACCGCACAAGGCCAGCGCCGCCCTCCTTGGCCGGGGAGTCGGCGGCGTCCCGGAACCAGACGGCGAGGCGCTTGGGGTCGGTCTCGGGCAGGTTGTCGTATCCGACGGCCTGGGCGAGCTCGATGATGGTCTCGGGACGCAGACCACCGTCGAGGTGGTCATGGAGCAGCACCTTGGGTGCCCGGCGGATCCGGTCCGGCGTCGCGGAGACGGCGTCCCCGAGGGTGTGCTCCAGCTGATTCGTGAGCTGGCTTGTCTTCTCCATTGGCCGATGCTAGCGCCTACGCGCGTAGAAAACCCAGCGAAGCCATTCCGATACCGAAGATTGACCTACCGGCAAGGTGGAGCACACCGCTGTGTCTGCCAAGGTTTTGCCATGGCTTCGCACTCGCTTGGGGGTCCGGGGGTCGCCCCCCGTAAAGGCACCGCGCCCCTGCGTGGCGCTCGGCTCGGCAGGGCGGTGGGCGCCGTCGCCGGGACCGCCGTACGCGCCGCGGTGCTCGTGCTGCCCGCGGGCCGCGCGGTCAGCACCCGCCGCGGTTCCGCGCTGTCGGCCGCCTCGGCCTGGCCGCTGGCCCGCGCCCTGGTGCGCGCCGGGCGCTCCGAGGGCCTGGTAGCGCATGTGGTGCACTACCGCTTCCGGGGGTGGAACGGCAATCACGCGCACCCCGCCGAGGACGCCGCGTGGGCGGCGGAGGAGATCGTACGGCGGTACGGGGACGTACCTCTGTGCCTGGTCGGCATCGACATGGGCGCGCGTGCCGCGCTGCGGGCGGGCGGCCATCCGGCTGTCAACTCCGTGGCGGCGCTGGCCCCTTGGCTGCCGGAGGGGCAGGAACCCGATCCGGTGAAACACCTCGCGGGCCGCCATGTGCTGATGGTGCACGGCACCAAGGACGGCAGGTCCGACCCCGAGTTGTCCTATCGGCTGGCCGAACGGGTCAAGAAGGTCAACCCGAACATCTGCCGCTTCGAGGTCCACTCCGACGGCCACTCACTCCACCAGCACCGCCCCGAAGTCATGGCCCTCACCGCCGACTTCACCCTCGGCACCCTGTGCGGCCGGGCGCTGGCGCGCCCGGTGGTGGACGCACTGGCGGCCCCGCCGCCTTTGGGTTTGAGGATGCCGCTGGCCACGGGGTTCGGGAGCCGCTGAACACGAAGGTATGAAAATGCGCAGGGCTCGCCAGGGCATGCGCGGAAGCCGCGCTACGGTGAAATCGACCGAGGCCGAGGAGAGGCCATGTCCACCCAGCAGCCGCCGCTCAGAGCAGCACGACGCCACTGGGCCCCTCAGCACGGCGGCTTACGGCTCCTGGACTTCTTCGGAGGACACGGGCTCCTGGCGTTTCTCGCGCTTGACCGGGCGGAAGTCGTCGTGATCACACAAGTCACCTGGGCCGGTTGAGCTTCCGGCGCCTCCACTAGGCCAACAACCGCCCCCGCCGCTCCAGCAGGAACCGTTTGAACGCCGCCACCGGTGGTGTGTCCTGGTGGCCGTCGAGCCAGGCGACGCCGATCTCGCGGACGGCGCGTGGGCCTGAGACCGCCAACTCCACCACGCCGGGGCGCGGTACGGGCGGTGGCGGGAGCAGCGCCACGCCCAAACCCGCGGCGACCAAGCCGCGCAGGGTCTCCGCCTCCTCGCCCTCGAAGGCGACCTTCGGGGTGAACCCGGCCTCCGCGCACAGCCGGTCGGTGATCCGGCGCAGCCCGTACCCCGGCTCCAGGGTGACGAACCATTCGTCGGCGGTCTCCGCCAGCCGTACCCGCTTGCGGGCGGCGAGCCGGTGCCCCTCGGGGACGACAAGGCGCAGCCGCTGTTCGTCGAGGCGGCGCACCACGAGATCGGGCGCGTCGGGCAGCGGCGCGGTCAGGCAGAGGTCCAACTCCCCCGCGCGCAGCCGCTCCAACATCGCCTCGCCGTAGTTCTGCACGAGCTGGAAGCGCACCCCCGGATGGTCCGAGCGGAACTCCCGCAGCAGCCCCGGTACCGTCTCGGGGCCGAGGGTGTGCAGGAAGCCGAAGGCGACCCGCCCGGTCGCCGGATCGGCGTCGGCGCGTACGGTTTCCGCGGCCCGTTCCACCCCGTCGAGGGCGCGTTCCACCGAGCCGAGGAAGACGCGCCCCGCCGGGGTCAGCGAGACGGTGCGGCCGTGCCGGGCGAAGAGGGTGACGCCGAGGTCGTCCTCAAGGCGGACCATGGCGCGGCTGAGGCTGGACTGCGGCACGCCGAGATCCTGGGCGGCGCGGGTCACGTGTTCATGGCGGGCGACGGCGGCGAACTGGGCGAGCCGCGGCGCGAGCACGGCGGCCCAGTTCCCGGCATCGCCCTTGCGTTGACGGATATTTGTCGCCTCAATGTCGTTTGCTTTGCGGCGGGATGACGTGCCCCTCGCTGACCTGCGGTCATGCTGCATGGGAACGATTATTGCGATTCCATGCATTGGACGCATCAATATGCCGGTCGTACTTTCGAGGTATGCCCGATGTCGATACCCAGGCGTCCGCTCGTACCACGACCACGGACGCCGCCCCGGAAACCAAGCTCCTACCCGGCAGCGCCGCCTACCGCCGCGCGATCCTGGCGTTGTTCGCCGCCGGAACGGCCACCTTCCTCCTGCTGTACTCGACCCAGGGACTGCTGCCCGCGATCTCCGCCGACCTCGCGGTGAGCCCGGCCCAGGCCAGCTTGACGGTGGCGATGACGACGGCCGGGCTGGCCGTCGCGCTGATCCCGGTCAGCGCGCTGTCCGAGAAGTACGGTCGTACGCCGGTCATGGCGGCGGCGGTGGTCAGCGCCGCGCTGATCGGCCTGGCGGTGCCCTTCTCCCCCAACCTCACCGTGCTGGTGGTGCTGCGCACCCTCCAGGGCGTCGCGCTCGCCGGGCTTCCGGCCACCGCCATGGCGTATCTGGCCGAGGAGGTCTCGAAGAAGGCGATCGCCTCCGCGATCGGCCTGTACGTCGCGGGCAACAGCCTCGGCGGCATGGCCTCGCGGGTGATCGCCGGTTTCGTCGCCCAGTTCGCGGGCTGGCGGGTGGCGCTCGGCACGCTGGGTGTGCTGTCGCTGGGCTGCGCGGTGGCGTTCATCCTGCTCGCCCCGAAGGCCCGGCATTTCACCCCGTCGCCGATCAGCCCGCGCGCGCTGCTGCGCACCCTCACCGGGCACCTGCGCAATCCGCTGCTGGTCCGCCTCTATCTGCTCGGCATGCTGTTCATGGCGGTTTTCGGCTCGGTCTACACGGTGCTGGGCTACCGCCTGTCGGCGGCGCCGTTCAACCTGCCGGAGGGCCTGGTCGGTTCGATCTTCCTGGTCTACCTGGTGGGTACGGTGAGCTCGGCCGCGGCCGGGAAGCTGGTCGCCCGGCTCGGGCGGCGGGGCGCGCTGTACTGCGGGATCGGCGCGGTGGCGGTGGGGCTGCTGCTCAGCCTGGCGGACTCGATCGGCGCTGTACTGGCCGGACTTGTGCTGATCACGGCGGGCTTCTTCGCGGGCCACTCGGTCGCCTCCGGCGCGGTCTCGCACACGGCGACCTCGGGCCGCGCCCAGGCGTCGGCCCTTTACCTGACGGCGTACTACATCGGCAACAGCGTGGGCGGCACGGTGGGCGCTGCCGCGTACCACGACGGCGGCTGGTCAGCGGCCACGGCGGTCGGGCTGGTGGCGATGGCGGCCGCGGCGGGCATCACGCTTTACGGGACACGGGCGGCTCGGCAGGTGGCGGCGGTCAGTTGACCGGGAAGACGCTGGTGTCAATCGTGAGGTCGAAGGGGGCAGGGAGGTGGATGGGGTCGCCAAACTTGGCCGACTCAAGGACTTGGTAGGTCCTGTCTTCCGGCTCGCCGAAGAGCGTGACCATCGGCCCGCCCGAAGCCCAGCGGTCGATCAGCAGGTACAGAGGCACGCCGCCGAGTGCGTACCCTGCAAGCTTGGTGATGCGGTCACGTCGGGCATTCGATGGTGACGTGACCTCGACGGCCAGTGCGACCTCGTTCGCCATGACGTAATGCCCCGGGGTGTTGTCCACCACGGCTTCCGGAACCACGGCGAGATCCGGGATGTACAGGCCGTGGTACCCGGGGACGGTGACATCCAGCGTCGTATACACCCCGAACTCTTCGGGGATCCCCTTGATGAGCATGCGCAGCAGCTTGAACGCGATGCTGGAGTGCTGATTGGCGGGCGATGGCGTCACCGTGATGCTCCCATCGATGATCTCCACCTTGCAGCCCTCGGGGTGATCCATCGTCTCCCAGAGCTCAAGAAGCTCGTCCCAGCTGTAACCGTCGCCGGGCGGCGGCTCAACGGGCAGTGCGCTCATGGTGGTCTCCTCGTTCGGTACATCACCTATCCCAGCATGCCGAACGGGACCGGAGCAGCGCCACCGGTCCCGTTCACGCGTTCGAGTGACCCGAAAATCAGGCGATACGTTCCAGCACGATCGGCTGCGGCTCAAACGCCGTGCCGGACGGCGAAACGGTCACCCCGCCCTCCAGAGCCTGCAGGGCATAGTCGAACCGCTCCGGTGTGTCCGTGTTCAGGGTCAGCAGCGGCTGACCAGCGGTGACCGTGTCGCCCGGCTTGGCGTGCAGCTCGATGCCCGCGCCCGCCTGGACCGGGTCCTCCTTGCGGGCGCGGCCCGCGCCGAGGCGCCAGGCGGCGACGCCCACCGCGTAGGCGTCCAGCTCGGTGAGCACACCGGAGGCGGAGGCGGTCACCACGTGCTGCTCCCGGGCCACCGGCAGTTCCGCGTCCGGGTCGCCGCCCTGCGCGGCGATCATGCGGCGCCAGTGGTCCATCGCGGAACCGTCGCGCAGTGCCTTGGCCGGATCGGCGTCCTTCAGCCCCGCCGCGTCGAGCATCTCGCGGGCCAGCGCCAGCGTCAGCTCCACGACGTCGGCCGGGCCGCCGCCCGCCAACACCTCGACGGATTCGCGGACTTCGAGCGCGTTGCCCGCGGTCAGGCCCAGCGGGGTGGACATGTCCGTCAGCAGCGCGACGGTCTTCACACCGTGGTCCGTGCCCAACCCGACCATCGTGCGGGCGAGTTCGGCCGCGTCCTCGCGGTTCTTCATGAAGGCGCCGGAGCCGACCTTCACGTCCAGCACCAGCGAACCGGTGCCCTCCGCGATCTTCTTGGACATGATGGAGGAGGCGATCAGCGGAATCGCCTCGACCGTTCCGGTCACATCGCGCAGCGCGTACAGCTTCTTGTCGGCAGGTGCCAGGCCGTCGCCCGCGGCGCAGATGACGGCGCCCACGTCCCGCAGCACGCCCATCATCTCGTCGTTGGACAGCAGCGCGCGCCAGCCGGGGATGGACTCCAGCTTGTCCAGCGTGCCGCCGGTGTGGCCGAGGCCGCGGCCGGACAGCTGCGGTACGGCGGCGCCGCACGCGGCGACCAGCGGGGCCAGCGGCAGCGTGATCTTGTCGCCGACGCCGCCCGTCGAGTGCTTGTCGGCGGTCGGGCGGGGCAGCGACGAGAAGTCCATCCGCTCACCGCTGGCGATCATCGCCGCGGTCCAGCGGGCGATCTCGGCCCGGTCCATACCGTTGAGCAGGATCGCCATGGCGAGCGCGGACATCTGCTCGTCGGCGACCTCGCCCTTGGTGTACGCGTCGATCACCCAGTCGATCTGCTCGTCGCTGAGCCGACCTCGGTCGCGCTTGGTACGGATGACGGAGATGGCGTCCATGAGGGGTTCGCGTTCCTTACGTCGGTTTGACCTTATCGGTCAAGATCGTCAGGGCCGAAGGCGTCCGGAAGCAACTCGCTGAGCGGCCGGATGCCGCTCGCGGTGTCGACCAGCAGCTCCGGCCCGCCGTTCTCCCACAGCAGCTGGCGGCAGCGCCCGCACGGCATCAGGACCCGGCCCTGGCCGTCGCAGCAGGTGAACGCCACCAGGCGGCCGCCGCCCTCGGCGTGCAGCGCGGAGACCAGGCCGCATTCGGCGCACAGCGCGACCCCGTAGGCCGCGTTCTCCACGTTGCAGCCGACGACCGTCCGCCCGTCGTCGACCAGCGCGGCGGCGCCGACCGGGTAGCCGGAGTACGGCGCGTAGGCCCGGGTCATCACGTCCCGGGCCGCCGCACGCAGTTCCGCCCAGCCGATGTGCTGGTCGGTCACTTGCCCTGGCCCTTCCGGTAGGGCTTGCCGTCCGCCTTGGGCATCCGCAGCCGTTGCGCGGACAGCGCCAGGACCAGCAGCGTGGCCACATACGGCGTGGCGGAGACGAATTCGTTCGGGATGGTGTCCGTCATGAGGAACCACAACAGCAGCAGAGCCGCGAACACCGCGCTCAGCACGCCCTGCGGGTAACTCTTGCGGTAGATCTTCCAGCCCGCCAGAAGGGCGAGCAGGATCACCAGCAGCAGGAGCAGCGCGTGCGCGGCCGGGCCGCCGCTGCGCAGCGCGAGGCTGTCGGTGTAGCCGAACAGGCCCGCGCCCATGGCGAGTCCGCCGGGCCGCCAGTTGCCGAAGATCATGGCGGCGAGACCGATGTAGCCGCGGCCGCCGGTCTGGCCCTCGTTGTAGATGTGCGACGGAACCATGGCCAGGAACGCGCCGCCGAACCCGGCGAGTCCGCCGGAGAGCACGACCGCCGCGTACTTGTAGAAGTACACGTTGACGCCGAGCGACTCGGCGGCGATCGGCGCCTCACCGCACGAGCGCAGCCGCAGACCGAACGCCGTGCGCCACAGGACGAAGAACGTGGCGGCGAACAGCAGGGCGGCGAGCACGGTGAAGTAGGACAGCCCGGTGACCAGACCGCCGAGGATGCCCGCGGCGTCGGAGACCAGGAACCAGTGGTGGTGCTCGATGCTCAGCAGCCAGTCGGACAGACCGGGCACGGTGATCGACGGCACGGACTTGATCGGCGGCGACTGCTTGGGGTTGCCGCCGAGCGTCGCCGCGTGGCCGGTGTTGAACCAGCGCTTGGCCAGGTACTGGGTGATGCCCTGGGCGAGCAGGGTGATCGCGACACCGGAGACGATGTGGTCGACGCCGAAGGTGACGGTGGCGACCGCGTGCAGCAGTCCGCCGAGCATGCCGCCGAGGATTCCGGCGAGCAGTCCGAGCCACGGGTTGGTCTGCCAACCCACCCAGGCACCGAAGAAGGTGCCGAGGATCATCATGCCCTCAAGGCCGATGTTGACCACACCGGCGCGCTCCGACCACAGACCGGCGAGCCCCGCCAGACCGATCGGCACGGCCATCTGCAGCATGCCGCTGATCTGGCCGGACGAGGTGACGTCCTGCGCGCCGGTGATCGCCCGTACCGCGCAGACCGCGAGCAGCACTCCGGCGAGGATCAGCAGCAGCACGGGGTAGGAGAGGCGTCCGCCCTTGGCCTTCGGAGCCTTGGGCGCGGCGGTCTTCACCGCGGTGGTTGTCGTGGCGCTCATACCGTCGCCTCCTGCTCCTGCTTGACGGTGTTACGCGCGGCGGCGGCGAGTTCCTCGCCGACCCGCCGCTGCTGGCGGCCGAGGCCGTAGCGGCGGACGAGTTCGTAGGCGACGACGACCGACAGGACGATGACGCCCTGCATCACGCCGACGATCTCCTTGTCGTAGCCGTTGAACTCAAGCCAGTTGGAGGTGCGGTCGAGGAACGCCCACAGCAGCGCGCCGACGGCGATACCGGCCGGGTGGTTGCGGCCGAGCAGCGCGATGGCGATACCGGTGAAGCCGATGCCGGTGGGGAAGTCCGTGGCGTACTGGTGGGACTCGTTGAGCAGGGTGGGCATGCCGACGAGTCCGGCGACCGCGCCGGAGATCAGCATGCTGGTGACCACCATGCGCTTGACGTTCACACCGCTGGCCTGCGCGGCGGACTCGGACTGGCCGACGGTGCGCAGGTCGAAGCCGAAGCGGGTGCGGTTGAGCACGAACCAGTACGCGATACCGGCCAGCACCGCGATGACGATGAAGCCCTCGATGGGTCCGGCCGCCGGGTTGGCGGTGAAGGAGAAGAACCAGCCGGACTTCGGCAGCACGGTGGTGTGCACGCTGTTGGTGTTGGCGTCCAGGTGCGCCAGCCGTCCCGGCTGCAGCAGGTAGCTGATGATCGCGGTGGCGATCGAGTTCAGCATGATCGTGGCGATCACCTCGCTGACGCCCCGGCCCACCTTGAGCAGACCGGCCAGGCCCGCCCACATGGCGCCGACCAGCATCGCGACGATGATGATCAGCGGGAGTTCCAGGACGCCGGGCAGGCTCACCGCGCCACCGACCACGGCGGCCGCGAAGGCCGCCAGCCGGTACTGGCCGTCCACACCGATGTTGAACAGGTTCATCCGGAAGCCGATGGCCACCGCGAGACCCGCCAGGTAGTACGTGGTCGCCTTGTTCAGGATGTAGACCTGGCTGTCGCTCTTGACGCCGTAGCTGCCCATGATCTGGAAGGCGTCGAACGGCTGCTTGCCGGTGGCGAGCAGCACCAGGCTGGTGACGATGAACGCCGCCACCAGGGCGAGCACCGGCGCGGCCAGGCCGAGCAGCAGCCGCTCTTTGTCTATCTTCGCGAACTTCTTCATCGGTCCTCTCCCCCAGCGGCGGTCGCCTGCTCAAGGTGGCCGGAGGCCGCGCCGGTCATGGCGGAGCCCAGCTCCTCGGGGGTGATCATGGCGGGGTCTGCGTCCGCGACCAGGCGGCCGCGGAACATCACGCGCAGGGTGTCGGACAGGCCGATCAGCTCGTCCAGGTCGGCGGAGATCAGCAGCACGGCGAGGCCCTCGCGGCGCGCCTCGCGGATCTGGTCCCAGATCTGCGCCTGCGCGCCGACGTCCACACCGCGGGTGGGGTGCGCCGCGATCAGCAGCTTCGGGTGGTGGCTCATCTCGCGGCCGACGATCAGCTTCTGCTGGTTGCCGCCGGACAGCGAGGCCGCGGTGACGTCGATGCCGGGGGTACGCACGTCGTACTCGGCGACGATCCGCTCGGTGTCCCGGCGGGCGGCGGCCGGGTCCAGCAGGGCGCCCTTGCTGTTGGGCTTCTCGGTGACATGGCCGAGGATGCGGTTCTCCCACAGCGGGGCTTCCAGCAGCAGCCCGTGCCGGTGGCGGTCCTCGGGGACGTAGCCGATGCCGTTCTCGCGGCGCTTGCGGGTGGGCGCGTGCGAGATGTCGTCGCCGTCGAGCGTGATGAACCCGGCGTCCGGGTCGCGCATGCCCATGATGGCTTCGACGAGTTCGGCCTGGCCGTTGCCCTCGACGCCCGCGAGGCCCAGGACTTCGCCCTTGTGGATGGTGAAGGCGACGTCGTCCAGCACGGTCCGCTCGATGCCGTCGGCGTCGGGCGCGGTGAGCCGCAGGCCCTCGACCGTCAGCATCGGGGTGTCGGTGACCGTGGACTCGCGGGTCTCGGGGGACGGCAGTTCGCTGCCGACCATCAGCTCGGCGAGCTGCTTGGGCGTGGTGGTCGCCGGGTCGGCGGAACCGACCGTCGTACCGCGCCGGATGACCGTGATCTCGTCGGCCACCGACAGCACCTCGCCCAGCTTGTGCGAGATGAAGATGACGGTCAGGCCCTCGGCCTTCAGGCCGCGCAGGTTGTCGAACAGCGCCTCGACCTCCTGCGGGACGAGGACCGCGGTCGGCTCGTCGAGGATCAGGGTGCGGGCACCGCGGTAGAGGACCTTGAGGATCTCCACCCGCTGCCGGTCGGCGACGCCGAGGTCCTCGACGAGGACGTCGGGCCGTACGCCGAGACCGTAACTGTCGGATATCTCAAGGATCTTGGTGCGCGCCTTGGCGCCGATGCCGTGCAGTTTCTCGCTGCCGAGCACGACGTTTTCGAGCACGGTGAGGTTGTCGGCGAGCATGAAGTGCTGGTGCACCATGCCGACGCCCCGGGCGATGGCATCGCCCGGGTGATGGAAGGTGACCTGCTCGCCGTCGATCGTGATGGTGCCCTCGTCCGGCTTCTGCATGCCGTAGAGGATCTTCATCAGGGTCGACTTGCCGGCACCGTTCTCGCCCACCAGGGCGTGCACGGTGCCACGGGCGACGGTGATGTCGATGTCGTGGTTGGCGACAACTCCCGGGAACCGCTTGGTGATTCCCTTGAGCTGGACTGCGGGGGGAGGACTGGACGCGTTGATGGCGCACTCTCCTCGGGGCGAAGGAGTGGGGCGGTGGGGGGCGAACGTACCGCGTGACCGACCGAAATCGAGTTCTACGCGCGTAGGTTGCCTAGGTGATGCAGGACGGCCACGTAGTCAACGGGACCCGGCGGAGAGTCGCCTCCGCCACCGGGCCCCGTACGCCACGCCGATGACCGAATTCCCTTGTCAGGGAGTGGATTCAGCCTCCCGGCCGCGGGCGGTCCGGTTGCCCGGGCGCCGCTGGCCGGGAGGCCGTTCCCTTGTCAGGGAGTGGACTTGACCTTGATCTGGCCGCCCACGATCTTCTTCTTCACCGCGTCGATCTGCGGCTGGATGTCGTTGATGAACCCGCCGCTGGTGGCCAGGCTGACGCCACCGTTGTCCAGGCCGTAGGTGTTGTTGCCGTTCAGCGGCTTGCCGTCGTGCACGCTCTTGATCAGGGCCTGCACGGCCACGTCCACGTTCTTGATCGCGGAGGTCAGGATCGAGTCCTTGTACTGGGCCAGACCCGGGTCCTGGTACTGGTCGGAGTCGACGCCGATCGCCCAGGCGCCCTTCTGGCCGTGCACGGCCTCGATCGCACCGGAGCCGGAGCTGCCGGCCGCCGTGTAGATCACGTCGATGCCCTTGGACAGCATGCCGCTGGCCGCGCTCTTGCCCAGGTCGGGGCTGCTGAAGCCGGACAGGTCGGAGCCGGTGGTCAGGTACTGCGTGGTGACCTTGTCACTCGGCTTGGTGTCCTTGACGCCCTGCTCGAAACCGGCCTGGAAGCCCTTGATCAGCTGGTTGTCCACACCGCCGATGAAGCCGATCTGGCCGCTCTTGGACTTCAGCGCGGCCGCGACACCGGCCAGGTAGGAGCTCTCCGGCGAGGCGAACGTCATGCTGTCGATGTTGCTGCCGGCCACGACCGAGTCGACGATGCCGAAGTTGGTCTTGGCGAACTTCGGGGCGACGGCCTTGACCGCGTCGGCGTAGGCGAAACCGACGGCGATCACCGGGTTGTATCCGGCGGTCGCGAGGTCGGAGAGCCGCTGCTCGCGGTCCGACTCGGTGTCGGTGGTCTTGGCGGTCAGCTCCTTCGGCGTACCGCCGAACTGCTTGGTGGCCTGATCCAGACCACGCGCGGCGGAGTCGTTGAACGAGTGGTCACCGCGACCGCCCACGTCGTAGGCGATGCCGACCTTCATGCTCGAGGACGAGCCCGAGGCGCTCGAACCGGAGCTCGACTGAGTGGAGCTGGCGCCACACGCGGTGGCGCTGATCGCGAGAGCCGCGGTTATACCGGCGGCGGCAAGTGTTGTGGTTACCCGGCGCACGAGGGGTACCCCTTCATCCAGATAGCGCCCCGTCCGGCGCTGGTCGAACGGGAGCTTAACGCGCGTAGATGTCAGGTAAAGGGGGGTTGGGAACCTGTTACCGGATCGAGGCCAACGGTCGGTTTCCGGCCATGGGACACCGGGTGGCGGCGAGGTGGCTCCTCCCCCAGGTTGAAGCGCCCCGGCTCGCCGACGCGGCCCCGTACCGGACCCGCACCGCGCCGTGTCGGGCCAGTCTGGCACGCGGATGGCCCAACGGCCCGGCCGACGCCGCGTCTGGCCTGGCAGTGCCGCATACCGCAGTGCAGCGCATCGCAGTATGGCTACAACGTCCCGCGTGACGATCACGCTGCCTAGCGAGCAGGTCGAGGCGCTGAAGAAGCTCACGGACAACGTTTCCGGGCATGTCACCGAAGCGGTCGCCCGGCAGATCCGGAGCGAGCTGCTGAAAGAGGAGACGGACCGCTACCAGTCCGAGCACGGCGCCTTCACCGAGGAAGAACTGGCGCAGGCCCGCACGGAGATCTTCAGCGACGGCCCCGCCCAGGAGACTGACCGGCGGACGGCGGCGTGACCGAGGCGGCCATCAGCAGCGTCGTCCTGGACAGCGAGGGGCTTTCCGCCTGGCTCACTCAGGACCGCAAGGCCATGGCCAAGATCGAGATCTTCCGGCGACTCGGCGCAGACCTCGTGATCAGCGCTGCGACGATCATCGACGTCACCCACGCAGGTGTGAACATGGCCCGACTGAACCGGCTCCTGTCCAGACTCAAAGTCGAACCGCTCAGCGAGAATGCGGCTCGGGCAGCCTCGAAGCTGCTGAAGGACGCGAATCCGCACGGCCGGAAGTACGCGATTGACGCGATGGTGGCAGAAGTGGCGCTGCGGCAGCCGACACCTGTCGCAGTGCTGACCTCCGACATCGACGATCTACGCACGTTGTGCGGCAGGTCCGTGCGACTGATCGCGGTTTGACGGCGGTCAGCCCTTGGTCGCCGGGCCGAGGGTACTTGCCGTCGCGGTCGGGGATGTTGTCGACCGCCTCGACGCGGTCAGCGCCATGAGCGGTGCCGCAACTGCCTTTGCGCCAGCGTGCGCTGCTCAGGTCGACTCCGGTGACGGGCGTGCGTAACCGTCCTCCATCAGGGCGCGCGGCGACGACGCGCGTTCAAGTCTGCTGGCCGTGAAAGGCGTTACCCCCAGCGTTACGCACACCCCAGTAACCCCAGACCCCCTGTTCAGCCTAGCGCCGCGCCCCTCACCACGGGGAACAACCAGTAAGGAACCGCTTGCGCACGGTGAGCGGCAGTGGAAAGGCGACGCATGCAGGCGGCGGAGATCCCAGAGACGGGCTCGGTGGTGCTGGACACGGCGCGGGACCGCGTCGGAGTGGTGCTGTTCATGCGGGGTGGCATGGTGCACCTGCGCCCTGCCGGGGACGGCGAACCATGGGTCGCCCACCCGCGGGACGTGTCCCCCGCCAGCCCGACCGACGCGCTGCGCGCCAAGGTCGCGGAGGTCAACGCCGCGCGGAGGTGGGCGCGTTGAGCGCGTACACGGTGATCCGCTGGGCGGACTGGCTGATCGGCCCGGAAACCGCGCCGGAGGCGCCCCGCATCGTCTTCGAGATGGAGTGCACGCGCTGCGACGAGGCCTCGCAGGCGAGCGAGGAGTTCGAGGATGTCCGGGACTGGGCCTTCCGGCACGTCGGCCGCAACCCCTCGCACACCGGATTCCGGGAGATCATCCACCGCTTCTGGCGGGCGAGGCTGCTGAGCTGAACCGGTCGGTGCCTACCCGAGCAGCGCCGCCGCCGTGAAGAGCTCGACGCCGACCCTGATCGCTTCCTCGTCGGCGTCGAAGTCGCCGCGGTGCAGATCGCGGATCGTCGTATCACCCACCGGGCGGACGCCGAGGCGGGCGAGGGCGCCGGGGACGCGTTCCAGGTACCAGGAGAAGTCCTCGCCGCCGAGGCTCTGCTCGGTGTCCTCGACGGCGTGGGCGCCATGGCGGAAGGTCATCGCCTCGCGCAGCAGGTCGGCGGAGGACGCCTCGTTGACCACCGGGGGTACGCCCCGGTGGTAGGTCAGCTCCCACTTGGCCCGGTAGATCGCGGCGATCTGGTCGATCACCTCATGGATGAGATCGGGCGCCTCGTGCCACGCGTCGAGGTCGAGGCAGCGGACCGTGCCCTCCAACTCGGCGTGCTGCGGGATCACGTTGCACGCGTGGCCCGCTTCCATCCGGCCCCAGACCACCGAGACACCGGCGCGCGGGTCGATCCGGCGGGCGAGGGCGGCCGGCAGCTCGGTGGCGATCTTGGCCGCCGCCGTCACCAGGTCGGTGGTGAGGTGGGGGCGCGCGGTGTGGCCGCCCGGGCCGTCGAGCCGCAGCTCAAGGCGGTCGCAGGCGGAGGTGATCGCTCCGGTGCGCAGCCCGATCCGGCCCACCTCGACCTTGGGGTCGCAGTGCACGGCCAGGATCAGCCCCACCCCGTCGAGGACGTCGGCCTTGAGCATGTCGAGCGCGCCGCCCGGCATGCTCTCCTCGGCGGGCTGGAACACCAGCCGCACCGGGCGGGGCAGCCGTCCGGCCCGGTCCAGCTCGGCCAGGACCAGGCCCGCCCCGAGGGCGACGGTGGTGTGGACGTCATGGCCGCAGGCGTGCGCCCGGCCCTTCACGGTCGACCGGTACTCGACGGTCTTGGTGTCCGGGATCGGCAGCGCGTCGATGTCGGCGCGCAGCGCCAGCCGGTCCCGCCCGGGCTCGTCGCCGCCGACGTCGCAGATCACGCCGGTACCGGAGGGGAGCACCTTGGGCTGGAGGCCCGCCTGCACCAGGCGTCTGCTGATCGCCTCGGTGGTGCGGAACTCCTCCCGGGAAAGTTCGGGGTGCATATGCAAGTCGCGGCGGAACGCGACGAGTTCGGTGAACAGATCGTCGGGCAGGGCGCCGGACGCGGGCGCGGGTAGTGAGTGGTCCACCCCCGACAGCGTAGGACTCATGACCACTCCTGGTGTGTCGTCAGTGAAAATTCCAGCCCTCAAGTGACGAGATCATCACCCCTGTGGTGCATATCCGGCGTCGCCGCGGGTATAGCCACTTGTTAAGCCTTCGTCTTCCCTACGTCTCCATGGTGGACCAACGAGCGACCGAATGCGCGGCAACGGCCCCGGATGGCGGAGACTCGGTCAGGTCCGCGCGCGGTGCTCGCCCAAACCTGTCAGGTCCGGGCGAGCACCGCGGGACCGGCGACCGTTGGCGTCCCGGCCAGCCGTGCGTAGACCTCCAGCAGCGGCGCCGACTGGGTCTGCCAGGACCACTCCCCCAGCATCGGCGAGCGCTGGTACGCCCTGCGGTAGCGCGGGCGGTTGGTCAGCACCGCGCCGACCGCGCGGACGAAGTCGGCGGTGTCCGCGGCGCGGAACACCTCTCCGTTGCCGAGTGACAGCGTGGCGGCGGCCATCACCCGTACGTCGCTGACCACCACCGGCAGCCGGGCGTGCGCGTACTCCAAGTAGCGGGCGGCGAGCCCGACTTCGTGGTGCGGCAGATGGTGGACCGGGACCACGCCGATGTCGGCGGAGGCCAGGTACTGGGCGATCTCCTCGGGCGGCACGAACGGCAGGATGTGCAGCCGGGAGGCCACCCCCAGCTCGGCGGCGCGCTCGATGAGCGTACGGACGTACTCCGCCCCCGGATCGGGCACCACGAACGCCGCGTGCAGGTCGTACAGCTTGGGCAGCGCCTCCACGGCGGTGAGCAGCCCGCGCTCCGGGGCGACCGCGCCGCTGTGCACGAGCAGCGGCACGTCGGGGCCGAGGCGGCAGGCCGCCCGTACCCCGCCGCCGTCGCGCTGGGCCGAACGCTCCTGGTACGCGGGGGCGTTGAGCACCACGGTGGGCGGCACCGGCAGTTTGTGGCGGGTGCGCAGCTGCTCCGCGAAGGCCTCGCACACCGTGATCACCGCATCGGCCCCGGCCGCGTGCGCCCGCTCGTCGGCGTCCCGGGCGACGGCCGCCCGGCGCGAGGTGGCCGGGCTGAGCGCGGCGCACTCGTCGGCGTCCCACACCACCTTCACCGACCGTCCGGCGGCCTCCGCCCGTACCGCGGCGCGCAGCGCGACCCCGAGCACCCGCCGCCCGCGGGCGTGGATCAGCTGCGGGCGCCGCTCGTCCAGAACCGGGCCGTAGGCCGCCTCCAGGTCGAGCAGCAGCGGATCGAGGCGGCGCCAGGCGCGCCGGGCGGGCAGCAGCCGGGACAGCGCGGTGGCCAGGTTGTCCAGGAAGCCGTCGGGGACGCGGCGGCGCCGCACCGCCGCCTGGTACTGGGCGGCGCGCGCCCTGGTCCACGCCCGGCGCACCCCGTACCGGGCACAGGCGAGGGAGTACGCCGCGCGGGCGGCGGCCTGCCGGGCCAACGGCCGGTACAGCACGCCGAGTTCGGCGGCCCTGGTGTGCATCAGCTGTTCGCGGACCGCGAGTTGCGCGGTGCGGTAGCGGTACGCCTCGGCGCAGCGGTACGCCAGCGGCCAGCGCAGACCCGGGCGGGGTCTGCGCATCCGGTGGCGGCGCAGGGTCTCCGGTACGTCGACGGTGATCACCGCGACGCCCTTGAGCACCGGCGCCGGACGGCCGTCGGCGCGTCCGATGAGTGTGACGTCGTAGCCCGCGTCGGCGGCCGCACGGGCCACCCGTTGTGCTCGCGAGTCGTTCCCCAGTGCGCTGTCCGCGAGAACCGCGATCCGCGCGGTCATCCGCGGTGTGCTCCCCATGAGAGAAGGGAACACGGCGGCGGTGATCACCGGATGGCGGGCGCGTGGCGCCGGGTTGAACGGGTCACGGATACGTATCGATCACGTTTGAGCGCCGCGCAGGGCATTGCGCGCTCAGCCGCGGCCGTACTTCTCCTCGGCCTGCCAGCAGACCACCAGACCGGTCACCAGCGCCGCCAGCGCCCATACCCCGGCCAGCAGCCACACATGCGGGGTGAGCTGCGCGTAGCCGTTGAGCAGCGCGTGCCGGGCGAGCTCGATGTACAGCGCGCCGGGGTTGGCCTCCAGGACGAGCCGTACGATCCGCGGCGCGTGCCCGGTGACCTTGGCGATGCTGTAGAAGACCCCGCAGGTGTACATCCAGGTGCGTAGCAGGAACGGCACCAGTTCGCCGATGTCGTGGTTGCGGGCGCCGATGCGCGCCATCAGCATCCCGCAGCCGAGGTTGAAGACCGTCTGCAGCGCGAGCGCCGGAACCAGCAGCAGCCAGCGCGCGGAGAACGGCTCACCGGTCGCCAGCACGATGCTGATGACGATGCCCATGGACAGCACAAGCTGCTGGAGCTGTACGAGGGTTGAGGCGATCGGCAGGCAGGCGCGCGGGAAGTGCATGGCCCGGACCAGCTCGATGCGGTTGGAGATCGACCAGGTGCCGGAGGCGATGGATTCCCGCGAGTAGGTGAAGACGAACATGCCGACGGACAGGAACGCGATGTAGTTGTCGCCGGTCCCGGCCTTCTTGTCGAGCAGATAGCCGAAGATCAGCCAGTACACCGCGACGTTGAACAGCGGCGTCAGCACATGCCAGATCTGGCCGAGGCGGGCCGTCGCGTACAGGGCGGTCAGCCGGGCGCGGGCGTAGGCGACGGTGAAGTGCCGTCTGCTCCACAGCTGTTGGAGGTACGCGGGCAGCGAGGGCCGTTCCACGGCCGGGGTCAGCCCGTACCGGGCGGCCAACTCCTCGGCCTGGCTGGACGTCAGTCGGGCCGTGGGAGTGTCGATGGCTACGGTCATGAGGTCACCGCCACCGGGTTGCGGATCGCGCCGAGACCGTGGCGGCTGCGGGCGGCGCTGGTGATACCGGACAGGAAGCCGTGGGCGCGCGGCGAGGCCCCGCTGGTCAGCCAGGAGGGGTCGACCTCGCAGACGGCGACCTCCACGCCCGTGCCGTCGAGTGCGAGCGGCAGGGTGTGCACGACCGTGGACGGGAAGCTCAGCAGGCGGGCGCCTATCGGGCCGCGCCGGGCGACGAGTTCGAGGGGCAGGTCGGGCCGTACGATCTCCAGCCCGGTCTCGGCGGACAGCCGCCGCAGTTTGTCCTCGCGCTCCCGGCGGTGCGCGAAGTAGCGCGTGGCGCCGTGCGCGGCGGCGATCCCGCGGACGGCGGCGAGGTAGGCGTCCGGTTCGACCACTCCGGTCTCCACCAGCGAGGTGCCGATCAGGTCCGCGCCGCGCCGGACGGTGGGTGGGCCGAAGCGGGAGCGCGTCCACGCCAGGTGGTTGACGTGCAGCCGGGTACCGGGCGGCGGTGTGACCGGCATCGAACTGAACAGCTCCACCCGGCGGTTGGGCCCCGCGGTCAGCCGCCGTCGGGCGTTGGCGGCGACGGCGGCGAACGCGGCGTCCCGCAGGCCGCGTCCCGCGCGGTGCCAGCGCACCAGGCGCTGACCGTCGGCGATCAGCGCCACGAACTCCATGGTCGCCGTGCCGTCGTCGATCACCACGAGGTCGCGCGCCCGGCTCAGCGGGAGCAGCGTCTGCACGAAGCGCGAGAACGGGTCGCCCAGCACCAGCCGCTTGGCGCGCAGCAGCAGCGGCGTCAGCCCCGCGAGGGTCCGTACCGGCCCGGCGGACGCGGTGCGCGGCTCGCACCACCGCAGCGCCAGCCCCTCGTCCCGCGCCAGCTCCGCCATCCGACGCAGCTGCCCCCGGCTCATGGGGTCGCGCGGCGGCAGGACGACGACGGTGCAGTCGGCCACGCTCAGCGCTCCGGCGGTGCGCTGGGCGTGCACCCACTCCAGCAGGTTGAGCAACTGCACAGGGGACTCGATGAGGGCGAGGGTGCGCAGGGTCCCCCCGCCGTCCGCGGGGGAGTCCTGATCGCCCGCGGCGCGGGGCCCCGGCACGGTGGCGGGGCCGTCGGGTGGTGAACCGGTCACGCGGAGACCGGCTCTCGTCCCGCCGCCGAGGCCTCCTCGGCCTCCGCCACCACGCCCGCGACCCGGCGCAGCTTCTTCATCGGGCCGAGTTCGCCCTCGTACACCCGCTTCACACCGTCACCCAGCGACTGCTCGACGATCCGGATGTCGCGGACCAGCCGCTGCAGGCCGGAGGTCTCCACCGACGCGGCCTGGTCGGAGCCCCACATGGCGCGGTCGAGGGTGATGTGGCGCTCGACGAAGACGGCGCCGAGGGCGACGGCGGCGAGGGTGGTCTGCAGACCGACCTCGTGGCCGGAGTAGCCGATCGGCACGTTCGGGTACTCGGCCTGCAGGGTGTGGATCATGCGCAGGTTGAGTTCCTCGTGCTTCGCCGGGTACGTCGAAGTGGCGTGGCACAGCAGGATGTTGTCGCTGCCCAGCACCTCCACCGCGTGCCGGATCTGCTTCGGGGTGGACATCCCCGTCGACAGGATGATCGTGCGGCCGGTCGCCCGCAGGGCACGCAGCAGCTCGTCGTCGGTCAGGCAGGCGGAGGCGACCTTGTGCGCGGGCAGCTCGAACTTCTCCAGGAACTCCACGCTCGGCACGTCCCACGGCGAGGCGAACCAGTCGATGCCGCGCTCACGGCAGTACGAGTCGATGGCGCGGTACTCGTCCTCGCCGAACTCGACGCGGTGCCGGTACTCGATGTACGTCATCCGGCCCCACGGCGTGTCACGCTCTATGTCCCACTGGTCGCGCGGGGTGCAGATCTCCGGGGTGCGCTTCTGGAACTTCACCGCGTCGCAACCGGCCGCGACGGCGGCGTCGATCAACCGGTAGGCGTTCTCCAGCTCGCCGTTGTGGTTGATGCCGATCTCGCCGGTGACGTAGACGGGACGGCCGGTGCCGACGAGGCGGTCGCCGATCGTGCGCAGACGGTGGGGGGTGGTGGTCACGGGGGACGGTCCTTTCATCAAGTGCTGAGGAGCGGGGGTTCGGGGGCGCGGCCCCCGAGAGATCACCTGCTGCCCCCCAGCGGGAGGCGTCCGGTGTCGAGGAGTGGGGCGAGGGCACGGGCGCGGGCGAGGTCGCCCGGTTCGTCGATCTCCAGTACGCGCTCGGCGTCGGTACGCACCAGGGCGGTGCGGCCGAAGAAGCGGTGGCCCGCCTTGCGGAATCCGGGCACTCGCATCGCGTAGGCGGCGCCGGTCTCCAGCAGGTCCTGCGGGCGGTCCTGGCGGCGCGGCCGGAAGGCCTTGTCGTGGTTGACGCCGTGGGCGTCGTCGCCCGCACGCCACAGGAAGCCGTGGAACGGTGCGACGGTCAGCGCGCAGTCCGCGCCGTCCTCCAGCACGGCGGCCACCACGCCTGTCACGTCCTCGGTCGTGAGGAACGGGCTGGTGCACTGCACCAGCACGACGACGTCCACGACCTCGCCGTGCATCGCCTCGTACGCGTCGAGCGCGTGCAGTACGGCCGCCTCGCTGCTGGCCGTGTCGCCCGCGATGTCCGGCGGCCGTGCGACGACCTCGGCCCCGGCGGCCCGGGCCGCCTCGGCGATTCCGGCGTCGTCGGTGGAGACGACGACGGCACTGATCCGCGCCGCCGCGCAGGCCCGTACGGCCCGGCCCACCAGCGGTACCCCGCCGACCTCCGCGAGGTTCTTCCCGGGCACGCCCTTGGACCCGCCGCGGGCGGGTACGACGGCGAGCACTACGGGCTGCGCCCTGGCTTCGTCGGGACGCGTGGGTTGCGGCAGTCGCGTGACCGCCGAACCACGCCGCTGTGGTTGCGCGCCATCGCGGCGGGAGGTTTCTACCTCCGCACCGTCATCGTCGCGCGATGCGCCGTGAAGACTTCTTGCCGCCACAGCGGCGGGAAGCCCCGCGGCGCGGAGCGACGGTGTCGGACTGGCCGCGACCGGACGAAGGTCCGACCCACCGGCCTGCGCCTGCGCAGCGGTCTGCTGCGGCAGTCGCGTGACCGCCGAACCACGCCGCTGTGGTTGCGCGCCATCGCGGCGGGAGGCTTCTACCGCCGCACCGTCGTCGTCGCGCGACGCGCCGCCAAGAGTTCTTGCCGCCACAGCGGCGGGAAGCCCCGCGGCGCGGAGCGACGGTGTGGGACGGGCCGCGACCCGGCTGAAACCCGCCGGGAGGGCCGCAGCGTTGCTCATAGTTGCCCCCAGCGGCGGATGGCGGGCGCCACGCGTTGGACGCCCTGGCGGTAGAGGGTGCGGGCCGCGTTGCGGGTCAGCTCGTGGAGCGCGCCGCGGAGTCGGCCCGGTGCGGCGGGAGCCGGTGCGCCGGGCAGTGGTTCGCCCTTGGCGTCGAGGTGGTGCCGGGCCAGTACGCCGGGCAGGTAGCCGGGCGCGGTCTCCGGCGTGTAGTACGGCCGCGGCGGCGGCAGTTGAACCGCGGACGCGAGTGCGGCGACCCGCTCGCGTACCGCCCGGAAGGGGTCGTCGGCCGTGACGCCGTGCCGTCGCAGCCATCCGTCGTCGGCGCGGGGCAGCAGCCCGGCGTCCAGCTGGTCCCAGGAGGCCAGGCAGCCGGAGCCCAGGAAGTGGTGGTTGCCGAGCGCCTCGCGGACGCCGAGGTCGGTGAGGACGGCGGTGGGGATGCCGCGGTGCATCGACTCCAGGGCCGCGGTGGAGCTGACGGTGACCAGCAGGTCGGTGCGGTCGAGGACCTCGCCCATGTGCCCGTACACCAGCCGCAGGTTGGGCGGCAGTTCACGCCGTGCGGCCAGCTTGGGGTAGGGGATCTCCTCGATGTGCGTGGTGTGCTCGCCCGGCTTGCTGCGCAGTTTGACCAGGACCTGCCGATCGCCGTGCGCCACGGCGTGCCGTACCGCCCGCTCCAGCAGGTACTCGCGGTCGCGGCGACTGTCCGGCACCGACGGCTGGGCGGCGAAGACCACGGTCAGCGGCCGGTCGGCGGACGACTGGTAGGGCGGGCCGTCGAGGAAGGGCAGCGCGCTCTCCACGACGCAGCCCGGGTCCGCCCCGACTCCCTGGTACACCGTGCGGAAGCGCTCGGCGTCGTGCTGGCTGTTGGCCAGCACGACATCGGCCCCGTGCCGTAGCAGCAGACCGTCGGCGAGCTTCTCGTAGACCACCCCGACATACCCGGTGACGACCACCGGCCGGGCGGCCCGCCCCTGCCAGGCGCGCGCCAGGCCGTGCAGCATGGCCTGCACGGTGCCGCCGACGCAGGCGAGCACGAGCACATCGGCGCTCTCCCGGTCGGCCTCCGCCAGGAACTGACGTGCCGTCACCTCGCGCATCGAGTCGGCGGGTATGCCCACTTCGGTCAACTGCCGGGTCGTCGGAGTGGCCCGACCGCGCAGCAGCCGCGCGTCAAGACACGCGTCCTCGGCAATTCGGCGAGCGGTCTGGGCGCCCCATTTCCAACGCGTGTCCGAATCAGCGAGTACGGTGATCTTTTTTACCGGGGTGGCACTGGTTGGCACGACAGCAGACCGTAGGAATCAAATTGAAGCGGTGGGCGTACAAGGCTGCAACAAATGGTTAACAGCGCGCCGACGGCAGGGGGATTCACCGTTTGGCGCACCAGGTTCACGGCCCTGCCACACGTCGTTCACCTGACGGTTCGCAGCCCGCAATCCCAAATGACGACCCGCCGCATAACGTTCCGCAAGTGGCCAAGCTCTCCGTCATCGTGCCGTTCTACAACGTGCAGACATTCGCCCCCGACATGCTGAGAAGTCTGGTATCGAATGCCCGCGCGGATTTTGAATTCATTCTGGTCGACGATTGTTCGACCGACCGGACACCGGAGATCCTGGAACGCGCCGCGGGCGGCGGAGTGCCCGGCGCCAGGCTCGTACGCCACGAGCGCAACAGCGGACTGGCCACCGCCCGCAACACCGGCCTGGACGCCGCCGAGGGCGAGTACCTCGCGTTCCTCGACGGCGACGACTGGCTGGCCCCCGGCTACCTAGCGGAACTCCTCGCCGCCATCGAGGGCTTGGGCTGCGATTTCGTACGCACCGACCATGTGCAGTGCACCGGCAGGGAACGCGTCATCCACCGCGTGCCGGACGGCCGCCGCGGCGAGGTGCTCGACCCGCGCGAGGCGATCCTGCCCGCGGACACCTCGACCGCCGTCGACTACCCGTACGCCTGGGCCGGGATGTACCACCGCAGGCTGAAGGACGCGGGGTTGCTGCACTTCCCGGACGGGCTGCGCACCGCCGAGGACCGGCCCTGGATCTGGCGGCTGCACCGCAAGGCCGAGTCCTTCGCCGTGCTCGGTCTGCTCGGCGTCTTCTACCGGCGCGGTGTCGCGAACTCGCTCACCCAGATCGGCGATGTGCGGCAACTGGACTTCATCCGGTCCTTCGACCAGGTGCTGGCCGAGACGGCCGAGGACCCGCGCGCCGACGAGTTCCTGCCGAAAGCGGTCCGCACCTACTGCGCGATCATCGCCCACCACCTCAACAACATCGAACGCTTCGAGCCCCATGTCGCCCGCAAGCTGCGGACGTTGAGCGTCGCCGCGATGAAGCGAATGCCGCAGGAACTGCTGATCGCGGCCCTGGACTCGATGGACCTGGACCGCTCGCTACGGCTCAGGCGGCTGCGCCGCATGGACCGGCTGCTGCCGACCCGGGACGCGAGCGCCCGCCCGTCGGAGGGTGCCGAGGAGGAGGCGGCCTGATGGCGCGTACCCAGATCTTCATGGCGTCCACCCTCTACGGCGCCGCCACCTTGGCCGCCGCGCTGGACGCCGACTGCTTCCGCCCGGCCGACCGGCGGATCCTGCTGGTCAGCAACAACGCCTCGGTGCCGGAGACCACCCCGCCGCTGGACCGGATGCCGGGCTTCGCGGCGCTACGCGACCGCTTCGACCGGGTCCTGTCCTGGAACGAGGCCATCTCCCCCTTCCACCCGGGCGGTTGGACGCCGCGCCCGGACGATGTGCCGCTGTGGGAACGGCATCTGCGCCTGCTGTGGCAGCTGGGGGACGACGAGATCGAGCTGGCCGTGGAGTCCATCCAGGTCGAACCGGCCCTCGCCGTCGTCCAGCTCTTCCCGGCCGCGCCCATCGACGTCTACGCGGACGGCCTGATGAGCTACGGCCCCACCCGCAACAAACTGGAGCTGCTGGTCACCAGCCGGATCCGGCGCCTGCTGCACCTCGATCTGGTACCGGGCCTCACACCGCTCCTGCTCTCCGAGTACGGCGTCGGACCCGAGATCGTCCCGACCGACGCCTTCACCGCGGTACTGGCTCAGGTGGCCGCGGCCACACCGCAGGACGGGCAGCCGGTGGCGGCGGACGGTCCCGTTCTGCTGCTCGGCCAGTATCTGTCCGCTCTGGAGATCCTCACCCTCGAGGAGGAGGAGCGGCTGCATGTACGCATGCTGCGGGGCGCCGCCGCGCTCGGCCACCGCGCCGCGGTCTTCAAACCGCATCCGATGGCGCCCGCGCACTGGCCGCACCTGCTGGAGAAGGAGGCCGCGGAACTCGGTGTGGAGTTCACCGTCTGCGACACTCCGGTACTCGCCGAGGTGCTGTTCCAGCGGCTGCGGCCCACGCTGGTCGTCGGCTGCTTCTCCACCGCCCTGGTCACCGCCTCCCAGTTCTTCGACCTGCCGGTGGCCAGCACCGGCACCGGGCTGCTCCTGGAGCGGCTGTCCCCGTACCAGAACAGCAACCGCGTTCCGGTCACCATCGCCGACGCGCTCCTTCCCCCGCTGGACGAACGCGACCGCGCGTCCCGCGGCGCGTCGGCCGAGCCGCCGTCCGTCGCCGAACTGACCGCGCTGCTGCGGGCGGTGGGCTACTGCATGCAGTCCAACGCGTATCCGCAGCTGCGCGACGACGCGATCGGCTACCTGGCGAAACATCTGAACGGCAGCACACGCCGGTACTTCAAGCGCCGTCGGCTCACCTCGCTGGCGCTGCCCGGCGGCGTGCCGTCCCAACTCGCCTTCCTGCCGAGGAACCGCACGCTACGCCGGGTGGTGCGCCGGGCCCGCGCCCTGACCTCGCGCGCCTCCGAGCGCCAGGCGGCCGCCCGATGACCGCCCCGCAGATCACCTCCGCGCCGACCGACGCGCCCGCCGCGACCACGGCAACGGCTCCCGCCGCCACCTCGGGCACCAGGCGCTCCGGGCGGCTGCGGCCACTGGACGGGCTGCGGCTGATAGCGGCGCTGTCGGTGTGTGCGTACCACTACGCGGGGCGCGGCGGCGACATCACCCGCGCCTGGGGCGCCTCGCCGCACAAGCTGTTCCCCAGCCTCGCCGGACCGGCCTCGTACGGCTGCCTCGGGGTGCAACTGTTCTTTGTGATCAGCGGATTCGTGATCTGCATGAGCGGCTGGGGCCGCTCGCTGACGTCCTTCGCCGCGTCGCGGGCGGGTCGGCTGCTGCCCGCCTACTGGGCCGCGATCTTGTTGATCACCTTCGCCTTCGCCCTCCCCTGGGTGGCGTACCACCCCGTCTCACCGAGCGACCTGCTGACCAACCTGACGATGCTCCAGATGCCGGTGGGCGCCAAGCGGGTGCTCGGCGTGTGCTGGACGCTCTGGGCGGAGCTGCGCTTCTATCTGCTGTTCGCGCTCTGCGTGGTGTGGCGCGGCGCCACCCGCCGCCGCGTCCTGCTGTTCTGCACGCTGTGGACGGCGGCCGCCGTCTTCGCCGACGCGGCGCACGAACCGCTGATGCAGCAGATCCTGATGCCCGACTACGCGCCCTTCTTCGTCGGCGGCATCGGCCTGTACCTGGTGTACCGGTACGGGCATGACGCGACCGGCTGGGCGGTCGTCGCCGTCGGCTGGCTGCTCGGACAGCACTACGCGGTACGGGAGTTGGTGCAGCCCGCGCATGCGGCGGCCTTCCACCACCGCACCCAGCTGACGGTCATCGCGATCGTGACGCTGGCGTTCGCGGCGGTCGCCGTGGTCACCCTGACCCCGGTGAGCCGGATCGACTGGCGGTGGCTGACCACCGCGGGTGCGTTGACGTACCCGTTCTACCTGGTCCACGAGCATCTGGGCTGGGTGGTGATCCCCGCACTCCACCACGGCCTGGGGCTGCCCGCGCCCGTTGTACTGGTCGGCACGGCGGCGGCGATGCTCAGCCTCGCCTGGCTGCTGCACATCGCGGTCGAGCGCCCGCTCACCCCCCGCATCAGGCGCGCGCTGGCCGCGCACGAGTAGCGATGGTTACCGGGGGCTTGGGGGCTTGCCCCCAAGCTGATCCGCCGCGACGGCGAGCAACCACGATGGCGGAGACCGTCGGTGAACACTCACCGCAACCCGAGCCCCCAACCGAGCCGGAGGCTAGAACGCGTCGGTCGGGACGTAAGCCCCCCACACCCCGCGGAGCGTGTTGCACACCTCGCCCACCGTGGCCCGGGCGCGCAGCGCCTCCTTCATGGGGTACAGGACATTGTCGGCGCCCTCGGCGGCAGCCCGTAGCGTCGCCAACGCGGCGTCCACCGCGCCCTGGTCACGGGTGGCGCGCAGCTTCGCGAGGCGTTCGGCCTGCTGGGCCTCGATCGCCGGATCGACCCGCAGCGGCTCGTACGGCTCCTCCTCGTCGAGCTTGTAGCGGTTGACGCCGACCACGACCCGGTCGCCCGCGTCGGTCTCCTGGGCGATGCGGTAGGCGCTGCGCTCGATCTCGCCCTTCTGGAAGCCGTGCTCGATCGCGTTGACCGCGCCGCCGAAGTCCTCGACCTTCCGCATCAGTTCCACCGCGGCGGCCTCGACCTCGTCCGTCATCCTCTCGATCACGTAGGAGCCCGCGAACGGGTCGACGGTGGCGGTCACATCGGTCTCGTACGCCAGCACCTGCTGGGTGCGCAGCGCCAGCCGGGCCGACTTCTCGGTCGGCAGGGCGATCGCCTCGTCGAAGGAGTTGGTGTGCAGCGACTGGGTACCGCCGAGCACGGCCGCCAGGCCCTGTACGGCGACCCGGACCAGGTTCACCTCGGGCTGCTGCGCTGTGAGTTGCACACCGGCGGTCTGGGTGTGGAAGCGCAGCATCTGCGATTTGGGGTTCTTGGCGCCGAACTCCTCCTTCATCACCCGCGCCCAGATCCGGCGGGCCGCACGGAACTTGGCGACCTCCTCCAGGATCGTGGTGCGCGAGACGAAGAAGAACGACAGCCGTGGCGCGAAGTCGTCCACGTCCATCCCGGCGGCGATCGCGGTACGTACGTACTCGATGCCGTCGGCGAGGGTGAACGCGATCTCCTGCGCGGGGCTCGCACCGGCCTCGGCCATGTGGTAGCCGGAGATCGAGATCGTGTTCCACTTCGGGATCTCGGCCTTGCAGTACGCGAAGATGTCGGCGATCAGCCGCAGGCTGGGCTTGGGCGGGAAGATGTAGGTGCCGCGCGCGATGTACTCCTTGAGCACATCGTTCTGGATCGTGCCGGTGAGCTTGTCCGCGGACACGCCCTGTTCCTCGGCGACGAGTTGGTACAGCAGGAGCAGCAGGGCGGCGGGTGCGTTGATCGTCATCGACGTGGACACCTTGTCCAGCGGGATGCCGTCGAAGAGCACCATCATGTCGTCGAGCGAGTCGATGGCGACGCCGACCTTGCCGACCTCGCCGGAGGCGATGGCCGCGTCGGAGTCATGGCCCATCTGGGTGGGCAGGTCGAAGGCGACCGACAGGCCCATGGTGCCGTTGGCGATCAGCTGCTTGTAGCGGGCGTTGGACTCGGTCGCGGTGCCGAAGCCCGCGTACTGCCGCATCGTCCACGGCCGCCCGGTGTACATCGAGGGGTACACACCACGGGTGTACGGATACGAGCCGGGCTCGCCCAGCTTCTCCTCCGGATCCCAACCGGCCAGGTCGGCGGGCCCGTAGACCGGTTCGATCGGCAGCCCGGACTCAGTCATTCGGTCGCTGCCCGACTCGCGCCCCATGCCTCTACGCCTCCCGCTTTCGGATGTGGACACCGGCATGATGGTTACTTGTGGGTAACTGCCGGTCCCTGCAACGGACTGTAGTGGCGAGCGTGCGAGCCGTGGAGCCCCGCAGGCTGGGACCTTGCTCACAGCCCGGCACTAGGAACAGCATGCCGCGCCGAGCGTCGTCACGTCACAACGTAGGGGTAAGAGACGGAGAAGGCAGGGTTGCCAGCCTGTCGACGCGGGTGGGGCGGGGGGAAAGGCGCCCCACCCGCGTCAGGCGCGGACTCGCCGGTAACGGGGGAACCGACACGCCCGCGGGCCGATGACCAGTCGACCCGTAAGCAACTGCGCCGGGTGGTTGAAAAGTGTTACACCCGCGTTCGCGGCAGGTGACCAGCGCGCGGCGACGGATCCGCTCCGAGGTCCGGCGCCGCTTGCCGGGGGTCGCTTCGGCTGCGGGTCCGGCGCCGCCGGCGGGGGCGCTCCGTGGGCTGCGGCCGGGGATCGGCGCGCGGGCCGGAGCGGCGCCGGAGCGGGACGGCAACGTGAGCCGAGAGCCCGGGCGAGCCGAGAAGCGGCGCGAGCGGAGAGGCCGGGCCGCGACGCCCGGCCCCGAGCCGGGCGTCGCGGCCCGCAGAGCCGTCGCGGCCCGCAGAGCGTTGCGGCGCGGCGCGTGGCCAGGTTGGGCGGCCGCTCTGGGCCGCGCGGGGCGCTCCCCGAGCGGCCCGCGGCGGGCTCAGAGGGACGGCGTGCGGTTCAGCTGGTTGGCTTTGCCGCCGTTCTGGCCGCCGCTGTCGCCACCGCCACCGCCGCTGCCGGAGCCGGAGCCGGAGCCGCCGGTGGCGGAGCCGCCACTGCCGGAGCCGTTCGTGCCGTGGGAGGCCTTGTCGTTCCCGGAGCCGAGCCCCAGCCGCTGGCGGCAGTACGCGTCGACGGCCTGCTCGCCGCCCGCGTTCTTGATCAGCCACTGCAGCTCGCTGCGCTGCAGCGCGGCGCCGCCCCCGGCCGCGAGGTAGGCGCGGCACAGCGTGTCCGGGTTGTAGTCGCCGGAGCCCTGGTCCCAGCCGCCCTTGCCCTGGCCGTGGTCGTCGCCACCCGGCTTGGAGCCGTTCGTCCCGCCCAGCACTCCGGGCGTGCCGGATGCGCCCGGCGACTGGGACGGTGACTGCGTACCGGCGCTGGCGCCCTTCGAACCGGCGGAAGCGCCGGGTGACGTGGGCACGGTCGAGGGCAGACCGCTGACCCCGGGGCCCTGCGGCACCTCGTTCCCGTCCAGTGACGGCGTCTGCGAGCCGCCCGAGACCTCCGGTGCGGGGTCGCTGGTGCTGAACGGCGACGGGATCACCCCGGTACCGGCCGCCGCCGCGACCCCGCCGACCAGCGCGGTCGCGGCGAAGGCGGCCGCCACCGCGACCTTGGCCGACCCCGACAGACCCCGCAGTCGGCGCAGCCGACGCGATCGCTCGACGGTTCCGGCCGGGATGTCGGCGCGGGCGGGAGCGCTCTCAGCGGCGGCCACTTCCGGGGGAAGTGGCGCGCTGATCGCCGTCACGGTGCTCGCCTGCGGGGCGTACGCCGCCCCGGTACGGGCGGGTTCGACCGGGGATGTCGCTCGGTGCGGCGTTGCCGCGACCGCGGCGGGTGCCGCTTCGGCGGGCGCCGCCACCGCGCCCTCGTCGCGTGCCGCGCGGAAGGCCGCCAACACCGCGTCCTCACGGGTCTGTTCAACGGCCGAGCGGTCGACGGCCGCGGCCAACAGCTCGGTGAGGGCCCGGACGGTGGTGGTTCCGTCGCGTCCCTCGTCCCCGGCGTCCGCGGGGTCCCCGGCATTGACTGGTTCACCGCTCAGCAGACGCTCGGCGGCTTCCTCGTCCAGCCAGTCATGGCGGCTTCCGCTCATCTCACGTCCTTCTGCGTCGGCGCGGCCGCAAACGTCACACCGCCGTCCGTACCCATGCCCCCCGCACCGTCCTCCAACAGCTCCGCCAACCGCCGTAGTCCGCGGTGCGCGGCTGTCCGTACCGCACCCGGTCGTTTGCCGAGCACCTCCGCCGCGCTCTTGGCGTCGAGTCCGACGACCGCGCGCAGCACCACGGCTTCCGCCTGGTCCACCGGCAGTCGGGCTATCAACGCCATGGCGTGCCCGGTGGCCAGTGACTCCAGGGCCTCCCCCGCGGTGTCCGCCCGGTCCGCCATGCTGTAGAGGACCGACTCGTCAGCGCCGACGGCGGGCCTTCGGCCAACACGACGCAGATGATCGAGTGCGCGGTTCCGCCCGATCGTCGCGGCCCAGCCGCGGAACCTGTCCGCGTCCCCCGCGAACCGGCCAAGATCACGAGTGATCTGCAGCCATGCCTCGGACGCCACATCCTCGGCGTCCACATCCCCGACCAACGTGCGTACGTACGCGAGCAGACGAGGGTGGACGCTGCGGTAGACGGTGCGGAAGGCAGCCTCGTCGCCGCGTTGGGCGGCGGCTATGGCAGCCGTCACCCGCGCTTCGTCCGTGTCTTGGTCAGCCCCCACCACGTGCCTCATCATGCCCGATCCGAACGCTTGCTCCGACTGCCTATCCCGAACCCGGTGCTACGCACCTCTTCCCGGGATGCCCCAGGACCCGGGGCGCACACCTGGGTTTCCGGTTCGTCCCGGCGCGGTGGGTGTGACACTTTCGCGCCGCCTGACGCTGTCTTGAATAAGCGACGCGCAGAACGGCACGCGCCGCGAGATGGCGGTCGGAGACGCTCCTGTGGGGGGAGGCGACTCCGGCCGCCTCTGCCGTTACGGCCGGGTGGCCGCCCCTCGGGTGTGTTCCCCGCCAACTCCCCACTACCAACTCTCCCTCAGCGCCAGCACTCCGGCGCCCCTTCCGTCCACTTCGCGGCCACTTTCTCTCCCGTACGAGTGAAATTCGCACATCTGGCAGTCAAGTGCGCGCATCCGCCGATACGTTGTCGGCGTCCCCTTCTCCGGCATCATCTTCTGCCGTTCCGCGGGCCATCTTTCCCGTTTTTTCTTATCATTTCCGTTATCACATCAGGAGTCCGAAGCTGGCCAGCGACCTTCCCGGAACGTCGGCGCCGATACCGCGGCAGGACCGCGCCATCGGCAGCACCGTCACAGGGCTCGCGGCGCTCAACCACGCTGCGGCCACTGCTGCCGAGACCGCGCTGCTCACGTGCTGCGGCTGTCGCCAGTGGGCCCGCCGAATGGCCGCCCACCGCCCGTACCCCGATCTGGGCGCACTACTCGCCGCCGCGGACAAGGCCGCGCACGACCTCGCCGCGGGCGATCTCGCCGAAGCGCTGGCCAGCGAGGAACCGCTTCCGCTCCCGCAGGGCGGCGGCCTGGCCGCGCACACCGCGCTGCGCGTCGGACTCGCCGAGTACCAGCGGCGTTTCGGCCATGCCTTCGTCATCTGCCTTGACGCCGTTCACCCGGACGAGCATCTCGACCACGTCCTCGCGGGCCTGCGCCTCCGGCTCGGCAACACTCCCGAAGAGGAACGTGCCGTCGCCGCCGACGAACTGCGCGCACTCGCCCGCGGCCGCCTCGCCCGGCTGGCCCGGCCCTGCCCGCCCGGCGGCCCACACCCCGGCGGCACGCACCGCTGAGCGGAACACGCCGAGCGCTGTAGGCCGCACGTGCGGGATCGATCACACCTGACCGACCCCGGAAGCGATGAGCCGAAGCGCGTCGCTACGATGTCGGGGGCCGGTGGACCATACCCGGCCGGGCCCGACCGACACCGAAGCCGGCAGGTCCCTTAGTCCCGTAACCGGAGGGTATCCGTGCCGGCTGGAACGCTGTACCGCGGCCGGGAAGGCATGTGGTCCTGGGTGGCTCATCGAGTCACTGGCGTCCTCATCTTCTTCTTCCTGTTCGTACACGTCCTCGACACCTCGCTCGTTCGTGTGTCGCCGCAGGCCTACGACAACGTGGTCGCGACCTACAAGAACCCCATCGTGAACCTGATGGAGTACGGCCTGGTCGCGGCCATCCTCTTCCACGCCTTGAACGGCCTGCGCGTCATCGCTGTCGACTTCTGGTCCAAGGGCCCGAAGTACCAGCGCCAGATGCTGTGGTCCGTGGTCGGTATCTGGATCGTGCTGATGGCCGGGGCGTTCTACCCCGTCCTGCAGCACACCCTGCGCACTCTGTTCGGGAGCTGAGAATGTCTGCCGAGACCTCGACCCCCGCGGACGCCGTGGATCTGGCCGGAGCGGGCACGTACAGCCCGGACAACCCGGCACCGGTCATCGAACCGCCGCGCACCCGCACCAAGCGCACGCCGCGCGCCACCCGCACCAACTTCGAGATGTACGGCTGGCTGTTCATGCGGCTGTCCGGCATCGTCCTGGTGGTGCTGGTCCTGGGCCATCTGCTGATCCAGCTGATGCTGGACGGCGGCGTCACC
The DNA here is from genome assembly GCA_040631425.1 of Streptomyces sp. NPDC020096. Lineage (GTDB taxonomy): Bacteria > Actinomycetota > Actinomycetes > Streptomycetales > Streptomycetaceae > Streptantibioticus_A. Next base: position 46,566 of record JBEYJY010000016.1, read on the forward strand.
AAGATCGGCTTCGCCTTCGTGGCAGGCCGCTGGGCCTCGCCGTTCTGGCAGATGTGGGACCTGCTGATGCTGTGGCTGGCGATGCTGCACGGTGCCAACGGCCTGCGGACGGTCATCAACGACTACGCCGAGCGGGACAACACCCGGTTCTGGTTGAAGATGCTGCTGTACACCGCCACGGTGTTCACCGTCTTCCTCGGCACGCTGGTGATCTTCACCTTCGACCCGAACATCCAGTAGACCCGGGGCTGACGCGACCATGCAGATCCACAAGTACGACACCGTCATCGTCGGCGCCGGCGGCGCCGGCATGCGCGCGGCCATCGAGTCGACCAAGCGCAGCCGTACCGCCGTGCTGACCAAGCTGTACCCGACCCGCTCCCACACCGGCGCCGCGCAGGGCGGTATGGCCGCCGCCCTCGCCAACGTCGAGGAGGACAACTGGGAGTGGCACACCTTCGACACGATCAAGGGCGGTGACTACCTGGTCGACCAGGACGCCGCCGAGATCCTGGCGAAGGAGGCCATCGACGCGGTCCTCGACCTGGAGAAGATGGGCCTGCCGTTCAACCGGACGCCGCAGGGCACCATCGACCAGCGCCGCTTCGGCGGCCACACCCGCAACCACGGCGAGGCCGCGGTGCGCCGTGCCTGCTACGCGGCGGACCGCACCGGCCACATGATCCTCCAGACGCTGTACCAGAACTGCGTCAAGGAGGGCGTGGAGTTCTTCAACGAGTTCTACGTGCTCGACCTGCTGCTCACCGAGGTGAACGGCGTCAAGCGCACCGCGGGCGTGGTGGCGTACGAGCTGGCGACCGGTGAGATCCACGTCTTCCAGGCGAAGGCCGTGGTGTTCGCCTCCGGCGGCACCGGCAAGTTCTTCAAGGTGACCTCCAACGCGCACACCCTCACCGGTGACGGCCAGGCGGTCGCCTACCGGCGCGGGCTGCCGCTGGAGGACATGGAGTTCTTCCAGTTCCACCCGACCGGCATCTGGCGGATGGGCATCCTGCTCACCGAGGGTGCCCGTGGTGAGGGCGGCATCCTTCGCAACAAGGACGGCGAGCGCTTCATGGAGAAGTACGCGCCCGTCATGAAGGACCTGGCCTCGCGTGACGTCGTCTCCCGCGCGATCTACACCGAGATCCGCGAGGGCCGCGGCTGCGGTCCCGAGGGCGACCACGTCTACCTGGACCTCACCCACCTGCCGCCGGAGCAGCTGGACGCCAAGCTGCCGGACATCACCGAGTTCGCCCGTACGTACCTCGGCATCGAGCCGTACACCGACCCGGTGCCGATCCAGCCGACCGCGCACTACGCGATGGGCGGCATCCCGACCAACGTCGAGGGCGAGGTGCTGGCGGACAACACGACCGTCGTGCCGGGCCTCTACGCGGCGGGCGAGGTCGCGTGCGTCTCGGTGCACGGCGCCAACCGTCTGGGCACCAACTCGCTGCTGGACATCAACGTGTTCGGCCGCCGGGCGGGCATCGCCGCGGCCGAGTACTCGGCCAACCACGACTTCGTCGAGCTGCCGGAGGACCCGGCCTCGCTGGTGGTGGACCAGGTCGAGTCGCTGCGCGACGCGACCGGCAACGAGCGGATCGCCGACATCCGCAAGGCGCTGCAGGAGACCATGGACACCAACGCCATGGTGTTCCGTACCGAGCAGACGCTGAAGCAGGCCGTCGAGGACATCGCCGAGCTCAAGCAGCGCTACAAGAACGTCAGCGTCCAGGACAAGGGCAAGCGGTACAACACCGACCTGCTGGAGGCCATCGAGCTGGGCAACCTGCTCGACCTGGCCGAGGTGCTGGCCGTCTCCGCGCTGGCCCGCAAGGAGTCGCGCGGCGGCCACTACCGCGAGGACTACCCCAACCGCGACGACGTCAACTTCATGCGCCACACCATGGCGTACCGCGAGGTTGGCGAGGATGGCACCGAGTCGATCCGCCTCGACTACAAGCCGGTCGTCCAGACCCGCTACCAGCCGATGGAGCGTAAGTACTGATGAGCACCCCTACGCTGGACAAGCACTCCGCCGCACTGGACGCGGCCGAGAACGGCGCTTTCGAGCAGATCACCATCACGCTGCGGGTTCGCCGGTTCAACCCCGAGGTCTCCGACGAGGTCACGTGGGTGGACTACAAGCTGGAGATGGACCCGAAGGAGCGCGTCCTGGACGCCCTCCACAAGGTCAAGTGGGAGGTCGACGGTTCGCTGACCTTCCGCCGGTCCTGCGCGCACGGCATCTGCGGCTCGGACGCGATGCGCATCAACGGCCGCAACCGGCTGGCGTGCAAGACGCTGCTGAAGGACATCAACCCGGAGAAGCCGATCACGGTCGAGCCCATCAAGGGCATGACGGTCCTGAAGGACCTCGTGGTCGACATGGATCCGTTCTTCCAGGCGTTCCGGGATGTCATGCCCTTCCTGATCACCAAGGGCAACGAGCCGACCCGGGAGCGCCTGCAGTCCGCCGAGGACCGCGCGCGTTTCGACGACACCACCAAGTGCATCCTGTGCGCCGCGTGCACGTCGTCCTGCCCGGTGTTCTGGAACGACGGGCAGTACTTCGGCCCGGCGGCCATCGTCAACGCGCACCGCTTCATCTTCGACTCGCGTGACGAGGGCGCCGAGCAGCGCCTGGAGATCCTCAACGACAAGGAGGGCGTGTGGCGTTGCCGCACGACCTTCAACTGCACGGACGCCTGCCCGCGCGGTATCGAGGTCACCAAGGCGATCCAGGAAGTAAAGCGCGCGCTGATCACGCGCCGCTTCTGATCGCTTCGCGATCGCCCGCGTGAGGGTCCCGTTCCCGGCTGGGAACGGGACCCTCCGCGTTTCCGGCACTCCGCGCCGGGCCGCCCGACGGGTGTGCGCCCGCGTCGGAAAACCCTTGGCGGCCCCGGAGGTTCATCGCGCACGGTGGACCGCATGCACGTACCGCAACGCCAGATCCGAGCCGTCCACACCGATGCGACGATCACCGTCTACCAGGCCTACAACCCCGCCATCGGCGCACCCGCCGCGCGCACGAACCGCTTTCCGAGCAGTTGGAAGCGGGAGCGTATGACCTGGATCAAGCCCTCGTTCCTGTGGATGATGTACCGCTGCGGCTGGGCGACGAAGCCGGATCAGGAGTGCGTGCTGGCGGTCGAGATCAGCCGGGACGGCTTCGAGTGGGCGTTGCGGAACGCGTGCCTGGCGCAGTACGAGCCGGGCGCGCACGCCGACCGGGCAGCGTGGCAGCGGGAGTTGAAGGCCCCGCCAGCGCGCGTGCAGTGGGATCCGGAACGCGATACGCAGCTGCGGGCGGTCCCCCACCGCTCGCTGCAGCTCGGTCTGTCCGGTGAGGCGTCCCGCCGCTACGCGGACGAGTGGACGGTGTCGATCACCGATGTCACGCCCCTCGCACGGCGGGTGCACGCCCACGTACGCGCGGGCGAGCTGGCGGCGGCCGAGGCGCTGCTGCCGCCGGAACGGCCGTACCCGTACCAGCCCTACGCCTGCTGAGCCCCGGCCGCCTCGGTACGCAGGGCGCGCAGGCTCCGCAGGCCCAGCACGCCCACCGCGGTGCCGAGCAGGAACGAGGTGATGGCGAGCAGCAGATGCACCCAGAAGTACGCGGTCGGGTTGCCGTTGTGGAACGCCAGGCCGCTGGCGTCGGCCCACAGGTTCTTGACGAAGGTGATCCAGATGCACCAGCTCCAGACACCGAAGGCGGTGAGGAACCAGGAGACGCGGCGGCTGAGCTTCATGTAGCCAGTATGAAACGGGGCGAAAGCGAGACGGACGGCAGGGGCCACGAGCCGATGGGCGACATTCGGAAGCCGTCGGAGATCCGGAACGAGTCAGTCCGGCGGGAAACGTTTCGAAGTGAAGACGGCCAACGGCCATCTGACGGTTCCGTAGACCAGCCGTGTCACTCCTCACCCCTCCGGGTCAACTCTGCAATGTCCGCTCGTCCGCTGTCTCCCTGTACGTTCACCTGGTGCTCTCGATTCGTCCGGCCCTGCGCCGCCCCGCGCTGACCGTGTGCGCTGCCGCCCTGGCGGGCACCGCGCTGTTTCCGGCCGCCACTGCCGCGTCCGCCGTGCCCCGCCCGGGACAACCGGTCAGGACGCCCCAGCAGCCGGAGGAGCCGCGGCCGCCCGAGAACATGTCAACTGTCGGCGGCGACCGGCTTGCCCAGGCGGGCACCCAGGTTGACCCCAAGTCAGGTGTACCTCCACTACCGAAGACCACGGCCCGCGCGTGGATCGTCTCCGACGCGGAGACGGGCGAGGTGCTGGCCTCGCACAACGCGCACTGGCCGCTGGCGCCCGCGAGCACGCTGAAGATGCTGTTCGCGGACACGCTTATCGCCAAGTTCCCCAGGAACCAGACGCATACCGTCACCCCGCAGGACATGGCGGGGATAGGCGATGGCAGCAGCATGGTCGGCATCAAGGAGAACCTGCCGTACACCGTGCAGGACTTGTGGCGCGGCGTCTTCCTGCGCTCGGGCAACGACGCGGTGCACGTGCTGTCCTCGATGAACGGCGGCGTGGACAAGACGGTGCGTGACATGCAGGAGCGCGCCAGGGACCTGCAGGCGAACGACACGCATGTGCTCAGCCCGGACGGCTATGACATGCCGGGTCAGGTGTCATCGGCGTACGACCTGTCGCTGTTCGCCCGAGCCGGTCTGCAGAACGCGGACTTCCGCGAGTACTGCTCGACGGCGAGCTCCCAGTTCCCCGGCGACCTCAAGAAGGGCTCGAAGGAGCGGGAGTCGTTCGGGATCCAGAACACCGACCGGCTGCTCAGCGGGATCGACGGGGTGAAGCCCTACCCGGGCCTGGCGGGCGTCAAGAACGGCTTCACCACCAACGCGGGCAACACCTTCACCGGCGTCGCGGACCACGACGGCGTGAAGCTGCTGGTCACCGTGATGCACCCGGCTCCGGGCGACAACGAGGTCTACAAGGAGACCGCCGCGCTGCTCGACTGGGGCTTCCAGGTGGCGGGCAAGGTCAAGCCGGTCGGCATGCTGGTCGCGCCCAAAAGCGCCCAGCCCGCCGCCGGGGGCCGTACCGGGGCGTCCAAGGGGAACACCTCCGCCGCCGCGTCCACCGCTCCGAACTCGGGCACGGGCGGCCTGGCGATGGCGGCCGGGATCACCGCCGGTGTCCTGGTGGTACTGGGCGGGGTGACCTTGGTCGTACGGAAGCGCTGGCCGCTGCCGAGGCGTCGCGACCAGTCGTAGCCGACGGTTCCGGGGAGGCGTCGGGGGCCTTCCCGGAACCGTCCGGCTCGCCGCCGCCGGACGGCGCGGTGGCCGTGGCGGCGGGCGTGGCGGTCCAGGCGGCGCAGTACAGCAGCAGCTTCGCCATGAAGTTGATCCACAGCAGCAGGGCGACCGGGGTACCGAACGCGCCGTACATGCTCCTGGCGGCCACGCCCTGCAGATAGCCGCTGAGCAGGATCTTCAGGATTTCCAGACCGACGGCGCCCAGCAGTGCCGCGACGATGACCGAACGTCGGCGCGGCTTGACGCCGGGCAGCCAGGTCAGCAGGTAGACCAGCAGCAGGCAGTCGGCGAGTACGGCGATACAGAACCCGGCGACGGTCAGCAGCACGCTGCCCACGCCGTTGTGCGGCAGGCCGAGCTGGCGCGCGGCCCAGCCGACGGCGCTGGTCGCCAGGGTCGAGCCGGCCATCGAGAACAGGCCCACGGCAGCCAGCCCGACCAGCACCCCGGCGTCCTTGACCTTGCGCAGGACCGGGTTCTCCTGGCCTTCGTCCTGGCCCCAGATGGCCCGTAGGCAGCCGCGGAGCTGGCCGATCCAGCTGACGCCGGCCAGCAGCAGGACGCCGCCCGCTATCAGACCGACGGTGCCCGCGTTGGCGGCCAGCGCGCCGATGTCGATCTGCTTCGACAGCCCCGGCAGCTGCTGGCTCAGCTTCTGCTCCAGCGTGTGCAGTTGGCCGTTGGTCAGGACCGCGGCGCCCACCGCCGCACCGACCGTGAGCAGCGGGAACAGCGCGATGAAGCTGGTGAAGGTGATGGCGGCCGCCAACCGGGACCACTGCGCCCGCTGGGCGTGCTCGAAGGCACGCCAGGCGTGTGTCCGCATGGCCCGCGCGATCCACGGTCCGACGATGGGCAGCCGGGTCAACCAGTCCATGATCGACGCCTACCCTCGGTGACCGCGCGCACTCCTGGTCCACCCGGAACGGCGGGGGTCTACCGGAACGGCAGGGTCCGTCGGTTGGCCGGGGAACCGTAGGCCATCCGCACCAAATCGCGCCGTGCACGGCGTGGCGCCACGTTCCCGCAAATACCGGCTTTTCTCCACACCATGTGATAAAGCGCCCGGACGAGCAGTCGGCCTAGGCGTGCAACGGGTCCCCCGGTGACCCCACCGCGCCCAGACGCGCCGTCTGCTGCGGCACGGCCGTAGCCGTGCTCGGGTGGCCAAAAGGGTACTCGCCCATCGTCCGCCACACGCCGTCCTCGCCCTGCTCGTACAGCGAGAAGCCGGTGACCGTCCAGCACGCGCTGAAGCCCGCGAGCTCGCGCTGCGCCCGGTCCATCGCCTCGTCCGCGATGCCGTGCGCCACCGTCACATGCGGGTGGTACGGAAACTGCAGCTCCCGCGCCACCGGCCCGGACCGCACCCGCTCCTGCAGCTGCGAGCAGTCCACGGCGCCCTCGGCGAGCCGTACGAACACCACGGGCGACAGCGGCCGGAACGAGTCCGTACCGTCCAGCCGCAGCGCGAAGGACCGGCTCGCCTCGGCGACATCCGACAGATGCTGGCGGAAGTCCGGCAGCGCGGCGGTGTCCACCTCGGTGGGCGGCAGCAGTGTGATGTGCGTGGGGATGGCATGGGCTGCCAGGTCCCCGAAGCCCGCGCGGCGCTCCTGGATCAAGCTGCCGTAGGGCTCCGGGACCGCGATGGACACACCGATCGTGCTGGTCTCCATGCGCACTCCCCTTTCGAGCCGTCGGATCTGTGGAAGGCGCGCGTCGCCTAGTGCTTGGCCGGAACGAATCCGATCCGGTCGTAGACGGTGGCCAGGGTCTCCGCCGCCACCGCACGCGCCTTCTCGGCACCCTTGGCGAGAACAGAGTCCAACGTCTCCGGATCGTCCAAGTATTCCTCGGTCCGGGTGCGGAACGGTGTGACCCATTCCACGAAAATCTCCGCGAGGTCGGTCTTCAGCGCACCGTAGCCCTTGCCCGCGTAGCGCTCCTCCAGCTCCGGGATCGAGCTGCCGGTGAGGGTGGAGTAGATGGTCAGCAGATTGCTGATGCCCGGCTTCTGCTCGGCGTCGTAGCGGATGACCGTGTCAGTGTCGGTCACCGCGCTCTTGAACTTCTTGGCCGAGACCTTCGGCTCATCCAGCAGGTTGACCAGGCCCTTGGGCGAGGACGCCGACTTGCTCATCTTGCTCGTCGGGTCCTGCAGGTCGTAGATCTTCGCCGTCTCCTTGACGATGTACGGCTCGGGGACGGTGAAGGTCGGGGCGTAGCGCGTGTTGAACCGTTCGGCGAGATCCCGGGTCAGCTCGATGTGCTGGCGCTGGTCCTCACCGACCGGCACCGCGTTGGCCTGGTACAGCAGGATGTCGGCGACCTGCAGGATCGGGTACGTGAACAGGCCGACGGTGGTGCGGTCGGCGCCCTGCTTGGCGGACTTGTCCTTGAACTGCGTCATCCGGGAGGCCTCGCCGAAGCCGGTGAGGCAGTTCATGACCCAGCCGAGCTGGGCGTGCTCGGGCACATGGCTCTGCACGAACAGGGTGCAGCGCTCCGGGTCGAGCCCGGCCGCGAGCAGTTGGGCGGCGGCGAGCCGGGTGTTGGCGCGCAGCTCCTTGGGGTCCTGCGGCACGGTGATCGCGTGCAGGTCCACGACCATGTAGAACGCGTCATGGCTTTCCTGCAGCGCCACCCACTGGCGCACCGCGCCGAGGTAGTTGCCGAGGTGGAACGAGCCCGCGGTGGGCTGGATACCGGAGAGCACACGAGGACGGAGGGCCATGCCCTCATTGTCTCAGGTCGGCGGAGCGGCCAGACACCCCCACGCGCGCCCTCCGGCGTGCCGCCTACCGCGGTCAGCTCAGGTCGATCCCCGGGTAGAGCGGGAACCCGGCGAGCAGATCGGTGGCCCGGCCGGCGACCTGCCGGGCGACCGCCGCGTCCAGCGTGTACTTGGCCTTGGACGGCTTGCCTTCCGCCCCGGTGTCCGGCGCGGTGGCTGCCAGGACGGTGTCGATCAGCGCGGCGATCTCGTCCATCTCCGCGGTGCCGAGCCCGCGGGTGGTCAGCGCGGGCGTGCCCAGCCGGATGCCGGAGGTGTACCAGGCGCCGTTGGGGTCCTGCGGGATGGAGTTGCGGTTGGTCACTATCCCGCTGTCCAGCAGCGCGGCCTCGGCCTGGCGGCCGGTGAGGCCGTAGCCGGAGACGTCCAGCAGCACGAGGTGGTTGTCGGTGCCGCCGGTGACCAGCCGGGCGCCGCGCTTCAGCAGGCCCTCGGCCAGCGCCTGGGAGTTGTCGACGATCCGCCGCGCGTAGTCGCGGAAGCCCGGCTGCCGGGCCTCGGCGAGCGCGACCGCCTTGGCCGCCATCACATGCGGCAGCGGGCCGCCGAGCACCATCGGGCAGCCGCGGTCGACGTGCTCGGCGAGCTCGGAGTCGCACAGCACCATGCCGCCGCGCGGGCCGCGCAGCGACTTGTGGGTGGTCGTGGTGACGATCTGCGCGTGCGGTACGGGATCGAAGTCGCCGGTGAGCACCTTGCCCGCGACCAGGCCCGCGAAGTGCGCCATGTCGACCATCAGCGTCGCCCCGACCTCGTCGGCGATCTCGCGCATGACGCGGAAGTTCACCAGCCGCGGGTACGCGGAGTACCCGGCGATGATGATCAGCGGGCGGAACTCGCGGGCGGAGGCGCGCAGCGCGTCGTAGTCGACCAGGCCGGTGGCCGGGTCGGTCCCGTAGGAGCGCTGGTCGAACATCTTGCCGGAGATGTTGGGGCGGAAGCCGTGCGTGAGGTGGCCGCCCGCGTCCAGCGACATGCCGAGCATCCGCTGGTTGCCGAGTTCGCGGCGCAGCGCGGCCCAGTCGGCTTCGGTCAGGTCGTTGACGTGCCGGACCCCGGCCTTGTGCAGTGCGGGGCTCTCCACCCGCTGGGAGAGCACGGCCCAGAAGGCGACCAGGTTGGCGTCGATGCCGGAGTGCGGCTGTACGTAGGCGTGCGAGGCGCCGAAGATCTCGCGGGCGTGCTCGGCGGCGAGCGCCTCCACGGTGTCGACGTTGCGGCAGCCCGCGTAGAAGCGGCGGCCGACGGTGCCCTCCGCGTACTTGTCGCTGAACCAGTTGCCCATGGCGAGCAGTACGGCGGGGGAGGCGTAGTTCTCGCTCGCGATGAGCTTGAGGGATTCGCGCTGGTCCGCGAGCTCGGCGCCGATGGCGTCGGCCACCCGCGGTTCGACGCCGCGGATGACGTCAAGCGCGCTGCGGAAGGCGATGGATTCGGTGGTACGGGCGGTCGGCTCTTCGGCCATGAGGTCCTCCGGCGGTCATGCGGACTGCTGCCTACGGTCGGTCGGCCCAGGCGCACGGCACCACTTGCGCGAGCCGCTCCCCGATGGTCGATCCCATCCCAGCGCGCCAGTCACGGCTCAGCACGAGCCTAGCAACGGGGGCGCCCGCCCGCCGAGGGCACCACCGCACCACCGGCACGTATTGATCGGCGTCTGCTTATCGGCGCCTTATATGGGGCGACGATAGAAAGGGGCGCTGCCCGCCCGCGCCCTGGGCGGGGCCTCCCGACGCACGACGAAACGGAGTCCCCATGACCATGCATTCGCACCCGTCTCCCACCAGCGCCCTTGGTGGAGACGCTCCGCGTCGCACCGTCGTTTCCGCCGAGCTGATCAGGGAGGCCGATGCGCACAGCGCGCACAACTACCATCCGTTGCCCGTCGTCGTCGCGACCGCGGACGGCGCGTGGATGACCGATGTCGAGGGCCGCCGCTACCTCGACCTGCTGGCCGGGTACTCGGCGCTCAACTTCGGCCATCGCAACCAGCGGCTGATCGAGGTCGCCAAGGCCCAGCTGGACCGCGTCACGCTCACCTCGCGGGCGTTCCACCACGACCGCTTCGCCGCGTTCTGCACGGAGTTGGCGGAGCTGTGCGGTATGGAGTCGGTCCTTCCGATGAACACCGGCGCCGAGGCGGTGGAGACCGCGGTCAAGACCGCCCGCAAGTGGGGTTACCGGGTCAAGGGCGTACCGGACGGCCAGGCCAAGATCGTGGTGGCCGCCGACAACTTCCACGGCCGCACCACGACGATCATCAGCTTCTCCACGGACGAGGAGGCACGCCGGGACTTCGGTCCGTACACGCCCGGCTTCGAGATCGTGCCGTACGGCGACCTGGCGGCGCTCGAAGCGGCGGTCGACGAGCGGACGGTGGCCGTCCTGCTGGAGCCGATCCAGGGCGAGGCCGGGGTACTGGTACCGCCGCCCGGCTATCTGGCGGGGGTGCGGCGGATCACCGCGGAGCGCGATGTGCTGTTCATCGCCGACGAGATCCAGTCGGGCCTGGGCCGGACGGGGAAGACCTTCGCGTGCGAACACGAGGGCGTCGTGCCGGACATGTACGTCCTGGGCAAGGCGCTTGGCGGCGGCGTGGTGCCGGTGTCCGCCGTGGTGTCGTCGAACGCCGTACTCGGGGTGTACCGGCCGGGCGAGCACGGTTCGACGTTCGGCGGGAATCCGCTGGCCTGCGCGGTGGCGCTGGAGGTCATCGCGATGCTGCGGACCGGTGAATTCCAGCGGCGCGCGCAGGAGTTGGGCGCGCATCTGCACAGCGAGCTGGGCGCGCTCGTGGGCGGCGGCGCGGTGACCGCGGTACGCGGTCGCGGGCTGTGGGCCGGGGTGGACATCGCGCCGGGGCACGGTACGGGGCGGGAGGTGTCGGAGGCGCTGATGGAGCGCGGGGTGCTGGTGAAGGACACGCACGGCGCCACGATCCGGATCGCGCCGCCGTTGGTGATCTCCCGGGAGGATCTGGACTGGGGGTTGGCGCAGTTGCGTGGCGTTCTGGAGGCCTAGCGGGTTCCCTGCGGGTGCGTTGGGGTTCGCGTTGGTTTTCCGCCCACCCGCCCACCCGTTGCCCTCGGCCTTTGCTTGCCGTTGCGCTCTGTCGGCTGTGGGTCGGGGGTGTGGCGGGGTGTCTCCTCACTCCGCGCCGGTTGCCACGGTTGCGGTGCGTCGCGGGGTCGCTGCGGGGACACCCCGCCACACCCCCTCGCGCCGTCTTCTGCGCTGCGGCTGTGTGGGGTGCCCATCCCGCGGGAGGGGCCTTGCCGCTTACGCGGCCCGCGTCGGGCGGGTTTCTTCGGGCTTCACGCCTAGTGGCCGGGCCAGGCCCACCACGCCCTCGTCGAGCCGTTGCAGATGCCGCAGCACGCGGAAGGTCACGGAACCGGGCCTGGAGGCGATCGCCTCCGGGCCCTCCAGCATCGAGGCGACGCTCGCGCCGGACTCGACCTCGCTGCGGGCGTCCTCGTCGTCCAGATGCTCTATGAGGACGTCGATGTTGCGCCGGATCCGTCGCCCGGCCCGCTCAAGCCGCGGGTCGGCGGCGATCCGGGTGCTGCTGGGCACGAGTTCGGCGGTGGCGGCCAGGCTGCGTGCGTGGTACGCGCAGGTCTCCAGCAGCGCCACCAGATAGCGGGCGGTACGGCGGCGCACCCGCAGCGGGGTGATCGGATGCGTCAACGGCCGGGTGGAGCGCCGCAGATCGTCCAGTGCGGTGTCCAACTCCCGCGCCAGGTCCAGCAGATCGGCCGCCGGGCCGCCGCTGAGCTGCTCGACCGCGGCCGAACTGACCTCGCCGAGCTTGCTGAGCACTTCCCGCAACTGCTGGTCGGTGTGGTGGTGGGTGCGTACCGGCAGGACGAGCACGGCGGCGATGATCCCGCACGCGGCGCCGAGCGCGGTCTCCTCGATCCGCAGTTCCAGCACGGCGATGTTGTAGGTGCTCAGCAGGGTGTAGAGCAGGCCGAGCATCGCGGTGAGGAAGAACGACATCAGCACGTACGACAGCGGCGCGGTGAAGAACGCGCCGAAGACGCAGAGCAGTACGAGCGTGAACGCGGTCCAGGTGTGGTGGCCGACCAGCCCGGCGAGCACCACACCGGCGATCACGCCGGTGACCGTACCCAGCAGCCGCCGGTAGCCCTTGACCAGGATCTCGCCGGTCGAGGAGGTGTTGAGGAAGACCACCCAGCAGGTCAGCACCGCCCAGTACCAGCGCTGGCTGGACAGCAGTTCGCCGCCGACGATGGCCAGTGCCGAGCCGACTCCCACCTGGAAGGCCGCCCGGGTGGTGGGCCGCTGCAGCCCGGTCTGCTCGTCCTCCGGCTCCTCCTCCCGGCTGATCGAGAGGTCCTCGGCGTCGAACTCCTCGCGGGAGCGGGTCGCCTCGGGGCTGTCGTCGGAGTCGTCCTGCGGCCCGTCGAGCGCGAGGCGCAGGCCGAGGACCGCACGGGCCGCCTCGCCGATGCCGCGGAACGCGTCCTGTACGGCCAGCGAGGCGCGCGGCAGGTTCTCCTCGTCGCGGTAGTTCAGCAGGCGGTTGCGGACCACCGCGAGGCCGGTGCCGCGGTCCGCCGGGGCGAGCCGGGTGATGAGCAGATGCAGACCGGCGAGGTCGCGGCGCAGCCGACGGGTCATCTCGTCCTCGACGGGTACCCCGGCGGGGGCGTCGAGGGCGGGCGCGTCCGGCAGGTGCAGGGTGAGGGTGTCGGCGCTGTCGGAGTGCCGCGCCTTGAGCAGCAGGACGCCGAGGCGTTCGGCGGCGATCTCGGCGTCGGCGACGCGGCGTTGCAGCAGCGCGGCGGTGGCGGCGTCGCGGGTGCCGTCCTCCAGCCGCCCCTGGATCATCAGCGCGCACTCGTGCAGCCGGGCGGTCTGCCGCCGCAGCTCGTCAACGGCCTTGTCCGCCTTGTCTGCCTTGTCCGGTGACGCCTCTCCCACCAGCGCCAGTTGCGCGTCCACCACCTGGGCCAGCCGGGCCCGGAACGCGCGGCGCAGCCGCTGCAGCGTGTGCTCGGGTGTGGCACGTACCAGCGCGAACCGGGCCACCCCCGCGCAGCAGAACGCGGCGAACAGCGTTCCGTACAGCTGGGGCAGGCCGGAGAGGCGGGCGTGCACGAAGAGCGAGACGAAGTAGATCTGGAAGCCCACCAGGCCGAGCGCGGTGCCGCGCTCTCCGAACCGGCGTACGTAGACGGCTACGAAGATCAACGCCACGAAGAACAGGTCGCCGATGATGACGTAACGATTCAGCAGGGCGCCGAGTGACATCGCGGCAAGCGCGGTGGGCAGTGCGCACGCGAGGGTGACCGCCTGGTCCCTGGGCAGCGGCTCACTGATCGCGAAGGTCGCCACCATGGCCGCCATCGCCCCCGCCACCAGGAGGTTCACCGGGATCTGGAACGCGGCCAGCACCAAGAGGGTCAGCACGATCGACGCGACCGTACGGAGTCCGGCCATCAGCCGGATCAGTCCCGGGTCGGACGCGACGAAGCGATCCCACACATCGGTCCACGCCTGCCGCGCTCGTTGACGTGCCTGTGTCATTCCGCTGCCGCACCCCTGCCCGTCCGTCCGGCCACTGTCCCGCGCAGCGCCCCACTGCACGGACGCCCACCAGCCATGATCCGCCGCGTAAAGGATCGCACGAGCGGGGCGCCTCGCGGCGGGCGACGGGGTGGGGCCGGGCGCCTGGCGGCGGGCGACGGGGGTGAGCCCCGAGGGCTGCGGCAGTCTGCGACCGCCGGACCGCGTTGCATGTGATTGCTCGCCGCCGCGGCGGATTCGCCTTGCCGCCACAGCGGCGAGCGGTCGGCGCGGCAGCGCGGGACGGCGGTCCCGCGGGCGCCTGGCGGCGGGCAACGGGGTGTGAGCCCGGGGGCGCGCGGGCGACCGCGGACGACAGGGCGTCCCACGGTCCGATGGGTGACCGCGGTCGCGTGACCGCCGTTCCACGCCATCGTGGTTGCTCGCCGTTGCGGCGGAAAGTGCAGGCCGCCCCAGGACGGCGACAGCCCGACGGCGCGGAGCGGCGGTCACGCGACCGCCGCACCCCGGCAAGACCCACCCTGCAAGGCGCCCGGCGGCGAGCAGCGCACCCCCGCCGTCGCGCCACCACAATCATTCCGCCGTGACGGCGAGCAACCGCAGCGGCGCGGAGCGGCGGTCATGTGGCCGCCTCAGCCCGCGGGGGCCCCGTGGGGGCGGGTGCCGGTGGAAGGCGGGCGATCGAGGGAGGGCGCGTGTGGACGTAGAGTCCACTGCGTGCTTCTTGGATTGCTTTGCGCCCTCGGTTCCGCCATCTGCTTCGGTACGGCCTCGGTCTTCCAGGCCGTCGCGGCCCGCCGGGCCGCCTCCGCTGACGACTCGGCGGGAGTCGACCCGCGGCTGCTGGTGCGCGCGCTGCGCCAGTGGTGGTACGTGCTCGGGCTCGCGCTCGACGGCGCGGGCTTCGGGCTGGAGCTGGTGGCGCTGCGCTCGGTACCGATCTACGCGGTCGGCGCGGCGCTGGCGGCGAGCCTGGCGGTGACGGCGGTGGTCGCCTCGCGGCTGCTCAAGACGAGCCTCGGCAAGGCGGAGTGGGGCGCGGTCGGCACGGTCTGCCTGGGCCTGGGCATGCTGGCGGCGGCCTCCGGCGCGGAGGGCCACAACTCGGGTGGTCCGGAGCTGCGTTGGGGCGTACTCGGCGCGGCCGTACTGGTCCTGCTGGCGGGCCTCGGCGCGGGTCGGCTGCCGGAGCGCGTCCGGGCGGCCGCGCTCGGGCTCGGCGCGGGCCTCGGCTTCGGCGTGGTGACCGTGGCGGTGCGGCTGATCCCGGACTTCAACGTCGCAGACATCGCCACCAATCCGGCGACCTATGCCCTGCTGGTCGGCGGGGCCTCGGCGTTCCTGCTGCTGACGACCGCGCTGCAGCGCGGCTCGGTGACGGTGGCGACGGCGGGCATGGTGATCGGCGAAACGATCGGCCCGGCGCTGGTCGGCGTGCTGGCCCTGGGCGACCGCACTCGCGCGGGCCTCGGCGGTCTGGCCATCGCGGGCTACGCCCTGGCGGTACTCGGCGCGCTGGCACTGGCCCGCTTCGGCGAGGGCGGCGCGGAACCGGCGGCCGACCCGTCGGCGTCGAAGGTGGCAGCGGGCCGCTGAGACTGCGGCGACGCGCGCCGCCGAAATCGACAGACACTACCCCGAGTAACCAGCACCTGAACCCCCGAAAACACCAGTAGCCGCGGCCCTGGACCTCTCTGACCTGAGGTTCGGCGCCGCGGCTTTTGTTCGTTACTGCCAGCGACTACTCCCTTTCATTTCAAGGATATTGACGGAGAGTCATTGCCCTGGGGGTCGCGGGTGCTGTAGTAATTCCTGCCGCAGGGCCCGTCTACGCGCACTGCACCAGGTACGTGGTCCATGCCAATGCCCTGCCATTGGCACGGCACCGCGTTTTCCCCCACGTTCGAAAGAGCCAACCCATGCACGCTTCCCGCCTCTCCGTACTCAGGAGAGCATTGGCGGTGGTCGCGACATCCGCGGTCGCCGCCGTACTTCTGCTCAGCGGCGGCGGCCACGCCCAGGCCGATTCCCTGACCGGTACCGTTACCGGCGGCCAGGGCAACTACAGCACCGTCAACGAACGCCAGGCGCCCCGGCTTTCCGCGCAAATCCTCGGTCGGGCCGCCGTCGGCAGCACCGTTACCCTGACTTGTCAGGTACAGGGCGACTCGGTGGAGAGCGACTCCCGCTGGATCTGGTCCGGACCAGGCTCGTTCTACATAGCCGACGCGTTCATCGTCGAGAACACCAACAGCCTGCCGTCCTGCTCGTCGCAGCCCAACGGGCGGGTCGCGCTCGGCATCACCATGCAGAAGCAGGTCCAGGACGAATGGTGCTGGGACGCCTCCGGCCTGACGATCGCGAAATACTGGGGCTACACCCAGTACAACCAGAACGACTTCTGCCAACTGGCCGCCCAGAACAGCTCACTCAGCTGCAACGACCAGCCCGCGACACTCGACGACATGGCCAACGCCCTGTCCAACATGGGCTTTTCCAACTCCGGCTACGACCTGTACCGCAGTGCCTCATTCTCCGAAACTGGCAACGAGATAAGCGGCGGGCGGCCGTTCGCCGTGCGCATCGGATGGCGTTCCGGCGGTGGCCATATGAATGTCATCTACGGGTACGACCGGTCATCCGGAACCATCGCGGTCGGCGATCCCTGGCCGTCCACCCAGACCTACACCTGGTGGAACTACAACGACTACGTCAGCAACTCGTCGTTCCAGTGGACCCATTCCCGTCTCGGGATCTCCAGCTAAGGCGGGCAGCACAATGCGCAGCAAAAGAATTCCAAGTCTGGCCTGCGGTCTGTCACTCAGCGTGTCGGCGATCCTGCTCGCCGTATGCCCCCAGGCCCAGGCTGCCGACGGGCCCTCGGGCGTCCCCGACTACCAGGGTGCACGCCAGGTACTGCGGTCGGCTCAGGTCCATGACACCGTGTCCCGGTTCCTCGGCACCACCGCGAACGTCGGCACCGACGGCGGCCAGCCGGAGGCGCCGATGAACGCCGGGGCGCGCGACGCCCAGCAGCCGTTCAGCCTCAACGACCCGGTCGCGCTGTACGAGATCACGCCGGACTTCGTCGACGGGAAGACGCAGCCGACACCGGGCAGCGCGGTACGGCTGTCCTATCTGGCGTCCCTGGTACGCGGCGCCAGCGGTCACCAGGCCACCGTCCTGCTCTCCGCCGGGCCGAAGGGCAACGCCTGGCATCTGGCCGGGGTACGCGACGGCGGCAGCGATGTCAGCTACGCCGACCAGGCCACAGCGGGCTCAACGGTGTTCACCGAGCCGCAGATCCACGCCTGGTACCGCCTCAAGGGCGGCAGCGTCGAACCGCTCAACCAGGAAGCGGTCTCCGCCTTCGGCGGCAAGCGGACGATGTCGCTGAGCGCGTACCAGAAGCTGGTGCACGGCCGCTACGCCGACAAGGCGCCGGGATCGGCATACGACCGGAAGGGCCTCGCCGGAGGCTACGGCCTCGCCGCCCCGGCGCACACGCCCGCGTCGTCCTCGACCCCGCTGCTGCTCGGCGGTTCGGGCGCGGCCCTCGCACTCGTACTGACGGGCGGCACCCTCGCCGTCCGCAGGCGGGCGCAGTCCGGTTGACGCCCGGCATGCCGATGCCCCGCCGCGGTGCGGCGGGGCATGGCGCCCGACCCCCGTACCGGGCTGCTTACGCGTGCCGGTGGGCCGGGGTGAGACGGGACGCCACGCCGATGCGGTTCCAGGCGTTGATGGTGATGGCCATCGCCAGCACGCGGCTCAGCTCCTGCTCGTCGAAGAGGCGGGCGGCCTCGTCGTAGACCTCGTCCGGGACGCCGTGCTCGCCGAGCCGGGTGACGGCCTCGGTGAGGGCGAGAGCGGCGCGCTCGCGGGCGGTGAAGAACGGGGTCTCCCGCCAGACCGCGACGCCGAACACCTTCTGCTCCGACATGCCCTGGCTGCGCGCGTCACGGGTGTGCATGTCGAGGCAGTACGCGCAGCCGTTGAGCTGCGAGGCGCGGATCTTGATGAGCTCCCTGACGTCCGGGTCGAGACCGTCCGACGCGGCGCGGTCGAGGGCGACCATCGCCTTGTAGAAATCGGGGACCAGCTTCCCCAGCGCGATCCGCGGGGCGGGGGCGGGGACCAGGGCTTCTGCGGGGTTCACGGTTGTCGTCATGACATCCACCGTAGGTGCGCACTGGTCTGCGTGCATGGTCCACTTGGCATGTGTGTGAACGGGCCAATCGACCGGACGCTGGTGACCGGCGTGGCAGGCAGCATGACAGGGGTACGCACCATTCGGACCCCTCCAGTCATGGACTTGACCTGCATTTGGAACTTCGCTCCGGCGGCCTGCGCAGCGGCCTGGAGGCGGCACTACGTAACGCGGTACGCGACGGGAGACTGGCGCCGGGCACCCGGCTGCCGTCGTCCAGAGCACTCGCCCAGGACCTCGGCCTGGCCCGCAACACGGTCGCCGACGCATACGGACAGCTCGTCGCCGAAGGGTGGTTGACGGCGCGCCAGGGATCGGGGACCCGGGTGGCGCCGGGCGCTCGGCCGCAGACACCGGTGTCGAAGGCGGTGGCGCTGGCGTTCCCGGGGCAGGCCACCGGTGACCATCTGCCCTACGACCTGCGGCCGGGCTCGCCGGACCTGTCGTCGTTCCCGCGCACCGCATGGGTCACCGCCACTCGGCAGGCGATGGCCAAGGCACCGTACGACGCCTTCGGCTACACCGATCCGCGCGGCCGGGTGGAGCTGCGCCAGGCGCTCGCCGAGTACCTCTCACGGGTGCGCGGGGTCCGGGCGGATCCGGACCTGATCATGGTCTGTTCGGGATATGTGCAGGCCATCGGGCTGCTGGGGAGGGCGCTCGTGGAACTGGGCGGCCAGCGGATCGCCGTGGAGGCGCTGGGCTTCCCCGACACCCGTACCGTGCTGCGCGCCTCCGGTCTGAGCACCACCGCACTGCCGGTCGACGAGTACGGCGCCGACATCGGCGCGCTGGCCGGTCAGACGGCGGACGCGGTCCTGCTGACGCCCGCGCACCAGTTCCCCTCCGGGGTGGCGCTCTCGCCCGAGCGCCGCACGGCAGCCGTGGCCTGGGCGCATGCGACCGGTGGCGTGGTGATCGAGGACGACTACGACGGTGAGTTCCGCTACGACCGGCAGCCGGTCGGGGCACTCCAGGGGCTTGATCCGGCCAATGTCGTGTACGCGGGCACCGCCAGCAAGAGCCTGGCGCCGGGCGTACGGCTGGCGTGGCTGGTGCTGCCCGAACGGCTGCTGGAGCCCGTGGTACGGCAGAAGCGGCTCGCCGACCGGCAGTCGCCGGTCGTCGACCAGTTGACGCTTGCGGAGCTGATCGGGGGCGGGGCGTATGACCGCCATGTGCGGCGGATGCGGTTGCGGTACCGGCAGCGCCGGGACCGCCTCGTCACGGCGCTGGCGGCTCGGGCGCCGGGCGTCCGGGTGTCCGGCATCGCGGCCGGGCTGCATGTGGTCGTCGAGCTGCCCGAAGGCTCGCCGTCGGAGGGCGAGTTGATCAAGCGGGCGGCTCGGCTTGGCCTCGCCGTGACCGGGATGGGCATGTACGGCGGCTCGGACGCGGAGCTCCCTGCGGGCGGCTCGGGCGCCGGGCGGCCCGCGCTGGTGGTGGGGTACGGCACGCCGCCGGAGCATTCCTTCGCCGGGGCGCTGGATGCGCTCTGCGCCACGCTGGCCGCTTAGGCGTTCAGGGATTTTCCCGCCCGCCCACCCGTTACCGTCAGCCTTTGCTCGCCGTTGCGCGAGGTCCGGTTCATGGTGCGGTTTCCGCTGCGCTGCGGCTGCGTTTTCCCACCCACCCACCCTTTTCGCAGCGAACCACGCAAGGGGGTGTGGCGGGGTGTCCCCGCAGCGACCCCGCGAAGCACCGCAACCGTGAAGCGATACGTGGAGTGAGGAGACACCCCGCCACACCCCCGACCCCGAACCGGCCGTGCGCGACGGCCAGATGCAGACCAGGGCAAACGGGTGGGCGGGTGGGCAACTACTTAGGAAGCCACGCCCGCCAAACCTCCGAATGCTCAGAAACCCACCGCTTGGCCGCCGCCTCCGGCGACAACTTCCGCTCGGCGATCAGCTGCGACACCTCGTTCTGCTCATCCTTCGTCCAGTGGAAGTTCCGCAGGAACTGCGCAGCCTTCCCACCGTGCTTGGCGAAGTCGGCGTTCAGATACTTCTGCAGCGCCGTGGTGGGGTACGCGCAGTCGATGTCCGCGGGCGCCTTGGCGGCGCACGCGGCCGTGTACGGCGGGAGCTTGACCTCGACCATCGGTACCTCGTTGAACAGCCACTGAGGCGTGTACCAGTAGCTCAGGAACGGCTTCTTCTGGTCCGCGAACTGCTTGATCTGCGTGATCTGCGCCGCCTCCGAACCGGCGAACACCGGCTGGTAGTTCAGGTGCAGATTGTTCACCAGCGCCTTGTCGTTGGTGACGTACGACGGCGAGCCGTCCAGCAGCTGCGCCTTGTTCCCGCTCTCCGCCGTGCGGAAGAGGCCCGCGTACTTGTTGAGGTTGTGCCAGTCCAGGATGTCCGGATGCTCATCGGCCAGATACTTGGGCACCCACCAGCCGATGTGGCCGGTGACGCCCTCGTCCCCGGCGGGGACGATGGTCTTCTTGTCGTGGACGTACCGCTTCTCCTGGTCCGGGTGGCCCCAGTCCTCCAGGATCGCGTCGACGCGGTCCTGGCTGAGCGCGTCCCACGCGGGAACCTCGTCGACCTGGACGGTGTCCACCCGGTAGCCCAGCTCGTGCTCCAACAGGTACTGCGCGACGGCCACGTTGGCCTCGGCGCCCACCCACGACTGCACGGACAGGGTGACGGTCTTCGCGCCGGACACGTTGGCGTACGGCGACGTCTGCTTGGTCATGTCGGCCGCACCGCAGCCGGTGGCGGTGAGCAGCACACCAGCGGCGAGCAGAGCGCCGAGCAACTTTCTACGAGCCATGGGTTCAGCGCTCCTTGGTGACAGCGATCGGCTGCGTCACGCGGTCCAGCATCAGGCCGAGGCAGACGATGGCCGTACCGCCGATGAGGCCGGTCGCAAGATCGCCCTGCGCGAGGCCGAAGACCACGTTGTAGCCGAGGGCACCGCCGCCGATCATGCCGGCGATGACGACGACCGCCAGCACCAGGACCACGCCCTGGTTGACCGCGAGCAGCAACGCCGGGCGGGCGAGCGGAAGTTGGACCTGCCGCAGCTGCTGGCGGCCGGTCGCACCGAGCGAGCGCGCCGCCTCCATCGCGCCGGGGTCGACCTGCTGGAGGCCCTGCGTGGTGATGCGTACGACGGCGGGTACCGCGTACGCCACGGCTGCCGCCGCTCCGGCGGCCCGGCCCGCGCCGAACAGGGCGACGACCGGGATCAGGTACACGAACTGCGGCATGGTCTGGAAGACGTCCAGGACCGGTCGGAGCAGCGCTTCGACCCGGCGGCTGCGGGCCGCCACGATGCCGATCGCGATGCCGACGACCAGCGTCACCGCCAGCGCGGCCAGCACCTGCGAGAGGGTGTCCAGCGACACGCTCCACACCCCGAGCACCCCGATCGCGGCCATGGCCAGCACGGCGGTGAGCGCCGTGCGCCAGGTGCCGATCAGCCAGGCCAGCGCGCCGACGACCAGCAGCACCGACCACCACGGCAGCCCCTGAAGGCCGTCGCGCAGCGGGTCGAGGACCCAGGTGGTGAATCCGGCCGCCCAGTCGGCGGTACCGCCGATCACCGGGATGCCGGAGTTGAGGTGGCCGGTGATCCAGCCCACCACGCTGTTGACGGGCGCGGCGATGCTGACCGTCCAGCCACCGGGCCAGGAGGCCGAGTTCAGCAGGCGGCCGATCAGCGCGAAAGCGGCGGTCGAAGCCGCGATCGCGGCCCACACGGGCCATCCGCGGCCCGGCCGTTCCACCGTGGCGGAGCCGAGCCGCCCCCCGGCCGCCGCCGTCGTACGGTCCAGTACGACGGCGAGCAGCACGATCGGGATGCCCGCGGCGAGCGCGTTGCCGACGTCGACGGTGGACAGCGCCTGGTAGACGCGGTCGCCGAGGCCGCCCGCGCCGATCACGGAGGCGATGACGGCCATCGAGAGGGCCATCATGATCGTCTGGTTGACGCCGAGCAGCAGTTGCCTGCGGGCCAGCGGCAGGCGGGCGGTCAGCAGCCGCTGGCGGCCGGTCGCGCCGAGCGAGGTGACCGCCTCCAGCACCCCGGCGTCGGCGCCGCGCAGCCCGAGCGCGGTGAGCCGGGCCATCGGCGGGGCCGCGTAGACGACGGTGGCCAGCACCGCGGGCGGCACGCCGATGCCGAAGATCCATACGAACGGCAGCAGATAGGCGAAGGCGGGCAGCACCTGCATGGTGTCCAGCACCGGCCGCAGCGCCCGGAACATCCGGTCGGACAGCCCGCCCGCCAGCCCGAGCAGCGCGCCGACGACGACCGAGGCGAGCACCGCGACGACCATCAGCGCCAGCGTCTGCATCGTCGGCACCCACATGCCGAGCGCCCCGCAGGCCACCAGTGAGGCCAGCGCGGTGACGGCGACCCGCCGCCCGGCGAACCGCCAGGCGAGCAGCGTCGCCGCGGCGGTCACCCCGGTCCAGCCGAGGGCCAGCAGTACCAGGTAGACGGCGCGCACGGCGTAGCCGACGCCGTAGCTGACGTAGCCGAAGAAGTAGAGGAAGACCGGGCTGCTGTCCCGGTTGTCGATGATCCAGTTGCTGGCCTTGCCCAGTGAGCCCGACGGGTCGACGGTGAGCGCCTGCGGCCAGCTGCCGCTTCCCCAGCGGGAGTTGACCATCGGCACCACGACCGCCGCGACGACGGCGAGCAGCAGGAGCTTGGCCAGGCCGCGGTGGCGGACCAGCAGTTGCCGTGCGGTGGGTACGGTTCCGGCGTCCGGCTTGGCCGCCGCCGTTGTCACGGCACTCACGCTGCGGCCTTCTCGGTCTCGATACCGGCGACGAACGCCAGCAGCCGCTCGTGGTCCACCACGCCCAGGCAGTGGCCGCCTTCGACCACCCTGGCCGGTCCGCCGGACCGGGCGACCGCTTCGATCGCCTCGCTGACCAGCGTCGCGGGGGACAGCGCGGGACCGCCCTGGGCCTCTTCGGCCACGGCCGGACGCATCGCGCGGCGCACGGTGAGCACCTGCTCGCGCGGCACGTCCCGGACGAAGTCGCGTACGTACTCGTCGGCCGGGGAGCCGACGATCTCCTCCGGGGTGCCGCACTGCACGATCCGGCCGTCGCGCATCAGCGCGATCCGGTCGCCGAGGCGCAGCGCCTCGGACAGGTCGTGGGTGATGAAGACCATGGTGCGGCCCTCTTCACGGTGCAGGCGGATGACCTCTTCCTGCATGTCGCGGCGGATCAGCGGGTCGAGGGCGCTGAACGGCTCGTCGAACAGCAGCACTTCGGGGTCGACGGCGAGGGCGCGGGCGAGTCCCACACGCTGCTGCTGGCCTCCGGACAGCTGTCCTGGGCGGCGGCCCTCCAGTCCGTCCAGGCCCACCTTCTCCACCATTTCGGCGGCCCTGGCCCGCCGTTCGGCCTTACCGGTGCCCTGGATCTCCAGGCCGTAGGCGACGTTGTCCAGCACGGTGCGGTGCGGCAGCAGGCCGAAGTGCTGGAAGACCATGGCGGCGCGGTGGCGGCGCAGATCGCGCAGCTGGGCGCGGTCCATACCGCGCACGTCCTCGCCGTCGATGGCGATCTCGCCCGCGGTCGGCTCGATGAGCCGGGTCAGGCAGCGGACCAGCGTGGACTTGCCGGAGCCGGAAAGGCCCATGACGACGAAGACCTCGCCCTTGCGGACGTCGAAGGAGACATCCCGTACGGCGACGGTGCAGCCGGTACGGCCGCGCAGCTCCTCCGCGCTGAGGTCGGCGTCCGGCGAGCCGGGGATGCGGTCGGACTTCGGGCCGAAGACCTTCCACAGGTTGCGGACGGAGAACACGGGTGCGGTGGTCACGGAAGCGGTACCGGTCATCGCACATCACCACCTTGCGTCGGGGCCGCGACAAGCAGTTCGGCGGCCTTCTCCCCCACCATCAGAACGCCGATCATCGGGTTCACGGCGGGCATGGTCGGGAAGACGGACGCGTCGGCGATGCGGACGCCGCCCAGTCCCCGGATCCTCAACTGCGGGTCCACCACAGCCTGTTCGTCGTCGGTCGCGCCCATCCGGCAGGTTCCGGCTGGGTGGTAGACGGTGTGCGCGACCTTGCGGGCGTACTCGGAGATGTCCTCGTCCGAGGTGACCTCAGGGCCGGGGCAGACCTCGCGCTTGAGCCATTTGGCCAGCGGCTCGGTCTTGGCGATCTCGCGGGCGATGCGGATGCCGTCGACCAGGGTGCGCCCGTCGTAGTCCTCGGGGTCGGTGAAGTACCGGAAGTCCAGGGCGGGCTTGACGGCCGGGTCGGCGCTGGTCAGGTAGAGACGGCCGCGGCTGCGCGGTTTGGGGATGTTGGGTGTCATCGACACACCGTGCGGGGGCTTTTCGTAGCCGAGGCGCTCGGGATTGTCGGTGAACGGGATCTGGTAGAAGTGGAACATCAGGTCCGGGCCCGCGGATTCCGGGTCGCGCCGGACGAAGAGCCCCGCGTCGGAGTCCATCGCGGAGTTGTCCGGGATCGGTCCGTCGGTCTCCCAGACGATCACCGACTCGGGATGGTCGAGCAGGTTCTCGCCGACTCCCGGGAGATCGTGCACCACGGGGATGCCCAGCGCCTCCAGGTCCTTCTCCGGGCCGATGCCGGAGTGCAGCAGCAGCCGGGGGGTGTCCACCGCGCCCGCGCAGACCAGGACCTCGCGGGACGCCTCGACCAGGATCTCCACGCCGTCCTTGGTGCGGACCCGGACACCGGTGGCGCGCTTGTCGGCGTCGAGTTCCAGCTTGTACGCCCAGCTCTCCAGCATCAGACGGAGGTTGGGACGGTCCAGGAAGGGGTGCAGGTACGCGACGGAGGCGGAGGACCGCTTGTTGTCCTCCGGGTGGTACGCCAGGTCGAAGAAGCCGACGCCCTCGTGGAACGGCTCGGCGTTGAAGCCCTCGACGCGCGGCACGCCGATCGCCGCCTGGGCGGCGTCGATGAAGTCGCGGGCGATGGCGTTCCGGTCCTTCTCGTCGACCGCCACGATGTTGTTGAGCAGCCGGTCGAAGTACGGGTCCATGGCCGCCGCGTGCCAGCCCTCGGCACCGGCCGCCGCCCACTCGTCCCAGTCGGACGGCAGCGGCTTGAAGCTGATCAGCGTGTTGTGCGAGGAGCAGCCGCCGAGCACCCTGGCGCGGCTGTGCCGGATGTGCGAGTTGCCGCGCGGCTGCTCGGTCGTCGGGTAGTCGTAGTCCAGCTCGCCGCCGAGCAGTCCCAGCCAGCGGCGCAGGGTGAGCACGTCCGGGCGGTCGACGTCGGACGGGCCGCCCTCGATCACGGCGACGCGGACGGCCGGGTCCTCGGTGAGCCGGGAGGCGATGACGGACCCTGCGGTGCCGCCGCCGATCACGACATAGTCGTAGACGTGGTCATTTACGGGCATGGGGGGTACTGCTCCTTTGGTGCATGTCCTCTGGTGCGGGGGTGCCCCGGGTTCTGGGCTCCGCCCAGGGGGCCTGGGGGTCTCCCCCAGAGCGGGGGAATTGGGGTCTCCCCCAGAAGAAAAATCAGCCTTTGAACCACCGCACCGGGCGCGGCGCCAAGTTCTGGTAGACGTGCTTCGCCTCGCGGTATTCATCAAGGCCGGAGGGCCCCAGCTCTCGGCCGACGCCGGACTTGCCGAAGCCGCCCCACTCGGCCTGCGGGAGGTACGGGTGGTAGTCGTTGATCCACACCGTGCCGTGCCGCATCCGTCCGGCGACCCGCCGGGCGCGGCCCGCGTCGGTGGTCCACACCGCGCCCGCCAGGCCGTACTCGGTGTCGTTGGCGAGCGCCACCGCCTCGTCCTCGGTGTGGAACGTCTCCACGGTGAGGATCGGCCCGAAGGTCTCCTCGCGGACCACCCGCATCTCGCCGTGGCACAGGTCGAGGACGGTGGGCGAGTAGAAGTAGCCGGTGGCCGGGCGGATTCCGCTGGGCTCGGGGCGCGCGCCGCCACAGCGCAGGATGGCGCCTTCGGCGAGCGCGGAGGCCACATACGCCTCGGTCTTGGCGAGTTGCCCGGCAGAGACCAGCGGTCCGCACTCCACACCGGGTTCGGTGCCCCGGCCGAGCTTGATCCGCTCGGCGCGGCGGGCGAGCTCGGCCACGAAGCGGTCGCGTACCGGCTCCTCGATGATCAGCCGTGCACCGGCCGAGCAGACCTGGCCGCTGTGGATGAAGGCCGCGTTGAGCGCCTGGTCGACGACGGTGTCGAAGCCCTCGTCGGTGGCGCAGGCGTCGGCGAAGACCACGTTCGGGTTCTTGCCGCCCAGCTCCAGGGCCACCTTCTTGACGGTGGGCGCGGCGGCCTGCATGACCTTGGTGCCGCTGGCCAGTCCACCGGTGAACGAGACCAGGTCCACGTCCGGGTGCTCGGCGAGCCGCGCGCCCACCGGGTCGCCCGCGCCGGTGACCACATTGCCGACCCCGGCCGGTAGACCGGCCTCGACCAGCAGCTTCATCAGGTGGACGGTGGACAGCGGGGTGATCTCGCTGGGCTTGATCACGAAGGTGTTGCCCGCCACCAGCGCCGGAGCGATCTTCCAGCTGGCCTGGAGGAGGGGGTAGTTCCACGGGGTGATCAGCGCGCACACGCCGACCGGCTCATGGACGACGACGCTGTGGATCTCCGGCGATCCCGCGTCGACGACCCGGCCGCCGCCCTCGTTCACCGCGAGGTCGGCGAAGTAGCGGAAGGCGTTGGTCACGTCGTCCACGTCCACGCGGCCCTCTTCGAGGGTCTTTCCGGTGTCCCGGCTCTCGATCAGCGCGATCGTCTCGCGGTCGCGCTGCAGCAGGTCAGCGACGCGGCGCAGCAGCGCGGCCCGCTCGGCGACCGGCGTGCCCGGCCAGGACCCGGCGTCGAACGCATGACGGGCGGCGGCCACGGCCGCGTCCGTGTCCGCCACGCCGCCCTCGGCCACCACGGCCAGCGTCTTGGCGTCGGCGGGGTCGAGGATCTCCCGCTGCGCGTCGGACGCGGCAGCGCGCCACACCCCGTCCACATGAATGGTCTCGACTGCCGCCACGTCTGTTCTGCCTTCCGATTTCCGCTTTGCCTGGCAGGTTCACCAGCGGAAGGCCCCTAACCGGAAGGCGCATACGTATGCGTGTTCTCTCACAAAGAGTGACGGTAGTCACTTTTCCGCCAATGCGCGGCGACGTGCCACGCGGGGCGGCCGGAGCCCCCGCAGCGTTCTCTCCGGCCGCCCCCTTTGGAGGGTGGTTCAGCGGTTGGTCCACAGGTTCCAGAACACTGATCCGTTGGCGCACTGGTACTGGTCCCAGGCGCCGCGCTGGACACCCTGCTGCCCGTCGCTGTTGCAGCCGTCGAATGTCCAGTACTTACCGCGGTCGATCCAGCCCGCGGGGGCCGCGTCCGTGTGCTGCGCCGCCCGCGCGGCGACGTGGTGCGGCGGAACGGCCTGGGCGGACGGCGCGACGATGCCGAGGCCGAGGCCCGCCACGGCGGCCACCCCGGCGGCCAGCACGGCCGCCTTCCTGATGAGTGCGGATGCCATCGTTCTTCCCCCTTGATTTCGGTTTGCGGTGACGTTCACCAGCTACACGTCTGGGGGGCCGCCGCCGTATGACACCCGCGACCATGATTTTTTTCGGCGCTACGCCGTCAGCCGTTCGTGGTGCAGCAGCAACGCCCGGCAGGCGCGCGCCAATTGCTCCGCGTGTATCACGGCCGAGGCCAGCCCCGTCCCCGTGTCGCCGCGCAACTTCCTGCGCGCCTCCGCGATTCCGGCCAGCGCCAGGGCGCGCACCAGGTCGTCCTTCGGCTGCGCGCAGGCCAGTGTCTCGACCTCCGGGATCAGCAGCATGATGTGCCCGCGCAGGCACAGGACGAGTTCCTCGATCTCCTCGTACCGGGGGTAGGCGGCGCGTTCGCCGAGGACCGTCTCGACGGTCTCCGCGATCGTTCGCACGTCCACCGGCGCCGCGTCGGTGAACGTCCTCTCTCCGCCAACTCGCCTTACGGGAACCGGCATTCGATCGGGTGGGCTTTCAGCGTTCATGCCTCGACAGTGCCCTGGTCAGGGCTAGCGTTTCGAGACTGACGCAGGGTACGGGAGCGCTGACGCGCTGTGCGCTGGATCTGTGCGGTGGTTGCGCGGTGCGCGCTTCGTGCTCATCGATGAGGGGAGAATCGAGATGAGCGACGGCAACACACCTGTGAGCTTGCGGATCATCGGTACCCAGGTCAAGGCCCTACGGAACCTGGCCGGGCTCACGCAGGCTCAACTAGGCAAGGAAGTCGGGTACTCGGAGTCCCAGATCCGCAGCATCGAGACGGGACGCAGGACCCCGAAGCCCGAGCTTCTGCTTCGGTTTGAGGAGCTGTTCGGGGTGCAGGGGGTTTTCACGTCAGTGGCGGAGGAACTGCTGAAGGAGCCGCATGCGACGTGGTTCCAGCCTTTCGCGGACGCCGAGGCCGAGGCCATCGCCTTGTCGGTATACGGAAACCAGCTCATTAACGGCCTGCTCCAGACGGAGGCTTACGCACGCGCGGTGCACGCGTCCTACCGCCCGGCTCTGGATGACGACGAGATCGATCACCGAGTAGCCGCTCGTCTGGCGCGACAGAAGCTCCTCACGCGCGTTCCGACGCCGTCCCTCAGCTTCATCCTCGAAGCCGTCGTACTGAACCGGCCCATCGGCGGCAAGAAGGTACTACGTGATCAGTTGCACCACCTGCTGGAGGTTGCCCAGATGCGGAACGTCGAGATCCAGGTGATGCCGACCGACCGTACGGAGCATGCCGGACTGGACGGGCCACTGACGCTGATCGAACCGCCGGACAGGGAGATGTGCGCGTACCTCGAAGTCCAGGACACGGGCCATCTGATCACCGAACGGAGGACCGTCAGCAAGATCGCCCGCCGGTATGGAATCCTGCAAAGCCAGGCCCTCACGCCCGGCGAATCGGTCCAGTACATCCACGAGTTGGCGACAGGAGCGACATGAACGAGCTTGCGTGGTTCAAATCTAGCTATAGCGGCGGAGGCGGCCAGGACTGCATCGAAGTCGCCTACGCCTGGCGTAAGTCCACTTACAGCGGCGGCGGAGGCGGCCAGTGCATCGAAGTCGCCGCGCACCCCACCACCGTTCACGTCCGGGACTCCAAGGACAAGACCGGCCCCGTCCTGGACTTCACCCCCGAACAGTGGTCGGCCTTCGTGGAGTTCGCCGCCGCGCAGGCAACCCTCTGACGCGGTGAAGTGGCCGCACCGCAAGCGGGGCGGCCACTTCCCCTCAGTACGACTTGAGGGAGTACGACGTCACCACGTCGCGGAACTCCTCGTGGTCCCCGCTGTCGCCCATCGCCTGGGCTATCTCCTCCTCGGACATACCGGCGAAGGCGTCCTCCGCCGCGCCCCGCTGTTCGGCGTTGGCCAGGGCGATGCCCTGGTTCCGCTCCACGAAGCCCCGTAGCTCGTCCTCGTACGCGGCGAACGCCGCGACGTGATCGCCGCCCGCCGCCTTGAGCTCGCCCGCGAGGACGTACGCGCCGATGAGCGCCATGCTCGTGCCCTGACCGGACATGGGCGAGCCGCAGTACCCGGCGTCGCCGAGCAGTACGACCCGGCCGTGGGACCAACTGTCCATGCGGATCTGGCTCATGGAGTCGAAGTGGAAGTCGGGGGCGTCCCACATGTACTTGAGGGCGTTGGGGATCTCCCAGCCGACGTTGGCCATCTTCTCGGCGACCAGCCGCTTCTGCGCGGTGAGGTCGCGGAAGTCGTAGTCGATGGGTTCCTTGGCCTCGAAGCCCGTGTAGACGCGGAGCTCGGTGTTGTCGCGGAGGCTCATCATGATGCCGCCGAGTCGGTAGTAGACCTGCCAGTGGTCCAGGTCAAGGAAGTTGGGAGCGGTGAACACGGCCAGGTAGGAGCCGAGGTGGCGGATGAACTGCGGCTCGGGGCCGAAGACCAGCTTGCGGACGTTGGAGTGCAGTCCGTCGGCGCCGACGACGATGTCGAAGTCGCGCGGAGCGCTGTTCTCGAAGGTGACGTGGGCGGTGTGCGCGTCCTGGGTGATGCTGGTGATCGAGTCGTCGAAGAGGTACTCGACGCCGTCGCCGGTCGCCTCGTAGATCAGACGGCACAGGTCGTCGCGGAGGATCTCGACATCGGAGTTGGCGATCGGGCCACCGGTGAAGGTGTGCTCGGTGGTGCGGAACAGCTCCTTGCCGGTGCTGTCCACGATGGACATGCCGCGCACGTCGGTCTTGAGACGGCGTACCTCGTCCAGGATGCCCATCTGCTCGACCACGTCGAGCGCGGCGGCCCGCACGTCGATCGCCTGCCCGCCGGGACGTAGGTGGGGCGCGCGCTCAACGACGGTGACGTTGAAGCCGTGGCGGTTCAGGAAATACGCCAGAGCGGGACCGCCGACGCTGGCTCCGGAGATAAGGACATTGACGTTCTCCATCTGTGGCTCCTCGACATCAGGTGGGATCTATCCGGTGTGACGCGAGGCGTACTGCCTGGCGTTGACACCGATCCTGGCCATCCCGCCTGACAACCCACTGACAAGCCACCGCCCCGGCTGTCAGCCCGCTGACAAGACCCCTCGTGTCCTGGTCGCCGTGCGTATCGTTGAGGTGTGCGGCTGCATGCGATAAGCGGCAGCGGGGAGGAGCTCAACGTGACCGCCGACCTGATGGACAGGACCGAGATGGCCGACAGCGACGGGCCGAGCTTGGACGAACTGTTCGAGCGGCTGGAACACATGCCAGTCCCCGAGGGCTACAAGGTCGAGATCGTCGAGGGGGCCGTTTACATGTCGCCGCAGCGGGACGCGCACTGGGAGATCATCCGCCGGATCGTGCGGGCGCTGGAGGACCGGTTCGGCATGGACACCCTGGTGAAGTCGGACGTGCGCATCGACTTCGGGGACAAGAACGGCCTAGCACCTGACGTTGCCAAGATTGCGGATGATGCCAAGAAGGAGCGGGGCCGCTGGCGGTACCAGGATGTCGAGTTCATCGCCGAGGTGATCTCCAAGGACACCGCTAGCAACGACTACGGGCCGAAGAAGACCGCCTACGCGGCGGCTGACGTCGCCGTCTACCTCATCGTCGACCCGTACACCGGCGAGTGCCACCTGTTCACCAACCCCAAGGACGGCACCTACCGAACCGAGACCACCACCCCTTTCGGTGAACCGGTCGACCTGACCGACACCGTCGTCGGACTGACCCTCGCCACCGACAAGTTCCCCCGCGACTGAACGAAGCACTGAGCCCCGCCACCGGCAACATGCCAGTGACGGGGCTCAGTCGGTGTCTGCGGCTCAGATCAGGCCGAGCGCGCGGACCGCGTCGCGCTCTTCCTTGAGCTCGTTGACGGAGGCGTCGATACGGGTCCGCGAGAACTCGTTGATGTCCAGGCCCTGGACGATCTCGAACTTGCCGTCCTTGGTGGTGACCGGGAAGGAGGAGATCAGGCCCTCCGGAACACCGTAGGAGCCGTCGGAGACGATGCCCATGGAGGTCCAGTTGCCCTCGGCGGTGCCGTTGACCCAGGTGTACACGTGGTCGATGGCGGCGTTGGCCGCGGAGGCGGCGGACGAGGCGCCGCGGGCCTCGATGATGGCGGCGCCGCGCTTGGCGACGGTCGGGATGAACTCCTCGGCCAGCCACTTCTCGTCGTTCACGGCCTCGGCGGCGTTACGCCCGGCGACCTCGGCGTGGAAGATGTCCGGGTACTGGGTGGCGGAGTGGTTGCCCCAGATCGTCAGCTTCTTGACGTCCTCGACGGAGGCGTTCAGCTTCTTGGCGAGCTGGCTGATCGCGCGGTTGTGGTCGAGGCGGGTCATCGCGGTGAAGCGCTCGGCCGGTACGTCCGGGGCGGCGGCCTGGGCGATCAGGGCGTTGGTGTTGGCCGGGTTGCCGACCACCAGGACCTTGATGTCGTCCGCGGCGTGGTCGTTGATCGCCTTGCCCTGCGGCTTGAAGATGCCGCCGTTGGCCTCCAGCAGGTCGCCGCGCTCCATGCCCTTGGTGCGCGGGCGGGCGCCGACCAGCAGGGCCACGTTGGCACCGTCGAAGGCCACGTTCGGGTCATCGGAGATGTCGATGCCCTTGAGCAGCGGGAAGGCGCAGTCGTCGAGCTCCATGGCGGTGCCCTCGGCGGCCTTCAGGGCGGGCGTGATCTCCAGCAGGCGCAGCTTGACCGGGACGTCGGCGCCGAGGAGCTGCCCGGAGGCAATGCGGAAAAGCAGTGCGTAGCCGATCTGGCCAGCCGCACCGGTGACAGTGACGTTGACGGGAGTGCGGGTCATTGCGATCTCCTGCGCTGTGTTTTTTGGGCGTCCCCGGCCCCTGTTGTTTCGGGATGCCGCGGCGCCGGTGACTGCCGATGTCTCGACGCCGAGAGATCCGCCGTCAGGCTATCGGACACCGGGCGCATCGATCCGTCGGGATGGTGTGGCTCGGGTCACCGCGCGCCCTTCGGCCCAGCGGGCTTGGCGCATACCCGGCCCTCCCGCGCCGTGAGGCAGGCTTCGACCGCTTCGCCGCGGGTGTCCGGGATCATCGGGGTGAACACCCGTATCCCGGTGGACTCGGCGCTCTGCAGCCGTACGCGGTCGTGCGGGCCATGCACCTCGATGGTGTCGCCCGCGCGGGGTGCGGGCAGCAGTGCCCAGGCCGCGCGGCAGCGGGCGCTGATCCGCAACTCGACCTCGCGCCCGGCGAGCTGGGCGGATGCCGTGGTCACGGCGTCGTCGGCGCACAGCGTCACATCGGGGGCGAAGCCGTCGCAGGTCCGTCCCTGGCAGAACGGGGGTGCGACCTCGCTGGCGCTGGAACCCGGCACAGCGCCGGTCAGCAGCAGCACCGCTCCGGCGGCCAGGGCCAGCGCGCCCGCCCCCACGGCCGACCACACCGCCACCTCGACTCCGGTGCGGACCGGCACCGGCCAGGGCGCCTCGGAGGGTGGCTCCGGCGCGGGCTGACCGAATCCAGCTCCCCCACACGGGCGATGTCCCGTGTGGATGCCCGAATCGGCGGGGTCTTTGGCCAGGCCGGTCACGCGCGCAACCACAGCCAGGTGTCCTTGCCCACCACACCGTCCGCCGGAAGGCGGTGGGCACGCTGGTAGGCCCTGACGGCCGCCGCGGTGCGCCGCCCGAAGTGGCCGTCGACCGTACCGGCGTCGACCCGCTGGCGCTGCAACAGGCACTGTATTTCGGTGACTTGGGGGCCGTTGGCGCCCTCGCCGACGACATCGGTACTGGTCTGGACGTATCCGGCGTAGTGGCGGCCGTCCTGCACCTTGTCGTGGCACGGGAAGCCGGGCAGGGCGCCCGCCGCTCCCGCCTCCTGGCCGGTGTCGCGATGGGCGACCGGCAGCAGTTCGTAACCGCTCGCCAGGCCGCCGCCGAGCACCACGATCGCCACCGCCCCGGCGAGCACCGCGCGCCGCTGGCGCGACCGGCGCTCCGAGGTCAGCGGTGCGGTGAAGTCCTCGAAGCCGACGAGGTGCCCGCGCCCGGCCCTCGCGCGCGCCTTCGGCGGCGGCCCGGCGTCCCCGCGTACGGCGTCCGCCGCGGCGTCCCGGGCCGGGGGCAGCCCGTGTGCCGCGGTCTCCCACAGCTCGACCAGTCGCAGCGCGTCGGCGCCCGCCAACGCGCCCTGCCTCGCGGCCACTTGGCGCGGCGGCCGGTCAGCGCGCTCCCTGCTCCGGCGGGTGTGCAGGACCAGTTCGCGCAACTGGGCCTCCAGCCCGTCCGGCAGCGGCTGCCAACGTGCCATGTCTCTCCCCCGCCCGTCTATGCAACGCGTCCCCCGATGGGAATCACCCCACACGGTGATTACCCCAAGCCATGCCTCTCAGGCAGCAGTCCGTCGCGTCGCATGCCGTCAGCCGCAGCATTCCGGCCAATCAGGCGGCGTTGAGCTTCCTCTTCAGGTTCTCGTCGACCGCGGCGAGGAACTCCTCGGTGGTCAGCCACGGCTGGTCCTTGGAGATCAGCAGCGCCAGGTCCTTGGTCATCCGGCCGCCCTCGACGGTCTCCACACAGACCCGCTCCAGGGTGTGGGCGAACTCGCTGACCTCGGGGGTGTCGTCCAGCTTGCCGCGGTGGGCGAGGCCTCGGGTCCACGCGAAGATCGAGGCGATCGGGTTGGTGGAGGTCGGCCTGCCCCGCTGGTGCTGGCGGTAGTGCCGGGTGACGGTGCCGTGCGCGGCCTCGGCCTCGACGGTCCTGCCGTCCGGGGTCATCAGCACGGAGGTCATCAGGCCGAGCGAGCCGAAGCCCTGCGCGATGATGTCGGACTGCACATCGCCGTCGTAGTTCTTGCAGGCCCAGACGTAGCCGCCCTCCCACTTCAGGGCCGCCGCGACCATGTCGTCGATCAGACGGTGCTCGTAGGTGAGCCCGGCCTTCTCGAAGTCGGCCCGGAACTCGGTGTCGAAGACCTGCTGGAAGATGTCCTTGAACCGTCCGTCGTACTTCTTCAGGATCGTGTTCTTCGTTGACATGTAGACCGGGAAGCCGCGGTCCAGGCCGTACCGGAACGACGCGCGCGCGAAGTCGCGGATCGAGGAGTCCAGGTTGTACATGGACAGCGCGACACCGGGGCCCGGGAACTCGTACACCTCCACCTCGATCGGCTCGGAGCCGTCCTTCGGGGTGAAGGTCATGGTGAGGGTGCCCTCGCCCGGGATCTTGAGGTCGGTGGCGCGGTACTGGTCGCCGAAGGCGTGACGGCCGACGACGATCGGCTTGGTCCAGCCGGGGACGAGCCGGGGCACGTTCGCGATGATGATCGGCTCGCGGAAGATCACGCCGCCGAGGATGTTGCGGATGGTGCCGTTGGGAGAGCGGTACATCTCCTTCAGGCCGAACTCCTCGACGCGCGACTCGTCCGGGGTGATGGTGGCGCACTTGACGCCGACGCCGTACTTCTTGATGGCGTTGGCGGCGTCAACGGTGACCTGGTCGGTCGTGGCGTCGCGGTGCTCGATGCCCAGGTCGAAGTACTTCAGCTCGATGTCGAGGTACGGAAGGATCAACTTGTCCTTGATGAACCGCCAGATGATGCGGGTCATCTCGTCGCCGTCGAGCTCGACGACCGGGTTGGCTACGTTGATCTTGGCCATGGACGGTTCGACCCTCTCGCGCGGACCGACTGCTCACGTTCCATGGAACGTCAGCGCACCGCGAAGTGCACGATGTCGTCCAGGAACGGCAGGTGCAGGATCGGTTTCGGCTGGATCATCAGCGCCAGCAGCACGATGGCCGTGCCCAGACCGCCGTAGGTGATCAGGTCGGTGAAGCGGCTGCGGACGGCGAGCATGCCCACCGAGGGCAGCAGCCAGCGCAGCACCGCGCCCAGCAGCAGGCAGCCGCCCACCACGATCAGCCCGACCCGGAAGCCACCCGCCGCCGTGATGGCGAGGCCGAACGCGACCCCGGCCAGCACGGTCAGCAGCGGCCACTGCCGAGCGGGCGCCGGAGCCGCCCCACCGGCGGCCCGGCCACCCCCTTCCGGCCGCGCGGTGTCCTGGGTGACCTCGGGGAACCTGCGGGTACGCGGGGCGACGGGAGTAGTCCCGTTCGCCCCGGGGGCGGTGCCGTTCGCCTTGGCGGCGGTGCCGTCGGGCTGGGCGGCGGTGCCGTTCGGGCTGGCGGCGGGGGACGTCCCGTTCGCCCCGGGCACGGTGCCGTTCGACTTCGCCGCGGCGGTGCCGTCGGGTTGGGCGGCGGCGGTGCCGTTCGGGCTGGCGGCGGGGGACGTCCCGTTCGCCGCGGGCGCGGTGCCGTTCGCCGCGGGCGCGGTGCCGTTCGCCTTGGCGGCAGCGGTGCCGCTGGGCTTCGCGGCGGTGCCGTTCGCCTTGGTCTGTGGGGCGTGGGCGTCGCCGGGCGCGGCCGGGGGCGAGCCGTTGGTTCGGGCGGGCGTCGTGTTCGGCGCACCGTCTGCGGCCCGGCCCCGGCGGTCTCCTGTGGTGTCAGCGGCCATGAGGCCCCCTCTCCGTCAGCCGGTGGCGGCAGCCGCCGCGCGCTCGGCGGCCTCTACGACGTTCTGTACCAGCAGGGCACGGGTCATCGGGCCCACGCCGCCCGGGTTCGGCGACAGCCAGGCCGCCACCTCCCGTACGCCCGGGTGCACATCGCCGACGATCTTGCCGTTCTCGTCCCGGCTGACGCCGACGTCCAGGACGGCGGCGCCCGGCTTGACGTCCTCCGGCTTGACCAGGTGCGGCACGCCCGCCGCCGCCACGATGATGTCCGCCTGGCGCAGCAGGCTCGGCAGGTCCCGGGTGCCGGTGTGGCACAGGGTGACGGTGGCGTTCTCCGAGCGACGGGTCAGCAGCAGGCCGATCGAGCGGCCGACGGTGATGCCGCGGCCGACCACGACCACGTGTGCCCCGTTGATCTCCACACCGTGGCGGCGCAGCAGCTCGACGATGCCGTTGGGGGTGCAGGGCAGCGGCCCGGTCTGGTTGAGCACCAGGCGGCCGAGGCTCATCGGGTGCAGGCCGTCCGCGTCCTTGGCCGGGTCCATCAGCTCCAGGACGCGGTTGGTGTCGATGCCCTTGGGAAGCGGGAGTTGGACGATGTAGCCGGTGCAGGCCGGGTCCTCGTTGAGCTCCCGTACGACCGCCTCGATCTCCTGCTGCGTGGCGCTCGCGGGCAGCTCGCGCTGGATGGAGGCGATGCCGACCTGCGCGCAGTCGCGGTGCTTGCCCGCGACGTAGATGTGGCTGCCCGGGTCGTCACCGACCAGCAGGGTGCCGAGGCCGGGCGTGACGCCCTTGGCCTTGAGCGCCTTGACGCGCTCGGCGAGCTCGGACTTGATCTCGGCCGCAGTGGCCTTGCCATCGAGAATCTGGGCGGTCATGCTCCCATCCTCGCGGATGCGGCCCGCCGTGAACCAATCCGGACGAGTTCTGTCCGGTCATTCGCCGTATTTCCTCCCATACCGCCTGGCCTGACGGGCGCTGTCTGGACATGGCCCATGCGGTCCTAGAACGATGGGGGATCGCTGGACCACGGGGGTTACAGGGTGCTCGACGATGCCTGGATCTTCATGGTCCGTTTCGTCCCCGCTTCTCCGTCTAAGGACACTTACGTGAGCTACCCGCCCGGACCCCAGGACCCGTACGGCCAGCAGCAGCCGTATGGCTACCCGCAGCAGCCGGGTCAGCCGCAGTACGGCTACCCGCAGCAGCAGCCGCAGGGACAGCCGCAGTACGGCTATCCGCAGCAGGGATACGACCCGAACGCCGCCCCGTACGGCTACCCGCAGCAGGCGCCGGGCACCATCCAGGCCAACAACGGCTACATCAACATCGCCTACCTGGGCACGGTCCAGGTCGCCACGATGGGCCAGCGCTTCCTGGCGCGGCTGATCGACGGCGTGGTCGGCGGCATCGTGATGGGCATCGCCATGGCCGCGGGTCTCGCGAGCGTGGTGGGCATCAGCAACAACGTCAAGGACTGCACCGGCTACGAGTACGGCTCCGCCGCATACTCGCAGTGCCTCAACGACCAGGCCCACGCGAGCTCCAGCATCGCCGTGGTCATGCTGGGCTTCATGGGCACGTTCGCGGTCTTCGCGCTGCTCTACGAGTGGCTGATGATCTCGTTCTTCGGCGCCACGCTGGGCAAGATGGCGATGGGCCTGAAGGTGGTCAAGGAGAGCAACGGCCAGGTGCCGGGCCTCGGCGGTGGCTTCATCCGCTACATCATCCCGATCGTCGGTGTCTTCCTGTGCTACATCGGGGCGTTGCTGGTCTACCTGTCGCCGTTCTTCGACAACTCCGGCAAGCTGCAGGGCTGGCACGACCGCGCGGCCGGAACCGTGGTCATCAAGAAGTAGTAGCGCGTACCGAACGCCAAGGGGCGGCCCGCCGTTGCGGGCCGCCCCTTACGCGTTCCGTCAGTGGAAGAAGTGCCGCGTCCCGGTGAAGTACATGGTGACGCCCGCCTTGCGCGCCGCCTCGATCACCACGTCGTCGCGCACCGAACCACCCGGCTGCACAACGGCCTTGACGCCCGCCTCGGCCAGTACCTCAAGGCCGTCGGGGAACGGGAAGAACGCGTCGGAGGCCGCGTACGAGCCCGCCGCCCGCTCGGCACCCGCGCGCTGGACGGCGAGCCGCGCCGAGTCGACCCGGTTGACCTGGCCCATGCCGACACCGACCGTCGCGCCGTCCTTGGCCAGCAGGATCGCGTTGGACTTCACCGAACGGCAGGCCCGCCAGGCGAACGCCAGCTCCCGCAGTCCCGCCTCGTGCAGCGGCTCGCCGGTGGCCAGCGTCCAGTTGGCGGGGTTGTCGCCGTCGGCTTGCAGACGGTCCTTCACCTGCATCAGCAAGCCGCCCTCGACGCGCCGGAACTCCCGCCGCTCGCACGGCTCGTGGGCGCAGCGCAGCACGCGGATGTTCTTCTTGCGCGCCAACACCTCCACCGCGCCGTCCTCGTAGCCGGGCGCGATGATGACCTCGGTGAAGATGTCGGCGACCTGCTCGGCCATGGCCAGGCTCACCGGCTGGTTGACGGCGATGACACCGCCGTACGCGGAGACCGGGTCGCACGCGTGCGCCTTGCGGTGGGCCTCGGCGACATCCGAACCGATCGAGATGCCGCACGGGTTGGCGTGCTTGATGATCGCCACGCACGGCTCGTCGTGGTCGTAGGCGGCCCGGCGGGCGGCCTCGGTGTCCACGTAGTTGTTGTAGGACATCTCCTTGCCGTGCAGCTGCTCGGCCTGGGCGAGGCCGGGGGTGCCGTCGGTGTAGAGCGCGGCGCCCTGGTGCGGGTTCTCGCCGTAGCGCAGCACGTTCTTGCGCTCGAAGGCGGCGCCCAGGAACTCGGGGAAGCCGGTGTCCTCGGCGGCGGCGTACTCGGTGGCGAACCAGTTGGCCACCGTCACGTCGTAGGCGGCGGTGTGCGCGAACGCCTCGGCGGCGAGCCGCTTGCGCTGCTCAAGGTCGAACCCGCCGTCCGCGACGGCCTTCAGCACGTCCTCGTAGCGCCGCGGGTTGACGACCACCGCGACCGACGGGTGGTTCTTGGCGGCGGCGCGGACCATCGACGGGCCACCGATGTCGATCTGCTCCACGCACTCGTCGTGCGAGGCGCCGGAGGCGACGGTCTCGCGGAACGGGTACAGGTTGACCACCACGAGTTCGAACGGGGCCACGCCCAGCTCGGTGAGCTGCTCGCGGTGCGACTCCAGCCGCTGGTCGGCCAGGATGCCCGCGTGGATCTTCGGGTGCAGGGTCTTGACCCGTCCGTCCAGGCACTCGGGGAAGCCGGTCAGCTCCTGGACCGGGGTGACCGGCACTCCGGCGTCGGCGATCTTCTTGGCGGTCGATCCGGTGGAGACCAGCTCGACCCCGGCCGCGTGCAGAGCGCGGGCGAGCTCCTCAAGACCGGTCTTGTCGTAGACGCTGACCAGGGCCCGCCGGATGCGGCGCTTCGTACCTTCGGTACTGGTGCTCACGGGACGATGACCTTTCTTCCCTCAATGCGGTAGCCGTCGCGGGCGAGCCGGCCCACGACCTCGACGAGCAGCCGTCGCTCGACTTCCTTGATGCGCTCGTGCAGCGTGTTCTCGTCGTCCTCGTTGCGGACCTCGACCACGCTCTGGGCGATGATCGGGCCGGTGTCGACGCCGTCGTCGACGAAGTGGACGGTGCAGCCGGTGACCTTGGCGCCGTACGCGAGAGCGTCCCGGACACCGTGGGTGCCGGGGAAACTGGGCAGCAGTGCTGGGTGGGTGTTGATGACACGGCCCCCGAAGCGGGTCAGGAACTCCTTGCCGAGGATCTTCATGAAGCCCGCCGAGACGACCAGGTCCGGCTGGTACCCGGCCACCGCCTCGGCCAGCGCCAGATCCCACGCGGCGCGGTCCTCGTGGTCCTTGACCCGGCAGACGAAGGTGGGCAGCCCGGCGCGCTCGGCCCGCTCAAGACCGGCGATGCCGTCTCGGTCGGCGCCCACGGCCACGATCCGCGCCCCGAACCCGGGGTCGGCGGCGATGGCGTCGAGCAGCGCCTGAAGGTTGGTCCCGGAGCCGGAGACAAGGACGACCAGGCGGCAGGGGCGGGCGGGCTGCGGGGAATCGGCGGGGGCCACGGCGGGGTTCTTTCTCGTGGGACCGTTCGTTTGTGTGGTCGTACAAACCGAAGGGTCCTCAAGAACCAGGGAACCCTACGAAGGCGCCGACCGTCAGCAACGATACCGGCACGGCGAGCGGCCCCCACGGGGACGGTCGCAGCGCGGACGGGTAGCGTCTGAGTATCACCGGCTGGATACCAAACGGCCGGAAACCCAACGGCAGCAGTCCGACGGCCGTGAACGCGGCCTATCAAGTGCGACTGACGTGCGACGACGTACGAGGAGTCGATGGCAAGGGAATGGCGCAACCAACCATGAGCAGCGTCCGCATCACCACCTATCGCGACCTGGGATCCACCCCGTTCGCGAGCCCCGCGCTGCGTGAGCGACGAGCGCCGTCGGACGAGCAGGAGCACGATCCGTTCGCCCCGCCCCCCAAGGGCGCGCCCGACCGGCCGTGGCAGCCCCGCCAACCGCTGCACGACACCGACAGCCAGGGCGGCGGGCAGGGCGGCGACCAGGGCGACCGCTGGAGCAGCCGCCAACCGGAGCGGCACGATCCGTCCACCGGCCCCTTCGGCACCCCGCCGGGCGGCCGTCCCGGGCAGGGCCCCGGCGGTCCGGGCCGCCCGCAGGGGCCGCGTTTCGACGTCACCGACCCGGCGCAGCGGCGGGCCCGCTACGCGCTGCTGGCGGGCATGTGGGGGCTGTTCTTCGGGCTGTTCAGCATGGAGCAGGTCGCGCTGCTGCTCGGTGTGCTCGCGCTGTACTGGGGTGTCAGCTCGCTGCGCGCCAAGCCGAAGCCGAAGGCCGCGACGGACCCGACCGCGGCACCGCGGCCGACGCCGCCGGTCGATGCGCCGTACGCACACGTACAGCAGAAGCCGCAGTTCACCGCGGCGTTGAGCGGGATCATCGCGGGCACGGTCGCGCTGGCGATCGTCGGCGCGACGTTCGCGTTCCAACTGGCCTACCGGAACTACTACTCGTGCGTCAACGACGCGCTGACCCAGCCCGCCCGCCAGTCGTGCAGCAACCTGCTGCCCCAGCAACTGCGGCCCGTGCTGGGCGCTCAGAACTAAAGCCTGTCCGGCGGATCCTGGTCGATTGCGGCAGCGGCATGACCGCCGCCGCTCCCAACGCACCGCAGCGCAAACCAAGATCCGCCGCACCGGCCTACGCCGGTGCGGCCACGCGCAGCAGCCACCAGCGCGCGCCGACCGTTCCCGGCAGGCCGACCGCCAGCATCCAGCCGAGCGCCGCACCACCGGTGCGCCAGCCGACCGGGCCGAACCGCGCCAGTGAGCCGGTACCCATCGGCCCGGCCACCAGCACCGCGGCCAACGCCATCACCGCACCGCAGCACAGCGCCGCGAGGACGACCACCGCCGCCGTACCCGGCACCGACCAGCCGTGCCGCACCGCCGCCCGGCCGACGTACCAGCTCAGCGCGGCGCCCGCGGCGATCGGGACCGCCAGCACCAGCCAGAGCAGCGGCGAACCGCCGCCGCGCCCGTTCGGCGCGGGCAGCGCGGCCAGCAGCGGGAAGTGCGGCAGCACCCGCGGATAGCCGTAGGCGCCCGCGGGCGACACCGCACCGCCGACCCCCAGCGCGAAGCCCGGCCCGAGCGCGTAAGCCGCGCCCCACAGCGCGACGTTGGGCACCAGCGCCACGATCAGCAGCAGCACCGCGAACCGGCCGGAGAGCGAGCCGGTGAGCTGGCCGAACTCATCGCCCACCGCCCCCGCGTGCCACGCCAGCGCACCGGCGCCGAGCAGCGCACCGCCCGCGGTCACCGCACCGAACCCGACAGCGGCGGCCTGTAGCGCCACGCTCGGGCCGCCGCGCGGCAGCAGCCTGCTCAGCGTGTACGGCGCCCAGTTGGCCAGCGCGGATGTCGGTCGGCCGTACGCGGTCCAGGCACCGCTGGCGGCCACCGGTGCGGCCACCAGCGGGACGTACAGCAGTGCGGTCAGCGGTGCGCTGCGCAGCGGGCCGTCGGCGGTGTAGAGCACGGCGGCCATGGCGACCAGCAGATAGCCGCCGACGAGGCACGCGGTGGCGGCGACCGGCCCCAACACCGGTGTGCCGTCCGGGACTTCGTCGGCCGTCCTCGGTGCGACCGCGTCGTCCGGGGCGAGCGCCTGCGCGGCGATCCGGTGCAGCAGCCAGGCGGGCAGCGCGGTCAGCAGCAGGGGCGTGACCCCGATCGGCACGGTCCCGCCGGTGAGCCCGTCACTGCGCGACAGCTCGGCGCCGTGGGCGAGCAGCCAGAGCGCGGCGGCGATGTGCAGGGCGGTGCCGGGTCCACCGCCCGAGTACGGCGAGATCGTCCACAGGAACAGCACGAGCACCGCCAGCGCCGCGATCCCGAGCCCGGCGGCGAGCACCCCGCCGAACAGCGCCGTGATGGCCTTGGGAGAGCAGCGAAGGGCGTGGTCATGCCGGGACAACAACCTGATGCGGTGCAGCAATTGGGTCACATCGCCCAATGCTGCCAATAACGCGCTTATGCGCTGCGCGCGCCACGAAAAAGTACGGGCCCGCCCCCCTTTCGGGGGGCGGGCCCGGGGTGGGGCACGGCCCCGAAAAGCTCCCTCACCCCGAGGCCCCGCGGTGAGCGCGGCCCCGAGGGGGTCCGGGGACTACGTCCCCGGAAAAGCTGCCTCAGTCCGCGCTCACGCAGTGAGCGCGGCGCGCGCGAGGCGCGCGGTCTCGGACGGCGTCTTGCCGACCTTGACACCCGCGGCCTCCAGGGCCTCCTTCTTCGCCTGGGCGGTGCCCGACGAACCGGAGACGATCGCGCCCGCGTGGCCCATCGTCTTGCCCTCGGGGGCGGTGAAGCCCGCGACGTAGCCGACGACCGGCTTGGTCACGTGCTCCTTGATGTAGGCCGCCGCGCGCTCCTCCGCGTCGCCGCCGATCTCGCCGATCATCACGATCAGGTCGGTGTCGGGGTCGTCCTGGAACGCCTTGAGGCAGTCGATGTGGGTGGTGCCGATGATCGGGTCACCGCCGATGCCGACCGCCGACGAGAAGCCGATGTCCCGCAGCTCGTACATCATCTGGTAGGTCAGCGTGCCGGACTTCGAGACCAGGCCGATGCGGCCCGGCTTGGTGATGTCCGACGGGATGATGCCCGCGTTGGACTGGCCGGGGGTGATCAGGCCGGGGCAGTTCGGGCCGATGATCCGGGTCTTGTTGCCCTTGGCACCCGCGTGCGCCCAGAACGAGGCGGTGTCGTGCACCGCGATGCCCTCGGTGATCACGACGGCCAGCGGGATCTCGGCGTCGATCGCCTCGATGACCGCGTCCTTGGTGAACTTCTCCGGGACGAAGATGACGGTGACGTCGGCGCCGGTGGCCTCGACGGCCTCCTTGACGCTGCCGAAGACCGGGATCTCCTGGCCGTCGAAGTCGACCTTCTGACCGGCCTTGCGCGGGTTCACACCGCCGACGATGTTGGTGCCAGAGGCGAGCATCCGGCGGGTGTGCTTCTGACCCTCGGAGCCGGTCATGCCCTGGACGATGACCTTGGATTCCTTGGTGAGGAAGATAGCCATGGTGTCGGTTACCTCGTCCCTTACTTCGCAGCCAGCTCGGCGGCCCGCTCCGCGGCGCCGTCCATGGTGTCCACCTGCTGAACGAGCGGGTGGTTAGCGTCGGTCAGGATCTTGCGACCCAGCTCCGCGTTGTTGCCGTCGAGACGGACGACCAGCGGCTTGTTGACGTCCTCGCCCTTGGACTTGAGCAGCTCCAGGGCCTGCACGATGCCGTTGGCGACCGCGTCGCACGCGGTGATGCCACCGAAGACGTTGACGAAGACGGACTTGACGTCCGGGTCGCCGAGGATGATCTCCAGGCCGTTCGCCATGACCTCGGCGGAAGCGCCACCGCCGATGTCGAGGAAGTTGGCGGGCTTGACGTTGCCGTGCCGCTCACCGGCGTAGGCGACCACGTCGAGGGTGCTCATCACGAGACCCGCGCCGTTGCCGATGATGCCGACCTCGCCGTCGAGCTTGACGTAGTTGAGGCCCTTGGCCTTGGCGGCGGCCTCCAGCGGGTTGGCTGCGGCCTTGTCCTCCAGCGCCTCGTGCTCCGGCTGACGGAAGCGGGCGTTCTCGTCCAGCGAGACCTTGCCGTCGATCGCCAGGACCTTGCCCTCGGGGGTCTTGGCCAGCGGGTTGACCTCGACGAGCAGGGCGTCTTCCTTGATGAAGACGGTCCACAGGCTCTTGAGGATCTCGACGAGCTGGTCGTGCAGCTCGGCCGGGAAGTTGGCGGCCTCGACGATCTCGCGGGCCTTGGCCTCGGTCACACCCTCGTTGGCGTCGACCGGGATCTTGGCGAGGGCCTCCGGCTTGGTGGCCGCGACCTCCTCGATCTCCATGCCGCCCTCGACGGACGCCATGGCGAGGAAGGTGCGGTTGGCGCGGTCGAGAAGGAAGGAGACGTAGTACTCCTCCGCGATCTGAGCGGTCTGCGCCAGCATCACCTTGTGGACCGTGTGGCCCTTGATGTCCATGCC
Source organism: Streptomyces sp. NPDC020096 (assembly GCA_040631425.1). Lineage (GTDB taxonomy): Bacteria > Actinomycetota > Actinomycetes > Streptomycetales > Streptomycetaceae > Streptantibioticus_A. The sequence goes on from JBEYJY010000016.1 coordinate 91,011, forward strand.
GAGGATGGCGGTGGCCTTCTCCACGGCGTCGGCCGGGTTGTCGGCCAGCTTCACGCCACCGGCCTTGCCCCGGCCGCCGGTCTTGACCTGGGCCTTGACGACCACACGGCCACCGAGACGCTCGGTCACCTCGCGCGCGGCCTCAGGGGTGTCAATGACTTCACCTTCAAGCACCGGTACACCGTGCTTGGCGAAGAGATCCCTCGCTTGGTACTCGAACAGGTCCACGCGCGTCCGTCCCTTTGCTTCTCTAAATCGCAGTCTGGTGATCGCGGGTTAGTTGTCTGCGTGGGCGTGCCGTGACGTGACGGGCAGCGTGACTACGCGATCTGTTTTCAGGGCGCTCACGTCGACCAGGTACGCGGCATGTCCGCCTCGCAGGTTATCCCTGCCTGTGGCAACGGTCTAAATTCCAGCCCACACCAGAGCGGTGAGAACGGTCACAGACTCAGGGACCGAACTGCTGTACCAAGCCACAGAAGCAAGGCGCACAGGGCCAAACGGGCGTAAAAACGCAGGCCGGGCGACCCCGGACGAGTTAGGGGAGGTACTCGCCCGAGGCCGCCCAGTCGGGTGGCCGTCAGCGTGCCGCCGCGATCGGATGGCGGGTCGCCATCGGGATCAGACGGCGGGTCGCGGCCGGGATCAGACGGCGGGCAGCGCCGGGACGGTCGGCAGACCGGGGATGGCGGCCGGGCCGGTCAGACCGGACCCGGCGGCGCCCTCGGGCAGCGAGGCGACGGTCAGCTTGACGTTGTAGACGGCTCCGTCGCCGATCACGGTGACGTGGCTGGTGACGTTGCGGACGGTGTTCCGCGCGAACGGGGCCGCCTGGCCGGCGACGCCCTGGGCCAGCGGGTTCACCTGCGCGGCCACGTGCTCGGCGAACGGAACGGTCTCGCCCGCCACGCCGGTCGCGAACGGCTTCACCTGGTTGACCACACCGTTCGCGAACGGCGGCACCTCGGTGGCCTCGGTCTGCGCCAGCGTGCCGACACCGGTGACAGCGCCCTGGGCGACCGGCAGCACGTGCGTCACCACGCGCTGCGCCAGCGGCGGCAGCACGTCGGCGGTCACCTGCGCCACGGTGGGGGTCACCTCGGTGCTGGCGGCCTGGACGGCGCCGGGGACGGCCGGAACGGACGGCACGGCGGGCACGGCGGGCAGGCCCGCGGTCGGCAGACCCGACGGCACGCTCGGCACGGCGGGCAGGCCGGACGGCAGCTTGGCGGCCTTGGCCAGCTTGGCCAGGGCGTCAAGCCGCGAGCCCATGGCCAGGACGCCGTTGGACAGGTCGGTGGCCTGGCCCGGGTTCGGCAGCGCGGGCAGCGAGGGCACCGAGGGGAGCTGACCGGTGTGCTTCAGCACACCGGTGGCGGCACCGGTGGGCAGGCCCTTACCGGTCACGCCGTGCGCGGCGTGGGTCAGCGTGGTGACGGCACCGGTGGGGGCGGCCGGAATGCCGACCGGCAGGCCCTTGGCCTGGCCGCGGCCCTTGCCCTTGGCGGCCTGCTGCGCCTGCAGCGGGTGCATGGTGTGGCCGGAGCCGGTGAGGCCCGCGACGGACTGGACGGTACCGGTTGCGGTGTCGGTCACCGAGCCGGTGGCGGGCAGCTGGCGGGTGACCGAGCTGACGGCGCCGGTGGCGGTACCGGCCAGAGAACCGGTCGCGGGCAGTTGGCCGGTGACCGAGCCGAGGGTGCCGGTCACGGTGCCGACCGGGTTGCCGGTGCTGGGAACGGCGGGCAGCACGGCCGCGTTGGCGGCGACGCTGCCCAGCGCCCAGATGCCGGAAGCGGCGGCGACGACGATGACGGCACGACGGGTGCTCGTACGCATGGGGAAACTGCTCCTTGCGGATCATGATCTGCGCATCACTGATGAACTCAGCGATATGCGAAGGAAATTGACGGGACGTCGACCAAGAGGTCATGGGACGGCCCGCGGGTAAGCCGGACTTCGGCGAGGGGACTCGCCAGGGGATTCACGAGATGGCTCGACCACGCGATGCGTTGGGAGCGAAGGGCGGGCGCCCGTACGGAATCCGAGACCGGTGAAGATCGACCGGCGGCGGTCCGCCACAGGGGCGCGATCACCCGTGCCAACGCACCGGGTGTTGCCGGGACCGCCTAGTCCGGCTGGACGGAGACGGTCGTCGACCGACGCGTCGGCGACGAACCGTTCGCGGGGCGCATGACGCCCGCGCCGAGGTGGAACTGCGCGCCGACCGCGAACAGCGCGGCGTGCGCGTCACCCGTGTGGTGGGTGAGACCGTCACCCTCGCAGGGGTAGCCGCAGTGACCTGCGGGGACCGGTAGTTGGGCCGGGCCCTGCTGTTCCTGCCGCGGCTGCGCGACGTGCGCGAGCCGCGGTGCGGCACCGTGTGCCGCTACCAGGAACCGGTCGGCCAGGGGTCCGCTGACCCGCGTGGCGGGGGCGGCCGCACTGCTGGAGTGCGGGCGGCCGGCCTGGTGGCCTACCGGAGTTGGCGCGCTCGTGACCGGGTTGCCGAGGTCCCCGTGCCCAGCGCCGGTGGCGCCGGCGATGGGCGACGTGACCTGTCGAGCCGCGTCGTGGACGGTACCGAGCAGGCCGACAACCGGCTGCACGGTCCTGGTGGCCGCCGCCACCGTGTCCTTGACGCCCCGGTCAGCCTGCTGCGCGCCAGCCTCGAACTGCTGCGCACCGGCCGTGAACTGCTGTGCGGCGCTCTGCGCGGCATCCCCGACCGGCGTGGGTCGCGGAGCCGCGTCAGCGGCACCGAAGGGTGCCCGCGCGGACGGCATGGACACGGCGTCCGGTGAGTCCGCGTGCGCCTGCCCGCTCAGGATGAAGGCGAGCGCCAGGAAACCCCCGAGCAGCAGTGCCACCTGCAGCGCACGCCGACCAGCCGTGGTGCGCGGACGCACAACGGCAGCAGGCAGTGCAAACGGAGCAGACAGCAACGTGGGGGAACCTTCCCGTACGGATGACACACGTCCCGGGTGACGAGCTGATCCTTGCACGGCGTACGGGGGTGGGCGCAAGCGCCGTCTCCCGCTTGCTACTGATGCGGGCTCATGTCCGTTATGGGCGGGGCGTCGTCTGGTATGGGCAGCGGTCGCTTCTCGATGGCGGCCGCCATCACCTCCGGGAACAGGTCGGGTGTGCAGGCGAAGGCGGGCGCGCCGAGCGCGGCGAGCGCGGCCGCGTGCTCCCGGTCGTACGACGGCGCTCCCTCGTCGGACAGCGCGAGCAGCGCCACGAACTGCACGCCCGAGGCCTTCATCGCCGCCACCCGCTTGAGCATCTCGTCCCGTATGCCGCTCTCGTACAGGTCGCTGATGAGGACGACGACGGTCTCGCTCGGCCGGGTGATCAGCGACTGGCAGTAGGCGAGCGCCCGGTTGATGTCCGTGCCGCCGCCGAGCTGGGTGCCGAACAACACATCCACGGGGTCGTCGAGTTGGTCGGTCAGATCGACGACGGAGGTGTCGAACACCACGAGTTTCGTGGCGATCGACCGCATCGAGGCCAGTACGGCACCGAAGACGGAGGCGTAGACGACGGAGGACGCCATCGACCCGGACTGGTCGACGCAGAGCACCACGTCCTTCCGTACGCCCCGCGCCGCGCGCCCGTAGCCGACCAGCCGCTCGGGGACCACCGTGCGGTGTTCGGGAAGGTAGTTCTTGAGGTTGCGGCGTATCGTGCGGTTCCAGTCGATGTCGCGGTGCCGTGGCCGTTGGACGCGGGCGGAGCGGTCCAACGCACCGGTCAGCGTCGCCCGGGTGCGGGTCGCCAGGCGCGCCTCCAGGTCCGCGACCACCTTGCGCACCACGGTCCGCGCCGTCTCCTTGGTGGTCTCCGGCATCGCCTGGTGCAGCGAGAGCAGCGTGCCGACCAGATGCACATCCGCCTCGACGGCCTCCAGCATCTCGGGCTCCAGCAGCAGGGCGGACAGACCGAGCCGGTCGATCGCGTCGCGCTGCATCACCTGGACGACCGAGGTGGGGAAGTACCTGCGGATGTCACCCAGCCAGCGGGCCACGCGCGGCGCCGAGCCGCCGAGCCCCGCCGTCCGGCCGGAGCCGGGCTGGCCGCGGGTGGCGCCGCCGCCGTAGAGCGCGGCCAGGGCGGCGTCCATCTTCGCGTCCTGCCCGGTCAGCGTCCGGCAGGTGCCGTCGGCCTCGCCGCCCAGCACCAGCCGCCAGCGGCGCAGCCGTTCGTCGTCCGTCGTCATGCGCTGCTCCCCTCCGTGTGATCCCCCGCCGCCTGATCGCCGTGACCGTGCGGGCCCAACAGCAGCCGGAGCGTGGGCAGTACGGCGTCGGCGCGGGCGGCGTCGAGCCCTTCCCCGAAGCCAGCCGCGCCCGCGTCGGCCGCCTGCCGCCCGGCGGCCTGCGGCCCGCGCCGCACCAACTCCCCTACCGTGCGCCGCACACCGGACTCGAACTCGGCAAACGTGCGCCGCACCAGCGGCAGTACGTCGGTGAACGCCTCGTCCGGCACCGCCGACAGCCAGTCGTCGATCAGCGCCAGCAGCCGCTCGTCGTGGACGAGCAGCATCCCGCCGCCGGACAGGAAACCGTCGAGCCAGCCGGCGGCGTCCCGGGGCGCGGTGCCGGGCGACAGGGCGAGCCCCATCAGCCGCCCGGCCCGCGCCGCGTCCAGCTGCCCCTCGTCCAGCAGCAGCCGGGCGGCGCGGCCGCGTATCGCCCCCGGGACCGCGCGGTTCCGGGTCGCGAGCGCGGTCAGCACGGCGGTCCAGCGCTCGCGTGGCGGTTCGGCCGCCAGCAGCCCGATCGCCGTGTGCACCGCGTCGAGATGGCGGCGCATCTCGATGGCGCCCGCGTCGTCCAGATGCGCGCAGGCGGGCGGCAGGCCCACGCAGACGCGCAGCGCGATGCCCTCGGCGACTTCGCGCAGCGCAGCCGCGTCGGTGCCGCGTACGTCGCCGTACCGCACGGACCGCACCAGCGCGGGCAGCGCCTGCGCGAGATGGCCGACGTCGGCGTCGAGGGCGGCCCTGTCGGCGAGTACCCGCATCACGGTGGGCAGGGCGCCGGGCAGCGCCGCCAGCAGACAGCGCTCCGCGAGCGCGGTGACCTCGGCGAGCTGGGCGGCCCGCACGGCGGCGTCCTCGGCCTTCGCCGTGGCGGCCGACTCCACCGTCGTGCCCCACACACCCGCTTCGGCCACGCGTACGGCCAGCTCCGGCTCCCAGCGCAGCCGCCAACTCTCCCGGAACGTCCCGGCGTTGGCTGTGCGCGAGCGCGTCGGCTCGCCCCAGGGGACGCCGAGCAGGGCCAGCCGGTGCAGCAGTCGGCTGCGTCCGGCGTCGGTGTCCTTGCGCAGATCGAGGTCCAACTCCCGCTCGGCCGCCTCGGGTCTGAGGCGCAGCGAACGCTGCTGGCGGGCCAGGTCGCGGGCGAGCGGTACGGCGGGGGCGGTGTCGGGGACCTCGCCGAGTTCGTCGCCCACCACGAGGCGGTCCTGGATGAGCGCGAGCGGCACATCGGACCCCTCGCACATCACGGCCCGCACCGCGTCCATGGTCTCGCCGAGCCCGGCCAGCGGTCGGCCGCGCATCGCGGCCAGCGCCTCGGCGAGCCGGACCGCCTCGATGACATGGGCCGAAGAGACCGGGCGGTCCTCGTCCCTGAGCAGTCCGGCGACCGTGGTCATCCACCGCACCAGGGGGCGGTCCGGGGCGGTGAACAGATGCCGGTACCAACCGGGCGAGTCGATTCCGGCGCCGTAGCCGCTGCGTCGGCTCAGCCTGCGGTGCGTCCAGGGCACCCAGGTGATCTCGGCCTTCACCTTGGGCAGGCCCTTGAGCGCCTGCCGGTCGGCGGTCGCGGTGGCGGCACCGGCCAACGCCGGTACGTGCCAGGCGCCGCAGACCACGGCGGTGCGGTCGTACTCGCGGGTGGCCTCGCGGATCCGCAGCCGCATATGCGCCTCCCGTACCGGGTCGTCGCGGTGCCCGCCGTCCGCGTACGTCTCGCGCAGCGCGCCCATGGCCTCGGCGAGCACGGCGAACGGGGTCAGCGCGCCGCCACCCGCGCTGGTGTCCGTGCGGTGCTCCACGGCGTCCTCCCACCAGCGCTCCGGATCGTCGTATCCGGCGGCCTCGGCGAGCACGGCCAGCGGATCGACCCGGGCGGCGCCCTCGTCGGCGGCCTGGTCCCGCAGGGCGAGGCTGTGCGCGGCGGGCAGGTCGATGAAGCGCACCGGTACGCCCCGCGAGACGGCCCAGCGGATCGCCACCCACTCCGGCGAGAACTCGGCGAACGGCCAGAACGCGGCCCGCGCCGGATCATCGACCGCGTGCGCCAGCAACGCCACCGGCGGCCGCAGCCCCTCCTCCGCCGCGATCCCCACCACCGCGTCAGCCTCCGGCGGCCCCTCGACCAGCACCACCTGCGGCTCGTACCACTCCAGCGCCCCCCGCACCGCCCGTGCCGACCCGGGCCCGTGGTGCCGCACCCCGAGCAGCTGAAGCCGCTCGGGGCAGGGCCCCGATCCCTGCGCGGGCCCCGTCGCCGTGCGGGCCGCGCGCAGCGCGGTGCTCATGCGCTCACCTCCCGGCAGGCGCGGTAGAAGTCCTTCCAGCCGTCGCGTTCGCGCACCACGGACTCCAGGTACTCCTGCCAGATGACGCGGTCCGCGGCGGGGTCGCGGACCACCGCGCCCAGGATTCCCGCGGCGACGTCGCTGGGGCGCAGCACGCCGTCGCCGAAGTGGGCGGACAGCGCCAGGCCGCCGGTGACCACCGAGATCGCCTCGGCGGTGGAGAGCGTGCCGGACGGGGACTTCACCTTGGTACGGCCATCGGCCGTGATGCCGTCGCGCAGTTCGCGGAAGACGGTGACGACGCGGCGGATCTCGTCCGTGCCCTCGGGGACGGGCGGCAGGTCGATGCCGCTGCCGATCTGGCCCACGCGCCGCGCGACGATGTCGACCTCGTCCTCGACGGTGGCGGGCAGCGGCAGCACGACCGTGTTGAAGCGGCGGCGCAGCGCGCTGGACAGGTCGTTGACACCCCGGTCCCGGTCGTTGGCGGTGGCGATGAGGTTGAAGCCGCGTACGGCCATGACCTCTTCGCCCAACTCCGGTATCGGCAGCGTCTTTTCGGACAGGATGGTGATGAGCGTGTCCTGCACGTCGGCCGGGATGCGGGTCAGTTCCTCGACCCGGGCGATACGGCCGCCGGACATGGCGCGCATGACCGGGCCCGGCACCAGCGCGTCTCGGCTGGGACCGTGGGCGAGCAGCTGGGCGTAGTTCCAGCCGTAGCGGATCGCTTCCTCGGGCGTGCCCGCCGTGCCCTGGACCAGCAGCGTGGAGTCACCGCTGACGGCGGCCGCGAGGTGCTCGGACACCCAGGTCTTGGCGGTGCCGGGCACGCCGAGCAGCAGCAGCGCGCGATCGGTGGCGAGGGTGGAGACGGCGACCTCGACGATGCGCCGCGGGCCGACGTACTTCGGGCTGATGACGGTGCCGTCCGGCAGCGTCCCGCCCAGCAGGTACGTCGCCACCGCCCACGGCGAGAGGTTCCAACGGGCAGGACGCTGGCGGTCGTCGGCGGCCGCCAGCGCCGCCAGCTCCTCGGCGAAGGCGTCCTCGGCGTGCGGCCGCAGGGCCTGTTCGGTCATGGCTCCCCCAACGATGAGTCCGTGCAAGAAGCTTGCGGATCCCACAGTGCACGAGGCCACTGACAATCCCTCACGACGCAGGAGAAACCCCAGGTCAGGGCGGATTGTCAGTGGTGGCTCGTAGCGTCGTGGGCATGGAGGACACCGAGCAGCGGTGGTCGGTGGAGCAGGTGCTCGCACTCGCTCCTGACACCGCGTCACAAAAGGCCGGTACCCGGCTCGCCGTACCCGGCCCGTGGTCCGGCACGGGCACGGCGGGTGCGTCGGGGGACGGCGGCGAGGCCATGGTGTGGGGGCTGTGCGCGGGGAGCGGCGGCAGGCCGTACCGGACGGCCGTCGACCTCGCGGGTCCCGCGTTCAACTGCACCTGCCCGAGCCGCAAGTTCCCGTGCAAGCACGCCCTGGGGCTGCTGCTGCTCTGGGCGCGGGGCGACGCGCCGACGGATGCGGACCGCGGGACGGGCATCGGCACGGCGGAGCCGCCGGACTGGGTGGCGCAGTGGCGCGCCAAGCGCACGGCCGCGCGCGAGAAGTCCGCGGCGGGTGGCGGTGGGGGTGCGGGTGCGGCGGCCGATCCGGAGGCCGCCCGCAGGCGCGCCGAGCGGCGCGCCCGGCGGGTGGCGGCGGGCGCGGCCGAGCTGGAGCAGCGGCTGACCGACCAGTTGCGCACCGGGCTCGCCGCGGCGCGGGAGGACCGACGCGTCTGGGAGGGGGTCGCCGCCCGCATGGTCGACGCCCAGGCCCCCGGACTCGCCACGCGGGTCCGGGAGTTGGGCGCGATACCGGGATCGGGGGGCGACTGGCCGTCGCGGCTCCTGGAGGAGTACGGGATGCTGCACCTCCTCGCCCGCGGCTGCCTCGCCCTCGACGCCCGGCCCGACGCACTGCCCGGCGCCCTGTCCGACACGGTCCGCTCCCGGGTCGGCTTCACCACCGCCGCCGCGGAGTTGCTGGCCGGTCCGACACTGCGGGACAGCTGGCTCGTCCTCGCCCAGCAGGACAGCACCGAAGGGACGATGACCACGCGCCGCATCTGGCTGCGCGGTGCGCGCAGCGGTCGTCCGGCCCTGCTGCTGTCGTTCGGTGCGGCGGGCCGGGCCCCCGAGGTGTCACTGCCGGTCGGCCGGTCCCTCGACGCGGAGCTGGCCTACCACCCCGGCGCGGTGCCGCTGCGGGCCGCTCTGGGCCCGCAGCACGGATCCCCGGCACCCGGGCACGTACCGCCCGGCGTGGCGGTCGGGGAGGCGCTGTCCGGGTACGGGGAGGCGCTGCGCGCCGACCCCTGGCTGGACGAGTGGCCGGTGGTGCTGTCCGGGGTGCTGCCGATACCGGATCCAGGCGGCTGGCAACTGGCTGACGCGGACGCGGATTCGGCGCTGCCGGTGGACCCGCGGCGGCTGGGGCGGCCTGGCCTGTGGCGTCTCGCCGCGGTCTCCGGCGGCCACCCGGTCACCGTCTTCGGCACGGTGGGACACCGCGGCTTCACTCCGTTGACCACCTGGCCGGCGGACGACGGCGGGACGGCGGAGGCAGTGGCGCTGTGACGGGACGAACGGACGGGAGGGGCACCATGACCATCACCGAACACCCGGCATCGACCTGGGAGGAGCTGGTCTCCGCCGCGCTGCTGGGCACCACCCGACGCAGACCGCCGGTCGGGGTCGGCGACGATCGCGATACCGCGGCGGCCGCGCTGCTGGACGCGGCCGCTGTCGCCACCGTGCGCCGCCGCGCCGGACTGGTGCCGGCCCGCAGCGCACCGCGACCCGCACCGGCACCCGGTGATCCCCGCCCACTGCCACCACCGGCCGCCCAGGCCAGGCTGAGGGCGCTGCTCAACGACCGTTCGGGCAACGGTGCTTCGGCCAGTGGGCGGCGCGGATCGACGCCCAGCCTCGGGGAGTTGCTTCCGCAGTGGCTGGCGGCGGCCGGGCAGCACGGCTACCGCGCCCCGGACGCGGCGCTTCCTGATCTCCTCGACGCTGCCCGAGCGCGCACCGACCTGCGGCCGGACGCGCTCGCCCTGGCCGGACCGCGCGCTTTGTGGCTCGCCGAGTTGAACCCGGACTGGAAGTTCGCCCTCCGCTCGGGCAACCGCAGCGCGGCAGGAGATGCCGCCGCCGATCCGGAGGCGGCCCGGCGGCTGTGGGAGGAAGGCCTGTTCGCCGAGCGCGTCGCGCTCCTCAGCGGCCTGCGGGAGCTTGACCCGGCGGCCGGGCTCGCGCTGCTCAGCGGCAGTTGGGCGCAGGAGCGGGCCGAGGACCGTCTGATGTTCCTGGACGCGCTGCGCACCGGACTGAGTCAGAACGACGAGCCGTTCCTGGAGCAGTCGCTCACCGACCGCAGCCGCAACGTCCGGGCCACCGCCGCCGAGCTGCTCTCCGCGCTGCCCGGTTCCGCACTCGCCCACCGCATGGCGGAACGGGCCCTGGCCTGCGTCTCGTTGGACCGTACGGGGGTCGGTCCACGCATAGCGGTCGAGGCACCGTACGCCTGCGATACGGCGATGGAACGGGACGGGCTCGCCGCCAGCCCGCCGCCGGGGCGGGGTGAACGGGCCTGGTGGCTGGGCCAGTTGGTGGAGAGCTCGCCGCTTGGGATATGGCCTGCCCAGTTCGGTGGCCGCACCCCGGAGCAGATCGCGGCGCTCGCCGTGGCCGACGACTGGCAGCCGGACCTGCACGCCGCGTGGTGCCGCGCGGCGGTGCGGCAACGGGACGCCGAGTGGGCACGCGCGCTGCTCGGGCCGCCGCCGGTACCGGCCGGGGCGGTGATGGCCGCCGGGGACCCGGCGAAGCTGCTCTCCGTACTGCCCGAGGGCGAACGGGCCGTATGGGTGGCCGAGTTCATCGCCGGGCACGGCCTGTCGGAGGCGTTCCAGCTGCTTGGCGCCTGCGCCGTGCCGTGGGCCGAGCCGCTCGGCCGGGCGGTGGTGGACGCGCTCGACATCGCCCGCGAGGCGGGCAGCTACCCGTGGAGCTTCAGCGGCGTCATGGGCCTGGCCGAACGCTGCCTCGACCCCGCCCTGGCGGACCGCCTGGAACCCCTCACCGCCACCCCGGAAGACGCCGGTGACGCGTCCCCCGGCGCCGGAGGCTACTGGTCCGAGGCCTTCCAACGCCTCATCACCACCCTCCGCCTGAGAGCGACGATGCGGGCCGAACTACAGCAGTAGCCCACCCACCGGACCGCAGCGCAACGCAACGCAGCGAATGCGACCGGACTCGTCCCCACCCACCCAGCCGCAAGCGCAGGAACTCACGGAAGGGGGTGTGCCGGGGTGTCCCCGCAGCGACCCCAGGAAGCACCGCAACCGTGAAGCGATGGCCGGAGTGAGGAGATACCCCGGCACACCCCCGACCCACAGCCAGCCGAGCGCAACGGCAAGATGCGGGCACCGGCAAACGGGTGGGAGGGCGGGCAATCATCCCCCAAACGCCAGCGCGAGCGCCTACGCAGGCACCCGCACATTCCCCCGCACCCAGGTGACGACGTCACCCGTAGGCGTACCAGGCGTGAAGATCGCCGAGACCCCCAGCTCCTTGAGCGGAGCGATATCCGCCTCAGGGATGATCCCGCCGCCGAAGACCTTGATGTCACTCGCGTCCCGCTCGCCGAGCAGCTCGATCACCTTGGCGAAGAGCGTCATGTGCGCGCCCGAGAGGATGGACAGGCCGATCGCGTCGGCGTCCTCCTGGATCGCGGTGTCCACGATCTGCTCCGGAGTCTGGTGCAGACCGGTGTAGATGACCTCCATGCCCGCGTCGCGCAACGCCCGCGCGATGACCTTGGCCCCGCGGTCGTGGCCGTCGAGACCCGGCTTGGCCACCACCACGCGGATCGGACCGGACACACCCATCACTGCCTCCATGCCATGCCATCGCTGCCATCGAGCGCCATTCGGCTCCAGCGTGAACGAACGTTATCTACAGCATTGCGCACACGGCAGTTTCACGGTGCGGAGGGAGGGGGAAATCACACGTGGGACACGTTCGCAACGCGATCGGCCCGCATCTGCGCCCTCGTCGTCCGTAGCGCCTCGTCCGTAGCGCGCCACCCGTAGCGACCGGGTGGCGGCTGGCGGGCTGCTCGTATACCTGGGGAGCCGCAGCCAGGTCGCCGTACCCCCGCGCCGTCAGCCGCACGGCGCGGCGGTACGGCTTTGCCCGCCGGCACTGTCCGCGCGGGCGGACCACAGGCGCCATCCGGCGACCCTTGAGGGCCGCGGGGGGCCAGGCCTGTCTTCCCTGCGCCGAAACGGGGAGGTAGGGCCATGGTTGATCTGTCCTTCACCAGCGGCTGGCGCAGACTGCTGCGCTCGATGGCGCTGATCCGAGCCACCAGTGTGGAGCTGGCGGTCCTGGCCGGGCACCTTCTCCTCTACCCCACCGGCGTCTTCCAGGAGCTCAGCACCGAGCAGGACACGGCCGCCAGGGGCAGCTCTGGTGGCGCGCTCGCGGAGCGCCGGATATCCGCGGCGCCCTGCGGGTCCCCACCCGTCCTGCTGCTGCACGGATTCGTGGACAACCGGTCGGTCTTCGCCCTGCTGGCCCGGAGCCTGCGGCGGAACGGTTGGCAGTGCGTGCAGTCCCTCAACTACTCACCTCTGACCTGCGACGTCCGAGATGCGGCGGCGTTACTGGGACAGCATGTGGAGCGGGCCTGCGAGCAAAGCGGTCACCAGCGGGTCGACATCGTCGGACACAGTCTGGGCGGCCTGATCGCCCGCTACTACGTACAGCGGCTGGGCGGCGACGTACGGGTGCGCACGCTGATCACCCTCGGTACGCCGCACTCCGGAACCCGTGCCATACCGTTCGCCAACCCCCATCCGCTCATCCGGCAAATGCGACCGAATTCCGAACTCCTGCGCGAACTCGCGAAACCCGCAATCGGCTGCAGCACGCGCTTCGTCGCCTTCTGGAGCGACCTCGACGAATTCATGGTGCCAGCCGAAACCGCCCGGCTCGACCACCCGGATTTGGCCGTCCGCAATGTCGAGGTCCCCGGCATCGGCCATCTGACGTTCCCGGTCAACAGCGCCGTGGCGGCGGCGATTCGGCAGACGCTGGCCGATGAGGAGGAGTTCGGCGGCGCGGTCGACGCCGCATGACGCCCGACGGGCGAATGTTCTTCGTGCGCATGCCCGAATCCGCGCGGAGATTGTCGTCATCCGGTAGGGCGGGATACAGTCGCCGCTAATTCTTCCGATGCTGAGGCGAAAGCGAAGTTGGCGGTGGACGAGTACGGCGCGTATGGCTACGACGGGTATTCCACCGGGGCGTACGAAACCGGCACGCATGCGAACTTCGACAGCACGGCCGTCGCATATGCCCCGGGCACCGCATATGACGCGTACGAGACCCAGCCCCATAACAACCAGCAGGGTTACGACGCCTACGACACGCACGCCGGGTACGACACCGGCGCTTACCCCGTGTTCCACACATATGACACGGGAACCTATGAGACCGGGACGTATGTCCTCGGCGACCATGACACCGGCGGCTACGCGGACGTAGCGGCGGAGGCCGACGGCCCGGATACCGCCTGCGAAGCCCCGGAAGAGATCGAGGACCGGACCCCCGTGCCCCAACCGGACTCCGTCGTACGGCAGTCCGCCGGGCCCGGTCGGCGTCGGCGGACCGTCAGGCGCTCCCGGCGGTCCACGATGCTCACCGTCGGCGTACCGTCGATGGCCGTCATGGGTGTGACCGCCGCCGCGGTGAGCAGCGTCGCCGCCGGGCACCACGACAGCCCGGCGCCCCAGGCCGGGTCCACGCCGAAGCAGGCCCCGGCCACCAAGCTCGACCAGCAGCTCTCCGATGTCAGCCGCAACGCCGATGACTTCGCGGACCGGGCCAGCCGCGCCCAGCAACGCCTCGACATCAAGAAGCGGCAGGCCGAGGAGGCCAAGCGCAAGGCGGCCGAGGTCGCGCACAAGGAAGCGATGCGGCCGAAGTTCGTACTACCCGTCACTCAGCGGGGGTTGAGCGCCTACTTCGGCCAGGCGGGAATCAACTGGATGTCGGTGCACACCGGCATCGACTTCCCGGTGAGCGAGGGCACCCCCGTCATGGCGGCCACCGACGGCACGGTCCGCACCCAGTGGAACCCGTCCTACGGGAACATGGCCATAGTCACCGCCCCCGACGGCACCGAGACCTTGTACTGCCATCTGAGCAGCACCAAGGTCCGGGCGGGAACCGTGCAGGCAGGCACCGTCATCGCGTACTCGGGCAACACCGGCAACACCACTGGCCCGCACCTGCACTTCGAGGTACGGCCCCGTGGCGGCGAGCCCATCGACCCGCTGCCGTGGCTCACCGAACACGGCCTGGACCCCCGCTGAGCACAGCCCGAAGCCACAGCCCAGCCCCAACGGGGCCCGGGGGCGAAGCCCCCGGTGATCCCTAGAGCTTCTCGACCGGCGCGTACCGCAGCAACAACCGCTTCGGCTTCTCCTCGCCGAAGTCGACCGTGGCCTCGGCGTTGTCCCCGCTGCCCTTGACGGCGACCACCGTGCCGAGCCCGAACGAGTCATGCGTGACCCGGTCGCCGACCGTCAGTGCGACGACCTGCCGTTCCTTCGCCCGCCGGGTGGCGAAGCCGGAGGGACCGGCCTTGGCCCCGAGCCCGCCACCCCGGCCAGCGCCCAGGGCCGCGGAGGCGGCGGACACCGACGGCGCCGAACCGCCCGTCCGCTTCCACTCGATGAGCTTGTCCGGGATCTCCTCCAGGAACCGCGACGGCGGGTTGTACGACGGCTGGCCCCAGGCGCTGCGCATCGCGGACCGGGTCACATACAGCCGCTCGCGGGCGCGGGTGATGCCGACGTACGCGAGTCGGCGCTCCTCCTCCAACTCCTTGGTCTGGCCGAGCGCGCGCATGTGCGGGAAGACGCCGTCCTCCATGCCGCTCAGGAACACCACCGGGAATTCCAGGCCCTTGGCGGTGTGCAGCGTCATCAGCGTGATGACGCCGCCGTTGTCCTCCTCGTCCGGAATCTGGTCCGAGTCGGCGACCAGCGCGACCTGCTCAAGGAAGTCCGACAGCACACCCTCCGGCTGCTCCTGCTCGAACTCCAGGGCCACCGCGGCGAGTTCCTGGAGGTTCTCGATCCGGGTCTCGTCCTGGGGGTCGGACGAGGCCTGCAACTCGGCGAGATAGCCCGTCTGCTCCAGCACGGCCTCCAGTACGGTCGCGGGCCCGGCGCCGGACTCCACGATCGTGCGCAGCTCCTCCATCAGCTCGTTGAACCGCCGGACGGCGTTGGTGGAGCGGGCCGCCATGCCGTACGCGTCGTCGACCCTGCGCAGCGCCTGCGGGAAGGTGATCTTCTCGCGCATCGCCAGCGCGTCGATCATCGCCTCCGCGCGCTCGCCGATGCCGCGCTTGGGCACGTTGAGGATCCGGCGCAGCGGAACG
This sequence comes from Streptomyces sp. NPDC020096, assembly GCA_040631425.1. Lineage (GTDB taxonomy): Bacteria > Actinomycetota > Actinomycetes > Streptomycetales > Streptomycetaceae > Streptantibioticus_A. The sequence continues at coordinate 106,079 of JBEYJY010000016.1, forward strand.
CTGTCCTCCGGGTTGGCCAGGACCCGCAGGTACGCCAGCACATCCCGGACCTCCTTGCGCTCGTAGAAGCGCACACCGCCGACGACCTTGTACGGCAGGCCGACCCGGATGAAGATCTCTTCAAAGACACGGGATTGGGCGTTGGTCCGGTAGAAAACCGCCACATCGGAGGGTTTGGCATCGCCCGCGTCGCTGAGGCGGTCGATCTCCTCGGCGACGTACTGCGCCTCGTCGTGCTCGGTGTCGGCGACATAGCCGGTGATCACCGGTCCGGCGCCCGCCTCGGTCCACAGGTTCTTCGGGCGGCGGCTGGTGTTGCGTTCGATGACGGCGTTGGCGGCGGTCAGGATGGTCTGCGTGGAGCGGTAGTTCTGCTCCAGCAGGATCGTGGTCGCCGTCGGGTAGTCCTCCTCGAACTGGAGGATGTTGCGGATCGTCGCACCGCGGAAGGCGTAGATCGACTGGTCCGCGTCACCCACGACGCACAGCTCGGCGGTGTCGTCGCCGGTGCCGACCAGCTCGCGCACCAGCGTGTACTGCGCGTGGTTGGTGTCCTGGTACTCGTCCACCAGGACATGGCGGAACCGCCGCCGGTAGTGCTCGGAGACGTCGGGGAACGCCTGGAGCAGGTGGACGGTGGTCATGATGATGTCGTCGAAGTCCAGCGCGTTGGCCTCGCGCAGCCGCGCCTGGTAGAGCGCGTAGGCCTCGGCCAGCTTCTTCTCGAAGGGGTTCTCCGCCTGGGCGGCGAAGGCCTCCTCGTCGATCAGCTCGTTCTTCAGGTTCGAGACCTTGGCGCTGAACGACTTCGGCGGGAACTGCTTGGGGTCCAGGTCGAGATCGCGGCAGACCAGGGCCATCAGGCGCTTGGAGTCGGCGGCGTCGTAGATCGAGAAGCTGGAGGTGAAACCGAGCTTCTTGGACTCGCGGCGCAGGATGCGCACACACGCGCTGTGGAAGGTGGAGACCCACATCGCGGCGGACCGCGGTCCCACCAGCTGCTCCACGCGCTCCTTCATCTCGCCCGCGGCCTTGTTGGTGAACGTGATCGCGAGGATCTGGCCAGGGTGGACATGCCGCGCCGCGAGCAGGTGCGCGATGCGGTGGGTCAGTACGCGGGTCTTGCCGGAACCCGCACCGGCGACGATGAGCAGCGGTGAGCCGGAGTGGGCGACGGCGGCGCGCTGCTGCTCGTTCAGCCCCTCCAGCAGGGCCACGGGGTCGACGACGGGCCGCGGGGCACCATCCCGGTAGTACGTGTCGCGCAGCGTGCCGAGGGCATGCGGCGGCGCGTCGTACCGGCCCCCGAACAGATCGTCCGGGAGGTCTTCCGCTGGGTGCTCGTCCGGCGGCGGAGGGTGTTCCTCGCTCGGCTCCAGGGAGCCCATGTCGGCCAGGAAACTGTCATCGAAGAGGCTGCTCATCGTCCACCGAGTCTAGGCCGCCGCACTGACAGCCCGGGCCGGGTCCGCCGAACGCGCCCCGAGCGGCGGCTGGAAGTGGGTTCGCGCACAGGATCACGGAACGGTTGCGGACAAACCTCGCCCCGGGCTTCACACCAGCCACACACGTTCGCTAGCGTGCTCGACCAGGCGTCCGTCCCCCAACTCGGCGACCGTGCCGATACGTACGCCTCCGCTGAGTCCGGCCTGGCCGGAACCGGGGACCCACCCGCACCATCTGGGGTGAATCGGCGCGTGTGTACGTGCACATGCCGTAGGGCAACCTTCCGACCGCCCGAACCCGACAGCTAACCCGGTAAGCGGTCCACGGAAGGAGCGCCCCGCGTTGGCGTCGCATCGCAAGCCCCGCAAACCGCTGACCCTTGCCCTGGCGACACCAGGCACGCGTTCGGCCATAGGTCTGACCTCGGCCGCGCTCGCCACCGTCACCCTGCTGAGCGAAACGGCCTCGGCCGCACCCGCGCAGCCCGCCGCGCAGCCGTCGATCGCGGACGTGCAGCGGCAGGTGGACCAGCTCAACCACGACGCCGAGGTCGCCACCATGAAGTACGACCAGGCGCAGCAGAACACCGAGGCACAGCGCAAGAAGGCGGACGCGCTGCTCGACCAGCTCGCGAGCGGGGCGCAGAAGCTCAATGACACCCGGCGCACGCTCGGGCAGTATGCGGCGGCCCAGTACCGCACCGGCGGGCTCGGCAAGACCGCGCAGTTCTTCCTCGCCGCCGACCCGCAGCAGTACTTCGACCAGTCGCATCTGATGAACCGGGCCTCCGGCAAGGAGCAGCAGGTACTGGCGGACTTCGAGACCCAGCAGGCGCAGGCGGCCAAGCAGCGCGGGGCGGCGGCCAAGAGCCTGCAGTCGCTCACCGACTCGCAGCAGCAGCTGGCCACCGACAAGGAAACCGTCCAGAAGAAGCTCACCCAGGCACAGAACCTGCTCAACAGCCTCAACGCACAGCAGAAGGCGCGGCTGGCGGCGCTGCAGAAGCAGAAGGAGGAGCAGGCGCAGCAGGAGGCGGCACGGCTCGCCGCCGCCCAGAAGCAGAAGCAGGAGCAGCAGTCGCAGGGCTCGGGTTCGTCCAGCGGCTCGGGTTCATCGAGCGGTTCGGGTTCGTCCAGCGGCGGGTCGTACGCGGCCAAGGCGGCGAAGGCGATCGCGTTCGCCAAGGCGCAGCTCGGCAAGCCGTACGTATGGGGTGCGACCGGGCCCAACTCCTACGACTGCTCCGGCCTCACCCAGGCCGCGTGGGCAGCCGCCGGGGTCACCCTGCCGCGCACCACCTGGGACCAGGTCAACGTCGGCCAGCGCGTCTCGATCTCCGATCTTCAGCCCGGCGACCTGGTCTTCTACTACAGCGACATCAGCCATGTCGCGATGTACATCGGGAACGGCCAGATGATCCAGGCTCCGCATACGGGGGCTGTCATTGACATTCAGCCCGTTACCGAGATGCCGATTTACGGGGCTACGCGCCCCGCATAGTCGGAGGGTTTTTCCGGGGGCTCCGCCCCCGGGCCCCCGTTACCGGGCTACGCACCGCGCACCGGCGAAGGGAGCGGGTTCGAGGGCTCCGCCCCGGACCCCTTTGGGGGCTACGCGCCGCGTTCGGCGCAGGGCGGGCTCGGGGGCTACGCCCCTGACCCCCTCATGGGACTACGTGGCGCGTTCGGCGCAGGGCGGGGTTCCGGGGCTTCGCCCCCGGGCCCCCTCATGGGACTACGCGGCGCGTTCGGCGCAGGGCGGGTTCCGGGGCTTCGCCCCCGGGCCCCCTCATGGGACTACGCGGCGCGTTCGGCGCAGGGCGGGTTCCGGGGCTTCGCCCCCGGGCCCCCTTACGGGACTACGCGCCGCGTACGGCGCAGGGCGGGCTCGGGGCTTCGGCCCCGGGCCTGCTTACGTCCACAGGACGGCGATGAAGATGTTGGCCGTGGTCAGGGCGCCGACCGTGGCCAGGGCGCTCTTTTCCACTGTTTCCTCGTCGCGCTTGACGTAGACCAAGCCGAGGATCACCACCAGCAGCGCCAGCTTGATGCCGATCTTGATGGTGTTGATGTGGTGGTGCTGGGCCTCGTTGAGGCCCACCAGCACGATGCCGGTGGCCAGCATCGTCAGCGCGCCGTGCAGCATCGCGGGAACCATCCGCGCCTCGCCGCGGCCCATCGCCTTCATCTGAGTCAGGAAACCGCCGAGCAGCGCGGCGATGCCGATGATGTGCAGGCCGACGAAGAGATGAATCAGCACGTCCATGGCCGTGAGCCTAATCCCGGCCATATCACCCGCGCTCACCCGGGGGCACCCCAACCACCGCATCGGTCGCCGCCGCCCGCGAAAGCACGTCGCACACATCAAGGCGGCGATCGCATTCGATCAGCGCATGATCGCTTGGCACCAGTCCCGATCCATGCCCCGCATCTCCGTAACCACACGGTCTAGCGTCCCTCAGCACAACCGAAGCGCTCCCTCGGCCAGCTCGCGACCACCGAGACATGCCGTGGGAGACGAGGGGACAAGTGCGCACTCCCAACGAGTGTGCCCTCGCGGAGACGGAGACGTTACCCCCGTGGCCTCGCACCGAAAACCCAAGCAGCGCGCCCTTACCGGAACCACCGCCCGCACCGCCGCGACGTTCATCATCGCGGGAGCGGCATCGGCCACCGCCTTCACCGACACCGGCCACGCGGGCCCAAAACCCGCACCGGATCAGGTCAAGTCACAAGTGGACGCGCTCTACCAGCAGGCCGAGCAGGCCACCCAGAAGTACGACGCCGTCAAGGCGCTGGCCGACACCGAGCGCACCCAGCTCACGGCGTTGCAGGACCAACTGGCCCGCCGCACCCAGCAGATCAACAAGTCCCGCGACCGCCTCGGCTCGGTCGCCGCCGCCCAGTACCGCTCCGGCGAGCCCGACCCCGCCATGCGGCTGCTCCTCTCCTCCCGGCCCGACCAGTACCTCGAACGGGCGGGCATCCTGCAACAGGCGGGCACCAACCAGGCGGCAACACTCGGTGGCCTCACCACCCAGGAGCGGCAGGCGCAGGCACTCCGCGACCAAGCGGCCCGCAAACTCACGCTGCTTGAGCAGACCGAGCACGAACTCGCCACCGACAAGCAGACGGTGACGGCCGAGCTCGACCACGCCCGTGACCTCCTCGGCCAACTCACCATGAGCCAGAGCGCCGCGCCGCACTCCCCCGACCCCGCCCCCGACGCCGCTCACCCCGCCGCAGCCGCGCAGGTCCAAGCCCCCAACTCCCGGGCCGCCCAAGCGGTCTCCTTCGCCCACGCGCAACTCGGCAAGCCCTATGTGTGGGGCGCCACCGGGCCCAACTCCTACGACTGCTCAGGCCTCACCCAGGCCGCCTGGTCCGCCGCCGGGGTCTCCCTCCCCCGGACCACCTACAGCCAGATCAACTCCGGAGCCCGCGTCCCGGAAGGCCAACTCCAGCCGGGCGACCTCGTGTTCTTCTATTCGAGCGTCAGCCATGTCGGCATCTACATCGGCGACGGACAGATGATCCACGCCCCACATCCGGGCGCGCCGGTCCGCGTCTCCCCGGTCTCCGAGATGCCGTTCGCCGGGGCGACACGCCCCGCCTGAGTACAGCAAATGGCCAATACGACTCTTTCCAGCCACTCTTGGCCAGGCTTCACATAGCAAATGCATTAGCCATGTAACAGCGGAAACCCTCACCTCCCTCCTACCGTCTCCGACCGCAGGACGCTCCAGCAGGAGCGCTTACCAGGAGGGGAACCCACGAGATGTTCCGTACCACGCGTCGCACCGCCGCAGCCGTCACCGCTGGCGCCGTAGCCGCCCTCACCCTCGCCACGGCGGGCGCCGCCAACGCCGCCACCCCCACCGCCGCCCACCCCGCGGTCGCCCAGTGCACCACCGCCGACCTGAGCGCCGACTTCCAGCTCCAACCGAACGTCGGCGACCGCCCGGAGACCGAGGGCGCGGCGCTCATCATGGTCACCAACCACTCCAAGCACACCTGCACCGTCCGCGGCTTCATCGGCCTGGGCTACGTCGACGCCAAGGGCACGCAGCACAGTGCGGTCACCCACCGCACCTCGTACGTCCCCACCACGACCATCACGCTGCGTCCCGGCCGGACGGCGTTCGCCGGGGCCAACTTCATCTCCCAGCCCTACGGCTGCGCGACGGCCACCAAGGCCCTGGTGACCCCGCCGAACCAGAAGTCCTCCATAGCCACGCCGTTCCTGTCCGCGGAAGGCGGCGGCAAGAAGCAGAACGTCACCCTCTGCGGGGACAAGTTCAACATCACGGCTCTGGCGCCGAGCGCCTCCGAGATCGGCATCTTCTCCTGATCGGTCCCCCCCGCCAAACGGCCAGGCCCGGTGCGGTCGCACCGGGCCTGATCGCGGCCATTAACTGCTACGTGATGCCCATCGGCGGGCGGCAGGGGCGGGCGTCGAGCGCGTCTCATTAAGCGTCGAGCGCGCCCATCCCGCGGGGCGGCTCTATGCCGCCGAGGCATTCACCACCGTGGAGTCCGGGACGGACTCCGACGCCATGGTCAAGCGGCTTGCGCTGCCGCGAAGGATATGAAGTCCGCCCAGGCGGCAGGCGTGAAGGCCAGCTGCGGGCCACTTCTGTCCTTCGAGTCCCGGACGTGGACGGTGTTTTCGGGACAGGTGGCGACCTCGACGCAGTTGGCGCCCTCGTCGTCGCTATGGCTGGACTTGCGCCAGGCGACGGCGACTTCGATGCAGTCCCCGCCGCCAGTTCCGCTGTAGCTGGACTTGAACCACACCAGCTCGGTGCTCATAGCTCCTCCGCCAACTTCCGGATGAAGCGCGCCGAGTCCTCGGGGCCGAGGGCACGCTGCAGGATCATCGCATGGCGCTTCGCGACGATGCCCACCTGTTCCGGGTCCGCGTACAGCACGCCCGTCGTTTGCCCCTCCTCGTAGGCGAGATGCTCATGCTCCGGTGTCTCCAGAAGGACGTACGGTCCGTCGAGCCCGGGGTGTGCGCCCCGATCCGCAGGCATGACCTGGATGGTCACATTGCGCCGCTGGGCCGCCGTCAACAGATGGTGCAGTTGGCGTCGGTGCGCCTCCGTGCTTCCCACCGGGTAGCGCAGCGCCATCTCGCCGATCACGAACGTGAACGCCCTGGTCTGCTTTTCCAGCACAGACTGCCGATCAAGTCGGGCCGCGACTCGCTCCTCAACCGTCTCGTCATCCAACGGTGGCCAGTGCGCATTAAGTAGTGACCGCGCCGTCTCCTCGGTCTGAAGCAACCCCGGGATCAGCAACGGCTGGTACGAAGTTAGAGCAATCGCCGCGGCCTCGTACCGAATGAAGTCCCTGGCGTACGACAGATACCGCTCTGGCTTCAAATACTCCCGTGCCGCGAGCAAAAGCCCCTGCGCGCCGCACATCTCGTCCGCGATCTCCAGGAGCCGGAGGCTAGGCCTCCGGCGACCCTGTTCCATGGACTTGACGCTCTCGTACTCGTAACCCGCCTTCTCGCCGAGGCTCTCGCGGCTTACGCCCGCGCGCATGCGCCACAGCTTGACCTGGTTGCCGCAGTACCGCCAGGCCATCGGCGGCTGAGCCGTCCCGTTCGTCACCGTCCCGCCTCCCCTGTCACGTGACGGGTACAGCAGCGCTCCGTACCCGTACCGTCACTCCAAACGCTATTCCCCGCGCAGCACGGTATGACCCGTGAACGACATTGAACGGCGCTTTCCGCGCCACCCACGCAGCGTGGGGCGGGCCCGGAACTGGCTGCGGGAGCAGGCCAGTTCGTGGCTGATCCCGGACGAGACGGCGGAGACCGCCGTCCTCCTTTTGAGCGAGCTGATGACGAACGCCTGCCGCCACGCGCACGTCACGCCGGGGCGGCAGATCGGAGCCCGTTGCGCGCTGCAGGAGGGCACGCTCCGCGTCGAGGTCTCGGACGCCAGCAGTGACTTACCGAAGCTCACCAGCGCCTCGGCCGAGGACGAGTCGGGCCGGGGTATGGCGCTGGTGGCCGAACTGGCCGCGTCCTGGGACGTACAGCCCCGCACGTACGGGATCGGCAAGACGGTGTGGTTCGAACTCCCGCTGCCGGACGGCACGCCCCTGCGCGGTGGCGCCTAGACCAGCCTGCGGGCCGTCGCCCAGCGGGTCAGTTCGTGGCGGTTGGACAGCTGCAACTTCCGCAGTACCGCCGAGACATGGGACTCGACCGTCTTGACGGAGATGAACAGCTGCTTGGCGATCTCCTTGTACGCGTAGCCGCGGGCGATCAGCCGCAGGACCTCCCGCTCCCGCTGGGTGAGGCGGTCCAGGTCCTCGTCGACCGGCGGGGCGTCCGAGGAGGCGAAGGCGTCCAGCACGAAACCGGCCAGCCGTGGCGAGAAGACCGCGTCGCCGTCCGCGACCCGGAAGATGGAGTTGACCAGATCCGGGCCGGTGATGGTCTTCGTCACATAGCCGCGGGCGCCGCCGCGGATGACGCCGATGACGTCCTCGGCCGCGTCGGAGACGGACAGCGCCAGGAAGCGCACCGGCTGCTCCGCGTCGGCCATCAGCGGTGCGCAGCGGCGCAGCACCTCCACCCCGCCGCCGCCCGGCAGATGGACGTCCAGCAGGACGACGTCCGGGCGGGTGGCGGTCACCACCGTCACCGCCTGGTCGACGTCGGCGGCCTCGCCGACCACGTCGACGCCGGTGCGCTCGGTGTCGCCGATCTCGGCCTGTACGCCGGTGCGGAACATCCTGTGGTCGTCGACGAGCACCACCCGTACCTGACGCGCCGCAGACGTCTCTTCGCTCATGCCGCCGACCTCTCCATTTCCAGTTCCACTTCGGTACCGCCGCCCGGCGCGGCGTGCAGCCGTGCCTCGCCGCCGTTGCGCTTCATGCGGCCGATGATCGATTCCCGGACGCCCATCCGGTCATCCGGCACCTGGTCGATGTCGAAGCCGGGGCCACGGTCCCGTACGGACACGAAGACCCGGGTGTCCTCGACCTCCGCGTACACCTGAACCGCCTCGTCGCCACCGTACTTGGCGGCGTTGACCATTGCCTCACGCGCGGCCTGCATCAACGCGCCGAGGTTTCCGTCCAGCGGGCAGTCGCCGACGCAGACCACCTCCACCGGAACGCCGTGGTAGTCCTCGACCTCGGCGGCCGTCGCGCGCACCGCGTCGGCGAGGGTGGTCGGTTCGTCCTCCTTGCCGGTGCCCTCCGGCCGGTACAGCCAGGCGCGCAGCTCGCGCTCCTGCGCGCGGGCCAGCCGCGCCACCTCGCGGGAGTCGTCGGCGTGCCGCTGGATGAGGGTCAGGGTGTGCAGGACGGAGTCGTGGACGTGCGCGGCGACCTCGGCGCGCTCCTGGGCGCGGATGCGCATCATGCGCTCGGTGGAGAGGTCCTGGGTCATCCGCACCACGTACGGCCCGGCGAGCAGGGCGATGCCCACCAGGACGGCCAGCGAGGCCTGCAGCACGGCGCCGAGGTCGCGCGCGGAGCTGCGCAGCACGAGGAAGCCGGTGACTCCGGCGGCGACCAGGATCACTCCGGCGGCGCCCCGGGCCACCGGGAGGAACCGCTTGCCACGGCTCATCTCGACCCAGCGTGCCCGGCGGGCGTTGTCCGCCTGCCGCCAGACCAGTGCCACGCCCGCGCCGATCAGCAGCACCGGCCAGATGTAGTGGTTGGCCGCGCCGAGATTGAGGTTCTTCACCAGTACCGCGAAGCCCGCGATCATCGCGAGCATCGCGATGATCTGGCCGCGATCCGGCTTGCGGCCGGTCAGCCAGGCACGGGGATGGGTCGGCTGCTTCGCCGCCTGGTCGACACCGCCGACACCGAGCGGGACGACGAACCAGAAGGCGGCGTAGAGCGGAATGCCGAGGCCGCCGATGGTCGACAGCACGGCGAAGGCGATGCGTACCCAGGGCGTCGGCAGTCCGAGGTGTCCGGCCAGCCCACGCGCCACACCGCCGATCATGCGGCCCTCCGAGCTGCGGTACAGCTTGGGCGGCGGATCGTCGTCGAAGTCGGCGCGGGCGGACCCGGCGGGCGCGGACATGGCTGGCATGTATCCGATCGTCACATGTCCGGGCCGTCTGCGGCATCAGGGTTGCCCCCGAGGTCTTCCCTGACCTGGGCATCCCTGAGTCGGGAATCAGGGTCGGACCAGGGGCGTCACGGATTCCGGCAGTCCCGCGCAGCCCGCACCATGGAGGAATGACAGACGACGACCCGCAGGACGAGGGGCGCGACGCGCTCGGGAGGGGCCTCCGGAAGGGGCTGACCCGCAGCCGCCGCCAGAAGGTCATCGGCGGGGTGTGCGGCGGCCTCGGCCGGTACTTCCGCATGGACCCGGTGATCTTCCGGGTGGTGCTCGCGGTGCTCGCGCTGACCGGTGGCGTCGGCCTGATCGCGTACGGCATCGGATGGCTGCTGATCCCGACGCAGGGCGAGGACGAGACCGAGCTGCACCGGCTGCTCTCCGGCCGGATCGAGGGGACGGCGCTGACCGCGCTGCTGTTCACGCTGGTCGGGTCGGGTCTGTTCCTGTCGACCATGGACAACGGGGACAGCCAGGCGTTCTCCATCTGCCTGGTGGCCGCGCTGGTCGGGGCCGTCTACTGGTCCACCCGGCGGCGGACTGCGCTGGCCCGGGCCGGAGCGGACGGTGAGGCCTTCGCGACCGCCTCGGGCCAGGTGTCCGACGCCCCGCCCGCCGCGCAGCCGCCACCCGCCGAGACACCGTCGTGGTGGCGTGAGTCGAGGGTCTACGCCGCCGGTGCCACCGGGTACCTGTGGGGTCCGGACGACTCGGACCACGGGGGGTACGAGAAGTGGTCGGCGCCCGCGGCGAAGCGCGCGCCCCGTGAACCCCGGGAGTCGCGCGAACGGTCGGGGTTCGGCCTGGGAACGTTCTGCCTCGCCGTCCTCGCGGCCGCCGCCGGTACCGCGCTGTCCTGGCGGCACCATCCGCTGGGCACGATCCTGGAGATCGGCCTGGTCAGCGCGCTCGGCGTGTTCGGCCTCTGCCTGGTGATCGGCGCCTTCCGGGGGCACCGGGGCCGCGGCACGATCTTCTGGGCCGCGCTCAGCTGCGTACTGCTGGTGGGCGCGGCCTCGCTGCCGAAGTCGGTCGGAACGGACTGGCACCGCGAGACCTGGCGCCCGGCGACCGCCGCGCAGGTGCGGCCCACGTACCAACTCGGCGCGGGCCAGGGGACCTTGGACCTGACCGGGCTCAACCTCAAGGGCGGTACGACCGCGACGACGCTGGACATCGGCGCCGGTCAGCTGCGGGTACGGGTGCCGGAGGACGCCACCGTGGATGTGCACGCCAGGGTCGGACTGGGCGACATCCGGTTTCCCGACGAGCCCGGCCCGCACAATGTGGACGTGCACCCCGGCATGAACCGTTCGGTGACACTGGACCCGCTCGCGGGCAAGCGGTCGAGCGGGAAGATCACGCTCAACCTGAAGGTCGGCGTGGGAGAGGCGGTGGTGCTGCGTGGCACGGGATCGTGAACGGGCCTTCGAACCGGCGACGCTGGTGGCGGGCCTGGTCTGCCTCGCGATCGCGACCGGGTTCGGACTGGACGCGGCGGGGGCCTGGCATCCGCGACCGGTACTGGCGCTGCCCGCGCTGGGGATCGGCCTGCTGTTGACCGGGCTGACGCGGGCGGTGACCCGCTCGGTCAGGAGGCGGTCCGCCGCCTCCGGCGCCCCGCGATGAGCGCGTCCAGGGACACGACCGGCGCCCCGGCCAGCACCAGCGGCAGCCACGCCATGAGGTACGGGAGATCGTTGCCGTAGTAGTACGGCGTACTCGACCAGCTCACCGTCAGCCACAGGCTCAGCGAGATCAACGCACCGCCCGCCGCGGCGACTCGGGCCAGCAGACCGATCAACGTACCCAGTCCGACGGCGAGTTCACCGAAGGCGATGGCATGGCCGAATCCGCTCGGGCTCCTCAGCGCCAGGTCCACCAGCGCCGGTATCGCGGAGCTGTCGCGCACCGCGTGCAACGTGGTCACCAGGGAGTTGGGGCCACTGGCGGCGAAGAACGACGGATGGGTGAGCTTGTCGAGGCCCGCGTAGACGAAGGTCACGCCCAGGAAGACTCGGAGCGGTAGCAGCGCGTGGCGGGTCAGGTTGGCCCGCCACGCCCCGTTCGACCCGAGCGTCGTCGCATCCACACCAGCCATCACGTTCCGCCTCTCCGTCGGTTACCACACAGAGGTACGCGAGCCGGACGGCTCCCGCTCAATGCCGCGTTGGGTTCTTGTGCGGGACCGCGGCGAGGTCTCAGCCGAACAGGTCGGGCTCGCTGCGGGTGATCTGGTGGTACAGCGGCTGGTAGTTGATCCAGGCGACGAGATCGTTGCCGAGCTGTTCGCGGGTGGCTACCGCTTTCTCATGGCTGATCGGCACCGGCTTGCCCGCCGCCTTCGCGGTGAGCTGCACCTGGCAGGAACGTTCCATGGTGATGAACCACCAGGCGGCCGCGTCCACCGAGTCGCCCACGGTCAACAGCCCGTGGTTGCGCAGGATCACGGCCTTGTGCGGGCCGAGCGCCGCGGCGATCCGGCGGCCCTCCTCCTCGTCGACGACCACGCCCGTGTAGTCGTCGAACAGCGTGTGGTCCTCGAAGAAGGCGCAGACGTCCTGGGTGATCGGCTCCAGCAACTCACCGAGCGCGGACAGCGCCCGACCGTAGGTGGAGTGGCTGTGCGCAGCCGCGATGACGTCCGGGCGCGCCTGGTGGACCTGCGAATGGATCGCGAACGCGGCCTGGTTGACGTGGTGGCGGCCCTCGACGACCTGCCCGGAGTGGTTGACCAGGATCAGGTCGTTGACCGTGATGTGCTTGAAGGACATCGCGAACGGGTTGACCCAGAAGTGATCGGTGAACTCCGGGTCCCGGGCGGTGATGTGGCCCGCGACCCCCTCCTCGAACCCGAATCGCCCGAAGAGCCGGAGCGCGGCGGTCAGCCGCTCCTTGCGGTACTGCCGCTCGTCCGCGACGTTGTCGAACGTCGGGGGGAGAGCGAACTGGAGCTGGTCGGTGGGTATGGGCTGCGGCGGGGTCTTTTCGCTCATGGGGCGGAAGTTACCGCGAGGTACACCACAAGACCAGGGTCTTACAGGTGATCGATCTCGGTGAGGTCGATGTCGATGGTGAAGGGGGTACTGAGCTTCAGCTGGGTGTGGTGCATACCGCGGAAGACATACGCCTTGTTCCCTGGATCCAGCTCATGAACATAGACGACCGCGCTTTCGTCATGACCGGCCATCTCGACACGCCAGAAATGCCGGATACCGGCAGCCGCGTACTTGTGCGGCTTCGTATCCCGATCACGAGCCGCCGAGTCAGGAGAGACCACCTCCACTGCGAGCAGCACATCGGCAGCCTGGTAGTGCGTCTGCGCGGGGCTGGTCTCGGAATCGGCACGCATGACGATGACGTCTGGTTCGGGGCCGTTGTGCCTGTCGATGACGACGGTCATCTCGCGCCGGACCTTCAACCCGGGCGGCACCGTTCGTCGCAGGCCGGTGACCAGCAGGTCGATCACGACGGAGTGGAAAACGCGCTGCGGGCTCACGAAGACGAGACTCCCGTCGATCAACTCGGTGTGCGGCGGGAGATCGGGCAGGGTGAACAGATCGTCCACGGTGTAGCCCTCCGGCGGCGGCACAGGCCACGCGGAAGCGGCGGGCAGCGGCTCGGCGGTCATGGTTCCTCCCATGGACGGGATCCTGCACCGTACGGACAGCGTACCGAGCGTGAACGACAGCGCCGCCACTCATACGTATGAGCGGCGGCGCGAGTCGTTGACGCGTTCGAGTGGGAGTGAGGTCACTCCCACTCGATGGTGCCCGGCGGCTTGCTGGTCACGTCCAGCACCACGCGGTTGACGTCACGGACCTCGTTGGTGATCCGGGTCGAGATCTTCGCCAGTACGTCGTACGGCAGACGGGACCAGTCAGCCGTCATCGCGTCCTCCGACGACACCGGGCGCAGCACGACCGGGTGGCCGTAGGTGCGGCCGTCGCCCTGGACGCCCACCGAGCGCACGTCCGCCAGCAGGACGACCGGGCACTGCCAGATGTCGCGGTCGAGACCGGCGGCGGTCAGCTCCTCGCGGGCGATCGCGTCGGCGTCGCGCAGCAGGTCCAGACGGTCGCGGGTGACCTCGCCGATGATCCGGATGCCCAGGCCGGGGCCCGGGAACGGCTGGCGCCAGACGATCTCGGACGGCAGGCCCAGCTCCTCGCCGACCTTGCGGACCTCGTCCTTGAACAGCTTGCGCAGCGGCTCGACCAACCGGAACTGCAGGTCCTCGGGCAGGCCGCCGACGTTGTGGTGCGACTTGATGTTGGCGGTGCCGGTGCCGCCGCCGGACTCGACGACGTCCGGGTAGAGCGTGCCCTGGACCAGGAACTCAACGGCCTCGCCGTGCGTGCCCGCGTCGGCGACGACCTCGGAGGCAGCCTGCTCGAAGACCCGGATGAACTCCCGGCCGATGATCTTCCGCTTCTCCTCCGGGTCGGTCTTCCCGGCGAGCGCGGTCAAGAAGCGCTCCTGCGCGTCGACCACCTTCAGCTGGACGCCGGTGGCGGCCACGAAGTCCTTCTCGACCTGCTCGGCCTCGCCCTTGCGCAGCAGGCCGTGGTCGACGAAGACACAGGTGAGCTGGGAGCCGACGGCCTTCTGCACCAGGGCGGCGGCGACCGCGGAGTCCACGCCGCCGGACAGACCGCAGATGACCCGCTTGTCGCCGACCTGCTCGCGGATGACGGCGATCTGCTCCTCGACGACGTTGTGCGTCGTCCAGGTGGGCTCCAGGCCCGCGCCACGGTAGAGGAAGTGCTCAAGCACCTGCTGGCCGTGCGTGGAGTGCATGACCTCCGGGTGGTACTGGACGCCGTACAGCCTGCGCTCGTCGTTCTCGAAGGCGGCGACCGGAACACCGTCGGTGGAGGCGGTGACGGTGAAGCCCTCCGGCGCGGCGGAGCAGGCGTCACCGTGCGACATCCACACCGACTGCTCGGCGGGCGTGCCCTCGAAGAGGGTGGAGTTGGCGCCGTGCCGGCTGACGTGCAGCGGGGTGCGGCCGTACTCGCGGCGGCCGTTGTTGTCGACCGTGCCGCCGAGGGTGGTGGCCATCAGCTGGAAGCCGTAGCACATGCCGAAGACGGGGACGCCCGCCTCGAACAGGGCGCGGTCGATGGACGGCGCGCCCTCCTCGTAGACGGACGACGGCCCGCCGGACAGGATGATCGCCTTCGGCTTCTTCGCGAGCATCTCGCTGACCGGCATCGTGCTCGGCACGATCTCGCTGTAGACCCGGGCCTCACGGACGCGTCGGGCGATGAGCTGGGCGTACTGCGCCCCGAAGTCGACGACCAGGACAGTGTCGGCAGGGGCTGGGCTAGCTGATGCCACGGGCGGCCTTCCGGCGGTTTCTACAAGGGATCGATTTCCGATTCTACCGTTGCCACGAGAAACGCCTCCCGCTGCGGGGGGGGGGGAGGAGGTTCAGGGGGCTCCGCCCCCCTGGGCCCCGTTGGGCTGCGCCCCCGGGCGGGGTCGGTGAGGGATTCAGGGGCGCAGCCCCCAGGCCCCCCTTGGGGCTGCGCCCCTCGACCCCCTTGGGGCTTCGCCCCCGGCCCCCGGGGCTGCGGGCCGGTGGGGTTTCCGGGTGCGGGGGGCGTAGCGGTTGGGCATAATGGCCACATGCGCAACAGCACGCACTTCGCTTTTACCTATGGCACCGGCTGGTCCGGCTGCCATGGTCGTGCTGTCTGAGCGAATCCCAGACACCAACAGGCGCCCCGGACCGGTTTCGGTCCGGGGCGCCTGTCGTTTCGGTACCGGTTCCGAACTCCGGGGCACTCGTCCGAGGAGCGATACGGATATGAGCACGAGCACACGGCACACAGTGGACACCGGATCCGACAGCGACCAGCCGGCGGAGCTGATCGGCGACGCGCGGGAGCGGATCGACGAGCTGGACCACCGCATCATCGGCCTGCTGGCCGAGCGCATCACGGTGTCGGAGCAGATCCAACGGGCCCGTATCGCCTCGGGCGGACGGCGGGTGCACCTGTCCCGCGAGATGGAGGTCATCAACCACTACAGCGGCGCCCTGGGCAAGCCGGGCACCGCGCTGGCGATGACGGTACTGGAGCTCTGCCGGGGCCGTGTCTGACATACGTTCGCGCTGCGCGCCTGACGGCGACCCCCGGCATCCGACGCCTCGCCGGGCGCACCGGTAAGGGGCGGGTGGGCGGGAAAAATCCCCGAGCGCACCCGCGCACGATCAGCGCACCCGGAGCACTCCGGAAGCCCGTACCGAAAGGACGCGCCAGCGCCCTTTCGGACATCACCCGTACGGCGCGTGACCGCCCAAGGGGCGGTTCGTTGGACCGGGTGTCCGTTCCAGCCAGGTGCGGTCGGGAGTAGTAGTTACCACGCGTGGAGACCGCCCAGGCGCAGCTGGGTGGATTCACCGGGGCGATGAGACGTGCCTGGGTTGTACGTCGTGGGACCTCGCCCCGGTTCCGGTGACCGGTCAGCAGGGGACAGCAGCCCGGTTGCCTAACTGAAAAACAGGCGGTCGGTCCCGGGGACGCTTGGGGCCGACCGCTCTGCGAAGCAGGGAAAACGCTCCGCGGGGCGGTACGCGATGCACCCTACCGCAAGCGGCCCACTGTGACGTTGATCACTGAAAAACCATCACGGGCGTGGGCAACTGCCCGGATTCGATCATTTCCCGCACGCCCTACACGGAAGCGGCTGTGCACCGGCTGTGAGTTTCCCGGCCACACGGCCTCCACACGGCCTTACGATCAGCGCCTGCCGCACCGCGAGCCACCCCCCACCACCGCGACGGCCTCTCATCTTTTTCTGACCTAGAAGAGGTCTCATGAAGCTCCGCCGCGCCCTGGTGACGGTTGCCACGACCGCAGCCATCGCCCCCGCCGCGCTGATGTCCGCGCCGTCCGCCTTCGCCGCCGACGCCGCCGCGCCCGCCCCGGGCACCTCCGGCGCCGCCTCGGCCAGCACCGCCCCCTCGCAGGCCCCCTCCGCCGCCGCGCCCACCACCTCCTCGGCGCAGGCCGCCGGCACCGCGCCGAGCACCGGCACCATGCCGTCCGCTCCGGCGAGCGGGAAGCCGTCGCCGATGCCTTCCCAGCCGGGCGTGTGCGAGATCCAGAACCCGGGCTACAAGGCCGCGGTCACCACCAGGATCAGCGGCCTGTCCGGCAGGATCGTGGCGGGCAGCGGCTGGCACAAGTTCACGATGACCGTGACCAACACGTCGAACAGCACCGTCAAGGGCATCGGCCTGGTCGCGGGCGTCGGCTCGGTGAACGGGAAGTCGGCGTACTCCCTCAAGCAGGTCGACCTGCAGGCCTATGACGAGCACGCCAAGCAGTGGTTCGACGTCACGAACGACGGCAAGCACTCTGTCGGCTTCCTCGGCTCGGGCAACCTGCCCGGCAGCACCGCATGGGACATCCCGCTGCGCCTCGACGTCATGTCCAACGCCCCGATCGGCACCGGTCTGACCATCGGCGGCGGCGTCTACGAGGACATGCAGCACAACTGCGAGGCGGCGAGCACCGCCTACTACAAGATCCAGATCGTGGCGCCGGGCACCAGCACCACCGGCTCCAAGCCGGTGCCGCAGAGCGGCGGCGTCGCCCCGCTGCCGACCAGCACCCCGACCAAGAAGACCACCAACACCGTCGTCCCGGTCGCGGACACCACCCCGACCAGTGGCTCGCTGGCGCACACCGGTGCGTCGTCCGCGCTGCCCGCGATCGCCGGAGCCGGTGCGGCCGCCGTGGCGCTCGGTGCCGGTGCGGTGTTCGTCCTACGGCGCCGTAAGAGCGGCTCCGCCGCCTGACGAACGCCTCGCACGTCAGGACCCGCACCTCGCCGGGAGGTGCGGGTCCTGCCGCGTCTCAGGACTTCGGCGGCACCTGCGGCACCGGGAGCACGGGCAGCACCAGCGCCGCGAACGCGTCCTTCGGCACGGCCGGTTGGCGCGGTGCCACCGGCGAGAGGCGCACATAGCCTTCGCCCTGCGCCGGACGCGGGTCCGGCTCGCCCTTGTTGGGCCACAGCGACATCGCGCGCTCGGCCTGTGCGGTGATGGTCAGCGAGGGGTTCACCCCGAGGTTCGCGGAGACCGCCGAGCCGTCCACCACATGGATGCCCGGGTAGCCGTACAGCCGGTGGTACGCGTCGATCACGCCGCGCTCCGGGTCCTCGCCGATCGGGCAGCCGCCTAGGAAGTGCGCGGTCATCGGGGTGTCCATGATCTCCCCGATGCTGCTGCCCGCGAAGCCGTTGATCTCCGCGGCCAGCACCCGGGCCGCCTCGGCGCCCTCGGGGATGTACGTGGGGTTGGGCGTGCCATGGCCCTGCCGTGCCGTCAACAGCCCCTTCCCCAGGCCCTTCCGCTTCCGGTACGTGGTCAGGGAGTTGTCGTGGGTCTGCATCACCAGGCCGATGATGGTCCGTTCCGACCAGCGGCGGTTGGACAGCGAACGCGCGGTCAGCGTCGGGTGTTTGACGCTGTTGGCCAGGTAGGACAGCCAGCGCGGCAGTCGGCCCCCGTACGGCACCTGGAGCACGGAGAGCGCGCCCATCGCATTCGATCCCCTGCCGTAGCGGACCGGTTCGATGTGGGTGGTGTCGTCGGGGTGGATCGAGGAGGTGATGGCCACCCCGCGGGTGAAGTCCGCACGTTCGCCGCCGTGCGCCGTGCGGTAGCGGCGGTCGGTGGTCTGGGCGCCCACCAGCGCCTCGGAGTTGGTGCGGGTCAATTCGCCCAACCTGGCGGACATCCCCGGCAGTTCGCCTCGGTCACGCATGGTGTGCAGCAGGCTCTGCGTGCCGTACGTGCCCGCGGCGAGCACGACCTGCTGAGCCCGCAGCACCCGCGGTGCGGCCTTGCGCTGCTGGTCGGTTGGTACGGTGGCGACCCGGTAGCCGCCGTGCTCGGGGTCCTCGGACAGGCCGACGACCGTGGTCATCGGGTGGATGACGGCACCGGACTTCTCGGCCAGGTAGAGATAGTTCTCGGTGAGCACGTTCTTGGCCCCGTGGCGGCAGCCGGTCATGCACTCGCCGCACTCCACACACGCCCGGCGGGACGGCCCCGCACCGCCGAAGTACGGATCGGGGACCTCCTCCCCCGGCCGCACCCTCACCGATCCCCCGGCGTCCGCGCCGTCCCCGAAGAACACCCCGACCGGCGCCATGTGGAAGGTGTCCGCCACGCCCATCTTCTCGGCGGTGGCCTTCAGATGGACGTCGGAGGGGGTGAGCGTGGGGTTCAGCCGTACCCCCAGCATCTTCTTGGCCTGCTCGTAGTAGGGCGCCAACTCCTCCTGCCAGTCGGTGATGTGGCCCCACTGGCGGTCGGTGAAGAACGGTTCCGGCGGTACGTAGAGGGTGTTGGCGTAGTTCAGCGAACCGCCGCCGACCCCGGCGCCCGCCAGCACCAGCACGCTGCCCAGCAGGTGGATGCGCTGGATGCCGTAGAGGCCCAGGGCCGGGGCCCACAGATAGTCGCGGACGGCCCAGGACGTCTTGGGCAGCGTCTCACGGGTGAAGCGGCGCCCCGCTTCGAGGACGCCCACCCGATACCCCTTCTCGGTCAGCCTCAGGGCGGCCACGGAGCCGCCGAATCCGGATCCGACCACGATCACGTCGTAGTCACGGGAGCCTTCCGCCACGCGAACCGTCCTTCCAGGAGCGAGGGATAGACAACTGGGGGCTGCGCCCCCGGGTTCCCCCGCTTTGCGGGGGCCTGGGGGCGCAGCCCCCAGAAAAGATTCCCCTCCACCCCGGGGGTTGACCGTCAGCGCAGGCGCAGCCGTTTCATCACGGCCAGACTGCGGCTCATGAACGCCGCATACCGCTCGTCGTCCATGCCGAAGGACGGGCCCATCGGCAGGATGCGCTGGGTCGCCACCGTCTGCGGCTCGGTGTACTTGAGAATGCCCTCGGAGCCGTGCCTGCGGCCGAGACCGGAGTCCTTCATACCGCCCATCGGCGACTGCACGCTGCCGTACGCCGCCGCGTACCCCTCGTTGACGTTGACGGTCCCGGAGCGCAGCCGGGCGGCGACGGCCCGGCCGCGACGGGTGTCCTTGGTCCAGACGCTGGCGTTGAGGCCGTAGGACGTGGCGTTGGCGCGGGCGATCGCGTCGTCCTCGTCGTCGAAGCGGTAGACGGAGACCACCGGGCCGAAGGTCTCCTCGGTGCACACCGCCATGGGCGCCTCGACGCCGTCCAGGATGGTCGGCTCGTAGAACAGCGGGCCGATGTCGGGTCGTGGACGGCCGCCCGCGAGGACCGTGGCGCCCTTACTGACCGCCTCCTCGACATGCCGGGTGACCGTCTCCAACTGCCGCTCCCCCACCAGGGATCCCATGTCCGCGCCGAACGCCAGGCCCTTGCCGAGGCGCAGCGCGCGGGTGCGTGCGGCGAACTTCTCCAGGAACGGCCCGGCGATCGAGGAGTGCACGTACAACCGCTCGATGGATATGCACAGTTGCCCCGCCGAGGCGAAGCACGCGCGGATCGCGCCCTCGGCCGCCTTGTCCAGATCGGCGTCGTGCAGCACCAGCATGGCGTTCTTGCCGCCGAGTTCGAGGGAGCAGCCGATCAGCCGGGCCGCGGCGCGCTGCGCGACGTCCCGGCCGGTGCGAGTGGAACCCGTGAAGGACACGTAGTCGGCCTGTTCGACGACGGCGGGGCCGACGACCGGGCCCTCACCGAGCACCACCTGCCATACGGCGGGCGGCAGTCCGGCCTCGATGAGCTGCTCACGGGCCCAGAGGGCGGTCAGCGCGGTCTCGGTGTCGGGCTTCATGACGACGGCGTTACCCGCCACGAAGGCGGGCAGCGCATCGCCGACGGACAGCTCGAAGGGGTAGTTCCAGGGCGCGATCTGGCCCACCACACCGCGCGGCTGGCGCAGTTCGGTGACCTTGGTGAGCGTGGGTACGACGCCGGTGTGCCCCTTGGGCCGCAGATAGGCGGGTGCCTTGCGGCCGTAGTGCCGGGCGGCGACGGCGACGGCCTGGACCTCTTCGTGGGCGTGCAGCCGGGTCTTGCCGGTCTCCAGCTGGATGAGGTCGAGCACCTCGGACTGCCGCTGGAGGACGAGGTCGTGGAAGCGCAGCAGCACGGCCGCACGTTGCCGTACCGGTACGGCGGCCCAGGCGCGCTGCGCCTCGCGGGCCGCCTCGAAGGCGGCGGTGACGTCCTCGGGGCCCGACTCCGGCAGCTCCGCGAGACGCTCGCCGGTGAAGGGTGTGTGGTTGGCGGTGCGGCCGCTGCCGGTGACGCCCCGGGTGAGCCGGGCGACCAGTTCGGGGGTGACCACATCGCCGGGGCCGCGGGCGCCCGCGGGGGCGACCGGATTGCCGGATGTCTGCTGGGGCTTCGCGGAAGTGTCCTGCGCGTCCGTCATGGCGGCGAGGTTACGGCTCGCGCATGGTTTTGTGTACCCGGCGGTAACCGTATTTTGCCTTCTCGGCCCCGGCGACGCCAGCAATCGCTGGCGTAATCCCCGGCGGCCGGGCGCCGGGGGAACGTTCTTGCCACCGCGACGGCGAGTACCCCACGGCACGGGCCAGCGGTGCCCGACCCGGCCGCCCCCACGCTCAAGGGCGGCACATCCGCTACACGATTTGCCGCAGTGCGTCACCGATCGCACGGTGGAACGTCGGATACGCCCAGATCTGCTCGCGCAGCACCGGCAGCGGGACGCGGGCGTGCACCGCGACCGACAGGGCGCCCAGCACCTCCCCGCCGTACGGACCGGCGGCGGTGCCGCCGATCAGCACCCCACTGAGCATGTCCGCGACCAGCTTGACGAAGCCGTCGTTGCCGACCTGGTGCGTGTGGCCGCGGGCGCTCTCGGCCAGATCCGCGAACCCGGTCCGCACCGCCAGTCCCCGCTCTCGCGCCTCCCACTCGGTCATCCCGACCGCGCCGATCTCCGGATCGGTGAACGTCACGCGCGGCACCGCGTGGTAGGAGGCGGGCGCGCCGCCCTCGCCCAGGATCCCGCGCACCACCACATCCGCCTGGTACATCGACATGTGGGTGAAGGCGCCCTTGCCGGTCACATCGCCCAGCGCCCAGATCCCGGGCCGACCGCCGACCGGCGGAGCCACCCGCAGCCGCTCGTCGACCGGCAGCGCGGGCGCCTCGTCGTCGACGTCGATGGCCATCGCACCCAGCCTGCTCAGGTCACTGCGCCGTCCCGTCGCCACCAGCAACCGTTCGGCGACCAGCCGTTCACCGCGCTCGCAGTAGGTGGTGAAGCCCGTGCCGTCCTGGAAGTCCACCTGGCCGACCCGGGCGCTGGTGTGCACCTCGATGCCGTCGTCCGTCAGCACCTTCAGCAGCAGCTCGTGCGCCTCCGGCTCCTCGTGCGGCAGCAGCCGCTGCATGCCCTCGACCACCGTGACCGCGGTACCGAACCGGCAGAAGGTCTGGCCGAGTTCAAGCCCGACCGACCCGCCGCCGAGCACCAGCAGTGAACGCGGCGCCTCCTCCGCGCGGATCGCGTCCCGGTTCGTCCAGTACGGCGTCCTGGCCAGCCCGGGGATGGGCGGAATGGCCGGCTCACTGCCGACCGCCAGCACCACGGCCTGCCGGACATGCACCGCGATCTCATTGCCGTCGGTGTCCGCGACGGTCACCTCGTCGCGGGCGGTGAGCCGCCCGGTACCGCGCAGGAACCGCACCCCGCGCCCGGCCAGCCGGTCCACGGCGATCTTGTCGTCCCAGTCGGAGGTGGCCTCGCGCACCGTACGCGCCACCGGCCGCCACTCCGGATGCACCATCGCGGTACCGGCATGCCCGGGAATCCGCCGACCCTCGGCCAGCAGCCCCGCCGAGCGCACCATGATCTTGGACGGAATGCAGCCGTAGTACGGGCACTCGCCCCCCACCAGCCTCTCGTCCACCCCCACCACATCAAGCCCCGCCTCGGCCAGTCGCCCGGCCGCCTCCTCCCCGCCGGGGCCGAGCCCCACGACGACGACATCGGCGGTGTCCGCACGGACCGCAGCCATGGGGTCCTCCTCGCGTACGGGATAGTGCGAACGGTTGGAGTCCCTTCCCACGGTACGCGCGCAGGTGGCCGTCCGCCCGGCTGCGGACCGTTCGGATTCGCTACCGCGCCGCCGGGTACTCGACCGGGTTGCAGTACGGCAGATCGTTGACGGGGCGGTCGGTGCAGAAGCGCAGCAGGAGGTCGGTGAACTCGTCGATGCGTTCCACGTGCACCAGATGGTCGGCGTCCCGGACCGTGAGGAAGGCGGCGCCAGGGAGCCGGGCGGCGGTCTCCCGCCCCATGTGCGGGGTGGTGAGCGAGTCGTACTCGCCGGTGAAGACCAGCGCGGGGAGCGCGGGCACCGGCTCCGGGCGGTACCACTCGTGGTTCAGCAGACGGACGTTGTGGTCGACCACCACCATGCCGATCTGGCGTGGTGTCTGCGCCATGAACTGCTGGTGGAGCAGCCGGGAGATGGCCGCGTGCCGTCGGATCGCTCCGGCGCCCGGCTGCGACATGAACCGCGCCACGAGTTGTCGGGCCATGTCCTCACGGCGGTCGTCGTCGAGCATCCGCAGCCAACGCGGCACGGCCTCCGCGTACTCCCGGGGGACACGCGTCGTCATACCGGCGAGCATCAGCCGCCGCAGGGCGTCCGGGTAGTGCTGGGCGAAGCGCAGTGCGATGGCACCGCCGAAGCAGGCGCCCAGCAGATTGACCTTGGCCAGGCCCAGCTCGTACAGCGCGTCCCGGACGGCGGCGGCGAGGAAGTCGATCCCGTACTTGGTCGGCAGCGGCTCCGCGTCGCCGTACCCGGGCAGGTCGATGGTGACCACGGTGCACGCCTCGGCCAGCCGCTCCTCGTGCCGCGCCCAGGAGAATCGGTCCTGCGACGATCCGCCGAGCAGTACGAGGGGCTCGGTGACAGGCGTGTCCTGCCACAGGACACGGCAGATGTAGCCGAATCCGTCGAACGAGAGCCGGTGTTCCGTCACGCTCCGCGGCACCCGCCCCGCTGGGCGGGCAGGCGACAGGCGCAGCGGTGGCGTCGTTTCGGTGAACATCCGGGACTCCCAAACTCGCGCGATTCACAGCCGACTTCGGACCATCGACCGAAATGCCGGTGCCAACCGACGTGCCGACGCCGAACCTTGGATGTGTATCACTGCGGGTGGGCCCGCTCGTCGACGTTCACTCAATGGAGGGCGCGCCGCTCGGGGACGCCCCCAATCAACCGTTCGCGCGGAAGGTCTGGGCCGCCTTGTCGAAGTAGTCGGATATCACCGGCTGTTGGTCATCAGGGCCGGTGAGCAGGACGACGTCGTACCTGTCGCCGCGCGCTATCGCCATGTTGCGGCCGTAGACCTGGTTACCGGACTGGGGGTCGCGCCAGGTGAACTCGCCTTCGGCGGCGGCCGCACCGCCCGCGTCGAGGCGCTTGAGTCCGGCGGCCGACGACCAGGTACTGGACCTGAACGGCGCCAACTCCGGTTCCCTGTCCTGGTAGGCGAGCGGATCGGTGCCATAGGTGCCCGCGCTGTCCCGGCCCCGGACGATCACCAGTTGGAGGACGTCGCCGCCGCTGGAGAAGACGATCTCCCCGTTGGGGCCCGCGGCCCTGGTCCAACCGTTGTGCACCGCCACCGAGAATCCCGCCGCGTCGCCGCGCACCGTGAAGTCCGAGCCCAGCGACGGGGTTTGCAGGGTCGAACGGTCGGTGGGAGTGGGGCCGTCGTGCGCGGGCGACGACGCGGGCGCGGTCGGCGACTGGCCCGCGTCCACACCCCCGGAGACCTGCGCGGGAAGCGAACGGCTGTCGACGCCGCCCGCGCCCTTGGGCAGGAACAGCACCGCGTACAGCACCAGCGCCACCAGCAGCAGGAACACCAGCCCGACCAGCAGCACGCCCAGCCGACGCGCCCCACCCGGCTGTGCGGGCACTCCCGCCTGGCTCAACTTCCCCGTCCGGCGGCGCACTTCGACCGCCTCACCGGACATCTCCGTTCTGCCCGGCGCACCGGATCCGTCCACCGGTCCCGGGGTCATCCGCTCTCCGCGGCCGCGCGCATGGCGGCCGTGCGGCGGCGCGCCCATCGCGTCGGCGCCCGGACGGCGCCACTTGCGCAGCCGGACCAGCTCACCCTTACGCCGCACGATGGGCAGCTTGTGCGGGTCGCCGGGACCGGCCGGAACCTGGACCATACGGCTGCCGATGTCCGGCTCGGGAGCGGAGCGGACCAGCGAGCGCAGCCAGCCGCGCAGCTCCTCGAACTCCGGCCGCTCGGTCGGGTCCTGGCGCAGCAGCGACTCGACGACCGGGCGCAGCGGACCGCAGTCCTCGGCGTAGGCGGGCGGCTCCGCGCAGACCAGGTCGACCAGTTCGGCCGCGCTCTCCTCGGGGAACGGCGGATGCCCCTGCACACAGCGGAACAGCAGCGCGCCGAGCGCCCACAGGTCGGCGGCCGGGCCGACGGGCGGGGCCAGCTGCCAGTTCTGGTGCACCGGACCGGCCTGTTCCGGGGACCAGCGCTCGGTGACCGGGCCGACGACGGTGATCCTGGCCTGGCGGGCGCGTTCCATGGCGAGCGCGGAGTCGGGGCCACCCCAGCCGCCGCGCTCCGACAGGTCCTCACGGCCCGCGGCGGTCAGCACCTCCTCCGGCACCGGGTCATAGCCGCACAGCGCCTCCTGCGCGGCGCCGAAGGCCAGCCCGTCGAGCATCGCCCGACCGTCCTCGCAGACCAGGACGGTACGGGCGGTGATGTTGCGGTGCGCCCAGCCGTGCGTGTGCAGCGCGCGCAGGCCGCCCAGCAGGTCGGCGGCGACCTCGGCGGCGCGGTAGGGGCTGAGCCGTCGCTCGGTCAGCAGCGAGGCGATCGGGCGGGCCGGGACGAGCTCGGAGACCACCCAGAGGCTGCCGTCCTCCACCAGGACGTCGAAGACCTGGACGAGCGCCGGATGGTCCGGTATGGCGGCGGCGGCCCGGGCGGCTTCGAGGGCCCGGCCCGCGACATCCCCGCCACCGCGCGGCGCGGCATCCGGCGCCGGTCCGGCGCCGACCACCTCGGCGTGCACGATCTCGGGCAGCAGCAACTGCCGTACGAGCACTTCCTGTCCGCTGTACGTGTCGAACGCGCGGGTCTCCACCAGCTCGAACTCGTCGGCGGGCGACCGCGGCAGCCGGTAGCGGCCGGCCAGCACCCGCCCGGCGTACTCGTCCACGGCTCCTCCCCATGAGCGTCACATGAACGCGGTCGCACGGCTTTCGGTCAGACGGCATCAAGGCACGTTGTACTCGGGCTTCGGGCAGGCGGCTTTCAGCCAAGCCGTCTTCGGTCAAGCTCGGTCGGCGACGGACAGTCTGGGTACCTTTACGATACGTGCTCGCGGCCGGTCAGTTGACCGCTTTGAACGTCTTGAAAAAGGTCTGGAGCATCTGCTGGCACCCGGCGGAGTTCCAATCGGCCGCGGGGCAGCTGAACATGATGGCGTAGCCGGCCCGGTCGTCGGCGAAGCCGCGGTCCAGGACATGGACGTTCACACCGTTCTGGGTGCGGGTGAAGTTCCAGTCGGCGGCGGTGCGGAAGTCCCGGTAGCCGACCGGGCGGATGCCCAGGCCGTGGTAGTTCCCGCTGCTGGCCTTCACCGCGGGCTCCAGGTCGTGCCAGGCGGCGGCCGCGTCGGTGCCCGGGCTCGCGCTGTAGTCGACCTGGACCCGCGGGAAGCCGCCGTCGGACGCGGCGAAGACCGCACCGGAGTGGTCCCCGGAGGTGGCTATCCGCCGCCAACCGCTGGGCAGCGCCATGGAGAAGTGGAACTCCGAGTCCTGGTGCAGGACGTAGCCCGCGGAGGCACCGCCCGTGCCCTGCGCGGCACCGGCCGACGGGCTACCGGAACCGGTGTCGGCGACCGGGGCCGCCTGCTGGCCGCTCCGCGCGCCGCCGGTCGGGGTGCCGGAGGCGTGCGAGGTGCCGGAGGCGTGCGAGGTGCCGGAGGCGTGCGAGGTGCCGCGCCGCTGGCCGGATCCGGCGCCGCCGTCGGGCTTACCGGATGCGACGGCCGTGCCGATGATCGCGCCCAGCACGGCGAGGACGACGACCGTCACCACGATCACCAGTGTGCGGCGCGACACCACATCGCTCAGCGGCGCCCGGCTCGGGGGGAACGACGAGGCGACCGCGACCGGCTTCAACTTCGGCTCGGGATCCGCCTTCGCGGTGGCCGCGTTGGTCAACGACCGCAGCGCGCCCAGCACCTTCTCCTGCTGCGACAACAGCCGGCGCACGTCGGTCGGGACGGGCTGCGGATCGGCCGGGATCGCCATCATCCGGGTCTCCTCGGCGTCCGGGGGCTCCGGGGCGCTCACCGCCGCCTCCAGCAACTCCCGTACACCCGGCTCGTCCAGCCGCTTCACCGGGTCCTTGATCAGCAGACCGTGGATCGCGTCGGCGAGCGGCCCGCTGACCTTCGGCGGATCGACGGGCTCGGTCATCACGGCGGTCAACGTGGCGATCGCCGAGCCCTTGTCGTACGGCGGCCGGCCCTCGACCACCGCGTACAGCAGCGCACCCAGCGACCACAGGTCGGACGGCGGACCCGGCTTGTGGCCGCGGGCCCGCTCCGGGGATATGTAGGACGGCGCGCCCACCAGCATGCCGGTCGAGGTCACCGACGGGTCACCCTCGACCTGCGCGATGCCGAAGTCGGTGAGCACCACGCGGCCGTCGTCCGCGATCAGCACGTTGGACGGTTTCACATCACGGTGCAGGATGCCCTCGCGGTGCGCGGCCCGCAGCACGTCGAGAACGGCGAGGCCCACTTCGGCCGCGCGTCTGGGTGGCAGCGGGCCGTCGGCGCGGATCGCGTCGGACAGCGAGCGGCCCTCGACCAGCTCCATCACGATCCACGGCCGCTTGTCCTCCTCGACCACGTCGAAGACGGTCACCGCGCCGTTCGCGCGGATCCGCGCGGTCGCCTTGGCCTCGCGCAGCGTGCGCGTGATCAGGCGGCGCTTCTCGTCGTCGTCGACATTGCCGGGGAACCGCAGCTCCTTGACGGCGACGGTACGGCCCAGGGTCTCGTCGGCCGCCCGCCACACCGTGCCCATACCGCCCTTGCCAAGGACCTCGCCGAGGCGGTAGCGGTCGGCGAGGAGACGGCCGGTGGTGCCTTGCGCCTGGGTCATCAACGTCCTCTGCAGATCGATATGACGATGCATCGGGCGGCGCACGGGTCGACACGGGGTCGATGCGACTGCCCCATCACATCATCCCCTGTGGGTAGGACATCGGTACGCCTGCCCCCGGTTCCGGAACCGAGTGCTCACACTTCGACCGGTATACGCCGGTACTTCGACTGGTATGCACCATCGCAGATGAGCGAGGGCCCTTCTCAGCCGTGCGGCTGGAAGGATTTTGCCGCGTTGTTGAAGACGGGAAGGCGCTGCTGCCACTCGGCGTCCGGTGCCGAGAGGTAGACCGCGTACTCCGTGCCGCCTTCCTTGCCGAAACCCAGGTCGATGGCGTGGTACAGGCGCAGCTTGCCCCGCCACGTCCACTCCCAGATCGCGGCGGGTACCTGCCGACCGTTGATCTGGGCCTGGGTGGAGTTCATCCGAAGGAGGCTGTAGCCGTTGTTGTCGGCCTTCAACGTGACCTCCAGATCGCGGAAGTGCTGCAGCGCGCTGGGCCCGGCGTAGTCCTCCAAGCTGACCAGGAGGTCGCACTTGCCCTGGGTGTCCACATAGTGGATGTTGCGGCCGTCCTTGACCTGGCGGGTCCAGCCGTTGGGCACCACCATGGTGAAGCCCGCCGGGTCGTCGACCACGTGGTAGCCGGGGGGCGCGGTCGGGGCCGGAGCCGCCGAAGACCCCTGGGGCGCGTTGCCGTCGGCGGCCTGCCCGCCGTCCGACGCGCCGCTGCCCCGCTGGGCGAGCAGCAGACCACCGCCCGCGACCGCGACCGCCACGACGGCGGCCCCGCACCAGGCGGCCACCCGCTTGCGGCGCCCGGTGCGAGGAGCCTCCGGCAGTTCCGGTGCGGCGAGTTGGGGAGCGGGCGCTGTGGGCGGGGGCGCGGCGGACTCCGCGGCGGCGACGGCCGTCAAGTCGGCCGGGGGTGCGGTGACCTGCGCGGTGATGTCCTCGGCGGACCGCGTGCCGTAGACACTGCGGGTGTCGTGGTGGTCCTGGGCGCCGTGCTGGTCCGGCGCGTGGCGCTGCTCCGGCACGACAGGGGACTGCTCGACGGGGGCGGCGGCCCGGGACCTGACCACGGCGGTCGGCTGGTCGTCGGCGCCGTCCCGCAGCGCCCAGGACGGTGTCGGGCGCGGCTGTGGGGCGCGCACCGCCACCGTCTCCACCGAGGAGACCAGCAGTCGCTCGGCCTGCTCGGCCGACATCCGCTTGTCGGGGTCCTTCTCCAGCAGCGACTCGATGACCGGGGCCAGCGCGCCCGCCCGACGCGGCGTCGGCGCCGGCTCCGAGGCGATGGCGTACGCGGTCTCGATCGGGGTGTCCCGGTGGAACGGCGCCACGCCCTCCACCGCCTGGTACAACGTCGCGCCCAGGGCCCACAGATCGCAGGCCGGGCCCCCCGTGCCGCCGGTTATCCGCTCGGGCGCCAGGAAGTCGAAGGAGCCGATCAGCTCGCCGGTACGGGTGAGGGTGGACGTCCCCGTCGCGGAGGCGATGCCGAAGTCGGTGAGCACCACCCGCCCGCCGGGCCAACTGTCGCCGCCCTCCGGACCGTCCGAGCTCAACAGCACGTTGGCGGGCTTGACATCACGGTGCAGCACCCCGGCCCGGTGTGCCGCGCGCAGCGCGGCGACCATCCCGCGGCCGATCCGCGCGGCCTCGCGCGGTGTGACCGGACCGTCCTTCTTCAACACATCGCCAAGGGTCCGCGACCGCACGTACTCCATCACGATGCACGGCAGGCCCTCGTCCTCCACCACGTCATGCACCACGACCACGTTGGGGTGGGTGATACGGGCGGCACTGCGCGCTTCCCGCCGGGTGCGCTCGTAGAGCGTCTCGCGCTCGTCATCGTGCAGCTGCGGTGGCACACGCAGCTTCTTGACCGCGACCTGACGGCCGAGCAGTTCGTCCTCGGACCGCCAGACGGTGCCCATGCCGCCACGGCCTATCAGCTCGACCAGCCGGTACCGCCCGGCCACCAGCCGCCCCTGATCGGACACTCTCCACCCCTCTCACTCCCCCGTCACGCCTGAGAACCCGGTGGCCGCACGGTTTTTCTAGAGGGGCACGATATCTGGCGCACCCAAGCGAGCAGCGTCCGCGGTCAGATCATCGGGTTGGCGTTGCGATTCACGTTCGGCCTCGACCCGCTTCTCGTAGTGCGTCACCTCCTTTTCCAGGTGTTCCTTGTCCCAACCCAGCACCGGTGCCATCAACTCCGCCGCCTCACGGGCACTCAGGGTCCCGCGGTCGAAGGTCTCGATGGAGATCCTCGTACGGCGGGTCAGCACGTCGTCGAGATGGCGCGCGCCCTCGTGCGAGGCGGCGTACACCACCTCGGCCCGGAGGTAGTCGTCGGCCGCGGCGAGCGGCTCACCCAGCGTTGGGTCCGCGGCGATCAGATCCAACAGCTCGGTAATCAACGATCCATAACGATTCAATAGATGCTCGACACGGGCCACATGCAGTCCGGACTCGACCGCGATGCGTGCCCGCGCGTTCCACAGCGCGTGGTAGCCGTCGGCTCCGGCCAGCGGCACCTCCTCCGTGCAGCACTCCGCGACCCTGCGGTCCAGGCCGTGCACCGCCGCGTCCACCGCGTCCTTCGCCATCACCCGGTACGTCGTGTACTTGCCGCCCGCCACAACCACCAGGCCCGGCACGGGGTGTGCCACGGTGTGCTCGCGCGACAGCTTGCTCGTCGCCTCCGACTCCCCGGCCAGCAGCGGGCGCAGCCCGGCGTACACGCCCTGCACGTCATCGCGGCTCAGCGGTACCGCGAGGACCGAATTGACGTGCTCCAGCAGGTAGTCGATGTCGGCGCTGGACGCGGCCGGGTGCGCCTTGTCCAGATCCCAGTCGGTGTCGGTGGTGCCGACGATCCAGTGCCTCCCCCACGGGATCACGAACAGCACGCTCTTCTCGGTCCGCAGGATCAGTCCGGTCGTCGAATGGATCCGGTCCTTCGGTACGACCAGGTGGATGCCCTTGGACGCCCTGACGTGGAACTGCCCCCTCTCCCCGACCATCGCCTGCGTCTCGTCCGTCCAGACCCCGGTCGCGTTGACGACCTGACGGGCCCGGACCTCGTACTCCCCGCCCTGTTCCATATCCTGCACCCGGGCACCGACAACGCGTTCGCCCTCGCGGAGGAACCCCACGACCCGCGCCCGGTTGGCGGCGAACGCGCCGTAGGAGGCGGCCGTGCGCACCAGCGTGGCCACATAACGGGCGTCGTCCATCTGGGCGTCGTAGTACTGCAGCGCGCCGACCAGCGAGTCCTTCCTGAGGCACGGCGCCACCTGCAGCGCCTTGCGCCGTGTCAGATGCCGGTGGTTGGGCAGCCCGCGACCGTGCCCGGAGGTGAATGCCATGGTGTCGTACAGCGCCACACCGGTACCGGCGTACAGCCGCTCCCAGCCGCGGTGCGTCAACGGGTAGAGAAACGGCACCGGTTTGACCAGGTGCGGTGCCAGCCGCTGGGTGAGCAGGCCGCGTTCCTTGAGCGCCTCCCGTACCAGCGCGAAGTCGAGCATCTCCAGATACCGCAGGCCGCCGTGGATCAGCTTGCTGGAGCGGCTGGAGGTCCCCGACGCCCAGTCACGCGCCTCCACCACACCGGTGAGCAGGCCGCGGGCGGCCGCGTCCAGGGCGGTCCCGGAGCCCACCACCCCGCCGCCGACGACCAGCACGTCGAGTTCCTGTTCGGCCATCCGCGCCAATGCGTGGGCGCGCTCCTGCGGCCCCAGTCGTGCGGTCTTCACTGTGCCTCCCGTTGCGGCCGGTCACACTCCCCTGGTTTCGATGGTGACCGCCATCCGAAGCGTCGGCCAGTCCGAAGCCGGTCCGCGGTGGCCGTGACCGATCGCGGACCGCGCCACACCCCGCCACGCAAAGCGCTCAATACTAAATATCAGTCATATGTCCGCTTAACCTTAAATGCGCCATTCGGCACAGCCAGACCTCCAGGAGAGGACTGATCCACCGTGCCCGCAGAC
The DNA here is from genome assembly GCA_040631425.1 of Streptomyces sp. NPDC020096. GTDB lineage: Bacteria > Actinomycetota > Actinomycetes > Streptomycetales > Streptomycetaceae > Streptantibioticus_A. Next base: position 137,826 of record JBEYJY010000016.1, read on the forward strand.
CTCGCCGTCATCGGCCTCCACCAATTCGGTCTCCCGCTCGCCCAGGCGGCGGCCGCGAACGGCATCGGCGTCATCGGCTACGACACCGACCAGGCCGTCGTCGACGGGCTGAACACCGGCCGCTCCCCGATCGACGGACTCTCCGCCGCCGCGGTGCGCCGGATGCTCGCCGCCGGATTCCGGGCCACCAGCGACCCGGCAGCGCTCGGCCGGGCCCGTACCGCCGTGATCTGCGCACCGACCCCGCTGGGCGAGGACCGCGCGCTGGACCTGTCGGCCGTCGCCGACGCCGCCCGTACCCTCGCCGCCCATCTGCGACCGCACACCACCGTCATCCTCGAATCGACCACCTACCCGGGAACCACCGAGGAATTCCTGCGCGGCATCCTCGAAGACGGCTCCGGGCTGCGCGCCGGACGCGACTTCCACCTGGCGTACTCCCCCAACCGCCTCGACCCGGGCAACCGCGCCCACGGCATCGCCAACACCCCCAAGGTCATCGGAGGACTCACCTCCGCCTGCACCGAAGCCGCCGCCGCCTTCTACGGACGGATCACCGAACGCGTCGTACGCGCCCGCGGGCTGCGCGAGGCAGAAGCCGTCAAACTGCTGGAGACCAACTACCGGCAGGTGAACATCGCACTCGTCAACGAGATGGCGGTCTTCTGCCACGACGCGGGCATCGACCTGTGGGACGTGATCCGTTGTGCGGAGACCAAGCCGTTCGGCTTCCAGGCGTTCCGGCCCGGCCCTGGCGTCGGCGGCCACGGTGTGGCGCTCGACCCCAACTACCTGTCGTACAAGGTCCGCACCCTGGGATATCCGCTGCGGGTGGTGGAGCTCGCGCAGGAGGTCAACGGACGCATGCCGCGCTATGTCGTACAGCGCTGCGCCACACTGCTCAACGAGCACGGCAAGTCGGTGCGCGGCGCCCGTGTGCTGCTGCTCGGCGTCACGTACAAGGCCGACCTCGCCGACCAGGAGGGCGCTCCCGCACGGGAGATCGGCTCCCGGCTGATGGACCTCGGCGCGGCGCTGAGCTACCACGATCCCTATGTGCCGGAGTGGCGCGTCATGGACCGGCCGGTGCCCCGCGCCGACTCGCTGTGGGAGGCCGCCGCGGACGCCGACCTCACGGTGCTGCTCCAGCACCACCGCACGTACGACCTGCAAGGCCTGGCCGTCAAGGCGCAGTTGCTGCTCGACACCCGTGGCGCGACACCGGCGGGCGCCGCGGCCCGGCTGTGAGCCCGCCCGGTCAGAGGCGGTCGGCGCGGCGTGCCTGGCGCATCTTGTACGCGCCCGCGAGCAGCGCCAGCAGCACGCCGCCCGCGATGATCGCCACCGCGCTCAGCGAGAACTTGGCGACGGTCACCCGGAAGGTGAGCGGATCGCCCCACGGCCTGCCGTTGGCCTTGGTGTAGAGCCGCGCGGTGACCTGCACCGGGCCGTTGGTGTGCGCCTCGACCTTGATCTGCTCGGTGTGGTTGGCGGCGGGGGGCGCCGAGATGGGGATCACCGGATTGTCGACCGTCAACCGGCTCGGCATGGAGGACCTGATCCGCAACTCCAGCCCGGCCAGGCCCTGTTGCAGCCCGTTGGCGACCGTGACGGGCACCGAGGCCGAACCGCCCGCCACGGTGACCGTGCCGACCTTCGGCAGCAGGTGCACCGAGGTGATCGAGTTGTCCACGTACGCCTCCGCGCCCTGGGAGTACGACTCCGCGCCCTGCGTGTTGGCCCGCCAGCCGGTGGAGACCGCCCGCAGCATCGCCCGGTGCACCGCGCCCGTGGTCCGGTCCGGATCGGACAGCACCTGCGCCAACGCGTCCAGATCCGGCTGGATGCTGTCCACCGCCTTGATGTCCTGCGTCGACAGCTCGGTGTCCCGCAGCTCCTGCGGATAGTCGCTCACCGGGCCGACCGACGCGGGCGGCGGCTTGTCGGAGACCTGGTCGGGCGCGACCAGATGGATCCATCCCGCGGCGCTGGCGGACCTCAACGCCTCGGACAGCGCCTGCGCCGCCTGCCCGGTCAGCTGCCGCGGCGGTACGACCACCAGCCCGCCCGGGGCTTCGGGCGACCGGCGCTGGGCGTCCAGCAGATCACCGAGCAGTTCCTGACGGGCCCCCACAACGTCGCCCTCGCCGGACAGGTCCCGCTGCAGCACCGCGTCCGACGCCGGATCGCCCACCAGCGCGGTCGTCGCGCCGCCCAGCGACACCCGCGGCTGCGAGGTGCCGGTGGACAGCCCGGCCCCGGAGGAGACCACCGTGGTCAGACGGAGCTTTCCGGTGAGCGAGACGATCGACCGGTCCACCGCACCGCCGTACGGCCACGCCACATCGGTACGCGCCGAGCCGCCCAGCGTGCTCGTGGTGACCTGACCGCCCAGCCGCACCGCGGGCCCGAGTTGGGCGGTCAGGGCGTCGCCACCGGATCCGTTGTGGGCGATGGAGGCCAGATCCGGGTCGGCGTACGGCAGGGCGGACAGCGTCTGCCCGTTGACCGCGCTCTTCACGGCGGTCAGCCAGGCGGCCGCCAGCTTGTCGCCGGTGCCCTTCCGGCTGTCCTGCGGATTGCTACTGTCCGGCGTCTTGGCGACCTGGTAGCCGCTCGCCATCGACTTCGCCTCGTCCAACAGCCCCGGATCGGCCACCCAGGTGACGGGCAGGCCCGCGCCCGCGGCGACCACCTGCCGCAGTCTGCCGCCGCTCTTGAACTCGCCCGCCAGCGCGTCGTCCCGGAACACCGGCTTGGCGTTCTCGCCCGTGCCGAGCGAAACGGCCTCCATATGGGGGGTGTCGGTCAGCGGCCAGAGCACGGCGACGTTCAGCGGCTGCCCACCGGCGTTCGGCGGATACCACGGCAGATGGGTGCGCGACAGCCCCAGCACCGTGCCGTCGCCGCTGACGAGAGCGACGCTGAACCGGTAGTCCCGCGCGGCGGAGAGGCCGAGCGCGGAAACCGGCACCTTAAGGGTGAACGGCAGGCTCTCACCGGGCACGAGCGATGCGACGTCCTCGGTGTGCCCGGCGATCTCGCCCTCCGGGTCGACCCGCACCCCCAGGTGGGCGCCGGTGATCTGGCGGGTCGTGTTGTTGACCAGCCGTCCGGTGACGGTGACCGCCGCATCGGGCTTGGGGACGGCCGGGGACAGCGTGTCGAGGACGATGCCGACCGGGTACGCGGCGCTGCCGCCGTCCTGGCTGTCCAGGGGCGCCCGCGAAGCCGGGGCGTCCACGCCGTCCACCGCACCGGGGGCGCCCAGTGCGAGCATCGCCAGGGGGCCGACGATGAGTCCGCCGAGCAGGGCGGCAAGGCTCACCAGCACCACAGCGCGCAGGGCATGGCCGCGCGCCCCCGCCGCACTCCCCTGACCGCTGGCAGGGGCATCCCTAACGCCGTATGCCACCTGGCCACGTACCCCCGTCCGCGTTTGCCGTCGTCTGCTCCACTCAACGCGCGATGTACCGCTCGCGTCACTTGCCGCGGGCATCAGGCGGGTGACGCCGCGTCCGAACGGACGACGGCGTCAGACCCGCGCCACGGTGTACGTGTACGAAGGCGGCGTGGCGTCCAACACCCGCTGCAACGCGCCGAAGTCCTCAACGCACCTGCCGGTACCGATCGCCACACAGTCCAACGGCTCGTCGGCGACGATCACCGGCATCTGCAGTTCCGTACGCAACCGTTCGTCCAGACCGCACAGCAGCGCGCCACCGCCGGTGAGCACGATGCCGCGGTCCATGATGTCGCCGGCCAACTCGGGCGGGCACAGGTCAAGGGTGTGGCGTACGGCGTCGATGATCGAGTCGACCGGTTCGCTGATCGCGTGCCGCACCTGGTCGGCGTCCAGTTCGAGGGTCTTCGGCAGCCCGCTGACCTGGTCCCGGCCGCGCAGTCGGCAGCGCTCGGCACGCGGCAGCGTCTGGGCGACCTCCACACCGCCGCCGACGTCGGCCGGTTCGTCGCCGCGTTCGTCCCGCGGCCCGGCCCCGAACACGGGCCTTCCGTCGAGCCGCTGGCCCAGTGCGTCGTCCAGTTCCCGGTCCAGTTCGGGGTCCAGCTCCTGGTCGAGTTCCCGGTCCAGGCCGCGCAGCCGGTCCGACCAGGAGCCCGCCGGGGCGGCCGAGCCGATGGTCATCTTCACCTCCTCGGCGGTGCGCTCCCCGATGATCAGCGAGTGCTCCCGCCGCACGTACGACATGATCGCGGCGTCGATCGCGTCACCGGCGATGCGAACCGAGCGGGCCGCGACGATGCCGCCGAGCGAGACCACCGCGACCTCCGTGGTGCCGCCGCCGATGTCCACCACCATGGAACCTATGGGGTCACTCACCGGGAGGCCCGCGCCTATCGCGGCCGCCATCGGCTCCTCGATCAGATGGACCTGCCGAGCGCCCGCGGAGGTCGCGGCCTCGACGACCGCCCGCCGCTCCACACCGGTGATCCCCGAGGGCACGCAGATCACCACCCGCGGGCGCGCGTAGCGCCTGCTGCCCGCCACCTTGCGGATGAAGTGGGCGAGCATCCGCTCGGCCATCTCGAAATCAGCTATCACCCCGTCGCGCAGCGGACGGACCGCCACGATGTGCGTCGGCGTTCGGCCAATAGTGGACTTCGCCTCGGTGCCCACGCTGACCACCTCGCCAGTGACGGCGTTGACGGCCACCACTGACGGCTCGTTGAGCACGACTCCCTGTCCTCGGACGTACACCAACGTGTTGGCGGTGCCGAGGTCAATACCCATGTCACGACCTGAGAATGTCTTCTTTTGCGCCATAAAAACTAATTATTGCCATAGTCGTATTTACCCGCTCCTTGAGCGGCAGGTGGCCCAACGCCTTCACCGTGCCGTCAGAGCCGAGCTCTTGAAGCGCTGTCAGAGGCGACTGCTAGCCTCTGGCCGAAAACTCACTCACGGGGGACAACTTCATGAGCCAGCCATGGCAGCAGCCATCCACCAACAACCCGTACGCCCAGCCGGGGTACGGGCAGCAGCCGCAGGCGCAGCAGCCGTACGCCCCACCGCAGCCACAGCCACAGCCGGGCTACGGCTACCCGCAGGGCCAGCCTCAGGCCCAGCCCGCGCCCGGCGGCTACCCGCCGCCCGCCAATCCGTACGCGCAGTCGGCGCCGCCGGTGGCCGTCATACCCCCGCGCCCGGACACCGTCGGTGCGGGCGTCCTGGCCGGTCTCGGCACGGCAGTGGTCGCCGCGCTGGTCTACGCCGCCATCATCCGGTTCACCAACCATGAGATCGGGTATGTGGCGCTCGTCGTCGGACTCCTCATAGGCGCCGCGATGGGCAAGGCAGGCGGCCGCAACGCCGTACTGCCGGTACTCGGCATCGTCTTCTCACTGCTCGCGGTCTGGTTCGGCCAGCTCGTCGGCATCGCCTGGCTGGCCACCCACGAGGCCCCGGGGCTGTCGTTCACCCACCTGTTCTTCGGCCAGTTCGGTGATCTGCTGAAGGCATGGAAGGACAACCTCGGCGCCAAGGACTTCCTGTTCTTCGCGCTAGCCGGCCTTGAGGGTTGGGCCATCACCCGCCGGGTGGGCCGCAACCGCTGAGCCCGTCCCCCAACACACGAAGGGGCCCCGGGCTCAGCACGAAGGGGCCCCGGACTCGGCTGAGCCCGGGGCCCCTTCGTGTGGAGTCCGGGGCCCCTTCGTTGCCGTGTCAGCGGTGCGAGACCGGCGCGACCGTCACCTCGACCCGCTGGAACTCCTTGAGCTCCGAGTAGCCGGTGGTCGCCATCGCGCGGCGCAGCGCGCCGAAGAAGTTCATCGAGCCGTCCGGCGCGTGCGATGGACCGAGCAGGATCTCCTCGGTGGTCCCGGCCGCGCCGAGGTTCATCCGCTTGCCGCGCGGCAGTTCCTCGTGCACCGCCTCCATGCCCCAGTGGAAGCCGCGGCCCGGCGCGTCGGTGGCCCGGGCCAGCGGCGAACCCATCATGACCGCGTCCGCGCCGCAGGCGATGGCCTTCGGCAGATCACCGCTGGAGCCGAAGCCGCCGTCCGCGATGACATGCACATAACGGCCGCCGGACTCGTCCATGTAGTCGCGCCGCGCCGCCGCCACATCGGCGACCGCGGTCGCCATCGGCACCTGGATGCCCAGCACGTTGCGCGTGGTGTGCGCCGCGCCGCCGCCGAAGCCGACCAGGACACCCGCCGCACCGGTACGCATCAGGTGCAGCGCGGCGGTGTACGTGGCGCAGCCGCCGACGATGACCGGCACGTCCAACTCGTAGATGAACTGCTTGAGGTTGAGCGGCTCGTGCGAGCCCGACACATGCTCGGCCGACACCGTGGTGCCGCGGATCACGAACAGGTCCACACCCGCGTCCACCACGGCCTTGGAGAACTGCGCGGTGCGCTGCGGCGAGAGCGCGGCCGCGGTGACCACGCCCGCGTCGCGCACCTCCTTGATGCGCTGGCCGATCAGGTCCTCGCGGATCGGGGCCGCGTAGATCTCCTGGAGCCGCCGGGTCGCGGAGGTGTCGTCCAGTTCGGCGATCTCGGCGAGCAGCGGCTCCGGGTCCTCGTACCGCGTCCACAGGCCTTCGAGGTTGAGCACGCCCAGGCCGCCGAGGTTGCCGATGCGGATCGCGGTCTCCGGGGAGACCACCGAGTCCATCGGCGCGGCGAGGAACGGCAGCTCAAAGCGGTAGGCATCGATCTGCCAGGCGATCGAGACCTCCTTGGGGTCCCGGGTGCGTCGGCTCGGGACGACGGCGATGTCGTCGAATGCGTAGGCCCTGCGGCCGCGCTTGCCCCGCCCGATCTCGATCTCAGTCACTGTTCGCCTTTCTTCGTGGCCTGCCCGTCCAGTATCCCTGAGACGGCAACGGTGAGCCCGCGCCCCTTGCGGGACGCGGGCTCACCACCGTCGGACGGTCGAGCGTCAGCGCGCGTGGTAGTTCGGCGCCTCGGTGGTCATCTGGATGTCGTGCGGGTGGCTTTCCTTCAGGCCCGCCGACGTGATGCGCACGAAGCGGCCCTTCTCCTTCAGCTCCGGAACGGTCGCCGCGCCCACGTACCCCATGGACGAGCGCAGGCCGCCGATGAGCTGGTGCGCGACGGCCGACAGCGGACCGCGGTAGGGCACCTGGCCCTCGATGCCCTCGGGCACCAGCTTGTCCTCGGACAGCACGTTGTCCTGGAAATAGCGGTCCTTGGAGTACGACTTGGCCTGGCCGCGCCCCTGCATCGCGCCGAGCGAACCCATGCCGCGGTACGACTTGAACTGCTTGCCGTTGATGAAGAGCAACTCGCCCGGCGACTCCTCGCACCCGGCCAGCAGACTGCCGAGCATCACGGTGTCGGCACCGGCCGCGATGGCCTTGGCGATGTCGCCGGAGTACTGCAGACCGCCGTCGCCGATCAGCGGGATGCCCGCCGGGCCCGCGGCGAGCGACGCCTCGTAGATCGCGGTGACCTGCGGCGCGCCGACACCGGCGACCACCCGGGTGGTGCAGATCGAGCCCGGTCCGACGCCGACCTTGATGCCGTCGGCACCCGCGTCGATCAGCGCCTGGGCGCCGTCCCGGGTGGCGACGTTACCGGCCACCACCTCGGTCTTCAGGTTGGCCTTCACCTTGGCGACCATGTCGAGGATGCCGCGGCTGTGGCCGTGCGCGCTGTCGATGACCAGGAAGTCGACACCGGCCACGACCAGCGCCTCGGCCCGTACGAACGCCTCGTCGCCGACGCCCACCGCGGCGCCGACGAGCAGTCGGCCCTCGGCGTCCTTGGCCGCGTTCGGGTACTTCTCGGCCTTGACGAAGTCCTTGACCGTGATCAGGCCCTTGAGGCGGCCCTCGTCATCGACGAGCGGCAGCTTCTCGATCTTGTGGCGGCGCAGCAGCTCGATGGCGTCCTCGCCGGAGATGCCGACCTTGCCGGTGACCAGCGGCATCGGTGTCATGACCTCGCGCACCTGACGGCTGCGGTCCGACTCGAAGGCCATGTCACGGTTGGTCACGATGCCGAGGAGCTTGCCCGCCGCGTCGGTGACCGGCACACCGCTGATCCGGAACTTGGCGCACAGCGCGTCGGCCTCGGCGAGGGTGGCGTCCGGACGCACGGTGATCGGGTCGGTGACCATGCCGGACTCGGAGCGCTTGACCAGGTCGACCTGGTTGACCTGGTCCTCGATGGACAGGTTCCGGTGCAGCACGCCCACGCCGCCCTGGCGGGCCATCGCGATGGCCATCCGGGCCTCGGTCACCTTGTCCATGGCGGCCGACAGCAGCGGGATGTTGACCTTGATGTTCCGGGTGATCCGGGACGCGGTGCTGACCTGGTTCGGAACCACCTCGGACGCGCCCGGCAACAGCAGCACGTCGTCGTAGGTGAGCCCGAGGAATCCGAATTTCTCGGCGACCTTCTCGGCCACTCCGTCGGCGTTCGCAGTCATGACACCTTCCCCAATGCTCTTGCCCGGCGTGGCATCCCATGCTACTGGGGTTTGCGACCCTTCCCATCCGGCGCCTTTCGGCCCCTTCCGGCGCAACGCCTACGGGACCGGCCACGCCGCGAACGTCCCCCGAATGTCCTACGGTCCTAGGCCGTGAGACCTCGCGGGTTGTCCGCCCGCATCGCGTCGGCCTGCATCGCCTCCGCCTGCTCGGCGAGCGCCCGCAACCTGCTCAGCGCACGGTGCTGGGCGACCCGGACCGCTCCCGGGGACATCCCCAGCATCTGCCCGGTCTCCTCCGCGGTCAGCCCGACGGCGACCCGCAGCAACACCAGCTCGCGCTGGGTCGCGGGCAGGTTCGCCAGCAGCGCCTTCGCCCACTCGGCGTCGCTGCTGAGCAGGGCGCGCTCCTCGGGACCCAGCGAGTCATCCGGGGTCTCCGGCAGATCCTCGGACGGCACGGCGGTGGAACCCGGACCGCGCATCGCGGACCGCTGAAGATCGGCCACCTTGTGCGAGGCGATGGCGAAGACGAACGCCTCGAAGGGACGGCCCTGGTCGCGGTAGCGCGGCAGCGCGCACAGCACGGCGAGGCAGACCTCCTGCGCGAGGTCGTCCACGAAGTGGCGGGCATCACCGGGAAGTCGGGACAGCCGGGTACGGCAGTAGCGCAGCGCGAGCGGATGGACATGCGCCAGCAGATCGTGCGTGGCCTGCTCGTCGCCCTCGGCGGCACGGCGTACGAGAGCACCGATACTCCCCGGGCCCGCGGCCATCCGGGACCCCCCGTGCTCGTCGGCCGCCTCGTCGCGCATCGGTCCATGGTGCCTTGCCGCCGGACGGTTCGTGGCACCGCGTCCGGAGTCGTGCACCGAAGCGTTATCGGACGAGGCGCCGGAACCGCCCGGCGACACGGCCGAGTTGCGCGCCTGAGGGCCGCCTTCGGCAGGTGGCGGAACGTGAGGCGGAACACCCTGGGCGCACGGCGGGACGCTGTCACCGGGTGGCGGCGCGGCCGCCTCCTGCGACGGCGCGTCGACGTGCTGGGGTGATGCGCTCGCTGCCGTGATGTCGCGCACCCCGTGTCCCTCCCGCGCGCCCTTGCCCTCTAGTGCCGACGACTCCAGCGCCGTTCCCGCTGACGGAACCGCCAAACCCTGGCCGCCCCGCTCGCCTCTGACCTCCGGCGAGGGTGCCGCCATCACCACAAACCTTGGCGGAAGCGCTCCACACTGCCCCGCCCGTCCGTCGCCCACCACCGCCACTGCCGGAGGCGCTGCGCGCAGCCCCGCTCGCCGGTCCCCGAGGAAGTCCATACCCCAAGGATGCGTCCTCGCGAGAGCTTCCGGAACTTCACGCCGGAGTCCATGTCCCGGCCGGCCCTCGGCGCCCCGCCAGGACCGGGCCGCGCGCGGCGTGATCCGGGCGAGCGCCGCCCCGTGCGGGACGGCCAGCCACGGCGCGCGGCGCCTCGGCCGAGGGTGGCGGCGACGGGGTCCGCCACACCGAGGGCCAGGGGCTGACGGGACGATGTCCCCCGTTGACAGCGGCGCACGGCGCGGACCTCAGCGCACCAGGCCCCAGCGGAAACCGAGAGCCACCGCATGCGCCCGGTCGGACGCCCCGAGCTTCTTGAACAGCCGTCGGGCGTGCGTCTTGACCGTGTCCTCGGAGAGGAACAGCTCACGGCCGATCTCCGCGTTGGAGCGGCCGTGGCTCATGCCCTCCAGCACCTGGATCTCACGCGCGGTCAGGGTGGGCGCGGCGCCCATTTCGGCCGAGCGCAGTCTGCGCGGCGCCAGCCGCCACGTCGGGTCGGCCAGCGCCTGGGTGACGGTGGCCCGCAGCTCGGCGCGCGAGGCGTCCTTGTGCAGATAGCCGCGGGCTCCCGCGGCAACGGCGAGCGCCACCCCGTCGAGGTCCTCCGCGACGGTCAGCATGATGATGCGCGCGCCGGGGTCCGCGGACAGCAGCCGCCGCACGGTTTCGACACCGCCGAGGCCGGGCATCCGGACATCCATAAGGATGAGATCGGAACGGTCGGCGCCCCAGCGGCGGAGGACTTCCTCGCCGTTGGCCGCCGTCGTCACGCGCTCGACGCCGGGCACGGTCGCGACCGCACGGCGAAGCGCTTCTCGGGCGAGCGGGGAGTCGTCGCAGACGAGGACGGATGTCATGACCGCCCTCCGTAGCTGATCCGCGTCACGTTGAGCCTCCAGGCTGGTACGAATCGTCACCGGTGGGGCTGACGGCTTGGGGCACTTGCCCGATCGCCTCGCCGTCCAACCACCTCCGCACTCTCAACGACGCTCACTCGAAAGAGTTACGGAGTCTGGCAGCTGTCGTCGATACTCTACGTGATCGCCGCAATACGGATCGGGTACCCCGCTCCACCAACCGTTGCACCGCACCCCCCGGCGGAGCGCTACGGGCGCGCGGCGAGCGCGACGGCGCGGGTTCGACCGACCGCACCCATCGACCGGACACTCCCGAGCGTCCCGGGCGCCGCACACCTCGGACGGCGGAACGGCGCCGGAGCCGACGTCGAGCCCGACACCTGGGTCTAGCGCCGGATTTTGAACTATTTGGCGGCTTTTTTTACCAAGTGGGGATGTTGAGACTAGATTGGCTATCAGTCATATTTACATCCAGTTGCATGCCAAATGTGTGCGGACGTGCACCGCCGCGGGCAGCACGTCCCGCAGGCAGATCTTCCGAGGGGATGAGCGATGGCAGATTTCTCCCGACTCCCTGGCCCCAACGCCGACCTGTGGGACTGGCAACTGGTAGCCGCCTGCCGCGGCGTCGACAGCTCGCTGTTCTTCCACCCAGAGGGCGAGCGCGGCGCGGCCCGAAGCTCCCGCGAGGCCGCCGCCAAGGAGGTGTGCATGCGCTGCCCGGTCCGCGCGGCGTGCGCGGCTCATGCACTGGCGGTGCGTGAGCCGTACGGCGTCTGGGGCGGACTCACCGAGGACGAGCGCGAGGAGATGATGGGCCGTTCGCGGAACCGGCTGATCAGCAGCCCGAGCAACTGAAGAATCGCTTCTGCATCACCCTGTGGGACCAGCCGAACGAGACACGCCACGCGGTGCGTTGGGTGACCGCGGCCGCTCGGGCCGTGCTGCGCGGTCCTGCGAGAGAGTTGGGCGTTACGCCGTTCGAGTGAGCCGGACGAGGGTTGTGCTCCGGTTGGCCTAACGCATACGCCGGAAACGATTCACCCGAGCGGCGGACCCGGACGACACCCGCGGAGCAGCGGCCGAGCGGACCGCTCGCCCCATGCGGCGCTTCGACGGGGAGCCGCCTCCCAGACGCCGGAACCGCCACGACGGCGGAGAACCCCCTGCCGCCCGGGCGGCGAGCAGCCCTACGGCACGGTTCGGCGGTACCCAACCAACCGCAACCCCATGAAGTTCGGCCGGACAGGCCCTACGGCACCAAGCCGACGCCCCGGCACCATCCCCGGCGACCCCGACCGGGCGAAACGCGTGCCCGACCGGCAGGTCAGCGACCGGCCGGAGCGTGGGCGGCAGCCGTCGCCAGGTGGGTGAGCATGGCGTTCACGGCGGGCACCTGCTCCAGGTCCGGCAGCGTCAGGGCGACGACCTCACGGCGTACCGCCGGGGCCATCTCGACGACCACCACACCCTTGGGGCGTACGGCCTGCAGCGCGAGCTCGGGCAGCATCGCGACGCCCAGTCCGGCGCCGACCAGACCTGCCACGGCCGGGTAGTCGTCGGTGGCGAAGTCGATCCGCGGGGTGAAGCCCGCGTCCTCGCACACCTCCACCAGGTGACGGCGGCAGCGCGGGCAGCCCGCGATCCACTGCTCCTCGGCCAGCTCGGCGATCTCCACCGAGCGGCCCTCGGCGGCCGCTCCCGCAAGCCGGTGTCCGGACGGGACCAGGCCGACCAGGCGGTCGGTGAGCAGCGGCCGCACCACCAGGTCGTCCCACTCGGTCTCGGCGGGCTCCGCGGGCATGTCGAGGTAACGGAAGGCGAGGGCGACCTCGCAGTCACCACCGCGCACCATCTCGATGGACTGCGGCGGCTCGGCCTCTTCGAGCGAGACCTGCGTCCCGGGGTGCGCGGCGCGCATCTCCGCCACGGCGGTGGGCACGATCGTCGAACTGCCCGAGGGGAACGACACCATCCGGACCCGCCCGGCGCGCAGCCCGGCGATCGCGGCGACCTCCTCCTCGGCGGCGGTGAGTCCGGCGAGGATCCCCGCGGCGTGCCGGGTGAGCGCCTCGCCCGCCTCGGTCAGCCGCATCTCCCGGCCCGCCCGGATGAGCAGGGGCGTGCCCGCGGACTGTTCGAGCGCCTTCATCTGCTGGCTCACCGCGGGCTGCGTGCAGCCGAGTTCACGGGCGGCGGCGGAGAAGGAACCGCTTCGGGACACTGCGCGCAGTACCCGGAGATGGCGTGCTTCGATCACCCTCCAACCATAAGACATCCTTAGGGGTGAAAGTCAATTGTTCTCCATGGACTTTGAGATCGGGAGGGTGCAGTCTGGTGTTCGAGGGAGGGCATCATGAGTCGCACAGACAACGGCAGCAGCAGCGCAACCAACAACGCCAACGGCGGTGACGGCACACCCACCGCACCCCGCGGCGGCGGCCTGACCAGCCTGGCTGGGGCCGAGTTCGCGCCACGCACCACGTACCTGAACACCGCCTCCGCCGGCCTCGGACCGGCGAGAGCCGCGTCGGCGATCCAGCGCGCCGTCCAGGGCTGGCCCACCGGGGACTTCTCCGCCTACGATCCGGCGCTGGCCGCGGCCCGTGCGTCGTTCGCACGCATCGCGGGCGTGCCCGCCGAGCGGGTCGCGGCGGGCTCCTCGGTCTCCGTCTACGCCGGGCTGATCGCGGCAGGACTGCCATCCGGCTCCGAAGTCCTGGTCGCCGAGGGCGACTTCAGCTCGCTGGTCAATCCGTTCGCGGTCCGCGCGGACATCAAGCTCCGCACCGTGCCGCTGGAGCAGGTGGCCGACGAGATCGGCGCGGGCACTGCGCTGGTGGCCGTGAGCTCGGTCCAGTCAGCCGACGGCCGGATCGCCGACCTCGACGCGATACGGACAGCGGCGGCCGCGCACGGAACGCGCACCCTGATCGACGCCACCCAGTCGGCGGGCTGGCTGCCGCTGCGCGCCGGTGACTTCGACTATGTGGTGTGCGCGGCCTTCAAGTGGCTGCTCTCCCCGCGCGGTGTGTGCTTCCTGGCGATAGGCGAGTCGGCGGCGGCGGAGCTGCCCCCCGCCTTCGCGGGCTGGCTCGCGGGCGAAGACCCATGGTTGTCCTGCTACGGACCGATCGGCGAACTGGCCGCCTCGGCACGGCGGTTCGACCACTCCCCGGCCTACTTCTCCTACATCGGCGCCGCCGAATCACTCGCGTTGGTCGAGGAGACGGGCATCGAGACGATCAGGGCGCACAACCTGGCCCTGGCGGACCGGTTCACGGCGGGGCTCGCCTCGTTGGGGTACGAGCCGGTGGAGACCGGCGGTTCCGCCATCGTCTCCGTCCCCGGGCTCGCAGGGGCGGCGGACGAACTGGAGCGGGCGGGTATCCAGGCGTCGGCGCGGGCCGGAAACCTGCGCGCGTCCTTCCATCTGTACAACTCGGCCCAGGACGTGGACCGAATACTCGACGCTCTAGCGACACACCGCCACTGAGCCCGCACGCCCCTGGGGCCTGCGCGCCCTTGGGCCCGCACGCCCCTGGGCCCGCAGGTTCCTGGGCAGGGGCCGGTCCGTGGCACGCAATGCCGTCGCGCGAAACGGTCCTTGCTCGTAGCGTCGGGGTATGAGGCTGCTGTCGGTGAACATCGGTAGGGAACAACCCAACCCCTGGAAGAAGAACGCCACGGCCACCGGGATCAACAAGCGACCGGTCGAGGGTGCGGTCGAGGTCCGGGCGCCCGGACCGAAGGGCACCGGCGCGGTCGGCCTGGCGGGCGACCGAGTGCACGATGTGAAGCACCACGGCGGATACGACCAGGCCGTATACGCCTACGCGAGGGAGGACCTGGATGACTGGCAGACGATAGTCGGCCGAGAGCTGCCCAACGGCGTCTTCGGGGAGAACCTCACCACCACTGGCCTTGACGTCAACAACGCGCTGATCGGCGAGCGTTGGCGGATCGGCTCGGATGTCGTGCTCGAAGTCTCCTGCCCGCGCATTCCGTGTTCGACGTTCCAGGGATGGCTGGGCCGTCCAGGCTGGATCAAGCAGTTCACGGTGGCCGCACTACCCGGCCCGTATCTCCGAGTGATCGAGCCCGGCGAGATCCGGGCAGGGGACCCGATCACGGTCGAGTCCCGTCCACATCACAAGGTGACCGTTTCCCTCACCTTTCGGGCGATGACGGGGCAACCGCATCTGCTGCCGAGGCTGTTGGAAGCGGATGCGCTCCCCGAGGAGATCAAGGAAGTTGCCCGAAAGCGGGCGAGCTGAAGTGGGGTGACCGTGGCCTAGCCTTCGCAGCATGACGACTTCACTGATCACCGGAGCGACGGCGGGTATCGGTGCCGCCTTCGCGCGGCGGCTGGCAGGCGATGGGCACGAGCTGGTCCTGGTGGCGCGCGACACGAAACGGCTGGAGGAGCACGCGGAGGAGTTGCGCCAGCGGTTCGGCGTGCAGGTTCAGGTGCTGGCCGCCGACCTGTCCACCGACGAGGGCATCGCGGCGGTCGAGTCACGGCTCGCCGACCGGGCCAAGCCGGTTGACGTCCTGGTGAACAACGCGGGCTTCGGCAATCGCGGCACGTTCCTCAACGCGCCCGTCGACGACGAGCTCACGATGCTCAAGGTGCACTGCGAGGCGGTACTGCGCCTCACCTACGCCGCGGCGGAGGCGATGCGTGAGCGCGGCCGGGGCTTTGTCATCAACGTGGCGTCCGTGGCGGCCTTCCTGCCGCGTGGGACGTACGCGGCGAGCAAGGCGTGGGTGGTGCGGTTCACCCAGGGCGCGTCCCGTGAACTCGCGGGTACCGGCGTGCGGTTGATGGCGCTGTGCCCGGGCTTTGTGCGCACCGAGTTCCACCAGCGGGCTGGTATGGACGCGAGCGGCATCCCCGACTGGGCCTGGCTGGACGTGGACAAGCTGGTCGCCGCGGCGATCCGCGATCTCGCGAGCGGCCGGGTGGTGAGCGTGCCGGACATCCGGTACAAGGCCGTTGTCGGGCTGGCGAAGATCGTCCCG
Source organism: Streptomyces sp. NPDC020096 (assembly GCA_040631425.1). Lineage (GTDB taxonomy): Bacteria > Actinomycetota > Actinomycetes > Streptomycetales > Streptomycetaceae > Streptantibioticus_A. The sequence goes on from JBEYJY010000016.1 coordinate 153,456, forward strand.
AACGGGGTGTTCGCCCGGGTCTCCAGCAAGGCCGGCCGCCGCTTCGGCCCTCGGTAACCGTTGGTGGGAAGCGGTCCGCAGAGCGGCGAGCGGCTCGGCACCGCGACCGCCCGGCGGGGGCTCAAGTCGTCGTAGCGGCTGGACGGCAGAGCGAAAGGCTCAGGGCCCCACCGCCGAGCGGTGGGGCCCCGGGCCCTTCGTACAGCTACCAGCGAGGACCGGCTACAGGTCAGTGGGCGTGGCCGTGACCGTGGCTGTGACCGGCCTCGGCCGACTCCTCTTCCTTCTTCTCGACGACCAGGGTCTCGGTCGTGAGCAGCAGGGAGGCGATCGACGCGGCGTTCTCCAGCGCGGAGCGGGTGACCTTGACCGGGTCGATGACGCCGGCCTTGACCAGGTCGCCGTACTCGCCGGTCGCGGCGTTGAAGCCGTGGCCCTTGTCCAGCTCGGCCACCTTGGAGGTGATCACGTAGCCCTCAAGACCGGCGTTCTCGGCGATCCAGCGCAGCGGCTCGACCACGGCGCGGCGCACGACCGCGACACCTGTGGCCTCGTCGCCGTCCTTGCCCAGCGAGTCGCCGAGCACCTTGGCGGCGTGCACCAGCGCCGAGCCACCACCGGAGACGATGCCCTCCTCGACCGCGGCGCGGGTCGCGGAAATAGCGTCCTCCAGACGGTGCTTGCGCTCCTTCAGCTCGACCTCGGTGGCCGCGCCGACGCGGATCACGCAGACACCACCGGCCAGCTTGGCGAGGCGCTCCTGGAGCTTCTCGCGGTCCCAGTCGGAGTCGGTCGCGGCGATCTCGGCCTTGATCTGGTTGATCCGGCCCTCCAGCTCGGCCTTGTCGCCCGCACCGTCGACGACGGTGGTGTCGTCCTTGGTGACGGTCACGCGGCGGGCGGTGCCCAGCACGTCCAGGCCGACCTGGTCGAGCTTGAGGCCGACCTCCTCGGCGACCACGGTGGCGCCGGTGAGGACCGCCATGTCGCCGAGCATCGCCTTGCGGCGGTCGCCGAAGCCGGGGGCCTTGACCGCGACCGCGTTGAAGGTGCCGCGGATCTTGTTGACGACGAGGGTGGACAGCGCCTCGCCCTCGACGTCCTCGGCGATGATCAGCAGCGGCTTGCTGGCGCCCGCCTGGATGATCTTCTCCAGCAGCGGCAGCAGGTCCTGGATCGAGGAGACCTTGCCCTGGTGGATCAGGATGTACGGGTCCTCAAGGACCGCTTCCATCCGCTCCTGGTCGGTGACGAAGTACGGCGAGAGGTAGCCCTTGTCGAAGGCCATGCCCTCGGTGAAGTCCAGCTCAAGGCCGAAGGTGTTGGACTCCTCGACGGTGATGACACCGTCCTTGCCCACCTTGTCCATGGCCTCGGCGATCAGCTCGCCGACCTGCTTGTCCTGGGCGGACAGCGCGGCGACGGCGGCGATGTCGTCCTTGCCCTCGATGGCGCGGGCACCGGCGAGCAGTTCGTCGGAGATGGCCTTGACGGCGGCGTCGATGCCCTTCTTCAGGGCGGCCGGGGAGGCACCGGCGGCGACGTTGCGCAGACCCTCGCGGACCAGGGCCTGGGCCAGCACGGTGGCGGTGGTGGTGCCGTCACCCGCGATGTCGTTGGTCTTGGTCGCCACCTCCTTGACGAGCTGGGCGCCCAGGTTCTCGTACGGGTCGTCGAGCTCGACCTCGCGCGCGATGGTCACGCCGTCGTTGGTGATGGTAGGAGCGCCGAACTTCTTGTCGATGACGACGTTGCGGCCCTTGGGGCCGATGGTCACCTTGACGGTGTCGGCAAGCTTGTTGACGCCGCGCTCAAGGGCGCGACGAGCGTCCTCGTTGAACTTCAGGATCTTGGCCATACCTACGTACTACCTCGTCTATTCCTCGTCAGAGACCACGCCCCGGGTCCCCGGTCCGAAGGGACGCGGAACACCCGGGGCGGGATCACGGCTGCATGTGTGGAGCCGGTCGGTACGGCCCCGCGTGGCGGGGACGCCCCGGATTACTTCTCGACGATCGCGAGAACGTCGCGAGCCGAGAGGACGAGGTACTCCTCGTTGTTGTACTTCACCTCGGTGCCGCCGTACTTGCTGTACAGCACGACGTCGCCGACCTTGACGTCGAGCGGGATCCGCTTACCTTCCTCGTAGCGGCCCGGACCGACAGCGAGGATGACGCCCTCCTGGGGCTTCTCCTTCGCGGTGTCCGGGATGACCAGGCCCGAAGCCGTGGTCTGCTCGGCCTCGAGCGGCTGGACCACAACGCGGTCCTCGAGCGGCTTGATGGCAACCTTGGTGCTGGCGGTCGTCACGATCCGACCTCCCCCTTCGGAGAGCTCACGGGAGTGTGTGTCTTGGGGTGGCGACCTGGTAGATCCGTCGTCGCGGGTGCCGGATCTGCCTCGTCGCTGGTTGGCACTCTGCAGTGCGGAGTGCCAGAGCTGAGCCTAGAACTCCGTTAGCACTCGGTCAAGCGGAGTGCCAGCGCGCCTCCCGCGCGGGGGTAAGCGCTTTTCCGGGGGCGAAGCCCCCGGACCCCCATCCGGGGCTCCGCCCCAGGCCCCGCGCGGGGCTGAGGCCCAGGCCCCAGCGCGGGGCTGCGCCCCCAACCCCCGCTCGGGGCTGCGCCCCGGACCTCAGTGCCGGGGTTGCGGCCCGTGCCCGCTCGGGGCTGAGGCCCAGGCCCCGGCGTGGGCTGGCGCTGGGAGAATGGTGGGGTGGATCTTGATGCGTTCTCCTCGCTCCTGACCGGTGAAGGGCAGGCCCTGCTCGCATCGCTGCGGGACTACGACCCGTCTGATGAACTCGGCACCGCGACCCGGCTGCGGCGGGAGTACCCGGCCCCGCTGGTTTCGGCGGCGCTGGGGCAGGCGCGGTTGCGGCAGCGGGCGGTGGCGAAGTTCGGTGCGGACGCGTACCGCATGTACTTCACGCCGGACGGTGTGGAGCAGGCGACCCGTACCGCCGTCGCCGAGCACCGGGCCGCCCGGTTCGCCGCGTTGGGCGTGCGGCGCCTGGCCGATCTGTGCTGCGGCATCGGTGGCGACGCGATCGCCCTCGCCCGCGCGGGGATCGAGGTACTCGCCGTTGACCGCTCGCCGCTGACCTGCGCGGTCGCCGAGGCGAACGCTCGCTCGCTGGGCCTGGACGAACGCATCGAGGTGCGGTGCGCGGACGTCACCGAGGTGGCGACGGACGCGTACGACGCCGTGTTCGTCGACCCGGCCCGGCGCGGCGGACGCGGTCGGATCTTCGACCCCGAGGCATACTCGCCGCCGCTGTCCTGGGCGGTGGCCGCCGCCCGCAGGGCCCCGCACGCCGCGCTCAAGGTCGCGCCCGGCATCCCGCATGACGCGGTGCCGGAGGACGCCGAGGCGGAGTGGGTCTCGGACCGGGGGGATGTGAAGGAAGCCGTGCTGTGGTTCGGGACGCAGCCCGGCGGCCGCCGGGCCACCCTGCTGCCCGACGGCGCCGCGCTGACCGGCGGCGGCCTGCCGGTACCGCCGGTCGGCCCGGTCGGGCGGTACCTGTACGAGCCGGACGGCGCCGTGATCCGCGCGCACCTGGTGGCGGAGGCCGCGGCGCGGCTCGGCGGCCGTCTGATCGACGAGACGATCGCCTACATCACCGCGGACGAGTTGCACCCCACCCCGTACGCCACCGCCTACGAGATCACCGACACGCTGCCGTTCAACCTCAAGAAGCTCAAGGCGCTGCTGCGCGAACGCGAGGTCGGCACGCTCACCGTCAAGAAGCGCGGCTCGGCCGTCGAACCGGAGGAACTGCGCAGGCGGATCAAACCGCAGGGGCCGAACGCGGCCACCGTACTGCTCACCAGGGTGGCCGGGGCACCGACCATGCTCATCGGCGCCCCGGCCTGACGGCGGTCAACTCCCGGACGGGGCCTGGCCTGACGGGCCGGGTGGGGGGTCCTGGTCACCCGGCCGGGGGTGGGCGTCGCGGTCGGTGAGGCGGTCCAGTTCCCTGCGCATACGCGTCGCCGCCTGTTCCGCCGCGTCCGCGAGGGAGGCCAGGATGTCGCCGTTGACGGCGTAGGAGATGGTTTCCAGTCCGGAGTCGGAAGGACTGCCGGTGGGGCCGAGGTGCGCGGAGCGCAGATGGTACGCGGTCTGACCGGCGGCGGTGATCATGGCGGTGAGGAACTCCCGGGTGACGACGAGCAGTTCGTGCTGCGGCCGACCGTCCCCCTCCGCGCCGAACAGCGCCCGGACGTACTCCGCGGCCAGGCCGAGGTGGGTGATCAGGTGTTCGTGGACCGGGAGATGGCGGAACTCGGGATAGTCGTGCACGTTCTGCACACCGCGCGCCAGGACCGCCGGGCCGCCGTAGACAAGCTGCGGATCAGCGGCGGTCTCGCGGTACGGGGCGACCGCGGCGGCCAGTAACGTGGCGTGCTGGAAGGCGAGATCGGCCACCGGGTCGTCGGTGCGCTCGGGGCTGCGACCGAGGACGACGAGGGCCGCGGCGACAGAGTCCGCGCGCTGGCGCAGTCTCCTGGGGCCGCTCTCCGGCTCCTCCAACGGGCACCCCCTCGGATCGACGGCGTCGGCGAACGCCCGTCAGCCTACGAACCGCCACCCCACCCAAGGGATATGGTCGCGGCCAATCCCACCTATACGAGGGAACCTGGCGACGGGCCCGTTCAGCGGCCGGGAACCGGGTACGACTACCCGACGGAGCTACGGACCGCCGTCAACGGCCCCGGCGGCAAGCGGCCGAGCTCACTCGCCAACCGACTCGAACCGCCAGCGGTGGACCGCACGGCGCACCAGATCCTCCGGCGGATCGGGGAGTTCCGGCACTACGGCGTCGTACGCACCCTCCCACCAGGTGATGGCGAGCACCCGGTCCTCGGGAGCGGTGAAGACCTCACGGCGCAGCGGCTGACGCTCACCGGTCAACCGCTGGGTCCGCATCCACGCCAGGAGTTCCGCGCCGCGGCCCTGCACCGCGCGCGCCTCCCACATCAACGCGACGGTCGGCATCACGCGGCGTGGTGCCGGCCGGGGACATGCGGCTCGGTCACCGGGAGCGAGGAGTCGGCGGGCAGCTCCCAGTCCGAGGCGGCACGGCCGCGGGCCACCATCTCGGCGCCCAGCGCGGCGACCATCGCGCCGTTGTCGGTGCACAGCTTGGGGCGGGGCACCCGCAGTTCGATCCCGGCCGCCGCACACCGCTCCTCGGCCATCGCCCGCAGACGGGAGTTGGCCGCGACGCCACCGCCCATCATCAGGTGCTCCACGCCGTGGTCCTTGCAGGCACGGATCGCCTTACGGGTCAGTACGTCGGTCACCGCCTCCTGGAACGACGCCGCCACATCCGCCACCGGCACCGTCTCGCCCGCGGCGCGCCGGGCCTCGATCCACCGTGCCACGGACGTCTTCAGACCGGAGAACGAGAAGTCGTAGAGGGGGTCGCGCGGCCCGGTCAGCCCGCGCGGGAACCGGATCGCGCCGGGGTCGCCCTCGCGCGCGTAGCGGTCGATGACCGGGCCGCCGGGGAAGCCGAGGCCCAGCACCCGCGCGACCTTGTCGAACGCCTCACCCGCCGCGTCGTCGATGGTCGAGCCGAGCGGCCGCACATCCGAGGTGATGTCCGGAGCCAACAGCAGCGAGGAGTGGCCGCCGGACACCAGCAGCGCCATCGTCGGCTCGGGCAGCGCGCCGTGCTCCAGCTGGTCGACGCAGATGTGCGAGGCGAGGTGGTTGACCCCGTAGAGCGGCTTGCCCAGCGCGTACGCGTACGCCTTCGCCGCCGAGACGCCGACCAGCAGTGCTCCGGCCAACCCGGGGCCCGCGGTCACCGCGATGCCGTCCAGATCGCTCGCCGTGACCCCGGCGTCCTTGAGCGCCCGCTGGATGGTCGGAACCATCGCCTCCAGGTGCGCGCGGCTGGCGACCTCCGGCACCACACCGCCGAACCGGGCGTGTTCGTCCACGCTCGACGCGACCGCGTCGGCCAGCAGCGTGTGGCCCCGGACGATACCCACGCCGGTCTCGTCGCAGGAGGTCTCGATACCGAGGACGAGGGGTTCGTCAGCCATGGATCAATCCTTGCAGGGGTACAGAAGAAGGGTCGGTCAGTCGCATGACAAGGGCGTCCACGTTGCCCGGCTGGTAGTAGCCGCGCCGGAAGCCGATCGGCTCGAAGCCGAAGCGCTCGTAGAGGCGTTGGGCGCGGGTGTTGTCCACCCGCACCTCCAGGAGCACCTCGCGGCACTCCATGGCGGTGGCCTGACGCAGCAGATCGCCGAGCAGCCGGGCGCCGAGTCCGGTGCCCCAGTAGTCGGTGGCGACCGCGATGGTCTGTACGTCGCCGGTCCCGGCCACGGCCGCGAGTCCGGCGTAGCCGACGATCCGGCCGCTCTCCTCGGCCACTACGTAATAGCGGGTGGCCTCCCGGTGGCGTGCACCGGCCAGCTCCGACCAGAACATGCCGCGCGACCACGCGTCATCCGGAAACAGCGCTTCCTCAAGCGCCATCACCGGCTCGATGTCCCACCAGCGCATCTCGCGCAGGGCGGTGGTCATTTCGGCATGACCGCCTTGTATCCGGCGGGCACTTGGGCATCCGGGCGCCGCAGATAGAGCGGCAGTGCGGGCAGGAACTCCTCGCCGCGCGCGAGCCGTTCGGCCGCCAGGGCCGCCAGGGCAGCGGCGGACTGGTGCGCCGGGGCCTGCGGGCGAAGTCCCGTGAAGACCTCGGGGTAGAGCGCGGCGCCCGCGCCGACGGCCGGAAGCCCGGCCACCTCGTCGGCGATGTCGGCCGGGCGGTCGACGGCGGGCTCGGTGGTCCGGGTGCGGGGGTCGTCGTACCGCGCCCAGTACACCTCCTTACGGCGGGCATCGGTCGCCACGACGAACGGGCCGTCCAGGTCGCCCGCCTGCCCGGCCGCGTACGCGATGCCGTCGAGCGTGCAGACGCCGTACACGGGGACGCCGAGGGCGTCGCCGAAGGCGGCGGCGGTCACCAGTCCCACCCGCAGACCGGTGTACGGTCCGGGGCCGACGCCGACCACGATGCCGGTCACCGCGTCCAGCTTCACGCCTGCGGCGCGCAGGGCCGCGTCCACTGCGGGGAGTAGCAGTTCGCCGTGGCGGCGAGCGTCGACCTGCGTGGACTCGGCGCGGACGGCGGTGCCGTCATGGACGGCGGCGGTGATAGCGGGGGTGGCGGTGTCGAAGGCGAGTAGCACGGGATACAGCCTACGGCGCGTTTCGGGGTCGCATTTTGGCCTCCGGTGCGCTGTGGCTGGCGTCCAGGGAATTGCCCGCCCACCCGCCCGATACCGTCCCCTGACGCGCACCACGAGGCCACCCACCCACCCGCCCTTTCACAGCGAACCGCGTAAGGGGGTGTGCCGGGGTGTCCCCGCAGCGACCCCAGGAAGCACCCGCAGCCGACAACGCGGCCGGAGTGAGGAGACACCCCGGCACACCCCCGA
>JBEYJY010000017.1:0-159336 GCA_040631425.1 Streptomyces sp. NPDC020096
CTGAAGTTCGCCCCCCGCGCCGACCACGCCACCAAGGACCAGCAGATCACCGTCGCCAACAAGCTCCTCGCCATGCAAGGCCCCAACGCCTGGCAATGCGCCAAAGCCGGCGGCCTGAAGTAATGGCCACGGCTTCTCACCCGGTGACCAGCGATGACTACGTAAGGTAGTCACCGCTGGTCACCGGGTGTTCAGGCAGCCGCATGCCTCTCCCCCGACCCGGAGCAGCAACTTGCCGGTGGTGGTGCGGCTTTCGATCAGTCGGTGCGCCTGTGCGGCTTCGTCCAGGGGCAGTTCATGGCTGATCGGCAGCTCGACGGTGCCGTCGGCGGCCAGCCGCAGCGCCCGGTCGGCGAGGTTCCGTACCGCGTCGGGCGCGGCCCCGGCGAGTACGAACAGGCTGAATCCGTGCACACCGTGGGTGCCCGGAGCAAGGGTGTTGAGATCTGCCGTCCAGGGCTGCTCGCCACTGGCGTTGCCGTAGGAGACCGCCCGGCCGAACGGTGACAGCAGTTCGAGCCCCCGGCGCCAGGTGCGACCACCCACCGGGTCGAGCAGCAGATCGACACCGCGTCCGCCGGTAGCCGCACGGGCCTGGTCGGCCCAGTCGTCCCCGACGAAGACCTCGTCGTATCCCTGTGCGCGGACGTAGTCCGCCTTGTCGGGACGGGAGACCACACCGTAGACGGCACCCGCTCCGGCCCTCTTCGCGAGTTGACCGACGAGCGTGCCGACGCCGCCTCCGGCGGACTGCACCAGCACGGACTCCCCCGCTCGCAACCGTCCGGCCTCGTGCACCAGGGCATGGGCGGTCGGCAGCACGGTGGGCAGGGCGGCGGCGGCGCGCAGGCCGACGCCGTCCGGTACGGCGAAGGTCAACGTGGCGGAAGCCAGGGCGGTTTCGGCGTAGCCGCCGAAGAGAGTGAGCGCCGCCACGCGCTGGCCCACAAACAGGCCGGTGACGCCAGCGCCGAGCGCCTGGACGGTCCCGGAGACCTCAAGCCCCGGGGTGAACGGCATCGCGGGCACCCGGTACCCGGTGGAACGGGCCTTGATCTCAGCGAAGTTGACACCGGCCCACGCCACGCGGACGGCCACCTGCCCCGGGCCCGGCTCGGGCTCGAGCACTTCGCGGGCCCGCAGCACCTCGGGCCCACCGAGTTCCTCGACAACGATCGCGCGCATGGCCGAACACCCTTCCCCGTGAGTAAAGTTCGATGAACTACGAACTTAGAGGCCCCGAGTGTACGCATCTCATCGAACACTCGACAATCGCCATCGAGACGACGCGAGGCCGAAAAGGGCGGGTGGGCGAGAGAGGTCCACCGCGGGCACAACGCCCCCGCACCCGGCGGCGAACCCCGGCCGGAACACCGGAATGCATGAACAACCGTTCATGCATTCACTCGCGGCGGTACGATTACCGCCATGGGTCATGGAGTCTCCACCGCCGCAGACAGCGCCGTTCCGCGGCTGCGCCTGGACGCGGCGAACGCCGCCAAGGTGGCCAACACCCTCCAGGCCCTGGCCACCCCGTCCCGGCTGCTGATCCTCGCCCGGCTGCGCGAGGGACCGCTGCCCGCCACCGAGTTGGCCGCCGCGGTCGGCATGGAGCAGTCCGCCTGCTCGCACCAGTTGCGACTGCTGCGCAACCTCGGCCTGGTCGTCGGCGAGCGGCACGGCCGCTCAGTGGTCTACGCGCTCTACGACCACCACGTGGCCGAACTCCTCGACCAGGCCGTCTACCACATCGACCACCTCCGGCTCGGCCTGACCGACGCGCCCACCGACGACAAGGCGGCGCTCGACGCCGCACGGCCTTAGGACCTGTCCGGCTTTCGCCGTCTTGCGGCCCGATCCGGTGCCGAAATCCCGCCGGACAGGCGCTAGTCCGCCTACTCCGGCGACGGATCGGTCAACTCGTCCGCCAACAGGTCCATCAGCAGCCCGTCGTGCCAGGTGCCGTCGGGGCCGCGTTCGTACTGCCGCATGATGCCGACCGGCCGGAAGCCGACCTTGCGGTAGCACTGGATGGCGGCGCTGTTGTCGGCCGCCGGATCGATCACCAGGCGGTGGTGTCCGTGATCGGCGATCAGATGCCGGGCGAGGGTACGGACGGCGTCGGTGCCCACTCCGCGGCCGTGCACGGCTGGGTCGACGTAGATGTCGATGGTGGCATGGCGGTAGTCCGGTTCCGTCTCGGCGGCCCACTGGATCGCGCCGACCACCCGGCCCTCGTACTCGATCGCCAGCTGGTGGGCGCCCGGTTCGGCCAGATCCTCCGCCACCGCCGCCACCAAGTCGTCGCCGCCGCGCCACCGTTGGTACACCTCCGGTGTGGCGCGGATCTCGGCCAGCGCGGGGATGTCGGCGACCGTCGCCGGTCGCAGAGTGACCAAAGTGCCGCACAGCGTCGTCTGCATGCCCAAGGACGCTACCGGCACCCGCCGCCGCCCACCGGTCGGACCCGCGCGGGTCGGGGCCCGTCGCGCGCGGGTGCGGGGCGCACTACTGTGGCACAAACGCCGAGAGAAGCCGGGTGGACATGGGCGAGCGGGCATTGGTTCTGGGTGGCGGCGGAGTTACCGGGGTCGCCTGGGAGTTGGGGTTGCTGGCCGGACTGGCGGATGCCGGACTCGATCTCGGTGACGCGGACCTGGTGATCGGCACCTCGGCCGGATCGGCTGTCGGGGCGCAGCTCACTTCGGGAACGCCGCTGGAGGAGCTGTACCAGCGCCAACTCGCTCCGGCTGACGGGGAGATACCGATGGCGATCGGTGCAAGGACCGTGCTCACCATGGTCGGCAGCGCTCTTGTCTCGCCTGATGTCCGCTCCGCGCGCAGGCGCGTCGGGCGGATGGCGCTCACCGCGGACACCCTGCCCGAATCGGAGCGGCGCAAGGCCATCGAGTCACGGCTCACCTCGGACCAGTGGCCCGGTGAGAAGCGGTTGCTGGTCACCGCGGTGGACGCGCGGTCCGGCGAGTTCGCGGCGTTCGGCAGCGCCAGCGGGGTACCACTCGTTGACGCGGTGGCCGCGAGCTGCGCGGTGCCCGGAGTGTGGCCGTCCGTGACCATCGACGGTCGGCGGTGGATGGACGGCGGCATGCGCAGCAGCGCCAATGCCGACCTCGCGCACGGCTTCCGGCGCGTCGTGGTGCTGGCTCCGGTCGCCCTGCACACCCCGCTGATGCCCGGCCCCCGCCAGCAGGCCGACCGACTGCGCCGCGACGGTGCCCAGGTAGCCGTCATAGCGCCGGACGCGTCCGCCCGCCAGGCGATAGGGCGCAACGTGCTGGATCCGGCGAAGCGTGCCGACGCGGCGCGGGCCGGGCGCGAACAGGCGCCCTCCGTAGCGTCGTTGGTGAACGACGTGTGGCAGGGCGCCCGTTCCTGACGTAACCGCTTCGCCGACTGTGCTCGGGCGGCTCTTACGCGGCACCTCGTGCCGACGCGGAGACCGCCGGGTTATGTCGCAACGGGATGACGCGGCCTTCGGCCCGCCAGTCCCTGACCAGCGCGTTGAACACCGGAGTCAGCGACCTCGGCTCTTCCTGGCCGGATGACCGCGACTCAGCCGCCTGCGGCGGGGTGCGCGACGGCTCCGCCGACGCGGTCTTGCGCGACAGTCGCATCACTTCCGGCATGTCACTCTTCGTTTCGCTCGTGATTTCGGACATCCGGGCACCATACGTCACGCTCTGCGGGTCGGCTGCGGCTCCCCTCTCGGGACGGCTGGCCGTCCTCCCGCGCCGGTCCGGTAGGCAGCCTGGCCTGCGCGGGCTTACCGTCGGTTATGGACGGAGCACCCCGTCCCACCCCTCGGCGAGGAGCGTCCCAGCGAAGGAGCGTCCCATGAGTACCCAGCAGGATGCGGCCCAGGTGACCGTGGTCCTCAACGACTGCGCGGCTGAAGACGCCGACACGGTGTTCCGCTCTCTCACCGCCGCCTTCCCGGCCTCCCCCAGCGGCGCTCCGGCGGCCCCGTTCAGCACTCGGCAGGGCCAGCAGACCATGTGGATCGAGAGCTTCGACGTATCGAGCCATGGAACCCACGCCGCCACCAGGGAGCCGCTGACCGGCTCCGTCACCGCGGACCTCCAGGGCTGCCCGGACGCGGTCCGCAAGGTGGAGCACGCCCTTGAGGACTCGTTCACCGTGGCGGAACACGGCCTGATCCACGGCGATCAGGAAATCGATGTTCAGCTCCTCATCAGGCCGACAAGTCACTAATGGATGGCGAAGAGCTGCAAAAGCAGTCAATAAGGGATAGGGGTCGGTAGGAGAGCGTCTATAGCCACGTCGTTCGTTCAGTTCTTGAACGCTGTGCGCCAGTTATTGACGCGTAACGTTCATCCCTTTATGTTCGCAGCGGCCTTCGCCGATGATCGCGAACCGAGGGAAAGCGAGAACGGACCACGATGAGCAACCTCCCAGCGCTGCGAGCACGCCCCGCACCTTGGCACCGATGTCTACGACTGGCGGCACCAGCGCTGGCGATCCTGCTCATCGCGGCGGCGCCCTCGGCCTCACCGGTCGCCACCGCGGCCGACAGGCCGGACGCCGCCACCAGCAGCGCCCCCGCCGACAGCCCCTGCACCGGGACGGGGACCGCCGCGGACCCCGGTTGGACCCTCACCTCGTCGGCCATCGACCCGAAGGACAGCTACCACGCCTTCGTCGGCAACGGCTATCTGGGGCAGCGGGTGCCCGACACCGGCAGCGGCTACTTCGCCTCCACCGCCAAGACCGGCTGGCCGCTGTTCACACCGCGCTACGACGGCTCGTTCGTCTCCGGCCTCTACGCGCACAACAAGCAGACCACCAGCGACCGGCAGGTCATCGCCGCCATCCCCACCTGGACCGGGATGACGGTCAGCGCCGGCGGCGAAACGTTCAGCGGGGACACCCCGACCGGCCGTATCTCCCACTACCGGCAGAGCCTGTATCTGCGCTGCGGGCTGGTCCGCACCGCGCTGACCTGGACCGCGGCGGACGGTCGAGCCACCGACCTGGTCTACGACGTCTTCGCCGACCGCGCCGACGAGCACGTGGGCGCCGTCCGACTGCGGATGACCCCGCACTGGAGCGGGCAGGCGACCGTCACCGATCTGGTCGACGGACGCGGCGCGCGGATGCTCTCCCCGACCGGCGCCGGGGCCCGCCCCGGCGGGCGCACCATGCGGGTGGGATTCCGCACCGACGGTAGCGGGACCGAAGGCGCCGTCGCCTCCACCCTGCGCAGCAGCGCGGATGTCCATCCGTCCCAATTCGACCAGAGCCACCAGGACTTGACAGGGCGTCAGTCCATCGGCTTCCCGGTGCGGGGCAGTCACACGTACACGCTCACCAAGTACGTCGGCGTCGACACCGGGCTCACCTCCCGCGCCCCGGACGACTCCGCCGTGGCCGCCTCCCAGCAGGCGGCGGCGCGCGGTTGGTCCGCCCTGTTCTCCGCGCACTCGGCGGCCTGGGCCAGGCTCTGGAGCAGCGACATCGAGGTCGCCGGGCAGCCCGAACTGCAGTCGTGGATCCGCTCCTCGGAGTACGGGCTGCTCTCCAGCATCCGCGCCGGTGCCGCCAACAGCATCGCGCCGACCGGTCTGAGCAGTGACAACTACGCGGGTCTGGTGTTCTGGGACGCCGAGACATGGATGTTCCCCAGCCTCCTCGCGTACCACCCCGAACTGGCCAAGTCGGTGGTGGACTACCGCTACCGGACACTGGCGGGTGCCCGCGCCAACGCGCGGCGGCTCGGCTACCAGGGCGTGTTCTACCCGTGGGAGAGCGGGAGCCAGGGCAACCTGTGGTCGGAGTGCCAGAGTTGGAGCCCGCCGCACTGCCTCACCCAGATCCATCTGCAGAGCGACATCGCGCTGGCCGTCTGGCAGTACTACCAGGCAACCGGCGACACCGCCTGGCTGCGTGAGCGCGGCTGGCCGGTGCTGAACGGGATCGCCGAGTTCTGGGCCGGACGCGTCACCAACAACGGCGACGGCAGCTACTCCATCAAGAACGTCGCCGGTCCCGACGAGTACAGCAACGGTGTCACCGACGCAGTGTTCACCAACGCCGGTGCCGCGACGGCGCTACGCGACGCCACCCGGGCCGCCCAGGCCCTCGGCCGCGGCGCGCCCGCCGACTGGACGCGGATCGCCGACCATCTGCGCATCCCGTACGACCCGAGCAACCATGTCTTCCAGCAGTACGCGGGCTACAAGGGCTCGCTGATCAAGCAGGCGGACGCGGTCATGCTGATGTATCCGCTGCAGTGGCCGATGCCGCGGACGTCGGCCGAGGCCACCTTGGACTACTACGCGGCGCGCACCGATCCGGACGGCCCGGCCATGACGGACTCCATCCACGCGGTCGACGCCGCCGCCATCGGCGAACCGGGCTGCTCGACGTACACCTATCTGATGCGCTCCGCCGAGCCGTTCATCCGGGGCCCGTTCGACGAGTTCTCCGAGGCGCGCGGCAGCAAGGCCGGGGCCGCGGACCCGCTGTCGGGCGCGCCCGCGCAGGACTTCCTCACCGGGGCGGGCGGCTTCCTGCAGACCTTCGCCAACGGCCTGGGCGGGCTGCGCTGGAGCGGGGAGGGGGTGTGGTTCGACCCCACGCTGCCGCCGCAGTTGAAGGACGGCGTCACGCTGAAGGGTCTGCACTGGCAGGGTCGTACGTTCGATGTCGCCATCGGGGCGCACGCCACCACGGTACGTCTGACCGGCGGCAGGCCCTTCGATGTGGAGTCCGCCCAGGGCAAGCAGGTGGTGAGCCGGTCCGTGCCCGCGGTGCTGAAGACACGGCGCCCCGACCTCGCGGCCACCACGGACGTCGCCAGGTGCGCCAAGGCGACGGCCAGTTCGGAGCAGCCGGGCATGTACGCGGAAGCCGCGGTGGACGGCAACACCACCACGGCCTGGGTCCCGAACGGCACACACGGCACCCTGACCGTCGACCTCGGGCGAACGGTGCGCATCGCCGGGATCTCACCGCGGTGGACCGCCACCCGACCCGCCTCGTACAGCGTGTGGACCTCGCTCGACGGCAGGCACTGGACCGGCTGGCCGGGGGGAGCGTCGTCCGCCCGCTATGTCCGGGTGACGCTGCGCGCCGCGAGCAGTAAGAGCCATCCCGGCATCGCGGAGTTGACGGTGCGTCAGGATCCATGACCCTAGCCTGCGGGTGACGCCGGGGGGGGGCGGCTCAGGATCAAAGATCCCCCGGACGGGAGATCTCACTGTCCGTCCACAGGCAGTTGCGGAGCGCTGTGCGATACGGAAGGTTGTTCCCTGACGCCGCCTCAAGGGGCCTTGAGGCGGCGTCACTCGGAGCACACCAACACGATCAAGAGGCGGTGCCTGGCCATGGCGGCAAAGATCCTGCTTGTCACCGGTGACGCGGCGGAGTCCCTGGAGGTGCTCTACCCCTACCAACGCTTGCGGGAAGAAGGCTACGACGTCAAGATCGCGGCGCCGACGCGCAAGAAGCTGCGCTTCGTCGTCCACGACTTCGAGGACGGTTTCGACACCTACACCGAGAAGCCGGGCTACACCTGGCCCGCCGATCTCGCCTTCGCCGAGGTGGACCCGGCCGACTACGCCGCCTTGGTCATCCCCGGCGGACGGGCGCCCGAGTACCTGCGCAACGATCCCGAACTCCAGCGGATCGTCCAGCACTTCTTCCGTGCCGACAAGCCCGTGGCGCAGCTCTGCCACGGCCCGCAGATCACCGCCGCGGCGGGGGTGCTGAAGGGCCGCCGTACCGCCGCGTACCCCGCCTTGGCGCCGGATGTCACGGCGGCCGGGGCCCGTTACGAGGACGGCGAGGCCGTGGTGGACGGCGTTCTGGTCTCGGCTCGTGCCTGGCCTGACCACCCGGCGTGGATCCGGGCGTTCATCGAGGTGCTGCGCGCCAAGGCGCCGATCGCCTGACCCTCCCCTCCCGCCCGGCGACCTGCCGCGATGGATGATGGACCGGTGGCGCGCGGATGCGTGACGTACGGCGGGAAGGGCGTGGACAGGTGTCGGACGACACGGGGATCGCGACGGCGGAGCAGGCGGCCGACGACGCACGGGTGCTGGCGTTCGGCCGCCTGCTGGGGGCCGCCAACCGCCTGGAGTACATCCTCGGCCGCGCCATCGAGGAGGAGTGCGGCATCAGCCACCTGATGTTCGAGGTGCTGCTGATCCTGGGCCGAGCGGGCGGCGAGGGACTGCCGATGCGGAGCATCGCCCAGGAGCAGGTGCTGACCACCGGCGGGGCGACCCGCCTGGTGGACCGGATGGAGGCGGCGGGGCTGGTGAGCCGGGAACCGGCGCAGGACGACCGGCGGATGCAGCTGGTCCGGTTGACCCCGCTCGGCGAGCAGACCGCGGTGCGGGCGGCGCGGGTGCATGTGGAGAACGTCCAGCGGTACTTTCTCGACCCGCTGCCCGCGGCGCATCGCGAGCGGTTCGCCGCCGATCTGCGGACCCTCAGCCACGCCGCTCGCGACATGCTGCCCCGGCTGCGCTGAGCCCTGGCGCGGGGGGCCCTCCATCGGGAATACCTGACGAGTCAGATACTGTTTCCTCAGGTGAATCGCGTCCGCGCCACCCTCGGAAGGTCCCCATGAAGCTTGTCTACGTCTTCGACGCGTACTGCGGCTGGTCCTACGGGTTCGCCCCCACCATGAACGAGATCGCCCGCCGCCACCCGGAGCTGCCGGTCGAGGTGGTCTCCGGCGGGCTGTTCACCGGCGCCCGCCGGGTACCGATCCGCGAGTTCGGCTACGTACAGGGCTCGAACGCCAAGATCAGCGAGCTGACCGGGGTCCGCTTCGGCCCGGCCTACGAGCGGCTGATCGCCGACGGTTCGTTCGTCATGGACTCCGAGGCCGCCGCCCGCGGCATGGCCGCACTGCACGCCGCCGCCCCGACCCGCGCCGTGCACCTGGCCGCCGCCCTGCAGGAGGCGTTCTACGTGGACGGACTGAGCCTGTCGGATCCGGCGGCGTACCGGAAGATCGCCGAGGGCGCCGGGCTCGACGCCGACACCGTGGTGGCCGCGCTGCGATCACCCACCGCGCGGGCCGCCGCCGAGGCGGACTTCCGCCGCTCCCGCGAGCTCGGCGTCGACGGCTTCCCCACCCTGCTCGCCGTCGACGGCGGCCGGGGCGCCGTCCTGGCCCGCGGTCACGCCACCGCGGACCAGGTCGACGCACTGCTGGCCAGGATCGGATGAGTCACTTCCGCGAGACCGCGGCCCGGCTCAGAACACCGAGCAGCCGGTGGCGGTGGTGAAGTAGTCGAGTGCCACCGTCGCACCGACGGAGTTGCCCGCGGTGTCCAGACCCGGGCTCCAGGCACACAGAGTGCCCACGCCCGGGATTATGGCGAGGATCGCACCGCCCACCCCGCTCTTGCCGGGCAGGCCGACCCGGTAGGCGAAGTCGCCCGCCGCGTCGTAGGTGCCGCAGGTGAGCAACACGGCGTTGACGCGCTTGGCGTCGCTGCGGGTGAGCAGCCGCGTGCCGTCCGCCCGTAGGCCGTGCCGGGCAAGGAATCCCCCGGCCAGGGCAAGGTCACGGCAGCTGGCGCGCAGGGCGCAGTGTGCGTAGTAGTGCTCGAGGACCGTCTCGACGGGGTTTTCCAGGTTGCCGAAGCTGGCGATGAAGTTGGCCAGCGCGGCGTTGCGCAGACCGTGCTCGGACTCGGAGGCGGCGACCTCGGGGTCGGTGTCGATCAGCGGGTTGCCCGCCTCGGCCCGCAGGAAGTCGCGTACGGCGCCGCTCGCGTCGCCGGTGAGGGTGTGCAGGACGTCGGTGACGACGAGGGCACCGGCGTTGATGAACGGATTGCGCGGTATGCCGTGCTCGGTCTCCAGCTGTATCAGCGAGTTGAAGGGGTTGCCGGACGGTTCCCGGCCCACCCGCTTCCACAGGCCGACGCCGCCCTCCGGAAGGGCCAGCGCCAGGGTGAACAGCTTGGAGACGCTCTGGATGGAGAAGGGCGTGTCATGGTCGCCCACCCCGTAGAACTCACCGTGGTTCGTCGCGAGGGCCATGCCGAACGCCTGCGGGTCCACCGCGGCGAGCGCCGGAATGTAGTCGGCGACCCGGCCGTGGCCGAGTACCGGCCGGGCCGCCTCCATCGCGTCGTGCAGGATCTGCTGGTAGTCCATGGCGTTCACCCGGCCATTGTCGCTGCCGGGTGGCCCGCGGGCGCACCCCGGGGCACCGCTCACGGTGACGTCACGCCGAGCGCGCGACCTCCGGCTCCGCGGTGGCGCCGCTGGCCTGGGGCGCCGACCGCCGTCGGCAGTAGACCGACCATGTGACGCCCAGGCACAGCGCGTAGTAGCCGAGGAAGACCAGGTACGCGGTGTCGCCGTTGTGCGAGACCTGGAAGGAGTGGCGGAAGGCGAAGTTGACCAGCACACCGCCGAGCGCCCCCACCGCGCCCGCCAGACCGATCACCGCGGTGGCATGACGGCGCGCGGTCCGTTCCGCCTGGTGCGGCTCGACGCCCGCGGCCAGTGCGGCGCGGGCCCGGTTCTGGAAGATCACCGGAATCATCTTGTACGTCGACCCGTTGCCCACCCCGCTGAACACGAACAGGGCCACGAAGCCCATGCCGAACAGCGGCAGCGAACCCTGCCGGGACGCCACCAGTACGGTCAGCGCCCCGAGCGCCATGGCGGCGAAGTTCCACAGCGTGACCCGGGCTCCACCCCACCGGTCGGCCAGCGCACCGCCGACCGGGCGGGCCAGCGAACCGAGTAGCGGCCCGAGGAAGGTCAGGTACGCGACCTTCACCGGGGTGTCGAAGTCGTGCTGGAACTGCACCTGGAGCACCTGGCCGAAGGCGAACCCGAAGCCGATGAAGGAACCGAAGGTGCCGATGTAGAGCAGTGAGATCACCCAGGTGTGCGGGTTCTTGGCCACTTCGCGCATCGCGCGCCGGTCATCGCGCTGAACGCTGAGGTTGTCCATCCGCAGCGCCGCCGCCAGCGCCGCGAGGACGATCAGCGGAACGTAGACCAGGGGCAGCAGCCGCGGGTGTGCAGCGCCCGCGGTGGCCAGCACCAGCAGGCCGATCAACTGCACCGCGGCGACACCGAGATTGCCGCCGCCCGCGTTGATCCCGAGCGCCCGGCCCTTGAGGCGTTGCGGGTAGAAGGCGTTGATGTTCGCCATCGAGGAGGCGAAGTTGCCGCCGCCGACCCCGGCCACCGCCGCCACCGCGAGCAGGGTGCCGTAGCTGACGCCGGGCCGCAGCACCAGCCCGGCGAGCACCGTCGGCACCAGCAGGAGCAGAGCGCTGACAACGGTCCAGTTCCGGCCGCCGAAGAGCGACACCGCGAAGGTGTACGGCAGCCGCAGCACCGCACCGACCGCCGTGGGCACCGCGGTGAGCACGAACTTCCCCGCCGGGTCGATGCCGTACTTCGGGCCGAGGAAGAGCACCAGGACCGACCACAGGCTCCACACCGAGAAGCCGATGTGCTCGCTGAAGACGGAGAAGAGCAGATTGCGGCGGGCCACCTTGGCGCCGGTGTGCTCCCAGAACACCGGGTCCTCGGGGCGCCACTCGTCGATGGCCCGGGTCAGCCGGGCGCCCGGCGCGGATGAGGTGAGCGTGGTCATGAGACCACCCGTACCGGCCAGACGCCCAGCTGGGCGGGGCTTCCGTCGGGGGTCTCGGCCTCGTCGAGGCACTCCCCGGTGCGCAGGTCGAAGGCCTGCTTGTACATCGGCGAGGCGACCACCGGCGCATCGCCGCGGCTGCCCATGATGCCCCGGGAGATCACCGCGGAGCCGCTGAACGGGTCGGTGTTGCCGACCGCGTAGAGCAGCCCGGCGCGGTCGCGGAACAGGGCCACCTGCTCGGCACCGAGCAGGACGGCCACCCCACGGCCCGGAAGCAGGTCCGCGTAGCAGCACACCGGCGTCCACCGTCCGTCGTGCGCTATCTCGACGACCGCCGTCGCGACCGGCGGCCTGGTCTCTTGCAGGATCGTCATCGGGTACGTACCTCCAGTTCGGGCCCGGCGACCAGCGCCGGTACCAAGGTGCGACCGCCCTCATCGGGGCGGGCCGGTCGGATCTGGTCACGTTCGGGCACGAAGCGCACGGTCGGATCGGGCACGCCGGGGGCGTTGACGAAGGACACGAACCGGCGGACCCGGTCGGGATCGGCGAGGGTCGCGGCCCACTCGTCCTGGTAGGTCTCGACATGGCGGGCCATCAGCTCGTCGAGGTCGTCGCAGATGCCGAGCGAGTCGTCCATGACCACCGCGCGCAGGTGGTCGAGTCCGCCTTCCAGCCGTTCGAGCCATGGGGCGGTGCGCTCCAGGCGGTCGGCGGTGCGGATGTAGAACATCAGGAAGCGGTCGATGGTGCGGATCAGCGTCTCCCGGTCCAGGTCGGCCGCGAGCAGATCGGCGTGCCGGGGCGTCATCCCGCCGTTGCCGCCGACGTACAGGTTCCAGCCCTCGGCGGTGGCGATGACGCCGAAGTCCTTGCTCTGCGCCTCCGCGCACTCCCGCGCGCAGCCGGACACGGCCGACTTGAGCTTGTGCGGTGAACGCAACCCCCGGTAGCGCAGCTCCAGTTCGATGGCGAGCGCCACCGAATCCTGTACGCCGTAGCGGCACCAGGTCTGGCCGACACAGGACTTCACCGTGCGCAGCGCCTTGCCGTAGGCGTGGCCGGACTCGAATCCGGCGTCCACCAGGCGCTGCCAGATCAGCGGCAGTTGGTCGACGCTGGCGCCGAACATATCGATGCGCTGACCACCGGTGATCTTGGTGTAGAGGCCGAAGTCGCGGGCGATCTCACCGATGGTGATCAGGCCCTCGGGGGTGATCTCCCCGCCGGGGATGCGGGGCACGACCGAGTAGGAGCCGTTGCGCTGCAGGTTGCCGAGGAAGTGGTCGTTGGTGTCCTGCAGTCCGGCCTGTTCGCCGTCGAGCACATAGGCGTTGCCGATCGAGGACAGGATCGAGGCGACGGCGGGTTTGCAGATGTCGCAGCCCTCGCCGGTGGTGCCGTGCTCGTCGAGCAGCCGGGAGAAGGAGGTGATGCCCTTGGCCCGGATGATCTCGTACAGCTCGGCCCGGGTGTGGGTGAAGTGCTCGCACAGTCCGCGCGCCACCTCGACGCCGGATGTGGCGAGCTCCTCCTCGACTATGCCGGTCAGCAGTTTGAGGCAACTGCCGCAGCCGGTACCGGCCTTGGTGCACTTCTTCACCTCGGGCACGCTGGTGCAGCCCTGTTCGCCGACGGCCGCGCGGATGGCGGCCTTGCTGACGTTGTGGCACGAGCAGACCACCGCCTCGTCGGGGAGCGCGACCGCTCCGGAGGCGCCGATGGAGGCGGGCAGCAGCAGCTGCTCGGGCGGGGCGGGCAGTTCGGCGCCGCTGGCGGCAAGCGGACGCAGCACGCTGTAGGCGTCGGCGTCGCCGACCAGGACTCCGCCGAGCAGCGCACCGTCGGCGCCGATGACGAGCTTCTTGTACACCCCCGCCCTGGTGTCCGTGTAGAGCACGTCCAGCGCTCCGTGCGTCGTGCCGTGTGCGTCGCCGAAGCTGGCCACGTCCACACCCAGCAGCTTGAGCTTGGTGGAGGTGTCGCCTCCGGTGAATGAACCCGATCCGCCGGTGAGATCGAGGGCCGCCGCCTCCGCCATGGCGTACCCGGGACCGACCAGCCCGTAGACCCGCCCGTCGGCGGCCTGCGCGCACTCGCCGATGGCCCAGATGTGCGGATCGCTGGTACGGCACCGCTCGTCGACGGTGATGCCGCCGCGCTCGCCCACCGACAGGCCGCACTCCCGGGCGAGTTGGTCGCGCGGCCGCACGCCTGCTGAGAACACCACCAGGTCCACTGCGAGTTCCGTGCCGTCGGACAGCTGCATGGTGCGCACCGCGCCGTCGTCGTCGACGTCGACGGCCTGGGTGCCGGCGCCGGTGTGCACGACGACGCCCAGCTCCTCGATCTTGCGGCGCAGGACCGCTCCCCCGCCGTCGTCCACCTGGATCGCCATCAGCCGCGGCGCGAACTCGACCACATGGGTCTGAAGTTCCATGGCCCGCAGTGCGCCCGCCGCCTCCAGTCCGAGCAGCCCGCCGCCGACGACGGCGCCCACCCGGGCGGTCGCGGCGGCCTCCTTGATCCCGGCGAGGTCCTCGATGGTGCGGTACACATGGCAGCCGCGCGCATCATGGCCGGGAACCGGCGGTATGAACGGATAGGAGCCGGTGGCCAGCACCAGCGCGTCGTACGGCAGCAGTTGCCCGGAGCGGGTGGTGACGGTGCGGCGGTCGCGGTCCACGGCCACCGCGGGGTCACCGAGCCGCAGGTCGATGCCGTGCTCGTCGATGAACGACGCCGGGCACAGCGACAGCTCCTCCGCCGAGGTGCCGGAGAACCACGACGTCAGATGCACCCGGTCGTACGCGGGGCGCGGCTCCTCGGCGAGGACGGTCACCCGCCAGTCCCAAGCTGCCCCGTCCTGTGCGAGGAACGCTTCCAGGAAGCGCTGTCCGACCATGCCGTGGCCGATGAGTACCAGGTCCTTCTTCACCATTGCGCGGCTCCTTGCGTGATCAGCAGGTGCAGGGGGTCAGCGGGCAGCGGGTCGTCCCGCTCGTACGCCCGGGTCAGGGCGCCGACCGTGCCCAGGTCGCCCAGGAGGATGCCGCCGACGAGCCGGTCGCCGCGCAGCACGAGCTTCTTGTACGAGCCGCGGGTGGCGTCGGCGAGCCGGAGGACGTCGGTGTCGGGCAGGTCCTCGCCGACCTCACCGAACGCGGCGTACTCCAGCGGCCCCGCGGTCAGCCGGGCGAGCGGCCGGGAACC
Organism: Streptomyces sp. NPDC020096; assembly: GCA_040631425.1. GTDB lineage: Bacteria > Actinomycetota > Actinomycetes > Streptomycetales > Streptomycetaceae > Streptantibioticus_A. The sequence goes on from JBEYJY010000017.1 coordinate 14,846, forward strand.
GGTGTACCGGGCGGCCGGGTCCGCCCCGGACAGCCGGGCGGCCAGCACATCGGCCTGCTCCCAGGCAGGTCCGGCCAGGCCGTGCACGGTGGCGCGGTGCTCGACGCAGTCCCCGATCGCGTACACCCCGGGCGCGGAGGTGGCGAGGTGGTCGTCGACCACCACGCCCCTGCGCACCGCCAGCCCCGCGCTGTGGGCCAGGCCGGTGCGCGGCCGGGCGCCGCAGGCGATCACCACCAGGTCGGCGGCGAGCACATAGCCGTTGGCGAGTTCCACTCCGGTCACCCGCCCATCGCCGTGCAGTGCCCGGGCGCGGTTGCCGGGGTAGACGTCCACCCCGAGCGCCAGCAGGCCGCGCCGCAGCGCCTGGCCTGCCTGCTCATCGAGGTGGCGCTCTATCAGATGGGGCGCCTGGTGGACGATTTCGACCGGCAGCCCTAGTGCGGCGAGCGCGCGGGCGGCGCTCACCCCGAGCACCCCGCCCCCGATGACCACGGCGCGCTGGGCACGTACCGCGTCCTCGGTGAGCCGGGCGCAGTCGGCGAGGGTACGGAAGGAGTGCACCCCGGCGGTCAACTCGCCGTCCGCATACAGGCCGCGCAGCGGCGGCAGCACCGGGTTGGCGCCGGTGGCCAGCACCAGTTCGTCGTATGCGGCGGTCTCGCCGTTCGCCAGGCGGAGGGTGCGCGCGGAGACGTCGACGGCCACCACCTCGGTTCCGGTGCGCAGTCGGGCGCCGGGCTCGCCGTACGGCAGGGTGATCGCCTCCGGGTCGTACCGCCCGGACAGCACGTCGGCCAGCAGCACCCGGTTGTAGGCGGGACGGGCTTCGGCGCCGTAGAGCGTCAACTCGGCCTCCCCGCCCAACTCCAGGAACTGCTGGGCCAAGCGGGCCGCCGCAAGTCCCGCGCCGACCAACGCGATCCGTCGGCGCCGGGCGCCGTTCGACACCGCGCTCATGACGCCGCCACCCGCTCCACGCGCACCGCGCACACCTTGAACTCCGGCATCCTCGAGACGGGGTCAAGGGCCGGGTTGGTCACCGAGTTGGCCCGGCCCGCACCGTCCCAGTGGAACGGCATGAAGACGGTGTCCGGGCGGATGGCGTCGGTCACCCGGGCCGGGGCGACCGCGCGGCCGCGGCGGCTGCGCACCGTCAGCAGTTCGCCGTCGGTGATGCCCAGCCGCTGCGCCAGATGCGGATGCAGTTCCACGAACGGTCCCGGCGCGGCCTCGTTGAGCTCGGGTACCCGGCGGGTCTGCGCTCCGCTCTGGTACTGGGAGACCACCCGCCCGGTGGTGAGGTACACGGGATACTCGTCGTCCGGCTCCTCCGCCGACGGCCGGTGCGAAACGGCGGCGAACCGGGCCCGGCCGTCGGGCGTGGCGAAGCGGTCCAGGAACAGACGCGGGGTGCCCGGGTGGTGCTCGTCGGGGCACGGCCAGAAGACACCGTCCTCGGCGCGGATCCGCTGGTAGCTGATGCCCGCGTAGTCCGCGGGTCCGCCCGCGCAGGCGCGCCGCAGCTCCTCGAACGCCTCCTCGGGATCCTCCGGGAAGCCCTTGTCCACGCCGAGCCCGGCGGCCAGTTCGCGCAGCACGTGCAGATCGGTGCGTACGCCCTGCGGCGGGGTCAGCGCCGCCTGGCGCAGGATCACCCTGCCTTCCAGATTGGTGGTGGTACCGGTCTCCTCGGCCCACTGCGCGGACGGCAGGACGACATCGGCCAGTTGCGCGGTCTCCGAGAGCACGACATCGCTGACGGCGAGGAAGTCCAACTCCCGCAGTCTCTCGGTCACATGGCCCGCTCGCGGGGCGGACACCACCGGGTTGGAGCCCATCAGCAGCAGCGCCCGTATGCCGCCGTCCTGCCCTGCGGTGTCCAGCAGTTCATAGGCGGAACGGCCCGGTCCGGGCAGCTCGTCGGGGTCGATCCCCCATACTCCGGCGATGTGTGCACGGGCCGCCGGGTCCTCGATGGAGCGGTAGCCGGGCAGTTGGTCGGCCTTCTGGCCGTGTTCGCGGCCGCCCTGCCCGTTGCCCTGGCCGGTCAGGCAGCCGTAGCCGGAGCCCGGCCGTCCCGCCTTCCCCACCGCCAGGCACAGGTTGATCCAGGCGCCGACCGTGTCCGTGCCCTTGCTGTGCTGCTCGGCGCCCCGTGCGGTGAGCACCATGCCGGTTTCCGCCTGCGCGAACATCCGCACCGCCTCGCGCATGGCGGGCACCGATACCCCGGTCAGCCACTCCACGCGCTCCGGCCAGTGGGCCATGGCCGACGCCGTGGCCCGTTCGAAGCCGCGGGTGCGGGTGCTGACGAACTCCTCGTCCACCAGCCCCTCGGCGATCACCAGATGCAGCATCCCCAGCGCCAGCGCGAGATCGGTGCCGGGCACCGGCTGCAGATGGATGTCGGCCTGTTCGGCGGTGCGGGTGCGGCGCGGGTCGATGACGATCAACCGCCCGCCGTTCTCCCGAAGTTCCCGGAAGTAGCGCAGCGCGGGCGGCATGGTCTCGGCCGGATTGCCTCCGACCAGGATCACGCAGCCGGTGCGGGCGATGTCCGCCAGCGGGAAGGGCAGACCGCGGTCGAGTCCGAAAGCGGCCTTGTGGGCGGCGGCCGCGGAGGACATGCAGAACCGGCCGTTGTAGTCGATGTTGGCGGTCTGCAGCACCACCCGGGCGAACTTGCCGAGCAGATAGGCCTTTTCGTTGGTCAGCCCGCCACCGCCGAAGACGCCGACCGCGTCCCTGCCGTGCCGCTGCGCGGTGCGCCGCAGTCCCTGCGCCACCCGGTCCAGCGCCTCCGGCCAGGACGCCTCCCGCAGCCTGCCCCGGCGCCCGGCGCGTACCAGCGGAACCGTCAGCCGGGCCGCGGGCGAGAGCACCGCGGCGGCGGTGCGGCCCTTGCCGCACAGTGCCCCGCGGTTCACCGGGAACTCGGGCCGCTCCAGGATCTGCACCGTGCCGCCGCGCTCGGCACCCAGCCGCATACCGCACTGCAGCGAGCAGTACGGGCAGTGCGTGTCGGTCGTCGTCATGCGGTGAGCGTCTCGTCGGGCCGTTACGCGTCCGGGTCACCTGTGTTGCGGTGGCGGTACGGCCTGCTCACACCGCAGTCGGGACGGGGTGAGAGGACGGACATCTTCCGTAACGCCCGGGGCCCCGCCCCTAACGCTCATGTGACCGGTCGGTAATCAGTACGTAACGTGGCGGGCTGACCCTGCACCCCATGGGAACTGGCACGACGGCACCACTGCAACCAGGACCGCTGACCGGGTTCACCGTCGGGGTGACCGCGACGCGCCGCCGCGAGGAACTCGTGGCACTCCTGCAACGCAGAGGCGCCCGCGTGGTCGAGGCACCCACCATGCGGATCGTCCCGCTCGGCGATGACACCGCGCTGCGCCGGGCCACCGAGCGGTGTCTGACCGCGCCGCTCGACTACGTCATCGCCACCACCGGCGTCGGCTGGCGGGGCTGGATGAGCGCGGCGGACGGCTGGGGCCTCGGCGGCGGACTCGCCGAGGTCTGCCAGAACGCGGTCGTCCTCACCCGCGGCCCCAAGGCCACCGGCGCGGTGCGGGCCAGCGGTCTGCGCGAGGCGTACTCGCCGCTGTCCGAGGCCAACGACGAACTGCTCACCTGGCTGCTCGCCCGGGACGTGCGCGGCCGCCGCATCGCCGTACAGGAGCACGGGATGCCGCTCGACGGCTTCAGTGCCGCGCTGCGCGAGCGCGGTGCCGAGGTCATCGCGGTCCCGGTCTACCGCTGGGGACCGCCCGAGGACCCGGAGGCGGTACGGCGGCTGGTGGAACTGACCGTACGACGCGAACTGCACTGTCTGACCTTCACCAGCGCCCCGGCGATCGATGCCCTGCTGGCGACCGCGGATACCCTGGACCGCAGGCCCGAGGTGCTCGCCGCGCTCCGGGACGACGTGCTGACGGTGTGCGTCGGCCCGCTGTGCGCACGCCCGTTGCTGGAGGCCGGCGTCGAGGCGGTGTGGCCGGAGCGCGGGCGCCTCGGCGCGCTGGTACGTACGCTCGCCGAGGTGCTGCCCGCGCGCAGCCGCCGCGAGTTGGTGAGCGGCTCGCTGCATGTGGCGCTGCAGGGCGGGGCGGTGTTCCTCGACGGCGAGGCCGTCGGTCTGCCGCCGGTGCTGGCGGCCCTGTTGCGGGCGCTGGCCGACAAGCCGGGACGGGTGGTCAGCCGGGCGGACTTGCTGCGCCGGGTGTGGCCCGGTACGCGGGCCGACGAGCACGCGGTCGACGCCGCGGTGGCCAGGCTGCGCGCCGCGCTCGGTCCGCACGCGGCGCTGGTGTGTACCGTTCCCAAGCGCGGGTACCGACTGGCGGTCGCCCCCTGAGCCGCCACGTCGCAGCCGGTCCGGCACCGCCGTGGCCGCTCGCCGCGGCGGGGGGACTGAGGAAAAGCCCCGAACCCCCGCAGGGCGGGCCGATTTGGGTGCGAGCCGCCACCCCGAGGGGGACGCTGGGGGCTTGCCCTCGGCAGATGGTGCCGCCGCGACGGCGAGCAACCCCCGCGGCGCGGACCGGCGGTGGCGAACCGACCGCAACCAACCCAGGATCCGCGCCGGAGAGCGCGCCGCGCTAGTCGAGGTCGGCCACGATCGACCCCACCCGCTCCCCCAGCGTGCGATCGCGCGCGTTGAGCACCAGCGCGTAGACCACCGCGATCACGATGATGGCGCCGCTGATCGGCGGAAAGGTGTTGAAGGGCGCGGGCTGCCCCGGCTTGACGAGCTGGTAGAGCGGGTAGCCGATGGCCGCGACACCGGCGAGCGGCAGGATCAGATGCCGGACGACCGAGAACACCTCGCGGTGGTGACGCCGGTAGTACACCGGCAGGGCGAGGTTGGCCGCCAGCCACGTGACCACGATGAGGATGGTGCCCAGGGTGGCCGACTGCCCGAAGTAGGTGACCGGATCGGTGTTCCAGCCCCAGCCGAAGGCCAGTCCGAGCGCGACGGCGAGATAGACGACGAAACTCACCCACGGGGTACGGGTGTGCGCGGTGACCTTGGCGACCACGGACGGCAGCAGGCCCTCCCGGCCGGAGTTGAAGATCAGCCGGGACTGGGAGTTGGCCGCCGAGATCAGTGATCCGGTGATGGAGGTGAACCCCGCGAGATAGGCGAGGAACGCACCGCCGCCGAGGATTCCCAGCGCGACGTCGACGAACGGTACGTCGGACTTGGCGAGGGCGGTGGTGTCGTAGTTGAAGCCGACCACGGTGACGTAGGCGAACAGCAGATAGCTGACCGTCATCGCGGCGATCGACAGGTAGATCGCCCGAGGCACCGCACGGCGCGGATTGTTGGTCTCCTCCGCGAGTGCCGCCGAGTTCTCCCAGCCGACGAACAGGAAGACCGCGAGGGGGAATCCGAGTCCAAGTCCCTTGAATCCGCCCGCCAGTTTACCCGGGTCGAAGGGAGCCATCGTCAGATGTCCGCTGTGCCGGACCAGCACCCACGCGCTCACCAGGACCAGCAGCCCCATCTCGAAGGCGAACAGCGCACCCGCCCACTTGGTGGAGACCGACACCCCCTTGACCACCAAGGCGAAGGAGACCAGCGTCAGGACCGCGGTGAACCACTGCCAGGCGATGTGCACCCCGGTGTAGTGCGCGATGATCGTCGATGTCCAGCCGCCCGAGATGGCCACCACGGCCGAGATCGCGATGATGTAGCCGAGCGACACCACGATCGTCGTGGCGATGGCCGCGACCGGGCCGAACGTCTTGCCGATGAACGTGATGAACGAACCCGTGGACGGAATGGACCGGGAGAACTCGGCGAGGGTGTTGCCGAGCAGGGCGACCACGACCGCCGCCGCCAGGATCGTCAGCGGGGAGGCGACCCCCGCCGTCTGCGCGATCAGTGCGAAGCCGAAGAAGAAGCTCATCGCCGGTCCGATGTTGGCCATGGTCGACGCGGTGATGTCGGCCAGGCTCAGTGCGCCGCGGCGCAGGCGTTCCGGTGGGACCGAGGGGGCGGCCCCGCCGCCCGTTCCCGACGCTGTGGTGGTGTCCACGGCTTCTCCTTGGTCGAGGGATGCGCAGCGCACCGGGCGCCTTGGCGGTCGCACGGTCCAGGGGCGCGGAAGGAGAGTGCCACTGCCGCGCGAACGCCCCTTGCGAGCCGCGCGAGCCGTGAGCCTCATGGCCTGAATACCCACCGACCGCCCGGTTGTACCTGATGACCAGCTCCCTTTGGCCCAAGGAACACAGGACGCCGATCGGCGGTCCCGGGCGGGACGGAACGGGTGTCGGCCGCCCCCGATCGGCCGCGGTGGGCCACGATCGTTTGCGGTAGATCACAACAGGGAAGGGGAACCGGCGTGGCGGGTGCGGGTTGGCAGTTCTGGGTGGACCGCGGTGGCACGTTCACCGACATCGTCGCCCGCGGCCCGGACGGCGGGGTGACCACGCACAAACTGCTGTCGGAGAACCCGGCCCGCTACCGCGATCCCGCCGTCGCAGGCATCCGCACACTGCTCGGACTCTCCGCGGACGATCCCGTTCCGGCGGACCGGGTCGACGCGGTACGGATGGGTACGACGGTGGCGACCAACGCGCTGCTGGAGCGCAAGGGCGAGCGGACCGTACTGGTCATCACCAAGGGGTTCCACGACGCGCTGCGCATCGGCTACCAGAACCGGCCGCGGATCTTCGCCCGCGAGATCGTCCTCCCCGAGCTGCTCTACGACCGGGTCATCGAGGTCGATGAGCGGATCACGGCGGACGGTACGGTGCTGCGCGCGCCGGACCTCGACCGGCTGCGCGAAGACCTGCGGCACGCCCACGACGACGGCATCCGCGCGGTCGCGGTGGTCTGTCTGCACAGCTATCTGCACCCCGCCCACGAACAGGCGATCGGCAAGCTGGCCGAGCGGATCGGCTTCCCCCAGGTGTCGCTGTCCAGCGAGGCCAGTCCGCTGATGAAGCTGGTGCCGCGCGGCGACACCGCGGTGGTGGACGCCTATCTCTCCCCGGTCCTACGGCGGTATGTACGGCAGGTCGCGGACCAAATGCGGGGCGTGCGGCTGATGTTCATGCAGTCCAGCGGCGGTCTGGCGGAGGCCGGGCACTTCCGGGGCAAGGACGCGATCCTGTCGGGTCCGGCCGGAGGCATCGTCGGCATGGTCCGGATGTCGCAACAGGCCGGATTCGAGAAGGTGATCGGCTTCGACATGGGCGGGACGTCCACCGATGTGTCGCATTTCGCGGGCGAGTACGAGCGGGTGTTCAACACCCAGGTGGCCGGTGTCCGGTTGCGTTCTCCGATGCTGGACATCCACACGGTGGCGGCCGGAGGCGGGTCCGTACTGCACTTCGACGGCAGCCGCTACCGGGTCGGCCCGGACTCGGCGGGGGCCGATCCGGGACCGTCCTGCTACCGCGGCGGCGGCCCGCTGGCCGTCACCGACGCCAATGTGATGCTGGGCCGCATCCAACCCGCGTACTTCCCCCAGGTGTTCGGGCCGGACGGCGACCAGCCGCTGGACGAGGACATCGTGCGCCGGCGGTTCACCGAGCTGGCCGCGGACATCCGGGCGCGCACCGGCGACGAGCGCTCGGCGGAGCAGGTCGCCGAGGGATATCTGCAGATCGCGGTGGCCAACGTCGCCAACGCGGTCAAGCGCATCTCCGTACAGCAGGGCCACGATGTCACCGAGTACGTACTGACCACGTTCGGCGGCGCCGGAGGCCAGCACGCGTGTGCCGTCGCCGACTCCCTCGGCATCCGCACCGTGCTGGTGCCGCCGATGGCGGGTGTGCTCTCCGCGCTCGGCATCGGCCTGGCCGACACCACCGCCATGCGGCAGCAGTCGGTGGAGGTGCGGCTGGAGCCCGGCGCGATGCAGCGGGTGCGTTCGGTGGCGGCGGGTCTGGAGTCGGCGGCGCGCGGCGAACTGCTCGACGAGGACGTGCCGGAGGAGCGGATCCAGGTGACCCGCCGCGCCCATCTGCGCTACGACGGCACCGACACCGCCGTGCCGGTCGAACTGGCCGAACCGGACGAGATGGCCGCCGCGTTCGAGGCGAGTCACCGCTCCACCTACTCGTTCCTGATGGACCGTCCGATCATCGTCGAGGCGCTCTCGGTCGAGGCGACCGGGCTCACCGAGCGCCCCGACCTGGACCACCTGGGCACGTCGTCCACCACCCCGGAATCCGAGGACACCGCTACCGCCCGTATGTACACCGACGACGCCTGGCGCGACGTACCGCTACGGCAGCGGGAACGGATGCGCCCCGGCGACACCGTGACCGGACCGGCGATCATCACCGAGGCCAACGCCACCACCGTGGTGGACAACGGATGGCGGGCGTCGGTAACACCGTTCGGGCATCTGCTCGTTGAGCGGGTGCACGCGCGTACCGAGGCGGCGGTGGGTACCGAGGCGGACCCGGTCATGCTGGAGATCTTCAACAACCTCTTCATGTCCATCGCCCAGCAGATGGGCGCGCGGCTGGAGTCGACCGCGCAGTCGGTCAACATCAAGGAGCGGCTCGACTTCTCCTGCGCCCTCTTCGACCCGGACGGCAACCTCATCGCCAACGCACCGCACATTCCGGTGCACCTCGGCTCCATGGGCACCAGTGTCAAGGAAGTGATCCGCCGCCGCGCCGGAACCATGAAGCCGGGCGACGCCTATGCGGTCAACGACCCCTACCACGGCGGCACTCATCTGCCCGACATCACCGTGGTCACCCCGGTCTTCGGTTCCGGGACGGATGGCAGGGATCGGATCCTGTTCTTCGTCGCCTCCCGCGGCCACCACGCGGAAATCGGCGGAATCACTCCCGGCTCCATGCCCGCGAACAGCCGCGAGATCCATGAGGAGGGCGTGCTGTTCGACAACTGGCTGCTGGTCGAGAACGGCAGGCTTCGCGAGGCCGAGACCCTGCGGCTGCTCACCGAGGCGCCGTACCCGTCCCGCAACCCGGCCACCAACCTCGCGGATCTGCGCGCCCAGATCGCGGCCAACCACAAGGGCGTTGACGAAGTCGGCAAGATGATCCGGCACTTCGGGCTGGACGTGGTGCAGGCGTACATGCGACACGTCCAGGACAACGCCGAGGAGGCGGTGCGCCGGGTCATCGACGCGCTGGACGACGGCGCCTACCGCTACGAGATGGACTCCGGTGCGGTGATCTCGGTACGTGTCCAGGTGGATCGCGAACGGCGTTCGGCGACCCTGGACTTCACCGGCACCTCCGCGCAACTCGGCACGAACTTCAACGCGCCGTCGTCCGTGGTGACGGCCGCCGTGCTCTATGTCTTCCGCACGCTCGTCGCCGATGACATCCCGCTCAACGACGGCTGCCTGCGCCCACTGCGCATCGTCATCCCCGACGGCTCCCTGCTCGCACCGGTCTATCCCGCCGCGATCGTCGCCGGAAACGTGGAGACCTCGCAGGCGATCACCGGTGCGCTGTACGCCGCGCTGGGTGTGCAGGCCGAGGGGTCCGGGACCATGAACAACGTCTCCTTCGGCAATGAGCGGCACCAGTACTACGAGACCGTCGCGTCGGGCTCCGGCGCCGGTGCCGGGTTCGACGGGGCGCCCGTGGTGCAGACCCATATGACCAACTCCCGGCTGACCGACCCCGAGGTGCTGGAGTGGCGCCTCCCCGTGCTGCTTGAGGAGTTCGCCATCCGGCCGGACAGCGGCGGTGCGGGCCGCTGGCGCGGCGGCGACGGGGCGGTGCGCAGGATCCGGTTCCGGGAGGCGATGACGGTGAGCACCCTCTCCGGCCATCGGCGGGTGCCGCCCTACGGGCTGGCCGGGGGTGCTCCCGGGTCGCTGGGGGCCAACCGCGTCGAACGCGCGGACGGCACGGTCACACGCATGGGCGGCTGCGACTCGGTCGATGTGCGGCCGGGTGATGTGCTGGTGGTCGAGACGCCCGGTGGCGGCGGGTACGGTTCACCGCCGACCCACGTGTAGGCGTCAGCTCCACAGCGGGTACGTCATGGTCTTGGGCGTGTCCGCGGGCCTGGCTCCCGGGTAGGTGACGGTCAACCGGCCGTACTGCCAGTGCCGTGACTGGCCGTTCCACTGCCGTACCCGGTCGAGCCGTACGGTCGCCGGATAGCTGTGGAACTTGCCCGCCGCACAGTAGGGCTTGCAGTCGTTGACCACGTCCCGCCCGGTGGCGGTGGCGGAGTTCCGCCCCCACTGCGACCAGTGCAGTGCGGTCAGGTAGTTGTTGCCGTCGGCGCAGGCGATCAGGAAGTTCGCGGGGCGGACCTGCGGCTTGTAGAAGCAGTCGACGACTACGCGATTAGGCGATTGCGGGCGTGCGATCGCAGATGCGGAAGCGGACGACGGGGCGGCGATGGCCGCGAGTGCCGTACCAGCACAGACCAGGAATGCTGTCTTTGCCATGCGACTTTGCATGTTCGCTCCTCAACCGCTCCGGCGGAGCTCGTAACGGCTGTTGCCTTGTCGACGCTACGACCGTACGGAGGGATGTACCACTCGTACGGGTCACAACTTCGGAACACGGTCGCGCCATGGCACCGTACCGCACGGCGTTACATGCGGTGTCCGCCCACGTAGAACAGCAGCCAGATGAACCCGGCGAACAGATGTGTGGCAAAGACATAGACGAAGACCCGTAGGAGCACCCCGCGCTCCTTGTACTTCTCGCTTCCCGCTCCCGGGTCTCTGGGGATCGGGCGGTCCTGACCTGCGGCATCGTCAGTCATGAAAGCTCCCCACTCCGGCCACCGGCCCCCCGCAGCTCGGCCAGCAGCCCCTGCTGCCCGGCCAGCATCTCGGTCAGGATCCGCCGCGCGGCCCGCATCAGCTCCGCCACGTCCCCGCCCGCGAGCTCGTAGACCACCGTCGCCCCGGTGCGGGTCGCGGTCACGATGCCCGACCGGCGCAGTACCGCCAGCTGCTGCGACAGGTTCGACGGCTCGACCTCGATCGCGGCCAGCAGGTCGCGTACCGGCATCGGCCCGTCCTGTAGGAGCTCCAGCACCCGGATGCGCACCGGATGCCCCAGCATCCGGAAGAATTCCGCTTTCGCCTGGTACAGCGGAACCTGCACTCCGGATCACCTCTCCCCGCCGTGGCGGCCCTGACAGACAAGCCTCATGAATTGAAAAATTCTTCAATTCACCCTACCAGCCGCTCACCGGCCGCCTTCCCGCTGAGCCGAGGCGGCTGGCGGCAGCCGCTACCGTCGGTCCATGCGTCTGCTCCTGACCTCCGACACGCATCTACCGAAACGCGCCAAGGAGCTTCCGGAAGAGCTCCTGGCGCAGATGGCGCTCGCCGATGTGGTGATCCATGCCGGGGACTGGGTCGACACGGCCACCCTCACCCTCTTCGCGTCCCGGGCGAAGCGGCTGATCGGCGTATACGGCAACAACGACGGGGCCGAACTGCGCGCCCGGCTACCGGAGGTCGCCCGTGCCGGGCTGGACGGGGTGCGGTTCGGTGTCGTCCACGACACCGGCCCGGCGCGCGGGCGGGAGCGGCGCTGCGCCGAGCGGTTTCCGGACCTGGACGTGCTGGTCTTCGGGCACAGCCACATCCCGTACGACACCACGGCCCCCGGGGGCCTGCGGCTGCTGAACCCCGGATCGCCGACCGACCGGCGGCGCCAGCCGTACCGCACGTACATGACCGCCGTGACGGACGCCGGACGCCTCACGGAGGTCGTACTGCACCGGCTACCGCCGAACCGCTGAACCTACCCGCCGCCGCGCCGCTGGACGTCGCGGCGTCTTCTCGGCCACCGCGACGAAACCCGCCGACTGACGATGGCGTCTTCGCGGTGTCTTCGCGGGTCCGCGGGTCAACTGCTCGGGGACCGGGAGGCGTTGGAAACGGCCTGCGGCTGCTCGGGAGCGTGATGCGCTGGGAGCGCAGGGCCGCTTTTGAACAGTAGTCAATGACGCCTACAAGATCGCGTCCATGCGCGGGCACACGACAAAGGTGCGAAACTCAGGACATCGCGGTTACACCCTGTCCTTGCAGTACTCACTGGGAGGTGCCATGGACCAACAACCCGCCGCATACGAGCTGACCTTCCCGCACAGTGAGGAGGAGGGAACAGCCGACACGGTGGTGGTCCGCCGTACCGAGACCGCCGGCCCGGGCGGCAGCGCGGTGTACACGGACGACAGCGGCATCATCCGGGCCGAGATCAGCGAAAAGGGAGAGGTCAGAATGCTCGCCAGCGGCGGACGCCAAGCCCTGCGCCGCCCCACGAGCGCCCGCCCGCTTGACTACTAGTACCGCGGACACGAAAGGGCTACGCCCGGGTCTCCGCGGTGCGTGGAGGCCCGGGCGTAGGCCGAACGAGTCAGCGGCGCTTGTTGCGGCCCAGGGCGAGGGCGGGCCGGTCGGCCCGGTGCGGGGTGGCGCACTTGGCGCCCTTCTTGTCCCCGTTGAAACCGCCGACGACCTTGCCCTTGTCGTGCCCGCCGACAGCCTTGCCCGCCGGACAGGACACCAGGTGAGCCAATGGCGGCACCCGTGGCGCCCGCGTCGGCACGGCCCCTACCGCTGGTCACACAGGCCACCCGCCAGGCGGAATGGCGTTCGACTCCCACCCCTTTCTGGCGATCGATCGAAGTCCGCCACCCCAGAAGTCGGTCACATGTTCGCCATTCGCACATTTTTACGAACTCCTGCGCGATTCCAGCGTCGGCACCCTGAGCACGGGGAACGGCACGGCATCTGCCGCGATGACCTAACACGTCGTCATCGCGGAGTAGCGGCGTACGGTTTGGCGGCTTCCCGGGCCTCCGGCGGCCGGGCCGTCGACGGCTCGCTGACCGTGATCTCCACATGGACGTCAAGCGCGGTGGCCACCGCGGCTATCGACCTCAGCGTCAGGTTCTCGTCGCCCGACAGGATCTGGCTGATCCGCCCGGGGGAGACGCCCATGCGATCGGCGAGCTCCCTACGGGACAGTTCCCGTTCCGCCAGCAGCGCCGCCAGCGACGCCGTTGCCTGGCGGGCCAGTCGCGCACCGGCTAAGTCGGCTGCCCCACCGCGATCCGTACAGTGTCGCCGCGACATCACGTCACCCCAAGAACGCCGTGTTGCCAGGTGTTACCCGGCGAGAACAGCATGCCATCGTCGGGCCTGGCTCATCACAGCGTTTCAGCCAAAGCTCGGCTCCCCGCAGGAGCCTGACCGTGAACAGTGCCGGTGGGGCGCGGCCACGCATTCGAGCTCCCGCGGTCGGCAGCACCCCGCGAAGCGTGGCGTGCGGCGCCATCATTGACCCGGCGTCGGCGCGGAGCGCGAAAAGCAGCCGCGAAAAAGAAAAATTGCCGCGCTCGGGGCCTGGGAAACCCCAGAAGCAACCCTGCCGAACCGAATTCCCCCGTGGATCCGGCGGGTTGCCACCCCGAACGCGACTGAGTTCACTATGTCAAAAAACCCGTCAACCCGCAAGGACGGTCCCGTTTCTCACCCCGCGAGAAACGGAGTCAACGGAATCCCCCCTTTCGGACATAACGATTCCACGCTTTCTCGCCCTGCGAGAAAGCGTCCCCTGGCCCACCGGTGGCCCGCCGCGGGCCATGGCCTAGCCTGTCGGGGCGGGCGCTCCGCAACGTCCAGCCAAGGAGAAACATGCGCGCGATCACCATGCGTCAGTTCGGCGGGCCCGAGGTGCTCGAACTCGCCGAGGTTCCCGATCCCCAGCCCCGCGCGGGCCACCTCCTGGTGGATGTCACCCGAGCCGGAGTCAATTACGCTGACGTACACGTTCGCGGAAACACATATCTGGCCCCGATTTCCCTTCCCTACATTCCCGGCAATGAAATCGTGGGCACTACCGCGGACGGCCGCCGTATCGTCGCGCTCACCATTGGCGGCGGTTATGCCGAAAAGGCCGTCGTACACCGCCGGGTCGCCTGGGACATTCCCGATGACGTCGCCGACGACCAGGCGGCGGCGCTGGCCCTGCAGGGCAACACCGCATGGCACCTGCTCTTCACCGCCGCCCAGTTGACCAGCGGTCAGAGCGTGGTCATCCCGGCCGCGGCGGGCGGCGTGGGCTGCATCGCCGTCCAGCTCGCGAAGCGGATCGGCGCCAAGGTCATCGCGCTGGCCAGCACCGAGGCCAAACGGCGGCTGGCCAGGGACCTCGGCGCGGACGCCGCCCTCGACTCGTCCACGACCGAGGGCCTCACCGAGCGGATCCTGGACGCGGCGGGCGGCCCTGTACACGCGGCCCTGGAAATGACCGGCGGGCCGACCCTGCACGCCACGCTCGCCGCGGTGGCGCCGCGCGGCCGCCTGGCGGTGTACGGGTACGCCTCGGGGGAATCCGGCACCGTGCCGACCCAGCTGCTGATGGAGAAGTCCATCAGCGTCTCCGGCTTCTGGCTGCCGCACCTGTACTCGGACCGCACCGCGCTCCCGATGAGCATGAAGGCGCTGACCGCCGCCGTGCGCTCCGGCGACCTGCGGCCGGTGATCGGCGGGACCTACCCGCTGGCCCAAGCCGCCCAGGCACACCGCGATCTGGCGGCCCGTACCCAGACCGGAAAGCTGGTCCTGACCACGGCACCGTAGGATCTGGCTATCCGTGGGCGCTCCTCGCCACGATGTCTGCCTTGGCCGAATCCCGACGGCTGACACGGCGGGATACGTGGAAGGCTGTGTCCCCGCGGGGGGACCGGGGGACACGGCGAGAGCGAGTAGAGGCGGGCTCACTGCATGAACGGGCACAGTGCGCGGGACGGTCAGACGGCATCGGGCGGCACCAGCCACGCCGAGCGGGTCTTCCGGGTCCAGCGGGCCTTCGCCGAGCTGGGCGGCGCCTCGCACGGCCCCGGCGAACTGGCCAAGGTCACCGGACTTGACGACTCCGCGGTCCACCGCATTCTGCAGTCCGGCGTCTACCAGGGGAACTTCGTCCGGGTCGGGCGCGGCCAGTACCAACTCGGCCTCTCCGCAGCCAAGTTGGGCCTGCAGGCACTGGCCCACGGCCCCGAGGGCGACGCCGGGCAGGCCGTACTCCAGGAGCTGCGGGCAAAGACCGACGATGGTCTGGCCTTCCTCTATATGCTCGCGCCCTTCGGGGGCGCCCAGCGCCAGTGCATCGACATGGCCGTCGGCGACTCCGACCTGGTCGAGCTGGGGATGACCCCGCGCGATGTCCTGTCGGTGACCCGCTCGCTGCGCACCGGTGCCTCCGGCCGTACGATCCTGGCCTATCTGCCCGGGGCGATCCAGGCCCGGGTGCTCGCCGAACCCGTCCCGGAGGAGGCCGGACCCGGTGTGTTCCGGGACAACGACAAGCTCCTGGCCTCGCTCTCCGAGGTACGGGACCAGGGCTTCGCCCTCGGCCAGCAGGAGTGCATGGCCGGTTGGAACTCGTGCGCCGCGCCCATCATGTGGGACGACTCCATCATGGGCGCCGTCCTGCTGCTCAAGCCGGTGAGCGAGATGCCGCGTGCCCCGCAGAGCGTGATCGACGCCACCAAGGTGGCCGGTGCGGGGCTCAGCCGTCTCGCCAGCGGACCGTGGCCTTCGACGGTTCAGCGCCCTTAGGGTGACGGCGCACGCCCTCTGATCAAGTGCCGCGAGTGCCACAGACCACGGAGGTCCGTCACATGATGCGCAAGCACTGGGTTCCCGTCGCCGCGGCGGCGTCCATCGTCCTCACGCTGACCACGGTCGCGGCCGCGGACTCGCAGACCGGCGTGGGCCGGTCGGCGCCGTCCAAGCCCGCCGCGGACGGGTGCGGTTACACCAAGGCGGTGCCCGCCGACAGATTCAAGGGCATACCCGCCTTCGACCCCGCCGCGGCGGCCCGGCCGTACTCCGCCACGCTGCGTACCAACCAGGGCCGGATCACCTTCCGGGCGCTGACCGACAAGGCGCCGTGTACAACGTTCTCCTTCCGATTCCTCGCCCAGCACGCCTACTTCGACCGGACGCACTGCCACCGGCTCACCACGCAGAAGATCTACGTGCTGCAGTGCGGTGACCCGACGGGCACCGGCAGCGGCGGCCCCGGCTACTCCTTCCGCGACGAGAACCTGTCCGGCGCCACGTATCCGGCGGGCACCGTGGCCATGGCCAACTCCGGCCCGAACACCAACGGCAGCCAGTTCTTCGTGGTCTGGAAGGACACCAAGCTCTCCCCCGCCTACACCCCCTTCGGCCAAGTGACCAGCGGTATGGACGTGTTGCGGAAGATCGCCGCCGCAGGCGAGGACGACCAGAACGGGCCCGGCGACGGCTTCCCGACCCTGCCGGTCGACATCGACCACGTACGGATCGCTTCGCGCTAGCGCCGCCGCCCGCAGCAGCGGCCGGCCAGCCCGTCGAGGAGCAGGGACAGTCCGATGCCGACCATCCAGACGTCCTTGGCCAGTGGGACCCCCTGCTCCGTGGGGCGCAGGCTGCCCGGCTGCCGCATGCCGGGAGTGCGGAGGTAGAGACCGAGCGTGCCCAGGGAGAACGCGGTCAGGCCCGCACCGGCGACGGCGGCGGGCACCACCGGCACCAGGAGCGCCGCGCCCAGCGCGAGCTCCCCGGCGGACAGCAGGCGGACGAAGCGCTGCGGGTCGAGCTTGCCGAGGAACGGATAGGTGCCGGTGGCGAAGCCGTGCAGTGTGCGCGCCGTCTCCTCGTCAGCGCCGCGTTTGGTGAGCCCGGAGTTCAGGAAGAAGGCGCCGACGGGAAGCCGGAGCGGCAGCTGGCGGGATGCGGTTCGCGAGTCCATGGCAGGCCTCCTCGGGGCGCGTCCGTCATTCCACGGTAGTGGCGGTCCACGCCTGCCGCATGACGAGCGCCGTCGCCCTGCCGGAGCCTGGTCACGGCCGCGGCGGATGCCCGCCGCCACAACACACTGCGTGAGTTCGGGTCGCCGTGTGTGTTGCAAGTGCTGACGACAATGGCGGCTGTGCGTACTCTGGTGTGCCATGGGAGACCAGGGGGAGCTCCCCGGCAACTATGGTTCCAAGCCGCCCGGTTGGGCGGTACGCATCCGCCTCGACGACGGGTCAATCGCGGGGGCGGGCATTTTGCTGGCCGCGGACCGCGTCCTGACCTGCGCCCATGTCGCGCCCGTGGGCCAGCGGTTCACCCTGGAGTTCGTCGGGGTGCCAGGCGCCGAGCCGGTACGGGCCGAAGTGCTGCCCGACTGCTGGGTGCCGGAGACCCTGGACGCGGACGGGGACCCCAGCGGAGACCTGGCCCTGCTGCGGCTGGCCGAACCGCGGCCGCGGGTGCGGCCCGCCTCCCTCTACCGGCTGTCCCCGGCGCACCGGACCGTCCATATGTACGGCTTCCCGAAGGACTACAGCGGCGGTATCTACTTCTGCGCCGATGTCGTCGGCGGCGCGGGCCGGGACTGCCAGGTCCAGCTGAGACCGGTGCGGCCCAACGAGCTGGTCCGGCGGGGGTTCAGCGGCGCCGGGGTGGTCGACGACCGGACCGGCCGGGTCATCGGCATGGTACTCAGCCGGGTCCGGGAGCTGGATGGATCGGGCTTCTCGTTCATGAGTCCCACCGAGACGATCGTCCAGCATCTGCCGCAGGTGGCGGAGTGGACGCATGGACTGTCCGCGGTCGACGAGACGCTGGTGTCCGGCAATGGCCAGGAGCTGCTCGACCAGCCGTTCGCGGAGCGGTTGGCGCGCTGGTTCGAGGGGCACGGCCGCCCGGTGAAGATCTGCGTCGTGGCCGATGAGCGCGGTCCCCGGGCCGCCACCCTGCGCCGCGCCATCAAGCTGGCCGACCGCGAGCTGCGCACCAGTGTGTCGACCGGCCAGGCGACCCAGGACCCGCCCGCGACCATCCCGCCCGCGGGCGGTCTCGACCTCGCGGTCGACGCCGACGGCCGCACCGCCGCGGAGGTCGCCGAGCGGATAGCCGCGCGGATGGGGCTTGGCGTACGCGCGGGGCAGGCGCCGGCCGCCTGGTTCCGCGTCGGCGAGGTGACGCTCACCATCGTGGTGGTCGGGGTGGACCGGGCGGCCGACCCAGCGGCGCTGCTGGACCTGCTGGGCGTGCTGGCCGAGCACGGCAGCCGACTGCTGCTGGTCTTCCGCGACCCGCACGCGGGCAGTCGCCACCGGGCCGAGTCCGAACTCGTCGTGCGTCCCTGGCGGGAGCGGCTGACGCGGCTGCGCGAGCGGTTGGCCGAGGTCACCGATCGACTCGCCGGTGAACTGCGTGAGCGGATGAGCCAGGTGGTGGCCGACACCCGCCGGGCCACCGATGTGCTGGTCAAGGCGTACGCGCTGCGCGAGTATGTGAGCCGGCTCGCCGACCCGCCCCTCGACCCGGATCAGGCGGTGGATCTGGTCCCCTACGAACGCGCCGCCGCGCGGGCGCTCACCCGGCTGAACCAGATGATCGAGCATCTCGACGAGCTGATCCGGCAACGCGAGGAGCTGCGCGGCAGGCTCAAGTCCTACCAGGTGCTCGCCCAGGATGGCAGCGACCGGGAGGACCTGGAGGGGTCGGCCCGCTATCTGGCGGCGCACCATCTGCTGTACCACGCCCCCTGCGACCTCACGGCCGCGCAGGCGGCGGTGGACCGCTACACCCGGTACGTGGACGGCCTGCCGGACGAACCGACCGAGGGGGACGGTGCGGCGCCATGACCTTATGCGACCACCCCGGCTGCGCGGGCCGGTTGATGGCCACCGGGTTCTGCGACACCTGCCGACGGCGCCCGCCGCGGTCCGCCGAGCCTGCCCGGCGGCCCGCCCCCGACGGGCGGGCGGCCGAGTCCGCCAGCCGTCCGACGGGAGACTACGGCACCGTCCTCGACCGCGACGGGCTGCTGGAACTGCCGACGGTGAGCCCGCCCGCCCCGGCCGACCTCATCATCCGCGACCCTCGGCCGCCCACGCACGGGCGCCGCTGCGGTGCGGACAACTGCACCGAGTTGATCGGCATCGGCTACGGAGGACAGCCCGCACGCAGTCGCGGCTTCTGCCCCAAGTGCGGTACCCCCTACTCCTTCGTGCCCGAGTTGCGCCCCGGTGACCGGGTCGACCACTACCAGGTGATCGGGTGCCTGGCACGTGGCGGCCTGGGCTGGATCTATCTAGCCGAGGACACCCGCCTGAAGGGCCTGCGCGTCGTCCTCAAGGGGCTGATCAACACACGTGACGAGTTCTCACACCGCAGTGCCGCCGAGGAGCGGCGCTCACTGGCCACGCTCCACCATCCGGACATCGTCAGCGTCATCACGGACGTCCAGCACCTGGCCCCCGGTGCGCGGGAGCCGACCGGATACATCGTCATGGAGTACATCGGCGGCCGTTCACTGCAGCAACTCCTCGAATCCCCGGACCTGGAGGGGATCTTCGGCGGCCCGCTGCTCTTCGACCATGTCATCACCTACGGCTGCAAGATCCTCGGCGCACTGGAGTACCTGCACGGCCGCAAACTCCTGTACTGCGACATGAAACCGGCCAATGTGATCCACTACGACAAGGAGATCAAGGTCATCGACCTGGGCGCCGTGCGCCGCGTCGACGACCACGACTCCGTACTGGTGTACACGGAGAAGTTCGCGCCGCCGAAGGCGGAACGCGACCGGGGGGACTTCGACGTCGACACCGATCTGTACACGGTCGCACGCACCCTGGAACACCTGGCCAGGCACGCGGTCCCCGCCACCGGGCTGGCGGACCGCTCGTTCCGGCTCGTGATCGACCGGGCGAAGCACCAGGACCGCGCGGCGCGCTTCGGCTCGGCGGCGGAGATGTCCCGGCAGCTGTGGGAGGTGCTGCGGGAGAACCGCGCCCTCGCCCGCCATGAGCAATACCCGGAACGCTCCACGCTGTTCGCCCCCACCGCGGTGCTGTTCGGCTCCCGTCTGGGGGCGATCCCGCCCCTGAGCCACTGGACCGGCCGCACCGGCGGCCAGCCCCTGCGGCTGGACATCGACCCTCCCGACCCGGTCGAGGCGGCCCGCGGGCTGCCGATCCCGATCCCGCGCCCCGACGATCCCGCCGCGCCCCTGCTGACCAGCCTGGCCGCGGACAACCCGGAGCGCATCGAGGAGCGGGAGACCGAGGATCTCGGGTTCCAGACGGTCGAGGTCGCACTGTGGCTGTGCCGCGCCTACCTTCAGCGCGGCGAGCCGGGGCAGGCCGACCACTGGCTGCGCGAGGCGACGAGGCGGATGGGTCCGGGGGCCGCCGGGTACGACTGGCGGCTCGCGTGGCACCGCGGCGTACTGCACCTCGGAAGACGCGATGTCAGCGGCGCCCAGGAGGAGTTCGGCGCCGTCCACGCCACGGTGCCCGGGGAGTACGCGCCCAAGCTGGCCCTGGGCTACTGCGCCGAGTGGCGGCGCAAGGACGAGTCGGGGGCGGATGCCAAGTCCTACTACGAGGCGGTGTGGCAGCGGGACCGGTCACAGGGCAGCGCGGCCTTCGGGCTGGCCCGTATCCATCTGCGGCACGGCGACCGGGCCGGTGCCGTGGGGATCCTCGACCAGGTGCCGAAGACATCCCGGCACTACGACGCGGCCCGGATCGCCGCGGTGCGGGTGTACGCGGGACGGCTCGCCGACCGTGCGCCGACCGTGGACCACCTGCGCGAGGTGGTCGAGCGGCTGCCGGAACTCGACCTGGACGGCGGCGAGGCGGGCGGCGAGTCCCGGGAGCGGCTGCTGGCGGAGATCCGGGAGACCGTGTTCGCGTCCCGCCCGGCGGCCGGTTGGGGCGCGCGGTTCCCCGGTGGCCGGTTGTTCGGCCCGGACGGCACCGAAAGGCAGCTGCGCGAGCTGCTGGAGGAGTCGTTCTGGAAGCTGGCCGGACAGGCGCGGACCGCTGACGAACGCGCGGAACTCATCGACCAGGCCCATGGCATACGGCCAATGAGTACGTTCTGACAGGGAGTTCCAGCACCTGAGGGGGCGAGGAGTACGGACAGAGCCGATACGGATCGCGAATGCGCCGTCGACCTGACGCTCAGTCAGTGGAAATACCTCTCCGTCGAGGCGAGGGACCACGACATGCACGCCATCGTGACGGTGAAGGTGAGCGGGGCGGCCGGACTGTCCGGCGCGGCCGGTCTCGCCGAGGTGCTGGTCGTGGACTGCTCGGACTCGATGACCTGGCCGCAGTCCAAGTTCCGAGCGGCCAAGAACGCCACCGGAGCGGCGCTGCGGCTGCTGCCGGACGGTACCCGCTTCGCGGTGGTCAAGGGCACCCATGTCGCGGAAATGGCCTACCCGGACACCGCGTCCATGCCGGTCGCCGGTCCCGACCGGCGGGCCGCGGCGCAGGAAAGGGTGCACGGCCTGGTCGCCTCCGGCGGCACCGCGATCGGCACCTGGCTCGACCTGTCCCGAGAACTGCTCGACGGCCAGGCCGCGCCGATCCGTCATGTGCTGCTGGTCACCGACGGCAAGAACGAGCATGACGACCAGCGCCCGTTGGACGAGGTGCTGGCGGCCTGTGAGGGGCGGTTCATCTGCGACGCCTGGGGCATCGGCGACGGTTGGGACGCTCACGAGCTGATTCGTATCGCGAGCCGCCTGCACGGCAAGGCCGACGCCGTACGCGAGGAGTCGGAACTACCGGTCGCCTACGAGAAGTTGATGCGTGACATGCTGGCCAAGGCCATCCCGGAGCTGCGGATCCGGGTCACCGCGATGCCCGGCGCGAAGGTCCGCCTCTTCAAGCAGGTGTACCCCACCGAGATGGACCTCACGAACAGCGGCCACCGGTCCGGCGACGGGAGCGTCGAGTACACCACCCGCGCCTGGGGCGACGAGTTCCGCCGCTACCACGTGTGTCTGTCCGCCGATCCGGCCGACCAGTTGCGTGAAGAGGACCTCCAGCTCGGCTATGTCGAAGTGGTAGCAGATTCCCCGCGGTTGCGGGCCTCAGAGCCCGTGCCCATCGTGATCCAGTGGACCGACGACCCGGTGGCCGCCACCCGGACGGACCGCCAGGTCGACCACTTCGAGCAGTGCGAGGAACTCGCCAGAACCGTGGAAAAGGCGTACCAGGCCTTCCGGGCCAAGGACCGCGAGCAGGCGCGGATCGAGCTCGGGACCGCCGTCGCACTCGCCCACCAGCTACGCGACGACCGCCAACTGGTCCAGCTGGAGCGGCTGGTGGACATCATCGACGGCCCCGCGGGCCGGGTGCGACTGCGCGCCGAGCTCGCGGACATCGACTTCCAGCACCTCATCACGGCCAGTACGCACAGCACCTACGGCCCGGATCCCGAACCTCCGTACAGCCCGGGCGACTTCGGCTCGGACGGCTCGGCCGCCACCCGGTCCTGCCCCGCCTGCGACGCCCTGTCCCCCGCCCTCGCCGGCCACTGCGCCGGATGCGGACACGGGTTCCGGGAGCGGTCGTGAGCACCACCCGGCGGGACCTGACCCGGCGGCTCCAACTGCTGCTGGCGCTCACCGTGATGGGTACCGTGGTGCTGTTCGCGTCCTACCAGGGGGTGCACAGCGACGCGGGCGCGCTGCGCACCACGAGCAAGACGGCGGTCCTGGCGGTGGACACGGCGGAGTACGCGCTGAACCAGGCGCAGCGGGAGGCGGGGTCGGGGGCGGCCGACAGCGGCGACTTCCAAACCCAGGTCTCGGTGGCGGGGCAGAGTCTTTCGCAGGCCGCGGCCAGCAACGTCAGAGGGCTGGAAGGCAGGCAGACCCTGCAGACGGTGGCCGGGCTGATCGTGGTCTACACGGGCTGGGTGCAGAAGGCGGACCAGGAACCGCAGGGCTCGATCCTGCGCACCGCCTACCTCGGCTACGCGCACAGTGTGCTCACCAACGGGTCGGGTACCGGCATCATCGACCGCCTCGACCAACTCCAGAGCCGCCAGCTCGACGAGGTGCGCCAGCAGTCGTCCTTCGGCTGGCCGCTGTGGCTGGGGTGGGGCGCGACGCTGGTGTTGTTCGCCGCGTTGAGCGCCTGTGTGCTGGAGGCACAGCTCTTCTACCGGCGGCGGTTCCGGCGCCGGTACAACCGCCCGCTGGCGGCAGCCACCGTGCTGCTCGCCGTCCCGGTGGTCCTCGGGCTGTTCACCTGGCAGACCCATGCCGCACTGGGAAGGGCGCACACCGCGCTGCTGGCGAAGGCACACAGCGCACTGCCACCGAGGCCGTCGCTCACCGCCTCGGACATCAGCGACGCCGAGGAGAGGGTGGGCACGGACATGCGGGGTACGGCCTTTCGTACGGCCGCCGCCTACGGGATACCGTTCGGCGGCGCCATGGTCGCGGTCCTGGTCTTCTGGGGGCTCCAGCCGCGCATCAGCGACTACGGGTTCAGGTCCCGATGAGCAGGCCCGAGCCGCGGACGCTGGCCATAGTCGCCGTGTGCCTGGCACTCGTCGCCGGAGCCGTCGTCGTCCTGAGTTCGCTGCGGCCCAAGCCGTCCATCACGGTCCTGGCCAACTGGAGCGGGGACAACGAGACGCTCTTCAGGACGTACGTGATCGCCCCGTTCGAGGAGAAGTACGGCGTCCACGTCATCTACCAGGGCACCACCGCCGAAAGCCAGGTGCTGAAGGCCGATGTGGAGGCCGGGACCCCACCCGACATCGTGGTGCTGCCGGGCCCCGGCGAACTGGCGGACTACGCACGGATGGGGAAGCTGCAACCGGTGGAGAACCTTGTCGATCAGCAGGGTTACAGCCAGGGCAGACAGACCTGGATGTCGCGGCTCGATGTCGACGGCAGGGGTCCCCACAACTACTGGTTCCCGCTGAAGACAGACCTCAAGAGCATCGTCTGGCACCCGTCGTCCGTGCCCGGCAACCGCCTGAGCGCCACCACGACCGCACCCCGCGACTGGTGTCTGGGCATGGGCTCCGACGCGACCTCCGGCTGGCCGGCCACCGACTGGATCGAGGACATCCTGTTGCAGCAGTCGGGCTGGAAGGTCTACCAGCAGTGGGCGACCGGCCAGCGCCGCTGGCAGGATCAGCACGTCGAGCAGGCATGGCGCACCTGGCAGCAGATGGTGGGCGCCGGACAGAACGCACAGACCGAGCGGGCCCTCCAAGACGACTACTCGGCCGCTTCGGCGGGCGTGACCGCCAATCCCCCGACGTGTCGGCTGGAGCACCAGGCCTCGTTCATCCGCACCAACGCGCCCTGGAAGGACGGGAAGGGCGACTTCGTCTCCTCCGCGCAGCTCATCCCGCATGCCCAGCAGTCCGCCCGCACATGGGAGGTCTCCGGCGACCTGGCGGCCGTGTTCCGCCGCACCACGGACACCGCCGACTTCATCCGGTACCTGGCCTCGAAGGACACCCAGCAGATCTGGAGCCTGCAGCAGCACGGCTTCTCCGCGGACACCAACGTGCCGGTCAGCGCCTATGGCAGCGACCAGACGACCCACAAGCTCGCCGAGACGCTCCGCGACGCTACGGCGGTGCACTGCTTCGACGGGTCCGACGCCATGCCGCCCGCCATGCGCGATGCCTTCGTGCAGGCCGCGCTGACCTTCCTGGCCCGCCCCGACACCCTCGACACCCAGCTCGGCACACTCGATGCGATACAGCGGTCTCAGCCGAAGGCGGCCTGGCTGCAGTCGGTGTGCGACCGGACCTGACGGGTCAGCCGCCGCCGGTGTACGCCCGCGGTCCGTACAGGACGCGTCACGGCCGCGACGGCGGTATACAGGGAAGGGCGGGGTCCGCGCGTCCCTGAGGAGGGTGCACATGCAACTCGTCACCCAGAGTGGATGTACCGACTACACACCGATAGAGGACCACGGCATCATCGGCGACTTGCACACCGTGGCCCTGGTGGGAGACAACGGCACGATCGACTGGTGCTGCCTGCCGCGCTTCGACGCGCCCTCGGTGTTCGGCTCGCTGCTGGATGCCAGACGCGGTGGCTCCTTCTCGGTCTCGGTCGCGAAGGCCGAGCGCACCAAGCAGATGTACATGCCCGACTCCAACGTCCTGCTGACCCGGTTCCTCGCCCATGACGCCGTCGCCGAGCTGTACGACTTCATGGTCCCCGACCACCCTTCGTGCCCCAAGGCGTGTGCCCGGCAGATCATCCGCCAGGTCAGGGTGCTCAGGGGACGGGTCCTGGTGGAGATGCGGTGCCAGCCCGCGTTCGACTACGCCCGCGCGCCGCACCAGGTGCGCGTTGTGGAGGGTCTGGGGGCCGTGTTCACCAGCCCCGTCGGCACGTTGGCGCTGCGGTCGTCCGCTCCGCTGCGCATCGAGGGCGACGCCGCGCGGGCGACGGTCGAGCTGGAGCCGGGGCAGACCTTGGAGTTCGCCACCGAGTGGGGCGGTGAGCTCCGCCCGATCGGCGACCCGGAGGTCTCCCGGCTCCTGGACTCCACGCTGGCCTACTGGGACGGCTGGCTGCGGCACTCCCGCTACCAGGGCAGATACCGCGAGATCGTGGAGCGCTCCGCCCTCGCGCTGAAACTGCTGGTCTACCAGCCCAGCGGAGCACTGGTCGCTGCGGCCACCACATCGCTGCCGGAAGCACCCGGCGGGGCACGCAACTGGGACTACCGCTACACCTGGATCCGCGATGCCGCCTTCACCCTCTACGCGCTGATGCGGCTCGGATTCACCGAGGAGGCGGCGGCCTTCATCGACTGGCTCCGCCGCCGCTGCGTGGAGGCCCCGCCGGACCGCGGGCTCCAGGTGCTCTACGGCATCGACGGACGGCCGGATCTGCCGGAGACCGTGCTGGACCACCTGGACGGCTACTGCGGATCGCGGCCGGTGCGGATCGGCAACGCGGCCACGGGCCAGCTCCAGCTCGACATCTACGGCGAGTTGATGGACTCGGTCTACCTCTACAACAAGTACGGGCAGCCCATCTCCTACGAGTTGTGGGAGGCGCTCAGCCGACAGCTGGAATGGCTGGAGAAGCACTGGGAGGACCCGGACGAGGGGATCTGGGAGGGTCGCGGCCCGCGTCAGCGTTTCACCTACTCGGCGTTGATGACCTGGGTCGCGTTCGAACGGGCGCAGCGCATCGCGCGGCAGCGCGGAATGCCCGCCCCCATCGAACGCTGGCGGGACACCGCGGCCTCGGCCTACCGCTACGTGCAGGAGATGTGCTTCGCTCCGGAGCACGGGGCGTACGTCCGCTTCCCCGGCAGCTCGACGCTGGACGCCTCGCTGCTGGTGATGCCCCTGGTGAAGTTCGCCGCCCCGTCGGACCCGAGGTTCCTGACCACCGTGCGGCGCATCGAGGAGTTCCTGGTCAGCGACAGCCTTGTGCACCGCTACCGGGTCGACGGCAGCGACGGCTTCACCGACTCGGAGGGCACCTTCAACCTGTGCTCCTTCTGGTACGTCGAGGCACTCTCCCGTGCCGGACGGGTGGGCGAGGCCCGCTATGTCTTCGAGAAGATGATCACCCAGGCCAACCACGTGGGTCTGTACTCCGAGGAGATCGGCCCGGCCGGCGAGGCACTCGGCAACTTCCCGCAGGCCTTCACCCACCTGGCGCTGATCAGCGCGGCCACCAACCTGGACCGTGCGATCAAGACCCACCCGGGCCCGGCCGCCCGGCACTGCCACCGAGCCTGACGGGCGTGACCTCGCTCACGCCCGGGTAGCCGAACGCACCGCCAACCGCTGCTCAGCGGCGGCTGGTTGGTGCTCGGCCCACGATATGGCAGGAATCATCAACAGACTGTCATTGCGGCCATCCCCGGTCGCATACACGCTGTGATCGTGATCCAGCGACGCGTTGTGGTCGTGGTCTACTCCGGCGTGCAGGCGCTGGATGTCACCGGGCCCATTGAAGTGTTCGACACGGTGAACCGCCGGTTAGCCGAACAGGGGGTCGGCTACCGCATCGAGTGCGTCTCCGCCGACGCGCCCCTGGTGCGGACCTCGGCCGGGCTGGTGATCCAGGCCGCGCCGCTGGACGAGGGGGCGGGCCCCATCGACACCCTGCTGGTCCCCGGTGGCTGGAGCCTGTGGGAGGCGCTGCGGGACCGGGAGTTGATCTCGTGGATCGCCCAGGCCGCGGCCCGGTCGCGGCGGGTCGCCTCGGTGTGCGGTGGGGCCTTTCTGCTGGCCGAGGCGGGACTGCTGGACGGTCGGCGGGCCACCACGCACTGGGCCTACTGCGAGCAGTTCGCCCGCCGCTATCCGCGGGTGGCCGTCGACTCGGGGTCGATCTTCGTCTGGGACGGCCGCTATGTGACGTCCGCGGGAGTGTCCACCGGCATCGACATGGCCCTGGCGCTGGTGGAGGCCGACCACGGTGCCGCGGTGGCGCTGGAGATGGCCCGGTATCTGGTGCTGTTCTTCAAACGGCACGGCGGGCAGTCGCAGTTCAGCGCGGTGCTGGACGCGCAGCTGGCCGACCGGCTGCCGATCCGGGCCGCTCAGGAGTGGGTCCTCGGACACCTCGAACACCCGCTGCCCGTACCGGAGTTGGCGCGGCGGGCCAATATGAGCCCGCGCAACTTCGCCCGGGTGTTCCGCCGCGAGGTGGGGACGACGCCGGGGCAGTACGTCGAGCGGATGCGGATCGCGCGGGCGCGTGAACTGCTGGAGACCACCGAACTGCCCGTCAGCCATGTTGCCAGGCGCTGCGGCTTCTCGGCCGCCGAGACGTTCCTGCGCTCGTTCAACCGCGCTGTCGGGCTCACGCCGGGCGAGTACCGGCAGCGCTTCCAGGTCCTGACGCCGGCGGGTGTGATCGTCGCGCCGGGCAGCGGCGGCTACGCGGAGGTGGGCTCATGACCGCGGCCGGTCAGGTGCGCCTTGTCGACTACCTGGCCGCGGAGTTGGGCCGCACCGGTGCGCGGTACGTCTTCGGCGTCGGCGGCGCGAACATCGAGGATCTGTACGACGCCGTCCACGGCACCGCGGGCCTGGTGCGCGGCGTGGTGGCGAAGCACGAGTTCTCCGCGGCGACCATGGCGGACGGATACGCCCGTGCCACCCGGCGGATCGGCGTGGTCGCGGCCACGTCCGGCGGCGGGGCGATGAACCTGGTGCCGGGACTGGCGGAGGCGTACGCCTCGCGTGTACCGCTGCTGGCGCTGGTCGGGCAGCCGCCCACCGGGCTCGACGGGCGCGGGGCGTTCCAGGATTCCAGCGGCAAGGGCGGCTCCTTCGACGCCGCGGACGTCTTCGCGCCGGTGTCCCGGTTCTGCGCGCGGGTGACCGAACCGGAATCGTTCGCCGGGCTGTTGGCGCGGGCGATCGCCACGGCGCGCAGCGATCCCAAGGGCCCGGCGGTGCTGCTGCTGCCCAAGGACGTGCAGCAGGCGCTCATCACGGTGCCCAACACACGGGTGGCGGCACCGGCGCCCACGGCGGAGCGGCCGGATCCGTCAGCACTGGACCACGCGTTACGACTGCTGCACGGCGCCGACCGCGTTCTGCTGATCGCCGGGGAGGGCGTGGCCGCCGCTGGTGCACGTGCGGAGTTGGCCGAGGTGGCGGCGGGGCTGGGGGCGTGGGTGGCGGTCAGCCCGGACGCCAAGGACGTGTTCGACAACCGCGACCCCCGGTTCGTCGGGGTGGCCGGGGTGATGGGGCATCCGAACGTCGAGGACTGCCTGCGGCGGGCCGACGCCTGTCTGCTGGTCGGCACCCGGCTGCCGTTGATGGCACGCGGCGGTCTTGACGCCGCGCTGCACGGCACCCCGGTCGTCTGCGTGGATCCCGAGCCGCCGTTCGTACCCGGTATCGCACTGCGGGGGAACCCGCGCGAGACGCTGCGTACGCTGACCGACCGGCTGGAGCGGCGGCCGCGGGTGCGGCCGGAGCACGCGGGCCCGCGGCCCTTGACCGTGCCGCGGCTCGACGCGGCCGCCACGTCCTACGCCGACGCGCTCACCGCGATCGAGTCGGCACTGCCCGAGCACGCCCATGTCTTCGTGGACGCCGGGAACATCGGGGCCAGCGCCATCCATCTGCTGCCCGCGCCGCGCGACGGCCGCTTCGTGGTGGCGGTGGGCATGGGCGGCATGGGCTACACCTTCGGTGCGGGTATCGGCGCCGCCCTCGCCACCGGGCGCCGCACCTACGTACTGGCCGGGGACGGTGCGTTCTTCATGCACGGGATGGAAGTGCACACCGCGATCGAGTACGCCGCCCCGGTCACCTTCGTCATCCTCAACAACAACGCGCACGCCATGTGCGTCACCCGCGAGGAGTTGTTCCAGGGCGGCGCCCGCGCCGAGAACGTCTTCCGGCCGTCCGACATCGCCGCCGGTGCGGCCGCCATGTTCCCGGCGCTGGAGGTCACCCGGGCACGTACCGCCGGCGGACTGCGCCAGGCACTGCTGCGGAGCAACAGCAGCACCGGCCCGGCCTTCGTGGCCATGGACTTCGACCACCGGGAAGTCCCCCCGTTCCTCCCCTTCCTGGCCGCCCCCGGTCAGGATTCCGTCCACACCGAGGAGAGCACAGATGACCGCGGACCCCTCCACGTTGGCTGACATCCCCGGGCTGATACGGGTGGAGAACACCAGCCCGGAAGAACTGGCCGAGCACTGCGCGCGGATGACCCAGCAGGCCTATCCGCACGGGCAGGTCTACGGGCGGTACTGCACCATCGAGGAGTACATCGACTGCCCGCCGGAAGAGGTCTACGACTACCTGCGCCAGGGACACCACCTGGAGGAATGGACCTGCAGCCTGCGGGACTTCGGGCCGACCGAGACCCCGGGCCTGTGGCTCGGCCGCGACCTGCTGGAGCCGGGCACCGGCATCTACTGCAAGGTGGTGGCCAACTCCGAGGCGATGACGGTGGACTACCACTGTGCCTGGGACCAGGCCGAAACACTGTGGATGGTCTATCTGATGCGGGTGGTCCCGGCGTCGCTGGTGCTCGGCAAGCCGGGTTCGGTCATCACCTGGACCAACTGCCGCCACCCGTACTACGACGCCAACCCGTACCCGGAGCGCGCACCGCGCCCGGACCGCCGATGGGTGGGCGAGTACTGGGACTTGTTCTACGCCGGTCACACGGTGGAGATACACAACCTCAAGGCGATCCTGGAACACCGCCATCGACACGGACTTGCCGTCAGCGTGCCGCCGGTCCGGGCGGTGGCCCGGTGACGTCGGTCAGCCTCACCGACGTCGCCGGCTATCTGCCGGGCGAGCCGGTGCCCGCCGAGTTCTACACCGGCTACCCCGGTGCGGAGGACCGGCTTCGCGACAGCCCGATGTTCAAGGTTCCGCCGTTCCGGCACCATGTGGCCGCCGAAGAGACCAATGTCGACATGGTCGAGCGTGCGGTCCAGCCGCTGATCGAACGGCACGGCCGGGCGGCGATCCGCGGCGTGGACGTACTGCTGGTGCACAGCCAGTTGCCGGACGTGCCGTTCGTGGGCGCGGGCACCGAAGTGGCCCGCCGACTCGGGATGGCCCCCGAGTGGCTGGTCGACGTGGCCAACGCCGGCTGCGCCTCGTTCGTCCATATGCTGGGGCTGGCCCGCCAGATCCTCACCACCACGACGGCGAGGACCGCCCTGATCTGCAACGCGCAGAGCGCGGCGGGCCAGTTGTTCACCCAGTCCGAGGTGCGCGGGCTCGCCCAGGCCGCGATTCCCGGCGACGGCTGCGGAGTGGGGTACGTCACCGCCTCGGGCCCGAATCCCGTGCTGGGCGTGCAGACCCGGCATATCGCCGAGTACGCCGGGGACATGACGATGGTGCGCGACGACGGCCGCAGGTACTGGGAACCGGGCGAGGCGCAGCTGCGGATCGGCTTCACCGAGACCGGGGTCACCAAGGTGCTGGACCGTGGCAACCGGCTGGTCCCCGAGGTGGTCACGGACCTGTGCCAACAGCTCGGCAGGGACACCGCGGACATCGACGCGCTGGTCACCAACCAGCCCAACAGGATGTTCCTGCGCAACTGGCGGGACGCGTTGAAGCTGCCGCCCGAGCGCCATCCGGACACCTTCGACCGCTGCGGCAACCTCTTCGGCGCGGCCATCCCGATCACCTTGGACCACGCCGTCCGCTCGGGCGGGATCAACGACGGCGCGCTGGTCGTCCTGGGCGGATTCGCGCATGCCGGGGACTTCGCCGGGGCGGCGGCGATCGAGTGGCACGCAGTGGGATAGCCGACGTGGCGCTGGCCACATCAACCAGGAGCTATGGGCAACCCTTTGGTCACGCCTCGTAGTCTACGAGGACAGCCCGTCGGCATCCGGCGGGCCCAGGCGCAAAGGAGCCCCAGATGTCGGTACCCGCGCACATCGCCTCGGTACGAGCGATCACCTCGTGCACAACCAGCGGGGCGCAGGGCCGGTCGGACGTGATTCGCATGCCCCGTCCCCGGCCGCTGGACGGGCATGACTCGGTGGTCCCGGCCCTCGCCGAGACGCTGATCCGGCAGGCCCCGCAACTGATCGAGCAGCTCATGGAGTTGGCCGCGGGCCGGGATGTCGAGCACTTCCAGCAACTGCCCGCGGCCGACATCCGCCGTTCGCTGCGGGAGCACGTGCTGGGCTTCCTGCGATTCCTCGCGGACAAGCCCGCGGCGGACGCCGACCCGCTCGCCGTGCCCATGTCCTGGGGCCAGTACCGTGCCCAGGAGGGCGTGGCCCTGGAGTCCATGCTCCGGGTCCACCGGCTGGCCACGCAGTTACTGTGGGAGAAGCTCTTCGACGAGGCCCGGGCCAGGTCGCCGGAGGTGCTGCAACGGCTCCTCGACGAGAGCGGGCCGGTGTGGGACGTGCTGGACAGCTACTCGCTGGCGCTCGTCGAGGGGTACCGCTCGGCGGAGTCGGACGCCCGCCGCCAGGACGCGGCGCGCAGGGACGCGCTGTTCGACGCGCTGATCGAGGGGCGGGGCGTCGAGCCCGCGGTCGCCGCGGAGGCACGGGTCACGCTGGGCCTGCCGACCCGCGGCCGATTCGTGGTGGTCGCCCTGGACGCGGACGCGGGCGGCTCGTCGCGGACGCTGTGCTCCGCCCTGCCCGCGCACTCCATACAGGCCGTCTGGCGGCTGCGCTCGGACCGGGAGATCGGCGTACTGGAGTTGGGGCGCACCCCGCTGCCGCGGTTGGTCGATTGGCTCTCCGCCGATCCGGGGCACCGGGTGGGGGTCTCCGGCGAGGTCGACAGCCTCGCCGACATCGCCACCGCCTACCACTTCGCCGAGACCGCGCTGCAGACGCTGCGCTACGGGACCACCGGGGTGGCGGCCTTCGACGACCGGCTGCTGGAGGCCTTCGTGGTGACCAGTCCGCATGTCGCCCAGCGGCTCGCCAGCCGCGCCTTCGGCCGCCTGCTGGACTGCGCGCCGGATGAGCGGGACGTACTGCTGGCCACGCTGGACTCCTGGTTCCGCTGCGGTTGTTCGGCCGCCAAGGCCGCCGAGCGGTTGCACTGCCATCGCAACACCGTGCTCAACCGGCTGCGCCGGGTGGAGGCGCTCACCGGCAACTCCCTGGACGACGACCGCTATCAACTCACCTGCCAGATGGCACTGGTGGCGGTCCACACACTGCCGCTGACCTCACCCGCGCGGACGTCCACGGAGACCGCCTAGTACGGCCGGATCCGGCGGTGTGTGCAGGAGTCACGCAAACGCTTGTTGTGCTCAGTGCACAGTCTGGCCACGGCAATCCGCAGCAGGCGGCCATCGACGCGGCGGGGAGCCAGACGGAAGCATGGAGCAGGGGGCGCGAGGGCGCAAGGGGTTTGACGCCCTCCACCGGAAGACCACGTGGCTTCCCGGTGAGCTTATGGACCCCTATCAGGCCGATGGTCCCGTCTGCGACGGAGCAGACGGTGCGACCGCGGCAGCACATGGTTCGTAACGGGGGGCTGGGAGTTGTCAGTGACGGATGTTTTCGTCGACTCGTTCGTCTACTCACTCGGCGAACGCAAGATCCACGTCAATGAAACGGCGGCGGCCGGCCGGTTGATCTCGTCCGCGCAGGACCTCGAATCCGCGGGTTTCCGCTGGCACCACGTGTGCGAACCCGGCACCAGCGCCTACGACTTGGCGAAGGCGGTCACCGGGCAGCTCGCCGACTCCGACCGGCTGGGCGACGTCGACGCGATCGTCTACGCCACCTGCCTGCCGCTCAACGGCAACGCCGGTGACCCGCGGGAGTGGGAGCGCACCAAGGACGTCAAGTACCTGATGGACTTCCCCGCGAGTCGGCTGCAGGCCGACTTCGGGCTGCACAACGCCGTCGTCATCGGCCTCAACCAGCAGGCCTGCACGGCCATGTTGGGCTCCGTCCGGCTGGCGCACGCGATGCTCCAGGTGGAGCCGGACTGGAACCGGGTGCTGTGCGTGACGGCCGACCGGTTCCCCGAGGGGGCCAAGTACGAGCAGGCGTACAACCTGATCTCGGACGGCGCCGCCGCGTGTGTGGTCAGCCGCCAGCCCGCCGCGTTCCGGCTCGTGACGGCCCATCAGATCACCAACGGCGGACTTGGCCAGGCGGGTGACGACGAGACGGTGGGCAGCTACTTCGCCTACACCCACCGGCTGGTGCGGGAGTCCCTGGAACGTGCCGGGCTGACCGCCGCCGACCTTGACTGGGTGGTCTCCCAGAACACCAACGACAAGGCCTGGCAGATCCTGGCCCGGCTGCTGGGTGTGGCCTTCGAGAAGGTGTTCTTCTCGTCCATGCCGGACGTCGGCCATGTCATCTCCGCCGACAACATGGTCAACCTCGCGGAGCTGCTCGCCACCGGGCAGGTGCGCCCAGGCCAGCGCATCGCCCTCATCATGGCGGGCTTCGGGTTGAACTGGCAGTGCGTGATCCTCGAAGCCACCGAAGCGGTGGCCGCTGCCGCTGCCCGGGACTGACCCCGGACCCCGGACCACCCGCCACCGAACCACCGGATGAGGACCGCTTGAGTACTTCGAACGTCCCGAAAGCCCGGCTGGCCGAGGCGATCGCCTCGCTCGGCCCCACCGTCAGCAGGCTCAGCCACCTGTCGCAGCGCTCGTACCAGAATCCGTACACCGAGCTGGAGGCGTGGCCGGAGGAAGTCCGGCCGGAGGAGGAGTGGTTCAGCAGCCCCGAGTATCTGAGCCTGTACGGCACGGCGCACTGGGAGCGGTTGGACGAGCCCACCCGGCGGCGGCTGGCCTTCCATGAGGCCGCCAACTTCTACAGCCTCAACATCCACGGCGAGAAGTCCCTGATGCAGGGCCTGGCCGAACGGCTGTACCGCAAGGACCTGTTGGATGTGTCCGAGTACCTGCACCACTTCCTCGACGAGGAGAACAAGCACAGCATCTACTTCGGCGGCTTCTGCACCCGCTATTCACGGGTGTACCGCAGCCGCCAGTTCTCCTTCGAGGAGTCCCACGACTCCCGGCCGCGCGACATCGAGGACTTCCTCTTCTTCGCCAAGACCATGATCTTCGAGGAGATCGTGGACAACTACAACTGGGTGCAGTCCAGGGACTCCCGGTTGCACCCGGTGGCCCGCTTCATCAACCACAACCACCACTTCGAGGAGTCGCGCCACCTCATCTTCGGCCGCCGTCTGGTGACGGCGCTGTGGGAGGCGTGCGCCCCCTCCTGGGGCGAGGACACGGTGGCGGAGCTGCGCGGCTATCTGCGGCAGTACTTCACCGCCTCCTGGCGCGAGTACTACAACCCCGACGTCTACGCCGACGCCGGACTCGAAGATCCGTGGGAGATCGCCGAACGAGCATGGTCCGCACCGGCGCAGCGGGAACACCGCCGCGAGGTGTCGAAGAAGGTCGTCGGTTTTCTCATCTCGACAGGCATTCTCGACAAGGAGCCCGCCGATGCGTTCTGAGCAGGAGATTCGTGACAGCCTGCGGTCCTGGGTGCTCACCAAGGCCGCCGACCGGGACGGTGCCGCGATCACCGACCAGACCGCACTGTTCGAGGAGCGGTACCTCAGGTCGGTGCATCTGCCCGAACTGCTCCTGCTGCTGGAGCGACTGCGCGGCGCGCCGATCGATGTGGAGGACCTGAATCCAGGGGACTTCCGCGACATCGACTCGATGGTGCTGCGGTTCGGGAACGCGGGAGCGACATCATGACGGCCGCGCAGGCGCCGACCGTCGATCCGGTACGGGTGGCCGAGCTGGCCCAACTCGGCCTGTCCTGGCAGCCGTCCGGTCAGGCGGCGCTGCGCGGACCGCTGCTGCGGCTCGCCGAGGAGTGCGACCGCGCCTTCACCGCGCTCGCCGGGATCTGGCAGGCGGACGAGGAGCGGCATCCCGCGTCACTGCCCGCGGAGCGCCTGCAGCGGGTCGACTACCTGCGCTCGTTCCCGCACCAGGCGGCCTTCGCCGCACGGCTGGCTCCCGAGGAGGCCAACCTCGACGCGTTCCTGGACGGCCCGGTCCTCGACGGGGACGGCACCATCGCCCTCACCGAGCTGGCGCCGGTCTCCCAGGTGCTGACACCGGCGGCCTGCTACCACGTGTTCAGCGACCACCTGGGCGAGTCCTTCGACGCCCCCCGGTACCTGACGACCCGCAACACCTGCTTCCGGCACGAGCGGTACTACGTACCACTGCGCCGGTTGAGCAGCTTCACCATGCGAGAGGTCGTCTGCCTGGGCACCGGCGCCGAGGTCGTCGACTTCCTGCAGCAGGCCCGGGCGGCCCTTGACTCGTTCTTCGAACTGGTCGATCTGCCGCTGGAGTGGCTGACCGCGACCGACCCGTTCTTCCGGCCGCGCGCCAACCCGCGGTACATCATGCAGCGCGTCGAGCCGGTGAAGCACGAGGCCACCTACGGCGGTGAGCTGGCCATCGCCTCGATCAACCGCCACCACGACCATTTCGGAGTCAACTTCGAACTGACCCGGGGCGAGGAACCGGCCCACAGCGGCTGTGTCGCCTTCGGCATCGAACGCTGGCTGTTCGCCATCACCGACCGCCACGGCACGGACCCCGCCTGCTGGCCGGGTCTGGAGGACGCCGCGACGAAGGTGCGGTCAAGCCTGGGGGAAGGCAGGACATGAGGGGAACCACGCTCATCACGGGCGCGGACGGCTATCTGGGCCGTCGGCTCACCGCGGCGCTGCTCGCCGACGGCGACGACGATCTCATCCTCGCCGTGCGCGCCAAGGACAGCGCCGAACTCACCGCCAAACAGGAGCGGTTGGCCCAGCAGTTGGGCCGTGACGCGGTGGGCCGGACGCGGATCACCGCGGCCGACCTGTCACTGGACGACGCGCTGGAGGACATCGACGCCCGGGCGGTGACCCGCATCGTCCACGCGGCCGCCGTCACCCGTTTCAACGTCGAGCGCGACATCGCGCAGAGCGTCAACGTGGGCGGCACCATCCGGCTGCGGGCGTTCGCGGCGCGCTGCGACAACCTGCAGCGGCTGGCCATGCTGTCCACGCTGTACGCGGCGGGCCGACGACGCGGCGACGTCCGCGAGGAGCGGTTCGACGACGCCGGTTTCGTCAACCACTACGAGTGGTCGAAGTGGGCCGCCGAGGACCATGTGCTGGACGCTGCCGGGGACTTGCCGGTCTCCGTGCTGCGGCTGCCGACGCTCATCGCCGACGACGACAGCGGCGAGGTCACCCAGTACAACGCCTTTCACAACACCCTGAAGCTCTTCTACTACGGGCTGCTCTCGCTGCTGCCGGGCGACGGCACGACACCGCTGAGCCTGGCCACGGCGGCGTTCACCACCTCGGCGGTCACCAGGCTGCTCGATCCCGCGATCGCCGACGGCATCTACCACATCTGCCCCGACCCGGCCGACACGGCGACGCTGGATCAGCTCATCGACATCGCCTTCACGGTCTTCGAGCGTGACGCGGGCTTCCGGCGGCGCGGGTTGATCCGCCCGCTCCCCTGCGACCAGGAGAGCTTCGAGGATCTGCTGGACGCCGCCGATCTGCTGCGCGGCGGCCCGATCCATCAGTCGCTCTCCTCGGTGTCGCCCTTCGCCCACCAGCTGTACCTACCGAAGACCTTCCGCAACGACGCACTGCGGGCCGCCTGGCCCGGATACGCGGCCCCCGACCCGATCGCGCTGGCGGAAACCACCTGCATACGGCTCATCGAATCCAAGTGGGGCCGCCGGACCCAGGAGACACCGTGACGCTTTCCGAGAACGACCTGTGGCTGCTCAGCTTCTACCGCTCCTCCGAGATCAACGGCGCCCTGTTCTTCGGCCGGGTCGCCCGCACCCTGCGCGGCGGCCCGCTCCAGGCCGATGTGACCCATCACTTCGCCGACGAGGCCAACCACGCCAAGTACTGGACGCGTTGCATCGAGGACCTCGGCTACAACGCCGAGAAGCTGTCCGGCGCATACCAGGACCAGTACCTCGAAGCCGTCGGTCTGCCCGCCAACCTCATGGAGGTCATGGCGATCACCCAGGTCTTCGAGAAGCGGGTGATCGGCCAGTACCACCGCCATCTGCGGGCCCCGGACACCCATCCGCGGGTCCGGCAGACCATCGAGACGAT
Organism: Streptomyces sp. NPDC020096; assembly: GCA_040631425.1. Lineage (GTDB taxonomy): Bacteria > Actinomycetota > Actinomycetes > Streptomycetales > Streptomycetaceae > Streptantibioticus_A. The sequence goes on from JBEYJY010000017.1 coordinate 52,231, forward strand.
CATGGAAGACGAGCGCTGGCATGTGAAGTACGTACGCGACGCGCTCCAGGAGATGGCGCAGAAGTACGGTCAGGAGCTCATCGACGACACCCTCGCCCGCTTCAGCGCGGCCGACGAGGAGGTCTACGCCAAGACGCTTGCCGAGTACGGCGAACGCATCGTCTTCCTCGGCGACGGCGCCGCCGACCTCAGCGTTCCCGCCGCCGAAGTATGACCGTGCGGGTGCTCGCCGTGTGGACGCGGCAGCCGCTGGCCGTGGACACGCTGACGTCCCGGGAGCGGGACCGGCTCGCCGCCCTGCCGCAGCGGGTGCGGCGGCAGTGGCTGATCTCGCGGCACGCCCTCCGGCTGCTGCTGGGCGTGCTGGGGCTGCCGCGGGACACGACCGGGTACGCCTTTCCGCACCGCCGGTTGTCGCTGACACACATCGAGGGGGCGGCGGTGGCGGCGGGCGCGGTGCACACCGCACGGGAGTTGGCGGGCGTCGGGGTCGACCTCGAAACCGACCGGGAGGCACGGGTGGACACCACTCGCTTCTTCCTGGACGAGCGCGAGCGGTCCTGGCTTGCCTCGCTCCCCGAGACGGCGAGGGCCACCGAGCAGTTGCGGCTGTGGACGGTCAAGGAGGCGCTGTTCAAGGCCGATCCGGACAACCGGCACACCGTACTGCGCGACTACACCACCCTCGACGCGGCGGCGCAGCGCGGCCGGGCCCAGGCGCGCCGAAGCCGAGATGCGGTCTTCGCCTACGCGAGCACCCGGCTGTGCGACGCGCATCTGTCCGTCGCCGCGGCGTTCCACGGCGAGACCCGCACACCGCAATCCATCGCACCAGGAATCGCACCAGGAAGAGAGACGCCCGTGCCATCCGTGATCACGTTCGACGCAGTCGCCGACCGCATCAGCTCCACGCTGTCCATACCGGTGGAGAAGCTCACCCCGGAGACCACCCTGCGGGAACTCGCCGCCGACAGCTTCCTGCTGGTCGAGATGGCCGTCGACCTGCAGGAGGAGTTCGACACCATCTTCACCCAGAACGAACTGCGCGAGATCACCACCCTCGGCGAACTCGCCGGGCTGGTGGGCGCGAAGGTCTGATCCGAAGCGCCTCGTCCCCCGCCCGCCGGGCTCTCCCCCACCCCCGGACCCCCCTCTCACCGGAGCTAGCTATGTCGGAACGTCTGATCCGCGCGATGACAAGATTCCGCTGGCCGCTGCTGGCCGTCTGGCTGGTGGCGCTGGTGGCGGCCGGGGTGGCCGCGCTGCCCATCGCCGACCGGCTGAGCGGTGGCGGCTGGTACGTACCCGGCTCCGGCTCGCAGAAGGCGATCACGGCCACCCAGTCGGGCTTCACCGACCGCGGCGCCAGCGATCTGACCCTGGTGGTACGGGACGAGCGGAACGCCGCCGGAACCCCGGCGTTCGACCAGCGGGTTGACCAGGCCATGCGGCAGGTCACCGGCGACAAGCGGCTGCGGGCCGTGGGGAGTTACGGCTGGCTCAGCCTGTCGCCGGCGTCCCGCGGGCAGTTCGTGGGCAAGGACCGGCACACCGCCATCACCCTCGTCGGGCTGAAGCTGGACGACGGTACGGCCCGCCGCGTCCTGCCGGACGTCCAGAAGGACATCGACCACCGCTTCGCCCCGCAGGGACTACGGGTCTCGCTGGTCAGCGCCGGAACGCTGTGGGGAGAGATCAACACCCTCAGCCAGAAGGGCCTGCAGACCGCGGAACTCATCACGTTCCCGCTGCTGTTGGTCATTTTGCTGCTGCTGTACCGGGGCATCGCCTCGGCGGTGGTCTCCTTCGTGGTCTCCGCGACGGCGATCGTCTTCACCCTCGGGCTGATGTCCGTACTGGCCGAGCACTTCGAGCTGTCCATCTTCGTGGAGAACGCGGCCACCATGATCGGCCTCGGGGTGAGCGTCGACTACTCGCTGTTCGTCATCTCCCGCTACACCGATGAACTCTCCCGAGGGCGAGATCGCACGGCCGCGCTCGCCGCCGCCCTGCGCACCAGCGGCAAGACCGTCACCTTCTCCGGGCTCATCGTCATCCTGGCCATGTCCAGCCTGTTCCTGGTGGATCTCAACGTCATCCAGTCGATCGCGCTGGGCATCCTCGTGGTGGTGGCCTTCGCGGTGCTGGCCGCCGTGCTGGTGCTACCGCTCGTCCTGCTTCTGCTGGGTGATCGGATCCTGTGGGGCCGACTGCCCATGCAGCGGCAAACACCCGAGGAGCAGGGGCGCCGCTGGCACCGTGTGGCGCGGCAGATCATGCGCCGACCCGTGCTGTTCCTGGTGGTGGCGATCGCCGCCATGCTGGCGCTCGCCTCACCGTCGCTGTCGTTGCGCACCTTCACGCCGGACGCGCGCATCGTGCCCGAGTCGTCTCCGGTCCGCCAGGGATACGACGCGATGCGCGAGCAGTTCGGGCCGGGCACCGCCTCGCCCAACGAGGTCGTCATCACCTCGGACACACCGCTGAACGCATCGGCGGACGGCGGACGCATCCTGGCGCTCCGGGACCAGTTGGCCAAGCTTCCCCACGTCACCGGCGTCAACTCGCCGGTGGACGCGCTACGGGCGGTCAGTCCCGGTCGGCCGTTCGCCGCGCTGGACACCGCGACCTTCAACCGGCTGCCGGGCGACGCCCGGGCCACCATCGACCACTTCGTCTCGGCCGACCGACGCACCATCGTGCTGGAGGTCATCGCGGACGACTACGCCTCCAGCGCCCCGTCGCGCGACCTCGTCGCCGCCATGCGCTCCACCGTGGACCGCATCGGTGCCCCGGGTCTGCATGCCGTGGTGGGCGGCGAGACCGCGGAGGGCATCGACGCCAATGCCGCGATCTCGGACGGGCTGCCCTCGGTGGTCGCGGTCATGCTGGTGGTGATCTACCTTCTGCTGCTGATCACCTTCCGGTCCGTACTGCTGCCGATCAAGGCGATCCTGATCAACCTGCTGTCACTCGGGGCGACGTACGGCGCCTTGGTGCTGGTGTTCCAACACAAGTCCGGGGCGGGCCTCTTCGGCTTCCAGGAATTCGGCTACCTGCAGAACTTCGTTCCGATCCTGCTGCTGGCGATCCTGTTCAGCCTCAGCACCGACTACGAGGTGTTCCTGCTGCACCGCATCCGCGAGGAGTACGACGGCGGGGCGGACAACACCACCAGTGTGGCCAACGGCATGGCTCGTACCGCGCCGCTGATCTCCGGCGCCGCCCTGCTGATGGTCGCGGTCTTCGGCGCCTTCGCCTTCACCGGCATCATGCCGATCCAGCAGCTCGGTTTCGGCCTCGCCATCGCCATCGCGCTGGACGCCACCATCATCCGGCTTGTCGTGGTGCCCGCCGCCATGCAGCTGATGGGCCGCTGGAACTGGTGGCTGCCCGGTCGCCCCGACCGCCCCTCCCCCGTCGTCAGGACCCAAGAGTCCGAAGAGTCCGTCGTCCGGTCGTAACCGCCAGAAAGGATCCACCCTCACGTGGATGACTCCGCACTTCTCCTGCTGCTGCTGAACTTCATCTTCATCGGTGCCCTGCCCCGCCTCTTCTTCCGATCGGACGGCACCTTCAACCTGAAGTGGTGGCTGACCGCCCTGCCATTCTTCCTGTGCCCGCTCTACATCGCGGCGGCGCTCGCCATCGGCTGGCAGCCGTTCGCCTCGGGCGGCCTGCTCACCGGACTGACGCTCGTCGCGGTGCTGTTGAGCGTGGGTTCCATCGCCCTGATCTTCATGACGCTGGGCACCCACCGCATTCCGCTGGCGCTGTGGCACCAGGACAACGACGCTCCGCGGCACATCGTGACGTACGGCGCCTACCGCCGGATCCGGCACCCCTTCTACTCCTCGTTCCTGCTGGCCTTCCTCGCGGGTCTGTTCGCCTTCCCGCACTGGGGCACGCTCGCGCTCGCGGTCTACGGAATCGTGTCACTGAACACCACCGCGGCGCGGGAGGAACGGCGCCTGAGCGCCTCCGAGTTCGGCGCGGAGTACCGGAACTACATCACGCAGACCGGCCGTTTCTTCCCCAGCCTGGGCAGGCTCCCGGCCACCGCGGAGTCCGTTCAGCCGGTGGAGACCGCTCAGGTCGCCGAGGGATAGGACGGTTCCCGACGTGTCACGTCTCATTTCCTGGCTGACGCAGCCTCACCCGGACCGCGGGGTGCACTTCGCCGCCGACTCGGGCGACTGGGAGTTCGTGCCGTACCGGGAACTGGCCGCCTCGGCCCGCCGGGTCGCCACCGAGATGGTGGCGGCCGGGGTCCGCCCCGGCGACGTCGTCTGCCTGATCATGCCCAGCGGACGCGATTGCCTGGCCGCGCTGTTCGGTGCCTGGGCGGCGGGGGCCACCGTGTCCCCGCTGCTGCCGCCGTCCTTCCAGTCGACAGGCGAGTACGTCGAGTACGTCTCCGGAATCCTCCGGCAGGCCGAGCCCGCCCTGGTGGTCACCGCCGAGGAGTTCCGGTCGCTGGCGGCCGACGCGATGGTCCAGGCGGGCCGTTCGGACGCGCCGTGGACTCCCCGCGAGGGATCCATGGAGGCCCCCGTCGCGGACAGCGCCCGGACCGGGATCGCGCTCCTGCAGTTCACCTCCGGCTCCACCGGCCAGCCGCGCGGTGTCCGGGTGTCCTGGGACAACCTCGCCGCGAACTACGCACTGCAGCGCCGCATGATCGACTGGCGGGACGGGGATGGCTTCGCCTCCTGGCTGCCCCTCCACCACGACATGGGCCTGATCGGCTGCATGCTGTTCCCCTTCGCCTCGCAGAGCCCGCTGTGGCTGATGCGGCCCGAGCAGTTCATCCGCGATCCGGCACGTTGGCTGGCCTGCTTCGCGCCGGGCAAGGCGGCGCACTCGGCCGCGCCGTCGTTCGCCTTCGCCTACGCGGCGCGCCGGGTGCGGCCGCGGCGGCTCGCCGAGTTGGACCTGTCCGGCTGGCGCAGTGTGGTGGTCGGTGCCGAGGTGGTCGACCCGGCGGCGCTGGACGCGTTCGCCCGGTTCGCCGAACCGGTGGGCTTCGACCTGGGCACCTATCTGCCCTCGTACGGGCTGGCCGAGAACACCCTGGCGGTGACCGGCGCCGAGGCGCCGATCGTGTTGGTACGCCCCGAGTGGTCCTCGATGCGGCTCGGCGAGGCCGTACGGATCGAGGAGGCGGGCAAGCTGGGCGACCAGCCCATCGAGCCGGGCTCGGGCTGGCTCGTCGGCCACGGCGCCCCGCACGCCGAGGACGGTGTGGGCCTACGGATCCTCGACGACGAGGGCCAGCCGCTGCCGGAAGGCCACCTCGGCGAGGTCGCCGTCACCGGCACCTCGGTGACCCAGGGGTACCACGGCGGCCGGGAAGGGGGGTCCACGCGGTTCGTCGGCGGTGAACTGCGCACCGGGGACGCGGGGTTCGTCCACAACGGGGAGCTGTTCGTGCTCGGCCGGATGGGAGACAGCCTCAAGCTGCGGGGACGCAGTGTGTATGTCGACGACCTCGACGCGAAGGTCGCGGCGGCCGCCGGACTCGACAAGGACCGCACGGCCGTGGTGGCGGTCAACGACCACGGCCGGGCCGGGTTGGCCGTCTTCGTGGAGGCGGCGCCCGGGCCCTGGACGGACGCGGTGACCGAGCTGCTGCGCGGCGAGCTCGGGCCGGAGCCCTCCCTGACCCTCGTCGCCGGGCGACGCGGCCTGCTCAAGCGGACCACCAGTGGAAAGCTGCGGCGACGGCACATGTGGCAGCTGCTGCAGGAAGGCAGGTTGAAGTCGGTGACCGTCATCCACTAGAGACCACCGCCTCTCTGAGGGCGCTGACCACCGTCCGCCACGTGAACCGGCTGCCGAGCCAGCCGCTGAGAAAGCCGACCGGCACCGAGACGATCCCCGTGGTCTGCAACGGAAACCAGTGGAAGTCGTGGGTGGGGAAGAGGGCGTGCGGCGTACCGGACACGGCGGTGGAGAACGTCATCAGCAGCACGACGCACGCCGTACCGCCCAGCAGTGTGCACAGCAGTCCAGCGCGGGTGAAGCCCTTCCAGAACAGGCTGTACACCAGCGCGGGCGCCACCGCCGAGGCGCCTACGCAGAACGCGGTGGCGATGAGCACCTGCAGGTTCGAGTTGCGTACGAGCACGGCGAGCACGATCGCCACCAGGCCGATGCCGAGGATCGTCCAGCGGGCCACGGCCAACTCGCCGCGCTCGGCGGCCTGCCCGCGACGCACCGTACCGGCGAACAGATCGTGGGCGACCGAGGTCGCGGCGGCCAGGGTCAGTCCGGCGACCGAGGCGAGCAAGGTCATGAAGATCGCACCGCCGATGGACGCGAACAGCACGGCCTCACCGAGCGAGGGGTAGTCGGCGCCCAGCGCACGGGACAGCAGTAGCAGCGAGGTGCTGCCCTGCGGGTCGTTCGTGGTGATCATCTGGTTCCCGACCAGCGCGGCCGCCGCGGTACCCATCACGGTGACGAACAGGGCGATGACGACGGTCGACCCGACCGCCCAGGATGTCGACCGGCGCACCGCGGAGGCGTCGGCTCCGCTGTTCACCCGCATGGTGACATGCGGCAGGCAGGCGGCTCCGAGGACGACACTGATCTGAACGCTGAGGAAGTCGAGTCTGCCGCGGGCGCTGGGGCCGAACTCAAGCCCCTGGCGCAGGTAGGCCTCCCCCGCTCCGCTGCCCTCCCGGGCGGCGGACAGCAGGTCGGTGGGGCTCCAGTGGAAGCGGCTGAGAACCAGCAGGGTGATGGCCAGGCTGGCGCCGAACAGCATGACCATCTTGATGATCTGGACGAGGGCGGTGCCCTTCATGCCCCCGACCGCGGCATAACCGATCATCAGGGCGCCGACCACGCAGATGCAGGCCGCCTTGGCCCCGTCCGCCGAGATGCCCAGAATGAACGTCAGAAGCGATCCGGCCACCGACAGTTGGACCAGCAGGAAGGGCAGCGAGGCGGCGAGCGTGACCGCGCACGCGGCCCCGCGCACCGCGCGGCCCGGCATGCGGCGGGCCAGCACATCGCCCATCGTGAACTTTCCCGCGTTCCGCAGCGGTTCGGCGAGCAACCGCATCAGCAACAGCAGGGACAGCACGGTGCTCAGTATCAGGACGACGCCGTCGTAGCCGCTCAGCGCGACGATTCCGGAGGTGCTGAGGACGGTGGCCGCGGAGACGTAGTCGCCCGCGATGGCCAGTCCGTTCCGCAGTGGCGTCAGGGTGCGGTAGCCGGTGTAGAAGTCGGCGAGGTCATCGGGTTCCGAGCCGGCCAGGATGCACAGCAGCATGGCGAGCGTGGCCAGCACGGAGAAGATCACGAGTGCGGCGGTCTGAGCCGGGTTCGAGTTGGTCATCGGTACAACTCCACGGGCTCGCCGAGCTCACCGCCCCGGGGGTCTCCCCGGCAGTCGGTGCGCGGTCCGCGGGTGGCCAACGCGAAGAACCCGGCGAACTGCGACAGGCCCAGCAGCACACCGACGTTGACCATGCCCGGCACCGGCAGGCTCATCAACTCCCCCAGGTACGAGGAGAGTAGGACGTAGAGCAGGAAGCCGCCGAGCGCGGCCATGCTCGGCGCCTTGCCGAGCCATGCGTACCCGGCGCGCAGGGCGCCGGCCACCGTGGCCATGGGCTTGTGCTGAACCGCCCGGTGCCGTCCCCGCCCGTTCGAGCGCAGGGACAGCAGTACGTCGAGATAGGTCACCGCTCGACCTTCCGTTGGATCCGGCTGCATCGGCTCCCCGGTACACACAGCACCGTTCCAGGCCCGGGGGAGGCGGGCTGCTGGACGGTGCTGTGTGACCGTTCAATACGGCCCGGCACCGGACGCGGTTCACTGAAACACATTCCATTTACTGTCTCTTTGCCGGTTGGCACGGACTTTGCCGGGAGCCGCGGGGAGAATCGTGCGGCATCCTCCCGAATTTCTCCAGGACGCCCGGTAACCCCTGGCGGCAAATCTGCACGCCAGGCAAGCCGTCATCCCATTGATATGTACTCGCGCTTGTGGTTAACCTTCGCGGTACTCCGGGGTAACTCCCCCGAAGTGAGGGGCACTTGGATGTTCCCGGTCCCCGCCAGGCTTTTCCTATTCCGATCTCCGCACCCCGTGATCGCCAACTAAGGCATGCCCTACCGGGTCGCCTTCCATGCACGCACTGCGCACGCCATGCAGGCGGCGCGCCGCCCCCACGGCATGTCGCGGCCGCCGCAATGCCCCTGACTGCCCCGCTGAGGAGCGTGTTGCCATGTCCCCCCACCAGCGCCGCGGTTCCATCGCGGCATCGGCGTCCGGAGCTCATCTGGCGGCTGGTATCGCCGCCGCCTTACCGGGTGTCCTTTTTGACGAGGGCGTACACCAATTCGCCCGGCTGGCCGCACCGCCGCACACCCGCTGTCAGCCCCTCTGGCATATCACCGCCGATAAAGGCGGCGGACCGGTTGACGGGCATCGGCGAACCGGGAACGGCGGGTGAAGGCTGACGTATGCTAATCCAACGCAGGCGGTCAAAACGTTCTCGTGCCGCCATCGAGGAATCCGACTTGGTCAGACGGCTCTACCGCGAGCACTCCGCCGCGCTACTGAGTTACGTGGTGACGCTCACCGGCGGTGACCGTTACTGGGCGGAGGACGTGGTCCAGGAGACCCTGCTGCGGGCATGGCGGCACGCGGCGCAACTCACCGATCCGACCCGCAGCGCCCGCCCCTGGCTGGCGACCGTGGCACGGCGCATCGTGATCGACGACTACCGCAGCCGCCGGTCCCGGCCGCAGGAAATGGGCGACAAGGCGCTGGAACTCCTCGCGGGGCCGGACGAATTCGACCGCACACTGTCCGCCATGACGATCTCGGAGGCACTGGCCACCCTGACCCCGGCGCACCGCGAGGCCATAGTCGAGTCATACCTGGCGGGGCGTACCATCCAGCAGGCCGCGGCGGTACTCGGCATCCCCAACGGCACCGTGAAGTCACGCGTGTACTACGGGCTGCGCGCACTCAGACGGACGCTGGAGGAACAGGGAGTGCCCGGATAGCGCCGGTCGTCGGTTATTCGGGAACGGAGACAAGCCGGTGACCGTCGAACGTCTCCACGTCGAATCTGCTGACGTCGCCCGGCGACATCGCGATGGCACCCGGAATCGTGAGGTTGCCGCGGTACTTCGCGGTCCAGCTCGCCGCGACCTGGCGTTCGCCGTGCCGTCCCACCGCGACCAGTGAACAGCTGGAGCCCGGTGGTGCGTTGTGCAGGGCGAGGGTCAACCGACTGCCCCAGGCGACCGGCTGCACCGATACGGAGGCGCCCACGCCGGTCGTACCGTCGGTGGCCGACGCGACATGGGCAGGGGCGCTGTGGCCGCCTCCGCTCAGCGTCCAGGTGGTGACGATCCCGACCAGCACCGCAAACCCCATCACGGCCGCGACCATACGGCCGGGGCGGTTCCTGCGCCGACGTCCCCGCCGCCGCAGCCGTCCAAGCGGCATGCACTGGCTGGAGGCGGGGGCGGCGGCCGAGGCCGAGGCGGAGCACACCGCCTCGGCCTCGGCCTTCGACACCAGTCCGAGCAGCTGGGGTACCCCGGCCAACTCGTCATACTCCTGGCGGCAGTTCGGGCAGGCCGCCAGATGCTGGCGCACGTCGAAGCACTCGCCCGTGGTCAGCGCACCCAGTACAAAGGCGCCGAGCGAGAGCCGAACCGGCTCGCACTCCTCGTAGGTTCCGGAGAACGTCATCGGCTCAACCCTCGCTCCTCACATTCGACACGCAACGCGCGAACCGCGTAGTAGGCCCGTGACTTGACCGTGCCCGGTGCGATTCCGAGCGCCTCGGCGGCTTCCGCGACCGAGCGCTCCCGGTAGTACAGCTCCAGCAGCACCGCACGGTGGTCCGGGCTGAGCCCGGACAGCGCGTCGGCGAGCTGCCAGGACAGCAGGGTGCGGGCGAACGCCTCGTCGGGGCCGGGAGTTGACGAGGGTTTCAGCATCAGCGACTCGTCGCCCACCTCGGCGGGGCGCGCCCGGCGCATCCGCTCCTGGTCGATGACCAGGTTGCGCGCCACGGTGAACAGCCATCCCCGAGTCGACCCGCGCTCCGGGTCCAGCGCGCCGGAGCTGCGCCAGGCCCGGAGCATGGTCTCCTGCACCACGTCCTCCGCGCGCTGCCGATCGCCACTGGTCAGCCGGAGTACGTATCTCAGCAGCGAACCGGCGTACGTGTCGTACAGCGTTCGCAAGGTCTCGTCGTCCGCGGTCCGGGAGCCCATCCATCCCCCCGCGTCATCCGCGGGGTGCGGCTGCGAAGGTCGCGGCGGCCACGACACCGCCGCCGCTGGTGACAGTTACCGGGTCGGTTATGCGGGCGTAGCCAGCCCCTGCGCGCATGGACACTTGTTCACTCCTATCTCCCCGCCTACCGTGGGAATTCCGGTCAGGCCGATGCCGACGTGGCCGATACCAGCGACGCGAAGATGACGACATTGTCCGGATAGGCGTGCGTCGTCGTGTTCTTCGTGCCACCACAGGTAATGAGCCGGAGTCCGGCGTGGTCGATGTTTCCGTACACAGCTTGGCTGGGGAACTTCTCCTTGGGGTATTCGGCGGTCTTGTCCACCGAGAAAACGGCGACACTGCCGTCCGCTCTGGACACTTCCAGCCGGTCACCGGTGTGCAGTGCGGCCAGTCGGAAGAAGACGCCGTCGCCGAAATTACCAAGGGTGACGTGGCCGAGTATGACGGAAGGGCCGAGTTGTCCGGGGGTGGGCGAGAACTGATACCAACCGGCCGGCGAGTTGCTTTCAATGGGCGGAACTTGAACGGTTCGGTCCGGATTCAATCCCAATTGCATCAGGGGGGTGTGCACACCGATCGCCGGGATGTCCAGACGCACCGGGACCGATCTGGCCATGGTCAGCCCGCCCGGCGGCTTCGCCGGGGAGCCGGGGGCGGAGCTGGCCGCTCCGGAACTCCCCGGGGCGCTCAGCGACGCGGGGGGCCGCGACGCCGTGGCGCGCCAGTCCGCGTAGCCGAACCCGAGCCCAACCGCTCCGGCCATCGCCATCACCGCTGCCGCCGTGGTGGCCAGACGGCCCCCTCGGCGACCCGGCGAAGTTCTGGCCCTGGCGGAGTGCCGGGTCAACGGCGAGCCCTGGCCCGGCGCCGAAGCAGCAGGCCAGCGCCGCCCGCACCGAACAGCAGACCGCCGACGGCGCCCGCCGTGGCATAACCGGGGACGCCTGAGGAGACCGCCCCGGTGTTGGGTGCCCCACTCGGCATGGTGCTGATCTGCCCGGGCGCCGAGGACATCGAGGACGACGGCATCGGCATCGTCCCGGCGGCCGGCTGCGACGCCGACATCGTGGGATGCGGCATCGTCATGGTCGGCTTGGGGGTTGGCTTCATACCACCGGTGCCCGCTATCACCACCACGATCTGCGTCGTGACCCGTACGCCTCCGCACCGCGCCACTACGTCGGTCTTTCCCGGCTTGGCATGCGAGGATATCTTCGCCCAACCCATCCAATTCATGGGGTTGGTGGACGTCATGCTCGCCGAACCGCCGTTGCCGGTCATGGCGGTGTACGGGTCGTTCATCCTCGGGGAGAACGCGGATGAACCCACCCACTGCAATGCACTGCCGTTATTGGGGCAGGTGCCCATGAGATGGACTGTCTGCCCTACGCCCACCGTCATCGGCGAGGCAGTGACCTGCCCCATTCCGATGCTGGCGAAGGCGGGTGCGGCGCCGACTGCAACGGCTGCTCCAGCCGTTGCCAGGACCGCTAGGTGAGAAATGCGCACGGGGCCACTCTCCTCCACGCTACTTTCGCTGCCCCGGGCGAACTCCCCGTCGGATTACCGATCTTGCCGAGGCGCGTTTGACGACAGGAACACGTAGCGGGCGTGGTTCCGGTTCAATTCCGCGATGGCCGGGCGGATTTCTTTCCGATCGCTTGACTCGGCCGCCGCGGCCGCGGGCGGTCGGCGAATCCGCGTCGTTCTAGGTCAGCGGCAGTTCGGCCCAGATGACCTTGCCCTCGCTGGTGTACCGGGTGCCCCAGCGTTCGGCGAGCTGGGCGACGAGGAACAGACCGCGACCGCCCTCGTCCATCGTGGCCGCGTAGCGCAGATGCGGAGAGGTGCTGCTGGCGTCGGAGACCTCGCAGATCAGGGTGCGGTCGCGGATCAGCCGGACCCGGATCGGGCTGGTGGCGTAGCGGATGGCGTTGGTGATCAGCTCGCTGAGCACCAACTCCGTGGTGAACACCGCCTCGACCAGCCCCCACCGGGTCAGTTGCTCGATGACCTCGGCGCGCACTCCGGCGACGGCGGCGGGGTCGAACGGCACGTCCCACCCGGCGATCTGATCGGCGCCCAGGAACTGGGGACGGGCGACCAGCAGCACGATGTCGTCGCTCGGGCGCGCTGGCAGCAGTGCGTTCAGCACCGCGTCACAGGTCTCCTCCGCCGGCCGGTCGACATGGGCCAGGGCGGTGGACAGCCGATCGAGTCCGACGTCGATGTCCCGGTCGCGCTCCTCCACCAGACCGTCGGTGTACAGCACCAACTGGCTGCCCGGCTCCAGCCGCAGTTCCGCGGTCTGGAACGGCAGGCCGCCCAGGCCCAGCGGCGGACCGGCGGGCAGGTCGGGGAACCGCACGGTGCCGTCGGGCTGGACGAGCGCGGGCAGTACGTGGCCCGCGCGGGACATCGTGCAGTACCCGGAGACCGGATCGTAGATCGCGTACAGACAGGTGGCCCCGGTGATCGCGCCCTCGCCGCCCCTGGTCGCCTCGTCCCGGTCGATCCGGGTGACCAACTCGTCGAGGTGGCCGAGGAGTTCGTCCGGCGGCAGGTCCAGGGTGGTGAAGTTGTGCACCGCCGTACGCAGTCGGCCCATCGTCGCGGAGGCGTGCAGACCGTGGCCGACCACGTCACCGACCACCAGCGCGACCCGGCTTCCCGGCAGCGGGATGACGTCGAACCAGTCTCCGCCGACCCCCTCCTGTGCGGGCAGATAGCGGTACGCGACATCGACGGCGTTCTGCTCGGGCAGGCCGCGCGGCAGCAGGCTGTGCTGCAGCGTCACCGCCATGTTGTGCTCGCGGGTGTAGCGGCGGGCGTTGTCTATGGACACCGCCGCCCGGATGACGAGTTCCTCGGCGAGCGAGACATCGTCCTCGTCGAAGGGGTTCGGATCCCGCGAGCGCCAGAAGCTGGCCACCCCCAGCACCACGCCCCGGGCGTTCAACGGCACCGTGATGAGGGAGTGGATTCCGTAGTCGAGCATCCTTCTGGCCCGCATCGGATCCTGCGCCTTCCACCCGGTGGCGAGCCGCAGATCGGGCTCGATGACCGACGAACCCCTGCCATAGCCGCGCGCCTGCGGGGTGGACTGGGCGAACTCGATCATCCTGCCCACCGGGTAGAAGGGATGGTTCTTCCGGACACCGCCGACCGCGACCCGCATCATCTGCGCCCTGTCGTCGTCCTGCGGCTCCTCGCCGCGCAGCACGGGCTCCGCCAGGTCGACGGTGACGAAGTCGGCGAACCGGGGGACGGCCACCTGCGCCAGTTCCTCCGCGGTCCGCTGGATGTCGAGGGTGGTCCCGATGCCCACACCCGCGTCGTACAGCAGTTTGAGGCGCTTTCGGGCTGCTTCGGCCCGGCCCGACAGCAGCCGCAGCTCCGTGGAGTCCCTGAGCGTGGCAACGCTGCCGGGAGGGCCTCCGTTGCGGTCGGTGGGCCGGTTGTTCACCGCCAGCAGCCGGTCCCCCGACTGCAGCATCTCGTCGGTGGCGACCCGCCCGGAGGCCAGCAGTTCGGCCATGTGGGGGGCGATGCCGAGATCGCTGACCAGTCGGCCCTCCGCGCTCGGCGGCAGGTCCAGCAGTCGGCTCGCCTCGTCGTTGGCCAGTAGCAGCCGACCGTTGCCGTCGACGATGATCACGCCTTCGCGCACCGCGTGCAGCACCGCGTCGTGGTGCTCGTACATCCGGGTCATCTCGGCCGGTTCCAGGCCGTGTGTCTGACGCCGCAGCCGTCTGCTGACCAACGCCGTTCCCCCGGTGGCCAGCACCAGCGCCACGGCGGCGGCACTGAACAGGATCGGCAGCTGCCGGTTCACCGCGCCGCTCACCTTGCTGATGGTGATACCGGCGGACACCAGGCCCACGACCTTGCCGTGCTGGTCGGTGACCGGCACCACGGCCTGCTCCAGGCGGCCGATGGTGCCGTTGATGGTCTCGGTGACGGTCTGCCCGGCGAGCGCGGGCCCGATGGTGCCGACGAACTTCTGGCCGATGCGGTTGGGGATGGGGTGGGTGTAGCGGATCCCCTGCTTGTTCATCACCACGATGAAGTCGACCCCGGCAGACGTACGGGCCGCCTCGGTGAGTGGCTGGAGGATCGCCGTCGGATTCGGGGACTGCAGGGCGGGCACGATGCCCGGCGAGTGCGCGAAGGTCTGGGCGACGGCCACCGAGCGGTTGCTGGCCTCTCGCTGGCTGTCGCGCTGCGCCTGCAGGATCAGCTCCGCACCGGCCGCCAGGACGAGCAGCAGGACGATGATCACCTGCAGCACGAAGACCTGGCCGGAGAGGCTGCGCATCGGGCGCAGCAGCCCATGGCGCCGCGTCGGCTGCGGTGCCTGCTGCTCGTAGCGGTCTTGCCGCTCACGCTGTGTATGCGCGTGCTCACGCCGACTCCAGGGGCGCCGACCGCGGAACGGAGGGGCCGACACGGCCCAGGGTCGGCCCTCACCTCGGGCCATAGCCCCTGTTTACACTGCTGGCCCCCGAGAGGCGAGCCGTGAGCGCCAGTAGTGACGGTCGCGCCAGGACCGTTCCGGCGGACCCCCGTCCGGGTGCTGACGGTTTGGCACCGCCAGCGACGACCAGGCCGCACACAGTTACCGGCCAGTAGATTTGGCTGATCACCGTCTCACTACCCCCACTTGGGCCCCCCTAGGCTCCGAGCACCACACCGCACGCGTGCCGCAGGGGCACCACGGTCTGAGCCTGATGGGACACCGATGACGCGATCCGGCCCCACCCGAGAACGCCGTAGCCGCGACCAGCGCCGCGTCCGCCGCTGGATGACAAGCACCGTGGCCGTCACGGCACTTGCGCTCGGCGGCACCTTCGCCGCCTCCCCCGCGTCCGCCGCCCCACACGCCGGGCACCCGGCAGCCGCCGCGCAGGCCACCGGGTCCTTCCGCCTGGTCGACATCCCGATGAAGGACGGTGTCGTCCTCAAGGCCGATGTGCTCACCCCCGCCGCCGGTACGCCCGGAGCGGACGCGCACGGCCGCTATCCGGTGATCGTGGAGCCCGCCTCCTGGGGGCAGAACGACCTGGAGTTCCTCGCGCAGAGCAGGAAGCTCGCAGCCGACGGCTATGTCGTCGTCACCTACACGGTGCGCGGCTTCTGGCTCTCCGGCGGCCAGGTGGACGTCGCGGGGCCCAAGGACGTGGGTGACATCTCCTCCGTCATCGACTGGACCCTCGCCAACACCCCCGCCGACCCGCAGCGCATCGGCATGACAGGCCTGTCGCTGGGGGCCGGAATGTCACTGATGGGCGCCGCCTTCGACCCGCGGGTCAAGGCGGTGGCCGCGATGAGCGCCTGGGGAGACCTGGTCAACGCGCTCTACAGCGGACAGACCCGGCATGTGGGGGCGGTCGGCATCCTGACCGCCGTACAGATCCCGACCGGCCGCCAGAGCCCGGAAACCCACCAGGCGGTCAGCGACCTGTTCAACAACCAGAACATCCCGGAGCTCGTCAAGTGGGCCCGGACCAGGTCCCCGGGCAGCTATGTGGACCGCATCAACGCCCACCACACCGCGGTGTTCATCGCCAACGCCTGGACCGACAGCATCTTCAACCCCAGCCAGGTCGCCGACTTCTACCAGAAGCTGACCGGCCCCAAGCGGCTGGAACTGCGTCCCGGCGACCACGCCACCCAGGAGATCGGCGGCTTGCTGGGCCTGAACAACCCGGCCTGGGACGACGGACGCAAGTGGTTCGACCAGCACCTCAAGCACAGCCCCGGCGACCACCAGCCGCCGGTGCAGCTCCAGGTCAGGGAGAACGCCGGGCAGGAGGAGTACCCCAGCTGGCAGGCGATCAGCTCCCGGACCCAGCGGCTGCGGCTCGGCCCAGCAAACTTCCTCGGCACCGGCTCGCTGGGCGCCGCGACCGGCACCGGATGGCGGACGTCCATCGTCGGCGGCGTGGATTCGGGCGCGGACTCCGGTATCACCGAACTGTCCGGCGGGCTCGACCAGTTCCTCGGCATACCACCGACCGTCGAGGTCCCGCTGCTGCCCCGGGCCGCCGCCGCGGTCTGGCAGTCCGCCCCGTACTCCGACGTACAGCACATCCGCGGTGTGACCAGGTTCCACACCACGGTCACCTCGTCCTCGCCGAAGGGCACGGTGTTCGCCTACCTCTACGACGTGAACGCCCTCGGTCTCGGCAAGCTGATCAGCCACGCCCCGCAGAGCTGGTCGGGCACCACGCCAGGACAGGCCGTCCGGCTCGACATCCCGCTGTTCGCCACCGCCTACGACCTGCCCGCCGGGCACCGGCTCGCGCTGGTACTGGACACCAAGGACCCGATGTACGGCAGCGACACCCCGCTGGGCAGCCGGGTGTCGTTCGGCTCCCCGGCGAACGACCCGTCCGAGCTGACGCTGCCACTGCGCTGAACCCCGGTGTGGAAACTCGTCCACGACCATGGCACTGATGTGGCCGGTGCGACCGCCCTGGGTCTCCTACGATGGGGCCGCTCACAACACCCCAGCAGATAAGGGCAGTTGCCATGGTCGAGGACGTTTCCGAGGTGGACCAGACGAAGCCGAGCATCGCCCGTGTCTATGACTACCTGCTCGGCGGCAAGGACAACTACGCGGTGGACCGTGAGGTCGGCGACAAGTTCGTCAACGACCTGCCCGGCTCGGTCGCCATCGCGTACAGCAACCGCCAGGTCCTGGTGCGCGCGGTCCGCGACATCGCGCTGCACACGGGGGTACGGCAGTTCATCGACATGGGCAGCGGGCTGCCGACCGCCGACAACGTCCACCAGGTGGCCGGGCGCCATGCCCCCGGCGCCCGGGTGATCTACGTGGACAGCGATCCCATCGTCCTCGCACACGGCCGGGCGCTGCTGGAGGAGAACGAGAACACCAGGGTCATCCGGGCCGATGTGCGCGACCCGCAAGGCATCCGCGAGCACCCGGACACCGTCGAGCTCATCGACTTCGACCAGCCCGTCGCGGTGGTCTTCAGCGCCGTCCTGCACCACCTCAACGACGACGAGGACCCCGCCGCGGTCGTCCGCTACTGGCGCGACCGGGTGCCTTCCGGAAGCTGCTTCTTCATCAGCCACTTCCGTACCGGGCACAACCCGCAGACCGCCGAGGCCGAGCGGGTGCTCCAGGCGACGTTCGGGCGCGGCCGGTGGCGCAGCGACGAGGAGATCCACGACCTCTTCTGCGGCATGGAGATCCTGCCGCCCGGTATCGTCGCGGCCGCGAACTGGCGGCCGGACACCGCGGACGGCGTGTCCCACGTGGGCCCCGCGCAGCGTGAACTCACCGTGTGGGAACAGCTCATCGTGGCGGGCCTCGCCACCAAGCCGTAGCGGCTCCCGGATCCGGACCAGCCCCTCCGGCCGCACCGAGTAGCAGATCTGCGCGCCACGGCGGCGGGTGGCGACCAGACCGGCCTTCCTCATCAGCCCTTCGGCAGTACGTCGACCGCGGAGGTCTGACGACCGAGAAGACCGAGGCGGCCGCTCCCCGAACGACGGAGTCCCCCGCGCTGACGCCGAGTTGAACCAACGGGGCATGTGATCCGTGCTGTTGGCAGGCGGGGCTCGGCTGGCGGCCGCGTTCGCCGACAGGACCTGCTGGACCGGGTCATCGCCTATCCGGCCCCCGGTTCTGATCGGTTCCGGCGGGCGCACGGTGCTCGACGGCTTCGGGGTCCGATCGCTGGGCGAGGCACGGCGGCCGCGGCTGGACTCGGTGGAACGGCTCGATGACGACGTGCGGCTGGTACCGCGCGCCCGCCCCCTGGCATCTGATCGGGAGGACGCATGACTACACACGTCGCGATCGTCTACCACAGCCGGTCGGGCACGATGCGGCGGCTGGCCCGGCACGCGGCGGCGGGCGCCCGGGCCAGTGGCGCGACGGTGCGGCTGCTACGGGTCGCCGACCCCATCGGCGGCGTCCGGGCCGACGCTCCCGCGGATCCGCCCGCCACGCCCGAGGACCTGCTGTGGGCGGACGGCCTGGTGCTGGCCACGCCTACGTACTTCGGCAATGTCTCCGCCGCGTTCAAGCGGTTCCTGGACTCCGCCGACAGGGTGTGGACCGAGGGGCGGCTGACCGACCGGGTGGTGACCGGTATGACCTCCGCGACCTCGCTGCACGGCGGTCAGGAGGCGACGCTGCTCGCCTTGTACCAGACCGCGTACCACTGGGGTTCGTGGGTGGTGGGCGCCGATCCCGCCTGCTCCGCGTTCCCCGGCACGGGCGGCAACCCCTATGGGCTGTCGGTGAGTTACCGCCGGGGCCGGGCCACGGAGCCAGTGGAGACGCGGGCCGCCTGGGCGCTCGGCAGACGGCTGGCCGACATCACCGCGCGGTCGCGGCCCCGGACCGAACCGGTTCCGCCCGGCCTCGGCCGTACGAAGGTGGCGGTGATCCATCACGCGGGCGACGAGGCCACCCGGCTGCTGGCGCAGGAGTGCGCCGCGGGCGCCCGCGAGTGCGGCGCCGAGGTGCGGCTGCGCCGGGTGGCCGACCCCGCGGTACGCACCTGGCGCAGTGGTGCGCCACCCGCCATCCCCGTCACCCCGGCGGACATCGCCTGGGCGGACGCGGTGGTGTTCGGAGCGCAGGCACGGCTGGGCACGATGGCCGCGCCGCTGGTGAGTTTCGTACAGTCCCTGCTTCCGCCGTCCGGGGCGGGGCCGCTCGCCGGGAAGCCGGTCAGCGGCTTCACCTCCGCACCGTATCCGCACGCCGGGAGCGAGTCAGCACTGCTGACACTCCATCAGATGTTGTTGCACTGCGGCGCGGTGGCGGTGCCGCCCGGCTACACCGATCCGGCGGTCGGGGCCGCGGGTGGCAACCCCTACGGGACCTCGTACGCGCTGTCGGCCGGACCGGATCCCACAACGCAGGCCATGGCCGCGGTACGGCACCAGGGCCGTCGCATGGCCCTGGTCGGGGACCGGCTGCGCGGGCAGGCCGTGGCGACCCTGCCGGACAGCTCGGCGTCCACCCACACCGTCCCTGGAAGGGAGGCGAGTTGACGACACAGCGGCACCAGCGGTACGACGACATCGGCGAGTCTTGCGATGACTTCAAGACCCTGCCGCTGGCCCGGTATCCGGAACAGCACAGCTTCCTGCGGATGCTGGGGGACGTGACCCACCGCACGGTGCTCGACCTGGCGTGCGGCACCGGCTTCTACCCCCGGCAGATCAAGCGGCGCGGCGCGGCGGGTGTCCTCGGTCTCGACATCTCGCCGCAGATGGTGGGGGCCGCGCGGGCCATCGAGCGGCGTGCGCCACTGGGTGTGCGCTACGCCGTCGGCGATGCCGCGGACCTTCCGGACATCGACCGCTTCGACGCGGTGACCGCGGTGTATCTGCTCAACTACGCGGACAGCGAGCAGGCCATGGAGCGGATGTGCGCCGGCGCCTTCCGTAACCTGCGCGACGGCGGCGAGTTCCTGGCACTGACCCAGAACCCGGACTTCCGGTTCGCCGACGCGACGACCGCGAAGTACGGGTTCACCTACGTGCCCACCGGCGCCGGACCCATCGGCCCCCGGGTGCGCATCACCGCCCTGCTGGACCCGCCGGTCGCCTTCGACACCAGCTACCCGGAGCGCGCGGTGTACGAGCGCGCCCTCACCTCGGCGGGCTTCACGGATGTGACCTGGGTGCCGCTGGAGGTGCCCGGTTCGGCGGAGCAGGTCTTCGCGGCCGGGTTCTGGGACGACTTCCTGGCCAACCCGCCGTTGATCATGCTGCGTTGCCGCCGGTAGTGCCTTCCGGCGGCCTTGGTTCGGGGTGTCGCGGGTCGCAGGATGTGCTGCACGTTGCCCCGAATGGGCGACGCCATCGTCAACCACCGGAGGAGTACGGGCCGTTAGACTTCAACTACTCGTCAAGCTCACTTCATCCTGCCATGGGAGGTGCGGATGACCGGCCGTCAGGAACATCCGCCGCTCGCCGGGAGCCTGGAGCCGACCCAGGCGGGCGTGCGCGCGGTCGCCCCGCGGGCCGTGGGGCTGCGGCCGGAAAGTCCGGAAGCGATCGCGGCCGTTCTCGACCAGGCCCGTACGCCGCGGGGACTGCCTCCCGTGGAGAAGTAGCCATGGCCCCTTCACGGCAACCGGGAAAGGCGGCCACCGGGCGGCAGCTGAGGCGCCTGCGCGGCGCGTGCGAAGCACTGCTGGACAGTCTGTCCGTGCCTGACACCTGCCATATCTCCGAGCTGTGCGCACACCTCGGCGCACGACGGGGCCGCCCGATCCGCCTCCTGCCGGCCGAGCTGCAAAGTTCCCAGCTGTACGGGCTGTGGATCGCCACCGACGTCGCGGATCTCATCGTCTACGAGGCCCACACCAGCAGACCGCACCAGGAACACATCATCGCCCATGAGCTCTCCCACATGATCTGCGGGCACCACAGCGGCGGAAAGATGGCCGACGGCGCGGCCGAGCAACTGTTCCCCGACATCAGCCCGCACGTGGTCCGCGGCATGCTGCAACGCTCCGGCTACTCGGACCACGACGAGCAGGAAGCCGAGACGATGGCCTCGCTCATCCTCACCCGGGCCCGGCGGCAGGCCTCGGAACCCGTCGCCAGCGCCTCGCTCGAACAGGCGGAGGCCATCGCCCGTATCGAACGCGTGGTGGGCCCGGACCCCGGAGCCTGCGCCGTGGTCCGCGATGAGTCCGACCCCGGTCCGGCCTGACCTATGGTCTACCAGATCCTCTCCTGGACCTGCGCCGTCGCGGGGTTATCGGCGTTCCTCTACAAGCTGCCCGCCCTGTCGCACAGCAACCGCAATCCGGCGATGATCGCGCTCTGCGTGTACTTCCTCAGCTCCGGGCTGAGCTTCCTGGTGGACCTGGACGCGATCCGCTCGTACCTCTCCGGGTTCCTCGACTATCCGAACATCACCACCATCCTGGTGCAGGCCGCGGTGGTGGTGCTGACTGCGGCCCAGCAGGTGGTGCTCATCCACTGGTCGCACCCGGCGGCCGAAGCCCGCCGCAGAACGCGCCGCAGACTGCTCGGTTTCGGCATCGCGCTCGTCGTGCTCCTCATCATGTTCTATGCGGTCGACCCCACCCGGCACCCGACCACAGCGGAGACCTCGGTTCTGCTCAATATGCAGAACCCGTACTACGCCGCATATCTGTGCTACTACATCGGCGTATGCACGGTCGGGCAGATCGCGGCCTTCCGGCTGTCGCTGCGCTACGCCAGGATCGCCAATCGGCTGTGGCTGCGGCTCGGGATGTGGTCCGTCACCGCCGGAGCGACGTTCGTCCTCCTCTACTGCACCATCCGGTACGCCGAGATCACGGCCACCCGACTGGGCTTCGACACCACATCATGGGACTCGCTGTACTGGTTCACCGGGGACGTCGGCTCACTGCTGCAGCTGTTCGGCTGGACCGTCCCGTCCTGGGGCCCCCGGCTGTCGGCCGCTGCCCGCTGGCTCGGAAGCTACCGGTCCTACCGGCGGCTGCGCCCGCTGTGGTGGGCTCTGTACCGTGCGGTTCCCACCATCGCCCTTGACCCTCCGCCGTCCCCGCTGCTCGACCTGCTGCCGCCGCGCGACCTCGAATACCGTCTCTACCGCCGGGTCATCGAGATCAGGGACGGGCAGTTGGCGCTGCGCCCGTACCTCAGCCACGCGTTGGCCGGACCGCAGGCCGACCAGTTGGGCCCCGCCCATGACGAGCCGTCCTCCGCCACCCACGAGGCGCTGCGCCTCAAGGCGGCGCTGCGGGCCAGATCCGACAACGCGGTGCCGCCGGCCGGACCCACGACCACGTTCCCCGGTGCCCGCACCGAGGACTTCGGCAAGGAGATCGCCTGGCTGACACGGGTCGCCGACAGCTTCCGCAGACCGCCGCACCGCTGAGCCAGATCCGAGGGAGGAGCCCGGCACATGGAGAACAGCGACCTCGGCTGCCGTCAGTCCGTCATCGCGACCACCCAGCGATTGCTCACCCTGGACCGCGAGGTCGGTGCCCGGGCGGCGGCCCGGACCGCCGCGCTCGCCGTCGCGAGGCTGCGGCGGGGGTGGGAGCACACCGAGGCGCTCGGGGATCGTGAACTGCGCGCGGCGGTCGCCGAGTTGCTGGAGGTCGCGGCCTGGATCCTCTTCGACGCCGAAGAACAAGCCCTCGCCCACCGCCTGAACCAGCGGGCGCTGTCCCTGTCCCGGCTGTGCGAGGACCGCTCGACGGAACGCCTGGTACTGGCGAACATGAGCATGCAGGAAGCGCATACCGGCCGACCGCGCGCCTCGTTCCAAACCGCCGCCACCGGCCTGCACACCGCGCCCTCCGCCAGGGTCGCGACGGTGTTCGCCGTACGGCAGGCCCGCGCGCTCGCCATGGCGGGCCGGCGGGCCGCCGCGCTAAGGGCGTTCGACCAGGCCAGCAGCCTGTTCCAGGAGGGACTGTCCGATCAGGATCCGCCGTGGGCATGGTGGGTGGACCAGAACGAGCTCGACGGCCACCACGGTTTCACTCTCGCCGCTCTGCGGGAGTGGGACAAGGCGATCCCCCTCCTGCGGGGTGCCACACAGGTCCGCGCCCCTGGCTCCCCGCCCTACCGTGTTCTGTTCACCACCGAGCTGTTCTCCACGCTGGTGAACGCCGGATCCTGGTCAGATGCCCGGGACGTGGCAGAACAGCTGATGCCGCACGCCAGTGGGATCGGGTCCGGTCGGGCGGTCAGCTCACTACGGCACACGATCGGGACCATCGAGTCGAGGTCCGGCACACCCGCCCGGCTGCGGGACGCCGCACACCAACTCGCCGCACTGCTCCCCCACCCGAACCCCCCGGAATGAAAGGGAACCGCCACCGCGCGGGTCACCTTCCAGGTGGCGGACCCTCGGCGGGTGGCGGCAGCGGCGTGAAGTCACGGCTGGCCAGGTACTCCGGGCGCGGTCTGGACGCGGCGTACGGGGGGCCGAGGGGGTTGCTCGTGCTGTTGTAGACCACGAAGAGGTTCCACCGGGAGAACGGGGTGACGTTCGCGCAGGACGCGTGTAGCCGGCGCCGTCGGTCAGCTGTCCGTGGTGGCGCAGCGCAGCACGTACTCGGCGATTTCGGCGTGCGTGGCGTACCAGATGTCCCCGCGGTCATGAACGTAGTCCAGCAGTTCTTCGAGAACGACGAGCCGGGAGCGGTGCCCGATCACATGGGGATGCATGGTGAGTTGGAACAACCCGCCGTGCGAGTAGGCGCCGTCGAACTCGTCGCGCCACAGCCGTCCGACGTCGCGGGGCATGGCGTACGGGCGCAGCCCGCCGTACCAGTCCATCTCGAAGTACGCGTCATCGTCGCGGATCCACTCGACGGGAATCTCCACCATGCCGGTGGGCTGGCCGTCCGCCACTATCTCGTACGGATCGTCGTCCGCCATCAGGGAGGAGTCGTACAGCAGCCCCAGCTCACGGCTGATCGCGAGGGTGTGATCGCTGAAGTCCCACGACGGTGTGCGGATGCCCACCGGCCGTTTGCCGCAGACGCGCTCCAGTGTGTCCGCGCAGCGATTGGCCAGTTCCCGTTCGTCTTCGGGGCTCAGCACCATGTTGCGTTCATGGATCCAGCCGTGGATACCGACCTCGTGGCCCGCTTCGGTATAGCGGCGCGCTTCGTCCGGCCGCAGCAGCGCCATGACCGCGGGCACGAAGAAGGTGGCCGGAATGGACCGCCGCTCCAGCAGCCCCATGATCTTCGGCACCGCGACCCTGGCTCCGTATTCGCCCTGGGAGAGCCTGCCGGGGCCGGTCTGGCGGTCACGCAGCGGGATCGATTCGTGATCGGCGTCGAAGGACAGCGCCACCGCCGCCTTCGCGTTCCCGGGCCAGCGGTGCGGAGTGAGGCGGCGACCGGCCCGAACGCGCTGGACGTGGCCGCGCCAGACGGATTCGCCCCACTGCCAGGGTTCATCCGGGATGTCCGCGTCACCAGGCGGAGGCACAGCCATATGAACTCCCCTCCTCGAAGGCCTCCCACGGTAACGCGGCGACAACTGCGGCCAACGCGGAGAACCCGCCATCGCCTTCGCGGGGAACGGAACACGCCATGCTGCGCGCTGGGCCGACGAACGCGAAACGTCCGGAACACATGGAGCCTCAACTCTCCTGCCGCAGGCGGCGGCGTCCGGCCCGCGCGGCGTGCGTTCCCTCCCGGCGTACGGCCGCTAGTCCGGCGCGGTCTCGGCGAGGTGTCGTCTGCCCGAGCCCACGCCCCAGCAGAACGTACCGAGGCTGAACCCGGCGACCACCAGTGAGTCATAGGGCTTCGGCAGAACGCCGATGCCGCCGAAGTCACCCAGCGCGGACAACGCCAGCAACCCGATCAGCCACGTCAGCATCCAGCAGCCCTTGCGAACTTCGCGCAGCAGTACGGCAGTTGGCTCATGCCGCCGTACCAGCCAGAACAGCGGCGCACCCAGCAGTGTCAGCGGCAGCGTCACCCGCAGGCGGTGCCAGCTGGACCAGTACACGAACAGCGTGGCCACCACGAAGCTGACCGGAGCGATCCACCGCACCCCCGGCACCCACCCGGACAGCCGCCCGGAGCCCTCCGCCCGCAGGGTGTACGCGGCGACCGCTGATGTCGCGTACCCCAGCAGGAACAGGTCGCCGATGGTGCTGACCACGTCCTGCCAACCGCCGAAGGGCAGCAGGAACACCAACGTCACCGCGAGGTTCAACGCGAGCCCGCGGCGTGGAATGCCGGAACCGGCGTGCACCCGCATGAACCAGTGCGGCAGCATCCGGTTCTTCGCCAGTGCGTAGGTCCGCCGCGCGTGCGCCGCCACGCCGACGAAAGCGCCGCCGCCGGGTGAGACAACGGCGTCGGCGTAGAGCAGGAAGGCGAGCCAGTGCAGGTTGAGCAGCAGGGCCAGCTGGCCGAACGGCGAGTCGAACCTGACGCCCCGCCAGCCGTGGACCAGTTCCCGTTCCGGCACCGCGGACAAATAAGCCCACTGCAACCCGACGTAGAGCAGCACCGCCAGCGCGATCGCGGTCAGCACGGCGCGGGGCACATCCCGCCGGGGATCGCGGGCCTCACCGGAGAACTCGACGGGTGCCTGGAATCCGTTGACCGAGTAGATGATGCCGCCCATCGACAGCGCGCTCAGGCCAGCTGACCAGCCGTAGGGGGCGAAGCCGCCATGCTCGGTGAGCCGCTGCGGATGGAAGCCGGAGGCCAGCAGCAGGACCACGGTAAGCGTGGGGACGGCCACCTTCACGGTGGTGACCAGCAGGTTGACGCGGGCGAACAGCCGCACGCCGAACCAGTTCAGCGCACCGAGCGAGACGGTGATGGCGATGGCCAGCGCCACCCCCGCCCAGGTGAGCCTGGCCCCGTCATAGAGCCACGGCAGCCAGTGCGAGAGATACCGCAGGATCGCCGTCACCTCCGCGGCGTGCGACCCCACGGACAGCAGCACCGCCCAGCTGATCACGCCCGCCACCAGGGGCCCATTGGCATACAGCGGCCAACGCACCGTGCCCCCGGCCTCCGGGCGGGAGGCTCCCAGCTCGACCATCACCAGGGCGACGAGCCCGGCCAGCGCGCCGACGGCCACCCAGCACAGCAAGGAGAGCGGGCCCGCGATCCGTGCGGCGTACATCGCGCCGAACAGCCAACCGGAACCGACGATGTCACTGAAACCGATCGCGCCGAGGCCCCAGCAGCCCAGTCCGCGGTGGAGCTTGCGCTCCTCGCCTCTGACGTCCTCGATTTCCAGGCCCGCTCGGGCGTCCTCGATCGCCGTGCGGGCAGCGCTCACCGCGCCGGGTAGCGGCGTCTCCTCCAGAGGGGGTTGCGACACCCAGCGATGGTTACCCACACCCAGGAAGAACCACGCACCGTGACGAGCCGTTCACCGGGCCGCAGCAAGCGGTCGGTTTCCTCCTGGCTTCGGCAGCGGGCCGATCGGGTGACCAACGGGGATTGCGCGCATTGTTTCCGCCGAATTCTTCCGGCTGATTTCCTGCCCCGTCGCATGGTGCCGAGGTAATCCGGTTGCTACGTTCCACCGGCTGAACCCGCGCCGGATCCGCCGACCGAGGGGGCATTGTGCAGGATTGCGCTCCGGGCACCGCCGTCCCGCCGGTACAGCCATCACCTCTGATCGCCATCGAACTCGTTGTCGACGCGGTTCCGCCTACGTTGTGGCTGAAGCTGGAGTCGTACAACCCGCACGGTTCCATAAAGGGGCGGACCGCGGTTGCCCTTTGGGAGGATGTCGCCCCGCTGATCGATCCGCGCATCGGAATCATAGAATCCACCTCGGGCAATCTCGGACTCGCCCTGGCGGCCCTGGCGGCCGCCCGCCAGGTGCCGTTCACCGCCGTGATCGACCCGCGGATCAGCGCGTCGGTCGTCGGCGCCATGCGGGCGCTGCGGGCACGAGTGGTCGTCATGGACCGCCCGGACGGCGCGGGAGGCTCTCTGCTCAGCCGACTCGCCTATATCCGGGAGCAGGTGCGCACTCGGCCGCGACTGGTCTGGCCGAACCAGTACGAGAATGCCGCGAATCCACGGGCACACGCAGTTGGCACGGCTCCCGAGCTCTGGGCGCAGGTTCCGCGGCAGGCGTCGGTGCTCGTCGCGGTATCCACCGAGGCCACTCTGGCCGGCTTTCGGATGTTCGTCGAAAAGGCGCAGGTGCCATGGGAGTTGACGGCGGTCGATATCGACGGTTCCGCCGCACTCGGCCAAAGGCCCAGACAACGCGTGCTGTCCGGTATAGGAGCGAGTCGGCCGTCAGGTTTCCTACCCCAAGGGCATATTCCGGCAGTATGTGTCGCCCCCGGCGAGGCGGTCAGCGGCTGGCCTTTGGTTGCTGGCGACCACCCGAATCGATGTGGGCGGCAGCTCAGGAGCGGTGGTCGCCGCGGCATTACGGCTTTTCCATGCCGACCCCGGCAGACGCGACATCGCCGGTGTGTGCCCCGACGGCGGGGACCGCTACTTCCCCAGCTGGCGCGAGCAACATGGCCTGCCGCTGGTCGACTTGGCGGTCGACGTCGAGGTGCTGACCATCTCCGGCGCCCCCCGGGCGGCGGAGATGGGCACGTGACGTCGGCCGGGGCGATGCGGGGTTGGTACGAACGCGCGGGGGTGCGCTGCGGCCCGCACCGGGTGCTCGCTGACGAACTCGACCGCGACCAGCGGTTCTTCCCGCTGATCGCCGAAGGCCGGGCGGGAACCGCGTTCGACACGGCGACCCGGCTGGACGCCTACCGGATCTACTGCGACGAGGGCTACCACTCGCTGTACCGCTTCGAGGTCGCCCACCAGGTGGCGGCGGCAAGCGGCATACCGCCACCGCCCTATGACTTCGCGCCGTATCTCCAACGCCTCGACCAGGTCGGCGAGCGGCCGTCCTTGATGTAGGACCTGTCGATGCCGTGTACCGGACCGCCGTCGATTCGGGCCTTGGCCAGCCCCTGTCTCTGGTGTGACATCCCGATTCCCGAGGTGAGACGGAGCCACCATGATGGACATCGCGTCAAGACCGCCCGGCCCCGAGTCCGGCCTGTTCTCCCTGGCCGACCTCGAACCCGCGACCGTCACTCGACTGGCCGCCCGGTCAACCGAGTTGTTCGACGACCGCGAAGCCCATGACCGCCCGCTGAGCGACCATGTCATCGGCGTGCTGTTCACCAGGACCTCGACCCGCACCCGTACCGCGTTCACGGTCGGCACGGTGCGGCTCGGCGGCACACCGGTGACCTACGGGCCCGACGACCTGCAGCTCAACACCGGCGAATCCCTTCCGGACACCGGCCGGGTGCTCGGCGCCATGCTGGACACCCTGGTGGCCCGCACCGCCGGACCACTGACGGAGCTGCGCGTACTGTCCCAGTACGGTCAGCTGCCCACCGTCAACGCCATGGCCACCGAGGAGCACCCCACGCAGGGCATCTGCGACCTCGCCACGCTCCTGCTGCGCTTCGGCGACCTGTCCGGGGTGCGGCTGCTCTACGTCGGCGAGGGCAACAACACCGCCGTGGCCCTGGCGCACGGGCTCAGCGCGGTGCCGGGCGCCCGGATCACCTTCGCCTGCCCTCGCGGATACGGCCTTCCCGACGAGGAGTTGGCGCGTGCCGCGAAGCGCGCCGCGTGGTCGGGTGCGCACCTCGACCAACTGCATGACCTGGACCACCTCCCGCACGAGGTGGACGTGGTCTACACGACACGCTGGCAGACCACCGGCACCACCAAGCAGGACCCGGCGTGGCGGGAGGCGTTCCGCCCCTTCCATGTGAACCAGGCGTTCGTGAACCGCTGGCCCGACGCCTGGTTCATGCACGACCTGCCCGCCCACCGAGGGGACGAGGTGTCACCGGCGGTGCTGGACGGTCCGCGGTCCCTGGCCTGGACCCAGGCGGCCATGAAGCTGCCCAGCGCCATGGCCGTTCTGGAGTGGGTGACGAACGTGCGCCCGCCGCGACACTGACCACCACGGCAATGACCACCGCACGCCTACCGGACAGCAGCGAGGGATGCGCCATGGCGAGTATCGAACGGGTCACCAGCTAACGGCAGTTACGGGACGGCGACACCCGGACTGCGGCCGGCGCTGCGGATCTACACGCCGGTGGTCCTCACCGACTCCGGCGCGAAACTGTCGAAGACGCTCATCCGCCAGTCCGGGACCGCCGCCTGGCCGGGCACCGAGCCCTGCATGCTGGACGCCACCTCCTGGGAGGACCCGCTGGACCGCTATGTCGGCACGCTGGTGTGGCTCGTCCCGGCGGTGCTCTCCGAGCCGACCACGTTCCGTAATGAGATGCGAACACGACGTCACAGCCGCTCTGCCAAGCGCTCACCACCGCCCGATCGAACAGCACCGGTCGTTCATCGCCGCGATCAGCGCGAGAATGGGCAGACGTGGAGGTGGCAATGGTTCGCGACTCACGGTCCGCGCCGCCGGGCTCCGCCGGGACGGACGCCATCGACCCGGGCGTCCGCGAGGATCTCGACGCCCTGGTGGCACGCCTGGACGCGGCGAGGGACCGGCTCGGCGCCCATGTGGCCGCGCTCTATGTTCCGGTGCCCGGTGCGGACGTACTGGAACTCGTGGCGATGCTGGGGATGCCGCGAGAGTTCATCGGACCGTGGGAACGGGTGGCGCTGGCCACTTCGGCGCCGGTGACGGACGCGATGCGCGAGCGCCGACTGGTCTGGGTGGGCGGCGAAGAGGCGATGGTGCGGCTGTATCCGGCCATCGCGCTGGCCCTGCCGTACGCGTTCTCGCTCGCCGCCCTACCGCTGGTCGCGGAGGGGGCGGCGGTCGGGGCCGTCTTCGCGTGCTGGCCCGGCTGGCACTCCCCGGAGCTGTCGGACACCGAGCATGACGCCCTGATGGAGCTCTCCGCCGACCTGGCCCGTCTGCTGCGCAAGGCCGCTGTGGCCGGCCGTCCGGTGCGGGCCGGTCCCGAGCCACTGGTCATCACCGCGGAAAGCGGCGACCCGGGCAGCCCGGAGAGCCTCACCGCGATGGTCCACCGGCTGCCGGAGGGGATGTGCGCCCTCGATGTCCGGGGCCGGTTGACCTGGGTCACGCCCAGAGCGGCCAGCCTGCTCGGCGCCCCCGTCTTCCAGCTGCTGGGCGCCCGGCCCTGGGACGTACTGCCGTGGCTGCGGGATCCGGTGTACGAGGACCGCTACCGGGCGGCGCTGGCCAGTCGGCAGATCTCGTCCTTCGTGGCGCTGCGGCCGCCCGATCGGTGGCTGGCCTTCCGCCTGTATCCCGATGCTTCCGGGATCACCGTGCGCGTCAACGAGGCCAATGTGGCACCGCACGATATGCCGGGCCCGATTCTGGCGGCCGACGCCGAGCTGCCCACCCGGTCGGGCGCTTATTACCACATCCTGCACCTCGCCAGTAAGCTCACCCAGGCCGCCGGGGTGGTGGACGTGGTGGATCTGGTCGCCGACCAGATCGTCCCCTCCTTCGGCGCGCAGGCGGTGGCGATCCTGATCGCCGAGGGCGACCGGCTGCTGATAGCCGGCCATCGCGGCTACCCGCCCGGCCTCATCGACACCTTCGACGGCACACCCCTGACCTCCGCCACTCCGGGCGTACACGCGCTGATCTCTGGCGCGCCCTCGTTCTTCGAGTCCCGTGACGAACTGGAGCGGATGTACCCGGTGCGGCCGGAGATGCGGGACACCATGTCCGCCTGGGCATATCTCCCCCTGGTGGCGTCGGGTCGGCTGGTGGGCACCTGCGTGCTCGCCTTCGACCAGCCGCACCGCTTCACGGTCCATGAACGCGCGGTGCTGACCTCACTGGGCGGTCTGATCGCGCAGGCGCTGGACCGGGCCCGAATGTACGACGCCAAACTGGAACTCGCCCACGGCCTGCAGGAAAGCCTGTTGCCCCACGCCCTCCCCATCCTGCCCGGGCTGGAGGCGGCCGCCCGCTACCTCCCCGGCACCGAGGGAATGGACATCGGCGGCGACTTCTACGACATCCTGCGGGTGGACCGCTGCACCGCGGGCGCGGTGATCGGCGATGTCCAGGGGCACAATGTGGCGGCCGCCGCACTGATGGGCCAAATACGCACCGCTGTACGCGCATATGCGACAGCGGGTGCCGACCCGGGCGCCGTCCTGTCCCAGACCAATCGCCTTATGAATGATCTTGATACGAATTTGCTCGCGAGTTGCATATATCTCCGGGTTGACCTGCGCGGTAGGTACGCGCTGATGGCGACCGCCGGACACCCTCGGCCGCTGTTGCGCACCCCGGACGGCGAGGTACGGGTGCCGGAGGTGGCCGGAGGGATCGTGCTGGGTGCGGAGGCCATCGCGAGCTACCCGCTCACCCGGATACCGATGCCCGTGGGCACGGTCCTGGCCCTGTACACCGACGGCCTGATCGAGGCGCCCGGCGTCGATATGGACGACGCGCTCGACACACTGGGAACCCAGCTCGCCCGCTTCGACGACGGACCACTGGACGCCCTGGCCGACGCTCTCACCACGCACGCGGAGCAGGCCAGGCACCGTACGGACGACATCGCCCTGCTGCTGCTGCGCTCCGTCTCCAGTGACCGCGATACGGCCTTGCGTGAGCATCGCGCCCTCGCCTGACCGACGACCCCGGCAATATGCTCGGCGAGCCCGCGACACCACCCGCCGGCCATAGCCCGAGGAAAGGTCAGTGCGCATGCCAATATGGCCTGGACGTACCGCCGTTGATATAGCAGCCGCCGTACGCGAGGGCCGGGTCACGCCCCGCGAGGTGGTGGCCGAGCATCTGGCGCATATCGAGCGCGAGGACGCCGGAATCGGCGCTTTCCGTACCGTGCGCTCCGCACTCGCCCTGGCCGAGGCGGATGAGGTCGCCGCCCGGCCGGATCTCGCCCAACTGCCGCTCGCCGGAGTCCCGGTGGCCGTCAAGGACAACCTGCCGGTACGCGGTGAGTCCAACCGGAACGGTTCCGCGGCCACCACCGACGCCCCCGCGGTAGCCGATCACCCAACGGTCCAGCGGCTGCGTGCCGCCGGTGCCGTTGTGGTCGGCCTGACCAACGTGCCCGAGTTGTGTGTCTTCGGCACCACGGACAGCGTCCACGGCATCGCCCGAAACCCATGGAACCCGACCCGCACGGCCGGCGGCTCCTCCGGCGGCAGCGCGGCGGCGGTGGCCGGCGGCATGGTCCCGATCGCCCTCGGCAACGACGGCATGGGCTCGGTGCGCATACCCGCCGCCAACTGCGGGCTGATCGGCCTCAAGCCGGGCTTCGGGACGGTGCCCGCCGGAATCGGCAACGGCGACTGGTTCGGCATGGCGGAGAACGGCCCACTGGCGACGACCGCCGCCGACGCCCGGTTGATGTTCTCCGTACTGGCCGGGGAGGACCCGCCGCAGACGGACCGCCCGGCGTCCGGCCCGCTGCGGATCGCCGTCTCGGTACGCAGCCCGCTGCCGGGCATCGGCGTCACCGCGCCGTACGCCCAGGCCGCCCGCGACACCGCGGAGCTGCTCACCGAGGCCGGGCACCGCGTCACTCCGGCCGATCCGCCCTATCCGGCCTGGCTGGGTGCCGCGGTGCTCGCCCGCTGGACCGCGGGCACCGCCGCGGACGCCGAGGGACTGCCCGCCCGGCTGCTGACCCGACGTACCCGGGGGCACACCGCACTCGGGCGGATCCTGGCGCGCACCCCGCTTCCGCACGCCGACCTGCGCACCCGGCTGCGCGAGCGGCTGGCGCCGTTCTTCGCCCGGTACGACGTGCTGGTCATGCCCGCCCTGGCCCGCCCCGGACCGGCCGCGGGCCCGTCGTACGAGCGCGGCTGGCTGCCGAATCTGCTCACCAGTACGCGGCACTCGCCGCTCACCCCGCCCTGGAACCTCGCCGGTTGGCCCGCCATCAGCGTGCCCATGGGCAGCCTGCCCAACGCGGTGCCGTGCGCGGTGCAGCTCGTCGCACCACTCGGCGGCGAGCACACCCTGCTCGGCCTGGCCGCCGAGATCGAGTCCCGACGCCCATGGCAGCGGACCCCCGGCCGAGACCGAGGGCCCGCCGTGTCGCGCGGTGCATCCCGCTAGCAACGACCGAGCCCGGCCGGAGGACCGGCCGGGCTCGTCATGTCGGGACGCGGAAGGCTCAGTGCCCGCCCTCGTCCACCACCGTCACGGAGTCGATGTTCCGCTGGATGTCCTCACCGGACAGTGCCGTGGCACGGGCCCAGTAGTAGATCACCAGGGAGAACGCCGCGATGATCACGATGTCCCACCACAGCGGGATGGCGCCGGTTCCGTTGCCGAAGCCGCCCTGCCAGGAGATCACGCCGAGGCCGATCAGGTAGACCGGCAGCCACTGCGCGGACTTCCAGTTCAGCAGCGGGGCGTTCGGCAGGCCCTTCCGGTTGGCGTACAGAGCGTACGAACCGAGCAGGACGTAGCCGAGGATGATCGCCACACCAAGGCGCCACAGCGTGTCCCAGCCGGACCAGTAGATGATCAAGCTGGCGATCACGAAGGACAGCGGCGAGATGATGTTGCCGCCGGGCAGGCGGTACGGCCGCTCACGCTCGGGCAGACGGCTGCGCAGCGCACCGAAGGCGAGCGGGGCACCCGCGTACATCAGGACACTGGCCGAGCTGATGAAGCTGACCAGCTGCTGCCAGCTGGGGAACGGCAGGAAGCAGATCACGCCGGTCACGAAGGCCATGATCAGGCCGAACCACGGAACGCTACGGGCGTTGGTGCGCTCGAACAGCTGCGGGGCGTAGCCGTTCTTGCTCAGACCGTAGGAGATACGCGAGGTCGAGGTGGCGTAGATCAGACCGGTACCACCGGGGGAGATGATGGCGTCGATGTACAGCACCCAGGCCAGCCAGCCCAGTCCGATGACGGTCGCCAGACCGGCGAACGGACCGCTGATCCCGGCGTAGTTCAGGTTGGCCCAGCCCTTGGCGAAGGAGGCACCCGGCAGCGCGCCGATGTACACCACCTGGAGCGCCAGGTAGATCGCCGCGCCGATGAACACCGAGCCGATGGTGGCCCGGGGGATGTCCCGCTTGGGGTTCTTGCTCTCACCGGAGATCTGGATCGCCTGCTCGAAGCCGAGCAGCGCGAAGATGATGCCGCTGGTGCTGATCGCTCCGAGGACGCCCTTGGCGCCGAACGGCGCGAAGCCGTGCGAGGTGAAGTTGCCGCCGTGGAAGTGGGTGACCGCCAGCACGAAGATGGCGAGCAGCGGGACGGCGACCTTCCACCAGGTGGCGGCGCTGTTGGTGTGGGCCAGCAGCCGGACGCCGAGGAAGTTCACCGCGACGAAGACCGCCATGAGGATCACCGCGACGATGAAGCCGCTGACCGTCAGTGTCTGGTCCTTGTTAAGGAAGCCTTGCGCCCACGACCAGTGGCCGGCGTAGCCGATCATGGCCTCGACCTCGATCGGGGCCACCGTGGCCGCCTGCAGCCAGGAGAACCAGCCGAAGGACATACCGGCGAGTCCGCCGAAGGCGTAGTGCGGATAGCGGGCGGTACCGCCCGCGACCGGGAAGAGCCCGCCGAGCTCTGCGTGGACCAAGGCGAGCAGCACGATCGCGATCGCGCCGATGGTCCATGAGATGACGGCGGCCGGGCCAGCCACGACCACGGCCTTCTGCGCCCCGTACAACCATCCTGAACCGATGATGGAACCGACAGACGCCCAGAGCAGGCCGATCATGCCTACATCACGACGGAGCGTACTGGGGTCCCGCGCCGTCTGCGGGGCGAACTTGTCAACACTGACCATGAGGGGCCTCTCCAATTAATGGCAGAGCTAGCTGAGAAGAGTTGCCTCAGAGTAGGGAGCGTTCATACGTCCGCAAAGAGTCGACGATGAATAGTTATCTTCCAGAGATAATTTGCTGGTGCCCTGCGTGTTTCACCTAGGCCACCTCCTCACAGCCGCCCCTCACGCCACTGGCAAAGAATTGGTCAAGAACCCAGTTCACGTGCTATGCGCGCGAGACCCAGGTATTACCGGCGGGTCACCAGAGCACAGGAATCACTTGAGCGTAATTTGAGCCTCCTGTCGCGCTTTCCCAGGGGTCACACCCGGCGCGGCGGCGCGCACTGCCGCGGGCGGGCGTCCGACCGCGCCACCTCTGCGAACTGGCCATCGACAAAGGGCGGTTACCACGGCTCCGCGCTGCGCCCGCGGCTCGGCTCAGCTAGTGGCTCGGCCGCGGGGCCGCCTTCATCAGCAGCGCCGCGACCGGATCGATGACTCCCGATTCCCCCCGGTCCAACGCGGCCTTCATGTAGCGCACCGCGTCGAGTACGTTGCCCGCGGCGCTCGGCGAGTCCTCGACGCTCAGCCGCAGATCGAGTTCCAGCGGAGTCCCGCCGAACGCCTCCCCCTCGACTCGGATGAAGGCGACCTTCCGGTCCGCCAGGAACGGAACGTAGTCCGCACCGACATGGACGTTCTCCGCGGGGATGTCCGCTCCGCGGCCCGAGGCAGCGGACATCCCCGCCGCCTTGGTCGCCTTCTTGCTCCGCATCCGCTCGGCGTCCTGCATGTTGAGGAAGTCCATGTTGCCGCCGCTGTTCAGCTGGTACGTGTTCCGCAGCCGCACCCCGTTCGCCGCCAGTACGTCCAGCAGCGCACGGTGTACGAGCGTGGAACCGAACTGGCTCTTGAGGTCGTCGCCGATCAACGGGAGACCGGCGGCCTCGAACCTGCCCGCCCACCGCGGCGAGCGCGCTATGACCGCCGGGATGCAGTTGACGAACGCGCACCCGGCCCGCAGCGCCGCCTCGGCGTAGACCTCGGAGGCGCTCTGGCTTCCGACGGGGAGGAAGTTCACCACGACATGGGTGGCCGTGTCCATCAGGTGCCGGACCACATCGTCCAGCGTCGCCCCGCCGCGCGCGTCGATCCGGTCCGCGCAGTGCCGACCGACACCGTCACCGAGGACGCCCTCGACGACCGGCACACCGAGGTGCGGCACCTCGGCGAATTCACGGGCGTTGTTCGGCGGCGCCCATATCGCTGCCGAAAGGTCCTTTCCGATCTTCGCGGTGTTGACGTCGAAGGCCGAGGTGAATACGACATCGGAAACGGCGTAACCGGCACACACGGGGTTCGTCAACCCGGCCGCCTCGCCCGGCGCATCCGTATAGAACCGCACACCTTGCACCAGCGAGGAAACGCAGTTGCCGACTCCGACCACGCCCACGTTGACCGTGCCCATACTTCCCCCCGTTGATCATTTCGACAGGCTCTCCCGGCGAAGGCTAGCCGCGACACCCGTCCTCCGTAAGATCAACTCAATGGACCGAGACCCGGATCACTCCCCCTCCGTGTCGGACGGCAGCAGCCAACGGGCCTTGTAAAGGCTCGCTCCCGCGGTGTCCTGGCGGCCGTCGGGCGAATGGAAGTCAATGGTGGACGTACACCACTGGCACGGATTGCCCGACTGCGGGGTCACCGTGAGGACTTGGCCGGTTTCCGGATCGTCGCCGACGCTCTTCACCCCGGCCCGGTCGATTCCGCGCTGCCCCGGGTACGCGACGAAGGCGTCCTCGGAGATGGAGTACTGACGTACGTGGTGGGTGGTGGTGACCCACAGCCGGTTGGGGTCCTTGGCCACCGCCGCCAGGTCATGGCCGCCCGTATCGGAGAGGCTGACGGTCGGTCCCGGTTCCACCTCCGGCCGAGCGTCCGTACCGTCGATCTTCAGCCCGATCAACTCGCTTTCGCCCAGGGCCCACAGCATGTTGTTGGCGTCGTCCCACTGCACACCGTGCGCACCGGGCAGGTCGAACTGGGCGTACGCCGCGGAACGGGGACCCTGCGAGGCGGTGTAGATCCGGATGAATCCTGCGGTGCTGGCGGCGACCGCCACATTGCCGTTGGGAAGGAGCTCCAGGCTGTGGGTGTTTCCGCCGACCACGGCGGCCCACGCGACATCGCCGTGCGGGTACGACACCATCGCGGCCAGGCCCGCCGACGCACAGGTCAGCAGCCACTGCCGGCCATCGACCACCCGGTGCTTGGCCTCGCTCACGTTCCGCCAACTACGCTGCGGATTCAGGGCGTTCAGGCCGCCGTCGTCGGCCGGGGACCAGGACCACAGCGCCGCCCTCGCGGCGGACCGCAGGGCGCGTCTGCCGCGGTCCGCCCAGGACTCGTCGTTCGGGTCGAGGACCAGCACCCGCTCACTGGCCTGATCGGCCGCGAGGAGCAGGCTCCGGGTCTTGGCCGATGCCTCGATCCGGGGACTCCTGCGGGTGGCGAGCGCCGACGCGGGTGCGGCGCCGGTGGTCAGGGCCACCGCCATCATGCCCAGCACAGCGCGCCGCGACCGTACGACCGGCTGGTGGTGCCGCCATCGCGCGGTCACGAGTCCGCTCCGACCGTCGTGTACTCCGCGGGAACGGCCCGCGGACCCGCGGCCGGGACCACAGGTCTGCCACCTCGCCCCGAGCGGCATCGCGAGGCGCGTCTCAGTAGTACAAATGCGTCCATTGGGCCATTGGAGCCTGGCGCACTCCGCGCCCTGGGCTTACACGCCCCGACTCCCCCGAACGGAGCACCGTTTCCCCCCGATTCGCCGCAAAGGGCGCGGCGGCGAAACGGCTGACCGGCCCGCCATGGCCCGATCTCCCTTGGCCGCGGATGGGCCGGCCAGCCGCCTCCCGAGGGTCAGCGGCCCCAGTGGTGGTGCCGGTGAACCCAGTACCGGCGCCAGTGCAGCCAGTGGTGATGCCGGTGGACCCAGCGGTGATAGGCGTGGAACCAGTGCCGGTGGCGCAGATGAACCCGGTACCGGTGCCAGTGGAAGGCGTGCCGGTACGCATGGCGGCGGTAGCCGCCGCTCAGGTGGTGGCGGTAGCCGCCGCTCAGGTGGTGGCGGCCGTACCCCAGTCCGGTGGCTCGCGCCGAGCAGTCCGGCCAGGCACCGAGTCCCTGACGTGACAGGACCCTGCTGGCGATCGCGATCTGCTGCGAACGACTGGCCTGGTCAGCGCGCGCGGCATAGGCGCCGCCGCCGTAGGCGCGCCAGGTGTGCCCGCTGATCTGCAGACCGCCGAAGTAGCCGTTCCCGGAGTTTATGTGCCAGTTGCCACTGGCTTCGCACTCCGCGAGGTGGTCCCATGAGCCTGAGGCGTACCCATCGGGGGCCGCCGGTGCGGCCGCCGCTGCCGGTGCGCCCACCGCGCCCGCCGCCACCGCGGCGGCGAGCCCGTACGCGAGATACCTTGCCTGCATGCCGTCCTGCCTTCCTGAAACGGACCAGGAAAAAGCCTGGCGAGCTCACTGGCAGTGATGGCGTCGCCGTTTACTGCCAGGACAACACCCCTAGGCGATTATCCGACAATTGGCAAGACGTCAGATCTATTGCGTCGCGGTCGTTCTGGCGGGTTTCCGTTCTATCCACACAGCCGCCTGGCGGAAAGCACCGACGGCCTTCTCCACCGCGGTTTTCCGGACACCGCACCGTATCTCCGCCCGGAAGTCCGGCTATGGCGGCGGCACCTCATTCGTGTGTACGTCGCCGAACGGCTGCTCCTTCCGGGGCCTTTCAACGCAGCGCGTCGAATTCGCCCGCTTAGCGTCAGCCGCGATGACGCGCGGCGGCCCGCAGCGCGGTCCGCATTTCCTGGTGGCGGCGTTCGGCCGCCGCCTGGCGCATCGAAGGGTGCTCGTTCAGGGCGTATACCGCCTGCCGGTACGCCTCCCATCGCTCGTCCCAGTCTTGACGCTGCCGCGGCGACCAGTTCGATGGTGACCCCACGTCGGGATCACCCAGTGCCGCCAAGGCCGCGTCCGCAGCGCACTGCAGAGCGATCAGGTCGTCAGGGAGTTCGAGCGCATCGGGCATATGGTGATCGTAGGGTGCTTGTGTGATGAGAATGTGACGAGGGGAACGCCATCCAGGGCTGTCCCGCGTGCGGGGCAGCCCTGGATGACGAGTGCGAGTGGTGCGGCGTTCAGCGCACCGTGACGGTGGCCGGGGAAGAAGCGGCCGCGCCGCAATAGACGCGCAGGAGTTCCCTGCCCTTGGTGTTGAGCTTGGCCGTCAGCTTGTAGACGTTGCCCTTGACCACCTTGGTGTTCGCCTGCAGCGAGGTCCACTTGGAACCGTTCCTGTGCTGCAGCTGGACCGTGCTGCCGGTCGGCAGGCCCTTGGCCGTGCCGATGACGGTGACCTGCTGCCCGGCCTTGACGGAGGTGGGGCTCACCCTGATGGTGAGGGACGGCCTGGCGGACTTGCTGGACATGGGTTTGGGCGCGACCGGTGCGGCGAACGCGCCCGCCGTGCCGCCGGTCAACAGGGCGGCGGACAGGGCTCCGACAACAGCGACACGAGCAGAGCTGGACTTCGTGGCTTTCACTGCGCTTCTCCCATCGTCATGAAGTGCACCTACTTCCTGATGAGTAAGTGCACTTACTGCGAATGAGTCCGTCACGTCACACTATCGGGCTATCATCCCGCTCGCCACATTTGACGTATTTCGCAGCGTGTGCACCCTGTTCACCCGATTGGCGGCATTGAGGTGGTGCGGCGCCGACGGCCGGGAAAGAGTCCGGTCAGGGGCGACCGCCTCGACGGGTGCCCGAAACCGCCCAGGCCAGCGCACGCGGGGACGGGCCGCGAAACCAAGGGAAGTGATCCGGTGCTGTCGTCACCCTCCCGGCTACACCGCGGTGTTCTCGCGGTGTTGATGTCGGCGCTGCTGCTGTTGCTACCCGCTTGTTCGAGCAAGAGCAAGCAAACGTCGTCCTCCGCGGCCTCGGCCACGAGCACACAGGACAAAGTCCGGTTCGCCAAGACGAAGTTCGTGGCCAACGCGAGCCTGGCGTCAGGCGCCGCCTACCAGTGGATCTACAAGCCGTACAAGGCGGGGACGTTCAAGAAGGGCGCCAAGGGCCGCACCGCCGCCCTGGTGAAGGGCGGTCTGGCCGCGGCCTTCGCCTACAACCGCTTCAAGGCGGCGATCCGCGATGCCCAGGGTGACCCGCTGCTGTCGAAGGCGGTGGCGCCGCTCACCGGCAGCGTGGACAAGCTCAAGGACCTGTCGTCGAAGATCAAGGGCGGAAACGCCACCGACGCCGACTTCAACCAGATCCAGAACACGGTCAACGGCGTCAAGAACGCCGGTCAGCAGAACGGAGCGAACGTCACCGACAACGTCCCCTCCCTGAAGCAGATCGGCGGTTCCTGACCGGTCGCACGTCGGCACCGTGACCGCCCCCGCAGTCACGGTGCCGATGAACGCCACACGGGTCAGAGCGCGAGCACCGGCTCGTCCCGTACCTCCTGCGGCGCGGCCTGGGACTCGTTCGCCTCGACCGGCCCGTCGCCGTGCCGGGGCGCCCGCTTCGGCAGCGCGAACATCAGGGCGAAGACCGCGAGCATGCCGCCCGCCACCCACCACAGGGCGTTGGTGAAGGCACCGGTGAAGATCTCCGCCACCGGCTGGCGTGCCGGGTCGGCGTGGTCCACGACCCCGAAGAAGGCCACCGAGACCAGGCCGAGGCCGAGCGCCATGCCCAGTTGGCTGGTCGTGTTGATCAGCCCGGAGGCCGACCCGGAGTGCTCGGGCGGCACCTGGGACAGCACCGCGTCGGTGAGCGGCGCGACGATCAGGCCCATCCCGATGCCCATCACCACCAGCGGGAACGCCATCTGCCAGGGGTGCACACCGGCGCCGTAGCGGTCCGCCTCCCAGATGTAGACCAGCACGCCCGCCGCCATCACCAGCGCCCCGGCCTGCAGCACCTTGCGCCCGTACCGGGGCACCAGCTTCTGCACGGAGATCCCGGCCGCGACGGAGACCGCCAGCGAGAACGGCACCCCGGTCAGGCCGGACCGCAGCAGGCTCCACCCCAGCCCGATCTGCATGTAGAGCGTCCAGACCAGGAAGAAGATGCCGGTGACGATGCCGAACGTCAGCTGGACGCCGATGCCCGCCGCGAAGCTCTTCACCCGGAACAGCGACAGTTCGACCAGCGGCGAACCATCCCGGCGCGCCTTGCTCCGCTCGTACCGCACGAACAGCGCGAAGACCGGCAGGCTGGCCGCCATGGACACGAAGCCCCACACCGGCCAGCCCAACTCCCGGCCCTGCGTGAGCGGATAGAGCAGCATCAGCAGGCCGACACAGGCCAGGGCGGTGCCGATCAGGTCCAGTCGCAGCGCCTTGGGGGCCTTGGACTCGGTGATGTAGCGCAGGCCGAGCAGCAGACCGGCGACGCCCACCGGGAAGTTGACCAGGAATATCGGCCGCCACTCCAGACCGAACAGGTTCCACTGGGTCAGCAGGGCACCGAACAGCGGACCCGAGACCGCCCCGAGACCGACCATCGCGCCGAACATCCCGAAGACCTTGCCGCGCTCATGGGCGGGAAAGGTGGCGTGGATGATGGACAGCACCTGCGGCACCATCATCGCGGCCGTAGCCCCCTGCACGACCCGCGCGGCGACCAGCATGTCCGGCCCGCTCGCCAGTCCGCACAGCGCGGAGGCGAGGGTGAAGCCGCCGATTCCGATGAGGAACATCCTCTTGCGGCCGTAGATGTCGCCGAGCCGACCGCCGGTGATCAGTCCGATGGCGAACGCCAGGGCGTACCCCGCGGTGATCCACTGGATCGCGCTGTACGAGGCACCGCTGTCCCGCTGAATGCTCGGCAAGGCGATATTGACGATGGTGACGTCCACCAGGTCCATGAAGCTCGCGGTCATCACCACGGCGAGCGCCAGCCAGCGGCGCCGGTCGGCGGTACGGGGTGGGATCTGCGGGGCAGTACTCATTCTTCTCTCCCGAGCAGCGGGGGTTTCCGGCATGCCCCGACGCTAGGCCCTATGTAGGCCAGATCCTGTCCTAGATGCACGGCATCCTGGATCCATGACGACAGTGCCCTCCCCCGGAAGCGGCCGCAGGCCCGCCGATCCTGGCCCGGCCCGGTTGCTGAACCTGCTGTCCCTGCTGCAGACCCCGCGCGAATGGCCGGGCAGCGAGCTCGCGGAGCGGCTGCGGGTGAGCCCGCGCACCATCCGCCGGGACATCGAGCGGCTGCGTGAGCTCGGCTACCCGGTGGAGGCGGCGAAGGGCGCGGTGGGCGGCTACCGCCTGGTCGCGGGCACCGCCATGCCGCCGCTGCTGCTCGACGACGAGGAGGCGGTGGCCATCGCGGTCGGCCTGCGCACCGCGGCCAGGCATGCCGTGGACGGTATCGAGGAGGCCTCGTTGCGGGCCCTCGCCAAGCTCGAACAGGTGCTGCCGTCCCGGCTGCGGCACCGTGTGGCGGCCTTGAACACCGCCACCGTCCCACTGCTCGGCGGGGACGGGCCGACGATCAATCCCGCGGATCTGACCGTACTGGCCGCCGCGGTCACGGCCCGCGAGCGGCTGCGCTTCGGCTATCGGGCGGGCGACGGGACCGAGAGCAAACGCCTGGTGGAACCGCACCGCCTGGTCTCGGCAGGACGCCGCTGGTATCTCGTCGCGTTCGACAACGACCGGGACGACTGGCGGATCTTCCGCGTCGACCGGGTGCGCGAACCCCGCCCGACGGGGGTGCGGACCGCCCCGCGCGAACTGCCGGACAAGGACGCCGCCGCCTACGTGGCCCGAAAGCTGTCCGGGCGGGTCCCCACCTACCGGGCGGTGGCGACCCTGTACGCCCCGGTCGAGGAGGTGGCGCGCCGACTGGGTGGCGCCGCCGGTCAGTTGGAGCCGATCGACGAGGGCAGTTGCCGACTGCGCAGCCGGGCGGACTCCCTGGAGTGGCTGGCGCTCCGACTGGCCACGCTGGGCTGCGAGTTCGAGGTGCACGAGCCGCCGCAACTGGCCGAGTACCTGCGTGCGCTGGGCGCCCGGGTCAACCGCGCGGCAGGCGGCACCGCCGGTTCCTGAGGTCCATCATCCCGGGAGCTCACCTCTGTTGTCCTGGTCCGCCAGGCCCGCCAGCGCATCGCCCCGCTCGGCGACCCGTTCCGCGACCTGGTCCGGTGTGAAGGCGAGGTCGTCCTGGTGCTCGCAGGCGATGACCTCGTCCCAGGTCACGGGGGCGGTGACGGCCGGGCGCCGTTTGACCCGGAGGGTGTAGGGGGCGGCCGTGGTCTTCGCCGAGGCGTTCTGCGACCAGTCGATGAACACCTTGCCCGCCCGCACGGCACGCGCCATCACCGCCGTCACCAGGTCGGGGTGCTCCCGCTGCATCCGTACCGCCAACGCCTTGGCGTAGCCGGACACCCGCTTCTCCGGAGCGGGGCGCAGCGGTACGTACAGGTGCAGCCCCTTCGAGCCGGAGACCACCGGACAGGCGTCCAGGCCGTCGTCCGCGAGGAGTTGCCGCAGGCCCTGTGCGATCCGGCAGCAGAGCACCAGATCGGCCCCCTCGCCCGGGTCCAGGTCGAACACCAGCCGGTCGTGCGCGTCGGGCCCGTTCGCGGTCGTCCACTGCGGTACGTGGATCTCGTAGGCGCCGAGGTTGACCATGGCGAGCAGTGCCGCGGCGGAGTCGATCACCACATAGCGCGCCGGGCCCTCCCGGCTGGCCACCCGGGTGACGGTGACCCAGTCCGGCAGGCCCGGTGGCGGGTTCTTGGCGTACCAGATCTGGCCGTCGGGGCCGTCCGGCGCGCGGACGAAGGAGGCGGCCCGTCCGGCGCAGTGGTCCAGCATCTCCGGCGCCACCCGCACGAAGTAGTGCAGCACGGCGGCCTTGGTGGTGCCCGTCTCCGGGAAGAGGACCTTGTCCAGATGGGTGAGGACCAGACGGTGGCCGTCGACGTCCAGGACCTGCCGGTCCGGCGCTACCGGCATCGCGGTCAGGCCGATGCCTTGGCTTTGCGCCGACGGCCCGCGGCGGAGAGCGCTTCGATCAGTTCTTCGCGACTCATCGTGGACCTGCCGGGGATGTCGGCTTCGGCGGCCAACTCATACAGCGCGGTCTTGTTCAGCCCCGCGAGATCCGCCGCCCGGGTGGCCTTCCTCTCGCGCTTCTTCTCCGTGGCACCCGCCTTCTCGGTCTTCTTCTCGGCGCGGGCGGGAGCGCGCTTCTTCGAGCCGGTGTCGCCGCCCTTCCCCTTCGCTCGCTCCACGCTGGCCCGCAGGGCCTCGGTGAGGTCGATGACGTTGGTGGACCGCGGCGGCGGTTCCGCCTTCTCCACCGTGCCGCCGGAGCGTTTGGCCTCCAGGAGCTCGCGCACCCGCTCCTGGTAGGTGTCACGGTATTCCTTGGGGTCCCAGTCGACGCTCAGTGCGTCGACCAACTGCACCGCCGTGTCCAGCTCGCGCTTTTGGACCTGCGTGTTCTCCGGGAGCCCGCCGATCTCACGGTGCGGGTCGCGTACTTCGTCCGCCCAGTGCAAGGTGT
The DNA here is from genome assembly GCA_040631425.1 of Streptomyces sp. NPDC020096. Classification (GTDB taxonomy): domain Bacteria; phylum Actinomycetota; class Actinomycetes; order Streptomycetales; family Streptomycetaceae; genus Streptantibioticus_A. Next base: position 96,383 of record JBEYJY010000017.1, read on the forward strand.
GCACGACGAGGACGTCGTCCACCGGTTTGGCCGCCACCAGGTACTCGCGGTTGCGCATCACGAAGGTGGCGATCCCGGCCTTGCCGGCCTTCTTCATGGCCTCCACCAGCAGGGCGTAGACCTTCGCGTACTCGTCGCCGCGCGGTGCCAGGTAGTACGTCTTGTCGAAGTAGACCGGGTCGATCTTGTCCAGGTCGACGAATCCGCTGATCTCCAGCTTCTTCGACCGGCCGGGGGCGATCTCGTCCAGTTCCTCCGGCTCGACCACCACGTACTCGTCCCCGATGTCGTAGCCCTTGACGATGTCCGACAGTGCGACGTCCTCGCCGGTGCGCTCGTTGACGCGCTTGTTGCGCACCCGGTCGGCGGTGCCGCGCTGGATCTGGTGGAAGCGGATCGTGTGGCTCTCTGTCGCACCGAACATCTGCACCGGCACGGTGACCAGGCCGAACGAGAGCGCGCCGCTCCAGACCGCATGCGCCATGGCACCTGCACCTCCTCAGTCCCATGGCACCCCGGCCGCGAGCTGATCGCATCCCGGCGACGGCTGTGGTCAGCGGCGGCGCATGACCTGTGGCTCGTGCCGCCGCAGCATTCCGGTCACCACCGCCACGCCCACCACCGCGAGTCCGACCAGCACCCCCACGTCCAGGACCCACTGGGTCGCGGTGTGCGCCCAGAGCGGATCGGACAGGTTAGGGTGCGCGGCGTCCGCGGGTGGGCCGATCCGGGTCAGGTCGATGGTGGCGGCCTGCGCCGCGACCGCCCACCTGGACGGGGCGAGCCAGGAGAGCTGGGCCAGCCCGGTGTCGTTGAACATCGGGAAGATGGCACCGGTGAACATCACCTGCGCCACGGTGGACACCACCAGCAGTGGCATGGTCTTCTCCGCGGTACGCACCAGCGCGGAGATGATCAGGCCGAGCATCATCGAGGTGATGGAGAGCAGTACCACCACCAACACCAGTTCCACCGCCGAGGGTTGGGTGACCAGACCGGCGGTCGGCAGACGGCGGCCAGCGAGGCCGATCACGGCGAGGATCAGCCCCTGGGCCGCGGTTATCACTCCGAGCACGGTGACCTTGGACAGGACGTACGCCGATCTGGACAGTCCGGTGGCTCGGTCGCGTTGGTAGATCACCCGTTCCTGTACAAGCTCGCGCACCGAGTTGGCGGTGCCGGTCAGACAGGCTCCGATGGCGAGTACCAGCAGTACGCACTGGGCGTCGACATTGGCGATCGGGCCGCAGGCGAGCGGACGGCCACTGGGCTGGTTCGCGGCCAGGAAGCCGTACGCCGCGGGCACCGCGGCGCTCAGCACCCCCATGATCAGTGGCAGCGCGGCGAGCAGCCCGACGTGCCCCCGGTCCGCCACGATCACCGAGAAGTTGCGGCGTACCAAGGTCACCAACTGCGAGCCCCAACTCGGCGGCTTCGGCGGCCGTACGGCGGGCACGCTCTGCGGTCGCGCGGCGGCGTCATCCGACGGCTGGTCCGGTTCCTCCGACCTGCCCGCGGTGTAGGTGCGGTGGTGGATCGACTCCCGGTAGATGGCGGCCCAGTCGCGGTCGGGGTACTGGTCGAAGTCGCGGAAGACGTCGGCCCAGTCCTCGTGTCCGAAGAACTCCAGCGCGTACTGCGGCGGGCCGAAGTACGCGGTGCGGCCGCCGGGGGCCAGCACCAGCAGCCGGTCGCACATATGGAGGTTGGCCACGCTGTGGGTGACCACCGCGACCCTGCGGCCGCCGTCGGCGAGGCCGCGCAGCATCTGCATCACCTGCCGGTCGAGCCCCGGGTCAAGACCGGAGGTGGGCTCGTCCAGTAGCAGCAGCGCGGGCTTGGTGAGCAGTTCCAGGGCCACCGAGACGCGCTTGCGCTGGCCGCCGGAGAGCGCGGTGATGCGGTTCTCGGCCCGGTGGGACAGCCCCAACTCGGCCAGTACTTCGGTGACTCGGGCGTCCCGCTCGGCGGCGTCGGTGTCGTGCGGGAAGCGCAGCCGCGCCGCGTAGCGCAGCGCCTTCATCACGGTGAGCTGCGGATGCAGGATGTCGTCCTGCGGCACCAGGCCGATGCGGTGCCGCAGTTCGGCGAACTGCTGGTAGAGGTCGCGTCCGTCGTACAGCACTTCACCTGAGTCGGCGGCCCGGTAGCCGGTCAGCGCGCGCAGCAGCGTGGACTTCCCCGAGCCGGACGGGCCGACGATCGCGACCAGGGACTTCTCCGGCAGATCGAAGCTGACCGAGTCCAGCAGGGTCTTGTACTCGCCGTGATGCCGTTCCCTGACCGTCAGCTCCCGGGCGGTGAAGGTGCCGGAGTCGGCGTCCCCGCGCTCCACCAACCGGTCGTCGTCGAGTTGGAACATGGTCTGGCCTATGCCCACCAGGTCGCTCGGGCCTATCGCGGACCGCTCGACCGCATGGCCGTTGACATAGGTTCCGTTGGAGCTGTCCAGGTCCACGACCTCGAACTCGCCCTCTTCGGTGGCGTGGAGTTCGGCGTGGTACCTGGAGGCCATGAGGTCGTTGACGACGATGTCGTTGTCGGGGGCACGACCGATCCTGACAATCCGTTTGGAGTGCAGCAGCCGGCTCGTGTCTGTCATGGTCCCTCGGGAATTGCTGGTCGTCTTCGGCACCTGCCGGACGCCGTCCGGCCCTGGGCACGGCAAGGTGACACCGGCAGATCGTGCCGCGCCCCCCTCCCGCACTTGAAGAGGTTATCCGTTGTACAAGATTGCGATTCCCGGGGATTCGGTTCCCCGCCGCGGGGGTAACGAGCGAGCACGGTGACCGGCAGCGGTCGGCAACTACGCACATCCGCCCACATCCCCCCCGGCAGCCGAGCGCCGCGCGCCCTGCCGCCCCGCCTCGCATTCGCACCGCGTGGCGACCGCACCGGCCATGCGGGGACGGGAATTTACCAAGAATTTCTCTTTACGTCGGGTGCCGCGAGGCCAGGAAGCCCCCCGTGACTACACAGCTAACTCACAGAGGCCGCATGGCGGGTTGGGAAACGCGGGAGGCGCGTACCCGTACCGCGTCCACGCGACCGCCGGCCGGGACCCGCTCGGCCAGCTCGGCTATCCGCCGGTAGAGGGGAACCGCGCCCGAATCTCTGCCATACCGGGCATTTCGCCTACCTTCGGTGGATCACCGGTCCACCATCCCGCGCCGAGCACGGCCCCGCAGGGCGAACTACCGTAAACCGTGGCCCATATGGCCGACAGAAACGGCCATTCCCAATGGCCGTCAAGGTGTTCGATTCACCGTCAGGAGGACACCCTCCGTCCCGTCAGAACACCGGAAAATTGGGGGACGTTACCCAGCTGGCCTACCAGACTGGCGCGCCGGATTGCGAGGTGAGCGGGAAGGAATCACGATGATAGTGCGGATGGCACTGCCGCAGCTTTCGATCAGCCCGATTCCGGCGTAGCCGCAATGCCCGTGCAAACGCCTCCGCTTCCGGCAAGGAGCCGCGACAGTGCGGCTTTGAAATCAACGAAAGGCTCCTCGCCGGTCGAGGCTTTGGGCCTGTTGGGAGTACCGATGAGGGACTTGTCCACGGCGAAATGGAGTCATGTCACCCGCCGAGTCCCCGACATGAGGCGGTGTCGGCTGGGCGGACTGGCCTCACCACCGCAACTCGGTGATTTGGTCGTGGCGGAGGTTACCCGTGTGGGCGGCCATGAACGGCTGGAGGACGCCCACGGCCGGGGTGTACGCCTGCACAAGGGTGATCTGGTGGTCGGCGCATGCGGCAACAGGTATGCGACCGACTTCTACGAGGGCTATCACCGGCCCGGTCCGCGGGCGCACCTGCTGACCGCGGGCGGAGTGATCGGCACCGCCGTCTCATGGCACACGAGCTGCCAGGCGCCCACCGAGCTGGAGATCGTGGGCGCGCTCACCAACGACGACAACCTGCCGCTGTCCCTGGAGCACTTCGCCAGGCCCCGTCCCCCGGCGGCGCCCGCCGAGCCGCCGGGTCCGGGGGCCGGGCCGCACGCCATCGCGGTGGTGGGCTCCTCGATGAACTCCGGGAAGACCACCACCGCGGCCGGTCTCATCAGCGGCTGGGCACGCGCCGGACTGGTGGCGGGCGCCGCGAAGGTGACCGGATCCGGCAGCGGCAAGGACCGCTGGACGTACATCGACGCGGGGGCGGCCCATGTGGTCGACTTCCTGGACTTCGGGATGTCCTCGACGTTCGGCTACCCCACCGACCGGCTCCGCTCCACGATGATCACCATGCGGGACACCCTCGTACACGACGGGGCGAACGCGATCGTGCTGGAGATCGCGGACGGGTTGCTGCAGGACGAGACACGGCTGCTCACCGCCTCCCTGTCAGCGGTGTGCCACGGCACGGTGCTCGCGGTGGGCGACGGGCTCGCCGCCCGCGCCGGTGTCGATCTGCTCCGGTCAACGGGCGTGCCGGTGCTGGCCATCAGCGGTCTGGTGACGGCCAGCCCGCTGGCGGCGCGGGAGGCCGCCGCCGTCACCGGGCTGCCGGTACTGTCCCCCGCCCAGCTCGCCGAAGGGGCGGCGCTTGATCTGCTGGCCGACCACGCCCTCGCACAGTGATGCGGGTCGCCGCCTATCTGCCGGACGGCGGTACCGGGCCGGGCCGGCTGGCTGAGGTGGAGCTCGACGCGACGGTCGCCGGGCCCGCCGAGCTCGCGCTGCCCGAGGTGACGGTGCGCGACGAACGCGGTGGCGAACTGCTGCACGGGCCGGATCTGGTGTACGAGCCAGCGGCGGGCGGCGGTCCGCTGGCCACCGCCGAGGCGGAGCGGCAGGCGCGGGCGTTCGGCCTCACCAACGCCGCGTACCACGCGCGACGCGCCCTGCGGTCGGCCGCCGCCCTGCTGGAGGCGCCGCTGCCGCACCTGGTGGTGCGGATCGGCGCCCACTCCTCCCCCACCCGCTGGGGAGGCGGCCACTACCGGTTGCCCGGAGAGACAAGCCCGCCCGAACCGTATGCGGTGGCACCGACCGGAGAGGTCCACCTCGGCGGCGGCCGCGCCTTCGTCCCCGGACCGGGTACCCCGTACTTCCACGCCCCGGCGCACAATCCAGCGATCGTCTGCCACGAGGTCGGCCATCACATCTGCCGCCACACCGCCGACTTCCGGGTGAACCGCCTGCGGCCGCCGGACGACCAGCACAGCGGCAAGGTCGCCCTCGACGAGGGCACGGCCGACTTCCTGACCGCGCTGCTGCTCGGCACCCCCGACATCTACGGCTGGCACCGTGCGCACATTCCGGAGTGGGACCCACGGCGGCGCAAGCTCGACGCCCGCTGGACCATGGCCTTCCTCCGGCCCAAATCCGGCGGCCATGCCCACGCCAACGGGACCATCTGGGCCTCGGCCCTGTGGTCCGCGCGCGACCGGGTGCTGGCGGACGGCGGTGACAGCGACGGCTTCAACCGCATGCTGCTGCGCGGCCTGTCCGGGCTCGGCCGGTCCGACGGGCCGGTGCAGGAGGAGCGGGACCGACGCAACCGCTTCTCCGAGCTGCTGCGGGAACTGCTCACCGCCGATCCCGTACTCGCCCCGGCCGTCCTGGCCGCCATGGCGGACCACGGCATCCATTCGCAGGGCGGCAATGCGGAGTTGCGGGCCCGGATAAGAAGCACATCCACCCCGGTGGTGACGACATGAGCGGCACCCAAAAGACCCAGCGCCCACTCTGGCGATTCCGTGGTTATGGCACACCGTATCTGCGGATACTTTCGCTTGGATTCGGTCTGCGTATCTGTGAGATGACCGCGGACCTGGCGACCCCGTGGCCGGTCGCCGCGGTCATCGACCGCGTACTCGGAATGAGTTCCTCGCACAATCCGCTCAGTTCGCTACTGGATCTGTTCGGTACCGGGAAAACCGCCATGCTGACCACCGCGGCCGCCGCCGTGGTGCTGCTGGCCGTGGTGTCCGGGGCGTTCGACTACGCGGGCGACCGGGTGATGAACGGGACCGGCGAACGCATCAGCGTGGCGATCCGCGCGGACGCCTACGCCCATCTGCAGCGGCTGCCGATGAGCTATCACGACCGGCAGGCGGTGGGCGAGTCGACGAGCCGGATCATCACCGACTGCGGCCGGATCAAGGACAGCCTGGTGGCGCTGTTCTCCACCTTGTTCCCCGGACTGCTGTCCATCACCAGCTTCGCGGCCGCCCTGCTCTTCCTGGACTGGCGGTTCGGCCTCATCGGCCTGGGCTGCATTCCGCTGGTGCTGGTCACCGGGGCCCGCAACCACCAGCTCGGCCATCGTGCGGCGCGACGGCAGCGGGCGGCCGAGGGACGGCTGGCCGGTCTGGTCACCGAATCCCTGCACGGCATCAGGACCGTGCACTCCTTCGGCCGACAGGACCTGCACGACCAGCACTTCGCGGCGGAGAGCGACGGCACCCTGCGGGCCGGGCTGGACGCGACCGACATCCAGGCCCGGCGGGTGCCGCTGCTGGAAGTGGCGACGGCATTCGGTACCGCCTCGCTGCTGTGGGTCGGTGGAACGGGCGTGACGCACGGCTGGTGGAGTGTCGGCCATCTGGTGGTCGCCCTCAGCTACCTCGCCGGGATGGTCAATCCCCTCCGGTCGCTGTCGAAGCTGTCCATCACGTTCAGCCAGGGGCAGGCATCAGCCGAACGGATCATCTCGATCCTCGACGAACCGCGTCCGTCCAGCCGGACCACCGCGGACCTGCCTGCCCATGCCACCGGCCGGATCGACTTCAGCGGGGTCACCATGGCCTACGGCCGACGGCCCGCGCTGCGCCGCCTCGACCTGAGCATCAGTCCGGGCGAACGGGTGGCGCTGACCGGGCCGAACGGTGTGGGCAAGTCGACGGCGCTCGCCCTGATCGCCGGTCTGTACCGGCCGACCCGGGGTGCGGTACGGATCGACGGCCACGCGACCACCGACCTGCCCGAGCAATGGCTGCACCGCCAGGTCACCATGGTGCTCCAGGACACCTTCCTGTTCTCCGGCACGCTGGCGGACAACATCCGCTACTCGCGGCCCGACGCCTCCCCCCGCGAGGTGGCCGAGGCCGCCGAGGCCGCACTGGTCACCGACTTCGCCCAGCGGCTCCCCGACGGTCTGGAGACACGACTCGGCGACGGCGGTACCGGGCTGTCCGGCGGCCAGCGGCAACGGGTGGGCATCGCCCGGGCCCTGCTCGCCGACGCGCCGATCGTGCTGTTGGACGAACCGACGTCGGGGCTCGACATGGAGGCCGAGCGCCTGGTCGTCGCCGCACTGCGCCGACTGGTCACCGACCGGACCGTGGTGATGACCACCCACCGCCCGGCGCTGCTGCGCATGGCGACCCGCGAGGTCCGGCTGACCGCGACGGACGGCGTGCTCCACAAGACGCTGCCGACGGGACGGCCGGTCGGGAGCGTACCGCTGGTGATCGACCCCCGGGACACCGTCGAAGTGCGTCCGGCAGAGGGCAGTTGACGAGGACGCCGCCCAACTCGCGCGGTCACGCGGCGTTCGCCCGCTCCGCCCTGGTCAGGCTCCGTCGAGCCCGCTGGGCCTGCAGCAGCGCGGCCAGGATGTCGACCTTGGCGGGTCCCGTTCGGGACGCCTGTGAAGTCGATACGAAGGCTTGCCCTCGCGGTGCCACGGGACCACAGTGGGACAAGAATTAAGGAAGAAAAGGTTGAGCACAAAATAGGGAGTCGAGTATGGCGCCCGTTCCCGCCGACCGTCCCGTCCCGGCCGCCGCCCCCGCGAGCGGCGGCTCCGCCGCGGGCGAGAAAGGCCTCAAGACCGGCGCGCTGGGCCTGTTCTCCTCCCTGGCCATCGGGCTGGCCTCCACCGCCCCCGCGTACAGCCTGGCGGCGACCCTCGGACTGATCGTCGCGAGCGTCGGACTGCAGGCGCCGATCATCACCATCCTGGCGTTCGTCCCGATGCTGCTGATCGCGTACGCCTACAAGGAGATGAACGCGGTCGACCCCGACTGCGGGACCACCTTCACCTGGGCCGCTCGCGCGTTCGGCCCGCGTACCGGTTGGATGGGCGGCTGGGGCATCATCGTCGCCGACGTCATCGTGATGGCCAATCTGGCGCAGATCGCGGGCAGTTACGGCTTCCAGCTGTTCGGGTTCGGCTCACTCGCGGCGAGCACGCTGTGGACCACCGTGGCCGGGGTGTTGTGGATCGTCGTGATGACGGCCATCTGCTATGTCGGCATCGAGATCTCGGCCGCCCTGCAGCGCTGGCTGCTGTGCGTCGAGATCGCGGTGCTGGCCCTGCTCTCGGTGACCGCACTGGTGCGGGTGTACGGACGCCATCCGCCCGTAACGTCGATCCGTATCGCCGCCTCCTGGTTCAACCCCTTTGACGTCGCCTCGGTCAGCGCGCTGACCTCGGGCATCCTGCTCGCGGTCTTCATCTACTGGGGATGGGACACCGCGGTCTCGGTGAACGAGGAGACCGCCGACAGCAGGCGCACTCCCGGCCGCGCGGCCGTGGCCTCCACGGTCCTGCTGCTGCTCGTCTACGGCCTGGTCGCCACCTCGGCGCAGGCCTTCGCGGGGGTCGGCACCAAGGGGCTCGGTCTGGCCAACCCCGACAACTCCGGGGATGTGCTGTCCACTTTGGGCACGTCGGTCTTCGGCGGCCATGGATTCGGCGGTTTCCTGGCCAAGTTGCTCATCTTCATGGTGCTGACGTCCTCCGCCGCCTCCACGCAGACCACGATCCTGCCGACCGCCCGCACGGCGTTCTCCATGGCGGCGCACAAGGCGCTGCCGGCCCAGTTCGCCCGGGTGCACCGCACGTTCCTCACCCCGACCTGGTCGACCGTCGGTATGGGGCTGGCCTCCATCGTCTTCTACGTCGGACTGACCAAGATCAGCGGCAATGTGCTCAGCGACTCCATCTCGTCCGTCGGGCTGGGCATCGCGTTCTACTACGGACTCACCGGCTTCACCTGCGTCTGGTACTTCCGCGGCACGTTGACCCGCAGTATGCGCGACGCCTGGTTCCGGGGAATCCTGCCGGGACTTGGCGGCCTGCTGCTGTTGTTCTTCTTCTGCTACGCGGCCTTCGACGTCTACGCGGACCCCTCGTACGGCCACACCTCGATCGATCTGCCGCTGCTCGGCGCCACCGGCGGGGTCAGCGTCATCGGTGTCGGCTCGCTGGCGTTCGGCGTGCTGCTGATGCTCGTTCAACAGGCGGTACGGGGGCGCTGGTTCCGGAACCCGGATGTACCGGTGAGCAGTGCCACCGCGTCGGACGACGACTGAGCGATGCCGACCGGCACCCAACCACCACCACCTATACCGCTATGTGGAATACAGTTTCCGAAAACAAGCCCCGCCGGGTAACGTCTCCCGGCGGCGCCTTCCACGCCCCGGCCCCGCGCGGAGGACATACGTGACACACGGGCACCAAGAACCGCCGCGCCACGCGGCTTCCCGTCGGTTGGGCGCCGATCCGCTCGGGCCCGCGTACAGCCGTCTGCTGACGGACGAGGAACTCCTTGAGATGGGACGCAGCCTGTCCCGGGACTCCGGCATCGTCTCCCCGTACGCCCGCCGGGCCACCGCGCTGCTGGCGGCCCCGGCCGAACCGTTCCGGCGAACGGCGGGCGCGTGGTCCACAGGCTCTGACAGCCATGCCATCGCGGCCCTTTGGAAGGCACTCGCGCAGCTCCCGCCACAACTGGCCCCGCCGTTGGTCGTCGACCTGTTCCGGGGACCGGGCACTCTCGGCTTCGAACTCGGCCGCAGACTGGGCGGAACCGTGTTCGCCGCCGAGCCGGACGCCTTCACCCAGGAGGTGAGCAACGACTACCTGGCCCGAGCCGGGGCCGGTGTGCGCCTGCACAACGTGCACTGCCGCGATCTGCCGCAGGTCGTGGCGCCTCGCGGGCCACGGGACGTCTACCTGGTGGAGCCGCCGTGGCAGGCGGCCGCACCAGGACAGGAACTCGACCTCGACTCCGTGTACCCTCCGATCCAGCTCATCCTGCAGGACATCAGCCGGGCCCGCAGGGGGCGGCCCTACGCGGTCGTACTCAAGACCTGCGAGCGGATCGAAGCCGACTCCCTGGAACGCGCCTTCGGCACGGCCCGCCATCTGCGGTACTTCACCACGGCGCCGCCCATCGCCCCCTACCCACAGGCGCACTACCACCTGTTCGCCATCCCTGGCTAGTGCCGGTACACCGACCCTCGGTTCCGGGGCCGACCTGCCGCCGGTCCGCATCATCGCCCGGGAGAGCCGCTGATCGACTTGCCGACCCCGACCCGCGGGTGTGACCTGATGAGAAGGGGTCATTGACGAGGGGGAACGGAGGCCCGCCATGAGCACGACGCACACCGTTGAACCAGTGCGGCACGGCAGGCCGCACCACCGGACCGCGCAGGGCCACCGCTCGTCCTGGGTGGTCCCCACGGTGCTCGGCGTCATCTTCGGCGCGTACGCACTCTTCCTTGAGCAAGCCAACGGCGTGTCCGCCGGGACGGCGGCCTGGCGCGGGCTGGTCGCCGCGGTGGTCATGGCGGTGGTCTGCTTCCTGATCGGCAGGCGGCAGCGCTGGATGCAGGCGGAGAGCCAGGCGACCGCCTACGGGGTGGTCTTCGGCATCGCGATGGGATACCTGATCAACCTCAGCGGCTGCACGCTGCTCAAGTCCTCCCTGCTGGGCCTCGCCCTCGGCGGCGGCATGGGCATCGCCACCTTCTACCTCTCCTACGCGCGGCGGCACTGACGCAACCGTCCCCCGCGGCCACGCGTGTTGGTACATGCCGAGGCTTCCGGCCGTGGGGACGGACAACTACCGTGGGGTCCTTGGCCGTTGAGGCGACGTGACCGCACCGGATCACCGTGCGGTGGCAGGACAAGGACTACGGGGGGTCCGCGCATGACGACGATTCAGCGTTCCCTGGAGCCGCCTGCCCGGCTCCTGGTCGACCTGTTGCGCGACGAAGGGGTCGACCGGGTGTTCGGGAACCCGGGCACCACGGAGCTTCCGCTGCTCAAGGAAGTGGCCGCGGCGGGCGACCTGCCGTACGTACTCGCCCTGCAGGAGCACTCCGCGGTGTCCATGGCGGACGGTTACGCGCGCGGCACCGGCCGCCCCTCGTTCGTCAGCCTGCACGCCGCGGGCGGCCTGGCCAACGGTGTGATCGGGATGCTCAACGCGCTGCGCTCCGGCACCCCGATGGTGGTCCTCGCCTGCCAGCAGGACCAACGCCATCTCGCCCAGGGGCCGATGCTCACCGGGGACCTGGTCGCGATGGCCGCACCGGTCGCCCACTGCGCCGAGCAGGTGCACCACGCGGAGGACCTGCCGGTGGTGATGCGCCGGGCGTTCCGCCGGGCCCGGACCGCACCGCAGGGGCCGGTCTTCGTCTCCGTCCCCACCGATGTGCTCTCGGTTCCGGCCCGGCTGGCGCTCCCGCCGCGCTCCCCGCTGCCCGAGCTGGGTACGGCGCCCGAGGCCGACCGGGCGGCGGAGGTCCTGATCCGGGCGCGGCGGCCCGCGATCGTCGCCGGTGACCGGGTCGGGCAGGGCGGCGCCGACGCCGAACTGCGGGCCCTGGCCGAGCTTGTCGGCGCGGTGGTCTACCCGCAGCCGATGTTCGACGCGGTCAACGCCGACTCGGAACATCCGCTCACCGCTTGGCCGTTGCCGCCGGACAACGCCGTCATCCATCGCGTACTGGCCGAGCACGACACCGTCTTCTTCGCCGGGGTCACCATCCGCCCGCACCACTTCCGGCCGCAGAGCGCGGTGCCGGAGGAGGTGACGCTGGTCCAACTGGACACCGATCCGGGGCAGATAGGGCGGAACTTTCCGGTCGAGGTCGGCATGGTGGGGGCGATGCGGCCGACGCTCGCCGCGCTGGCCGCCGAGGTACGGTCCCGGCGCCCGCCGGAGGGCGCCGCCGAGGCCGCGCAGCGGGCCGCGCGCATCGGGGAGCGACTGGTCGCGCGGCGGCTGGCCTGGCGGGAGGAGTCCCGCGCGGCGGCGTCAGCGGCGCCGATGCACCACGCGGCGGCGGTGCAGGCGGTGGCCGACGCCCTGCCCGAGTCGGCGGTGGTGGTGGAGGAGGCCGTCAGCTCCGGCCCGGCACTGTGGCGAGCCTTACGCATACGGCGCCCCGGCGACTACCACCACACCGTCGGCGGCGGGCTCGGCTGGGGAACCGGCGCCGCGGTCGGCCTCCAACTCGCCCATCCGACGCGGCCGGTGGTGGCGGTGGTGGGCGACGGCTCGGCGATGTTCGGCGTGCAGGGGCTGTGGAGCGCGGCCGCCCAGCAGGCGCCCATCGTCGTGGTGGTGCTCAACAACGCCGAGTACCGCGCGGTCCGGGAGCCGGCCGATCCCGCGGAGGCGGCCGGCTATCCGGGGATCGACCTGGTGCGGCCCGCGGTGCAATGGCCGTTGCTGGCCCGGTCGTTGGGGCTGGACGCGGTACGTGTCGAGCACACCGCGCGGATCGCCCCCGCCATGGCGGACGCGCTGCGCTCCCGGCGTCCCACGGTGATCGAGGTGCCGATCCTCGGCTCCGCCGCCGAGCGGCACCCGGCGCGCACCGCAGCGGACCGCCGAGCGGGAGTGTGAGCGGTGCGGGGCGGACGCCTCAGCGGGCCGCCGGGCAACGCCTGTCGCGTACCGTCCGCCCCACCCGGGCCCGCAGGGACTCGAACTCCGGCAGCGCCCGCAGCGCGGCGTCAGCGGCGACGGACAGACCCGCGACGGCGATGTGCGTCTTCTCCAACCCGCGGCCGGAGGCATCCGGGGCAGCGGTGGAAGCGGTTTCGCGCCATATCCGCCTGCTGCCCCCAGCAGGGCCGCCGCCAGGATGCCCACAAACGCTCCTACCGGACAAGGGGCGTGCGCCATCGAGCGGGCGCACCGGACGGACCGCCGCCGTGACGTCAGGCCGCCGCGCGCTGCCGCTCCCCCCGCTCCTCCCTCGCCAGGAGGTCGTAGAGCGCCTCCGGCGTGACATAGCCGGGCCAGCGGTTGTCGTTGAAGAGGTGGACGCCCGCGTCCTGGTAGCACTGGTCCACCAGCTGCGAGCAGATCATGTGCCGGGTGGAGGCCACGTACCGGCGCAGCCCTGGAACCGGCAGCCGGAACCGGTGCGCGCCGATCGCCGCGTAGTCGAGGAAGCTGTACGGCACACCGACATGGCGTGCGGCGGCCGTGCAGATCGCCACGCGCTGCTCGTCGGTCAGCCCCACCGGGTACGCGTAGAGCGTGTGCCCGCCGACGTACTCCTCCAGTGAGGCCATCCGCGCGCCGCCCGGCTCCGCCTGCAGCAGCCGGCCGTCGGGCAGTACGAGGAAGGCGTGCTCGTAGTCGGCGAACCCGTTCCCGTTCGCCCACTGCCCGACACGGATGAACGCGCCTACGGGACCGTGGATTTGAGTGAGCCCGACATCTCCGGGCAGGGGGTCTGTGTGTATCACGGCGACGTCTCCTCAGTGTTGAGGCCGACGAGCCCGTCGGTGGGCGGTATCCGCGGACCGACATGGCGATTCCTGATTCAACCAGTGTGGCAGGCTACGGGTGTTATGACGATCCCTCAGCAGCAGCGGATACAGATTCGCCCCGGGATCCGACGCTGCGTTGGCCAAGGATGATGCCACTGTGGCTGAAGATCCGTACTTGCCGGAGCCGCCAGCGGACCGACACCATTCCCAGACAGAACGGCAACCAGACAGGACCACCAGACAAGCACCGCCACAGCCGGACGGCACAGCCGTCCGACGGCGGAACAGTCGAACCGGGACCGGGATGACAGGGGCAAGGCGCGCGGGGGACGAGATGGGGCAGCAGGATCGGGCCGCGAGGACCCGCCGGGTGATCGTGGAGACGGCGGCCGCCGTCTTCGACGAGTTGGGCTACGAAGGGGCGAGCACCACCGAGATCCTCGCCAGATGCGGGCTCACCAGAGGCGCCCTGTACTTCCACTTCCCGTCCAAGGAGGCCATCGCCGACGCGGTGGTGGCCGCGCAGTCGGAGGCACTGGTGCCACCCGAGCGCCCGGTGAAGCTCCAGGCGGCGATCGACCTCACCCTGCGCTTCGCGGAAGGGTTACAGCACGACACGGTGTTACGCGCGGCGGTGCGGCTGACGATGGCTCAGTCCTCTTTCAAGCACCCGGACGCGCTGCCCTACCGCAGTTCCGCGGACGTCATCCGCGGCCTGCTGCGGGAAGCCGCGGCGGGCGGGGAGCTCCTCACGACGGTGGAGCCGGGCGAGGTCGCGCAACTCATCGTGGGGTCGTTCACCGGGATCCAACTGCTCTCCCAGGTCTACGACGAACGGCGCGACCTGACGTCCCGGGTGACGAAGATGTGGAAGTACCTGCTGCCGGGACTCGCCGTGCCGGGCCTGCTCCCGCGGCTGGCGTTATCCCTGTCGCGCGGCACCGCACCGAACGGTGCGCGCGTCGACGAGGGGCCACGCCTGGTGCCCGCGGCCCCTTCGGTGCCTCCGGTCGGCCCTGCGGTGCCTCCGGTGTGCCGCGCCGCCTCTTCTCCGGCCGCCGTCACCCGTGCGCCGCACCCGCGGATCCGGCGTGCCGATGATGTCGCGGCGGCCCGGCGGCCCCGCCGGGGGCCCGCGGTGTGATCCCGGGGCGCCCCCGTGGTTTCCCTTGGTAGTCGCCCGGACAGGTGATCAGGGGGCGGAGGGCGTTGCCGATCACGGCTGGGGATCGTTCACCGGGAGTAGCAGTCGCACGTGGGTGCGTGCTGACGGAGCATGTTGAACTCGGTCTAGGGAATCGATTCTTCAGACGGTTGGACCGTAGACCCGGCGACCTTCCGCCATTCCTCCCGGCAGGTCGCCGCACGCGGGCCGGGCGGACGCAGGCGACGGCGTCCGCCCGGCCCTCCCGCTTGTGCGGGCCGGTGAGCACATCGACGCTCAAGACCGCCACCGAGCCCCGGCATTAGGCACTCCGGGTGCACTCCGCCGGGCAAGTGCCGCGAAATGCTACTTATCGTCCTATTCATTGATATGACGGATGCGGTTCCACACCTGAACGAGGAGGACGAGAATGAAGCGAATCATCACGGCCACCGCCTTGGCCGCGGCCACCTGCGCGGCGGTCATCGGCGCCGCCGGTGCCGCTTCGGCCGGCGAACCCGGCGGAGCCCACGCGAACGGCTTCGCCGCCGGCTCCCCTGGCATCCTTTCCGGGAACGTGACCCAGTTCCCGATCAATGTCCCGATCAACGTCTGCGGCAACACGTTCAATGTGATCGGGTTCCTGAACCCGGCCATCGGCAACACCTGCGTGTAACCGCCGGGCAACCAGGCGGCCCTGGACGTCCGTTCTCCCCTCAGACGTGCGACCCCCTCTGAGCCGTTGGCAGACCGGCCTTGAGGGGACATCAGATGCGCGGACGTGGTGGAGTCGGCCCGGTGGCCGCCGCACTGGCGGTGCTCGGCACCGTACCGGCCCTGCTCGCGTACCGCGGGAGATCGCGGCGGGGCCCCAACCGACTGGTGGTTGGGGCCCCGCCGCGATCTGCCGATACCCGGCCGCTCAGTGACCGGTGATGGGCGGCGGAATGTCGGCGGCACCCGTGCCCCAGCGGGACGGCTTACCGCCCACGGTGAAGTCGATGGTCTGACCACTGCGCAGATCAGCACCGGTGACATAGGTGGCCGACCTTGGCTGACCGCCGACGCGTACCGACTGGACATAGCGGTTGCTCGACGAAGTACCCGCGGCGGTGATGGTCAGATGCCCGCCCGGGTAGTACCGGGGGTCCAGCGCGAGGTCTACGCGACCGAACGCCGGGGTGGTCAGTCCCCACACGGCCATACCCGGTTCGACCGGGTAGATGCCCAGCGCGGACAGCACCGCCCAGGACGTCATCGTCCCCATGTCGTCATTGCCGGTGATGCCGTCCGGCCGGTCGCTGAAGAGGGTGAGCGCCGCACGCACCACGTCCGCGGTCTTCCACGGCTGGCCGGTCGACAGATAGGTGTACGGGGCGCTCAGATCGGGCTCGTTCTCGGGGTTGTACCGGTCCTGGTGGTAGTACGTGGTCGGGCCGTTGACCCACGAGTGGCGCGCGGTGTCCGCAGGGTCGCGTAGCAGACGGCGGTAGGCGAAGAACCGGTCGAGGCGGTCGTTGGCCGCCTTGTTGCCGCCGATCAGCCTGACCAGGCCGGGCACGTCCTGCGGCACCAGCCACTGGTACTGCCAGGCCGTGCCCTCGTGGAAGCCCACGCTCTCCTTCGGGTCGGCCGGGCCGAGGAAGGCACCACCGGCGTCTCGGGCCCGGATGAACCGGGTGCGCCGGTCGAAGACGTTGCGGTAGTTCTTCCCGCGCTCGGCGTAACGCCGGGCGTCGTCGTCGTGGCCGAGTCCGCGCGCCATGGTGGCCAGCGCGGCGTCGGCGAGCGCGTACTCCAAGGTGGCCGAGGGACCGTGGCCGTAGTCGAAGTCCCCTGGTTTGTGCCCGGCGTTGGCGTCCAGGGGGACATAACCCTTCGCGAAGTAGCGCGGGTTGCCGCCGCGTCCCTCGAAGGCGGAGTTCGCGGGAGGTACCGAGTCGGCGTTCTGCCGCAGCGCCTGGTACGCCTCCTCCTCGTGACCCGTCAACAGCCCCTCGTTGTAGGCGTTCACCAGAAACGGGGTGACCGGGTCACCACTCATGATGTTGGTCTCGACGGTGCCGTAGCCCCACTTGGGCAGCCAGCCGCCCTCCGCTCGCACCCGTAGCAGCGACAGCGCCATGTCCCGTGTCTCCGCGGGGGCGAGCAGCGACAGCAACTGCGCCTGGGTGCGGTAGGTGTCCCACAGTGACCAGTTCTGGTAGTACGTGAAGCGCTCGGCGTTATGTACTCGACCGTCCCAACCGGTATATGAGCCATCGGCGTCGCTGCCGGTGTTCGGCGACAGCAGGGTCCGATAGAGCGCCGAGTAGAACATCCGCCGCCGCGCCTCGGTGCCGCCCCGTACCCGGACCCGGTCCAGTCGCCGCTCCCACGCCCGCCGCGCCGCGGCGCTCACAGCGTTGAAGTCGCCCCTCCCTTCCCGCTCCAGATTGCCTCGGGCCCCGGCGAGGCTGACGTAGCTCAGCGCGGTGGCGGCGGTCACCGTACGTTCGCCGCGGGTGTCGAACCGGACGTACGCACCGCGCAGCCCCGCCCCGCCGGAGTGGCTGGACCCGTCGCTGACCCGGCTGCCGGACCATGTGCCGTGCGCGGTGAAGGGCCTGTTGAAGCGGGTCACGGTGTAGACGGTGTAGGGCCGGGTGTCCGAGCAGAAACCGCTGCCGCTGATGCTGGCCGCCACCGTGCGGTCATCGATCACGGTGACCTCGCTGGAGACCACCTTGTGCAGCGCCTGACCGCTGTTGAGCAGTACATTGGCCTTGCGGGTGGCGGGAAATGTGTAGCGCTGCCATCCGGTGCGGGTGGTCGCGGTCAGCTCGCTGGTGATCCCGTTGGCCAGGCCCACCCGGTAGTAGCCCGGCGACGCCTTCTCGCGCCGATGCCGGTACGGCACGGCGTATTTCGCGTAATCGGTGGAACGGATATCGCCGGTGGTCGGCAGAATGGGCAGGTCGCCACCCGCCGGGCAGCCGACGCCGGACAGATGCACCGAGCTGAAACCGCGAATCGCGTGCTGGGCGTAATCGTAGCCAGTGGCATATCCGGTATCAGGGGACAGCTGCACCATCCCGAACGGCAGCGTGGCGCCGGGGAATGTATTGCTCTGGTTCGCCGTACCCATAAACGGGCTGACCAGATCGGCGAGTTGGTTTCCGGCGGAGTCCGAGGTATTCGCGATCGCGGGAGACGGTCCGGCGATGCCTGCGAAGAGGGCCACCGCGGCGGTGGCAGCCAGGGGCGCCCGTCGGCGCAAACGGAATGATCTCACCCCCTTACGATGCGTCACCAAGAGACTACATTTATGTAATGCGATCGTCGTCATGTCGTGGTGTCGCCAAACTGATCAGAACAGCGCCACACCGATCACGGCGGTGTGGGCGATCGACGGCGAGAGGACCAGTACATGAGCGGCGTACGCGCGAGCTCGGACGAGACGCACGGCGGACTGGAGCGGATCAACCCGCCGCAGCTGTCTCCCAACACCGGTTTCAGCCACGCGGTTCGCGCGGCTGGTGGCACGCTTGTCTTCCTCGCCGGCCAGACGGCGCTCTCCACACAAGGAGCGATCGTCGGCGACGGCATTGTCGAGCAGTTCGAGTTGGCCCTGGCCAATCTGCTGACCGCCCTGCGGGCGAGCGGCGGTGAGCCCGGCCAGCTGGCCAAGCTCACGGTCTATGCCGTCGACATCGAGGACTACCGGGCGCACGCCGCCGACATCGGACGTGTCTGGCACCGGCTGGTCGGCCGCGACTATCCGGCGATGGCGGTCATCGGCGTCTCCCGGCTGTGGGATCGCGAAGCCCTGGTAGAGCTGGAGGCCATGGCCGTGCTGCCCTGACATGAAGTCAGACTGTCGACGTCTGATGGATATTGCCCGCATTACGACCGTTTTCGCACCGATTCACCCCGGTGGCCTATCCCATCGGTGTCCCCGCCCCACACGGCGGGGATAGCTGCAAGGTGCCCGCAGTCCCCGCTCCTCTTGTCGGCCTCATCAGGCTCCGCAACGAACCCGTCTTCGTACAGATGCTGCGATCGACGGCCGCCGCGGTCATCAGCTATGTCGCCGCCGTGCGGCTGTCGAGCAATCCGAGCCCGCTGACCGCCCCGCTGACCGCGCTCCTCGTCGTCCAGGTCACCCTCTACACCACGGTCACCACCGGCATCCGCCGGGTGGGCAGCGTGGTCGCCGGGGTGCTGATCGCGGTGGCGTTCAGCGCGCTGTTCGGACTGACATGGTGGAGCCTCGGCCTGATCATCCTGGCCTCGCTGCTCATCGGCCATCTGATCCGCGTGGACGAGTTCGTCGCGGAGGTCGCGATCAGCGGCATGCTCATCCTCGGGGTGTCCACTCCATCGAGCGAAGCCCTGGACCGGGTGCTGGAGACGGTGATCGGCGCCGCGGTCGGGGTGCTGCTGAACCTGGTGATCGCTCCCCCGGTGTTCGTCCAGCCCGCGGGTGAAGCGGTCGCCGAACTGGCCGGCCGGATCCGGCAGTTCCTGCTCCGAATCGGCAGCGAGCTGCGCAGTGGCGCCTCCTACGAGCAGACCGTCGCCTGGCTGTACGAGGCACGGCGGCTGGACCACGACCTCGCGCGGTTCGACGAGTTCCTGCGCAGGGCGGAGGAGAGCACCCGGTTCAATCCCCGGGTCCGCCAGGGCGCGATGGCACGGCTGATCCTGCGCAGCGGCCTGGACACCCTTGAGGTCTGTGTGGTCGTGCTGCGCACACTGTGCCGCTCCTTGTCGGACCTGTCCATGGAGCGAAGTCAGCAGGAATCGGTGTACGAGGACGAGTTGTCCGCCGAACTGGACCATCTGCTGACCCATATCGCCGACGCCGTGGACAGTTTCGGGCGCCTGATCAGCGCCCAGGTCACCGCGGGCGCCGAACGCGCGGAGGCCGAGCTGGAGCAGGCGCTGCGCGACGCGCGCGAGGACCGGGACCACATCTCCGCACTGCTGCGCGCGGAGGCGCAGCAGCAGTGGGAGCGCTGGCAGTTGCACGGCGCGCTGATCGCCAGCATCGACCGGCTGCTGGACGAGCTCGACGTGGAGAAGCGCTCGCAGTGGCTGGCGACCCAGTTGCAGAGGACCGTACCGGCCGAATCGGCGCTCGGTCACCGTCTGCGGCGCCACGCGCGCTCCACCAGGGGCCGGTTGCGGCGGCCGTTCAACAGATGACGGGCCGCCGCTCCCCGGCGTGTCCGCGGCCTGTCACCCTCCGTTCTGGCCGCGGCCGTCGCGCCCCGTGTACCGGGTGATGATCCAGGCGGCGCCACGCGCTGCCAGTACCCGGCGGCGGCGGCGCCGCGAACCGGGGGTTCTCGGAGGCGGCTGACGACCCGGTGGCAGCGCCGCCAGGAAGGTGAGGCGTCGACCCGCCCTGGCCAACTCGGCGAGGAGGCGGATCCGTTGCTGCGGCCGGGTGGTCTGTAACAGCGCGGCGTACAGGCCCTCTATCTCGGCCACGGCCGCACCGATACGCAGATTGACCTCCCGCCGCTGACGTATTTCCCCCTGCGGCATGCTGGGCGACCGTCCTTTCCTTCTCGCATCGTCGGTTTGACTGGTGGTGTGGTTCAGGGCCTGTCCGGCGGATCCGCGGGACTTCCCGGGGTGGCGGCCGGTTCGGCGTCGGCGGTCATACGACTGCCGCAGCCCGCGGCCATCGCGGAGCTGAGTCCGCCGGTACAGCTCTAGTCGACGCAGGGAATACCGCCCATCCTGACCGTCTGGCCCTGGAAGGCCGTGGTCGGTACGGGGTCCGGAGCGTCCGACGCCGAGGACCGGCCGAAGGCCGCGGGAGACACGGCGGGCGCCGGGGGCGGCACGTCGTCGGATTCCGATTCGTCCGGGTCCTGCGGGTTGAATCCGGCCCCGAGGGTCACCACGACATGCCCGGCCGGTACCGCCGCACTGGCCAGCGGTGCGGCCGCGCCCACTCCTGCGGCGATCTGCCGTGCCGCCTCCTGGACTCCGGCGCCGTAGACGACCGTGGTCGTGGCGCGCGCGGGGGCGTTGGTCACGTCGCCCGCGATGTACCCCAACGCGGTCAGCGCTCTGGATTCGGTGGCGGCGGCGCCGGCCATCCCGGATCCGTTGCGCACGTCGACCACGACCGGTACGCCGCGCTGCGGGCCGTCGGCGGTGGCCGGGTCCTGGCCGATCATCCTGCCGACGATGGATCTGATCTGCTGCGGATCGACGAGATTGACCGACTCCCCGCCACGCTGCGCGAATCCCGCGATCGGCAGCGTGTGGAACTCCACGTTCCCGCCGGTGAGGTTCGGCGCCTGCTGGGCGAAGTCCAGGACGTTCCAGCTGCTGTCGATGACCAGGTCCTTCTTCACCACATCGAGCAGCCCCTGCAGCTTGCCGAGGTGGCCGAAGATCCCCTGGGCTTTGAGCTTGTGCGTGACGGAGGACAAGAACGCCTGCTGGCGGTGGGTGCGGTCCAGGTCACCGCCGATCAGCCCGTGCCGCTGGCGCACGAAGGCGAGGGCCTGCCGGGGGTTCAGCTCCTGGTATCCGGCGGGGAAGTCGGCCCCGGAGTAGCGGTCGCGGACGGGCTGCTTGAGGCATACCTGGATGGGTTGGAGCACCTTGGCGATGTCGTAGAAGCCCAGCAGGTTGACCTCGGCGAAGTGGTCGATCGGCACGCCGAGGAACTGCTGCACGGTGGCGAGGGTGGCCTCCCTGCCGACCTCACGGCTCTGGTGTTCCAGGTCGGCGCCCTTGACGCCCTCCGCGGCCAGCTTGTTCTCGGCGTCCGCCTTCGCCAGTCCGTAGGCCTCCTTCATCTTGTGCATCCCGCCGGGGGTGCCGTCGCCGTCCAGCACCTGGACGTAGTCGTCTCGCGGTACGGAGAAGGCGGTGACCTTGCCGCCGTTCGCCGGGATGTGCATCAGGATCAGGGTGTTGGTGTTGTAGCCGCCGATGTCGCTGGACCCGGCGTGCAGTTCGTCCTCGACGAACTGCTTCGGCAGATCGTTGCCGTCCATGTCCTTGCGGCTGTCCAGGCCGATCAGCAGCAGATTCACCGAGTTGTCCAGATGCGCGGGCGCGCGACCGCGGACCGCGTCCAGTGCGTCGGAGGTGTTCAGACCGCCGGTCAGGTAGTGGTACGCGCCCCATGCCATGCCGCTGGCCACCAGGACCAGCGCCGATGCGCAGCACATGACGACGCGGACCGCGACGGTCACCGGCGAAAGGGTCCCGCGGCGCTGCCTCTTGCGGCCGATACGTCGCGCTCCGGCGACCCGCTCCGAGATCCGCCGCACGCCGCGGCCGCCCGGCCGCGACCGATCGGCGCCGTCCCGCTCAGGCACCTCCGGCCCTCCCGCCAAGCCGGGCCCGCGCATACCGGACCAGCAGCACGGCCAGGACGGCCGCTTCCGCCGCCGCCATCGCGGGGAACGCGTCGACGCCCCAGCGCACCACGCCGGTCGTCAGCCCCTTGCCGCCCGGGAACGCGGCCGGGCCGAGCAGCACTCCCGTGGTGACCGTCACCGCGGCCACCACCAGCGGCGGCGCGGGCACCAGCCACCACAGCGCCGGGCGCGAGCAGGTCGCCGCACCGACTCCGGCGGCGGCGACGGCCATGAGCAGGAAGGCCCAGCCGAGTTGGGAGCCGACCGCCTCATCGAGCGTGGCGCCCATCACCGGCAGCGCCAGCAGCAGGACCACGCCTCTGGCGCGCGCCGTTCGCCGTTCGCCGCTACGGGCTCTGGCCGCCGCGCCGCGGACGGCCCGGACCCGTGCGGCGGATCCGGCGACACGCCCGGAGCGCGACCGGGGCGCGGTACGGGTCACCGCCTGCTGCGGCACCCGCCCTGCAGAGAGCGGCTCAGGTCCTGATCCGTTCTGGTCCTGCCACCGCTCCGCGTTCTCCCCCAAGGCATCGGCTGGGCGGCCCGCCATACGCAATCCCTCAATCGATCGGCCGGCGTGTCCGTCCGGCAGCGTGCTGGGCTTGCCCCGTGGGCAGGGCAAGTCGATCCGGCTACGTTGTGGGGCACTTCGCGTAACGGATCGCTACTTGCTTAGTTGCGCAATGTAGCAAGTTATTCGGCTACTCTGGAGCCACCCGGCGACCGTGGCGGGTACACGGATACGCACTTTGACGACGGAGGGGTCCGAAACAGATGGCGGCACCGGCTGCGAGACGCGAGGATCCCCCGGCACAGGCATTGGACCTGGCGGCGGCCGCTTTCGCACTCTTGTCGTCTCCGATGCGTCTGCACATCGTGTGGGCCCTCGCCCAGCAAGAGAACGATGTCTCGCAGCTGGCGCAACGGGTTGGCGGCACGCCGCAAGCGGTCAGTCAGCATCTGGCAAAACTGAAACTGGCGGGCGTGGTCCATGCCCGCAGACAGGGCCGCCACCATGTGTACACCGTGGATGACCAGCACCTCACAACGGCCGCCCACCTCATGCTCGAACGGCTCGCCCAGGACGCCGCGCCGGTCACCATAGGCGCTTGACGTAACGTATCGCCCCAGTCCAGGGACGGTACGACGGCACAGCGAGGCTTGCTAGATTGCGCAACTGTGCAACCAGTGCTCGGCCTCGTTCGTCTACCCGGCCAAGGATGCACCGCGACGCACGCCTGTCCCACCGTGCCGTCGCCTTGTAACCAATGCCGGAATGACCCGGCTTGACCGCGTGAGGGTGACGCATGACTGATGCAACGGACAACACGGACGCCACCGTGGCGATCGACGACGCTTCAGTGAGCGAGCAGCGCGGCGGCCGGACCGACGCGACGGCGCCCGGCGGCAGAAGGGCGAATCGGCGCGGTCGGACGCAGCGCAAGCGGCGCGTCGGGCGCACCATAGCGATAACCGCCTCAGCGCTGGTGCTCATCACGGCGGGCGGGGTCGCCGTGCTCTACGAACACCTCAACGGCAACATCAAGGGCGTGCCGCTGTTCGGCGGCGCCAGCGGAGACGCGGGCAAGGAGAAGCCGGACGCCTTCGGCCGCACGCCGATCAACGTCCTCGTCATCGGCTCCGACGGCCGTAACAACGCCGCGGACTGCAAGCTGGGCGGCGACTGCGGCGGCGGTGGACAGAACGCCGACGTGGAAATGGTGGTCCATGTCTCGGCGGACCGCTCCAACGCGACCGTGATGAGCATCCCGCGCGACACCATGACCAATCTGCCCGCCTGCAAGGATCCGCAGAGCCACGCGGCGATGGCCGCCCACCGGGACCAGATAAACAGCACGCTGCAGTACGGGCCGGGGTGCACGGTGGCGGCCGTGCACCAACTCACCGGCATACCCATCGACCACTTCATGATGGTCGACTTCTCCGGCGTGGTGAGCATGTCGGACGCTGTGGGTGGTGTCCCGGTATGTGTGGACAACAATGTCTACGACCCGTATTCACACCTCAAGCTGGCCAAGGGTACGCACACCCTCAAGGGCGTCTCGGCACTGGAGTTCGTCCGCTCCCGGCACGGCTTCGGCGACGGCAGCGACCTCGGGCGCACCTACGGCCAGCACATATACCTGTCGTCCATGATCCGCACGCTCAAGAGCGCGGGCACGTTGACCAACCCGGGCGCCCTGTACGGGCTCGCCGACGCGGCGACCAAGGCGCTCACCGTGGACAACGGGCTGGACAGCATCCCCAAGCTGCTCGGCTTGGCCAACGACCTCAACAAGGTGCCGTCCAACCGCATCACCTTCACCACCATGCAGAACATCCCGGACCCGCAGGACGACTCCCGGGTCCTGGTCTCCCCCGCCGCGCAGAACCTGTTCGACACCATGGCCAACGACCAGTCGCTCACCACCGGCAGCGGCGACAAGTCCTCGGCCGCCGCCTCGGCGACCTCGACGGCCACCGCCGCGCCCTCCCCCTCCGCCAGCAGCGTGCCGGACTCGCAGATAGCCGTGGCGGTGGAGAACGGCAGCGGAGTCACCGGCCGAGCCGCCGACCTGGCGACAACACTGGTGGACAAGGGCTTCAGCCCGTCCACCAGTTCAGGCAACGCGCCCTCCCCCGCCTCGACCAGTACGCTGCGCTACCCCGCGGGCAAGCAGGCGGAGGCCCAGACGGTGGCGCGGGCGATGCATCTGCCCGCAGCGCATCTGAAGCAGGACGGCTCCGTATCCGATGTGACCTTGGTGATCGGGACGGACTGGACCACCGGCGACACCTTCCCCGCCTCGCCCGGTTCGAGCCCGGTACCGGCCGACACCAAGGCGGCGACCAACAACGCGCACGCCGAGACCGCCGACCAGTCGAAGACCTGCGCCCAGGTCAGCACGTTCAAGACGGTGACCGTCAACGGCGTGGCGATGACGCCGATCCAGGCCTTCTCCGACAGCCCCGACGTGCCCGTCTCAGCGCCCTGAACCCGGGCCGAGACAGCTTCCCTGCGGCATCGTCCACCCGTCAATCACCAGCGCTCACCTGGCCATAAGCGGGAGTTCACCAGTCTCGGCTACATCAACTCCCTTGTGGCCAGGGGGGATGTCCGCTAATTTGCTCCTCGTCAGACACCACTCTGCGGGGTGGCAGGCAGTCAGATGTCATGCTCATGACTTAGCTTCCCCCTGGCTGCCGTCGCCCCGCAGCCTGCCGAGATCCTTTCGCGCAGCGCACTTCACGCTCCAATTCCCTGCACCGGGACTCGTACGGCAGCGCCACCCCACACAGGCGCGGTCGTGGGTCGTCCCCACCCCCCATGGGAGGGCTGTTCCTTGCGCACCAACTCCTCATCGCTGTCCAGACGCGCCGTTCGGCAAGCTGCCGCCGCGTCCCTGTCGGTGGCCGCCCTGGTCGCCGCGGGTCTGGCGACCGCCGCTCCGGCCGGCGCCACGGTCGCGACCCCGGCCGCTCACCACCCCCACATCAAGCGGCTGTGCTCGGCACCCACCAAGCCCGGCATCATGGCGTGCAACGCGGTGGCCCGGACCGACGTCATGCAGCACCACTCGCTGTCCCCGAACGCCACGCCTTCCGGCTACGGCCCCGCCGACCTGCTGAGCGCCTACAACCTGCCCGCCGACGGCGGAGCCGGTACGACGATCGCCATCGTCGACGCGCAGGACGACCCCAACGCCGAGTCGGACCTGGCCACTTACCGTTCGCAGTACGGCCTGCCGGAGTGCTCCACCGCCAACGGCTGCTTCAGCAAGGTCGGCCAGGACGGCAGCACCAACTACCCGTCGGCCGACTCCGGTTGGGCCGGTGAGATATCCCTCGACCTGGACATGGTCTCGGCCATCGCGCCCAACGCGCACATCATCCTGGTCGAGGCGAACTCGGCGAGCATGAGCGACCTCGGCACGTCGGTCAACGAGGCCGTGAGCCTCGGCGCCGGGTACGTCTCCAACAGCTACGGCGGCTCCGAGGACCCCTCGGACACCCAGGCCGACAGCGACTACTTCAACCACCCCGGGGTCGTCATCACCGCCAGCGCGGGTGACAGCGGCTACGGCGTGGAGTACCCCGCCGCCTCGCCGAACGTGACCGCGGTCGGCGGCACCTCGCTCACCAGGGACTCCAGCTCCCGCGGCTGGTCCGAGAGCGTCTGGGGCTCCAGCGCGGGCGGCAACGGCACCGGCTCCGGCTGCTCGACCGTCGAGGCCAAGCCGAGCTGGCAGACCGACAGCGGCTGCTCCAACCGTACGGTCGCGGATGTGTCCGCGGTCGCCGACCCGGCCACCGGTGTCGCGGTCTACGACAGCTACCAGGCCAGCGGTTGGAACGTCTACGGCGGCACCAGCGCCTCGTCGCCGATCATCGCGAGCGTCTACGCCCTGGCCGGTACCCCGTCCTCGGGCAGCAACCCCGCCTCGTTCCCCTACAACAACAGCTCCGCGCTGAACGACGTGACCTCGGGCTCCAACGGCTCGTGCGACACGTCGTACCTGTGCAACGCGGGGCAGGGCTACGACGGCCCGACCGGGCTCGGCACGCCGAACGGCACCGCCGCCTTCACCGGCTGACGCCCGCCCGTAAAGCACACCGGGCCCCCGCCGCTGCGTAACGCGTGGCCGGGGCCCGGTGCCATGTCCGAGAAGTGTTCAGCGCAGCGAGCGGCGCCGCCTGCCGCGCAGCCGCATGCTCAGGTAGACCAGATCGGCGAGGAAAATGATCACGCCGATCACGAGCACATAGAACAGCCCCTTGATGATCACGCCCATGATGCCCAACACGATCGCCAGGACGACCACCAGCAAGAACAGTGCCATCTCACGCTCCTTCCGCGCCTAGCCCGGTACGCACCGCCGTCACCGGCGGGCCAGCCGCCGTTCGCCGCCGGCGCCGGTCCGGTACTCCAGGTTGTAGTGGGCGAACACCGCCGCCTCCTGGGTGGCCAGCAGTTCGCCGTCGGTGCCGATCCACGGGGCGTCCTTCACCTGGCTCTTGGGATACCTGACCCTGAGGTACGAGGGACCGACCGTGGCTCCCGCCAGCGGTACGAAGACCAGTCGGCGCCGGATCGGGATGCCGGTCGTCACCGTGGCGAACGTGGGCTGGTCGGTGGCCGTGTCCACATAGACCGACTCCAGGAAGCCGATCTTCTTGCCCTCGTCGTCGACCACGTCATGGCCGCGCCACTCCCGGATGTCGCCGGCCTCGAACATCGCTGAGCTCCACATCTGCGTCATCGCGCGACACCTGGGCCGTCGCGCGAGTGAGGCGTAGGGATGTCCCGGTAGTCCGGGCTGCTCCTCCTACTGTGCCCTGCCACCCGGACGCGCGCCGCTCCAGCGGGCGCTCGGCCAGGGGCACTCCCCTGCGGGCACCCGAACGGGCTACTCGGGCTCGTCGGCCAGCGCTTCCAGCACCGGGATCGCCGCGTACAGGGCCTCGCACTGGTCTGCGGTGAGCCCGCCGATCCGTGCCGCGAGCATCTCCGAGCGCTCCCGGCGGATCTCCGCGAGCACCTCGCGGCCGTGCGGGGTGATCTCGATCAGCCAGGAGCGGCCGTCCTGCGGATCCGGAGCCTTGCCGACCAGAGCTGCCTCGGTGAGCGGCGCCAGGGTCCTGGTCATCGACGAGGCCGCCACCCGCTCACGGGCCGCCAGCCCACCGAGGCGCAGCGGACCGTACTGTTCGACCCTGGCCAGCGCGGACAGCTGGGCGAACGTCAGGCCCTGCCCGTTGGACGCCTGGACCATCTGCCGGTGGATGCGTGCGATCGCGAGCCGCAGCCGGGACGTCACCGCAGGATCGATTCTGCCCGGATTCGGATCGGTCATGTCTACCGCGGCCCTCCTCGGAGCCGTACGTGAGCGCCGCCTGGTCGTCAGCGGGTGCGGGCGGCCGCGGCGTCGGACTCGCTCACCGTATCCGTACCCGCCGTGTTCCCGGCCCGGCCGCGCAGCAGTGAGGCGACGGCGGCCACCAGGGACATCGCGATCGCCAGCCAGAAGACCACCACCAGCCCGTCGTGGAACGGGCCGGATATCAGATGCGGAAAGAACTCACGCCCCGTCAACACCGCGGCGTGGCCGGGCGGCAACTGCCCCAGCACCCGCGGTCCGAGCAGCTGCTGGACCGGGTTGTACCCGAGGAACGCGGCGAACAGCGTGCCGACCGGAGGCAGCGCGGCGAAGGCGTGCGCCGCCTGGGCGGGCACGCCCTGCGCGGTGAGGCCGCCGCTCAACGTGGCCCGGAGCGAACCGGACAGGCCCGCCACCATCAAGGAGAAGAAGACACCGATGGACAGCACCATCCCGGCGTTCTGGAAGGTGGCCCGCATACCGGAGGCGGCGCCGCGTGCCTCCGGGGGCACACTCGACATGATCATCGAGGTGTTGGGCGCGGAGAACAGGCCGCTGCCCAGTCCGTTGAGGAACACCAGCAGCGCGAAGGGGGTGTAGCCGAAGTCGGTGGGCAGCACCAGTAGTCCGCCGAACGAGGCCGCGATGACCACCAGCCCGCCCGCCGCGAACGGCCGCGCCCCGAACCGGTCCGACAGGTGCCCGGCGATCGGCCCGGCCACCAGGAAGCCGATCGTCAGCGGTATCAGATAGATGCCCGCCCACAGCGGTGTGTCGGCGTAGTCGTAGCCGTGCAACGGCAGCCAGATGCCCTGCAGCCAGACGATCAGCATGAACTGCAGTCCGCCACGGGCGACCGAGCCGAGCAGCGTGCCCGCGCTGCCGCCCGCGAAGGTGGCGTTGCGGAACAGCCGCAGCGGGAACATCGGTTCGGCGGACCTGGCCTCGATCACGCAGAACAGCGCCAGCACCACGGTCCCGCCGACCAGCCCGGCCAGTACCCAGGGGTTGGCCCAGCCCATGGTGGAGCCGCCGTAGGGCTGGATGCCGTAGGTGATCGCGGCGAGCAGCGCGGTCAGGCCGACGGCGAAGGTGATGTTGCCCCACCAGTCGATCCGGGCCGGGCGGCGTACCCCGGTGTCGTGCAGCGAGCGGTACGCCCACACGGTGCCGAGCAGGCCGATCGGCACATTGACCCAGAAGACCGACCGCCAGTTCCACTGGGCGAGCAGCCCGCCCAGCAGCAGACCGACGAACGAACCGGAGATTCCGGCGACGACGTTGACGCCCAGCGCCATACCGCGCTGGGAGACCGGGAAGGCGTCGGTGATGATCGCCGCGGAGCTGGCCATCAGCATCGAGCCGCCGACCGCCTGCGCGACCCGCCAGCCGATCAGCCACAGCGCCCCGGCACCGCCGTGGAACGGGTCGAGCGAAAGCACCACGGACGTCAGGGTGAAGACCAGGAATCCGGCGTTGTAGATCCTGACCCGGCCGAACATGTCACCCAGGCGGCCCAAAGTGACCACCAGGACCGCGGTGACCAGCATGTAGCCCATGAGCATCCACAGCAGATAGCTGATGTTGCCGGGCTGAAGCGGGTCGAGGCGGAGTCCGTTGAAGATCGCGGGCAGCGAGATCAGCACGATCGAGCTGTTGATCATCGCGATGAGCGTGCCGAGGGTGGTGTTGGACAGCACCACCCATTTGGCGCGGGGGTGGTCTTCGGCGGTCCAACGTCCAGCCATTGCGCCTCCCGCGCGGGGTTCAGCGTTTTTTCCGGGGGCTTCGCCCCCGGGCCCCCGGATCAGGGGGGTAGCGGATATTTCGGTTGCCCCGGGCCCCGGGATCGCGGGGGTGAGCGGACATTCCGCTCGCCCTCCGGGCCCCCAGAACGCGTGGGGTGAGCGGGCATTCCGCGGGCTGCGCCCCCGACGGTCTGGGCCCCGTGGCCCCGGAGGCCGGGTGACGACGCTCCGGGGTGTGCTCCGTGGCCGGGAAGCGCGCTCCGGGGGCGCCCCATTGCCCGGAAGCGGTGCTCAGGGGTGCGTCCCGGCCCACCGGGATTTAGTTAGCTGACGTCAACCAACTATGCGCGCGTGACCGGGCGTGCGCAAGGGCTCGCGTTGCGGATGGGGGGGCGACGGTTCACACAATGGGGCGTGAGCGCCCTCACCAGGCCCCCAGGCAAGGGCCCTTCCAGGAGTGGCTGGCATGGACTGGTTCACCGCACCCGGATACTGGCTGACCCGGCTGGTCGTCCAACGGGCGCTGGCCGCACTGTACTTGGTCGCCTTCCTGGTGGCCGCCAACCAGTTCCGGGCGCTGCTCGGCGAGCGCGGACTGCTGCCGATTCCGCGCTTTCTGGCCTGGGCACCGTTCCGCCGCGCGCCCAGCCTGTTCCACCTGCACTACTCGGACCGCTTCTTCGCGTTCGTCGCCTGGACCGGCGCGGTGCTGTCGGCCGCGATCGTGGCGGGAGCGACGGACCTCGTTCCGCTGTGGGCGTCGATGCTGCTGTGGCTCGCCCTGTGGGTGCTGTACCTGTCGATCGTCAACGTGGGACAGCTCTGGTACGGCTTCGGCTGGGAGTCCCTGCTGCTCGAAGCCGGTTTCCTCGCGGTGTTCCTCGGCAACAGCCGCACCGCACCGCCGATTCTGGTCCTGTGGCTCTTCCGCTGGCTGGTGTTCCGGGTCGAGTTCGGCGCGGGCCTCATCAAGCTGCGCGGTGACCCGTGTTGGCGCGATCTGACCTGCCTGTACTACCACCATGAGACCCAGCCCATGGCGGGACCGCTGAGCTGGTTCTTCCACCGTCTGCCGAAGCCGGTGCACCGGGCCGAGGTGGCGGGCAACCATTTCGCCCAGCTCGTACTGCCGTTCGCGCTGTTCACTCCGCAGCCGATCGCGAGCGTGGCCGCGGGGCTCATCATCGTCACCCAGCTGTGGCTGGTCGCCTCCGGCAACTTCGCCTGGCTGAACTGGCTGACGATCGTCATCGCGCTCGCCGCCGTCGACGGCTCCCGCGCCGCCGACGTACTGCGGATGCCGAAGCCGCCCGCGCTGCCCGCCGCTCCCCTGTGGTACGAGGGCGTGGTGCTCGCCTTCGTCGCGGCGGTGGTCGTCCTCAGCTACTGGCCCGCGCGCAACCTCCTTTCGCGCGGCCAGGTCATGAACTACTCGTTCAACCGGTTCCATCTGGTCAACGCCTACGGCGCCTTCGGCAGCATCAACCGCATCCGCACCGAGATCGTCGTCGAGGGCACCGACGAGCAGGAGATCACGCCCGACACCGTGTGGCGGGAGTACGAGTTCAAGGGAAAGCCGGGCGACCCGAAGCGGCTGCCGCGCCAGTGGGCCCCGTACCACCTGAGGCTGGACTGGCTGATGTGGTTCGCCGGAATGTCGTCCATCTACGCCGAGTCATGGTTCGTGCCCTTCGCCGCCAAGCTGCTGCACAACGATCCGCCGACCATCAAGCTGCTGCGGACCAATCCGTTCCGCGGCTCCCCACCGACATATGTCCGTGCCCGACTCTACGAGTACCGCTTCACCAGCTGGCGGGAGTTGCGGCGCACCGGCGCCTGGTGGGAGCGCACGCTGATCCGCGAGTACCTACCGCCGGTCACCCTGCGCAACCTCAGTTCTGACGCGAATCACCCATAAGGCAGCGTGCGTTCTGGTATAGGCGCGGTGCGCGGTGCCAGACTGCGCCCGAGCACCTGCACGTCCTACCTACGGAGTGCCATGGCGGACGCCATCATCATCGGAAGCGAGCGCAGCGAGATCGGCCTCCCGGCGGGGATGGAGGTGCTGCGGCGGGGTGGTTCCGCCCCGGACGCGGTGGAGGCGGCGGTGCGCCGGTGCGAGGACAATCCGAACGACCATTACGTGGGCACCGCCGGGCTGCCCAATGCCCAGGGCGTGGTGGAGTTGGACGCTTCGCTGATGCTCGGCTCCACCCGGCGCTTCGGCGCGGTGGCGGCGCTGCGCGACTATCCGCACCCCATTTCGGTCGCCCGGGCGGTACTGGAGCAACTGCCGCAGCACTGCCTGCTGGTGGGCGAGGGGGCCGCACTGTTCGCCCGCGAATGCGGCTTCGAGACCGCGGAGTTGATCACTGAAGAGTCGCGGACGATGTGGCGGCAGCAGGTCGCGTGGTCCACCGAGGCTGTCGAGGGCGAGAACACCGCGGCGCTTGAGGGCGACCACCACTACCGCGCCAACGCCGTCGAGCTGATCCGCCGGTTGGCACCGCACGCCGAGCCGTGGGGCACCATCAACATCATCGCGCTGGACGCGTCCGGCGAGATGTGCGTCGGCGTGTCGACATCCGGCTTCCCCTACAAGTACCCGGGACGTGTGGGCGATTCGGCGACTCCCGGCGCGGGCAACTGGTGCGATCTACGGGCGGGCGGCGCCGCCTGCACCGGGCGCGGCGAGCTGGCGATGCGCGGCGGCACCGCCCGTACCGTCGTCGACCTGCTCGCCTCCGGGCACGATCCCGCTGAGGCCTGCCAGACCGCGCTGCGGGACGCGGCCACCCTGCCGGACGCCTTCCGGTCCGAGCTGCGGGCGCTCGCCCTCACCCCGGACGGCAGGCACGGTGGCGCGGCCGGACAGGCCGGGAGTTCGTATGTGGTGATGACCGGGTCTTCGACCCAGCCCGAGACGCATTCGCGCAGGGCACTGTGAAGATCCCCTGGCCTTCACCGGCGCCCTGACCGAGGGCCTGTGGTCTGTCTCACCTGCGGGCCAGCCGGATCCTGTCTGATGATCTCGGCCCCTGGGTCGTTCAGGCGAAGAACGCCGATGTCCGCGTGGCCGGTGGCGAGCCACCAGCACAGTGCGGCGAGTGGAAGTTCGATGAGCAGTGCGAGGGTGATGGCGAGGGGGCGGTCGTGGGAAGTGCTGGTGGTGGTGTCAAACCAGGCGTCGACGCACAGGAGGGTGGCGCTGGCTGCCGCGTGGTGCGTGACTTTGGTGCGCCAGCGCTCGCGGAGTGCGTAGAGGCCGGTTCTGGCCAGTTGGCCGAGGAGGAAGACATCGAAGCCGACCCAGGCCATGCGGTAGTGGTCGGAGAGCTGGCGCCGCGGCAGGGTCAGGGCGAGGTAGACGATCCAGGGCAGTAGGACGGCGCTGAGGGCGAGGTAGAGCGGGCCGGTCCAGCGGGGCAGGGGCGGCGGTTTCATGGGACGGGCCCGGAGCCGGGTTCGGCGTAGCCGTGGGTGAAGGCGTACTGGACCGCCTGGGCGCGGTCTCGGCTGCCGGTCTTGGTGAAGATGCGGTTGATGTGGGTCTTGACGGTGGCTTCGCTGACGTACAGGGCGCGGGCGATCTCGCGGTTGGAGCGTCCTGCGGCGATCAGTCGCAGGACGTCGGCTTCGCGGGCGGTCAAGTCGCCTGCGTGTGTGGGGGCTTCGGGAGGGCAGGGGGCGGCAGCCGGGCTGGCGGTGGCCGCCGCGAGCAGGCGTTGCTGGACACCGGGGTCGAGGACCGCCTGGCCCGCGGCGGCCGCGTTGACGGCTCGTGCGATGTCGGCGCGGGTGGCGTCCTTGGTCAGATAGCCCAGG
Source organism: Streptomyces sp. NPDC020096 (assembly GCA_040631425.1). GTDB lineage: Bacteria > Actinomycetota > Actinomycetes > Streptomycetales > Streptomycetaceae > Streptantibioticus_A. The sequence goes on from JBEYJY010000017.1 coordinate 129,834, forward strand.
GCCCCGGCGCGCAGTGCGCGCAGGATCGAGGTGTCGTCGGCGTAGGTGGTCAGGACGACGACACGGGTGGTGGGATGGTCGGCCAGGATGCGCGCGGTGGCCTCGGCACCGTCGCAGTGCGGCATGTTCAGGTCCATCAGGACCACGTCCGGGGTTGTGTCGGCGACCAGGTCGATGGCGGCGAGGCCGTCCTCGGCCTGTCCGACGACGGTGAGGCCGGGCACGGTGTCCAGCAGCAGGGCCAGCCCTTCGCGTACGGCGCTCTGGTCGTCGGCGATCACTACGCGGATCGGAGCGGTCATGGCGTCCTCGATGGGCCTGTTCACGTGGGGATTGTGACGTATACGCGCCAGGTGTTGTCCACCCTCTCGGCGGTGAGGGTGCCGCCGGCCAGTTCGGCGCGTTCGCGCAGGCCGGTCAGTCCGTAGCCGCCTCCGGTGGCACCGAGCGGTCTGGGTGCGGCCGGATCGGGAAGTGGGTTGGCGGCGGTCAGCGTGACGCGGTCGGCCGCGTACTCCAGGCGGAGCGTGACGCGTTGGCCGGGGGCGTGTTTGGCGGCGTTGGTCAGGGCTTCCTGCGCGGTGCGGTAGAGCGCGAGGGCGGCGTCGGGTTCCAGCGGCCGCGGGGGGCCACTGGTCCGCAGGTCCGGCCGGGCCGTCTCGTCGTCCGTGGTGTGGGAGGCCACCAGCGTCGCGAGCAGCTCGGGCAGTGAGGCGATGTCCTCGCGCAGGGCGTGGACCGCCCGCCGGGTCTCGGTCAGACCCTCGCGGGTGAGTTGTCCCGCTCGGTCCACGCAGCCGATGGCCTTGGCGAGGCTCGGATCGCCTTGTGGAAGGGTGTCGGAGGCCAACAGGGCCTGGGCGGCTTCGAGTTGCATGGCGAGGGCGCCCAGGGAGTGGGCGAGGATGTCGTGGATCTCGCGGGCGATGCGGGTGCGTTCGGCGAGCGCGGCGGCATGGGCTTCGGCCTGCCGGGCCCGCTGGGTCTGCGCGAGCAGGAGTTCGGCCTGGTCGGCGCGTTGGGTGTAGCCGAGGCGGATGAGTCCGACGCCGAGCCCGGCGCCGATGAGGACGAGGTAGCCGAGCATGATCGCGGTGCTGCCGCCGACCACCAGCGTCCCCGCCGCCAACGCCAGCCCGGCGGCGGCGGTGATGGCGATGGAGACCTCGACCTTCAGCGCGCCACCGGCCGCGAGCGCGGCCACGCAGGCGACCCACACCCCGGTGCTGTGCGGGGTCAGCGCGCCCAGCAGCCCACCGGACACCGCCATCACCGCCAGCGCGGCCGTCATCAGGCGCCGGTGCCGTTCGGTGAGCAGCCAGCCGACCCAGCCCACCGACACCGCGATCAGGGCGCAGGTGATGGCCAGCGGGCGGCCCTGCCCGCCGGGGTGCGGGCGGGCGCCGGAGGTGGTCGCCAGCATGGCCACCAGACCCGCGACCCGCATCGCCCGGATACCCCAGACGAACGCGGCCCGGTCACGGATGGTCGTCAAGGGACCCGACATATCTCCTGCTCCCAGTTGGTCCGGGTGGACATTCCGCCCCGCGGTCGGCGGATGCGAACCGCGAGGCGCTGCCGCCGTTCTACCGCCTCCGGCTTTCGGCGGCCGGGGGCAGTCCGAGAGCCGCCGCGCGGCAGGTCACCACCGTCGCCTCTCCCACCAGTGTCAGCCCCAGGGTGAGCAGCAGGCTGCTGGTGCCGGAGGCGGCGGTGGCGCCCGCCGCGTGCGCGGCCCATCCCAGCCCCAGGCGGGCGGCCACCACCGCGGCCCAGGCGGCCAGCGTGGCGATCCGGTACCGCTGCCACAGCCGACCGGCCCGCTCCAACAACTCGATCGTGGCGCCCCGCAGCGCCCCCAACGCCAGCGCCACGCCGCCCGAGAGCACCAGCATCCCGATGTCGGTACCGGTGAGCACGGTCGCACTGTGCCTCAGGTCGGCGAACCCCACCGCGGTCAACGCCAACGGCAGCACGGCCAGCCGCTTGGCGACCACCGGCTCCCCCCCCGGAACCGCTTGGCGACGACGACCACCAGCAGCGCGACCACCAGCACGATCCTCGCGGCATCCACCGAACTCACATCCGTCCTACGTCCGTTGCGTCCGGCCGGTGCGGCCGAGCGGCGCACCACGAACGTAGAAACGGAGCGGGTGGACCGGCGTCCACCGCAGGGTGGGCGCCGGGTGGACACGCGGGCCTCCACCCGGCGTCCACCCGCCCTCAACCCGTGGTTCGACGCCCTGGGACCACCCCGATTCCTAGCGTCATGGCTGTCACCTCGACCGACTCGAACCCGTCAAGGAGCCCGCCATGGACGCCAGCGTCTGGATCGTCAACCTCGCCGTACTGACCGCCGTCCTCGAAGCCGACCTCGGCCGCCGCAAGGTCGCCTGGTTCCGGCTGGCCCGTCCGATCCTGCTGGCCGGCGGCGTCATCCCGATGTTCCTCAAGAACGTCGCCACCGCCGGGGCCGGCCTCACCCTGGAGATCATCGGCGCCTCGGCCGGAATCCTGCTCGGTCTGCTCGCCGCCGCCTTGATGCGTGTCGAGTACGACACCGCCAAGGACCGCGTCTTCTCCCGCGCCGGAGCGGCCTACGCGGCGCTGTGGGCCGCCGTGGTCGGCGCCCGCCTGTACTTCGCCTACGGCTCGGTGCACGTCTTCCCCACCCGGCTCGGCCACTGGCTCGCCACCAACCGCATCACCCCCGACGCCCTCACCGACGCCCTCGTCTTCCTGGCCATCGGCATGCTGATCGCCCGCACCGCGACCCTGCTCGCCAAGGCCTCCCGCGCCCGCAACGGCGCCCGCCCCACCCCCGCGATCCGGCCCGTCGCGAGCCACTGAGCGGCCGCCTTTCTTCCTGCGTGATCAGCGAATCGACAAGGAGACCAGACGCGATGAAGCCCATCACCGATCAGCGGAAGCGGGGCACCTCCCGGCGGCTCGCCCGCCGCACCGTAATGGGTGACGCCCGGCTCGCTGCCGCGCTGACGGTCGCCGCCTACCGCACGGTCCTCATCGCCAGCGTCCGGCGGCATCCTCGCCGGGGAAACCGCACCGCAGATCGTCGACCACCACGTCGCCCGCCTGCACTCCGCGTTCGACGCCCTCGACACCGCAACACGTCGGCAGCCGTCGCGCCGCCGCGGGGCGAGGGCGGTGTCCTTCACGGACGTCACGAGCAAAGCACCCCTTCATGGATTTCGGTCCCCTCCGGGCATGAACGCCCGAGAGGGGCTGTGCTGACATCAACCGACGTGGATGTCAGTGGACTTGCGTGTGGTTCAGTGCGCGAAAACCCGGGCCACGCAGGCTAGTCCGCAGGTAAAATGTCCCAGATGAAGATCTTCGTCTCCTCCGATATGGAGGGCACGGCCGGGATCGTGGACTGGAACCAGTGCAGGCCGCTGGAGGCGGAGTACGGATACCACCGCGGCCTGCTCCAGGAAGAGGTGAACGCCGCGATCGAGGGCGCGATCGCGGGTGGCGCTTCCGCGTTCCTGGTCAACGACTCGCACTCGAAGATGGCCAATCTGCGACCGGACGGGCTCGCGGGCCGGGCCCGCTATCTGTCGGGCCGCCACAAGCCGCTCTACATGATGCAGGGCCTGGACGCCTCGTTTGACGGGGTCTTCTTCGTCTCCTACCACGGCTCGATGTCCGGCGAGCCGTCGGTGCTGTCGCATACGTACAACCCGCAGGCCATCAGCGAAGTGCGGCTGAACGGTGCTCCAGCGGGCGAGGCCGGTATCAACGCGCTGGTCGCGCTCGGACACGGTGTGCCGGTGGCGCTGATCACGGGGGACGACGTCACGGCGGCGGAGATCCAGCCGTTCTGCCCCGGCGTCCGCAGCGCCGTCGTGAAGACGTCCGTGTCGCGGTTCGCCGCCGACAGTCTGCATCCCGAGGCGGCGCGCGAGCTGATCCGAGCCGCCGCCGAGGATGCGACGCGCGGCCTGGCCGAGCTCTCCGTGCCGGACATCGCACTGCCCGCGACACTGACCGTGCGGTTCCGCAACGCCGATCTCGCCGAGATGGCGACCTGGATCACGGGCGTGGTCCGGACCGACAACCTCGCCGTGCGGATCACTGACGACGACCCGATCCGGCTGTACCGGACGTTCGTCACCGTGGTCCTGCTGACCCGCGGCATCGCCGAATGACCGTCAGCCGCCGGAGCGGGCTCTGGCCTGCTCGCCCCAGCGGCGCAGTTCCGCTGGGGCGGCGGTGTCCTCGGTGGCGCCGAAGTCGGCCCAGTCGTCGTCCGCGTCCGGATCGCTGTACCAGCCGGTGCCGTTGAGAGATATCTCCAGCCAGGAAGCCAGGCTGTCCGCGTCGACGAACCAGGCGTCCGCCCAGTCGTCGCCGACCGGGTTGGGCTCGAAGAGCAGGACGGTGCCCTGCGGACTGCGGCAGTCCACACAGGCGAGCATGCCGCACCCCCACGTCATGATCGGCACCACGCCTTCCGGCCAGAACCAGCCCTCGTCCCGTGGATCGGGGGCCCGGCGGTCCCGGTAGGCGGCGGTCAACGGTCCTGCCGTCTCACTCACCCGGCCTCCGCCGGACGCGGACAGGCGGAACAAGCCGTACTCGGGCCCGAAGCCCCCGTCGGCGACCTCCCGGTACAGCCGCGCCAGCAGCGGATGCAGCGGGAATCCCAGAGCCTGCCCGGCCGCCGCCAACTCGCCCTCGGAAACGGGGGGTTGCAACGGAGCACACCGCTCCTTGGCGCGGGCGGCCACCAGGGCGATGATCTCGTCGTGGCGCAGCGGATCTTCCATACCGCCATCATGCCGTGGCCCACTGACAACCCGCCGGGGCCGCCGGGCACTTCGCCTCGCGGGACCCTGCCCGGCGGCCGACCGTCACGAGCGGGTGCGCGTCACTGCCGCAGTGCCGCCTTGTCGCCCATGACGATCACCGGGTGGGCGGCGGGGTCCAGCTTTCGCAGCAGCTCGATCATGTGCTCGCGGGACAGCGCGACGCAGCCGTGTGTCGGGCCCTGGTGGTCCACATGCACCCACAGGCCCGCGCCGCGTGCCCGGCCGAGCGGCGTGCGGGAGTCGAGCGGTGAACTGCCCGGAACGCGGTTGTAGTCGATGGCCACCACATAGTCGAAGGAGCCGGTCAGCGGCTCGCCCACGAAGCCCGCCCCCACGGCGCGGAACGCCGGGGAATGATCGTACGGAAGCCTGGTGCCCGGGTTCGGGGCGAGTCCCCCGGCGGCGGTGAGGGAGTAGACGCCGACCGGGCTGCGCAGGTCGTCGGTCCGGTGGTAGGCGGTCCAGCCGCGCAGCGCGTTGTGCGCTGCCCAGGTCGTCCCCGGATGCCAGTTGCCGTGGTCGTCACGGCTCCACAACGTCGCGACGGACATCCAGGAGTCCGGGCCCTGACCCACCACCACGAGTGCCTGCCGGGCGTCCGCCGGGACCGCGGCACCGAGCCGCGCACCGATTCCGGGCAACCGCCGTACGGACGTACGAGGTTGCGGGCCCGGAGCGGCATGGTGCGGCGCAGCCGCGGGGCGCGCGGGTCGCACCTCGGCGGACGCCGACCGGGTGGAGCGGAACATGGCGCCCGGATTCGCGTAGAGGGCGGTGGTGCCCAGCACTCCCAGGCCGACGCAGGCGCAGACCAGCCATGCGAGGCGGTCCCGGTCCTGCGCCCGGTGCCGGGCCGACCGCGCACCCGGCGGCTCGCCGCCGCGGTCGTCGTCCTGCCCGTCCGGCCACTCGGACGCGTACCGGTTTCGCTGCTGCGGGGCGGCAGGCGCGCTGCGCGACCGGGGCTCCGGTCCGGCAGCAGGAGCGTATGGGGGCACGCCTCCTCCTTCGGTTCTGCGGTCTTCAGGGCTGCGTTCTGCGGGTCCGCGCTCGGCGTGGTCGTACGGGTCAACGAGCCAACCGCGCACGGAGCACGGCCTCTTGACTCGCGGCTCGCACTGAGGTAGCTCGGCGTTGCTGGTTGACAGGGGCGGCTTCCGCCTTCCGCGCGCAGTCCCGCCCGCGCTCGCCCGCCCTCAGGCGAAGCCTCACCATAGGCATGGCGCCAGCCGAGCGCCCGGACCCCACGCCGGGGGTCAGCCAGAGGCGCTATCGAACCGCGACGCGGAGGTGACGCGGTAGGTCACCCCGGCGGGCGGCGGGCGAACCGCACCGCTCGGCCGGGGGACAGGCCGCACGTCCGTTCCCCGTGCCGCGGCGGCACAACCGCGCTGCGCGCGGCCCGCGTTGGCGGTCGGCTCAGTCGGCCGATACGACCTCGACGGATCCGATGTACTCCTGGGTCGCCTCATTCGGCAGCCGGACCAGCTGCGCCCAGTAGTAGATCACCAGACTGAACGCCGCGATGATGACGATGTCCCACCACAGTGGAATACGGTTGGCCGCGCCGCAGGACACCATGGACGCCGGTCCGGTGCTGCAGAAGCCGCCCTGCCAGGAGATCACGCCCATGCCGATCAGATAGACCGGCAGCCACTGCGCGGACTTCCAGTCCAGATGCGGGACTCGCGGGTTGAGCCTGAGTGCCGCCGAGCCACCGAGCAGGACGTAGCCGAGCACGATCGCCGCGCCCAGCCGCCACAGGGTGTCCCACCCCGCCCAGTAGATGATCAGGTTCGCCACGATGAAGGCCACCGGCGACCAGAACGCGCCGCCCGGCAACCGGTAGGGGCGGGGCCGGTCCGGGTCCTGCTTGCGCAGGCAGCCGAAGGCGAGCGGCGCCCCGGCGTACATCAGCACACTGGCGGAGGTGATGAATCCGACCAGCTTCTGCCAGGTGGGGAAGGGCAGGAAGACAATGAGCCCGATGATGAAGGCGAACAGCAGGCTGAACCACGGGACGCCGCGCTTGGTGGTGCGTTCGAAGATCGCGGGCACATACCCGTTGCGGGACAGGCCGTATGAGACACGGGATGTCGCGGTCACGTAGATCAGGCCGGTCCCGGTCGGCGAGACGACCGCGTCGACATAGAGGAGCGCCGCAAGCCAGCCGAGCCCGATCGAGGCGGCCAGACCGGCGAACGGCCCCGCCTTGCCCCTGAAGGTCAGGTTGGCCCACCCGTGGACGAAGGCACTGTGCGGCAGGGCTGCGATGAAGACCACCTGCAGGGCCGCGTACACCAGCGTGCCGATGAGGATCGAGCCGATCACCGCCCGCGGGATGTCCCTGGCCGGGTTGCGGCTCTCACCGGCCAGCTGGTCGGCCTGCTCGAAGCCGAGCAGCGCGAAGATGACGCCGCTGGTGCTCACCGCGGAGAGCACGCCCTTGGCGCCGAAAGGGGAGAAGCCCTGGTAGCCGAAGTTGCCGCCGTGGAACCGGGCCACCGCAAGCACCACGATGGTGACCACCGGAACGGCGATCTTCCACCACGTCGCGGCGCTGTTCGTGTGAGCCAGCCACCTGATGCCCAGGAAGTTGACGATGACGAAGAACGCCATGAAGGCGACGGCCAGCCCGTAGCCGCCCGCGGTCAGGTGGTCCTTGCCCGTCTGCACCCAAGTGGCATGCACACTCAGGTAGTTCAGTGAAGCCATGACCTCGATCGGCGCCACGGTGACCGCCTGCAGCCAGGAGAACCAGCCGAAGGACGCTCCGGCGACGCTGCCGAAGGCGTAGTGCGGAAAGCGCGCGGTGCCGCCCGCGACCGGATACATGGCCCCCAGCTCGGCGTGTACGAAGGCCAGGACGGTGATGGCCAACGCGCCGATCCCCCAGGACAGCAAAGCGGCGGTTCCGGCGGCTTGTGCGGCGTAGAGCGCGCCGAACAGCCAGCCGGAACCGATGATGGACCCTTCCGAGGCCCAGAGAAGACCGATCAGTCCGATCTCCCGCTTGAGGCCGGGGTTCTTGGGCGTCACGGGAGCGACGGCGGGCGGCGACTCCATGTGCATGCACCCCTTGTGTCGCAGATCGAACCAGGTGAGGTGGGAGCAAGGTGGGCTGGGGAGCAATACCTGACAAGAATGGTCATTCCACAGTAAACGTTGTGGACATGATCGACGGGCCGCCGAGCCCCGCGCTTCATTGAGGGCCGCCGAGCCCCGCGAACTACGCCCCCGTAGCCCGCTCGCGCACCACCTCGCGGGGGCTCTTGTCGTCCCGGAGCCCGAGGAAGCGGGAGTGCCGCAGCTTTCCGTCCCGCGTCCACTCTGTGAAGCCGATCTGCGCGACCAGCTCGGGTCTGACCCAGTGCACCGCCCGCTCCCGGACCGGCTCGTCGAAGGGCGAGGTGCTCTGTTCGAGCTCATCGAGGCGGACTCTGAGCCGGAGCAGGGTGGTGGTGTCGAATCCGGTGCCCACCTTGCCCGCATAGCGCAACCGGTCGTCCTGGTAGTAGCCGACCAGGAGCGCGCCGAAGCCGACGCGGCTGCCGGACGGTTCGGTGAATCCGCCGACCACCATCTCCTGTCCGGCCGAGCATTTCAGCTTCAGCCAGTCCCCCGACCTCTTCTGTACGTAGCGTCCGACGGCGCGCTTGGCGATCAGCCCTTCCCAGCCCTTCTCACACGCACGCGCCAGCAGCTCCTGCCCCCCGGAGTTGCGGTGGGCGGTGAAGCGCAACGGGGGCCGGAAGTCGATGACACGGCGCAGCAGTGACTTGCGGGTACGCAGCGGCAGCCGCGTGAGGTCCTGGCCGTCGAGGCGGAGCAGATCGAAGAGGTAGTACATCACCGCCACGCCGCTCATCCGCACAGCGTGGGGCTTGGTAAGCCCCATGCGCCGTTGCAGCAGGGCGAAGCTGGTGTGCCCGTGGTCGTCCAGGGCGACGATCTCGCCATCCACCAGGAAGTCCTGGCACTCCTGCCGCTCCAGGACATCGATGATCTCGGGGTAGGTGGCGTCCATCGGCCGTCCGGTACGGGACAGCAGACCGGCGCGGCCGCCGACGCGGAAGCCCAGCGCCCGTACCCCGTCGAGCTTGCGCTCGAAGATCCAACCGCCGTCGAGGGACCGGCGGTCGCTGAGGACGGCCAGCATCGGGCGCACCTCGCGGGGGTGCGGGGCGGGGCGCAGCAGGTCACGCTGCTCGGGCGGCAGCCGCCGCAGCTCCTCGGTCATGACCGGGTGCCGTGCCGGTGCGTGTCATCGGCGCGCCGCCTTCCCTTGCGGCCCGCCTTGGCGTCGGCCGCGATCTGCTTCAGGGTGCGGCGGGTACGGACCGACGTGGCGCGGCTCGGCTCCGGGGTACCCGCCGAGGAGGCGTGTTCGTCGTCCTTCTTCACCAGCAGCCAGGCCTCCGGACGGATGCGGGTGAGGGCGAATCCGCCGTGCAGTTTCCTGCCGTCGAGCCAGAACGAGGCATGGCCGTGGGCCAGCGCCTCGGCGATGGGGATCTCCTTGCCGTCGCGCTCGCTGAGATTGCGGTACGTCCCGGAGTCCCAGACCAGGACGGTTCCCGCGCCGTACTGGTCGTCGCCGATGACGCCCTCGAAGTCGCGGTAGTCCAGTGGGTGGTCCTCGGTGGGCACCGCCAGCCGCTTGTCGTGGGGGTCGGTGGAGGGGCCCTTCGGAATCGCCCAGGACTTCAGCACCCCGTCGACCTCCAGGCGGAAGTCGAAGTGGCGGGTGCTGACGTCGTGCAGCTGTACGACGTAGCGGGACTCGTGCGATTCGCCGACCCGGCCGCCCTGGGGCTCGGGAGTCTTCGAGAAGTCGCGTTTGCGGTGGTACTCCGCCAGCGATTTTCGCGAGGTCATGGCGGCCTTCCTCCGGATAGGCACCGGCGGCCGCGGACAGCGGGTCACCGCCCGTGGCCCTCCCCCGTAACCCACCGTTACCCGCTGGGTCCGCGGATGCAAGCGGTACGGGGGCGGGCGGTGGCCGTACCGTCAGGTGTCCCGGGACGGCAGCGCCTCAGAGCTGGGTGAAATCCCCGTGACGCCCGGCGCCCGCGGCGAACCGCGCGGCGCCGCTGAGCGCCTCCGCCATGGCTGCCTGGCCGTGGCGCAGCTCGACGGCCATCGCCTCCTGCTCCGTCAGACCGTCCTGGGCGAGGGCGGAGGCGCGGTCGCCGCGCAGGCAGGTCTGCGGGAACCGGGCGATCTGCGCCGCGAGTTCCTCGGCGGCGGCCCGTGAACGGCCGGGCGGCACAACGCGGTTGGCCAAGCCGATGGCGTGCGCCTCGGCGGCGGGAACCGGCCGACCGGTCAAGATCAGATCCAGCGCGCGGCTGGTGCCGATGAGCCGCGGGAGCCGCACCGTACCCCCGTCGATCAGCGGCACACCCCAGCGTCGGCAGAAGACGCCGAACACCGCGTCCTCCTCGGCCACCCGCAAGTCGCACCAGAGGGCGAGTTCCAGCCCGCCCGCCACCGCGTGCCCACTGACCGCGGCGATCACGGGTTTCGTCAGCCGCAGTCGGGTGGGGCCCATGGGTCCGTCGCCGTCCGGCGCGACCCGGTTGCCGCGCTCGGTGCCGACCGCCTTGAGGTCGGCGCCGGAGCAGAACGTTCCGCCCTCGCCCCACAGCACGGCCACCCGCGCCCGCGGATCGGCGTCGAAGGCACGGAACGCCTCGGCGAGCGCGGCCGCGGTCACCCCGTCCACCGCGTTGCGGCACTCCGGCCGGGACAGTACGACCGTGGTGACCGGACCGTCGCGCTCGACGCGGACACTCATTCCTGGCTCCTCGATCGCCATGCGGGATTCCAGCGGGAATTGGTACCGCGGGTCATCCTATGCGGGTACGTTCCGCCGCCGGTCGGCGCCGCTGGAGCCACTCGCCTTCGCGGCAGGTCATCTTGGGGGCGAGCCCCAAACCCCCAGGGGCGTCAGGGACTTGTCCCGGTAGATCGTTCCCGCCGGAGGGTTCGGGGGCTTGCCCCCGAGGAAATGGCCGCCGCAACGGCGAGCAATCCCCGCCGCGCGGACCGGCGGTGTCCGAACGCACCGCAGCCCAACCCAGCACACCGCGAAGGCGGCAGGCGCACCGCCGACGGGCTGGGGCACCGTGGTGAACGAGGACAGCGGCGTGCGCGGACGCCCGCGCCGCGGCCACCGCCGTACAGCAGTACATCGGCGACACCACAGCCGTCCAGGAGCGGAAGTTCCAGGCGGTGGACGGCGGTTACTGCCGGGTCTCGTGAACCACCCGTAGAACGCGGGCGATTGTCGCACCTGGCTCGGGGGCGGCCATCGCCGCGGAAAGCGCCGGTGAGCCGGTGCTGAATCGATTTTGTTTGCCGGATCTGGATCCGGGCAGGCGCGCTACAGGAGTGCGAGCCCAGCTCGCCGCCGCCACACGTGGTGCCCGGCCGATCCCCCCACTATCGACCGGGCACCACGTGTGGGTCACCCGGCTCGACCACCCTTCTCCGCCAGCACATCGAACGCCTACGCCCTCCCGCGCACTTCCGCGAGTCGATCTTCGTAGGGCCACCCGGGCCTCCGCCGCTCCCGGGCCGACGAGTCGCGTCATCAATGCGCTATGCCTAGGTTTGTCCCGTATCCAGTCCATCGACGACGGGAGGGCACCTGTGCGTGCGCGCCCCCTCCGCACCGCATTGGTCTGCGGCCTCGCGCTCACCGCGGGCGTCGTGGCGGTCAGCACGCTGTCCGCCCCCGACGACAACGCCGGCGCGTCAACCCGTCCAGGCCGCCCCCAGCCGTTGCGGGCCGGGCACGCCGCCGAGGGTGTCCACCACCCGTCCGGCGGCATCCCCTGGATAGCGCAGGGCGGCGCGGCGAACCCGTACAGTCGCCCGCTCGCACTGGCCGACGCGTACGCGTTCACCCGGACGGGCATGCTCAGCCCCACCGTCGCCAAGGACCCCGAACTGGTCTACGTGCCCAACAGCGGCGAGACCGGCATGGGCGGCACCAACACCTCGTCCAGCAGCGACCGCGACACCGTGACCGTGATAGATCCCAAGTCCTTCCGGATCGTCGGCCACCTCCCGGTCGGCAGGCTGCCGCAGCACGTCACCCCCTCCTGGGACCTGCGGACGCTCTGGGTGGACGCCAGCGGCAGCAATCAGCTCGTACCGCTGGACCCCCGAACCGCCAAGCCCGGCAAGCCGGTTCCGGTGGACGCCCCGTACAACCTGTACTTCACCCCGGACGGCGGTTCCGCCCTCGTCATGGCGGAGCGCCGGAACCATCTGGATGTCCGGGACCCGCACACCATGGCCTTGCGGCGCACGGTCACCGCGCCCTGTTCCGGCATCAATCACGCCGACTTCTCGCCGGACGGCAGCTACTTCATCGCCAGCTGCGAGTTCTCCGGGCAGCTGCTGAAGTTCGACACGGCCACGTTGCGGATCCTCGGCGAGCTCGACCTCGGTCCGAACGCGATGCCGCAGGACGTCCGGCTCGGCCCGGATGGGCGCACGTTCTATGTCGCCGGTTTCCACGACGGCGACCTGATCGTGGTAGACGGAGCGACCATGCGCCAGGAGGGGAGGATCCCCACCGGGGCCGGTGCGCACGGTATATACCCCAGCCGGGACGGAACGTTGCTGTATGTGTCCAACCGCCAGGACGGATCGGTCAGTGTGGTCGACCCCGGCAGAGGTACCACCACGGCCACCTGGCGAATACCCGGCGGCGGCTCCCCCGACATGGGCGGGGTCAGCGCCGACGGCACGCAACTGTGGCTCTCCGGGCGTGACAACGACGAGGTGTATGTCTTCGCCACCACCGACGGGCGGCTGCTGGCCCGTATCCGGGTCGGCGCCAACCCGCATGGACTGGCGTTCTTCCCGCAGCCCGGCCGTTACAGCCTGGGCCACACCGGCAACTACCGCTAGGCACACGGCATCCCGCGACCCGGCCGATCGGCGACGGTCGGCCTTGTCGCATGTCTTGACACCGGCTGGTGGCGAGGCCATTCTCGCCCAAACCAGTTAGGAAACTTTCCTTCCAGCCTCCTCCCACTCCCACCCGGAGGCACACACGAAGGGCTTCTTGTCATGCGCAATTCATTTGCCGCCACCGCGGTGGCGGCATCCGGCCTGATCCCCGCCGCACTGCTCATCGTCGCCGCTCCGGCCCACGCGGCGTCCTCCTTCCCCGCGCACTACGCCGCCCCGTACCTCCAGATCAGCGGCTCGGACGCGGGTGACATGGCGGCGGACATGAAGACCACCGGAGTGCGGGACTACACACTGGCCTTCCTCACCCCCAAGTCGGGCTGCACGCCCCAGTGGGAGGACGGCGGCGACTCACTCGGCGCGTTCACCTCCCAGGTGAACGCGCTGAAGTCGGCCGGAGGCGATGTCATCGTCTCGTTCGGTGGCGAGGCGGGCGGCGAGTTGGCGCAGACCTGCACCTCGGTGTCCCAACTCACCGCCGCGTACACCAAGGTGGTCACCACCTACGGCGTCACCCGCCTGGACTTCGACATCGAAGGCGGCGTCCTCGACGACTCATCGGCCAACTCCCGCCGCGACCAGGCCCTGGCCGCACTGCAGAAGGCGAACCCGTCGGTCCGGATCGACTACACCGTGCCGGTCGACCCGACCGGCCTGGAGTCCAACGCCCTGGGCCTGCTCAAGGACGCCAAGAGCAGGGGCGTCAACGTCAACCTGGTCAACATCATGACGATGGACTTCGGCAACGGCCACAACGCGCTCGCCGACGCCGAGTCGGCCGCCAACGCCACGCACGGCCAGCTCGCCGGAATCTACGGCGGTTCCTCGTCGCAGGTGTGGGGACGGATCGGGCTCACCCCGATCGCCGGGAAGAACGACGACAACGAGGACTTCACCCAGTCCGACGCCACCACGCTGGAGCGCTTCGCGGCCGCCAAGGGCGTCCAGGAGCTGTCGTTCTGGGAGGTCGACGGCTACGACAAGGGCACCGGATACGCGTACTCCAGGATCTTCGACAAGATCACGAGCTGAGCGGCTGTCCCGCTGAGGAGACGGCGGCTTCATCCGGCCTCGCGGCGGCGCCGCCCGATGCGAGGCCGGGCGGGGCGGCGGCCAGCGCGTCCTGGATGGCGCGTACCAGTGCCAGGGCGGACTCCTCGGTCAACTCCACCGCCACCCGCGCCCCGGGGCCCTGCTCGGGGTTGATGAAGTCGATGTTGAGGGTGTGCTCCTGCGGCGCGTGCTGGGGGTGGTCCACATAGACGGTCGCGTGGGTGAGCGGGAACCAGCCCCGCGCCCCTTTGCCGCTGCCGTCGAGAGAGATCTTCTCGGTGAGGTACGTGCACATGCTGGACTCCTCGTCAGGCGGAAGGGCGGCCGCCTCAGACGGAAAGATGGCGGCCGAAGAAGTCGAAGATCCGCTGCCAGCCGTCCACCGCGGCCGCGAGCCGGTAGCTGGGCCGGTCGACGGAGAAGAACGCGTGCCCGGCGCCCTCGTAGGTGTGGAAGTCGTACTCCTTGCCCAACCGGTCGAGTTCCGCGGCGAGTTCGGCGGTCTCCTGCGGCGCGGGGTAGGAGTCCTCGGCGCCGAACAGGCCGAGCAGCGGACACGACAACTGCGGCGCGAGACCGATCACCGGCTTCATGGTGGCGGGCATGGAGGCGGGCGGATCGCTGACGACGAAGGCGCCGTAGCAGTCCACCGCCGCGTCCAGCGGCATCGAGCAGGCGGCCAGGAACGCCTGACGGCCACCGGAGCAGTGACCGATCACCCCGATCTTGCCGTTCGCGCCCTCCAGCGACTTCAGATGGCGTACCGCACCCTCCACATCACCGGTCAACTGGTCGTCGGCGACGCCCCCGGCGGCCCGGACCGCGGCCGCCGCGTCATCGGGGCTGGCGCCGGGTGCCTGACGGGAGTAGAGGTTCGGGCACAGCGCCGCGTAGCCGTTGGCCGCGAAGTCGCGCACCATCTGCTTGGTGGCCGCGTCATAGCCCGGCATGTGGTGGATCACCACGACGCCGCCGTACCCGGGGCGGTCCGTCGGGCGTGCGAGGTACGCCTCGATGGGATCGCCGTTCCCCGCGGTGACGGTGACCGTTCCGGCCGTCATCGTGTCGCTCATGTCGTCTCCCGGTGTCTACGGTGCCGCTGCCGCCCGCCGCACTGCGGGCGGTTGCCGGTTCGCCGCATGCCTACCACACGTGTGCACGGGATCCATCACGTCGGGGCCGGTCTCAGCTCCGCCAGCCCACGGTCAGCAGCGTGTCCAGCCCGGGAGCGAGCGCCACCAGCACCGGGACCAGGATCATCATCAGGCCCACCGCGGTCAGGTTGAGACGCTGCACCGGGCGCAGCCGGGGCGGCCCGGTGAGCAGCCGGTCGACGCGCGCGGCGACCTGTTCGACCGGCGGTGGCGGGGGTGTCCCGGGAGCCCAGGCGACGGGTACCGCGCGGGCCGCGCCGAGCCGGGTCTCGTTCAGGTCCAGGAGCGCGAGAGCGGTGGCCAGATGGCCGTGCCGGTACGCCGCCGCGTCATCGGCGGCCAACTCCACCAGCCGCGCCGAGTGGTCCGCGTAGGCGGTGAACAGCGTCGCGCCGGGGAACGCGGTGGCCAGTGCGCCGGCGGACTGCAGCAGCAGATGGTGGCGGGCCCTGGCGTGGGCGCGTTCATGGGCGAGGACGGCGTCCAACTGCTCACGGCTGAGTCGGCGCATCGCCCCTGTGGACACGACGAGTTGCAGCGGCTTGCGCGGCAGTGGCAGCGACCATGCCTGCGGTCGCGGGCTTTCCATGACCAGAAGCCGCTCATCACGCCGGACCCGCCAGCGGTGCGGCCGCTCGTACGGCAGCGGCGGAGCCGCTTCCCGTAGCTCGTGGTAGCGGCGGCGACGGCTGATGCGGGCGAGGTGCGCCTCCCGGACCAGGTGCAGCACGAGGTGGATACCGGCGGTCACCAGCACGGCGGCGAACACTCCGCGCCATGCCCCGCCCACGGTCAGATCGTAGGAGTCCTGGACGCCGCGCGGCGCGATCCAGAAGAGCCGGTCGCGCAGCGGTGCCCACAGGGCGGCGGCGGTGACGAGCAAGGACAGCGCGAAGCACAGCAGTACGGCGGCGACAACGCACTGCCACACCCACAGCGCGACCACAGGTTCGCGTTCCTGCCAGTGGGCCCGCGCCAGTATCCGCGGGGCCACCACAGCGAACGCGACACCAACGAGCGGCAGCGCGAAGGCCGTTCCCACAGTGTCCCTCCTCCGCCCGGGTTGTGGCCTGTACACCGCAGCATGCCCGGCGAAGCGCCGGGCCGCCACGTAGACGTGCCAACCCGAGGAGGTTTGCGCTGACTTCACGACACAGCGTGATGCTTTTGTCTCAACCGCGTCGTCGCGCGGCGCCCACCATCTTGGTCAACGAGGACGGCAGGACCCGGGCGGCAAGGCGGCGTGCCGCGGGTCGGGGGCGGTCGCCCGGCGCCGGGCCGGAGGCCTGCCGGTTCGGGTCGGCCGCCGGGTGCCGGGACGCGGGGTGCGGCGGGGCGACGGCCTTCTTGCCGTCGATGCGGATCAGCGGGCCGCCGGCCACGGACTGCACCTCGTGCCACAGGTCACCGCGTTCGCTCAGCCAGGTGAGCAGTTCGTCGCGCACCGGGCCTGGATCGCCCCATGTGCCGTAGAACTTGGTGCTGGTGATGCAGACGGCGTGCAGGCCGCCGCTGGTGACCGCCTGCCAGGTGGCGGCGGCGACCCCCGGGCAGTGCTCGGCGCGGAAGTCGTCCAGGGCGACAATGCCGTACGGCCGCAGCAGGCCGCGGGCGCACCCGATGTCGGCGTGCACATGGTCGTACAGATGCGAGGCGTCGATATGGACGAAGCGGCAACTGGCCTTGTCGACATGGTCCGGGACGAGCGAGGACGGACCCTGCACGACCGTGGGCAGTTCGTCGTGGAAGGAGAGGTAGTTGGCCTCGAACGCCCGGCGGGTCAAGGTGGAGTACGACTTGGCCATCTCGGCGCTGTTGGAGGAGTCCTCGGCTGGCGAGTCGAACAGGTCGCAGACGGTGAAGCGGTCGCCGTCGCGTACATAGGCACCGCAGAAGATCGCGCTCTTGCCCAGGTAGACGCCGACCTCCAACAGGTCGCCGGATTCGTCGCGTTGGCGCTGCCGGGTCAGGAACCAGTCGAAGAGCAGTTGATCGACCGGGAAGAACCAGCCAGGGACGTCGGCCAGGCGGGAGGGGGCGGGGAGCTGCTCGTCGGTGTCCACGGGGGAAGTGGTCATGAGCGTTCCGTTTTTCGGTCGGCAGGACCCGAGAAGGGTGCCGGACGCCGGTGTTGCCGAGATGATGGGGGTGCGTCCAGACGGTGAACGCTTTGTCTCGGCGACCCGGGTGTCGTTGGTGGCGGCGAGTTCGGATCGGCCGGACAGGCCTATTCACCGCCCGGGTCCAGCGGCGGTGCCGGGACACCGCAGTAGACGGAGCACTGCGGACGCGCACAGGGCGCCCCGAGGCGCGGACCCCGTACGGTGAACCAGGCGAGCACGCCCCCGGCGGCCATCACCACCGCGCAGATGATCACCGCCTCCTGGAACGCCCGGTGCACGGCGGGCCCTGAGGCGTACTGCCCGCCCGAGAGCCCCACGGCGAGCGGCAGCGCCGCGACGGCGACAAGACCGCCGGCCCTGGCGGCCGCGTTGTTGACACCGCTGGCGATCCCCGCCCGCCGCACCGGGACGGCAGCCAGCACGGTGGCGGTCAGCGGGGCGACGAACAGGGCCATCCCCAGCCCCTGCACGATGGCGGCGGGCAGCACCGTGCTCCAGTAGGAGCGAGCGGGTCCCACCCGGTGCAGCAGTGCGATGCCCGCGGCCGCCAGCAGCGGCCCCACGGTCAGCGGCAGCCGTGGGCCGATGCGCCGGGACAGTTCTCCGGCGCGGGCGGACAGTGCCAGCATCAACACGGTGATGGGCAGCATGGCGATACCGGCCTGCAACGCGCTGTATCCGGAGGAGACTTGGAGCTGCACCGGCAGCAGGAACAGCACTCCGCTCAACGGCGTGTACAGGCACAGGGTGATCACATTGACGACGGTGAACATCCGGGAGCGGAACAAGTCGGGCGGCAGCATCGGATGGGCCCGCCGCCGCTCCAGTACGACGAACCCGGCACCGAGCAGACAGGCCGCGACCGCGCACCCGAGAACCGGTCCGGAACCGCCGCCGGTCGGCGCTTCGACCAGCGCGTAGGTGAGAGCGGCCAACGCCAGCGCCGCCAGGGCGGCCCCCGCCACATCGAAGGAACCGGTCTCATCGCCTTCCCGGCTCTCCGGAATCCAGCGCACCGCGAGCGCCACCACCACCAGGGCCACCGGGCAGTTGATGAGGAACACCCAGCGCCAGCCCGGTCCGTCGACCAGCCAGCCGCCGACGAACGGGCCGATGGCTCCGGCCACACCGCCAAGCCCCGACCAGGCACCGACCGCCCGGGAGCGGTCCTCCTCGACGTAGGTGGCCTGGATCAGCGCGAGTGACCCGGGCGTCAACAGGGCGCCGCCCACGCCCTGCAGCGCGCGGGCCGCGATCAGCACGCCCGGGTTGGGAGCGAGCCCGCAGGCCGCGGAGGCGACAGCGAACCACACCGTGCCCACCACGAAGACCCGGCGCCTGCCGAACCGGTCGCCCAGCGATCCGCCGAGCAGGATGAGCCCGGCCAGCGTCAGCAGGTAGGCGTTGAGGGTCCACTGGAGGGCGGCCAGCGACGCATGCAGGCTCTCGCCCAGCCGCGGTAGGGCGACGTTGACCACCGTGCCGTCGAGCAGCGCCATGCCGGAACCGAGCACCGTGGCCAGCAGGACCCACCGTCCGCGCGCACCGGCCAGGCGGACGCCGCCGGCCGTGTCGCCCTCCGCCGCATTCGCCGTCATGACTCGATCGTCGGCGATCCGACCGCTCGTGGGTACGAGGCGCGCCATCGGGCCAGCCGCCGGGACAGTACGGTGGTCGCCTGGTCAGGACTTTCCGCAGCCGTCTCGGGAGTTGTCGTATGCAGCGTACGAGCCCGCCCGCCGCGTCCCGTCGCGCGGTGCGCCGGTGAGCGCCCGCCCGCGGGTGGCTGCCGGACAGCGGCGGGCCCGGCTCGGTGTACGGCACCTCCTGGCGCCCGGCGCCAAGGGGACGGCGGTGGAGGACGTCGCGCACGCGCTCGTCGCGCTGCACGCCACCGATCCGGCGACGGTCTATCTCGCCGCGTGCGCCCGCCTCGCCTCCCCGAGCGTCGCGGAGGTCGAGCGCGGGCTGTACGACGACCTGACGTTGGCCCGGATGCTGTGTATGCGGCGCACCATGTTCGTCGTCCCCACCGAACTCGCACCGGTCGTCAACGCCTCCACCGCGCGCCCGGTCGCGTTGAAGGAACGCGCCCACCACGCGAAACTCCTGCTGCAGGCCGGTGGTTTCACCGCCGAGTGGATCGCCGCCGCCGAAGACGCCGCCCTGGCGGCACTCCGGGAACGCGGTCAGGCCACCGCCGTCGAGCTCGCGTCGGACGTGCCCGCGCTGCGCGAGCAGATCGTGGTCTCGCCCGGGAAGCCGTACGAGGCCAGGCAGCGGGTCTCCAGCAGGATCCTGGGCGTCCTCGCCGCGGAGGGCAGGATCCGGCGGGGCAGGCCGCTGGGCAGTTGGACGTCGAGCCAGTTCCGGTGGTCCCCGGCGGAGCCGCTCGCGGAGTTGCCGGAAGCCCCGGCCAAGGCCGAGCTCGCCCGCCGCTATCTGGCGTCCTTCGGCCCCGCCACGGCCGACGACCTGAAGTGGTGGACCGGTTGGACGCTCACCGACACCCGTAAGGCGATCGCCGCGACCGGTGCGGTCGCCGTCGACCTCGATGAGGGCACCGGATATCTGCTACCGGACGACTTGGAAACCCTCTCGGAGCCCGAACCCTGGGCGGCGTTGCTGCCCGGGCTCGACCCGACCGCCATGGGATGGCGGCACCGCGACTGGTACGCCGACCCGGAGTTGCGGCAGCCGCTCTTCGACCGCAACGGCAACATAGGCCCCACCGTGTGGTGGAACGGCCGGGTGATCGGCGGTTGGGCGCAGCGCCCGGACGGCCGCATCGCCTACCGCCTGCTCACCGACGCGGGACGGCACGCCCGGTCGGCGATCGACGCCGAGGCCGACCGGCTCGCCGAATGGCTGGGCAGCACCCGGATCAGGCCGAGTTTGCGTACACCGCTGGAACGCGAGCTGACCGGTTGACCACGGCGCATGCCCGGCGCACCGGTGCATGGTGAACGTGCTCTGGCCGGACGGGCCCCTGAGCCGACGGCCGACTTCCGGCATTCGCCGTGAAGCGGCCGCCAACACCTCTAGGCTGATCTTCCCACCGTTCGCGGAAGCGCGCTCGTGAGAGGAGCACGCCATGGCGACCACTGTGACGCTCGACGGTGAGCTGGATCTGCTCACCACCGCGCGCACCACCGGCATGCTTGCCGCCGCTGCGCTCACCACTTCGGACATCGTCGTCGACCTGAGATCGGTGACGTTCATGGACGCCACGGGTCTCGGACCGCTGGTCCGCACCGCCCGCCAGATGGGACGGCGGGGCGGCCGCGTGACCCTGGTCGTCACCGACCCGTGGTTGGAGCGGGTGCTGCGCCTGGCGCGGCTGACCGACTTGTTCACCGTGGTACGGCAGTACGGCGACGCGGACACCTACTGCCCACGGCACGCCTGAGCACAGGGCGTTGGAAAGCAAGCGCCCCCCGTACCGCCGCTGAGGCGGTACGGGGGGCGCGACGGTCAGAGCCTGATCGGGAGATCGGCGATCAGACCTGTCCGCCGTTCGCGGGGCGAGGCCGGCAGGGCGGGTCGGGCGCGAGGGCGGCGGCGGTGAGAGCACCGCCCACCGCTGTCTCGGTCGAGTTCCAGCCGCTGTTGGCGCCGCCGGGTCCGGTGCGGACCGGTGGAGCAGTGGGCGGTGACGGCGTACCGCCCTGGTTTGTTGATACCCGGCGTCTGTAGGATTCCGGTGAAGAAGTTGCCCGTTATCGCGCCGAAACCGGCGAACCCGCCTTGGAGTTGCCGTCCGCGGCGACTTCGGCATAGGCGGGGCGAATCCGCACGAGCGAGGCCCCTCTGGGGCCGGACACACGGTCCCGGGCCTGGCGCCCGGGGTGGGGCGCGGCAGTTTCCCCGCATCCGGCCGACTTCGGCGAAGACCGCGCCGTTCCGCTCGCTGACGGCATCGGCGATTCACCCATACGGCCTACGTCCAGGAATCGGGCGCAGACCCGGAAACCCGCGTGCGGCTATTTGCCGGTGTGGTCCTCGTACGCCTCAAGCACCTGCTCGGTCGGGCCATCCATCCACAGCTCGCCCTTCTCCAGCCACAGCACCCGATCACAGGTATCCCGGATCGACTTGTTGTTGTGGCTCACCAGGAACACCGTCCCGGCCTCCGCCCGCAACTCCCGGATCCGCTCCTCCGACCGCCTCTGAAACGCCCGGTCACCCGTCGCCAACGCCTCATCGATCATCAACACATCGTGCTGCTTCGCCGCCGCGATCGAAAACCGCAACCGCGCCGCCATACCCGACGAATACGTCCTCATCGGCAACGAGATGAAATCACCCTTCTCATTGATCCCCGAGAAGTCCACAATGTCCTGGCACTTCTCCCGGATCTCGGTATTACCCATCCCCATCGCCAACCCGCCCAGGATCACGTTCCGCTCCCCCGTCAGGTCATTCATCAGCGCCGCGTTCACCCCCAACAACGACGGCTGACCATCCGTATAGACCCGACCCCGCTCCGGCGGCAACAACCCCGCGATCGCCCGCAACATCGTCGACTTACCCGAACCATTCGACCCGATAAGCCCCACCGCCTCACCCCGGTACGCGACAAAACTCACCCCGCGCACCGCATGCACCTCACGCACATTCGGCGACGTACGACGCTGCACGATCCGACTCAACGCCGCCGTCGCACTCCCCTTGCCACTGCCCGCACCATGCACCCGGTACACGATGTGCAGATCATCAACGATCACGGTGGGAATACGCTCACCGGACCCGGGCACCACACTGGTTCCACTCTGCTCAGCCACGACCGTACTGCTCCTCAGCCTTCCAGAAGAACACGAAGCCCCCGACGCCCATGACGACCGCCCAGCCCAGCGCCAGCGGCCACACATGCGGTGGAAGGCTCTGCGAGGTCACGGTGTCGATGAGGGCGTATCGCATCAACGTCAGATAGATCAGCCCTGGATTCACCTCCAGAGCGGTGGCGACCCAGTGCGGAGCGTGCGCCGTGAAAACGCGCAGGTTGTAGAAGATCCCGGAGAAGTACATCCAGGTACGCAGAACGAACGGCATGAGCTGGGCGACATCGGTGGCCTTCGCCCCGATCCGCGCCACGGCCAATGCCACTCCGGCGTTGAACACCGACTGCAGAAGCAATGCCGGGACGGCCAGCATCCAGTGCGCGGTGAACGGCACCCCGCAGGCGAGAACGATCGCAGCGAGCACGCCCATGGAGAAGAGCAGTTGCTGAAGCTGGATGAGCGTCACGGCGATCGGCAGACAGGCCCGAGGGAATTGCAGCACCCGGATCAGTCCGAGATTATCGGAGATCGCCCGTGTCCCGGAAAGCACGGAGGTCTGGGTGAAGTTGAAGACGAACACCCCCGTGCACAGATACGGGATGAAGTTCGGGGTGCCGTGCCGGGTGCCCAGCAGCAACCCGAAGACGAGGTAGTAGACCCCGGCGTTGAGCAGCGGGGTCATCACCTGCCAGGCCTGGCCGAGCTTCGCCGTGGCGTACATCGCGGTCAGCCGCGAGGTCGCGTACGCGACGACGAAGTGGCGGCGCGCCCACAACTGCCGGGCGTAGTCGGCCAGTGGCGGCCGGGCGCCGCTCACGCTGAGGCCGTACGCGGCGGCGAGCTCCGCCGGGTCCGGTTCCCGGTGCGGGGCGGCCGCCAGCGGTGGCGGCGCCAGGTCAACAGTCATGTGGGAGGCGCTTTCGTCCAGGGGCGGGCACGGGACAGCGACACGGAATATGCGATGGAACGAAACCGTCTCGTCGCATTGCGAGACGCTAGACGGAAATCCGATGGAACGCAACCGTTCCGTCGCAACGTCGCGTAGGCTCGGCGCATGACCCCGCCCCCGCCGTCGACCCGCCGCACCCCCGCCGGAGCCGCCGTGCTCCGGGAGGACGTGACCGCCGCCATCCGCACCGCCGTGTTCGAGGAACTGGCCGCGGTCGGCTACGCGCGGATGACCATCGAGGGCATCGCCCGCCGGGCCGGGGTCGGCAAGGCGGCGGTCTACCGGCGGTGGCGGTCCAAGTTGCCGCTGGTCCTCGATGTGGTGTCGGAGGTCGCCGTACAGGGCATGCCGGTCCCGGCCACCGGCAGCCTGCTCGGTGATGTACGGGCCCTGCTGGAGGTCACCGCCCGGGCCCTCGGGCATCCGATGGCCTCGCAGATCATCCCCGACCTGCTGGCCGAGGCGGCACGCAGTCCGCAGATCGCCCAGGCCCTGCGGGCCGCCTTGAGCGGTATCCAGCACGGCATCGCGCAGGCCGTTGTCGGTAGCGCGGTCGAACGCGGTGAACTGCCGGAGGACATCGATCCGGAGCTGGCGCTCGACCTGCTGGCGGGCCCCCTCTACTGGCGCCTCGCGGTGTTCCGCTCCCCGGTACCCGCGGCCGACCTCGACGCCCTCGCGGCGGCGACGGTCGCCGCGCTCACCGCCGCCCGACGCACCGCCTGACGGCGGTCGGCGCGACGCGAAAGGCCCGCGGGGACGCACCCCGCGGGCCTTCCACACCGGCGAAAGGGCCGGGCCCGCTCGCTAGCTGATCGAGAAGTCGTCCCCGTACACGTTGCTCTGTCCGTACCAGCCGTGCAGGTAGACCGTGACGTTGCCCGAGGCTCCGGTGGTGAAGGGCACCGTCAGCTTGGTCCAACCGCTGGACGAGGCCCAGGTGCTGGCCGTCGCGCCACCGCTGACGCCGATGTACGCGTAGTCGCCCTGTACCCAACCGGTCAGGGTGTAGGCGGTGTTTGGGGCGAGGGTGAGCGACTGGTCGCATTCACCGGTCTGGCTTGCCGTCGGGGTCACCTGAAGCGCGTGGCTTCCGGAGTGGACCGGGCTGCCGACCACGGCACTGCCCGACTGACAGGTCCATGGGCTCGGACTTCCGCTCTCGAAGCCGCCGTTGACGATGGCGCCGGACCCGCCGCCGGATCCGGTGACGGTGAGGGCGTAGGTGGCGGAATGACTCCCGGAAGCGGCCGATCCGGTGACGGTGACGGGATAACTGCCGGGCGCCGCCGACGAGGAGACCTGCGCCGTCAGCGTAGACGACCCGCCCGCGCTCACCGACGCCGGACTGAGCTTCACCGTCACTCCCGCGGGGGCCCCGCTCGCCGTGAGGCTCACGTTCTGCGCGGTGCCCGCGGTCACGGTCGTGCTGACGGCAGCGCTCACCGTACCGCCGGGCGCCACCGAGGCCGACGACGGTGACACGGCCACCGAGAAGTCATCGGCCACCGGACCGCCGCCGCCGGTGAAGGGTGCGAAGGTGTTGCTGAAGTACCACTGGCTCTGCGCGATGCCGGAGCAGGCGTCGGAGCCGCCGGTGCCCGGGCAGCCGCCGTTGTCGCGCTGCAGCGCCCAGAACGACAGGCTGCTGATCCCCTTCTGGACGGCCCAGTTGTAGACCGTCGTCGCATCGGCGGTGGTGAAGGTCTCAGCGGCACCGTAGTCGTCGATGCCGGGCATCTCGGTGATGCCGACCATGGCCCACAGTTGCGCCGGGGTCTTCGACGGGTAGAGGTTGGCGAGTTGGCCGTACAGCCCAGAGGCGGCGTTCTCGGTGTCCGTCGCCATCTCGTGGGTGGCACCGTCGTAGTAGTCGAACGTCATGATGTTGACGATGTCGATGCGCGCACCGTTGGACACGGCGTTCCGCAGCACGGCGAGGCCGCTGGAGGCCAGGCCGCTCGTGGTGGTCGGCAGGGTGTAGGAGAACTGCACGGTACGGCCGTTGGCCGCCGCCCAGTCCTCGACCTGCTTGATCGCCTTGTTGCGACGGTCGATACCGGCGCTGTTGGTGAGCGAGTTGTCCTCGGTGTCGAGGTCGATGCGAGTGATGCCGTAAGTGGTGACGACGCTTTCGTACGCGGCGGCGATGGCGGAGACGTCGGTACAGCTGTCGGCGATCTCCGTACCGGTGTTGTCCGCGGTGTAGCCGCCGAACGAGGGTATGACATCACCGCCCTTCGACTGGATGGTGGCGATGTCCGAGCCGAACGATGCGGCGGCGATCGGCTTGCCGGTGTCTCCGTTCCAGTACGGGGTGCACGAGCCCTTCGACGCGGCCTGGATGAACGCCATCGTCAGGTACTTCGCTCGTGACGCGGCCGACAGCGCGGCGGGGCTGTCGCCGCTGTAGGCCTCGAAGTAGGGGGCGAAGACATGGGTGGGAAGCGCGGTGGCGGCATGCGCCGCGCCGCCGCCGGTCACGATGAGTCCCACGGAGGCGGCGGCCGTGGCCACGGCCGTCAGGGCAGCGCGAATCGATCTCAGTCGTCTCATGTTTGCTCCCAGCAGGGTGAGGCAGCGTGGGGAGGGCCTCGATGCTGGAACATGATTGGACTAGACCAAGGGACTGTCAATACTCCTAACAATTAACGCCGTTATCGTCCGGGTCCGCGCAACAGCCCCTTCTCATACGCGGCGGCGACCGCGGCCGCCCGGTCCTTGACACCGAGCTTGGCGTAGATATGCAGCAGATGGGTCTTGACCGTGGCCTCGCTGATGAAGAGGCGGGCGGCGGTCTCACGGTTGGTGGAACCGGCGGCGACCAGGCCCAGCACTTCGACCTCGCGCGGACTGAGCGGTTCCCGCTCCGGGGTGCGGACCTGGCCGAGCAACCGGGTGGCCACCGCGGGAGAGAGCACCGATTCACCCCGCGCCGCCGCCCGCACCGCGCGGACCAGCTCCTCCCGTGCGGTGTCCTTGAGCAGATAGCCCGTGGCGCCCGCCTTGACCGCGGGCAGGACATCGCTGTCGGTGTCGTAGGTGGTGAGCACCAACACCCGTGCGGCCAGGCCCCGTTCGGCCATCGCGCGGATCGCGGCGACTCCGTCCAGTCGCGGCATACGCAGATCCATCAGGACCACATCCGGGCTCAGCCGCTCGGCGAGCGTCACCGCCTCAGCGCCGTCACCCGCCTCGGCCACCACCTCGAAGCCGGGGTCGCCCGCGAACATCCCGCGCAGCCCGTCCCGTACCACCGGGTGGTCGTCGGCGATGAGCAACCGGATGGCAGCCTCGTACGCGACAGGCTCAGCCATCGAGGCCGCCCCGGGTGATCGCCGGAAGCGTGGCGGAGACCGCTGTACCGCCACCGCGCTCGGACTCGATCGCCAGCCGCCCGCTGAGGCCCTGCACCCGCTGGCGCATCACGGTCAGCCCGAACCCGCCGCCCGCCGCTCTCGCACTGCCCGGCTCCGGCAGGGTCAACAGGTCGAAGCCCGCGCCGTCGTCGCGTACGTCCAGGGTCACCACATCCTCCATATACGACAGGGTCAGGCCGACGCGGGACGCCCCCGCGTGCTTGGCCACATTGGCGAGCGCCTCCTGCCCGGCGCGCAGCAGGGTTATCTCCACCTCGGGATGGAGCGGCCGGGCGGTGCCCGTGATGGTCAACTTCGCCTCGGTGCCGTGCAGTTCCCGCCACTGACCGACGGCATCGGCGAGCGCGGCGGGCAGCCCGGCGTGTTCCAGCGGCTCCGGGCACAGTGCCCGCACCGCGCGACGGGCATCGGTCAATCCCTCCCTGGCCAGCCGGGCCGCGTTCGCCAGGTGGCGGCGGTCGGCATCATGGCCAGCGCGCTCCCGCGCCTGATCCGCCGCGTGGAGTTGGGTGACGATCCCGGCGAACGCCTGCGCCAGGGTGTCGTGGATCTCCCGCGCCATACGCTGGCGTTCGTCCAGCACGCCCGCTTCACGGGCCTGGCTGAGGAGTTGGGCGTGCAGTCCGCGGTTCTCGGCGAGCATCGCCGCCAGCCGCACATTGGCCGCGGTCAGGGCCGCGTTGGACTCCTTCCTGCGGTTGCTCTGCCGCTCGGTGATCCCGTCCAGGGCGAGCACCGCACCGACCGAGACCACGTTGAACAGGAACGTCACCGCGAGGTTGAGGTAGGCCGCGGTGGACGTCGGCAGCATCCCGCCCGTCTGTGACACGGACACCGGCAGCGCGGTCACCAGCCCGCCGATACTCCGCCAGCGCCCGCGCAGATAGCGCATCGCGTGCAGATATCCCGCGAAGCCGAAGTACCCGAAGACCGGATTGGCCAGGATCATCAGGAAGATCAGCGCGATCAGGCCCGCGAAGTGCAGCACGGTCAGCCACAGTCGGCCCTCGGTGGCGCCGAACCTGTCGTAGTGGTCATAGCGGTCCATCGCCGCCCGCAGCAGCAGCCAACCGAGTGCCGTGGCAGCGAGGGTGAGACTGTACGGAAAGGGTTTCGCGGTCGGGACGGGGACCGTGACAGCCAGCAGGACGGAGACCAGCAGCGCCGCGTACGGCAGGTAGACCAGCATGGCCTGCACGCGCCGTTCCCACATCTCCAGTCGACTGTCCTCGGCCGTGAGTGACCTGTCCTCGACTGTGCCGACCATCTTCGGTCCCTTTCCCCCCACTGTCTTCCCCTGGTGGTCTGCCGGGCTCACTCCCAGCGGAAGAGCTTGGCCGCCGCGCACCCGGCGACCAGGGCGAACACCGCCATTGTCGCCAGATCACCGCCTTGCGGCCAGCGGCCGTGCCAGGCGTCCAGCACCGCCTGGGTGGCGGCGCCGCTGGGTATGAAGTCCCCGATGCGGCGCAGCATGCCGGGCATCAGGTCGCGTGGCACCCACAGCCCCGAGAAGAACATCAGCGGGAAGAAGAACGCTATGCCGATCGCGTTGCCCGCCTTGGCGGACGGCGCCAGCGCCGCGAGCAGCAGGCCGACGGCGAACAGCGAGGCCGCGGCCAGCACGAAGGCGACCAGGAACGCCAACGGCGCCTGCGGAAGCGCGATATGGAAGGCGAGCCGCCCCACCATCGCGACCAGCAGCAACGAGACCACGGCGACGATGGCGTACAGCGTGACCAGTGCGCCCAATATCGTCGCGGCGGGCGCCGGGCTCGCTGACAGCCGCCGTAGTATGCCCTTTTCGCGGTACGAGGTGAGGACCGGGGCCATACCGTTCATCGCCAGCATGACGAGTGTGAAGACCACCATGACCGGCGCGTAGACCTCGATGGTCGACAGACCGTGCAGTTTCGGCGTCGCCCTGCGGAAAGCGGGGACCGACCCGAGCACCGCCAGCAGCAGCATCGGAAAGGCGAGGGTGAAGAAGGCGGCGGCCGGGTCCCGTAGGAACAACCGCCCCTCGGTGATGGTGAGTTTGCGCAGGGCGTGCACGGTGTTGCTGCTCGGCGCGGCGGCTCGGATGACGCGGACGGTGGTGGGAGCGTTCATCGGGTGCCTCCGGTGATGGCGACGTAGGCCTCGTCCAGAGTGCGGTCATGGATACGCAGGTTGGCGACGACCATCCGGTTGCGGGCGAGCAGGGCGGTCACCTCATCGGTCACGGATCGGCCGCCGCTGACCGTCACGGTGTGTCCACACTGTTCGACGCGGGCGACGCTGGGCAACGCGGACAGGGCCGCCAAGTCCACTTGCTCGGTGGGCCGGAAACTCAGCGAGGTCTGCTCGCCGGCGCCGGATATCAGCTCGGTGGGGGTGCCCGCGGCGACGATGCGGCCCTTGTCGAGGATGGCCGCCCGATCGCACAGCGCGGCCACCTCGTCCATGAAGTGCGACACCAGGACGACCGTCACCCCGCCGTCACGCATCTGCCGGACCAGATCCCAGGTGACGCGGCGGGCCTGCGGGTCCAGGCCGGTGGTGAGTTCGTCGAGGAACACCACGCGAGGATCGCCGACCAGGGCGAGCGCTATGAACAACCGTTGCTTCTGACCGCCCGACAGCTTGCCGAACTTCGCGTCGCGCTTGTCCTCCAGGCCCCACTGGGACAGCAGTTCGCCGGGGTCCCGAGGCTGCGGGTAGAAGGACGCGTACAGGTCGAGCGCCTCGCGGACCCGTAGGGCGTCGGGCAGATGGGCTTCCTGCAGCTGTACGCCTATCCGGCGGCGCAGCTCGCGCCCCTGCCGCACCGGGTCCAGGCCGAGGACGCGTACCGAGCCGGAATCGGCGCGCCGCAGCCCTTCGACACACTCCACCACAGTGGTCTTCCCCGCGCCGTTGGGACCGAGCAGTCCGAAGATCTCGCCGTCGTCAACAGTGAAGGAGACCCCGCCCAGGGCGGTGCGCCCGCCATATGTCTTGGTCAGGTCCTCGACCTCGATGACCGCCATGCCGATCAGCTCCTCGTCCGCCGTTGTCAGGCCACTTAGAGCCTCCCGCGCGGACCCACCCCCCTGCCTCGCCCGTCCGGATAGGACGGCACATCGGTCCGGTGGAGACGATGCGCCCACCGGCTGGTGGACGGCATCCACCGATCGGTGGATGCCGTCCACCCCCCCCGCCGTGACCCCGGGCGACCGCCAGACGGGCCGCCGAACACGGGCCGGGGGCCCCCCCCC
>JBEYJY010000018.1:0-156083 GCA_040631425.1 Streptomyces sp. NPDC020096
GGGTCGGGGGCGTGCCGGGGTGTCTCCTCACTCCGGCTATCGCTTCATGGTTGCGGTGCTTCCTGGGGTCGCTGCGGGGACACCCCGGCACACCCCCTTCCGCCGTCGACTGCGCTTGCGGCTGGGTGGGTGGAGATGCGAACCCCAAGGGGAAGAGAGCCAAAAACAATTCGCACCCCCGGCGCACCGTATGGGCCACCGGCCCGCAGCGCAGGAAACCACGTGAGGGGCCGGGGGCGGAGGGGTGGGGGTCCTGGACGCTGACGTGTATTTGTGGGCCGGACGCACCGGGCACGCAAACGTACGGGGAAGTCGGCCCGTAAATATACGGTCCAGGACCCCCACCCCTCCGCCCCCGGCCCCGCCCCACGAACAGACAGCGCGCAACGGCACCCATACGATTCCGGTAACGGGTGGGCGGTGGGCATCCCCCACGGAAGGAACCGCATGCGGCACGCACACACCGTAGAGACCGTCCGAGCAGCCGAACGCACCCTCATGTCCCGGCTCCCCCCCGGCACCCTGATGCAACGTGCCGCCGCAGGCCTGGCCGCCGCCTGCGGCACCCTCATGCACGGCACCTACAGCAGGCGCGTCGTCGTGCTCGCCGGATCCGGCGACAACGGCGGCGACGCCCTCTACGCCGCCGCCCGCCTCGCCCGCCGCGGAGCCGGAGTGACCGCCGTACTGCTCAACCCGGAAAAGGCGCACCCAGGCGGCCTGGCCGCCCTACGCCGAGCAGGCGGCCGGACCATCACCGCGGAGAACTCGGCCGGCGCCGAGGCCGCGGAGGCCGCGATCGCCAACGCCCACCTCGTACTGGACGGAATCGTCGGCATCGGCGGAAGCGGCGGCCTGCGCCCGCAGGCCGCCCGCCTGGCGCGGGCCGCGCACCACGCGCGGGCCGCGGTCGTCGCGGTCGACCTCCCCAGCGGCATCGCCCCGGACACCGGCGAAGTCCCCGGCGAAGCCGTACGCGCCGACGCCACCGTCACCTTCGGTACCTACAAGCCGGGGCTGCTCATCGATCCCGCCGCCGAACACGCGGGCGCGCTACGGCTCATCGACATCGGCCTCGGCCCGTACCTCCCCGACCCCCAGCTGGAAGCGCTCCAGCACGCCGATGTGGCCGCCCTGCTCCCCACCCCCAGCGGCGAGAGCGACAAGTACCGGCGCGGAGTCGTCGGCGTGGTCGCCGGTTCCGAGCGGTATCCGGGCGCGGCCGTGCTCGCCGTGGGCGGGGCGCTGCGCGGAGGCGCGGGTGCGGTGCGGTACGTGGGTCCGGGCGCGGCGGCCGTCATCGCGCGCTACCCGGAGACGCTGGTCTCCGCCGGTCCGCCGGCGAAGGCGGGACGCGTGCAGGCCTGGGTGGTCGGCCCGGGGCTCGGCGACGACCGCGCGGCCCGGCAGGCGGTGGAGCAGGTGCTCGCCTCCGACGTACCGGTACTGGTCGACGCGGACGGCCTGCGGCTCGCCGATCGCGAGCAGATCCGCCGCCGCACCAGCGCCACCGTGCTGACCCCGCACGCCGGCGAGGCGGCCGCCCTGCTGTCGGCGGACCGGGCGGACGTGGAGGCGGCCCGCCTGGAGCATGTGACGCGGCTGGCGGCGGCGTACGACGCCACCGTGCTGCTCAAGGGCTCGACGACGCTCGTCGCCGAACAGGGCCGCCCGGTGCGCGTGAACCCCACCGGAACCGCCTGGCTGTCCACCGCGGGCAGCGGGGACGTACTGTCCGGTCTGACCGGTTCACTGCTGGCCGCGGGCCTCGCCGCGCGCGACGCCGCGTCCGTCGGCGCATACCTGCACGGACTGGCCGGGCGCGAGGCCCCGGTCCCGTTCGGCGCCCATGAACTCGCCGACCGCATCCCGCCGGTGTGGCGATCGGTACACCCCCGAACATGAACGCCGCATTACGCGGTCGCACAATGGTTCACGTGTCATCGACGACCACAGCCACCCGCCGTGAGGCGACCCCGTACGTGGACCTGTCCCGCGCCGAGTGGAGCGCGCTACGGGAGCGCACGCCGTTGCCGCTGACCGCCGAGGAGGTCGAGCGGCTGCGCGGGCTCGGCGACCTGATGGACCTGGACGAGGTCCGCGACGTCTATCTGCCGCTGTCCCGGCTGCTCAACCTCTACGTCGGTGCCACGACCGGCCTGCGCGGCGCGCTGAACACGTTCCTCGGCGATGCCCGTACCGGCCATGGCGCGCAGTCCGGCACCCCGTTCGTGATAGGCGTGGCGGGCAGCGTCGCGGTCGGCAAGTCGACCACCGCCCGAATCCTCAAGGCGCTGCTGGCCCGCTGGCCGGAGCATCCGCGGGTGGAGCTGGTGACGACCGACGGCTTCCTGCTGCCCAACGCCGAACTGCACCGCCGCGGCCTGATGTCCCGCAAGGGGTTCCCCGAGTCGTACGACCGGCGTGCCCTGACCCGCTTCGTCGCGGACGTCAAGGCGGGCAAGGCCGAGGTGACCGCGCCGGTCTACTCGCATCTGATCTACGACATCGTGCCCGGCGAACGGCTCACGGTGCGACGGCCCGACATCCTGATCGTCGAGGGGCTGAACGTGCTGCAGCCCGCCCTGCCCGGCAAGGACGGGCTGACCCGGGTCGGTCTCGCCGACTACTTCGACTTCAGCGTCTATGTGGACGCGCGCACCGAGGACATCGAGCGCTGGTACCTGGACCGCTTCCGGATGCTGCGGCAGACCGCCTTCCAGAACCGGTTCTCGTACTTCCGCAAGTACACCGAGGTGCCGGAGGAGGAGGCGGTGGACTACGCCCGGATGCTCTGGCGGACCATCAACAGGCCGAACCTGGAGCAGAACGTGGCGCCGACGCGGGGTCGGGCCACGCTCATACTGCGCAAGGGGCCGGACCACAAGGTGCGGCGGCTTTCACTGCGCAAGCTCTAGGCCTGCCCGGCCGGGGTTTTGTGTGCTGCGGTCGACACCGCGGTGCTGCTCCGCTCCGCGGATCCGCGGTTGGGTTGTGGTTGGTTCGGCACCGCCGGGCTACTCCGCGGGGGTTGCTCACCGCTGCGGCGGTGGGACAGTCCCGCCGCGACGGCGGGCAGCCACAAGGACGCGGCCCCGGCGGTGCCGAACCGCCCTAGCCCAGCGTGGTCTTGACCACGTCCGCCAAGCGGCCGGCGACCGAGCGGGCGTGGTCGATGTCGGCCGCCTCGACCATGACGCGGACCAGCGGTTCGGTACCGGACGAGCGCAGCAACACCCGGCCGGTGGTGCCCAGTTCACGTTCGGCGTCGGCGACCGCCGAGGTCAGCGCGGGAGTTGAGTTCACCCGCGTCTTGTCCACGTCGGGGACGTTGACCAGCACCTGCGGCAGCCGCTGCATCACGTCCGCCAGTTCGGCCAGCGAGCGGCCGGTGGCGGCGACCCGGGCCGCCAGCATCAGACCGGTCAGCGTGCCGTCGCCGGTGGTGGCGTGGTCGAGGATGATGACGTGGCCGGACTGCTCGCCGCCGAGCGCGAAGCCGTTCTCCTTCATCGACTCCAGCACGTAGCGGTCACCAACCGCGGTCTGGATCAGTTCGATGCCTTCGCGCTCCATCGCCAGCTTGAAGCCGAGGTTCGACATGACGGTGCCGACGACGGTGTTCTTGCGCAGGCCGCCCGCCTCCCGCATCGCGAGCGCGAGTACCGCGAGGATCTGGTCGCCGTCGACCTCCTCGCCCTTGGCGTCCACCGCGAGGCAGCGGTCGGCGTCCCCGTCGTGCGCGACGCCCATGTCCGCGCCGTGCTCAAGGACGGCGGTGCGCAGCTTGTCGATGTGCGTCGAGCCGCACTCGGCGTTGATGTTGAGGCCGTCGGGGTCGGTGCCGATGGTGATGACCTCGGCCCCGGCCCGGGCGAAGGCCTCCGGGGAGACCCGGGCGGCGGCGCCGTGCGCTCCGTCGATGACGATCTTCAGGCCGTCGAGGCGGTTGGGGAGTACGCCGATCAGGTGGGCGACGTAGTTGTCGAAGCCCTCGTCGTAGTCCCGTACCCGGCCCACTCCGGCGCCGGTGGGGCGATTCCACGGCTGGCCGGAGGAGTGCGAGCGGTAGGTCTCCTCGATCCGGTCCTCCAGCTCGTCGGCGAGCTTGTGGCCGCCGCGGGCGAAGAACTTGATGCCGTTGTCCGGCATCGGGTTGTGGCTGGCGGACAGCATCACGCCGAGGTCGGCGCCCAGCGCACCGGTGAGATACGCCACCGCGGGGGTGGGCAGCACACCGACCCGCAGCACGTCCACGCCCGCGCTGGCCAGGCCCGCCACGACGGCGGCCTCCAGGAACTCTCCCGAGGCACGCGGATCCCGTCCGACGACGGCCACCGGCCGATGATCGTCGAACGTGCCGGCCTCACCGAGTACGTGCGCTGCCGCGACCGACAGACCGAGCGCGAGCTCGGCGGTCAGGTCCGCGTTGGCGACGCCGCGAACTCCGTCCGTACCGAAGAGTCGTCCCACTGTGCTTCCTCCGAGATTGCGTGCCGCGGCACTCAAGAAAACTCAACAAACCGCCGGGGGTCTGGGGCCCGCCGCGCCAACCGCTGCCCTGACATTAGCGGCGCGGGCACAGTTCCCAGAGAATACGGCCCCGAAAGCGCCGATAAGCGAACGCCCCGGAGGCGCACAAAGTGCCTCCGGGGCGTATCGACAAGGCGTGATCAGCGCTTGCTGTACTGCGGCGCCTTACGGGCCTTCTTCAGACCAGCCTTCTTGCGCTCGATCTCGCGAGCGTCACGGGTCAGGAAGCCAGCCTTCTTGAGGGTCGGACGGTTGTTGTCGACGTCGGCCTCGTTGAGGGCACGGGCGACACCGAGGCGCAGCGCACCGGCCTGGCCGGAGATGCCGCCGCCGCTGATGCGCGCGATGACGTCGTAACGGTTGTCCAGCTCAAGAACCTTGAACGGCTCGTTGACTTCCTGCTGGTGCACCTTGTTGGGGAAGTACTCCTCCAGGGTGCGGCCGTTGATCTTCCACTTGCCGGAGCCCGGCACGATACGCACGCGCGCGACGGAGCGCTTGCGGCGACCGGTACCGGCGGCCGGCTGCGGCTCGCCGAAGCGGGACGCCAGCGACTCGGAGGTGTACTCCTCCAAGCCCACGACGGTCTCGCTGGTGTACTCGGTGAACTCCTCGCCCTCGGCGAGCGGGGCCTCAGGGGTGGTCTCAGCCACGATTCTCCTCAGATGCTTTCTTTAGTAGACGGTGGCTGGGACTCAGCCCTGCGAAACCTGGGTGATCTCGAACGGCACCGGCTGCTGCGCGCCGTGCGGGTGCTGGTCACCCGAGTACACCTTCAGCTTCGACAGCATCTGGCGGCCGAGGGTGTTCTTGGGGAGCATGCCCTTGATGGCCTTCTCGACGGCCTTCTCGGGGTTCTTCTCCAGCAGCTCGTCGTAGCGGACGGAGCGCAGACCACCCGGGTAGCCGGAGTGGCGGTAGGCCATCTTCTGGGTCCGCTTGTTGCCGGACAGGTGCACCTTGTCGGCGTTGATGATGATGACGAAGTCACCCGTGTCAACGTGAGGCGCGTACACCGGCTTGTGCTTGCCCCTGAGGAGGGACGCGGCCTGGGAGGCCAGACGGCCCAGGACAACGTCCTGCGCGTCAATGACGTGCCACTGGCGCTGGACATCGCCGGGCTTGGGGCTGAACGTACGCACGGTCGTAGCCTTCGCTTCTTCAGTGAGTGGGTCCTGACAAGGCCACCCGGACGATCACGACAGCCTACGCAGCGCACGGTGACGCAAACCGTGTGCTTCCGCTGGTCATCGGCCCGGTGGACCGGCGTAACGGCCTCTCACGTGAGAACGAGCAAGCCAATACGCATAACGAACTGGCAGGATACCCGCCGCCGCCCGTACGGGTCAAAACGCGGCCCGCGAGCCCGCTGTCCGCGTCTCCGCGGCTCCGCCCTGCTCGGGCACCAGCACCCGCCGTCCGCGCAGGCACCGCCACGCCAGCACCGCCGCCAGGCCGCACAGCATCGCCGCGTCCTTGAAGGCCCGCCGGGTCACCGGCACCAGCAGCGGCCACTGGATCACCGGCACCTGGGGCACCAGCGCCAGCCAGAACCAGGGGGTGCGCACCACCGAGTCCTGCACCACCGCGGACGCCAGCAGCGTCGGCAGTACGACCAGCGCATAGTGCTCGAACGACGGCCGCGAGACCAGGAAGGCGCTGAGCATCAGCATCGCACCGGTCTCCACCAGTCGCAGCCGCTCCGCCCGGCTGGTGCCGCCGATCCCCGCGCCCGACCAGCGCCGCCAGGCGCACCACACCCCGCCCCCAGCCGCCGCGGCGGCGACCACCAGCGCCACGTCCGGCGGCACCCCCAGCCGCGGCAGTACGGCCACCAGCGAGGCGTCGAAGGGGCGCGCGAACTGGTCCTGGCCGTGCAGCAGGAACGGCAGCGTGCGGGAGAAGAAGAAGGTGGGGTTCGGCATGGTGATCGCCGCCGCGACCGAGGCGACCGCCGGGATGAGGGCGGCCGCGGCGAACGCGCGCGGCCGCCGGGCGAAGAGGAAGATCAATGCGAACGGGATGAGCATCGGCTTGAGCGCGATCGCCACCCCGACCACCGCACCGGCCGCGGTCCAGCGCGAGCGGGTGATCAGCAGCAGCGCGCACGGCAGGGCGGCGGCGCAGGCGGCCGTCCAGTTCCCCAGCAGCACCAGGCTGCGGAACGGCGCGAAGAAGGCGAGCCCCGCGCTGACCAGGATGCCGAGGCGGCTGCGGCCCGGCACCTCGAAGATCCGCAGGGCGCACCACCAGCCGGTGAGCACCAGTGCGGTGGTGATGCCCGGGACCAGCGCGCGCAGCAGGACGTTCGGTAGCAGCGCCTCGGGTACGGCGGCGAGCACACTGCTGGGCAGGTAGAGGAAGCGGCGGTCGGAATAGGGCGAGCCGCCGTCGAGGAAACTGTGGGCGGCCCTGACGACGAAGGCGTTGTCCATGCCGTCGGTACCGCTGCGTCGGTAGGCTTCGAAGATCACGACCAGGAGCAGGATGGCGGTGGCTGCCTGCATCGGCCAGGAGGGGCGCTGCACCAGCCAGGCCGTCACGCCTAGTTCTTCCGATTTGCCCGAATTCACACGTCGGATGCTAAGCGGCACCGCCCTTGGCGGTGCCGTTCGACACGGTTCCGATGTCCCAGGGCCCCGCCCCCGGCCGCTAACGGTCGCGGTCCACCCGGCGTTCGTCCCATACCGGATGGGGCGTCTCGCGCACCTCCCCGTCCGCTCCGAAGACCAGGAAGCGGTCGAAGGAGCGGGCGAACCAGCGGTCGTGGGTGACCGCCAGCACCGTGCCCGCATAGCCCTCCAGGCCCGCTTGGAGGGCGTCCGCGCTCTCCAGGTCCAGGTTGTCCGTCGGCTCGTCCAGCAGCAGCGCGGTGGTGCCCGCCAGCTCCAGCAGCAGGATCTGGAAACGGGCCTGTTGTCCACCCGACAGGTTTTCGAAGCGCTGGTCGCCCTGCCGCTCCAGTTCGTAGCGGCGCAGCGCGCTCATCGCCTTGCCCCGGTCGCGGGCATGCTCGGTCCACAGGATGTCGACGAGGGTGCGGCCGAGCAGTTCGGGGTGCGCGTGTGTCTGCGCGAAGTGCCCCGGGACGACCCGGGCACCCAGCTTCCACTCACCCGTGTGCGCGACGTCCTCGCCCGCCAGCAGCCGCAGGAAGTGCGACTTGCCGGAGCCGTTGGAGCCGAGCACGGCCACCCGCTCCCCGTAGAAGACCTCCAGGTCGAAGGGTTTCATCAGGCCGGTCAGCCCAAGTCCCTTGGCGGTCACGGCCCGTACGCCGGTGCGGCCGCCCTGCAGCCGCATGGAGATGTTCTGCTCGCGCGGCGGTTCCTGCGGCGGCCCGGCGTCCTCGAACTTCTTCAGGCGGGTCTGTGCGGCGTGGTAGCGCGAGGCCATGTCCGGGCTGATCGCGGCCTGTTGGCGCAGCCTGAGCACCAGTTGCCGCAGCTTGCCGTGCTGCTCCTCCCAGCGCCTGCGCAACTCCTCGAAGCGCGCGAAGCGTTCCCTGCGCGCCTGGTGGTACGTGGCGAAACCGCCGCCGTGCACCCACACATCGCTGCCCGCCGCACCCGGCTCAACGCTGATGATCTTCTGCGCCGACCGGGCCAGCAGCTCCCGGTCGTGGCTGACGAACAGCACCGTCTTACGCGTCTGCGCCAGCTGCTCCTCAAGCCAGCGCTTCCCCGGCACGTCCAGGTAGTTGTCCGGCTCGTCCAGCAGCAGCACCTCGTCGCCGCCGCGCAGCAGCGCCTCCAGCACCAGGCGCTTCTGCTCGCCTCCGGACAGCGTGCGGACCTCGCGCCACTGCGCCCGCTCGTACGGGACGCCGAGCGCCGCCATGGTGCACATGTCCCAGACGGTCTCGGCCTCGTAGCCGCCCGCCTCCGCCCAGTCGCTGAGCGCCTGTGCGTACGCCAGCTGCGCGGGCTCGTCGTCCTGCGCCATGATCTCCAGCTCGGCCGAGTCCACCGCCGACGCGGCGTCCCGGATCCGCGGCGGAGCGACGGAGACCAGCAGATCGCGCACCGTACGGTCGTCCCGTACCGAGCCGACGAACTGCGGCATCACCCCGAGACCGCCGCTGACCGCCACCGTGCCGCCGTGCGGGACGAGTTCCCCCGCGATCAGCCGCAACAGCGTCGTCTTGCCCGCACCGTTGGCTCCCACGAGCGCGACCGCGGCGCCCTCGCCGACCCGGAAGGAGACATCGTCGAGCAGCACCCGGCCGTCCGGCAGGTAGTACTCGAGGTGTGCGGCGTCAACGTGGCCCATGCCGGGATTCTCACCCGCGGACACGGCCCGCCCAAAGCGGTTTTCACCAGGGTCCCAGGGGGCTTATCGCACCTAATAGGATGCGCGCCATGACGGAAGGGCCTTCGCAGCCGCACAACCCCGGACCCAACGGACCCCAAGGGTACGGATACCCGGGTCCCGGCTCCCAGCAGTCCTTCGGCCCTGCCTACGGCTACCCGCCGCAGGAGCCCCAGCGGCCGAGGGAACCCGACTGGTCGGCGCTCGCGGACCGTACGCAGGCCGGCAACCGCCGCCGCAAGCTGCTGTTCATAGGCGGCGGCGTGCTCGGCGCGGCCGCGCTAGCCGGCATCGTCGCCACCGCCGTCATCGCCACCGGCCACCACGACCAGCCGCAACCCGGACCCACCGGGCAGGCCACCGGCAGCGCCCAGCCGACGCCCACCACCAGCTTCCCGGCCGTCACCCCACCGCCCCCGCCGAACCCGCTGGCCATCATCTCCAGCGCCAAGAAGGACACCGCGCCGATCACGCCGGACAGCCTCTTCCCCGGCGCCCGGGTGACCATCCAGGGCCGGACCTACGACAAGGCCACCACCGACTCGACCAGCACCTGCTCCGACGTCGCCGCGGGCGGCCTCGGCACGGTCCTGGCGAACAACGGCTGCCGCAAGATGCTGCGCGCCACCTACACCCGGGGCGGGGTGGCGGTCACCGTCGGAGTCGCCGTCTTCGACACCAAGGCGGCGGCGGACGCCGCCAACAACCAGGCCCACGGCTATGTCCAGCCGCTCTCCGGCGGCGGCGTGGCGGCCTTCTGCCATGCCGTGGCCTGCCGACTGAGCTCCAACTCGGTCGGCCGCTACGCGTACTTCACCACCGCGGGGCTGGCGGGCGGCGGCGCCCTGACCTCCGCCGACACCCAGGCGCTCCAAGCGGGCAACGACGTCGCGACGTTCGCCTTCAACGAGATCGTGCAGCGCGGCCGCGACCAGGCGGCGACGGCCGGCGGAAACGGCTAACAGCCGGGCAGCGTCCGCTTGTTGCGCGCCTCGGCCGCCCGCTCGGCCAGCAACTCGTCGGCCGGGTAGCCGACTTCCTCCAGCGTCAGGCCGTGCGGCCGGACCACGTTGACCGCCGAGTGCCGCACCTTGCCCGCCAGCACCTCACCGGGGAAGCCCACCGGCCGGTGCCCGTCGCCGACCAGGATCATCGCGCCGACCAGCGCCCGCACCATGTTGTGGCAGAAGGCGTCCGCCCGCACCGTCGCCACGGCCAGCCCGTCGGCGGTGCGCTCCCAGTGCAGCTCCAGCAGCCTGCGGATGGTGGTGGCGCCCTCGCGCTTCTTGCAGTACGCGGCGAAGTCATGCTCGCCGAGCAGCAGCGTCGCGGCCTCGTTCATCAGGTTGACGTCCAGCGGCCGGTCGTGCCACAGCACGTGCCCGCGCAGCAGCGGGTCCACCCCACCGGGGTGGTCGCCCACCCGGTAGGCGTACCGCCGCCAGATCGCCGAGAACCGCGCGTTGAACCCGACGGGCGCCTCGCTGACCCGCCACACCCGTACGTCCCAGGGCAGCCGCCCGGCCAGCCGTCGCAGCAGCTTGCCGCGCTCGGCGTCCCAGACCTCCCGCGGCAGGTCCACATGCGCGACCTGCCCGCGCGCGTGCACCCCGGCGTCGGTGCGCCCGGCGACCGTCAGCTCCACCGGCTCCGGCAACCGCAGCACCGTGGTGATGGCCGACTCTAGCTCGCCCTGCACGGTCCGGCGGGAGCGCTGCCGCGCCCAGCCGGAGAAGTCCGCACCGTCGTACGCCAGGTCCAGCCGTACCCGTACGAATCCGGGCGTCACATCATCGCTCACGCGGTGATCCTCTCAAATACGCCAATCGCCGGACGGGCTCGAAAGCCCGTCCGGCGATTGAGGAGTACGCGCTGGGCGCGTCAGGCCTCCTTGGACTCCTCCGCCGGAGCGGTGTCCTCGACGGCCTCGGTCGCCTCGGCCTTGGCCTCGGTCTCCTTGACGGCACGCTTGGTGGCCGCCTCGGCCTCACCGGTGGCCTGCTGGGCCACGGTCAGGGCCTCCACCAGCTCGATGACCGCCATCGGGGCGTTGTCGCCACGACGGTTACCGATCTTGGTGATACGGGTGTAGCCACCCGGGCGGTTCTCGTACCGCGGGGCGATCTCCGTGAAGAGCGTGTGCACGACGCTCTTGTCGGTGATCTGCTGCAGCACCAGGCGACGGTTGTGGATGTCGCCCTTCTTCGCCTTGGTGATCAGGCGCTCCGCGACCGGACGCAGACGGCGCGCCTTGGCCTCGGTGGTGGTGATGCGGCCGTGCTCGAAGAGCGACTTGGCGAGGTTCGCCAGCAGAAGCTTCTCGTGCGCGGCGCTGCCGCCCAGACGGGCACCCTTGGCGGGCTTCGGCATGGGGTTTTCTCCTTGTGACTGCACCGGCCGTATCAGGTACCGGTGTCAGGACCCGCAGGGCGGCCGCCCTACGGCAGATTTTTCAAGCCCGTCCGGCGTTTGAGGACGGACCTGAACCCCAGCGGAGCGGAAGCCGGGCACGGAGCCCGGCTTCACAACCCCGCCGGGAGGCGATCAGTACTGCTCGGTCTCGACAAACCCCGTGTCGTCGTCGTCCGCGCCGAAGGCGTCGGCCGCGGCGGTGGGGTCGAATCCGGGCGGGCTGTCCTTGAGGGCCAGGCCCATACCGGCCAGCTTCGCCTTGACCTCGTCGATCGACTTCGCACCGAAGTTGCGGATGTCGAGCAGGTCCGCCTCGGAGCGCGCCACGAGCTCACCCACGGAGTGGATGCCCTCGCGCTTGAGGCAGTTGTAGGAGCGGACGGTGAGCTCCAGCTCCTCGATCGGCAGCGCCAGGTCGGCGGCGAGCGCGGCGTCCGTCGGGGACGGACCCATGTCGATGCCCTCGGCGTCGACGTTCAGCTCGCGAGCCAGCCCGAACAGCTCGACCAGGGTCTTACCGGCCGACGCCATGGCGTCACGCGGACGCATGGCCTGCTTGGTCTCGACGTCGACGATCAGCTTGTCGAAGTCGGTGCGCTGCTCGACACGGGTCGCCTCGACCTTGTAGGTGACCTTGAGCACCGGGCTGTAGATCGAGTCGACCGGGATCCGGCCGATCTCCTGGCCCTGCTGCTTGTTCTGGACCGCGGAGACGTAGCCGCGACCGCGCTCGACGGTCAGCTCCATCTCCAGCTTGCCCTTGCCGTTGAGGGTGGCGAGGACCAGGTCCGGGTTGTGCACCTCGACACCGGCCGGCGGCGCGATGTCGGCGGCGGTGACCAGGCCCGGGCCCTGCTTGCGCAGGTACATCACGACCGGCTCGTCGTGCTCCGAGGAGACGACCAGCTGCTTGATGTTGAGGATCAGGTCGGTGACGTCCTCCTTGACGCCCGGCACGGTGGTGAACTCGTGCAGAACGCCGTCGATCCGGATGCTGGTGACAGCCGCACCGGGGATCGAGGAGAGGAGCGTACGACGCAGGGAGTTACCGAGGGTGTAGCCGAAGCCCGGCTCCAGCGGCTCGATCACGAACCGGGAGCGGTACTCGTCTACGACCTCTTCGGTCAGAGAGGGGCGCTGAGCGATCAGCATGAGGTGTTGCCTCCAGTCTTCGGCACCCGCTATTTGATGCCGACTCCTTCAAGGGTACGGGCGGTACGGCGCAAAAAGCGCCGTACCGCCCGTGACCGCCGCCTGTGCGGGGCCTGGGGGCGAAGCTCCCAGGCCCCGCCACGCAGCGGCTGAGCTATTACTTCGAGTACAGCTCAACGATGAGCTGCTCTTGCACCTGGGTGTCGATCACCTGGCGCTCGGGCAGCGAGTGAACCAGGATCCGCAGCCGCGACGGGTTGGCCTCAAGCCACGCCGGAACGGTCTTCTCGCCGGCCTCACCCTGAGCCACCTGGAAGGGGGTCAGGTTACGGGACGAGTCGCGGACCTCGATGATGTCGTTCGGGGAGACCCGAGCCGACGGGATGTCCGTCTTGCGGCCGTTCAGCGTGATGTGGCCGTGGCGGACCAGCTGACGGGCGTGGTCGCGGGACTTGGCGAAGCCGGCCCGGTAGACCACGTTGTCCAGACGGGACTCCAGGATGCGGAGCAGGTTCTCGCCGGTCTTGCCGGACTTCCTGTTCGCCTCCTCGTAGTACCCGCGGAACTGCTTCTCAAGGACACCGTAGATACGCGCGCACTTCTGCTTCTCGCGCTTCTGCAGCAGGTACTCGCTGTCCTTGGTGCGCCCGCGACCGTGCTCACCCGGGGGGTAAGGACGGATCTCGATCGGGCACTTCGCGCTCTCGCACTTGCTCCCCTTGAGGAAGAGCTTCTGCTTCTCCCGACGGCAACGCTTGCAGTCGGCCCCGGTGTAACGCGCCATTGTCTTAGTTCTCCTACTTCAGCTGGTCAGACGCGGCGGCGCTTCGGCGGGCGGCAGCCGTTGTGCGGGGTCGGGGTGACGTCCTGGATCGAACCCACCTCCAGGCCGGTGGCCTGCAGCGAGCGGATCGCGGTCTCACGGCCGGAACCCGGACCCTTGACGAACACGTCGACCTTGCGCATGCCGTGCTCCTGCGCGCGACGGGCAGCCGACTCGGCGGCCATCTGCGCGGCGAACGGGGTCGACTTGCGCGAGCCCTTGAAGCCGACGTGGCCGGCTGAGGCCCAGGAGATCACGTTGCCCGTGGGGTCGGTGATCGAGACGATGGTGTTGTTGAACGTGCTCTTGATGTGAGCGTGCCCGTGGGCGACGTTCTTCTTCTCCTTGCGGCGCACCTTCTTGGCGCCGGCCTGACGGCCCTTCGGAGGCATATGTATGTACTCCCGTGGAGGTGGTCGGTCCTACAGCACGGACCGCTTGCAGCGTCCTGCTTCGGACTACTTCTTGCCCGGCTTCTTCTTGCCGGCGATGGCGCGACGCGGGCCCTTGCGGGTGCGGGCGTTGGTGTGGGTGCGCTGACCGTGCACCGGCAGGCCACGGCGGTGCCGCAGACCCTGGTAGCAGCCGATCTCGACCTTGCGGCGAATGTCCGCCTGGATCTCCCGGCGGAGGTCACCCTCGGTCCGGTAGTTGGCGTCCACCCACTGGTTGATCTTGACGAGGTCGTCCTCGGCAAGGTCGCGGACACGGGTGTCCGGGTTCACGCCGGTGTTCTTCAGGGTCTCCTGGGCACGGGTACGACCGATGCCGAAGACGTAGGTCAGAGCGACCTCAATACGCTTCTCGCGCGGGAGGTCAACGCCTGCGAGGCGTGCCATGAATCTGGCTCCTGTTGATGTTGGAGGTCTTCCGCAGCACCGTTCCCGTAAGACTCGTTACTAAGGCTTACGAGCCGGGTCCCCGGCCTCCACCGGGGGTATCGTCCCCGCGCTCGCGCGAGGGGTCGGGTGACTGCGTATGTACGTGTGTGCGTCGCGCGAAGAACTGCGAGTGCAGATCAGTCGTCGTGCGTCAGCCCTGGCGCTGCTTGTGGCGCAGGTTGTCGCAGATGACCATGACCCGGCCGTGACGGCGGATCACCTTGCACTTGTCGCAGATCTTCTTGACGCTCGGCTTGACCTTCATGGGTGTGAGGTTCTCCGGGTCGTGCCAGCACCCCACGGGAGCGGGGTACGAGCTGAGATCTACTTGTAGCGGTAGACGATCCGACCGCGCGTCAGGTCGTACGGAGACAGCTCCACCACGACCCGGTCGTCCGGCAGAATGCGGATGTAGTGCATGCGCATCTTGCCGCTGATGTGCGCGAGGACCTTGTGCCCGTTCTGGAGCTCCACCTTGAACATTGCGTTCGGCAGAGACTCGATCACGGTGCCCTCGATTTCGATGGCCCCTTGCTTCTTGGGCACGCTTCGCCTTTCGAGATCGGCTACCTTGATCGACTCGCATATACGTACGCAGGCATGCGCGTATACGTGAGCCGACGCATCAGTCTACGTCAGCCCTCTCGGAATGACGAATCGAGGGTGCCCTGTGGCATCCGTCTGCCCACTGCGGAAGATCGTTACGCCAGCGGGTCCGGCGCGGCCGTGATCCCGTACTCCGCGAGCTTCGCCTTGCCGCCGGAGAATCCTCTCGACGCAGCTCTCGCGGGCTCGGCGCCGGGGCGCCTCACAAGCTTCGAGTCGCTGCGCCGGACTCCGTC
Organism: Streptomyces sp. NPDC020096; assembly: GCA_040631425.1. Taxonomy (GTDB): domain Bacteria; phylum Actinomycetota; class Actinomycetes; order Streptomycetales; family Streptomycetaceae; genus Streptantibioticus_A. Next base: position 14,955 of record JBEYJY010000018.1, read on the forward strand.
CGGCGGTCTCCGGTTCAGGCCAGCGGGTCCGGCGCGGCCGTGATCCCGTACTCCGCGAGCTTCGCCTTCCCGCCGTCCACGGCGGTGAGCACCAGCGGGCCCTGCTCGGTCAGCGCGATGGAGTGCTCCCAGTGGCAGGCCCACGTGCCGTCGTCGGTCTTGACCGTCCACTCGTCCTCGAGGACGTGGGTGGTCGGGCTGCCCAGGCTCACCATCGGCTCGATGGCCAGGCACATACCGGGCACCAGCTTCGGGCCGCGGCCGCGCCTGCGGGAGACGTAGTTCAGCAGGTGCGGGTCCATGTGCATCTGCGATCCGATGCCGTGGCCGCCGTAGTCCTCGATGATCCCGTACTTGCCGGTGGCCGGACGCGGCTGGCGGCGGATGTAGGACTCGATGGCCTTGGAGACGTCGATCAGCCGGTCGCCGTTGCGGAACGCGGCGATCCCGGCCCACATCGACTCCTCGGTCACCCGGCTCAGCTCGTGCAGCTCGGGGGCGTGGCCGTCGCCGACGAAGACGGTGATCGCGGCGTCACCGTGCCAGCCGTCGACGATCGCACCGGCGTCGATGGAGATGATGTCGCCGGACCGCAGGATCGTTTCCCGGTTCGGGATGCCGTGCACCACGACATCGTTCACCGAGGTGCAGATGTTGCCGGGGAAGCCGCCGTATCCCAGGAAGTTCGGCTTGGCGCCGTGGTCGGAGAGCACCTTGGCCGCGATCTCGTCCAGGTCCTTGGTGCTGGCACCCGGCACCGCCGCCTCGGCACAGGCCCTGTGCATCGCCGCCACGACCAGTCCCGCGGCGCGCATCTTCGCGATCTGCTCCGGGGTCTTGATCTCAACCATCGGCTTGCGCCTTCCGTCTTCAGGGTGTCCTGGGAATACAGCAACAGTACGGCCGCGGTGCCACTCGGGCGCCGCGGCCGACCGTCGTACGTCGTGCCCTTCCGGCGGATCCGGGCCCGGGTTGCGGCGGGTTCACCACCGTCGGGCCCGCAATCCCCCCGGGGGGGTGTCGGGGGCTTGCCCCGACGGATTGTCCCGTCGCGACGGCGAGCGACCGCCGCGGCGCGGACCGGCGGTGTCCGAAACTCACCGCAACCGACCAAGATCCGCCGGGAGGGCCTAAGCCGCCTCTGAGCGACCGAGCGCCTCCATGGCGCGCCGGGTGACCGCGTCCACCTTGCCGAGCGCCGAGATCGTCACCACGAGGTCCTGCGCCTTGTAGTAGTCGATGATCGGCTCGGTCTCGCTGTGGTAGACCTCAAGGCGCTTGCGGACGGTGTCCTCGTGGTCGTCGTCGCGCTGGTACAGCTCGCCGCCGCAGATGTCGCACACGCCCTCCTGCTGGGGCGGGCTGTACGTGGCGTGGAAGACGTGGCTGTTGTCCTTGCGGCAGATACGCCGACCGGCGATCCGCTTGACCACCTCGTCCTCGGGGACCTCCAGGTCCAGCACCGCGTCCAGCGCCAGGCCGCGCTCCTTGAGGAACTCGTCCAGCGCCTCGGCCTGGCGGAGGTTGCGCGGGAAGCCGTCCAGCAGGAACCCGTGCTGGGCGTCCGGCTGCGACATGCGGTCCTCCGCCATCGCGATGGTTACCTCGTCCGGAACCAGCTGACCGGCGTTCATGTACTCCTGCGCCTGCTTGCCGAGCGGTGTGCCCTGGCTGATGTTGGCGCGGAAGAGGTCGCCGGTGGAGATATGCGGGATCGACAGGTTCTTGGCGAGGTATTGGGCTTGCGTGCCCTTACCAGCGCCAGGCGGCCCGACGAGGACGATTCTCATCAGCGGAGGAACCCTTCGTAGTTGCGCTGCTGGAGCTGGCTCTCGATCTGCTTCACGGTCTCCAGGCCGACACCCACGATGATGAGGATGCTGGTACCTCCGAAGGGGAAGTTGTTGGCGCTTCCCTGGAAGAACGCGATCGCCACCGTGGGCACGAGGGCGATCAGACCCAGGTAGAGCGAGCCCGGCCAGGTGATCCGGTTGAGCACATAGCTCAAGTACTCCGCCGTGGGTCGTCCAGCCCGGATACCCGGGATGAAGCCACCATACTTCTTCATGTTGTCGGCAACTTCTTCGGGGTTGAAGGAAATGGCCACGTAGAAGAAGGCGAAGAAGACAATCAGCAGGAAGTACAGGGTCAGGTAAATCGGGTGGTCACCCTTGGTCATATTGGTACTGATCCACTGGGCCCACCCGGCCGTGGAGTTTCCGCTGAACTGGACGACCAGGGCCGGAATGTAGAGCAGCGACGAGGCGAAGATGACCGGGATCACACCCGCCTGGTTGACCTTCACCGGGATGTAGGTCGAGGTACCGCCGTAGGACCGCCGGCCGATCATGCGCTTCGCGTACTGGACCGGGATCCGGCGCTGGGCCTGCTCGACGAAGACCACCAGGCAGACCATCGCCAGGCCGACCGCGATGACGATGGCGAACTCGCCCCAACCACCGACGATCTTGCCGGACTTCTTGATCCCCCACAGCGCGCTGGGGAACCCGGCCGCGATCGAGGTGAACATCAGGATCGACATGCCGTTGCCGATGCCGCGGTCGGTGATGAGCTCACCGAGCCACATGATCATGACGGTGCCCGCGGTCATCGTGATGACCATGACGGCGGTCCGGAAGATCGACTGGTCGGGCACGATCTGGTTGCCGACCTGGCAGGTACGGAACAGCGTGCCGCTCTGCGCGGTGGCGACCAGGCCGGTGCCCTGGAGGATGGCCAGCGCCAGCGTCAGGTAGCGGGTGTACTGGGTGATCTTCGCGGTGCCGGCCTGGCCCTCCTTCTTGAGGGCTTCGAGGCGCGGAATGACCACGGTGAGCAGCTGAAGGATGATGCTCGCCGTGATGTACGGCATGATCCCCAGCGCGAAGATGGTCAGCTGCAGGAGCGCTCCGCCGCTGAACATGTTGATCATGCCGAAGAGACCGCCGTTGCCGCCGGCCTCCTTGATGCACTGGTTCACGTTCTGGTAGTCCACCCCGGGCACGGGAATGTGCGCACCGAGCCGGAACAGCACCAGGATGCCCAACGTGAACAGCAGCTTCTTGCGCAGGTCGGGCGTCCTGAACGCCCGGGCGAACGCGGTGAGCACGGTGCCTCCTGCGCCTCCCGCGCGACGCGGAAGGTGACGGTCGTGAGGTCGACTGGGTACTGAAGTGGGTACCGAAGGGTACCGACGGGTTACCTCGCCACCTTACCGGCGACGAAGCCACCCAAGGAATGACCAACCGGGGATGCCCCAACTTCTTTGGGCATCCCCGGCTGGATGAATCACCAAGCTTCAGACAAGCTCAAGCTCAGATGAGCTCGGTGACGGTGCCACCAGCGGCGGCGATCTTCTCCTTGGCGGAGCCGGAGACGGCGTCGACCGTCACCTGCAGCGCCACGGAGATGTCGCCGGCGCCCAGCACCTTGACGAGCTCGTTCTTGCGAACAGCGCCCTTGGCGACCAGGTCGGCCACCGTGACCTCGCCACCCTGCGGGTAGAGCTCGGCCAGCTTGTCCAGGTTCACCACCTGGAACTGCTTGTGGGCGGGGTTCTTGAAGCCCTTGAGCTTCGGGAGCCGCATGTGGAGGGGCATCTGCCCACCCTCGAAGCGCTCCGGAACCTGGTAACGGGCCTTGGTGCCCTTGGTGCCACGACCGGCCGTCTTGCCCTTGGACGCCTCACCACGACCCACACGGGTCTTGGCGGTCTTGGCGCCCGGAGCCGGACGGAGGTTGTGGACCTTCAGCGGCTTAGCCTCCGCCATGTCAGTCAACCTCCTCGACCGTGACGAGGTGACGCACGGTGTGCGCCATGCCGCGGATCTCCGGGCGGTCCTCCTTGACGACCACGTCGTGCAGGCGCTTGAGCCCGAGCGAACGCAGGGTGTCACGGTGGTTCTGCTTGCTACCGATGTAGGACTTGGTCTGCGTGATCTTCAGACGGGCCACGATTACGCACCCGCCCCTGCACGAGCCCGCAGCAGAGCGGCGGGAGCCACGTCCTCCAGCGGCAGACCACGACGGGCGGCGATCTCCTCGGGACGCTGCAGCCCCTGGAGCGCCGCCACCGTGGCGTGCACGATGTTGATCGGGTTGGACGAGCCGAGCGACTTGCTCAGCACGTCGTGGATGCCCGCGCACTCCAGCACGGCACGCACCGGGCCACCGGCGATAACACCGGTACCGGGGGACGCCGGCTTGAGCAGCACGACACCCGCGGCCTTCTCGCCCTGGATCGGGTGCGGGATGGTGCCCTGGATACGGGGGACCCGGAAGAAGTGCTTCTTGGCCTCCTCAACACCCTTGGCGATGGCGGCCGGCACCTCCTTGGCCTTGCCGTAACCAACACCCACCTGGCCATCGCCATCGCCCACCACGACCAGCGCGGTGAAGCTGAAACGACGACCACCCTTGACTACCTTGGCGACGCGGTTGATCGCGACGACGCGCTCGACGTACGCGGTCTTCTCAGCCGCGGCGCCGCCGTCGCGCCGGTCCTTCCGGTCCCGCCGCTCGCCGCCACCGGCGCCGCCACCGCGGCGCTGGGGTCCAGCCATTGGAATTACCTCTCTCGTTGACTTCCGCTGCTACGGAACCGGCTCAGAACTTGAGCCCGGCCTCGCGGGCGGCGTCCGCCAGGGCGGCAATGCGCCCGGCGTACCGGTTACCCGCGCGGTCGAACACAACGCTCTCGATGCCCGCGGCCTTGGCCCGCTCGGCGACCAGCGCGCCGACCTTCTTGGCCAGCGCCGACTTGTCGCCCTCGGTGCCCCGGATCGAGGTGTCGAGGGTCGACGCGGACGCGAGCGTGTGGCCCGCGACGTCGTCGATGACCTGCGCCGAGATGCCCCGGTTGGACCGGGTCACGACCAGACGCGGAGTCTCCGGCGTACCGCTGATGCGCTTACGACCACGGATGGCGCGGCGCTTGCGAGCGGTGCCCTTGTAGGCGTCGCCCTTGGCGATCTTCACACCGTATGCCATGGCTTACTTACCAGCCTTTCCGACCTTGCGGCGGATGACTTCGCCCGCGTACTTCACGCCCTTGGCCTTGTACGGGTCGGGCTTGCGCAGCTTGCGGATGTTCGCGGCGACCTCGCCGACCTTCTGCTTGTCGATGCCCTCGACGCTGAACTTGGTCGGGGAATCCACCTTGAAGGAGATTCCCTCCGGGGCCTCGACGAGGATCGGGTGGCTGTAGCCCAGGGAGAACTCCAGGTTGGAGCCCTTCGCCTGGACGCGGTAACCAACACCGCTGATCTCCAGCGCCTTGCTGTAGCCCTGGGTCACGCCGGTGATCATGTTCGCCACCAGCGTGCGGGACAGGCCGTGCAGGGCCTTCGACTCACGCTCATCATTCGGGCGGGTGACAACCAGAGAGTTGTCGTCGCCCTTGGCGATCTCGATGGGCGCGGCAACGGTGTGGGAGAGGGATCCCTTGGGACCCTTCACCTGGACCGTACGGCCATCGATGGTGACGTCCACGCCGGCGGGAACCTGGATGGGCAGCCGTCCAATACGCGACATGGCTAAACCTCCGTTTCCCGAGTTACCAGACGTAGGCGAGGACTTCCCCGCCTACGCCCTTCTTGGCGGCCTGCTGGCCGGTGAGCAGACCCTGCGACGTGGAGATGATCGCCACGCCCAGGCCGCCGAGCACCTTCGGCAGGTTGGTGGACTTTGCGTAGACCCGCAGACCCGGCTTGCTGATCCGCTTGATGCCGGCGATCGAGCGCTCGCGGTTGGGGCCGAACTTCAGGTCGATGTGGAGGTTCTTGCCGACCTCGGCGTCCTCCACCTTCCAACCTGCGATGTAACCCTCCTGCTGGAGGATCTCCGCGATGTGCGACTTGATCTTGCTGAACGGCATCACGACGTCGTCGTGGTAGGCCGAGTTCGCGTTGCGCAGACGCGTGAGCATGTCTGCGATGGGGTCGGTCATGGTCATGATGGCCTGTGGCCTCTCTCGCCGGGGTTTCCTATATGCGCCATCCCTCTCCCCCAACAGACTGGGGACGGGTGCGGCACGGGGACCTACGGCGTAGTAAGCGACTTCTAGCGGGCTAGGCCCGCGCGCGGTCCTGGGCGGCGGGCGCCCAACCCCTCTACCCTACGGCAGTTGGGATTGGGCTCCCGACACCCACTTGCTTACCGAGAGCCCGGCACAACCCAAGTGGGTTGTTACCAGGAGCTCTTGGTCACGCCCGGCAGCTCGCCGCGGTGAGCCATCTCACGAAGGCACACGCGGCACAGGCCGAACTTGCGGTAGACGGAGTGCGGACGGCCGCAGCGCTGGCAGCGCGTGTACGCACGCACCGCGAACTTGGGCTTGCGGGCGGCCTTGGCAATGAGAGCCTTCTTCGCCACGGCTCACGCCTCCTTGAACGGGAAGCCGAGGTGACGAAGAAGGGCACGGCCCTCGTCGTCGTTGGTCGCCGTGGTAACCACGGTGATGTCCATACCCCGGACGCGGTCGATCTTGTCCTGGTCGATCTCGTGGAACATGACCTGCTCCGTGAGACCGAAGGTGTAGTTGCCCCGGCCGTCGAACTGCTTCGGCGACAGACCACGGAAGTCGCGGATGCGCGGCAGCGCGAGCGACAGCAGGCGGTCCAGGAACTCCCACATACGGTCACCGCGGAGGGTGACGTGGGCACCGATCGGCTGGCCCTCACGCAGCTTGAACTGCGCGATGGACTTACGGGCCTTGGTCACGGCCGGCTTCTGACCGGTGATCGTGGCGAGGTCGCGGATGGCGCCCTCGATCAGCTTGGAGTCGCGGGCGGCGTCGCCCACACCCATGTTGACCACGATCTTGGTCAGACCCGGAACCTGCATGACGTTCTCGTACTCGAACTCGTCACGCAGCTTGCCCGCGATCTCCTCGCGGTAGCGCTGCTTGAGGCGCGGGGAAGTGGTGGTGGCAGTCATCAGATGTCCTCACCGGTCCGCTTGGCAACGCGGATCTTGTTGCCGTCCTCGTCGAAGCGGTAGCCGACGCGGGTGACGACCTTCTTGCCGTCCTTCTCCACGACCAGCTGTACGTTGCTGACGTGGATGGGGGCCTCGACGGTCACGATGCCGCCGGTCTTCGACCCACGCGCGGTCTGGCCGACCTTGGTGTGCTTCTTGACCCGGTTGACACCCTCGACCAGGACACGGTCCTCGCGCGGGAAGGCCTGGATGACCTTGCCCTGCTTGCCCTTGTCCTTACCGGTGATGACCTGGACCAGGTCGCCCTTCTTGATCTTCATCGGTTACAGCACCTCCGGCGCGAGAGAGACGATCTTCATGAACTTCTTCTCGCGCAGCTCGCGGCCCACCGGGCCGAAGATGCGGGTACCGCGGGGGTCGCCGTCGTTCTTGAGGATGACGGCGGCGTTCTCGTCGAAGCGGATGTACGAGCCGTCCGGACGGCGCCGCTCCTTGACGGTCCGGACGATGACCGCCTTGACGACCTCGCCCTTCTTCACGTTGCCACCGGGGATCGCGTCCTTGACGGTGGCGACGATGACGTCACCGATTCCCGCGTAGCGGCGACCCGAGCCACCGAGAACACGGATGCAAAGGATCTCCTTGGCACCAGTGTTGTCGGCGACACGCAGTCGCGACTCCTGCTGGATCACGTCTATCTCCTGATTGTCGCGTCGGTTCCCGGTACGGGGGCCGCGTGCGCGGCCCCCGACCGAGCCTGACGGAACGGTCCTGAGGGAAAGCCCTCAGGTGATTACTTGGCCTTCTCGAGGATCTCGACGACGCGCCAGCGCTTGGTCGCGGACAGCGGCCGGGTCTCCATCAGGAGAACGCGGTCGCCGACACCCGCGGCGTTCTGCTCGTCGTGCGCCTTGAGCTTGTTGGTACGGCGGATGACCTTGCCGTACAGCGCGTGCTTGACGCGGTCCTCGACAGCGACGACGACGGTCTTGTCCATCTTGTCGCTGACGACCAGACCCTCACGGGTCTTGCGGAATCCGCGCTCGTTCGTCTCAGTCACATTCTTCTCGCTCATCAGGCGCTCTCCACCGTCTCGATGCCGAGCTCACGCTCACGCATGAGGGTGTAGATCCGGGCGATGTCCTTGCGGACAACCTTGAGCCGGGAGTTGTTCTCAAGCTGTCCGGTGGCCGCCTGGAAGCGGAGGTTGAACAGCTCCTCCTTGGCCTCACGAAGCTTGGCAACGAGTTCCTCGTTGTTCAGCTCGCGCAGCTCGGTCGCCTTGGTACCGGCCGCCATCACGACTCACCTGCCTCGCGCCGGACGATCCGGCACTTCATCGGAAGCTTGTGGGCGGCGCGGGTGAGCGCCTCCTTGGCAACCTTCTCGTTCGGGAAAGACAGCTCGAACATCACCCGACCGGGCTTGACGTTCGCGACCCACCACTCGGGCGAGCCCTTACCGGAACCCATGCGGGTTTCGGCCGGCTTCTTGGTCAGCGGACGGTCCGGGTAGATGTTGATCCACACCTTGCCGCCACGGCGGATGTGACGGGTGATGGCGATACGAGCGGACTCGATCTGCCGGTTCGTCACGTAGGCCGGGGTCACGGCCTGGATGCCGTACTCACCGAACGCCAGCTCGGTGCCGCCCTTGGCCATGCCGGAGCGCTTGGGGTGGTGCTGCTTGCGGTGCTTGACCCTACGGGGGATCAGCATGGGGGTCAGGCCTCCGTTCCGGTGGTCTCCGCTGCCGGAGCCTCAGCGGCAGGAGCCTCGGCCTTGGGGGCCTGGGCCTCTCCACCCTGCTGCGGCCGACGGCCACGGCCGCCGCGCTCGCCACCGCGGCGCTGCGGACGGTCACTGCCGCCACCGGGACCACGCGACGGGCGGTTGCCCGCACGGGCGGCGGCGCCTTCGGCGCGGACCTCGGCGATGTTCTTCACGTCGCCCTTGTAGATCCACACCTTCACACCGATGCGACCGAAGGTGGTCTTGGCCTCGAAGAAGCCGTAGTCCACGTTGGCGCGCAGGGTGTGCAGCGGAACCCGGCCCTCGCGGTAGAACTCGGAGCGGGACATCTCGGCGCCGCCGAGACGGCCACCGCACTGGATCTTGATGCCCTTGGCGCCGGCCTTCATCGTGCCCTGCATGCTCTTGCGCATGGCACGACGGAAGGAGACGCGGGAGGCGAGCTGCTCGGCGACGGCCTGGGCCACCAGCTGAGCGTCGGTCTCCGGGTTCTTGACCTCGAGGATGTTCAGCTGCACCTGCTTGCCGGTGAGCTTCTCCAGGTCGCCGCGGATACGGTCGGCCTCCGCGCCGCGACGGCCGATGACGATGCCCGGCCGGGCGGTGTGGATGTCGACGCGGACGCGGTCACGGGTGCGCTCGATCTCCACCTTGGAGATACCGGCACGCTCCATGCCCTGCGTCATCATCCGGCGGATGGCGACGTCTTCCTTGACGTAGTCCTTGTACAGCTTGTCGGCGTACCACCGGGACTTGAAGTCCGTGGTGATGCCGAGCCGGAACCCGTGCGGGTTAACCTTCTGGCCCATTACCGGGTCCCTTCCTTGCTGGCGACGACCACGGTGATGTGGCTGGTCCGCTTACGGATCCGGTAGGCACGACCCTGGGCGCGCGGCCGGAACCGCTTCAGGGTCGGGCCCTCGTCCACGAACGCTTCGCTGATGTACAGCGAGTTGGCGTCAGTGTGGTCGTAGTTGTGCGCGGCGTTGGCAATGGCGCTGTCCAGCACCTTGCCCACCGGCACGCTCGCGGCCTGCGGAGCGAATCGCAGGACCGCCTGAGCCTCCGTGGCGCTCATGCCACGGATGAGGTCCACCACGCGGCGGGCCTTCATGGGCGTGACGCGGATGTACCGCGCCTGGGCCCTGGCTTCCATGGTTGTCCCTTCGGTGTCAGTCATAGTCTTCGCACTCCGCCGATCAGCGACGACGCGACTTACGGTCGTCCTTCTCGTGGCCGCGGAAGGTGCGGGTCGGCGCAAACTCGCCGAGCTTGTGGCCGACCATCGACTCGGTGACGAACACCGGGACGTGCTTACGGCCGTCGTGCACCGCGATCGTGTGGCCGAGCATGGCCGGGATGATCATCGAGCGGCGGGACCAGGTCTTGATGACGTTCTTGGTGCCGGCTTCGTTCTGTACGTCCACCTTCTTGATCAGGTGGTCGTCGACGAAGGGCCCCTTCTTGAGACTGCGCGGCATCTAAACCCGCTCCTAGCGCTTCTTGTTCGTCTTGCGGCGGCGGACGATGAGCTTGTCGCTGGCCTTCTTCGGCCGGCGAGTACGTCCTTCCTTCTGGCCCCAGGGGCTGACCGGGTGGCGACCACCGGAGGTCTTGCCCTCACCACCACCGTGCGGGTGGTCGACCGGGTTCATCGCGACACCACGGACGGTCGGGCGAACGCCCTTCCAGCGCATACGGCCGGCCTTGCCCCAGTTGATGTTCGACTGCTCGGCGTTGCCGACCTCGCCAACGGTGGCGCGGCAGCGGACGTCGACCATGCGAACCTCGCCGGACGGCATACGAAGGGTGGCCATGGAGCCCTCCTTCGCCAGCAGCTGCACCGAAGCGCCCGCGGAGCGGGAGATCTTCGCGCCGCCGCCGGGACGCAACTCGATCGCGTGGATCGTCGTACCCACCGGGATGTTGCGCAGCGGAAGGTTGTTGCCCGGCTTGATGTCGGCGTTGGGGCCGGCTTCAACCCGGTCGCCCTGGGCCAGCTTGGCCGGGGCGAGGATGTAGCGCTTCTCACCGTCCGCGTAGTGCAGCAGCGCGATGCGCGCGGTGCGGTTCGGGTCGTACTCGATGTGCGCGACCTTGGCCGGCACGCCGTCCTTGTCGTGACGACGGAAGTCGATCACGCGGTAGGCGCGCTTGTGGCCACCGCCCTGGTGACGGACGGTCACACGACCGGCGTTGTTACGGCCGCCCTTGCTGTGCAGCGGGCGGACCAGCGACTTCTCCGGCGTGGACCGCGTGATCTCGACGAAGTCGGCGACGCTGGAGCCACGACGGCCCGGGGTCGTCGGCTTGTACTTGCGGATACCCATTTCTCAGTCCTCGTCCGATTCCGGACGACTCGGACTCCGTTAGGAGACCGGGCCGCCGAAGATGTCGATACGGTCGCCCTCGGCGAGGGTCACGATGGCGCGCTTGGTGTCCTTGCGCTTGCCGAAACCGGTGCGGGTGCGCTTGCGCTTGCCCTGGCGGTTGATCGTGTTGACCCCGGTGACCTTGACCGAGAAGACCGCCTCAACGGCCTGCTTGATCTGGGTCTTGTTGGCGCCGGGCGCGACGATGAACGTGTACTTGTTCTCGTCGAGCAGCGCGTAGCTCTTCTCCGAAACCACCGGCTTGAGCAGCACGTCACGGAGGTCCGTGAAGGTCTTGCTGGTGGCGACAGTTGCCTCGCTCATCAGGCGGCGCTCCCTTCAGTCTCAGCGGCGCCGTTACCGATGAAGCGGTCGAAGGCGTCCTTCGTGAAGACCACGTCGTCCGAGACGAGCACGTCGTACGTGTTCAGCTGGCCGGCCTCCAGGATGTGGACCTGGGGCAGGTTGCGGGCCGACAGCCAGGCGAGCTCGTCCGCGCGCTCGACGATCAGGAGCACGTTCTTGCGCTCGCTGATCTTGCCCAGCAGCGCCTTGGCCGACTTGGTCGACGGGGCGGAGCCCTCGACGACGCCGGACACGACGTGGATGCGGTTGTGACGCGCGCGGTCGGTCAGGGCGCCGTTCAGGGCGGCCTTGATCATCTTCTTCGGGGTCCGCTGCGAGTAGTCGCGCGGCTGCGGGCCGTGCACGACGCCACCGCCGGCGAACTGCGGAGCGCGGGTCGAACCCTGACGGGCGCGGCCGGTGCCCTTCTGGCGGTACGGCTTCTTGCCACCGCCGCGGACCTCGCCACGGGTCTTGGTCTTGTGCGTGCCCTGGCGGGCAGCGGCCAGCTGTGCGACAACGACCTGGTGGATCAGCGGAATGCTGACCTTGGCGTCGAAGATCTCCGCGGGGAGCTCGACGGTCCCGGCCTTGTCGCCTGCCGGCGAAAGGATGTCAATGGTGCTCATCGGTTACCTCAGGCCCCCTTGGCCGCGGTACGGACCAGGACGAGGCCGCCGTTCGGACCAGGAACCGCGCCCTTGATGAGCAGCAGGCCCTTCTCCGCGTCAACGGCGTGGACGGTCAGGTTCTGGGTGGTGACCCGCTCGTTGCCCATACGGCCTGCCATGCGCAGACCCTTGAACACACGGCCCGGGGTGGCGCAGCCACCGATGGAACCGGGCGAGCGGTGCTTGCGCTGGGTGCCGTGCCCGGCGCCGAGGCCACGGAAGTTGTGGCGCTTCATGACACCGGCGAAGCCCTTGCCCTTGCTCTTGCCGGTGACGTCGACCTTGACGCCGGCCTCGAACACCTCGGCGGTGATCTCCTGGCCGAGCGTGTACTCGCTGGCGTCAGCGGTACGCAGCTCCACCAGGTGGCGGCGCGGGGTCACCTCGGCCTTGGCGAAGTGGCCCTTGAGGGGCTTGTTCACCTTGCGCGGGTCGATCTCGCCGAAGGCGATCTGCACGGCCTCGTAGCCGTCGGTGTCGGCGGTGCGGACCTGGGTAACGACACAGGGCCCGGCCTTGACCACGGTCACCGGAACGACACGGTTGTTCTCGTCCCAGACCTGGGTCATGCCGAGCTTCTCGCCCAGGACGCCCTTAATCTGCTTAGCCATCTCGCGCGTCACCTCAGAGCTTGATCTCGATGTCGACGCCGGCCGGCAGGTCGAGACGCATGAGCGAGTCGACGGTCTTCGGCGTGGGGTCGAGGATGTCGATGAGGCGCTTGTGCGTACGCATCTCGAAGTGCTCGCGCGAGTCCTTGTACTTGTGCGGCGACTTGATGACGCAGTACACGTTCTTCTCAGTGGGCAGCGGCACCGGGCCCGCGACCTGCGCACCAGTACGCGTCACCGTCTCGACGATCTTCTTCGCCGAGGAGTCGATGACCTCGTGGTCGTAGGCCTTGAGCCGGATGCGGATCTTCTGTCCCGCCATGGCTACTCCGTAGTCCTGTCTCTCGTAACGCTCTGGGACCCGGTGTCTGGCGCTTTCCCTGCGACTTCCCCGACCCACGCGGTCGGGCGTGTCGCGCTCCCTCTCATAAAAATCCCCATGAGGGATCCCCGATTCGAGGGGGTTGGGGGAAAGACATCCACCGGGCGCCTGGCGAGCCCCGCGCTGACACTTCCCGGAAGATTCCCGTACTTCCGCCCCTCACAAGGGGCGACGAGTACTGCGGGACTCGCTTCCAGTCCTCCCGACGGGAGGCGCGCAACATCGGCACTCAACCGAGCAACCTGGACAGTGTGCCATACCGTTGGGCACTCGGGCCAATCGGGTCGGGTCCGGGGTTGACGCGCGGCGCCGGGGGTGCGGTAGGAGGGCCCTTTCCGGGGGCAAGCCCCCGGACCCCCGGGGGATTTGGGGGCAGGGCCCTCGTCGGGGATGCAGGGGGGCTCGCCCCCTGCGAGAAAGCGCAAAACCCCGCACACCCAAGGGTGTACGGGGTTCGCGTTAGCGCAGGCTCACTTGGTGATCTTGGTGACCTGGCCGGCGCCGACGGTCCGGCCACCCTCGCGGATGGCGAACTTCAGGCCCTCCTCCATGGCGATCGGCTGAATCAGCTGAACCGACATGGTGGTGTTGTCGCCCGGCATGACCATCTCGGTGCCCTCGGGGAGGGTCACCACGCCGGTCACGTCCGTGGTACGGAAGTAGAACTGCGGGCGGTAGTTGTTGAAGAACGGGGTGTGACGGCCACCCTCGTCCTTCGACAGGATGTAGGCCTGGGCCTCGAACTCGGTGTGCGGGGTGACCGAGCCCGGCTTGATGATGACCTGGCCGCGCTCGACGTCCTCGCGCTTGATGCCGCGGAGCAGCAGACCGACGTTCTCACCGGCCTGGCCCTCGTCGAGCAGCTTGCGGAACATCTCGATGCCGGTGACCGTGGTGGTGGTCTTCTCCGGACGGATACCGACGATGTCCACGGTCTCGTTGACCTTGAGGACACCGCGCTCGATACGGCCGGTGACGACCGTACCGCGACCGGTGATGGTGAAGACGTCCTCGATCGGCATGAGGAACGGCTTGTCGACGTCGCGCTCCGGCTGCGGGATCGACTCGTCGACGGCGGCCATCAGGTTGAGGACGGACTCGCCCCACTCCTTGTCGCCCTCAAGCGCCTTGAGCGCCGAGACCTTGACGACCGGAAGGTCGTCGCCCGGGAACTCGTACTCGGAGAGGAGCTCACGGACCTCGAGCTCGACGAGCTCCAGGATCTCCTCGTCGTCCACCATGTCGGCCTTGTTCAGGGCAACGACGATGTACGGAACGCCGACCTGGCGGGCCAGGAGCACGTGCTCCTTGGTCTGCGGCATCGGGCCGTCGGTGGCGGCGACCACCAGGATGGCGCCGTCCATCTGCGCCGCACCGGTGATCATGTTCTTGATGTAGTCCGCGTGACCCGGGCAGTCCACGTGCGCGTAGTGACGCGACTCGGTCTGGTACTCGACGTGCGCGATGGAGATGGTGATACCGCGCTGGCGCTCCTCAGGAGCCTTGTCGATCTGATCGAAGGCCGAGGCCTCGTTCAGGTCCGGGTACTTGTCGTGCAGCACCTTGGTGATCGCCGCGGTAAGGGTCGTCTTACCGTGGTCGATGTGACCGATGGTGCCGATGTTGACGTGCGGCTTAGTCCGCTCGAACTTCGCCTTCGCCACTGGGGTCCTCCTGTGGAGTGGTTCTGTACGCCTTACTTCATCGGCGCCAGGTGATCTTTGCCGGGTTGGTGAGGACCCCGAAGGGCCTGCTTACGCATGCCAACCCGCGGATTAAGTGCCGGCTGCCGGGGCACCCGCCACGTTCCTCACGGTTCGTGGCGGAATGCCCCGTACTGCCTGCCGTCAAGCCTAAGGCTTGTGCGACGTTGCGAGAACGTCGGTTACTCGCCCTTGGCCTTCGCGATGATCTCCTCGGCGACGTTCCGCGGAACCTCGGCGTAGGAGTCGAACTGCATGGAGTAGCTGGCCCGGCCGGACGTCTTGCTGCGCAGGTCGCCGACGTAACCGAACATCTCCGACAGCGGAACGAGGGCCTTGACGACCTTGGCCCCGCTGCGGTCCTCCATGGCCTGGATCTGGCCACGGCGCGAGTTGATGTCACCGATGACATCGCCCATGTAGTCCTCGGGCGTGGTGACCTCAACGGCCATCATCGGCTCCAGCAGAGCCGGGCTGGCCTTGCGCGCACCCTCCTTGAACGCCATGGAACCGGCGATCTTGAAGGCGAGCTCGGAGGAGTCGACGTCGTGGTAGGCGCCGTCGAGCAGCACCACCTTGACACCGGTCAGCGGGTAGCCGGCCAGCACACCGAACTCCATGGCCTCCTGGCAACCCGCGTCCACGGACGGGATGTACTCCCGCGGGATGCGGCCACCGGTGACCTTGTTCTCGAACTCGTACCCGTCGCCCTCAAGCGGCTCGATCGCGATCTGCACCTTCGCGAACTGGCCGGAACCACCAGTCTGCTTCTTGTGCGTGTAGTCGATCCGCTCGACAGCCTTGCGGATCGTCTCGCGGTAAGCGACCTGCGGCTTGCCGACGTTGGCCTCGACCTTGAACTCGCGCTTCATACGGTCGACCAGCACGTCGAGGTGCAGCTCGCCCATACCCGCGATGATCGTCTGGCCGGTCTCCTCGTCGGTGTGGACCTGGAAGGACGGGTCCTCCTCGGCGAGGCGCTGGATGGCAATACCCAGCTTCTCCTGGTCGCCCTTGGACTTCGGCTCGATGGCCACCTGGATGACCGGGGCCGGGAAGTTCATGGACTCGAGGATGACGGGGTTCTGCGCGTCGCACAGCGTCTCACCGGTGGTGGTGTCCTTCAGGCCCATGACGGCGACAATGTCGCCGGCACCGACGCTGGGGATCTCCTCACGCTTGTTGGCGTGCATCCGGTAGATCTTGCCGATGCGCTCCTTCTTGCCCTTCACGGAGTTCAGCACCTGGGTGCCGGAGTCCATGCGGCCGGAGTACACCCGGACGAAGGTGAGCTTGCCGAGGTGCGGGTCGCTCATGATCTTGAACGCCAGACCGGAGAACGGCTCGTCCTCGGAGGCCTTGCGGAAGATCTCGGTCTCCTCGTCGCCGACCTTGTGGCCGGTGACGCCCTCGACGTCGGTCGGGGACGGGAGGTACTTGACGACCGCGTCGAGCAGGGGCTGAACGCCCTTGTTCTTGAACGCGGTGCCGCAGAAGACCGGGGTCAGCTTGGAGGCGATGGTCGCGCGGCGGATACCGGCGATCAGCTGCTCCTCGGTGGGCTCCTCGCCCTCGAGGTACAGCTCCATCAGCTCGTCGTCGGCCTCGGCGGCCGTCTCCAGCAGCTTGCCGCGGTACTCGTTGGCAGCCTCAAGGTGGGTGTCCGGGATGTCGACGGTGTCGTACATCTCGCCCTTGGCGGCCTCGGCGGACCAGACCAGAGCCTTCATACGGACCAGGTCGATAACGCCCTTGAAGTCCGCCTCGGCACCGATCGGCAGCTGCATGACCAGCGGCACCGCGCCCAGCCGGTCGACGATCATGTCGACGCAGCGGTGGAACTCGGCACCGACGCGGTCCAGCTTGTTGACGAAGCAGATACGCGGCACGCCGTAGCGGTCCGCCTGACGCCACACGGTCTCGGACTGCGGCTCGACACCGGCCACACCGTCGAACACCGTGACGGCACCGTCGAGGACGCGCAGCGAACGCTCCACCTCGACGGTGAAGTCGACGTGGCCCGGGGTGTCGATGATGTTGATGGTGTGGTCGACCCCATCGACCTTCCAGTGGCAGGTCGTCGCGGCCGACGTGATGGTGATGCCGCGCTCCTGCTCCTGCTCCATCCAGTCCATCGTGGCAGCGCCGTCGTGGACCTCACCGATCTTGTAGCTCACACCGGTGTAGAACAGGATCCGCTCGGTGGTCGTCGTCTTGCCCGCGTCGATGTGGGCCATGATCCCGATGTTGCGGACCCTGGCCAGGTCAAGTGAAGTGGTGGCCATCTGGCTCAGTCTTCTCTCGGTTCTCGATGGGGTAGCGACTACCAGCGGTAGTGCGCGAAGGCCTTGTTGGACTCGGCCATCTTGTGGGTGTCCTCGCGGCGCTTGACGGAGGCGCCAAGACCGTTCGAGGCGTCGAGCAGCTCGTTCATGAGGCGCTCGGTCATGGTCTTCTCGCGGCGGGCGCGGGAGTAGCCGACCAGCCAACGCAGCGCCAGCGTGGAGGAACGCGCGGGGCGGACCTCGACCGGCACCTGGTAGGTCGCGCCACCGACGCGGCGGCTGCGGACCTCAAGGGTCGGCTTGACGTTCTCCAGAGCGCGCTTGAGCGTGATGACCGGGTCGTTGCCGGTCTTCTCGCGCAGGCCCTCAAGGGCGCCGTAGACGATCCGCTCGGCGGTGGAGCGCTTGCCGTTCAGCAGAACCTTGTTGACCAGCGACGTGACAAGAGGAGAACCGTAGACCGGGTCAATGATGACCGGCCGCTTCGGGGCAGGGCCCTTACGAGGCATGTCTTACTTCTCCTTCTTGGCGCCGTAGCGGCTGCGGGCCTGCTTGCGGTTCTTGACACCCTGGGTGTCAAGGGAACCGCGGATGATCTTGTAGCGAACGCCCGGCAGGTCCTTCACACGACCGCCGCGCACGAGCACGATGGAGTGCTCCTGCAGGTTGTGGCCCTCACCCGGAATGTAGGCAGTGACCTCGATCCCGCTGGTCAGACGCACACGCGCGACCTTACGCAGGGCCGAGTTCGGCTTCTTCGGGGTGGTCGTGTAGACACGCGTGCAGACGCCACGGCGCTGCGGGGAACCCTGCAGCGCGGGCGTCTTGTTCTTGTCGACCTTGTCCTGCCGGCCCTTCCGGACCAGCTGCTGGATCGTAGGCACCGTTTCTCCGGTTTCTGTGTGCCAGTCTCGATAACGCTAACCTGAGGCGTTCTGCTGGGCCATAAGCGCTGGCCACCGGCGTTCCGCCCGACCCACGCGGTCGGGTGTGTCGGAGGCTCTGCACATGCCCGCTAGGCGGGCGCAGGCTCACATCTTTTGGATGTCGCAGTCTCGGAATTCCGTGCGGACTGAGAGCACGCACAAGAACCCGGGGACACCCCAGGCACAAGGTCAGAGCGTACCTAGCGCATGGGCTCCGGTCAAAACAAATGCACACGCGAAGGACACGCCGGGCCGCGCGGACGCTGGTGCCACGGTAGTGGCCATATCCCCGGTCAGGGAAGACAGCGGAATCTGCCTCGGCCGCCGCCGTTCTCCTACGCTCCGGCCAGCCCGATGCCCAGCAGGATGATCAGCGTCCAGAACGAGACCACGAGCCAGCCCAGCACCAGGCCGGTCGTCGCCATCGCCTCGCCGCCCTCCCTGGTGGTACGGATCTGCGCCCGCGCCCGGTGCCCCAGCACGATCGCCGGGATCGCCGGCACCCCCAGGATCGTGCCGGCGATGCCGCAGATCAGCGAGGCCGCCGCAAGGCCGTTCGTCGGCCGCGGCGGCACCGCCAGAAAGGTCGCCGGAACCGCGGGCACCCCCTGCGGCCCGGCCGTGGGCATCGCCATCGGCACCGGCCCCTGCGGCAGATCGGCGACCAAGCCGCTCAACTCGCCGTACGTACGCGCGCTGTAGGCCGCCCCCACACGCTGCTCGTACTCGTGCTGGCCGAGGCGCCCTTCGGCGAACGCCGCCTTGAGCACGTCCACCGCGCGCTCCCGGTCGGCGTGCGAGGCGCGCATACCCGAAACCGGGCCGTTGTCCCAGGGCTGCAGCCCTCCGTAGTGCGCCATCCGCCCGCGAACCTCCCCCACTGTTAGGGACCATTCTCCCCCACTAGGGATCGTGCTCCCCATACTGCTTGACGCCGAAGCGGCGCGTGGAGTTCCGCGCGAATCGCCTCCCGCGGGGTTGGGGGATCTGTTTGGGGGCGTTAAGCCCCCAAACCCCCAGCCGCGGGTGCCAGCCGCCAGCTCTCGACCCGACCCGGAACCGCCGCCGTGACAGTACGGAACTCGCCCACCCGTCGCCCACCACCACCCTCAACCGAGACGCTACGCGCCGCGGCAACACCCCGTCGCCCACCACCACCCTCAAACGAGACGCTACGCGCCGCGGCAACACCCACTGCACGCGCCACCCAGAACCGCTCCCCCACCGCCGCCACCGGCACCGGCAGGCTGCGGCGGCGCAGCGGACCGCCACCCTCGAAGGCCACCGCGGGCACCTCCCCGTCCGGCGACCGCCGCCCCCAGGCCAACGCCCACTGCTCCCCCTGATGGCGACCGCGCAGCGCGCCGGCCAGGATCCCGCTGAACGCGGTGTCGACATAGACGGCCAACACCTCATCACCGCGGAGCAGTTCAAGAGCGGCCCTGCCGTGCGTACCGAGCGCCGGACGGAAGGCGAGGCCGCCGGGCGCGGCGATCACGGGCGGACGCGGCGGCAGTTCAAGGTGATGGATCATCAGTCCCCCCAGGGTTACGGAAATCGACAACGAACAGCTTCCGTCCCGAGGAGCGGTCAACAGATCCTCCCCAGGTACGGTTCGCCCCCGATTACCGTGGGGGAACCCGGAGGGACACCCCCTCACAGCACCGGCGCACCACACACAGAAACGCGAGCCATGCCAGACACCGACGACCTCCCAGACTTCGACGCCGTCGCTCAAGACCACGAACAGCAGCGCAGGGCCGTCGAAGACGCAGCCCGCCAAGGCGGTGTCCCCGCCGACATCGCGGCAGCGCGCACCGCACCGGGCGCCAACGAGTGGCTGCTGTTCAACGGCTTCGAAGTCGTCGAGGACCTGGCAATGCTGCACGGCCCCGCCGAAGGCCCCCTCGACGTCCCCGCCCATCTCACCGACCGGGAGCTGTCGGCCCGCATCGACGACCCCACTGTGTGGCAGCGCACCTCGTTGTATCGAAGGCTGTTGCTGGAGGGGACCGCCGCGGAGCAGGTGCGGTTGCTCAACCGCACCTGGCTGCGACGCCTTTGGCCGTCCCGTCTCGGCCCGCCGCAGATCCTTGGGGTGTGGGAGGAACGCTTCCCCGAACTGCGCGCCGCGGCGGCGGACAGCTGAGCCGTGGAGACAGCGCACAAGATAGCCGTAGCCCGCACAGCGCTGGCTGCCTGCGCCGACCACGGCTACGCCGTGGCCGGCAGTCTGGCCATGCAGCTTCACCAGGTGGACGGCGCCCGCGATCCCGATGACATCGACTTGTTCACCAACAAGCTGGTGGACGGTGAGGCGGTGCGAGGCGGCGTCAGAGCCGCGCTGGAGGCCGCCGGTTACCACACCGAGCAGCTCGTCGCCTGGAGCACGCATCCCGACGCCGTCGGCCCGCAGAACGCCAAGCTGCGCGTCAGCCACCCCGAGCAGGGCTCGGTCGTCATCGACATGGTCCGCGCGCCACGCTACGTGCCCGCCGCGGACCATGCCGGGATGCCCGTCAGGGCGGTGCCGGAGCTGCTGTACAGCAAGCTGCAGGCGCTCGACAACCGCATCGCGGCCAAGGACTTCATCGACCTCGCCGCCTTGCAGGCCCGGCTGGGAGACCGCACCGACAGTTACCTCGCGTCCTATGTGAACGGCTATGGCACGAAGGTCCGGCGCCTGCCGCCCGAGCAGTTCACCGAGGAGCTGCGCGGTAGGCTGGCGCAGATCCAGCAGGTGCCTGACGAAGCGTTCGCCGCCTACGGGCTCACCGCCGAGGAGTCCTCTCGCGTGCGCGAGTCCGCGCACGCCCTGGCGAACCGGCTCGCTCCCCCGCCGGCCCGCGCACAACACCAGCCGGATCAAGCGGTCAGCGTGCGCCAGCAGCCGCTCCAGCACGACCAGGCCGTTCCCGACGAGGCGGCCCGGCAGATGGCCGCACTGTCCGACCAGCAGCTGACCATCTGGCGCGAGCAGACCTCGCAGACCCTGCGACAGGCCGAGTCCCTTGTCCAGCGTGCGCCGGACGAGCAGGCCCTGACCCACGCCCACCAGCTCGTGGACGCCAACCGAGCGCAAATACAACGGATCGACACGGAGATCGGCCGCCGGGCGCAGTCGGCGGCAGACCAGCCACCCCACGAGCAGGCGCCGCACATCGCCCAGGAGGCGGTCGCGTCCAGCCCGCAGACTGCGTTGCCCAACGCATCCGGCATCCCTGACCGTTCGGTCACCGTGCCAACCGATGCCGAGTGGCTGTCGCAATACCGGAATGCCGTGATCAACCACGCCGTGGCCGGCCGCAACGACACGTCCGCCCGCAACGCGATGCAGCACCTCACCGAACAGGCGGACACCGTGGCGGCCAGGGCCTACCCGGATCCGCACAGCGCGCCCCGCATGGCGCACGAGGCCGCACAGCCCCTGCTTCGGCAGCTGGCCACCGCACCCCCGGTCGGGGTCGACGGTGCCCTGCCACTACAGCTCCTGCCCGAACACGACCTCGCGCGACAGCACGCGCGCCTCGTCCGCGCGTACCAAGCGGCCGCACAGACGAGCGGGTACGGGACGGGCGACGCGACGCGCTCCGGCACGGCCCAGTTGTGGCAGCAGGGCCAGATGGCGGCCGCCGAGATCGAACGCCGCCGCCAACTCTCTCCCGAGCAGCTGCAAGGCGAAGAAGGCGTACGCCAGAGCCTTCAGGCCGCACGTCAGACGCGGGCTCGGGGGGCGGGACCGGACGCCGCGCGGATGCACGCGTCTCGCAGCCTTCCGCAGGCGCATGGCATCCACCGTTGATGAACTGCGCTGCTCTTTCGCCCAGTTGGCGTGAGACGCCGGTGGCTGAGCCGTCCGCATGCCCGCGCGGCCATGCTCGGCACACCCCTGGAACACAAGATCTCGGCCGCTAGGATCTGCCGAAGACGAGGAGGGGGACCCGCGGTGAGCGAGCACTCGACAGACGAAGTCCACCAGGCGATGAGCGCGGCCCTGCAGAGCGCCATCAAGACGGCCATGGAGGTCGCGGAGCTGACCGCGATGCGCCGCATGGAACACCTGCGCCAGGTACAGGCAAGGCCCGACGCCGAGCGCAACTCCGTCCTGTCTCAGCTGAGTGCCGAGCGCGACGGTGCGCTGCCCACGATGCGGCAACCGTGGGACGAGGCATGGTGGCAGCAGGCCCATCCACAGGAGATCGCCCGGACCTGGGAGGTCACACATGGATGGGCCAGGGCTGGCGACCCGTACGCGCAGTCGACGTTGGAGCACATGGGTCGGCAGCTCAAGGAGCGCCACGGCATCGAAGCACCCTTCCCCGGCGGTGAGCCCGCCACGCAACCAGAGGCCGGCAGACAGCCCAACCATGCCCAGGCTCAGCGCGAGACGACGGAGACGAACGGCGAACGGGAGGCCCTGAACGCGCCGCAGGCCGTTCACGACCGCGACGGGCGCGGAGACGGCGCCCCCAACAGGGCGCCGGGCAACGACCGCGATGTGAACGCCGCGCGGGACGCCCGGGACCGCAACCTCCCCGGAGACCGCGACGAGGACCGGCTGTGGAACAGGTCTCGGGGCGAGGACGCCGCCGCCTTCGCGTCGGACGAGACAGCCGCTGGGTTGGCGGAGACCCACGCTCCCGCTGAGGACGTCCGCGCCGAGGCGGACCACGCGGACGACATGAGGACCGCCGCGAACCAGGACCGCGACGCGGCAGCGGCCCTGGCCACCGTGGAGGACGTGGAGGCCGCGGAAGCCGTCGCGGTCGCCTCCGAGGCGTTCTCCGGCACGCCATCGGCACGGCTCGCCGCCGGCCGGTCGGCGAACCCGTCGCAGTCGCACTCGCGTGACGCCCTACGGTCACGGATGCGGGGCGCCGCTGCGGGGGTTGCACGCTGAGTCGGCCATCGAGCGGCGCACCGTTCCAAGACGACTGAGGAGACCTGCGCAGGCCGAATCAGCGCGACGGCCCCTTGTCCTGGCTGGTTCCCTGGTGCGGGACCTGCCGGGGCAGAGTGGGCCGCTCGGACACCGGCTTCTCCCTCCCCTGGAGTGGGGTTGCCCTACGGGCGGCCAGTCGGCCGCGCAGGTTCGGGTTCTCCTTGGCCAGCAACTCCGCCACCGCTCTGGCCTCGCCCTCGGCGCCGGGCGGAGACGGGGCTTCCTGGGTGATGAGCTGCCCATGCGCCGCCTGCACGGAAGCATGGATGCGCTGCCCGTTTCCGACCCCCGCATGGTGTGTCGCAGGCGTGGTCCGCATCGCCGCCTCGGTCAGGGCGTGGGCGGAGTGGTCCCAGGAGTAGCCCTTCAGCGCCTCGCGCAACTGCATCGCGTTCTGCTGGCGTTGGGGAAGTTCCTCCTTCAACCGGCTGATCGCGTCAGCCCATGCTTCTGGCCGCATGTCCGGGTCCGGCGGCTCGGCGACAACGCAGGGCTTGCCGATCTCTGACGGGATGCGCTGCGGATCGCCAAGGAAGCGGGCGGCGCCACTCTCCTCGTTGACGAGGATCGGAACGCCGTGCCCCGCCGCCTCCGTGGCGACCAGTCCGAAGCCCTCGTGCTTGGAGGGCATGATGACGGCGTCAGCTCCGCGGATGTCGTTCCGCAGTTCGGCGGAGTCCTTGGTGAAAGGGAGGACGGTGACGGCCTCGCGGCCGCCCGCCAGCCGTTCCGCCTGCTGCTGGATCCGCTGCAGGCTCGCGGGATCCGCTCCCCTGACGGTGAGGTGGACATCAAGGCCCTCACTCCTGAGCAGGTTGACGGCTGCCAGAGCATCGTCCACCCCTTTGATGGGATCGTCAGTGCGTCCCATGACCAACAGGTTGAGCCGGTCTTTCGGCCCCGAGTACTGGACCGGTTCGTCGATCTTCGTGCCGGGGATGAGCTCGTGCGAGCCGGGGACTCGCGCCCCGGCCTGCGTGGAAAGACGCCGGGCCTCCTCCGTGAGCAACGGGCCGACTCCGACGACGAGGTCGACCTTCTGCATCACCTCGCACTCGATCTCGGCCTTCGTCACTCCCTTCTGCGGCTGCCCTTTGAGTGCGTCGAGCCGTTCGGGGCTCGTGTGCAGGAAATGCGCGACCCTGGCGTTCGGATACCAATTCTCCCGCAAAGCTGCCGCTGCGGGCCCGGAGAACCGGGAATGGCCAATGATCAGGTCGTACGGACTTTGCTCCGGATCCGCCAAGCCGTAGGACCGAGGGTCACGCGCGGCGGCCTCCGCCAGCGCGTCGCGCATTTCGACGCCTTCCGGCACGCCTATGGAGACGATTTTCGCACCGGGGTGCGGGATGGTGTCCCGATCCGCCGTCAGAAGGGTTACGTCGTGTTCTCTCGCCAGCGCCTCCGTAAGCTCCTGGTTGAAGACCGGAACGCCGCCAAGGCCAGGGCCACTGACATCGGATACGATCAATATGCGGCGCCGAGCGCCGCCAGGTTGTCTGTCCATCAGAACCCGGAGTGAGCGCGCAGCTCACGTCCGATCCCCCATTTAATGAATTGCACGAACTCGTACGCACTGAATTCGATCATCCCGGAGACCCTGCCCGGGTAGACCCGGGCAGCGAACTCATCAAGGATTTCCGCGAAGACCAACGCCCGCGTGGCGGACAGCGCGATATCCGTCTCTCCCCGGTCCGGGTAGAACTGGCGTTGGTATTCGGTTGGGGTCGACGGCGCCGGGGTCTCGGCGATTGCCTCCCTCCAGCCTGTGGACTCTTCCAGGAAGGAGAGCGGCCGCTCCCTCCCCTTGTCGTCCGAGACAAGGCCAGGAAGAAGGTGGTGTGCCGGGTCGACTTGTTCCCGCTGCTCGCGCCATACCTGCACCGCCTGACCGCTCAGCAGTTGCTTCAACAGGGCCGCTGTATCAGCGACGTCACGCTTCACCGAGTAATCGCGCGCGGCCTTCAACTCCTCCTTCGACGGCACCGTCTCCGCCGCCCGCCACGCGGCTTGGCACAGCCTCTCGTACCGCTCGGCGAGACCGGGAACCGCGCTCACCCGCTGCGAAGTCGGCGAGATCCATCGGGCCTCGCCCGGGTGAGGTGTGGCCGTCTGCCCGGTCAGCGGAGCGCGCAGCGCGTCAGCGGCCTCATGAACGAGCTGGCTGAGTTCGGCGGCCTCGGCACCGATGGTGCATGACGGTCGGCCGGGGGCCAATCGATGGAAGAGATCCAGGAAGATCCCGACCATCACCAGATGCCGGTGGGGATGCACCACGACACACGCCCCGGGCTCCATGTAGTAGTCGGGGAAAGGTTCCTGTCGTGCCTCCAGGAAACCCGGGTCGGCCTCCAGCCTGGCCTTCCAGTCGCTGACCGCCTCGTCGAAGGAGATCGGGCGGTCCTGGCTGTCCGGACCGGCCGAGCGACGGGAGAGCAAATGGCGCGTCGGGTCCGACAGCGGTCCGACCATGGGCAGATGTTCGTCGGCGTCCCGCAGGACTGCGTCCAACTCAGCCCAGGCAGCGCGGCGTTGTTCCGGCCAGACCTCTCGACGCCAGTTGGGGTTCTCCTGCACCCACAGCATCCGGGCCGCGGCCGAGTAGACCCGCTCGTACCGCTCCGCCAGGTTCCCTTGTGTGTCAGACGTGTTCACGCGTTCATCTTCCTCTTGGTCCGCACGGGAGAGGAGGCAACGTGCTCCCCCAGAACGATCAGGTCAGCCACACACCCGGGGTGTACCTGTTGGCACCGCAAATTATGCTCCCCCGGCGCCACCGCCGCAGCCTTCAGGGCCGCGCATGATGCACCACGTCTTGGACCCCGGCCGCATCCGTGTCAAGCATGCGCGGGAAACATCTCAACTCCCCTGCAGTACAGCACAGTCACCAGCGCTTTCGGGCTGCGGACAGCTGACTCAGCGACCCCGGACGTAGGCTCGCCGCATGCTGATCACTCGCTCCGCCAAAGAAGCCCACCGCTGCGTGGACTTCCGTCCCTGTGAGTGCCGCGAGACCCGGTTCACATCACAGCACAGCCTGCCCAGCGCTTCCCCTCAGCCGGCGTCGACGGTGTGGCGCCAGACCGTCGCGTCCAGGGTCACGTAGCGGCTGGGGTCGGACTTCGATGAGACTCCCTTGAACGTGACCAGGGCGACGTCACCCGCCGGCGTGCGCGCGCAGATCTGGGAGCCGTTGGAGAGGCGATCCTGTGGAATCTGCTGCGTGAAGCGCGTTTCCCGGCGGCAGGTGTCGAGCGAGCCCTTCTCCGCGCGGTCCAGCAGGATGAGCTTGGTGTTGTACGAACCGAAATCGCAACTTGAGGCGTCGCATACGTAGTAGAGGTCGTCGTAGTTGCTGTTCTTCGGCTGCAACGGGTCATCTGCGAACTCAAGGTGGTATCCGGCAGGCAGATGGACGTCGGGGTACGCGCTCGGCTTCGGGTTGTGCTGTGTGGCGGTTCCCGTACCGCTGCCCGTGCTGCCGTTCACGGCGTGCACCAGGGCGGCGCAACCGCCGAAGAGCAGCAAGGGCAGACCGAGTACGGAGGCCAGGACGACGGCGCGCCGGCGTTTCCGCGGCTGCTGCGGGATCGGGTACTGCGGATACCCGCTGCCGATGGCGCTCGGCAGGACAGCACGCGGCGGCGGGGCGCCAGGGGGGAAGGCCACCGGCGCCGGTGAACGCGGGTGGGAACGTGCGGGTTGCGTCGGCGCCTGTGCTGCCTGCGGTTCGCACGGCACGTTCGGCTGTGTGATCGGGGCGGTGAGGCCTGGGGACGGCGCGGCATGGCGCTCGATGATGGTTGCGGCGATCGGGTCCGGTAGCCAACCCTCCGGTCGGCGCAGTTGCGTCTGGTCCGTGGCGGCCTGGCACAGGGCGATGACCTCGGCCAACGAAGGACGCTGCGCGGGGTCCTTGGCCAGGCACCGGGTCACCACGGGCAGCA
Source organism: Streptomyces sp. NPDC020096 (assembly GCA_040631425.1). Taxonomy (GTDB): domain Bacteria; phylum Actinomycetota; class Actinomycetes; order Streptomycetales; family Streptomycetaceae; genus Streptantibioticus_A. Next base: position 41,829 of record JBEYJY010000018.1, read on the forward strand.
GTTCGGTCGGCAGCGCGGACACGTCCGGGTCCTCGTGGACGATCCGGTAGAGCACGGCGTGCGAGGAGCCTTCGCCGTACACGGGGGTGCCGAGCGCGGCGAACGCGGTGACCTGTCCGAGCGCGAAGACATCCGTCGCGGCGCTGATCCGGCCGGCGGCCGCCTGCTCCGGCGCCATGAAGGCCGGCGTTCCGACGACGATTCCGTTGCCGGTCAACGCGGTGGCGTCGGCGGCCCGTGCGATGCCGAAGTCGATGACCCGCGGTCCGTCGGAGGCGAGCAGCACGTTGGACGGCTTCAGGTCGCGGTGCACGATGCCCGCACCGTGAATGGACTGCAGCGCTTCGGCGATGCCCGCGACGAGCAGCAGCACGGTCGAAGTCGCCAGCGGCCCGTGCTCGGCGACCGCGGCGGCCAGTGTCGGCCCGGGCACGTACGCCGTGGCCAACCACGGCTGCGGACCGCCGGTGTCGCTGGCGATGACCGGTGCCGTACACAGTCCCTGAACGCGCTGGGCGGCCTGCGCCTCCTGCCGAAACCGGCGGCGGAACTCCGGGTCCTCGGCGAACTCCGGCCGGATCACCTTGATTGCGACGGCGCGGCCACCGGGCGTGTACGAGAGGTAGACCCTGCCCATCCCACCGGAGCCGAGCCGCGCCGCCAGCCGGTAACCCCCCACCATCGACGGGTCATCTTCCCCAAGGGGCTGGAAAACTCCGCTGGAGGTGGCACTGCCCATGAACTCTCCCCGCCCGCATGTGGCTTCCTGTACGGCGCAGGAGATTAGCAATCAAACCCGCTCGGCCATTGGGTACGTGGGCCAGGTCTCGACGTCTCTACTGGCTGTTCACCATTGGCAGCCGCTCAATCCCCAGTCGGGTTGCTGAACGCCGACCCCAGCCAGAGGCGCGCATCGGAGTCGGCGATGGGCAGTGGCTCCAGCTTCCGGTGATCGCCCGGCTTGCAGGCCATGAACGGTCCCGCGTCCTTGGACATCAGGACGCTGAGGTGCGGGTCGCAGTGGTAGAGCCACCAGTTCGACATCGTGGCCTCCGCAACGGCCGCTTCCCACTCCTGCCACATCGCGTTGAGACGGCTGACCGCTTCGGCGTGCCGGTACCACTCGGTGCACCAGGTCAGGCTTCCGCCGAGACGGCGCTGGATGAGCTTCGACAGATGCTCCTCCACCCAGGTCGCCAGATCCGGATAGACCGTCTCCACGGTCTCCGTCGGCTCCATCAGGCTCCGCCTCCCGGGCCGCCGGTCAGCCTGTGCGCGTCGGCCTGCTCCGCTGGCGCGTACCTCGCCAGGGAGGCGTGTACCTGTGCCGCGTGCGGTCCGTGCTGCCACGGCTCGGTCTCGATGAGGACCGGCCGGGTACCGGAGGCGAACAGCACCGCCCGGCCGCGGGGCAGTGCCGCGAGGTCGGAGACCTCCATGATCTTCTCCACCCGGGTCGAGACCTGGGTGGAGTGCGAACGGCCGTCGCCGCGCGAGGTGCTGACGCTGGTGGTCTCCGGTTCGAAGTCGCCCAGCAGTTGGCTGAGGTCGCTGAGGAACTGTGTTTCGGAGACACCGCCTCCGTAGACGCGGATGTTCGCCGCGCTCCACAGCTTCTTCATGCCGTTCTCGCCCCAGACCACCACACCCTGCGCCCAGGACTGGAGGATCGTCATGAGCACGATGCCGCGTGAACCGTAGTGGCTGTAGAGGTCCGGCAGGTCCTTCCACCGGCACACGTTGGCCGCCTCGTCCAGAACGCCCAGCAGCGGCACGGTCAGGCGGCCGCCGGGGCTGCGGGTAGCCAGTTCCTCGGCCGCCTCAATGGTGGCGACCGTCAGTGCGGTCACCAGCGGCCCGGCCGTGCCCTGGCCCTCCCGGGACAGGGAGTACAGGGTGCCCCGGCCCGCCGCGAAAGCGTGCGGGTCGAACTGCAGGCGGTGGGAGTTGCGGGGATCCGGGGTCACCCATCGGGTGACCGAGGGGTTGACGAGGAAGTTCACGGACTTCTTGCACGTGCCGTAGATGCCCGCGCGCTGTTTGTCCGGCGAGTTGATCACGCCCTGCACGCCGTCGGCGGGCAGATGGTGGCCGGCCGCCCGCAGGATCTCCACGGGCCTGGTCTCGGTGGGGTCCGCGGCCCAGCTGAAGACCGTCGTGATGGGCTCGTTCCCCTCCGCGGCCGCCAGCAGCAGGAAGGACAGCAGCGACTCGCCTTCGGGATCGAAGTAGGCGTCCGTCTTGGCGTCCGCGTCCTTGCCGTAGGCCACGAAGATGGACGCGAGCCGGGTGGCCTTCTCGATGCCCGTGACGTACGACAGCGGGTTCCACCACCAGGTGGGTTCCTCACCGGCCACCTTCTGCGGGTCGAAGACCCACACCTCGCCGAATCCCTCCCGGATCCCGCGGGTCGCGTCCACGATGTCCCGCTTGTTCGAGGTGACCAGGACCGATCCGGGCGCGTCCAGGATGGCGGGGATGGCGCGTGATGTCGTCTTGCCGGTCCGCGGGCCCCAGACGTCGATCTGCATGTCCTCCCACGAGCCGTACAGCGGCTGCCCGGTGCCCCGGGCGCGGCCGATCCGCACGCCCGGATGGGACTGCGGGGCACCGAGCCGGGCGGCGGTGGCGGCCACCCCCTCGCGCGAGAGCATTGCCTGCTCATTGCGGTTGGCCAGGTGGCGTGCTGCGGCGTCCACCCGGACGCGGGGGCGGCCGACGCGGCGCACCAGCGCCCACACCAGGACGACCAGAGCGACCACGACCACCAGCTCCGCCACGGCGACGACGGTGGCGGCCGTACCCGGCCACTGCTGCTTGCCCGCGGCCAGGTTGACGACCGCGGCGAAGGGATTGCCCGCGGGCTTCGGCTGGTTGTCGATGGCGGCGCCGCCGAGCATCGCGCCCCAGATGCCCAACACCGCCACGATCAGCGAGCCCAGGCCCGCGACGACCACGATCGGCATGAGGTCGGATGGGCCACGGCTCTTGTTGGTGACACTCACTGTCCGGTCCCCGTTCCCATCGCCCATCGCTTGTTGGTGTTGTTCACGTCCAGTTCCGCACCGGTCAGCTCGACATGGAACGGGATACCCGGCCGCCCGCCGACCTTGACCAGGAACTTCCCGCGCCCGGGTGGGTCGCCCTCCCGGCCGAGCAGGGAGTCCCAGGACGGTGGGGTGGACCAGTCGACGATCATGCGCTGTTCGCGTCGGGACATGCGCACCACCTGCGTCAACGACGGCATCTCGGCCTCCGGCAGCCCGCCGCAGACAACCATGCCGGAGCGCTCCGCGAAGCCGCGGGCCTTGAGCCGGTCCGCCTCGTCCGGCAGTGCCAGCAGGTCTGCCATGGTGTGCGTGATCATCGCCTGGCCGAGGCCCTGTTGACGGTTGAGGCGGGTCAGCGCGTCCACCCGGTCAACGAGGCCCTTGCCCGCCCGCAGCACGCGCCACAACTCGTCCAGGACCACGAAGAAGTGGCGCTGCGGCCCGAGTCCGGCGTCCGCGAGGGCGTGCGCCGCCTCGATCGCGCCGAACCCGTCACTCCAGCAGGCCAGCAACACCGCGGCCTGGAGTTCGGCGTCCGCCTCGTCGATACCGCTGATGTCGATGCACACCCCACCTGGCGAGTCCAAGTGGATCGGCGTCGTGGTCGGACGGGCGAACGCCTCGCCCATCGGCCCGTCGAGCAGTCCGAGCAGGGAGGCGTGCAGGCCGTCGACTCCCACCCGGTAGCGGTCTTCGCTGCCTCGCGAGAGGGTCACCGCCCGAAGCTCGTCCGGCCCCTCGTCGATCACCCGGATCAGGTCCGGGAGGATCGGCACCCCCTTGTGGCGATCCTCGAGAATGCGCAGCGCGGTGTTGATGAGCGTACGTTCCTGGTCGACCACAGGGCGGTTGCGCAGGATGGTCACCAGCGCCGTGATCATGTTCAACCGCCGGCCCCGCCCTTGGGACAGCAGCCGTTCCCTGTCCGCACCGGACAGCTTCGCCGCCGCGGCGGCGGTCTCCCCCGGGTCCAGGACGTTCAGACTCCCCAGCCCGCGGCCGAGCTTGACGATCTGTCCGCCCATCGCCCGTACCAGGTCCGCGTAGTCCGGCTTGAGGTCCCCCAGGACCATCGGATAGACGCCGTAGCCGGTCAGGCCAAGCACCAATCGCCGTACCAGGGTGGACTTGCCGAGTCCCGGCTTGCCGAGCACGAGCATCGAGGGGTTGTTGATCAGCCCCGCGCGCGAGAACCACGAGATGGGGTCCATGCACAGCGTCGCCCCGTTGTCGAGGACCCGGCCGACCGGCACGCCGGACATGGGGGTACCCGATCCGGCCGCGAATGGCCATAGACCGCACACCTGCACGGTCGTGCCGCGCCACTCCGGCGGCGCCTCGACCAAGGAAGCCTTGCCGCCACCGCGGCCGAGGAAGCCACGCGGCCCCGGCCGCCCGACGATCGGCCTCGGCGCCTTCTCCTTCGTCACAGGTCGTCCCCTCCTACGTCGCCTCACGGATCGCCTGCGGAACCAGCAGGTGATCCGGGAGCACGATCCCGATCGGCAGGGCCGCCGCGAACGCGGATGCCTGCGAGCCGTACATCCGCCGCAGTTGCACACGCGCCGGCGGCGCCAGGACGTCGATCGCCGCCGACGCGTTCGCCAGTTCCTCGGGCGAGTTGACGGTCGCGGTCACCAGCATCGAGAACCTGACCACTCCCGCGCCCTTGGCCTCTTCCTGGGCGGACTGCTCGGCCGCGGCGACCGCCACGGCGTCGCGGGCGGCCGGCTTGTTGCCGCCCATCCGGAAGCGGGCGTCGCGCCGGTCACGCTCCACGAGCTGGGCGGCCTGCGCCGGATCATGCGGCCGGTACAGCAATGTGACGCGCTTGCGGGCGATGTCGCGGTGCGGCGCGAGCATGCCGCTGAGCACCGTCGACAACACCTCACCGCGGGGAGCCTCGGACATCCCCCAGGTGATGGAGGCCGCCGAATCGTGGATGTAGTGGCCCCAGGATTCCTGTGCCGCGACCGGGCCGGCGTCCGCCCAGGTGAGACCTGAGCCGCCGGCGTCCTGCGCCTGCTCGATCAGGACCTGCACGGAAGGGTCGTAGGCGACCCGCACCATCTCGGCCAGCTGCTGGGCCGTCATGGGGCGCGCCTCGCCCGCCCCGGTCATCCCGAGGTGAGCCGACAGACCCGGCAGCCGGGTGCCGACCTCGCGCGCCATCTCGGCCTGGTCCCGGCGCTTGGCACCGGGACGGGGCGACGCCGAGTACGTCACCGAGACCCGCGCGCTGACCTGAGCCGATCCCGCCGGGTAGGTGTGGACGACCTCCTGGAGCATCGCCTGCGCGAGTGGCGGAGCACCGGGCTTGAGGTTGGACTCCACTTCCCGCGCGAGCCGGGTGCCCGGGTCGGGGGCGGTCTCGATCGACACCGAGGCCGCCACGAGCGACGGCTCGTGGGCCAGCGAGGCGAGCCACGAACCCCAGTAGGCGACCCAGGTGTCCACCTGGTCGGGATCTACCAGGGCAGCGCCGTCCGCGCCGCAGGCGAAGACCGTCGAGTAGTGGCCGGTGGACGGCACCTCGATCAGCCCGAACGGCCGACCGTAGGAGTCGTGGGCCTCGTGCACGGTGGACGCCGCCGCGAGCCCCGGCAGACGGAAGCTTCCGAAGGCGGTCAGGCCGAGCGGACCGGAACGGTAGATGTGCTGCCCGGCCGAACGGCCCCGGCTGAAGCCGATCCGCGCGATGGCGCGCTGCAACATGGTCCTCCCATGGCGGTCACGAAAGAAGAGCGGAGCGAGCATGATGCCGACCAGACCGAGCATGATCACGCCCGCGACCAGGGAGAGCATCATCGCGATGACGGTAAGGACCAGGCCGCCGAGCAGGACGATGGTCCCGGCGAGGCCCAGGTTCCCCAGCCCTGGCGACGTTGGCTTGCGCCAGTTCCCGTAGGTGCGCGGACCGCTTTCGTCGACGGCGGCCACTTACGAACCCTCCCCTGTGGTGTGCTGTACGGCGCCTTGAGCGGCTCCCTTCACCTTGCCGAGCGCCTGCACGCCCGCGGCGACGGCGAGACCCGCGGGACCGGCCGCGGCAGCGCCGGCCCCGGCCGCACCACCGGCCGCAGCGCCGCCTCCGGCGCCCGCGGCTCCAGCACCGGCTTCGGCTCCGGCACCGGCACCGGCACCGGCTCCGGCCTCAGCGCCGCCCCCGGCGCCCATGGGAGCACCGCCGCCACCTTGGCCCTGGCTGCCTCCGGTAGTTGGCGTGGGGTTCGAGCCAGAGGGACCGTCGTCGTCACCGCCGCCCCCGCCGCCACCGCCACCGCCGCCACCGCCGCCGCTGCTCTTGGCGCTTTCGCCGAGCATCCGGGCACCGGTCGCGATGCCCGCACCGGCCAAGGCAGCCCCCGCGCCGCCCCCGCCACCGCTCACCGCACTGACGGCCGGGACGATGAAGCGCATCAGAGCCGGGAGCGCCACCACGGACATGATGATCATCGCGAGTCCGGACAGCACATCCGTGAGGCCGGCCCCCTTCATACTGACGATCGCGTAGGCGTAGATCGTCGCGGCGACCGGTTTGTAGAGCAGAAACGCCAGGAGCCAACCGCAGGCCTTCTTGAAGGTCGCCTGACCGCCCTCCGTGCCCGAAATGGATGCCGTCACCGGCAGCACCCCGGTCAGCAAACCGAGCATCGCAAAGCGCACCAGCATCAGCATCAGCTGAACGATGCAGGAGAGGATGGCGATCAAGCCCATCACGATGATCAGCATTTGGGACATGCCGCCGGTGGCGAAGATCGTGAGGTTCTTCATCGCCGAACCGAAGTCCTTGTTGGCGCTCATTTGCAAGGACTGGTCCAGCAGCCAGGTCGAGTAGGAGTCGCCGGCTTCCGAGAGGAGTTCGATTACTGCTACTGAACAGCCGCAGACGACAGTGAGGTTGAACAACCCCCTGAAGGCCGCCTTCGCCGGCTCGGCTCTTCGTTGCCATGCCAGCTTTCCGGCCGCTATCAGCAGTCCCAGTACAGCGAACGCGCCCACCAGCCAACTGGTGTCGGTCCACAGGAACGCCACGGCTCCTGTGGGTTCGCCACTGGACGTCGAGCCCAGCGTGGGCGTTGGCGCCCGGACCCACAGCGATGCAAGGGCGCCGATCATGTCCGCTTCGGCGGTCTGGACGGCCGAAGCGATCTCGTTGATGATTCCCGTGCTGACCGCGTGGGTTGCGCAACCGAGGGGATGTATCACCCAGTTACACATCGCGGCCGTCCTTCCCCATCCGTATACCGATCACGAGACACCGCTCCACGCCGCATATCCGGAAAGGCCGTTGACCTGTGCCGCCGTCGTGCTGTCGGCCCCGTTGTCCTGAAGCTGGATCTTCCAATCCCCGTCGAGCCAGCGCGTCGTGAAAGTGGCGGTGCTGTAAGAACCGTCGGTCGCCTTGTCTACGAGATTGATGACCGCGGTGTCGCCGGAGTAGCTCGCGAACTGAAAGCCCGCCAATTGCGCTTCGGGGGTGCCGTCGTTCGCCTGGGCCCCCGACGCGAGAACACTGAGGTCATGGTCGACCCCCGGCCCCGGAACCGCCTGGTGCTTGAGAATCGTGGTGGAGTCCGCATTGTTCGCAACTCCCAGCCGCTGGCCTATCTGGGAAGCGGCGAGGAGCGCGCCCAAGGGCGTGTGGGCATAGCAACTGGCGACATAGCCGTTGACCTTGCCCGGCCCCGCGGCCGGAGAGGAGGGGACCGCGGCGCCGGCGAACAGCTCCCACTTGATGTTGGGCGGGGTGGCCGACGGCACGGTCTGGCTGGTGTCGGTCAGGCCGCACGCGTTGCCCGTGGAACCCGGGCTGCTGGTGGCCGTCGACTGTCCACCACTCGTCTGCTGCCCGTCGGCCTTCGAAGGGCCGGCGACCGGCTTGGGGGTCTTGCCGCCGCCGCTCGAGACGACAACGACGACGGCCAGAACCGCCACAAGGGCCAGGAAGGCGATCGCCGCGAGGAATCCCGGGCGACGGAACTGGCTGCGCTGGTCGTCTCCGGTAGGAAGGTCATTGATGCCCACGGAGTCTCCTCCTCTTCTTGCCGGTCAGACCAGAGCGCCGACGAGTGCCGAGGCCGCTCCGACGAGCACGCACGCACCCAGGACGTAGGCGATGCCGACCATGTGCTGACCGCCCTCACCGCGGTTGTGCATCACGGCCATCCGGCCCGCGACCATCAGGACACCGGCGACGCAGACACCGCAGACGATCCACGCGACCCACCCGAGTACCGTCGTCAGCTTGTCGCCGCCGGGCGGCTGGGACCCCTGGCCGGGGTTGACCACGGCCAGGAAATTGTCACCGCGAACCGCCGCGGCCAGGACGAGGTCACGCATGGGGAATACCTCCAGAGACGACACGTGACAGATCTTTTTCAATCCGGCGGTAGGCCGGGTGTTGAGGTGCGGGGGCAGCCCCGCAGCGAATCTCCTCGAACCAGGGGATCTCCCAGACCCGCGGGAACCCCCCCGAGACGAGGTGCGCGAACTCACGTAGTGGCCGCGGCAGTTTGCCGGGCGCATCGGTGACGAGCACCAGGCCCAGGACTTCGACCCCCTCCGGCGTACCGCCGGAGGCCCACTGACGTGCGGCCACCTGGGCCATCTGCAGGCCGTGGTAGTGGGTACGGGCGACCACCACGGCGCGGGCCAGATCCGGCCGTTGCGGCGCTGGCCACCGGCCGTGCGCGTCAGCGGCGTTGGTGTGCCCGAGAGCCGCCGTGAGCGTACTGGCTCCAGCGCCTCCGTGGCAGCCGACCCACCACCATGGAGCTGGCGGGCCCTGCTGGGGCGCCGTCAGCGGAGAGGCGGGCAGGCCGGTTGACGGCGGCTCAACGGAACCGGGCTGCTGCCGCGTCGGCCCCATGTGGCTGGCGGCGGACTGAGGCATCTGCCCTTGGGTAAACTGCGCAGTCTGTACCGGTTTAGTCACCCATGGATTGGTTTCCTGCACTGCAACTCCTCCCCCGTGCATGCCCTGGTGAGTGTAAGGGACAGCGCAGACAACCCGTTCCAAGTATTTGGCCTGAACCTTGCCATTACGGCTATCGTCTACGCATTGACCAGCATCGGCGGACGGTCTGGAGATGACCCGACGTCAATTGGGGGGATGATGGCCAGAATCGGCGAGACAACCCGGCTGCATGGGGAATTCGACACCTGTCACCGTTGCGTCCAGATTGAACCGTTTGAGATATCCCGCTCCAGAATGGAGCGTGCTCCGTGGGCGGCGTGAAGGGCTGTGGGTTCATCGCCGTCGGCGGCATCTTCTTCTTCATCTTCTCCTTGCTGATGCTGTTCATGATGGCGGGCGGAGGGGGCAGTTCGGCCACCGCCGGAGGCCTTGGCTTGGCCACCGGCAGCGTGCCAACGGCCTACCTGCAGTGGGTCAAAGCCGCCGGAGCCGAATGCCCGGCCGTCTCCGCGCCGCTGATAGCCGCTCAGATAGAGCAGGAGAGCGGCTGGAACCCCAACGCGCGCAGCCCCGTCGGCGCCGAGGGCATCGCTCAGTTCATGCCGGAAACCTGGCCCAACTGGGGCCAGGACGACGACGGCACGCACAACGTCTCCCCGCTCAACCCGGCCGACGCCATCATGGCGATGGGCCGCTACGACTGCGCCATCGCCAAACAGGTCGCCAGCGTGCCCGGGGACCCGGTGGCCAACATCCTCGCCGGCTACAACGCGGGCCCAGGTGCCGTCGTCCGCTACAACGGCGTTCCGCCCTACGCGGAGACCCAGGGGTACGTCACCTCGATCGAAGCCGCGATGAAGAAGTACGAGGCACCGCTCAGCTCGGGCCCCGTCGGGGGCGGCGGCTCGGCGTTCGCCCAGGCCGAGATCGCGGCAGCCGAGAAGTACCTCGGTCTCCCCTATGTCTGGGGTGGCGGCGCGCCCTCCGGCCCGACGGGAGGCGGCTTCGACTGCTCTGGACTCGTGCTGTACGCCGTGTACCAGGCGTCCGGCGGAAAGCTCGATCTGCCGCACTCCTCCGAGGAAATGGCCACCATGGGAACCGAGGTCCCCAGGGACCAGATGCAGCCCGGCGACGCGGTCGTTATCCAAACGGAACCCGGCGACTACTCCCACGTCGTGCTCTATATCGGCGGCGGCCAGATCGTAGAGGCGCCCCACACCGGAGCTTTCGTGCGCACCGCACCGCTCAGCGAGTACAACGGCATGGTTCAGACCGTCAGGAGGTTCGGGTGACCGCCGCAGTTCGACGCGTGGCAGCGACGGCCGTTGCGACGATGGCGCTGATCGCCACGGCCGGCTGCAGCAGCGGCCATAGCACCGCGCCCACGTCGCCCGGCCCCGCGACGGCACTGCCCAGCTCTCAGCCGCTGCCCTCCGGCAAGGCGGGGAGCCCCCCGGTCGCGCTCCCCGGGCCGTCCAGCGTCAACAACCAGGACCCCGACGCGGTGAGCAAGGCCGTGGTCACCGTGCAGTGGACGGTCGACACGACCATCGACTCCTCGCAGTACCAAGCCGAGTTGCGCTCCGCCCCGTTCCTCACCGCTGACTACCTCTCAGCCCTCAAATCCACACCGCCCCTTGCCGCTCCCGGCACGCAGTGGAACGAGTGGGCCCGCCACCGCGCCTACACCACCGTGACCGCGCGCGCGGAGCACGACGACCAACCCGCCGACTCGGCCGCTCTGGCGCGGCGCCAGTGGGGCATTACCGTTACCCCCCACGGCCGTGACGGCTGGACCGGAACTCCGACAACTGCGACCGTGTTCGTCACCATGAGCCGCGCCAGCTCCGGATCACCCTGGCGCGTCTCCGCCATCAACGTCTCCTCCTGAGCCCGAGCACACGACGCCACCATGACTAGACCCCGCTTCGAGGACGTACCACGCCACCCGCGCCTCTCCTTGGTCGTCACGCCGGACCAGCAGGCGTACCTCGACGACGCCCCCGTCGAGGTGCCCAGCGGAACCGACCCTCGGGTCGCCGTCTGCCAGGCGGCGGTCGCCCGGGCACGGCAGCTCGGCCACGTCGTGAGCGCCGTGCTGCGCGAACCGGACGGCGAACGCTGGCCGATGATCATCACGCCGGAAGGGGGAGTCTTCCAGGGGGAACGGCCCCTGCGCCGACGCGACATGCCGCCCGTCTCTCCCGACAGCGCGGCCGCTGCTGACCGCCTGGAGACACCGGAACACCCCGCGCCGACGCCGGCACCGGTCCCGGTCGACGAGGCCCCGCAGCCGACGTCGTACGCCCCGGCCGCTGCGCCGGAGCCACCCGTCGAGCAGGCGCCGTCGGCAGACACCCCTGCCGGCATCCAGCCGGTCCAGGTTCCCGACGAGGAGCTGCTGCCGCCACAGGATTTCGACCCCGACAGCGTGCCCGCCTGGCCCCTGCTCACCATCACCCTTACCGCGGAAGGGACGGCGTTGGTCAACGACTCGCCCGTCCAACACCCGGCGGAGGTCGACCCGCGCACGGCAGCCGTGGCCGCCGCAGCCGGTCACATCGGTCAGCTCGGCCTCGCTCGTCCGGTCCGCGCCAACGCCACCGACCCGGACGGAACCGTCTGGCCCCTGATCATCCATCCCAATGGCACCGCCACCGCCGCTGGAGATCCGATCCGCCCCGAACGCGGTCGACGCTGGTTGCGTCGCAAGGGCTGAGCAACCCGGCGCGCACACATGTGATTCTCCCCGGCGCCCGCCACTTCGCCGACTGACACCCACCACACAACGCAAAGCGGCCGCCCCCTCCGAAGAGGGGGCGGCCGCCTTACAGTGCGCTCGCCGGGAGGCGACGTCAGGCGTTGTACGGCCCGTAGTCGTAGTCCTCCAGCGGAACGGCCTGGCCGGAGCCGGTGCCGAACGGCGAGTAGTCGATGTCGTCGTAGCCGACGGCCGAGTACATCGCGGCCTTGGCCTCCTCGGTCGGCTCGACCCGGATGTTGCGGTAGCGGGACAGACCCGTACCGGCCGGGATGAGCTTACCGAGGATGACGTTCTCCTTGAGGCCCAGCAGGGAGTCCGACTTGGCGTGGATCGCCGCGTCGGTGAGCACCCGGGTCGTCTCCTGGAAGGAGGCGGCCGACAGCCAGGACTCGGTGGCCAGCGAGGCCTTGGTGATACCCATCAGCTGCGGACGGCCGGAGGCGGGGTGACCACCCTCGGCGACCACACGGCGGTTCTCCTGCTCGAAGCGACCGCGCTCGACCAGCTCGCCGGGCAGCAGCTCCGCGTCGCCCGACTCGATGATCGTCACCCGGCGCAGCATCTGCCGGATGATGATCTCGATGTGCTTGTCGTGGATCGACACACCCTGCGAGGTGAAGACCTTCTGGACCTCACCGAGCAGGTGGATCTGGACGGCACGCTGGCCGAGGATCCGCAGCACGTCGTGCGGGTTCTCGGTACCGGCCATCAGCTTCTGGCCGACCGTGACGCGGTCGCCCTCGTCCACCAGCAGGCGGCCACGCTTCGAGACACCGTAGGCGATCTCGTCGCTGCCGTCGTCCGGGGTGATGACGATCTTGCGGGTCTTCTCGGTCTCCTCGATCCGCACCCGTCCCTCGGCCTCGCTGATCGGGGCCAGACCCTTCGGGGTACGGGCCTCGAAGAGCTCGACCACACGCGGCAGACCCTTGGTGATGTCGTCACCGGCCACACCACCGGTGTGGAAGGTACGCATCGTCAGCTGGGTGCCGGGCTCACCGATCGACTGGGCGGCGATGATGCCGACCGCCTCGCCGATGTCCACCAGCTTGCCGGTGGCCAGCGAGCGGCCGTAGCACATGGCGCAGGTGCCGACGGCGGACTCGCAGGTGAGGATCGAGCGGGTCTTGACCGTCTCGACACTGTGCAGGATCAGCTGGTCGATGAGCACGTCGCCGAGGTCGGTACCGGCCGGGGCCAGCACCTTTCCGTCGATCACGATGTCCTCGGCCAGGCTGCGCGCGTACACGCTGGTCTCGACGCCGGTCGCCTTGCGCAGCACGCCGTCCTCGCCGCGCTCGGCGATCGCCAGCTTGAGGCCGCGCTCGGTGCCGCAGTCCTCCTCGCGGATGATCACGTCCTGCGAGACGTCCACCAGACGACGGGTCAGGTAACCCGAGTCGGCGGTACGCAGCGCGGTGTCCGCGAGACCCTTACGGGCACCGTGGGTGGAGATGAAGTACTCCAGCACGGTGAGACCCTCACGGAACGACGCCTTAATGGGCCGCGGGATGGTCTCGTTCTTCGCGTTGGACACCAGACCGCGCATACCCGCGATCTGACGCATCTGCATCATGTTTCCACGAGCACCCGAGTCGACCATCATGAAGATCGGGTTGGTCCTCGGGAAGTTCTCGTTCATGGCCTCGGCAACCTCGTTGGTCGCCTTGGTCCAGATCGCGATGAGCTCCTGGGACCGCTCTTCCTTCGTGATCAGGCCGCGCTCGTACTGCTTCTGGACCTTCTCGTCCTGCGCCTCGTAGCCCTCGAGGATGGCCTTCTTGGCCTCCGGGACGACGACGTCGGAGATCGCGACGGTGACACCGGACCGGGTCGCCCAGTAGAAACCGGCCGACTTCAGGTTGTCCAGCGTCGCCGCGACGATGACCTTCGGGTAGCGCTCGGCCAGGTCGTTGACGATCTCGGAGAGCTGCTTCTTGCCCACCGAGTAGTCGACGAACGGGTAGTCCTCGGGCAGCAGCTCGTTGAACAGCGCCCGGCCCAGGGTGGTCTTCAGACGGAACGGGTCACCCTGCTGCCACTCCGGCTCACCCTCCTCGGCGACCGGCGGGGTCCAGCCACGCGGCGGGACGGTGCCGACCGGGAAGCGGATGTCCACCTTGGCCTGCAGGGACAGCTCGCGGGCGTCGAGCGCCATGATGGCCTCGGCGACCGAACCGAACGCCCGGCCCTCGCCCCTGACCTCGCGCTCCTCGGAGTCCGTGGTGAGGAAGAACAGACCCAGGACCATGTCCTGCGTCGGCATCGTCACCGGACGGCCGTCGGCGGGCTTGAGGATGTTGTTCGAGGACAGCATCAGGATGCGGGCCTCGGCCTGCGCCTCCGCGGACAGCGGCAGGTGCACGGCCATCTGGTCACCGTCGAAGTCCGCGTTGAACGCGGTGCACACGAGCGGGTGGATCTGGATGGCCTTGCCCTCGACCAGCTGCGGCTCGAACGCCTGGATACCGAGGCGGTGCAGGGTCGGCGCACGGTTCAGCAGCACCGGGTGCTCGGCGATGACCTCTTCCAGCACGTCGTACACGACCGTGCGGCCGCGCTCGACCATGCGCTTGGCCGACTTGATGTTCTGCGCGTGGTTGAGGTCCACCAGGCGCTTCATCACGAACGGCTTGAAGAGCTCCAGCGCCATGGCCTTGGGCAGACCGCACTGGTGCAGCTTGAGCTGCGGGCCGACGACGATGACCGAACGGGCCGAGTAGTCGACGCGCTTACCGAGCAGGTTCTGACGGAATCGACCCTGCTTACCCTTCAGCATGTCGCTGAGGGACTTCAGCGGGCGGTTGCCCGGGCCGGTGACCGGACGGCCGCGGCGGCCGTTGTCGAACAGCGCGTCGACGGCCTCCTGCAGCATCCGCTTCTCGTTGTTCACGATGATCTCGGGGGCACCGAGGTCAAGGAGACGCTTGAGGCGGTTGTTCCGGTTGATCACACGGCGGTACAGGTCGTTCAGGTCGGAGGTCGCGAAGCGGCCACCGTCCAGCTGCACCATCGGGCGCAGGTCCGGCGGGATCACCGGGACGCAGTCCAGCACCATGCCGTTGGGGCTGTTGCGGGTCTGCAGGAACGCCGAGACGACCTTGAGGCGCTTGAGCGCACGGGTCTTCTTCTGGCCCTTGCCGGTCCGGATGATCTCGCGGAGCTTCTCGGCCTCTTCCTCCAGGTCGAAGGACTCCAGGCGCTTCTGCAGCGCCGCGGCGCCCATGCCGCCCATGAAGTAGGTGCCGAAGCGGTCGCGCAGCTCGCGGTAGAGCAGCTCGTCACCCTCAAGGTCCTGGACCTTGAGCGACTTGAAGCGGCTCCACACCTCGTCGAGACGGTCGATCTCGCGCTGCGCGCGGTCGCGCAGCTGCTTCATCTCACGCTCGGCGCCCTCGCGCACCTTGCGGCGCACGTCGGCCTTGGCGCCCTCGGCCTCCAGCTCGCCCAGGTCAGCCTCAAGCTTCTTCTGGCGGGCCTCGACATCGGCGTCACGGCGCTGCTCGACCTGCTGGCGCTCGACGGAGACCTGGGCCTCCAGCGAGGGCAGGTCGCGGGTGCGCCGCTCCTCGTCCACCCACGTGATCATGTAGGCGGCGAAGTAGATGACCTTCTCAAGGTCCTTGGGAGCAAGGTCCAGCAGGTAGCCAAGGCGCGACGGAACGCCCTTGAAGTACCAGATGTGGGTGACGGGAGCGGCCAGCTCGATGTGGCCCATCCGCTCACGACGCACCTTGGCGCGAGTCACCTCGACACCGCAGCGCTCACAGATGATGCCCTTGAAGCGGACACGCTTGTACTTGCCGCAGTAGCACTCCCAGTCCCGGGTCGGACCGAAGATCTTCTCGCAGAAGAGTCCGTCCTTTTCGGGCTTCAGGGTGCGGTAGTTAATGGTCTCCGGCTTCTTAACCTCGCCGTGCGACCACTGACGGATGTCGTCCGCGGTGGCCAGGCCGATCCGCAGCTCGTCGAAGAAGTTGACGTCGAGCACTGGTCGTCAATCCCTCTTTCGGGGTCGAGTGTCAAACATGGTCTGAACGGGTCCGGGGAGAGCCGGGGCCCTGTGGTGAGGCCCCGGCCAACCCGTCAGACCTCTTCGACGCTGCTCGGCTCGCGCCGGGACAGGTCGATACCGAGTTCCTCCGCAGCGCGGAAGACATCCTCGTCCGTGTCACGCATTTCGATGGACATACCGTCGCTGGACAGCACCTCCACGTTCAGGCAGAGCGACTGCATTTCCTTGATGAGGACCTTGAAGGACTCGGGAATGCCGGGCTCGGGGATGTTCTCGCCCTTGACGATGGCCTCGTAGACCTTCACACGGCCGAGGACGTCGTCGGACTTGATGGTCAGCAGCTCCTGGAGGGCGTAAGCGGCGCCGTAAGCCTCCAGCGCCCACACCTCCATCTCACCGAAGCGCTGGCCACCGAACTGGGCCTTACCACCCAGCGGCTGCTGGGTGATCATCGAGTACGGGCCGGTGGAACGGGCGTGCAGCTTGTCGTCCACCAGGTGGTGCAGCTTCAGGATGTACATGTAGCCGACGGAGATCGGCGCCGGGAACGGCTCGCCGGAGCGGCCGTCGAACAGCCGGGCCTTACCCGAGGGCAGCACCATCCGGTCGCCGTCGCGGTTCGGGACCGTCGACTCGAACAGACCGGCGATCTCGTCCTCACGCGCACCGTCGAAGACCGGGGTCGCGACGTTGGTGCCGGGCTCGACCCTGTCGGCCTCGATGACCTGCAGGCGGCGCGCCCACTCCTCGGCGATGCCGGAGACGTCCCAGCCCTGCTTGGCGAGCCAGCCCAGGTGGATCTCCAGGACCTGTCCCGGGTTCATTCGGGACGGCACACCCAGCGGGTTGAGGATGATGTCGACCGGCGTGCCGTCCTCCAGGAACGGCATGTCCTCGACCGGGAGGATCTTGGAGATAACACCCTTGTTGCCGTGGCGACCGGCGAGCTTGTCACCGTCGGTGATCTTGCGCTTCTGCGCCACGTAGACGCGGACCAGCTGGTTCACGCCCGGCGGCAGCTCGTCGCCCTCCTCGCGGTCGAAGACGCGCACGCCGATGACCTTGCCGGTCTCACCGTGCGGCACCTTCAGCGAGGTGTCACGGACCTCACGGGCCTTCTCACCGAAGATCGCGCGGAGCAGGCGCTCCTCCGGGGTCAGCTCGGTCTCACCCTTCGGGGTGACCTTGCCGACCAGGATGTCGCCGGCCACGACCTCGGCACCGATGCGGATGATGCCGCGCTCGTCGAGGTCGGCCAGGACCTCCTCGGAGACGTTCGGGATGTCCCGGGTGATCTCCTCGGGGCCGAGCTTGGTGTCACGGGCGTCGACCTCGTGCTCCTCGATGTGGATCGAGGAGAGGACGTCGTCCTGTACGAGGCGCTGCGACAGGATGATCGCGTCCTCGTAGTTGTGGCCCTCCCACGGCATGAACGCGACCAGCAGGTTCTTGCCGAGCGCCATCTCACCCTTGTCGGTGGACGGACCGTCGGCGAGCACCTGGCCCGCGATCACGCGGGCGCCCTCGTCCACGACGACCTTCTGGTTGAAGGACGTGCCCTGGTTGGAGCGGTTGAACTTGGCGACCCGGTACGTGGTGTACGTGCCGTCGTCGTTGGCGACGGTGACGTAGTCCGCGGAGACCTCCTGGACCACACCGTCCTTCTCGGCGGTGATGACGTCACCGGCGTCGACCGCGGCGCGGTACTCGATACCGGTACCGACCAGCGGCGACTCCGCCTTCAGCAGCGGCACCGCCTGGCGCATCATGTTCGAACCCATGAGCGCGCGGTTGGCGTCGTCGTGCTCAAGGAACGGGATCATGGCGGTCGCGACCGACACCATCTGGCGCGGCGAGACGTCCATGTAGTCCACGTCGGAGCCCGGCACGAGGTCGACCTCGCCGCCGCGGCGGCGGACCAGCACACGGCCCTCCGTGAAGGTGCCCTCCTCGCTCAGCGCGGCGTTCGCCTGCGCGATGAGGTAGCGGTCCTCCTCGTCGGCGGTCAGGTAGTGCACCTCTTCGGTGACCCGGCCGTCGACGACCTTGCGGTACGGGGTCTCGATGAAGCCGAACGCGTTGACCCGGCCGTACGACGCGAGCGAGCCGATCAGACCGATGTTCGGGCCTTCCGGCGTCTCGATCGGGCACATGCGGCCGTAGTGCGACGGGTGCACGTCACGGACGTCCAGACCGGCCCGCTCACGGGACAGACCACCCGGGCCCAGCGCCGACAGACGGCGCTTGTGGGTCAGGCCCGACAGCGGGTTGGTCTGGTCCATGAACTGGGACAGCTGGCTGGTGCCGAAGAACTCCTTGATGGAGGCGACGACCGGCCGGATGTTGATCAGGGTCTGCGGCGTGATCGCCTCGACGTCCTGAGTGGTCATCCGCTCGCGGACGACGCGCTCCATACGGGCCAGACCGGTGCGGACCTGGTTCTGGATGAGCTCGCCGACGTTGCGCAGGCGCCGGTTGCCGAAGTGGTCGATGTCGTCGACCTCGACGACCACGGTCTCGCCGCCCTCGGTGACCGTCTCGGTCTCCCCGGCGTGCAGCTTGACCAGGTACTTGATCGTCGCGATGACGTCGTCGGTGGTCAGCACACCGGCGTCCAGCGGCTGGTCGGCGCCGAGCTTCTTGTTCACCTTGTAGCGGCCGACCTTCGCCAGGTCGTAGCGCTTCGGGTTGAAGTAGAGGTTCTCCAGCAGGGTCTGGGCGGCCTCACGCGTCGGCGGCTCGCCCGGACGCAGCTTGCGGTAGATGTCGAGCAGCGCGTCGTCCTGGCCCTGGGTGTGGTCCTTCTCCAGGGTGGCGCGCATCGACTCGTACTCGCCGAACTCCTCGAGGATCTGCTCGGTGGTCCAACCGAGCGCCTTGAGCAGGACGGTGACGGACTGCTTGCGCTTGCGGTCGATGCGGACACCGACCATGTCGCGCTTGTCGATCTCCATCTCCAGCCAGGCACCCCGGGACGGGATGATCTTGGCGGAGAAGATGTCCTTGTCGGAGGTCTTGTCGATGGAGCTGTCGAAGTACACACCGGGCGAGCGGACCAGCTGGGAGACCACGACACGCTCGGTGCCGTTGATGCAGAAGGTGCCCTTGTTGGTCATGAGCGGGAAGTCGCCCATGAAGACCGTCTGGGACTTGATCTCACCGGTCTCGTTGTTGGTGAACTCGGCGGTGACGAAGAGCGGAGCCGCGTACGTGAAGTCGCGCTCCTTGCACTCGTCGATCGAGTTCTTCGGGGGCTCGAAACGGTGGTCGCGGAAAGTCAGCGACATCGACCCGGAGAAGTCCTCGATCGGGGAGATCTCCTCGAAGATCTCTTCCAGACCGGACTTCGTGGGCACATCCTGCCCGTTGTCGAGAGCCGCCTCGACACGAGCCTTCCATGCGGCATTGCCGAGCAGCCAATCGAAGCTCTCGGTTTGCAACGCAAGAAGGTTCGGAACCTCAAGCGGCTCCTTGATCTTCGCGAAGGAGATGCGCAGCGGGGCGGTGCTTGCGCCGTTGTTCGTATTGGCAGTCGAGGCGTTGCGCGAGGCGGCCAAGAGGGGGTCCTTCCGAGGGCTCGGACTCACTACGCGCGTACCGGTCCGCCCCTGGGCACACAGGTGACATCCTGGTCGTGGACATCTCCATTTTTCGGTGCTCAGACGTGGGCTTGCCGCTGGTGACGGGCCAGGGCGGCAGCTAACAGGCAGCGCAAAGGGTCAGTGTAGCCACTCGGCACACTGATGTCCAGAGCAGAGATTCGGAGACCGAATCTTCTCCCCCTCGTCATCCGGTAGGCCCGGCCTCGGCCGGGCTCTACTCCGTGGATCCCGCTTGCTTGGATCCTGTCTTAAGTCCTACTGAGTACTGCGCTCGCTCGCCCTCAGTCATTCCCGCATCGTCCGCGATCCATGCCTCGACACCCGGACCGACATCACGACGCGTCCTGAGAATTGCGCGCTGCGTCCGGTTCGTCAAGGCCTCCGCCCCTCGGAGATCCTCACATCGGACCTCACGACGGACCCTCGCGGCGGGACTCGGCGAACCGGCGAAGATCACCATACCCGGGTCCACCGACAACGGCGCGGAACCGGGTGCCCGTGAACCGGAACACCGCAGGGCGGCCACCCGAAAGGGTGGCCGCCCTGCGGCTGATCAGCCCCTCGAAAGGGGCACACACGACTGTGGCCGCGTTGGGGCCTTACTTGACCTCGACGGAGGCGCCAGCGGCCTTGAGGGCCTCGGCAGCCTTCTCCGCGGCCTCCTTGTTGGCCTTCTCCAGAACCGGCTTCGGGGTGCCGTCGACCAGGTCCTTGGCCTCCTTCAGGCCGAGGGAGGTCAGCTCGCGCACGACCTTGATGACCTGGATCTTCTTCTCACCGGCGCCGGTGAGGATGACGTCGAACTCGTCCTTCTCCTCAACGGCCTCGGCGACCGGGGCACCCGGGACACCGGCGACGACGGCGGCCGGGGCGGCGGCGGTGACGTCGAACTTCTCCTCGAAGGCCTTCACGAACTCGGAGAGCTCGATGAGGGTCATCTCCTCGAACTGCGCGAGCAGGTCGTCCTGGCTGAGCTTCGCCATGATGGCGGTCCTTCCACTAATTCGGCTGGTGCCGGGATGTACATGTCGGCGGGCGTACGGGCCCGCTGCGAGGGTTCCGGAAACCGACTACTCGGCGGCCGGAGCGTCCTCGGCGGCGGGAGCCGGCGTACCGGCACCGCCCTGCTCGACCTTGACCCGAAGCGCCTCCGCGGTGCGGACGAACTTCGACGGCAGGGCCTGGAAGAGTGCGGCAGCCTGGGACTGCTTGCCCTTCATCGCACCGGCCAGCTTGGCGAGCAGCACCTCGCGGGACTCGAGGTCCGCGAGCTTCTTGATCTCATCGGCGGACAGCGCCTTACCCTCAAGGACACCGCCCTTGATGACGAGAGCGGGGTTGTCCTTGGCGAAGTCGCGCAGCGCCTTCGCCGACGTCACCGGGTCGCCGGTGACGAAGGTGATCGCCGTCGACCCGGTGAACAGGTCGTCGATGGTGTTGATCCCGGCCTCGTTGGCCGCGATCTTGGTCAGCGTGTTCTTCGCCACGCGGTACTGGGCGTTCTCCCCGAGAGAACGACGCAGCTGCTTGAGCTGCGCCACGCTCAGACCGGTGTACGCCGTGACCACGGCGGCGTTCGAGCTGCGGAACTTGTCCGTCAGCTCGGTAACCGCGGCGGACTTATCGGGCCTCGCCATGAGCCTCGGCCTCCTTCCGGGTGATTGCGGACCGCACGGAAGGGGCTGCGAACGTACGAAACGCCCCGGCGCAGGCGCACGGGGCGTAGCTCAACCGGACGGAATCCGGGAGCCTGTCCTCAACACACCTACGCGGGCCGTCCGCATCAAGCGGATCCTTCGGCCGCCACACCCGGATATGGGCACAGCAGCAACCAGCGGTCTCTGGCTTCTGGATGAGATTACGCGAGCGCCTCACCGGGAGGCAAATCGCCTCCCGGCGGGGGGGGCCGCGGGGGGGGCGGCGGCTCGGGTGGGGGCGGTCAGCCGGTGGCGTTCTGCGGCTGCCTGGCGAGCGCCGCGAAGTCGGTGGTCTCCGAAGCCGGGGGCGCGGTGACGTTCACCTTGACTCCGTAGCCGGAGTAGTAGATCTCCTGCCGGATGTTGGCCTTGGCGGTGTGCACCTGCTCAAGCTTCTTCACCATCAGGTTGTCCCCGTTGACCCAGATGTCGATCTGGTCGGAGCTCACCCCGTCGTCGTGCAACTGCTGCTTCAGCTGGTCCTGCTCGGTCTTGCTGAGGCCGGGGGTGGTGTCCGCGGCGAGCTTCCCGGCGTCCACCAGGCCCGAGTAGTGCGTCGCCTCGACCCCGCGGACGTTCTCCTTGCCGACCACCTTGACGTCGCCGCTGGCGATCAGCATCAGCACCGTCTGGTTCGGGTTGCCGCTCTGCAGCTGCGCGCGCATCGCCTTCCCGTTGGCACCCTGCTTGTCCAGCTCGGCGTAGTCGTACTTCAGCCAGTGCTCGCCGCCCTGCCCCGCCTTGCCGCTGACCCGCGTGTACATGGCGTCCTTGGTGTAGCGGATCTCGTTCATGCCCATGGCGCCCGCGAGCGAGTCGCCCTCAGGGGTGACCGTCACATCGCCCTGGTAGCCGTCCGACCAGTCCAGGGCACCCGACTGGTGCGTCTTGCCCAGCTGCCCCTGGTCGATCTCCGCGTCCACCTTCGCCGAGTGGGCCTGGTCCGTGCTGCTCTTGACCTTCAGCAGCGCGCTGATCGCCGAGGCCACCACCGGCTGCTGGCCGCCCGTCGGTGCGCCGGACTGCTGCGCGCTCGCGGACTTGCCGCCGCCGCACGCGGAGACCGCGCCCAGCGCCGCGATGACGGCAACTGCCGCCGCGGCCTTACGGAGTCGGGTGTTCGGCATGCTGTTGCTCCCCCATGATCGATGTGAGGGAAGAACGCTAACGCATGCCCCTGACAACACGGCCGGGCCCCTGGTCTCCCGTAGCGATACGGGAGACCAGGGGCCCGGAAAGGCGCGCCGTGGATCAGACGGCGGCCGGGTCCTCCTCGACGAGGAGGTTACGGGTGCGGTTCGGGTCGACCGGAACGCCGGGGCCCATCGTGGTGCTGATGGCGGCCTTCTTGATGTAGCGACCCTTGGCGGCCGACGGCTTCAGACGCAGGATCTCGTCCAGCGCGGCGGCGTAGTTCTCGACCAGCTGCTGCTCACCGAACGACACCTTGCCGATGATGAAGTGCAGGTTCGAGTGCTTGTCGACGCGGAACTCGATCTTGCCGCCCTTGATGTCGGTCACGGCCTTGGCCACGTCCGGCGTCACGGTGCCGGTCTTCGGGTTCGGCATCAGACCACGCGGACCGAGCACCCGGCCCAGGCGGCCGACCTTGCCCATCAGGTCCGGGGTGGCGACGACGGCGTCGAAGTCCAGGCGGCCCTTGGCGACCTCGTCGATCAGTTCGTCGGAGCCGACGATGTCGGCGCCCGCGGCTTCCGCGGCCGCAGCACGGTCACCGGTCGCGAAGACCAGGACCCGGGCGGTCTTGCCGGTGCCGTGCGGAAGGTTCACGGTGCCGCGAACCATCTGGTCGGCCTTGCGCGGGTCAACGCCCAGACGCATGGCGACCTCGACGGTCGAGTCGAACTTGGTGGCGGAGGTCTCCTTGGCGAGACGGACGGCCTCAAGCGGGGCGTACAGCCGCTCCCGGTCGATCTTGGCGTCCGCAGCGCGGAGGTTCTTGGTGCGCTTCACTACTGCTCCTACGTGAAAGATTTGGAGTCGTGGTCATGGGCCAGCGCGTGGCCCTCCCACGTGGTGCTACGAAGACCGAGGTCAGCCCTCGACCGTCACGCCCATGGAACGGGCGGTGCCGGCGATGATCTTCTCGGCGGCGTCCAGGTCGTTGGCGTTCAGGTCGGGCATCTTGGTGGTGGCGATGTCGCGGACCTGGGCGCGGGTGATCTTCGCGACCTTGGTCTTGTGCGGCTCGCCGGAGCCCTTCTCCACGCCCGCGGCCTTCAGGATCAGCTTGGCGGCCGGCGGAGTCTTGGTGACGAAGGTGAAGGAACGGTCCTCGTAGACCGTGATCTCCACCGGCACGACCATGCCACGCTGCGACTCGGTCGCGGCGTTGTAGGCCTTGCAGAACTCCATGATGTTGACGCCGTGCTGACCCAGCGCCGGGCCGACCGGCGGAGCCGGGTTGGCGGCACCAGCCTGGATCTGGAGCTTGATAAGCCCTGTGATCTTCTTCTTCTTGGGAGGCATTTGCTCTCTCCGGGTCCTGAGTCGAGAGTGTTTCTGCCTGCTGGCAGGCATACCGAGCCACGATAACGGGCAGCGCGGCAAAACAGGAAATTGGGGCCCTGGGCTAAGCCCCGGGCCCCAAGGGTGTGGGGGCTAGGCCCCCGACACCTTCCCTCAGTTCTTCTGGATCTGGTCGAAGGACAGCTCGACCGGGGTCTCCCGGCCGAAGATCTCGACCAGGCCCTTGACCTTCTTCGAGTCGGCGTTGATCTCGTTGATCGTCGCCTGCAGGGTCGCGAACGGGCCGTCGGTCACCGTCACCGAGTCGCCGACCTCGAAGTCCAGCACCTGGACCTCGACCTTCTTCCTCGGCGCGGCCTCGCCGCCCTCGGCGGTCGCGGCGGCCTGCTCCTCGACCTCGGGCGCGAGCATCTTGACGACCTCGTCCAGGGTCAGCGGGTACGGGTCGTAGGCGTTGCCGACGAAGCCGGTGACACCGGGCGTGTTGCGGACGACGCCCCAGGACTCGTTGGTCAGATCCATGCGGACCAGCACATAACCGGGGAGCTTGTTCTGCTTCACGGTACGGCGGTCGCCGTTCTTGATCTGGACAACCTCTTCCTGCGGCACCTCGGCCTGGTAGATGTAGTCCTCAACGTTCAGCGAGACGGCGCGCTGCTCCAGGTTGGACTTCACGCGGTTCTCGTAGCCGGCGTAGGTGTGGATCACGTACCACTCGCCGGGCTGGCTGCGGAGCTCCTCACGGAACGCGGCGACCGGGTCGACCGGCTCCTCGGCGGTCTCGGACGCCGCCTCGGCGAGCTCCTCTTCAGCTACCTCGCGCAGCGCGGCCTCTTCGGCGGGCACACCGGCTTCCGCGTCCTCGGCGTCGAGCTCGTCGGTCTCGTCGACCGCCTCGACGATCTCGCGTTCGGTGTCGTCGCCCTCGACCTCGGCCGAAACGGCAGCGTCAACGTCGGCCTTCGCCGCCGCTGCGGTCTCATCGGCGTCGTACAGGTTCGGGTCAGACACGATGGCTGCTTCTTCCTGACTTCAAGGGGTTGAACATGCGAACGGGCGCCCCGCTCGGGCGCCCTCCGCGGGGGTTGTTAACCGAAGACGTACTTCACGAGCTCGGTAAATCCCCAGTCAATCACAGTCACGATGCCGATCATCACAGCAACGAAGACGATCACCACGGTGGTGTACGACATCAGGTCACTGCGGTTGGGCCAGACGACCTTGCGTAGTTCGGCGATCACCTGCCGATAGAACAGGCCCATGCGCGCGAAGGGACCCTTCTTGCCGCGCTTGCCGCCACGCTTCTTCTTAGTCTGCGAGTCCAGAGCGCCGTCAGTGGCGTCCGCAGGCCGACCACTTTCAGGCGTCGCGGTGGAGCCAGTGGAGCCAATGGCTTCCGTCACTCGTCCTCACCTGAATCCGGGTCATGGCCGCGCCGCGTCCGGCCCGGCCAGGTGCGTTTTACGTACGTACGTGTGCACGCACCCTGGTGATGATGCGTGTAGCAGGGCCGGAGGGACTTGAACCCCCAACCGCTGGTTTTGGAGACCAGTGCTCTACCAATTGAGCTACGACCCTTTGGTTCCCCCAACGTACCGCACCCGAACCACCGCACAGAGTGCGCAGTCCGGGGCTGCCGCCGAAGGCCACGAGGCATGAGTGTACGTGTTCAAGGCCCAGCCGTCGAACGAGCAAGGCCGAGCGGGTCGTTCCGGCCACCGATGGCACCGGCGCCACACGAGTTGACGAGGCCATCCGAAACCGCCGTGCCACCCCGGGTGCCGGTCTGCGACGATGGCAGCCATGACCGCAGCTACCTCCCCCGAAACGTCTCCCACCGACCGACGGGTCTCGGCCCGCATCGGCGCGATCTCCGAGTCCGCGACCCTCGCCGTGGACGCCAAGGCGAAGGCGCTCAAGGCCGCCGGACGCCCGGTCATCGGCTTCGGCGCGGGCGAGCCGGACTTCCCGACACCCGACTACATCGTCGAGGCGGCGGCCAAGGCCTGCCACGACCCCAAGTACCACCGCTACTCCCCGGCCGGCGGGCTCCCCGAGCTCAAGCAGGCCATCGCCGCCAAGACCCTGCGCGACTCCGGCTACCAGGTCGACGCCTCCCAGGTGCTGGTGACCAACGGCGGCAAGCAGGCGATCTACGAGGCCTTCGCCGCGATCCTCGACCCGGGCGACGAGGTGATCGTCCCGGCTCCGTACTGGACCACCTACCCGGAGTCGATCCGGCTGGCCGGCGGCGTACCGGTGGAGGTCGTGGCCGACGAGACCACCGGCTACCGGGTGTCCGTCGAGCAGCTGGAGGCGGCTCGCACCCCGAACACCAAGGTGCTGCTGTTCGTCTCGCCGTCGAACCCGACCGGTGCGGTCTACTCCCGTGAGCAGGTCGAGGAGATCGGCCGCTGGGCCGCCGAGAAGGGCCTGTGGGTCCTGACCGACGAGATCTACGAGCACCTGGTGTACGGGGACGCGCAGTTCTCGTCGCTGCCGGTGGTCGTCCCCGAGCTGCGGGACAAGTGCATCGTGGTCAACGGTGTCGCCAAGACGTACGCGATGACCGGCTGGCGGGTCGGCTGGCTCATCGGCCCGAAGGACGTCGTCAAGGCGGCGACCAACCTGCAGTCGCACGCCACCTCGAACGTGTCCAACGTCGCCCAGGTGGCGGCGCTGGCCGCGGTCTCCGGCGACCTGGACGCGGTGGCGATGATGCGCGAGGCGTTCGACCGCCGCCGCCGCACCATGGTGCGGATGCTCAACGAGATCAACGGCGTCCTCTGCCCCGAGCCGGAGGGCGCGTTCTACGCGTACCCGTCGGTCAAGGCGCTGCTCGGCAAGGAGATCCGCGGCAAGCGCCCGCAGACCTCGGTGGAGCTGGCCGCACTGATCCTGGACGAGGTCGAGGTCGCCGTGGTCCCCGGCGAGGCCTTCGGCACCCCCGGCTACCTGCGACTGTCGTACGCCCTGGGCGACGAGGACCTGGTCGAGGGCGTCTCCCGCATGCAGAAGCTCCTGGGCGAAGCCCGCGACTAATCCCCACGTGCGAGCGGGCCCCCAGGCTTGGCCGGGGGCCCGCTCGCACGTCAGGGCCCAGGGACGAAGCCCCAAGGAGATCTGAGCCAAAGCCCCGAGCGGGTCCGGGGCGCAGCCCCGGGTGGGGCCCCGGGCGTCCGGGGCGCAAGCCCGGGGTGGAGCCCCGGGGATCTGGGACGCAGCCCCGGACGGGGCACCGAGGGGGTCCGGGGCGCAGCCCCGGGTGGGGCCCCGAGGGGGTCCGGGGCGCAGCCCCGGGTGGGGCCCCGAGGGGGTCTGGGGGCGAAGCCCCCGAAATCGCTGAAACCGTTCCCCAAGGGGGAGCCGTTACGGCAGGATCTTGGGATGGCGCGCGACGTAAACCAGCTCCCCAAAGCACACCTGCACCTGCACTTCACCGGCTCGATGCGGCCGAGCACCCTACTGGAGCTCGCCGACAAGTACGGAGTCCACCTCCCGGAGGCGCTGACCTCGGCGGAGCCGCCCCGGCTGCACGCCACCGACGAGCGCGGCTGGTTCCGGTTCCAGCGGCTGTACGACATCGCGCGCTCGGTGCTGCGCAGCCCCGAGGACATCCAGCGGCTGGTCCGCGAAGCCGCGGAAGAGGACGTACGGGACGGCTCCGGTTGGCTGGAGATCCAGGTCGACCCCACCTCGTACGCCCCCCGCCTCGGTGGTCTGATCCCCGCGCTGGAGATCATCCTGGATGCGGTGGAGTCCGCCTCGCGGGAGACCGGGCTCGGCATCGCGGTGCTGGTCGCCGCCAACCGTACGAAGCACCCGCTGGACGCCCGCACCCTGGCCCGGCTCGCCGTGCGGTACGTGGACCGCGGGGTGGTGGGCTTCGGGTTGTCCAACGACGAACGGCGCGGCCTGGCAAGGGACTTCGACCGCGCCTTCGCCATCGCGCGGGACGGCGGGCTGCTGGCGGCACCGCACGGCGGCGAGCTGTCCGGGCCGCACAGCGTGCGGGACTGCCTGGACGACCTGCACGCCGGGCGGATCGGCCACGGTGTGCGGGCGGCCGAGGACCCCCGGCTACTGGCGAAGCTGGCCGATCGCCAGGTCACCTGCGAGGTGTGCCCGTCGTCCAACGTGGCCCTCGGCGTCTACGAGAAGCCGCAGGACGTACCACTGCGGACGCTGTACGAGGCGGGAGTGCCGATGGCGCTGGGCGCGGACGACCCGCTGCTGTTCGGTTCCCGGCTGGCCGCCCAGTACCAACTCGCCCGCGACGTGCACGGCTTCACCGACGAGGAACTGGCAGACCTGGCCAGCCAGTCGGTACGCGGCTCGCAGGCACCGAGGCAGACCCAGGAACAGCTGCTGGCCGGGATCAAGGAGTGGCTGGCGTCCTAGCCCGACGGGTTGGCGTACAGCGGGTTCGGGCGTTCGTCGACGGGGCCGCGCTGCTGCGGAACGGTGGCCTCCCGGAGTCTGGCGCCGCGCCGGTTCCGGGGGCCGCGCATCGGCCAGCACAGCACATACGCCGCCGAGCCGACCGCGAAGGCGAGCCTGATCAGCCCCTGCGCGGAGTCCGACGGCACGATCAGCACGCTGCCGTACAGCGAGATCAGCGCGATCCAGCTCACCCACGGCACCAGGCGGCGCTGCCCTATGGCGTCCCAGATGAGCGTGCCGAGCAGCACCGAGGCGTTGTAGTACGTGTACACGCTCGGGTCGAGCACGATCCGCGCGTCGGCCGCCAGCAGCACCACGGCGGTCCAGCGGCCCCTGCGCACCGCCAGCGTGCCCAGTCCGAGGCCCAGCGCCATCTGCGCGGGCCGGTCCCACCACGGGGTGACCGGATCATTGGCGCCGAACCAGCGCAGCGAGGAGGCGGGCTGGTTGGGAATGGTGAAGTGCGCGGCCGCCATCGTGTTCATGTTGCCGAGGTAGAACGGCAGCCAGGCGACCGCCACCAGGCCGACGGTCCACGCCGCCGACCGCAGCCAGGTGTTCTTCGGCAGCGCCAGCAGCAGCGGCAGGAACGCCACGGCCCACGGCTTGGAGTCGCAGGCGAGGGCGAGGAAGACACCGGTGGCCGTGGCCTGCCCCCGCACCAGGGCACGCACCGCGAGCGTGGTGAAGAACAGCGCCATCACGTCGTCGAGATGGGCGAAACGCACCGAGACCTCGACCCACATCGGGATGAACGCGGCCCCTGCGATCATTACGCGCTGCTGCAGGCGCTTGTGGTTGGTCCCGGTACCCAGGTAGTGGTCGGCGGCGGCGCGTCCTATGAGGACCAGCATCCACAGGCCGAGCCCCGACATGGCGGCCTCGGCGAGCTTCTCACCGAGCCCGGGCGGGAACGGTGCGAACAGCCCCGCGGACAGGAAGCTGACCGGTCCGATCTGCAGCTCGGGATGGTTGGCGTACAGCGCGAGGCCGCCGCCCCCGATCTGGCCGAAGAGCAGCTCCTCACCGGTCTTCAGGTAGTGCCAGGACACTCCGCCGTGGCGGGTGGCCACGAAGAACCAGCACGCCGTCCACAGCGTCAACAGCATGTGGTGCCACCGCACCGGCCCGAGGCCGATCCGGCCGATATGTGCCGCGTCCTGGGCCGCACTGGCGGCCGTACCCGCGTTCCGCACGTGTCTCGTCCTCCCCATCTGCCCGCCTGCCGGCGTTGGGATGAGAATCTCATGAGCGTTCCGCTTACGGTTACCGGGGCAATGCCCGGCGGGCTCCGTGGTGGCCTCCCAGCATCAGAGACGGACGCCGACCATAACGGGTTCATTGACGAGCGTCACACCGAACGCGGCGTGCACTCCGTCCCTGACCTCACGGGCCAGGGCCAGCAGGTCCTCGGTGGTGGCGGTACCGCGGTTGGTGAGCGCGAGCGTGTGCTTGCTGGAGATACGGGCCGGTCCCGTGCCGTACCCCTTGGTGAACCCGGCCTTGTCGATCAGCCAGGCGGCCGAGGTCTTGGTGCGGCCGTCGGCGTCGCGGTAGGCGGGCGGCAGCACGCCGTCGCCGAGGCGGTCGCGGACCCGGCCGAGGAA
This sequence comes from Streptomyces sp. NPDC020096, assembly GCA_040631425.1. Lineage (GTDB taxonomy): Bacteria > Actinomycetota > Actinomycetes > Streptomycetales > Streptomycetaceae > Streptantibioticus_A. The sequence goes on from JBEYJY010000018.1 coordinate 71,420, forward strand.
CTCCTCGTACGCCGCCTGGTCAAGGATCGGGTTGGTGAAGAACGACCCGGCCGACCAGGTGTCGTGGTCCTCGGGGTCGAGGACCATGCCCTTGCCCGAGCGCAGCTTCAGCACCGTGTCGCGGGCGTCTGCCGCGTAGGCCCGCTCGCCTTGGGCGACCCCGAGGAAGCTGGCCACCTCGGCGTACCGGATCGGCGCGGACAAGCCGTCCTCGTCTTCCAGCCGGTAGCGCACCCGCAGGACGACATAGCGATGCGGGTCCGCCTTGAAACGGCTGTGCCGGTAGCCGAAGCCGCAGTCCTCGTTGGCCAGGGTCACGGTCTCGCGCGCGGTCCGGTCATACGCGATCACCTCGGTGATCGTCGAAGAGACCTCCTGGCCGTAGGCGCCGACGTTCTGGATGGGCGTGGCACCCGCGGAGCCGGGGATCCCGGCCAGGCACTCGACACCGGCGAGGCCTGCCTCGACGGTGCGGGCCACCGCATCGGACCAGTTCTCGCCCGCGGCGAGTTCGAGCTCCACGCCACTCAGGGCCAGGCCCCGAGTGGCGATCCGCAGGGCGACGCCGTCGAAGCCGCTGTCGCCGATGACGAGGTTGCTGCCGCCGCCGATGAGCAGCAACGGCGTGCCGGAGTCGTCCGCTGCGCGGACGGTCTCGATGACCTCTTCGTCGGTGGTTGCCGTCACCAGGCGGGCGGCGGGGCCGCCGAGCCGGAACGTGGTGAGGGGGGCCAGGGGGGCGTCATGGGTTACCTGCACCCCACCACATTAGGGGGTCAGGTTTTTATGCCCTCCCTCCCACCGGTTCGCTCCCGCGTTCCCGCTCGCGCGGTTCCGCTCGCGCTGGCGGTTCCGGGTAAGGAAATTTCCCTCCCTCCCACCCGTTGCCGTGGTCCGCATCTTGCCGTTGCGCTCGGCCGCCTGTGGGTCGGGGGTGTGCCGGGGTGTCTCCTCACTCCGGCTATCACTTCACGGTTGCGGTGCTTCCTGGGGTCGCTGCGGGGACACCCCGGCACACCCCCTTCCGTTGCACGCTGCGCTGCAGGCCGGTGGGTGGGATGCGAACCACGAGGGGAAGCGGGCCAAAAACAATTCGCCCCCCTGCGGATCGTCAGAGGCCACCGGCCCGCAGCGCAGCAAACCACGTGAGGGGCCGGGGGCGGAGGGGTGGGGGTCCTGGACGCTGACGTGTATTTGTGGGCCGAATTACCGGGCCACCGACGTGCTGGGGGCAACCGGCCCGTAAATATACGGTCCAGGACCCCCACCCCTCCGCCCCCGGCCCCGGCTCAGGAACCGGCCTCGCGCGACGCCGCCCATACGGTCCCGGCAACGGGCGGGCGGGAGGGCGATCTCCGCGAACGCCAACCGACGCGCGCCGGAAGCCCGACGACGACCGCCGCCACCGCAACCGCCCCCGCCCCAACCCAGAGCGCCGGCGTCAGGCCGTCCACAAACGCCTGCGCCGACCCGTACCCACCCCGCGCCGAGAACACCGACGACAGCACCGCGACCCCGAGCGACCCGCCAACCTCCCGCATCGCGTTGTTCGCCCCAGAGGCGATCCCCTGCTCCTCGGGCCGAACACTGCTCATCACAAGGTTGGAGCTCGGCGCGAAGTACAGCGCCATCCCGATACCGCTCACCACCAGCGCCGGTATCAACGCGGCGTACGACACATGCGTGGCGGCGACCAGCGCGAACAGCGCCAACCCGACGGCCTGAAAAGCCAGTCCGACGGCGACCACGGGCCGTCCGCCGATCCGGTCGGAGACGAACCCGGCAAGCGGCGCCACGATCATCGGCATGCCGGTCCACGGCAGCATCCGTACGCCCGCCTCGACCGGCGAGTACCCCTGCACCCCCTGCAGGAACTGGCTGAGCAGGAAGATCGACCCGAACATGCCGACGAACATCAGCAGGCTCGCCACGTTGATGGTGCTGAATGCGCGGCTGCGGAACAGCCGCATCGGCAGCATGGGGTTGGCGGCCCGCAGCTCGTACCAGACGAAAGCGCCCAGCACGAGCGGCCCGGCGATCAGACCGGTCAGGACCGGCGCACTGGTCCAGCCGTCGGGCTGGCTCCGCACCAGCCCGTAGACGATGCCGAACAGCCCCGCGCTGGCAAGCGCCGTGCCGGGGAGGTCGAGGCGCGGATTGGGCCCCCGGCTCTCGTTCAGCCGCAGCAGGGCCAGCGGCAGCAGCAGCAGACCGATCGGGACGTTCAGCCAGAAGATCCACTGCCAGGAGAAGTGCTCGGTGAGGGTGCCGCCGATCAGCGGACCGGTCGCCACGGCGAGGCCGTTGACCGCGCCCCAGATGCCGAAGGCGGTACCCCGCCGCTCGGCCGGAACGGCCGCCGAGAGCAGGGTGAGGGTGAGCGGCAGGAGCATCGCCGCGCCAACGCCCTGCACGGCCCGGGCCGCGATCAGCTCCCCCATGCCGGGTGCGAGCGCGGCCCCGGCGGAGGCGGCGGTGAAGACCCCGAGGCCGATGGCGAACATCCGGCGGCGGCCGAAGCGGTCGCCGAGCGCGGCGCCGAACATCAGCAGCACGGCGAAGGTGAGCGTGTAGGCGCTCACCGTCCACTCCAGGTCGGTGAGCGCACCACCGAGGTCCTTGCGGATGGAGGGCAGCGCGGTGGTGACCACGAGGTTGTCGAGCGCGGCCATGAAACCGGCGACGCTGGTGACGATCAGCGCCCATAGGGCGGTGGCTCTGGACGGGCGGTTGGGTTGCTCCACGGGTTCCCCCTGAAGTTTAGTAATTGGTCACTAAGTTTGCGGCCTATAAGAAAGCCCTCCCCGCAGGGAGGGCGCGGATCGCTGTCAGTCGCCCCGCACAACAGGCTCAGCGGCAGCGACCTTGCACTCGTCGAGCTGCCCTTCCCAACAGCGGTGGTCGGCGGGCAGGCCGAGCGAGACAAGCGTGTTGATGAGCATGCCGTGGCCGAAGCAGTGCGCCATCTCCGCGCCGGTCGCCCCGGCGCGAGTGCGGACCAGGTCCCACAGCGCGACCCAGCGCTCCCGGATGTACGCGGTCAGCTCGGGGTCCTCGTCGGATGCCGCGACCACGTACAGCTGCATCTGCAGCAGCAGCACATCGTGGTCGCGGATGAGCTCGGCATACGCCCGGCCCGTCGCATCCAGTACGGCTTCCCCCTCCAACCCCTCCGCCGCCCGCTCGAAGGCGGCCTCGATGCGCTCGAAGCACCGCTCCGCCGCGGCCCGGAACAGCGCCTGCTTCCCCGGGAAGAGACGGAACAGATACGGCTGCGAGACGCCCACCCGGCGGGCGATCGCCTCGGTCGAGGTGCCGTGGTAGCCGGTGCGCCCGAATTCGACGACGGCAGCACGAATGACGCTCTCGCGCCGCTCCTGCGCCGACATCCTGGTCCCTGAGCCCACCATACCCGCTAAGTTAGTAATCAATAACTACCGCGTCAAGACGGCGCGGGGAGGGCCAAGAGCCCTCCCCGCACACGGCCCGCCGCTCAGGCGAGCCGCACCACGGCCCGCGACTGCCCCAGCACCTTCTGCCCCGCCGAGGTCACCGTCAGGTCGACGCGGACGGTACGCGCCACGTCGTCCAGCTTCGCCGCGACCTTGCCGGAGACCTCGATCAGCGCACCCTTGTCGTCGTTCGGCACGACGACCGGCTTGGTGAACCGCACGCCGTACTCGACCAGCGCACCCGGGTCGCCCACCCAGTCGGTGACCACCCGGACCGCCGAGGCCATGGTGAACATGCCGTGCGCGATCACGTCCGGGAGCCCGACCTCCTTGGCGAATTTCTCGTTCCAGTGGATCGGGTTGAAGTCACCGGACGCGCCCGCGTACTGCACCAGCGTCGCGCGGGTCACCGGGATGGTCAGCGGCGGCAGTTCGGTTCCGGCCTCGACCTCGTCGTAGTTCACCTTCGCGACCACGTCAGCCCCCCACCTTCGCCGTACCGGACTCCGCCTCGACCGCCCGCACGACCAGCATCATCAGCGACGTCACCACATGCTCGCCGTCCGCGTCGTACACCTCGCCGCGCACGGTCAGGAAGTCGTTGCCCGCCATCGACTTGACCGCCTCGATGCTCACGGTCACCGAGAGCCGGTCACCGGCCCGGACCGGGCGGGTGTAGGCGAACTTCTGGTCGCCGTGCACGACCCGGCTGAAGTCCAGCCCCAGATCGGGGTCCTTGACCACCTGGGCGCCGGCCCGGTAGGTGAGCGCGAACGGGAAGGTCGGCGGCGCGATCACATCGGGGTGCCCGAGCGCCTGAGCCGCCTCGGGGTCGTGGTACGCCGGATTGGCGTCGCCCACCGCCTCGGCGAACTCGCGGATCTTCTCCCGGCCCACCTCATAGGGCTCGGTGGGCGGGTACGTACGCCCGACGAAGGACGGGTCGAGCGGCATCGGCACCTCCAGTGCTCCGGTGTGCGGTCCGGTGTGGCCGGCGGCGCGAAATATACGGGACCGGCCCAACGCCGTAAGGCCGCCCCCTGGAATGGGGGCGGCCTTACGGTGGTGTCTTGATCAGCGCGTCTCGCGGTGCGCGGTGTGCGCGTTGCAACGCGGGCAGTGCTTCTTCATCTCAAGGCGGTCCGGGTCATTGCGCCGGTTCTTCTTGGTGATGTAGTTCCGCTCCTTGCACTCCACGCAGGCCAGCGTGATCTTCGGGCGGACGTCGGTGGCAGCCACGTGAGTGCTCCTTGACGGAAAGACGGATGAACGCAGCAAGAGTAGCCGATTGAAGGACCGATCCCGCAATCGGCTACACGGAGTAGCGGCGACCGGACTTGAACCGGTGACACAGCGATTATGAGCCGCTTGCTCTACCGACTGAGCTACGCCGCTATGATGATCAGTCCCCCTCGCCCGAAGGCGAGGAAAACCATCTCATCAGAGCCCCAATACGGAATCGAACCGTAGACCTTCTCCTTACCATGGAGACGCTCTGCCGACTGAGCTATTGGGGCGAGCGAGGAAGACATTACACGCTCCGCCGCGATACGTGAAATCCGTATCGAGCCCGCACAACCCGCCGTCCGCCTGCCCGTCCCCCGCTCGTCCCCCGCTCGTCACCGGCGTCTCGCAAGGGCACCAACGCCCCACGGCCGAGGGGCACCCAGCACCCCGCTCACCGGCTCCGCGCCTATACGCACCTCGTACGTGTACGACAGCGCCGGTACGACTATTCCTCTCCTGCGCGATCGGTCGCGTCCCGGACCATAGGCTCATGCTGCGCGATCTTGCGCAGTTACTCCGCGTGATCTTGCATACCGACCCGCCGCCGCCCTTTACCGAGGAGCGCGATGACCGAGAGCGTGCCGTCGCAGCCACACCAGCCCCAGCACCAGGGGAGGCCGGACACCGGCGACGCTCCGGAGGACTGCGCGCCCGCACTGCTGCTGAGCGGCGCCCGGTTGGGCGACGGGCGGGTGGTGGACGTACGGCTGAGCGGCGGCCGGATCGAAGCCGTCGGTACGGCGGGCAGCCTGGCCGCGCCCGACACCTCCGGCGGGGCCCGGGTCGACCTCGCCGGCTACCTGCTGCTCCCCGCCCCGGCCGAACCGCACGCACACCTGGACTCGGCCCTCACCGCCGACTGCCCCGGGCCGCCGAGCGAGGCGCTGGAGGACGTACAGCGCCGGGTCACCGAGGCCGCGCTGCTGCAACTCGGTCATGGCGCCACCGCGTTGCGCACCCATGTGCGGATCGGCGATCTGCGGGGGCTGGGCGCGCTGGAGGCGGTCCTGGCGGCCCGGCGCTCGCTGCGCGGCCTGGTGGAGGTCACCGCGGTGGCGATGCCCCGGGTGCTCACCGGCGCGGCGGGCGCGGACGGGCTCGCGGTGCTGCGGGACGCCGTGAAGGCCGGCGCGGCCGTGGTCGGCGGCTGCCCGGATCTGGACCCGGATCCGACCGGCTATGTGGAGACGGTGCTCGGGGTCGCCGCCGAGTTCGGCTGCCCGGTCGATCTGCACACCGAGGGCGGCGATCCGGCCCGGCTGGCCCGGCTGGCGGCGATGGCGGGCGGGCTGCGGCCCGGGGTGACCATCGGGCCGTGCACCGGGCTCGCCGGGCTCCCCCGCGAGGCGGCCGAGCGGGCCGCCGCCCGGCTCGCCGCCGCGGGGATCTCGGTCGCCTGCCTGCCGCAGGGCGGTTGCGGGGCGCTCGGCGGCAGCGCTTCCGGCGGCTACGCGCCGGGGGTCGCACGCCTGTTGCGTACGGCGGGGGTACGGGTCGCGGCGGGCGGCGGCGCGTTGCGGGACGCGGCCAATCCGGTCGGCCGCGGCGACCCGCTGGAGTCCGCCTTCCTGCTCGCCTCGTACGGCGAGTGCGCGGCGCAGGCGGCGTACGAGGCGGTGAGCGGGCGGGCGCGTGAGGTGCTGGGGCTGCCCGAGGTACGGGTCGAGGCGGGGTTCCCGGCGGAGTTGCTGGCGGTGCGCGGGCAGCGGATCGACGCGGTGCTGTCGCTCGGGTACAGCAGGATCGTCATCCACCGGGGCCGGGTGGTCTCGCGCACCAGCGCCGTCCGCGAGTACGCGGACTGCGCGGCCACGGCGGCGCTCGACCTGCCCAGGCAGTCGCGCAGCGGCGGCGCCCCGGCCTGAACTGGGCCGCCGGGCACGGTTTTCCGTTCCGGCGGCGAGTGTCAGTGGCCCGGCGTACGGTCGGGAGTATGCGCATCGTGATCGCGGGTGGACATGGAAAGATCGCGCAGCGGCTGGAGCGGCTGCTGACCGCGCGTGGTGACAGCGCAGCCGGGATCATCCGCAATCCCGACCACGCCGAGGACCTGCGTGCCAACGGCGCCGATCCGATCGTCTGCGACCTGGAGAAGGCCGCGGTCGACGAGGTGGCCGGCCAGTTGCACGGCGCCGACGCCGTGGTCTTCGCCGCCGGTGCCGGGCCCGGCAGCGGCGCGGCCCGCAAGCAGACCGTGGACCACGCGGCGGCCGTGCTGTTCGCGGACGCGGCGGAGCGGGCCGGGGTGCGCCGCTATCTGATCGTCTCCTCGATGGGCGCCTCCAGCGAGCCGCCTCCGGGCACCGACCCGGTCTTCGCCGCGTATCTGCGGGCCAAGGCCGCGGCGGACGACGACATCCGGTCCCGGCCCGGCCTGGACTGGACGGTGCTGCGTCCGGGCAGCCTCACCGACCAGCCGGGGACCGGCCATGTCACGCTCGCCGAGCGGACCGGACGCGGCTCGGTGCCGAGGGACGACGTGGCGGCGGTGCTGGCCGCGCTGCTCGACGAACCGGGCACCGCGGGCCGCACCCTGGAGCTGACAGAGGGCCCGGTGCCGATCGACGAGGCCGTGAAGGCGGCGGCCGCGCACTGACCTTTTCCATGAATTTCCTGTGCATCCGCTGTGCATATCCTTGGCGTGGCCACATGCCTGGCCGCGGGTAATGAACGGCACCACGCCGATTAAAGAAAGAACCGGGTCTGTTAAAGGCTTGTCCTGGGACTGATGAGAAGTTCCTTGAACGAGCCCGCTTTGGCGAAGGGGGCCTTCGCGGGTGACGAAGACTGCGGTACATGGCTACAACAGTCCTCGACCCGACCGTCCCCACCGCCGCGGCCCGGCGCGCGCCTTGGAGATCGCCGGTGGACCAACCCGCGTACGCGCGGCCGGCCCTGCTGGTCATCACCGTGCTCGCCGCCGTGCTCTACGCGTGGGGGATCAACCACAGCCAATACCACACGTTCTACGCGAACGCCGCACGCAGCATGACCGAGAGCTGGAAGGCGTTCTTCTACGGTTCCTTCGACCCGGCCAATTCCATCACCCTGGACAAATTGCCGGGATTCCTGTGGCCGCAAGCGATTTCGGCCCGCATCTTCGGATTTCACCCCTGGGCGCTGACTCTTCCTCAGGTAATCGAGGGAGTGGCGAGCCTCCTGGTCCTTTACCGGGTGGTCCGCCGTTGGGCGGGGGTCAACGCGGCGCTGATCGCCAGCGGAGCGTTCCTGCTGACGCCGGTCGCGGTGGGCCTGTTCCGCACCGCGGTGGAGGACCCGCTGTTCACGCTGTGCGTGCTCCTCGCGGCGGAGGCCACCCAGCGCGCCGCGGAGTCGGGCCGGTTGCACCCGCTGGTGATGGCCGGGGTCTGGGTCGGCATCGGCTTCCAGTCCAAGATGCTGGAGGCGTGGGCGGTGCTGCCCGCCCTCGCGCTGGTGTATCTGATATCGGCGCCGATCACGCTGCGGAAGCGGCTGGCGCACATCGGGCTCTCCGCGGTGGTGATGGCCGCCGTCTCCGCCTCCTGGATGCTCGCCGTCACGCTCACCCCTGCCAAGGACCGGCCCTATGTGGACGGCACCACGAACAACTCCGCGTTCAGCATGGTCGTCGGCTACAACTTCCTGAACCGCTTCTCGTCGCTGGGCATCAGCGCCGCTTCCACCGGAAGCATCAGCGCGACGCAGGGCGGCGGAGGCCATGGCGGCGGCCAGCACTCCGCGTCCGGCGCCCCCGGCGCGGCGCAGAACGCGGGCGGCCAGTCCGGTGCGACCGCGCCCGGCCTGCCCGGCCCGGCCGCGTCCGACACGGGCCAGCACGCGGGCACCGGCAAGCACGCGGGCGCGGGCCGCTACGGTTCCGGAGCCCACCACCGCCAGGGTGGTGCGGACGGCGCACAGGGCGGCTTCGGCGGTGCCTCCGGTTCCGCGCAGCAGGCCGCCGGGCAGCAGTCGGGCGCCGCGCACGGGGGCCAGCAGGCCCGCGGTGGCGGCGGAGGCGGCGGCTGGGGCGGCGGTGACCAGAACGGCTGGTCGAAGATGTTCGGCTCCTCGCTCGCCTCGCAGACCGGCTGGCTCTACCCGCTTGCCGCCGTCGCCATCGTCTGCGGCCTGCTGTGGCGCCGGGGCAGGCCCCGTACGGACCGGATCCGCATCGGGTTCGTCCTGTGGGGCACCTGGCTGACCACGTACTTCCTGGTCTTCAGCGCGGGCAGCGTCGGCGGCCACACGTACTACATGGGCGTTGTCGCGGTACCGCTCGCGGCGCTGGCCGGTGGCGGGATCAGCCTGCTGTGGCGCGCGTACCGCGCCGGTGGCCGCCGTGCGTGGGTGCTGCCCGGCGCGGTCGCGGCGACGGCCGCGTGGGGTGCGTACCTCGCCAGTGAGTTCCCGACCTTCCTGCCGTGGCTGGCGCCCGCAGTGGGCGTCCTCGGGGTGGCCGCCGTCGTGCTGCTGGCCCTGGCCCGTCCCGGCGGCGCCCGGTCCGGCGGTCGGCTCGCCCTCGCGGGGCTGGCCGCGTCGCTGGCCGCGGTGCTGATCGCGCCCAGCGCCTGGGCGGTGCAGGTCTTCAACCCGTCGTACGGCAGTTCCGGTATGGGCGCGGTCGGTCCGTCCGGTACGAACCACGGCGGCGGCCACGGCCAGCCGAAGCTGGCGGCCGGACGGATGGGTCAACTGCCGTTCGGCGGCGCGGCCAACGGAGCACGCGGCAAGGGCGGCGCGCGAGGCGGCGGCATGGGCGGCTCCGGCGACGGCCAACTGACCTCGGACCAGCAGAAGTTGCTGGCGTACACGACCGCGCACCAGGGCTCGGCGCAGTACGTGTTCGCCACCACCAGTTGGAGCAACGCGTCGCCGTACATTCTCGCCAAGGGCGTCGACGTCCTCCCGCTGGGCGGCTTCACCGGCCAGGTCCCGTTCCCCAGCGTGACCCAGTTCCAGCAACTGGTGAACTCCGGCAAGCTGCGGTACGTGCTGCTGGGCGGCGGCCGGGGCATGGGCGCCATGTTCGGCAACAGCGACGCCGGGACGACGAGCACCGCCCAGATAACCAACTGGGTCAGGTCCGCCTGCACGTCCGTACCGGCCTCGGCCTACGGCGGCACGCGGTCCTCCGCGCCCGCGACCGGCTTCCCCGGCCCTGGTGCGGAGGGCGCCGGCGCCGCGCAGACGCTCTACCAGTGCACCCCGGGCCATTAACCCGGCCATCCGCGGATAAACCACCGCCCCCGACCGCGCCTTCGCCGGTCGGGGGCGGTGCTGTCTTCGCACCGCCCACCGGGGCCGCCGTCGCTGCGAACACGTCCGGCCCGCACCGGACCGGTGCCCGAGCCGCGGGTGCTGTTCGGGGCGCAACGTAAGCTTCGTGCAAAGCGGCCGGTTCGAGGAGGGGCGAAGTGGGGCGGGACGCGATGCTCGGCGGTCGCTACGAGCTCGTCGAGCGGCTCGGTCACGGGGGCATGGGCACGGTCCACCGTGCGGTGGACCACCGGCTGCGGCGCACGGTGGCCATCAAGCTGATGTCCGCGGAACTGGCCCACCATCCCGAGTCGCGCGCGCGGTTCCAGCGCGAGGCGCACGCGGTGGCGGCGCTGAACCATCCGGCGGTGGCCACCATCCACGACGTCGGAGAGGAACCGGACGCGGAGGGCCCGCGGCCGTTCCTGGTCATGGAGTACGTGGCGGGCAGCACGCTGGCCGAGGCGCTGCGCGACGGCCCACTCCCGGTCACCCGGGCGATCACCCTGGCGTGCGAGGTGCTCGATGCCTTGCAGCACAGCCATCAGCACGGGATCGTGCACCGGGACATCAAGCCGTCGAACATCATGCTCACCGGCCCGACAGCGGTGAAGGTCCTCGACTTCGGCATCGCCAAGGCGCTCACCGAAGCCGCCACCCGCCTCACCGGCAGCGGAGCCGCCCCCGGCACACCCGCCTACCTCTCCCCCGAGCAGATCAGCGGGGCGGAGATCGACCACCGGGCGGATCTGTACGCCATGGGGTGCCTGCTGTACGAACTGCTCACCGGGGCACCGCCGTTCCGGGCGGACTCGCCGTTCGCCGTGATGCACCAGCATGTCTTCGTCGAACCCGTACCCGTCTCCCAACTGCGCGCCGACATACCCCCCGCGGTGGAGGCGGTGATCACCCGGGCCCTGTGCAAGGACCCGGATGATCGTTTCGCCGATGCGGCGGCCATGCGCGCCGCGCTGGCCGACGCCCTCACCACGGCATCCGTACCGACAGCGCCTGCGCAGCCGCCGCCCGCCCCCGCCGCTTCGCCCGCCCTGGCCGCTCCGCCCGCTCCGGCCGAGGTGCGACCTCGCGCCGCCGCTGCCGGACACCGCCTCAGGACGGCACTGCGCCCGTCCACCGCGGGGGCGTTGGCGCTGGCGGGGAGCGTGCTGTCCTTCCTGTGCGCCCGCAGCCAGGCGGTGGAAACCGCCCATTTCGGTCAAGTGGCCGTCATCGCGGGCCTGTTGGGCCTGGTCACGCTGGCGGTGTCGCCCCGGCTGTCCTGCGTCGTCGCCTGGGGACCGGTGGCGGAGGCCGTCTCGGTCAACTCCGAACTACGGCGTGCGTACACCGGGTGGGACAGTTCGTACGTCAGCATCGCCCTGATGCTCGCGATGGCCGCCGCCGTCTGCTTCGTCAGCGCGGCTCGCAATCGCGGCGGCGGCGGCCCCTTCGCGGTGGTCGCCTTCTGGTTCAGCGCCACCGCGGCGATCTGGTACTTCCTCGACGACCTGCACAAGCTCGCGGTCTTCTACCTGCTGTTGGCGGCGGTGACCGCCGCGGCGGGCGCCCAGGAGCTCACCGGGTGGTACCGGCGAAGGGCCGCGGACCGGCGTGCGGGCGGCCCGGGTCGGCGCACCGCCGCACCGCCTGATCCGACGCCCCGCCTACGGCACCGGACACCGGCTGGCGGGTAGCCCGGCACATGCCTGGCCAACTCCGAACGCGCGTAAGACGGTTGTCCACCGCGCGTCAGGCGTAGTGCCCTGTCCGGCGGATCTTCGGCACCGCGGGTCCGCGACCCAGGCACCCCGATGACCAGGATCCGCCGGACGGGCCTGGGCGCGGATCGCCGTCAGCCGATCCGCACCCCGTAGGCCTGGAGGGCTTGCGGCACCGGCTGGTAGAAGGTCTCGCCGCCCATGAGGCAGTCGCCGCTGCCGCCCGAGGTGAGTCCCAGTGCGGTGGCCCCGTCGAAGAGCGGACCGCCGGAGTCACCGGGCTCGGCGCAGACATCGGTCTGGATCAGGCCGTCGACCTGGCCCTCCGAGTAGTTGACCGTGGCGTTCAGGCCGGTGACATGGCCGGAGTGCACGCCGGTGGTGGAGCCGCTGCGCTGGACCGCCTCGCCGGTGATCGCGTCGGCTGCACCGGTGATGGGCCGCGTCCCGGCCCCGTAGAGGTCCACCGCGCTGGGGTGGTCCACGGTGGCGGTGTACTGCACCAGGGCGTAGTCGTGGCGGGGGAAGGTCGACGCCGCGGTGGCCGCGATCTGCGGGCCGCCCCGGGTGGCGGACCAACTGTTGACGGCGTCGCCGCAGTGACCGGCGGTCAGGAAGTAGAGCTGGTTGCCCTTGACGACGTTGAACCCGAGCGAGCAGCGCGCCGAGCTGCCCCAGATGGCGTCACCACCCGCGATCAGCGGTCTGAGCTCCGCCGCGGTTCTGCGTACCGCCACCCCGGCGCCGAGCGACCTGGCGATCTCGGTGAGCTTCGCCAGGTTCGCGTGCGAGACCGTGCGGTCGGCGGTCACCACCACCTGGTTGACCCTCGGATCCTCCACCCACGCGGTGCCGGGGATGGCGGCCCGGGTGTTCAGCGCCTCGCGGTCCGCGTCCAGTCGGGCTTGCGAATTGCGGACCAGCTTGGGTTCGGCACCGGCGCCGCGCACGGTGTTCGCGGCGCCGTTGTCGAGGACGTTGACCACGAGTCGCTTCGCCTCGGCGTCGTAGTAGGAACCGGCCGCGGCGCCCCTCAGCTTCGCGGAGAGCGCCGAGGCCAGATGTGCGGCCTGGGCGGCGGAGACGGGGCTCGGGGCCCGGGTGGGTGAGGCGCTGGCGTGCTGCGGGGCGAGCGTCGCGGCCATCAGGGCGGCGACCGCCGCGCCGAACAGGGCTGCGCGCCGCGCGGGCATCCGACGGTTCTTCAACTCAGGACCTCCAGATGGGGGGTGGGCCTGACAACGACGCCGACCAGGACCGGTAGGAACACAACGCCATATATCCGGTGAAAGCCCGCGCCCGTGCTCAGAGTCTCTGCCGTCGAGATCTCCCCGCCACCCGCCGCCCGCACATCAGGAACCGACCACGTTCACCCGTACGTGGCTGATCCTGGTCCCGCGGCGCGCCGGATCAACTCCGCCCGTCACCGCACCCTCTTACCGCGGGTCATGCGCCGCCCACCGGGACCCGTGAAACCGCGGTGGACGGCATCCCCACCTCTCCCTGACCGGCCACACGCCGTTCGGCGCCGGTCCCTCCCCTCGTGGGGACCGGAGCCGAACGGCGTCGTCGGTTCTCTCCCCGTGCCGTTCACCGTTGGGGTTGGGCCGGGCTGCGCGCCGCTGCGCCGTGATCCTGCCAGCAAAGACCCGTGACGAAGAGGTCTCGTACCCAGGTCAACGGCTTAACCGCAGGTCACTGCAGTAGAGTCAGTTTTCCGGTCCGGACGGCCCGACAGCGCGGAAGGTGACGGGTGGAAAGCTTTAGTTCCGGTTCGGAACCACGCGCGGCCTTCGCGGAACAGCTCGCACTGCTGTACAAGGAGGCCGGAAACCCTCCCCTGAAGCGGGTGGCGGAGGCAGTCGTCCGGCTTCAGCGGATCGACGAACGAGGGCGGCCCGTCCAGGTGTCCGCCCAGCGGATCAGCGATTGGCGGCGGGCCAGAAACGTGCCCGCCCAGTTCGCCGCCCTGGCGGCTGTGCTCCACGTCCTCATCCCGCAGGCCCGCCGCCTGCGACCCACGCCGGTCACCGCGGGCCTGTACGACCTGACCCGGTGGCAGAGCCTGTGGGAGCTGGCGGTGGCCAACCCGGTCGGCGACCGTGCCGCGGCGGTCGCCGAGGAGGAGGACCGGCTCCCTGCCCCCTCGCCGCCCGACGTCGGCGTCTGCCCGTACCGGGGACTCGCCCCGTTCCGGCAGGAGGACGCGGGGTGGTTCTTCGGCCGGGAGCGCAGCACGGATGCCTTTGTGGCGCAGCTGCGGGCGGCCCGCAACACCGGCGGCCTGGTGATGCTCGTGGGCGCGTCCGGAGCCGGGAAGTCCTCCTTGCTGAGAGCCGGGCTGATCCCGGCGTTGACCAACGGAGCGCTGGACGACGGGGGTTGCGAGGCGGGCCCGGTGCTGCTGATGGTGCCGGGAGGCGACCCCCTCGCGGAGTTGACCCACCGGATCCCGGACCTGGCCGACGTCGTGGCGACCCTGCGCGAACCGCAGGCGGCGGAGCCGGACACCACGCGGTTCGCACACCGGATAAGGGAGTCGGTCACGGCGTGGGCGCGGCGCGAGGCCTCTCCGCTCGGCCGCCCGGTCCTCATCGTGGACCAGTTCGAGGAAATGTTCACCCTCTGCCGCGACGAACCGGGCAGGCAGGCGTTCATCCAACTGCTCCATGCGGCGTGCTCGCCCGGGCATCCCGACGACATCGCCCCCGCGCTGGTCGTCCTGGGCGTACGCGCCGACTTCTACGAGCGGTGTCTCGGCTATCCGGAACTGGCCGACGCGTTGCAGCACCGGCACATGGTGCTCGGGCCGCTGACCACCGCGGAGTTGCGGGAGGCGGTGGTCAGCCCGGCCAAGGCGGTCGGGCTGGAACTGGAACCGGGCCTGGCCGAGCTGATCGTCAGGGAGGTGAGCGCTGACGGACGGGTGCGCTTCGAAGGGCCCCGAGGGGCGCATGACGCCGGGGTGCTGCCCCTTCTCTCCCACGCCCTGCTCGCCACCTGGCAGCGGCGGAAGGCGGGCAGGCTGACGCTGTCCGGTTACCGCGCCGCGGGCGGGATCCAGGGAGCCGTGGCGGCGACCGCCGAGCGGGCCTGGTCCGGGCTCGATCCGGCCGGACGCACCGCGGCGAGGCTGCTCCTGCTCAGACTGGTCCGGCTGGGGGAGGACACCCAGGCCACCCGCAGGCGGGGCACGCGGCACCAACTGGCCAACGAGTCGGGCGACCCCGACAAGACGGAAGAATCCCTCGAAGCCCTGGTCCGCGCCCGTTTGGTGACGCTGGATGCGGAATCGGTGGAGATCACCCATGAAGCGCTGCTGCACGCCTGGCCGCGCCTGCGCGACTGGCTCGACGAGGACCGCAACGGCAATCTGCTGCGGCAGCAGTTGGAGGAGGACAGCAGGGCCTGGGACGGCTCCGGCCGCGACGCGTCGTTGCTGTACCGGGGCAGCCGGCTGGACGAGGCCCGCAACTGGGCGGAATCGGTCGGGAGCGCCTTCCTGACCCGCCAGGTGGCGGAGTTCCTGGCCGCTTCCACCCGACTGCGCAAGCGGACCGTGTGGCTCGCCCGGGCCGCGGTGTCCGCGTTGGTGGTCTTCGCGGTGCTCGCGGTCGTGTCGGCGGTGGTCGCAGGCCAGCAGCGGGACGAAGCCGTGTTCGGGCAGGTCGTCGCCGAAGCCGATCGCGTGCAGTACACGGATCCGTCGCTGTCGGCCCAACTCGACATGGTGGCGCACCGGCTGAGGCCCGACGACGAGAGCGTCAACAACCGCCTGATATCAACCGAGGGTGCCCCCCTGGCGACGCCGCTCGTCGGCCACACCGGCGCCGTGTACCTCACCTCGTTCAGCCCCGACGGGCGCACCCTGGCCACCGCCAGCTACGACCGGACCGTCCGGCTGTGGGACGTGACGGACCCCGGCCGACCCAAACCGTTGGGCAAGCCGCTCACCGGGCACGGGAGTTGGGTGAGCTCCTCGGTCTTCAGCCCGAACGGCCACACCCTGGCCAGCGCTTCGGACGACGGGACCATCCGGCTGTGGGACGTCACGGACCCCGGCCACCCGCTGCCACTCGGGGCGCCGTTGACCGCACACGGCGGCACCATCTACCTGGTTGCGTTCAGCCCGGACGGGCACACGCTGGCGGCCGCCGAGGCAGACCACACCGTCCGCCTGTGGGACGTCCGCGATCCACGGCGACCGCAGCCACTCGGCGCGCCCCTGACCGGGCACACCGCGGCCGTCCGCTCCGTGGCGTTCAGCCCGGACGGGCGAACGCTTGCGGCGGGCGGTGACGACGACACGATCAGGCTGTGGAACGTCGCGGACCCGGCCCACCCGGAGCCGCTGGGCGAACCACTGGTCGGCCACGCCCAAACGGTGCACTCCGTGGCGTTCAGCCCCAACGGCCAGACCCTCGCCAGCGGCAGCGCGGACGACACCATCCGCCTGTGGAACGTGGCCACCCCGAGCCATGCGACGCCGATCGGCCAACCGCTGCGCGGCCACACCGGTCCCGTGTGGTCGGTGGCCTTCAGCCCCGACGGAGCGATGCTCGCCGCCGGAAGCGCGGACAGCACGGCGAGCCTGTGGAACGTCAGCCATCCGGCCGACGCGGCACAGGTCGGCCAGCCGCTCGCGGGCAGCAGCGGTGAGGTCTACGCCGTGGGCTTCCGCCCCGACGGGCGCACACTCGCCACCGGAAGCGGTGACAGCAAGGTCCGGCTGTGGTCGATCCCGACGTCCGACATCCTCGGCGAGATCGGCGCGTTCCGCCCGGACGGGCGCGTCCTGGCAACTGCTGCCAGGGACAACACCGTCCAGCTGTGGGACGTGACCCGTCCGGCCGCACCCGCACCGCTCGGCAAGCCGTTCTCGCCCGGGGTGCCCGGCCCGCGTGAGTGGCCGTTGATGTTCTCCCCCGACGGCCGCACGCTCGCGATACGGACCGGAAGCAACATGGTCCAGCTGTGGAACGTCACTGACCCGACCCGCCCTGCCCCCTACGGGCCGCCACTCATGCTGCAAACCCGCTACGCGGGCTCGGACGCGATGGCGTTCAGCCCCGACGGGCGCATTCTGGCGACCGGGCACGACGACCGGACGATCCAGTTGTGGGACATCACCGATCCATCCCACCCGGCACCGCTCGGCGCACCGCTCACCGGTCACACGGGGTACATCAACGCCCTCGTCTTCAGCCCGGACGGCCACACGCTGGCCAGCGGCAGCTCGGACGACACCATCCGGCTCTGGAACGTCACCCACCCGCTACGGGCGACCCCGCTCGGCGCGCCGCTCATCGGCCACATGGGCCCGGTCAGCACGCTCGCGTACAGCCCCGACGGTCGCACCCTGGCCAGCGGCAGCGATGACGACACCATCCGGCTCTGGAACGTCACCCGTCCGCTCCAAGCGACCGCGCTGGGCAGCCCGCTCACCGGCCGCACCGAATCGGTGGTGTCGTTGACGTACAGTCCGGACGGCCACACGCTGGCCAGCGGCGGCAACGATGACACGGTCCGGCTCTGGAACGTCTCGAATCCGTCCGCGCCCACGGCCATCGGCCAGTCGATCAGCCCCAACGCCAAGGTCGGCCACTTCCTGTCGTTCAGCCCCAAGGGCCATCTGCTCGGGGTGTCGAGCGGTGCCGATACCGTGCGGCTGTGGAACCTGGACGTCGACCAGGCGACCAGTCGCATCTGCTCGGTCATCGGGGACGTCCTGACCCCGGACGTATGGCACGAGTACCTGCCCCATCTCCAGTACGCGCCGCCATGCGGCCGGTGAGCGTCATTCCGCTCCCTGTTGGCCCGCTACCTGTTGGCCGCGGAAAGCCAGTGCGCGACGCGTGGCGCGGAGCTCCCCGACCGGGCGCGGATGGTTTCCAGGTGCCGCCAGGCACGGCCGTCATCGGACGGGCCCCAGACCTCAACGTGCGGAGCCTGGCCGCGCGCCCGCACGGTCTCACCTGATGGACCGCCAGATTGGAAGGGCTGCAGGCTTGGTCTCGGTCACCACTTGGCCAGGGTCGTGGTGAAGACGATTTCCGTGCGGTCACCGGGCAGCGTCACGTCGGTGACATCAACTACCCGGCCCATGGTGTCGATGGACCGCTTTCGCAGCACCATGACCGACGCGCCGGCCGTGATGCCGAGCTCCTGCGCTTCCTCGGCGGTCGGCGGGCGCGCGGTCACATGCTCGACAACATGCTCCACCTCGATGCCGATGGTGAACAGCTGGCTGTGCGTGCCGCCGGGCCACGGCTCGTTCGTCTCGTCGAGCAGGTCCGGGTTGGCCGCCACCATGTCGTACACCAGGTACGAGCGCACAACGTCGAACGGCGCGTCCTCCTCGCGGCAGCGGGTGCGGTAGATCCGCTCAAGCAGCCGGGTCCCGGTCGGCACGCCCAGCGCGGCGGCGAGTTCCCCGTTCGCCTTCGCCTCGCGGTATTCCGCACTGAAGACCAGGTCGGAGACGGTCAGCCCGGTGTCGTACTCCGTCGCGCCAGTCGCCTTCCGCTCCTCGCGCGGGGCACGGGCCCGGTCCTTCTCCCACTGGTGCCGGTCAGTGGACCGCAGCACCTTCCGGCGCGGCTTGCGGACGAAGTCGCCTCGCCCGTTCCTCTTCTCGACCAACCCCTCGGCCTGCAACACACCGAGCGCCTGCCGGACCGTCGGCAGACTCACCCGGTGCCGCTCCACCAGCGTCGCCTCCGCGGGCAAACGGTCTCCTGGCGCGAGTCGCCCCGCGCGGATCTCGTCGCGCAGGGCGTCAGCGATCACTTCGTACCGCTTCGCCATGGCGCTCCACCGTCCTTGATCGCCGGACCGTCCCAGCATAAGTCCTCAAGGGGTGCTGATGACCTGCAAGCGGAACGGCCCCCGATCGAGACCGCGACTGAGGCACCGCCGCGGAGCGCGGCGGGCCGCTCCGTGTCGCCGCGCCTGCCCGTGGCAGCGCGAAGGAGCCCAGCGTTCGGACACCTGTGCCGAAACAGCGGTTAAATGGCGAGCGAACGAACTGCCGCTGTTCCGGCGGCCGTTGGGAGGGAAGATGGGGGACCTGACGTCGGTCCTGTGGATCGGTGGACCGCCCGCCTCCGGGAAGACGACGATCGCCAGGCTGCTCGCGCGACGTCACGGACTGCGCTGGTACAACGCCGACGCTCACACCTGGGAGCACCGCGACAGGGCCATTGCCACTGGTCACCCGGCTGCCCTCCGGTTCGAGCAGCTGCCGATCGCAGAACGCTGGACGCTTCCGATGGCGGACCGGTTGGCGATGTCGCTGCACCACGAACGGGGACCGTTGGTCGTAGATGATCTCCGAGACCTGCCGTCGAAACCACTGACCGTCGCCGAGGGCACCCCTATCACGCCATCGGTCGCCGGCTACGGTGGCCGTGCCGTGTGGCTCCTTCCAGAGCCAGGGCTACAACGGGCCCGACTGGTGGAACGCGGCCTGCCGAACGGCGTGCGCGAGTTATACGAGCATCTGCTGCATGTGATCAGTGCCCAAGTCGAGGAGTGCGGCGCTCGCCGACTGATCGTGGATGGCTCCCAGAGCGTCGAAGACACGGTTGCCGAGATGGAGAGGCTGTTCGCCGAGGCGCTGGCCGACGGCCACACGGCGACGACCGCCCTGGAACGCCGGACGCTGCTGCGGTACGCCAACTACGCCATCGTCTCCCAGTACTTGACGTTCTTCACCCGCCCGTGGGCGCGATCACTCGGCGACATCCGGACGACCGTCCTGGAGTTCTCCTGTGAATGCGCGAGCGTGGCGTGCGAGGAACAGGTCAAGCTTGCCGTTGCCGACTTTCCCCGGCAGAACGACGACACATCCGTGCCGGTGTTGGCCCCGGGGCACGCCCCGGCATAGCCAGGCGACGAGGGGGCAGCCCGAGCCCAAGCGGAGCGGGCCGCCCCCATACGTTCCGAGGCTGCCAGCGGGTTGACGGAGCCGCCCGGTCAGACCGTTACCGCTTCGCGGGGCTGCCATCTCCAGCCAAGGCTGCGGAGCGCATCGGCACGACTGAGGACTATCCCGGTACGCACGGCCTTCTCGGCTTCGTCCTTGTACTCAGGCGCCGCGGTCTGCTGGGCGGAGTGCTTGCGGTAGATCTCGCCCGGCTCCTCCTGCATCCACCCGTCGACGACCGCCTCCGTGGCCAGCAGCGGGCCGACGTCCTCAAACGCGGGGATAGCGGGCCAGCCTCCGTGCGCCACCACCAGCTCGGTATAGATCGTCGCGGTGGTGCCCATAACGGGAAGGGTGCCCGCTCCCAGCCCCTCGGCGAGGAAGCCAGAGGGGAGACGACCGGGTGAGGGATCGCACGGGCCGGGGACGAGCCGTCCATCCGGGTACAGATCGAGGGCGGGCGCGACCGTCCACCCCAGGTCAGGGTTGGCGGCCAGGGCCTCGATGTCGCGGGCGAGCGTACGCTCGTCCGGGAACAGATCGTCAGCGTCCAGCGTGCGTGTCAACACGCCTTCGGCGCGAGGCAAGGCAAGGGTGCGCGCGCGTGCGGCCCCGCCGGTCCGCCCGACCCCCTTGGAGATCCACGGCCTGTCCGGCAGGCGATCAAGCGGCTTGCCGGTCTTGCCGTCTTCCTGAACGAGCCACTGGAGAGACCAGCCCTTCGGGAGCCGCTGGGAAGCCACGGACTCGTAGGTCTCCAACAGGAAGGCGTCTCCGCCGTCGAAGACCGGCGTGATCACAGAGAGGGCCGGCATTGCACCCAACGCTCCAATCGAGTGACGAACCGCAGCAGCACGGCTGAAGACGCCACGGAATCCCGTCCACGTTCCATCCACACACGCTGAGACGAGGCGTTCGAAGGCGAAACACGGACCTGCTGCTTTCGCAGGTCACCAGCCCTTTTCTTCCATGTGGCGGCGGCAGGGTTCGAACCTGTGTAGGCGTAAGCCGACAGATTTACAGGCTTCCTAACGATCAAGTCGACCACCCCCCTCCGCCGCTGGTCAGGCGGGCACGAGCACCCCCGCACACCCGTCGTCATCGTCGTCGTGCCGCCTACGTGCAAGATCAGCATACGGGGCGATCGGCGTGCCTTCCGGGTCCGGCGGAGCGCCCTTGCCCGCTTGGACGCCACGCCCCGGGCCTTACCTACGTCAAGTAGGTCCGAGAGCCGCGATGTGACACCGCGTCCAAAACTCGTCCAAGAACCACCCAGCGCAGGCATGACCGACCCCACCATCCCCAGCCTGTGGACAGAGTCCGGCGACCAGCCGCCCGTGATCACGCCGACCACCTCCCGCATCACGAAGGCCGCGACGTGCGCCCTCAACTTCTATGGAGAAAATCGGGGGTCTCAGTGACCACGCGCTCACTCGCCCGGTGGAATCCGCCGCAGAAACACATCCGTTCGGCCGCACATCCAAGGCCAGCGAGCACCGCGCGGGCACGGCTCCGAACGAGTGTGACTGAGCGCTGCACTTGGCGAGTGAGCGCTTGAGTTGGCGAGTCGCGTGCTCAGTCGACGAGTGGCGTCAGTCGATGGCCCGCTCGCGCAGATCGCTGCGCGGTGGCGACGCCTTGTCGTCGATTCTTCGGTCTGTGCCACCGCACTTCCGTCTCCCCCGGCTGGGGGAGACGGATACGTTCGGGGGAGGAGCGCCTCCGCCCCCGACGCCGACGCAATCGGCAGGGCCGTCGTCACCGAGGTCACCGAACTCACCGCCCCCGACCGCTCGGGCCCGGACGAAGCGGCCCCGGAGGAGTCCGCCGGCACCGTCCCGAATCCGATGTACGACCCGCGCCCCGGGGTGCGCCGACCGAACCGCCCCGGCCCGACTCCGCACCCCGATGTGTTCTGCGGCTGGGTCGGCGAGACGGTCCGCGAACTGGACTCGACCAGCGAGGCCGATCCCGTGGCCGTGCTCGTGAATCTCCTCTCGGCCGCAGGCGCCATCATCGGCCGCAAGCCTCACGTCTGGGTCGGCAACGACCGCCACCCCGCTTTGATTTGGGCACTCACCATCGGCGCCACCGGCGACGGCCGCAAGGGCTCGGCGACGTCGACCGCCCGCCGCGTGCTCGCCGCCGCCGTCCCCGACTTCTTCGGCCCCGACCACACCCCCAGCGGCCTGAACTCCGGCGAAGGCCTCATCGAGTACGTCAAGGACGACGACAGCGAGAACGCGTTCGACGACTCTCTCCGCTGGCGCAGGCTTCTACAAGGCGACGTTGTTCGCAGGAGCCCAGTTCGACGACGCAGCCTTCTCCGCCGACGCCTGGTTCGGCGGGGCGACGTTCTCCGGCGAAATCACGTTCGAGGGGGCTGAGTTCTCCACCGATGCCTGGTTCGACGGGGTGACATTCTCCACCGCGTCAGAACTGGTCCCTCTCGCGTGCGCCGGAACGCTGGATCTGTCGACCCGCCATCTAATGCTTTGGGGGTGGATCGTGGCCCTTGGCATGAACCTCAGAGTCCGCGCTTCCGTCCCTGTGCTTAGTGGTCGTGCTGGTCGTCTCCCGCGATGTTCCGTCGGGTTTTGTCGTCTTCTCGTGAGTTTTCGTTTCTTGGTCCCCTGCCTTGTGCTTACCGTCCGCCGAGTCCTTGTCCCACTTGGTGATCGTCGCTGTTCGTTCGGTCGTCGTCCCGCCTTCCTTGGAAGTGTATTTACTGTCGGTTACTGTACGGTCATCATGTTTGGTCATCGTGGTTTCGCTGTTCGTCTCCTTCGTCACCTTGCCGTTCTTGTCAATGGTCTCCGTGTGTGTCGTTTCCCGCCCATCCGGGTAAGTTTTCGTGGTCGACTTTTCGGTGTTTCCGGTCGCGGGATCCTTCTTTTCGGAGGTCACCTCCCGCGAGGGCCTCTGCTCGTCGCCCTTCTTCGCGTCCCTCTGGTTCTCGCCCCCGGCACCCCTTTCTGGGCCCCCGCGCGAGTCCCGCTGCTGCCATTCATCCCTGCCCTGACGACTGGCGGCGGCTTCCGTTTGACCGCGGTCATGGGTCCCGGCGCGAGGTGAGTCGGCCCGCTGGCCATTGGATTCCTGATGCTTGTCTGTCGATCTATCCATTCTGGCCTCGTTCCGGGGCGCGATCGCAGCCGGTGAGTGCGAGCAACGCACTGACTGCCCGGCGCACAGTCGCGGGGTGGGACCATTGTTCGTCGTACAGCATCTGTTCGGCGAAGCACAGCGCGGTGCGGTCCGCGATGTCTTTCAGATGTGCCACCAGTCCGGGGTCCTGGCCTTCGGCGGGGTACTCGGTGAGGTGGTACGCGGCGTCCTGACAGACGTCCCAGACGCCGGCCCACCCTCCGTCGGGCGAGGCCCGGTCCGCCTTGCGCGCCTCCTCCCAGTCACCGTGGAAGGCGCCGGAGTTGACCAGTTCGGCCACCGGTTGCGCACACAGGCACGGTCCCGGCCGGTTGCCCCAGATACGGGGGCAGTCTGGGAAGGGGCCGTAGCCGCTGCCCTGGAGTTCCAGCAGTAGTGCGCGTAGATCCAAGACCTGGTCGGTGGTCTCCTCGCTGTGGAGGAGGGCGGTGAGGGTGCGGTCGATCAGTTCGGCGGTGGCGGCGGTGCGGGTGTAGCTCCAGCCGGCTCGGGCTCCGCGCAGGTCGGCGAGGCGCCAGGCACCGTGCCGGACAAGACACGCCAAAAATTCCTCGGCGTCCAGCCAGGAGGGACGGCTGGCCTCGGTGATTGCGAGGACGTTGGGCCAGGTGCGTTCCAGGCCTTCGCGCGTCTGCACCGCGGAGAGAACGACGTGGGAGAGTGATCGCATCGTCCGCGGCTCGTCGACCAGTGCGCGGGCGGCCTCGCATGCCTCTGGTGCAGCGCGGCAGCGCTCGTCGCAGTCGGCGGAGGGCAGGAAGACCTCGGGGTAGGCGTCCTGGGCGAGGTGCGCCATGTGGTCGTGGATCTCCTGGTCGGATGGCCAGGTGCCGGATCCGCCTTTGGACGATGGGACCGCGAGCAGCAGCGGGGCGTCGTCTCCGTCGGTGAAGACTGCGGCTCGGCCGGTCGGCAGGGTGGCCAGGACGGTGCTCTGACGTGGGGTCATCGCCATGGCGGTGGCGAGGGCGGCGCGGTCGTCCGCGGCGACTATGCGGTGTGCGAGTTTCAGGTTGGTGTTCTTCAGTACTTCGGGGGCGAGTTTGGTCGGGATCTGGTCGACGACGACCACGCCCTGTCCGTAGGCCCGGATCTCGGACAGCAGGTTGACGAAGGTCTCCACCGCCTTGCCTCGGGCGTCGGCCTGCTCCTGCCCGCGTTGCGCTGGGGCGTTGGCGAGCAGGCGGTGGGCTTCTTCGATGACGAGCAGGTTGCGCAGCGTCTCGGTGTCGCCCTGTGTGCGCCGGTGTTCGGCGAGCCTGATCATCAGCAGGCCCATCATGAAGGCCTTGTCCTCGTCGTCGCCCATGCCCTCCAGTTCCAGGACGGTTGGCTGCTCGAGGAGCAGTTCGATCGGGAGTGAACGGCGCACGTCGAGCATGCGGCCCTTGCCGCCGGTGCGGAGGCTGTTGAGGCGGGTGCGCAGTGCGGCCCGCAGATCGCCGGTGACCTGCGGTTCGTAGCCCAGGTGCGGGATGATCTCCTCGACCTTGCGCACCAGGTCGGTGAGGGTGGGGAAGGCCATCGCGCGGTCTGCGGCCAGGTCGAGACGCCGGTTGGTGCCGGTGGTGACCTCCCAGCCACGATCGCGGTAGATGGCGTGCAGGCCAGTTTCGAGGATTTGCGGGAGTGGTGTCCACATCCCGAAGCTGACGTTGAACACTGATCGGAGTAGGTCGAGATGGACTGCGACGGGGATCCCCTCCGGAACCTCGAAGGGGTTGAACCGGAAGGGCGAGACCATCTCGTCCCCGAGGGTGTAGACCTGCAGCCTGGGGCCGAGTTGCGCGTCGTGCACCAGGGCGCGGTACTCGGTCTTGGCAGGTTCGAGGACGAAGAAGGGAATGCCGCGGTCCGCGATTTGGCGCAACAGGTGAAAGACGGTGTTGGTCTTTCCCGAGCCGGTGACTCCGGCGACGGCGGCGTGGCGGGTGAGGTGCTCTGGGCGGATCCCGTAGATCGTGCTTGTGGGCTGTTGGCGCTCGACGACGGTGCCAAGTACCAGCGCGTCCCGGTCTGCAGGTGGGGGGACGGTGTCCAGGTCGGGGACCTCTGTGATGGTGAATCCGTTGGTCTCCCAGTCCGGGAAGTGCACGTAGGCGGCCAGTTGCGAAGATGTCAGCAGGGTCTGGTGGTCGAATGGGTGCTGGTAGAGCCCAGGCGCGGTGACCTTGTCGATCGGGTCGGGCATGGCCCACGATGACGCCAGCTTCGGGACGAAGTCCTGATCCCACACCCGCAGGGGCTCGGGGAGCGAGCGTTCGCCCGAGAAGATCCCACGCCACAGGCTCGCCAGCGCGGGGTAGCTTTCGTGGTCGCCGAGGAGGTAGACGGCGGTGCGCCAGGCTCCGATCCCCTGGCCATCGGTGAGTTCCTCCAGGTGCAGGCCGAGGAGGGCCAGGTAGTGGTCCGCAAGCGGGCTGGGAACACCGCCGAGCTTGGCGGCGGTCTGGACCGTGCGCATTTTGTTGATGAGGCGAAGTCTCAGGTCATGAACCAGTGAGTCGTCGGCGGGCTGTGCCAGGACGAGAGCTGCCCATCGGTCCCGGCGCAGCGCCCGCACCAGTCGGTCGATCTGACGGGCACCGTCCGCAGTGTCCGGAGGTTGGGGTGTGGGGATGCCCATGGCCAGGCCGCCCAGCGGCCAGTCGCTGCTGTGCGGCAGGTCAGGGACGAGGTCGATGGCCGGGTAGAGCGTCGCCAGCACTGTCTCCAGTAGCCGCTGGTCGTACGCCACCGTGTCCGGGATGCCAGAGCTGGGCAGCCAGGTCCCGATGCGGATGGAGATTTGGCCGGGTTCGCCGCCGACCAGGAATGCCAGCGGGATCTTGTAGTTGCTTAGGCTGACGAGCAGATCGCGGGTGATGGGGGTGCTGTGCTCCCCCGTAGGCGAGGGATTGGCCTTGCTGAGGCATCCAATGCCGGCCACCCGTACCAGGGCCCGGAGCTCCGGTGGCGCCTGGGTGAACGTGGTACCCGTGTGGATCGGGGGTGGCTCGAACTCGACGCGCTGGAGGTAGTCCAGATCACCGGCCGTCAGGGCGTCGGTAGCCATCGCGCGCTCACAACCCTTTGCCGCCGGTGAAGGTCATGATCCAGCCCCAGGCTATGAAGCCCAGAATGAACAGCGCAAACAGGATGGCGAAGGCCATGACGATCTTCGGTGTCGTCTTCGCCTGGATCCGGCGTCCGTGGTGAGGTTCTCCGCCTGGCGTGCCCGCAGCGTGCCTGCCCTCGAATCGGTAGCCGCTCATCTCGACAGGAAGCAGCATTGTCCGGTTTCCCGCCTCGTCGTACTTCTCCACCAAGCGGACCAGCGTGACGGCGTCACGCCTGAACTCCTCGGTGTACCTGTTGCTCATCTTGCTCGTGCCTGCCACCTGGCTCTGCTCTCCCTGGGCTCTCACGTCCCAGTGTCCAGGTGTCCACCGCCGAGGGGGAACTTCACCGCGTCCATCCCCCGCAGTGGGCGTATGCGTCTTCTCCAACTGCCCGATCCCAGCGACCCTCACGAAGGTCCGCAGCTCACGTGGCGCCTGCGTCAACCGTGCCCCGGCATTCAGTCGTGGCGGCTCGAACCCGGAGTGCTGGAGGTAATCCAGGTCGCTGACTGTGAGGTCGTCGATGGTCATAGCCCGATGGGGGTCAGTTCACCTAGTCATCACGAACGCCATCCACGCGATCCAAGCGATAAACGCCAAGACCATGAAGACGATGGCGGCCCTTGGTATCCCCATGGCGCGGACGACCGCGCCCGTGGTGAGGTTCTCCACCTCTTTCACACGCAACGTCCCGGCCCTCATCCGGCCGCGGGCCTGAACCCAGTCCCCGTCGTTGATGGCGCCCTCAAACTTGCGCCCACGCATCTCCACAGGGGTGAGCATCACGCGGTTGCCCGCCTCGTCGTACCGCTCCACCCGGAAAGTCCATACCGCCTCGTAATCAGACTCACCACGCTGCTCGGACCTGGACTGCACACCCCGTACCTGCCCCTCGACCACGTCGCTGCCTGCGACCACGGCATGACCGGTCTGCTGTCTCGCGCGAGCGGCACCGTATCCCTCAGCGGACCGTCGGTGGTTCTCCCCTCCAGAGAAGGCCTCCTGTGGCGGAGAGGGGAGGGATGGGCTCCATCCACCACCGCCGGGGCGTATTGGAGGCGGGGGCGACGCCGCTCCGGCAACCTCGTCCGGTTGGCGAGGAGCGAAAGACCGGCCGCACCGCGTGCAACCCTGCGCGCCCACAGCGACCTCAGCCCCGCACTTCTCACAGACCCATGCACTACCCATGTGGCCGCCTCCCGCACCGCAGTCGGCCCCACCTCTATGCCCCAAACCCCTATCTCCCAGACAACACCCACAACCCCGACCCAGCAACTGCGGTGAAAATTCACGGATTCCACGTCCAGGGTGGCCAGCTGGCGTGTCTTCAGCAGGACGGCAGGATGTCTGACTGCGGGTACGAGCACCGCGGCGGCGTGCGACGGTTGGATCGTCTTTGAGGGCGAGGCTGGCCAGTCCAATCCAGGACGCCGCCGCGTGCCAGGACGTGGAGGCCGGATCGGCCACACCCGGTGGAACGAGTGCGGGGCCGGGGCTCGGGCAGGCTGTCTACGGCGGCCATGAGGTGCCACAAACCCGGCGAGCGGTCCCGGCTCACACGCGCTTCGAGCAGGCATTACGCCACTGGGAGTAACCCGAGAACCCCGATCCTGCCCCACGGATGCCCCACACACGGTGATCCACAGCGGGATTCAGGCGAGACAGAGTGAGACAAAGCTCTGTTTTCGGTTCCCGTTCCCGTTGGTCACGGAAAAGGCCCCTCACCCGCGTTTCCGCAGGTGAGGGGCCTCACTTCCATGTGGCGGCGGCAGGGTTCGAACCTGCGTAGGCGTAAGCCGACAGATTTACAGTCTGCTCCCTTTGGCCGCTCGGGCACACCGCCAGGAAAAGTGTTGCTCGGATCCGCTTGCGCGGTGCTCCGTGGCAACGACGTAAACGATACCTGATGACCGGGGGTGGTCCGCCACCTGGTTGATCAGCGCCGCGGGGGGTGGCGGTGGCTACGCTTGCGGGTACGGCCCGGGCGCGCGGCGTGTGGTCCGCACCGGTTGCGTGCGCCCGCTCGTGCCCGGTCCGTTCCCCGAGCATCCGACGCAAGGAGCCAACTGAACATGGCCGACTCCAGTTTCGACATCGTCTCGAAGGTCGAGCGGCAGGAGGTCGACAACGCCCTCAACCAGGCCGCCAAGGAGATCTCGCAGCGCTACGACTTCAAGGGCGTCGACGCCTCGATCGCATGGTCGGGCGACAAGATCGAGATGCGCGCCAACGGCGAGGAGCGGGTCAAGGCGGTCCTCGACATCTTCCAGTCCAAGCTGGTCAAGCGCGGTATCTCGCTGAAGGCGCTGGACGCGGGCGAGCCGCAGGCCTCCGGCAAGGTGTACAAGATCACCGCCTCCCTGGAGGAGGGGATCTCGCAGGACAACGCCAAGAAGGTCGCGAAGATCATCCGCGATGAGGGCCCGAAGGGCGTGAAGGCGCAGGTCCAGGGCGACGAACTGCGCGTCAGCTCCAAGAGCCGCGATGACCTGCAGACCGTCATCGCGCTGCTCAAGGGCAAGGACCTGGACTTCGCGCTGCAGTTCGTCAACTACCGCTGAACCGAACCCCAAGGGGCCTCACCGCATCCGCGGTGAGGCCTCAGCGGGCGGCGAAGGGGCGGTCGGTGGGCACGATCTCCCGGCCGAGCGGCGTCAGGGAGATCGGAATCAGCTTGAAGTTGGCGATGCCCAGCGGGATTCCGATGATCGTGAGGCAGAGCGCGATGCCGGTGACGATATGGCCGATGGCCAGCCAGATTCCGGCGAGGATCAGCCATACCAGGTTGCCGAGGAACGAGCCGACGCCCGCGTCACGCCGCACCACCGCCGTACGGCCGAAGGGCCACAGCGCGAATCCGGCGATGCGGAAAGCGGCGATGCCCCAGGGAATCGTGATGATCAGAACGAACATCACGATTCCGGCCACCGCGTAGCCGATAGCCATCCAGATGCCGCACAGCAGCAGCCAGATGACGTTCAGGACAGTCTTCATCGGCGGCCTCCGGCCATTTCCTCCAGGCGGGCGATGCGCTCCGCCATCGGCGGGTGGGTGGAGAAGAGTTTGGACGCGTCCGCGGCACGGAACGGGTTGGCGATCATCATGTGGCTGGTCGTCTCCAGCCGCGGCTCCGGCGGCAGCGGCAGCTGCTGGGTCCCGATCTCCAGCTTGTGCAGCGCGGAGGCGAGGGCCAGCGGGTCGCCGGTGAGGCGGGCGCCCGAGGCGTCCGCCTCGTACTCCCGGGAGCGACTGACGGCGAGCTGGATCAGCGAGGCCGCGAGCGGGCCCAGGATCATCATCAGGATCATGCCGATGATGCCGGGACCCTCGTCGTCCTCGGAGCGGCCGATCGGAATCAGCCAGGCGAAGTTCACCAGGAACATCACCACGGAGGCGAGGGCACCGGCGACCGACGAGATGAGGATGTCGCGGTTGTAGACGTGGCTGAGCTCATGGCCGATGACGCCGCGCAGCTCGCGCTCGTCCAGGATCCGCAGGATGCCCTCGGTGCAGCAGACGGCGGCGTTGCGCGGATTGCGGCCGGTGGCGAAGGCGTTGGGAGCCTCGGTCGGGGAGATGTAGAGCCGGGGCATGGGCTGCCGGGCGGCCGTCGACAGCTCGCGGACGATGCGGTACAGGGCGGGCGCCTCGAACTCGCTGACCGGACGGGCCCGCATCGACCGCAGGGCGAGCTTGTCGCTGTTCCAGTACGCGTACGCGTTGGTGCCCAGCGCGACGAGTACAGCGATGATCAGGCCCCCTCGCCCGAAGAAGCTGCCCACGATGATGATGAGCGCGGACAGTCCCCCGAGGAGTACGGCGGTCTTCAGCCCGTTGTGCCGGCGGTGCACGGTAGCCCTCCAAGAAGTGCGGTGGGGAACTCTCCTTCCACCCTCCAGTGGACCCTCCCGTACTGGTCAACGCCACGCGGGCACCGCCGGTTCCCCGACGGCGCCGGCCCGCGCCGCTGGCGGGAGTCAACCGCGCGGACCGCTCAGAAAAGCGAGCCCGAGGCGAAGCGCAGCACGAGCTGGGGAGCGCCGGACAGGGCGATGCCGACCACGGCCGCTGCGGCGATCGCGGCCGTGAGGGAGGCCGGGGCCCGCACCGCAGCCGCTTCCCCGGGAACCGGTTCGGGCCGTACGAACAGCAGCGCCGTCCACCGCAGGTAGTAGTAGAGCGCGATCACGACGTTGACCGCCATGATGACCGCCAGCCAGCCGAGACCGGCGTCGACCGCGGAGGAGAAGACCACGACCTTCGCGAACAGCCCGATGATCCCCGGCGGCAGCCCGGCCAGGCACAGCAGGAAGAAAGCCAGCGCGAGCGCGGCGAGCGGTCGCCTGGCGTACAGGCCGCGGTAGTCCGTGATCCGGTTCAGCGCGTCGGAGCGCAGCACCAGCGCGGCCACCCCGAACGCGCCGAGGTTCACCACCGTGTACATCAGCGCGTACGAGACCGTGGCACCGATCTGGTGGCGCGGATCGGCCACATAGCCCGCCGCGGCCAGCGGGACCAGCAGGTAGCCCGCCTGGCCGATGGAGGACCAGGCCAGCAGCCGCACCGCGCTGCGCGGGTGTTCGGGGCGCTGCCGCAGTGCGGCGACGTTCCCGACGGTCATGGTGAGCGCGGCGAGCACGGCCAGCGCGGGGCCCCACACGTCCCCGTACGGCTTGAAGGCGATGACCGTCACCAGGATCAGGCCGGAGAAGCCCGCGGCCTTCCCCACCACCGACAGGTACGCGGCGACCGGCAGCGGCGCTCCCGCATAGGTGTCCGGCACCCAGAAGTGGAAAGGCGCGACACCGAGTTTGAACGCGAAGCCCACCAGAGTGAGGACCGCACCGGTCTTGGCCAAGGTGACCAGTTGTGCGGGAGCGTGCGTGAGCCCGTCGGCCAGCGCGCCCAGGTGCAGGGTGCCGGTGGCCGCGTAGACGAAGCTCACGCCGAGCAGCATCACGGCCGTCGCGGTGACCGACGACAGGAAGAACTTCAGCGCGGCCTCGCTGGACAGGCGGTCCGAGCGGCGCAGTCCCACCAGCGCGAACGACGGCAGCGAGACGACTTCGAGGGCCACGACCAGGGTCGCCAGGTCACGGGAGGCGGGCAGCAGCGCGGCGCCCGCCGCCGAGGAGAGCAGCAGGAACCAGAACTCCCCTGTCGGCAGCCGGTCCTGGTTGTGCAGCGAGAGCAGCGCGGTCAGTAGTGCGCCGCCGATCACCAGGAGTTGGATGGCGAGCGTGAAGTGGTCCGCCACGTAGCTGCAGTTGTGCGCACCGGTGGTGAGGCAGAAGGTGCTCCGGTCACCATTAAGTAGCGGCAGCAGGGACAGACCCGCCAGCACCAGACCGGCTACGGCGGCCCAGCCGAGCAGGGGTTTGCGTGCCTCGTCGGCGAACAGGTCGGCGACCAGGACGGCGAGCGCGACGACCGCGAGAATCGTGGGAGGGGCGACAGCGAGCCAGTCGATGGACTGGACCAGCCCTCCGGCGAGGTCGGTCATCAGTGGCCTCCGAGGAGGGTGTGTACGGCCGGGTTGGTGAGGCCGAGAAGAGCGGCGGGCCACAGGCCCGCGAGAACGGTGAGCGCGACCAGCGGACTCCACGCGGCGAACTCGAAGCCCTGGACGTCGGCGAGCTGCACCGCTTCCGCACTCCGGTCACCCATGCACACCCGGCGCACGACGACCAGCAGGTAGGCGGCGGTCAGCAGGGTGCCGAAGGCGGCGATCGCCATGAACGTGAGGAACGCGGGGCGGCTGAGTCCCGCGGCCGGATGGAAGGCACCGAACATCGCCAGCATCTCGCCCCAGAATCCGGCCAGCCCCGGCAGTCCGAGCGAGGCGACCGCGCCGAAGGCGAGCAGGCCGCCCAGGCGTGGCGCGGTGCCGTAGAGCGCGGCGCCGCTCACGCCGGAGAGGCGGTCGAGGTCGCTGCTGCCGTAGCGGTCCTTGACCGCGCCGACCAGGAAGAACAGCAGGCCGGTGATCAGGCCGTGGGCGATGTTGGCGAACAGCGCGCCATTGACTCCGGTCGGCGTGAGGGTCGCGATGCCGAGCAGTACGAAGCCCATGTGACCGACGGAGGAGTACGCGATCAGGCGCTTGAGGTCGCCCTTGTTTCCCTGGCGGCCGAGCGCGAGGCAGGCCAGCGAACCGTAGAGGATGCCGACGACCGCGAACGCGGCCAGATACGGCGCGAAGAAGTGCGCGCCCTGCGGGGCGATCGGCAGCACGATCCGTACCAGGCCGTAGGTGCCCATCTTCAGCAGCACACCGGCGAGCAGCACGGAGCCGGTGGTGGGCGCGGCGGTGTGGGCGTCCGGAAGCCAGCTGTGCAGCGGCCACATGGGGGCCTTGACGGCGAGGCCGATGCCGATGGCGAGCACCGCGATGATCTGGGTGCTGTGGCTGAGCTTGGAGCCGTTGTCAGTGGCGAGTGCCACCATGTCGAAGGTGCCCGCCTTGAGCCCGATGAGGAGCAGGCCGAGCAGCATGACGACGGAGCCGAGCAGCGTGTAGAGGATGAACCGGAAGGCGGCGCGGTCCCTGCCCTCGCCGCCCCACCGGGCGATGAGGAAGTACATCGGGATGAGCACCATCTCGAACGCCAGGAAGAACAGCATCAGGTCGAGCACGGCGAACGTGCCGAGGGTGCCCGCTTCGAGGACGAGGAGGAGTGCGACGAAGGCCTTGGGGGACGGCCCCTCGGGCATCTTGAAGTACGCGTGGAGGGCGCACAGGAAGGTCAGCAGCGCGGTGAGGACGATCAGCGGAAGCGAGACGCCGTCCACCCCGAGGTGGATACGGATGTGCAGCGCGGGGATCCAGCTGAGGTCGGTGGTGCCCTGCATACGGGCCGAGTGGCCGTAGTCGAAGCCTGCCGCCAGGACGATCGACAGCAGCAGCACCGCACCGGTGACGGACACGCCGTGCCGGAGCACGGCCTGGTCGGGGTCGCGGCCCTTGAGCCCGGGGGGCGCGGGCAGCAGGGCGCCGATCGCGCCCAGCAGGGGCAGGACGACCAGCGCCGCGAGGGCGTACTGCAGGACGGTGTCGTTCACGGCTCAGGCTCCGGTGGCGACGAGGACGGCGAGGACGACGGCGCCGGCGAGCAGTGCGCTGAGGTAGGTCTGCACATTGCCGGTCTGTACGCGGCGGACCACCGCGCCCAGCAGCCGGGGGGTGGCTCCGGCGCCCTGTACGTACGTCTCGACGACCTCGCGGTCGAGGAAGCGGACGAGGCTCGCGGCGGCGAGCACAGGGCGGACGAACAGCGCCGAGTACACGGCGTCGAGATGGAAGCCGTGCGCCGCGTGCCGGTGCAGCGGGCCGAGGAGCAGACGGCCCGGGTCGGCGGGGTCGGGGGCGGCGGCGATGTCGCCGTAGGCCTTCTCGTGGGTGGCGATGGCGGCCGCCTCGGTGGCGCCGGGCTCGGCCTCCACATCGGTGACCACGGCGCCGAGCGGAACCCGGCGCGCGGCGGTGACCCGCCAGGCCGCGCTGGTGACGGCCACGCCGACCAGGGCCAGACCGACGCCTACGACCGACGTGGTCAGGGTCGGGGTGAGCGGCGTGCCGTCGAACCACTTCGGCAGCGCGCCCACGCTCACCCCGAGGGCGAGCGCGGGGATGGCCAGGACCCAGAGCACGGCGTTCATCACGACGGGCTGCTTGTGCGCCTCCGGGGCCTGCCCGCCGCTGCCGCGGAACACCAGCAGGTACAGCCGGGTGGCGTACGCGGCGGTGAGCAGCGCGGTGATCAAGCCTGCGGCGAGCACGGTCCAACCGACCGCCGTCGGTACGTGCGGCTGGTGACCGCCCGCGGCGTGTTCGGCCGCGCGGAGCACGGACTCCTTGGAGAAGAACCCGGAGAACGGCGGCAGCGCGGCCAGCGCGGCGAGCGCGATGGTGAACGTCCACATCGCGTCCGGTACGCGGCCGCGCAGGTCGCGCATGCGGGACATGGCGGCCAGTGAGTTGGTGCCCGCGGCGTGGATGACCACGCCCGCGCCGAGGAACAGCAGCGCCTTGAAGGCACCGTGGCTGAGCAGGTGGAAGACGGCGGCGCTGCGGTCGCCGACGGCCAGCGCGCCGGTCATGTAGCCGAGTTGGCCGATGGTGGAGTACGCCAGGACGCGCTTGATGTCGTCCTGGGCGAGCGCGGCGAGCGCCGAGCCGATCATGGTGATCGCGGCCATGGCGGCCAGCACGGCCAGCGCGGCGGCGGACAGCGCGAAGACCGGCAGCAGGCGGGCGATGAAGTAGACGCCGGCCGCGACCATGGTGGCCGCGTGGATCAACGCGGAGACCGGCGTGGGGCCCGCCATGGCGTCCGGCAGCCAGGTGTGCAGCGGGAACTGCGCGGACTTGCCCGCCACTCCGCCCAGCAGCAGCAGCGCGATCAGCGTGGGGTGGTGCAGTCCCCCGCTGGCGGCGGCGGTCAGGATGCCGTTGATCCGGAAGGTTCCGGCGTCCGCGGCGAGCGCGAAGATGCCGATCAGGAACGGCACGTCGCCGAGCTTGGTGACCAGGAACGCCTTGATCGACGCCGACCGGGCCTGCGGTGTCTCCCAGTAGTGCCCGACCAGGAAGTACGAGCAGATGCCCATGACCTCCCAGCCGACCAGCAGCACCATCAGGTCGCCCGAGTAGACGACCAGCAGCATCGCCGCCGTGAACAGCGAGACCAGCGCCGCGTACGACGGGTAGCGCGGGTCGTCGCGCAGGTAGCCGGTGGAGTAGAGCTGTACGCAGGTGGCGACCAGCCCGACGAGAACGGCGATCAGCACCGCGAAGCCGTCGAGGTGCAGGGCGAGGTCGATGGGCACGGAGCCGGTCGGGGTGAGCCGGGTGCCCGCGTCGGTCGGCGCACCGGTGCCCTGGCGGGCGGCCACGAGGACGGCCAGCACGAACGCGGCGAATGTCGGCAGCACCGCCAGCGGCCGTACGAAGCCGGGCGCGCGCCGCCCCAGCAGCAGACCGGCGACGGCGCCCAGGAAGGGCAGGAGGGGGACGAGAACGGCGAGGGTCGTCAGGGTCACGCGGTCTGCTCCCTGGCGCGAAGTGCCTGCTCAGCGGCGGTGTCGGCGGGATTGTCAGTGGCGGGTGCGATGCTGGCTGAGCCAGAGTCGGGGAGGGTCCCGGTGTCGGCCAGATCGGTGAGCTTGTCCACGTCCGAGGTGCCCCGGTTGCGGTAGACGAGCAGCACGATCGCCAGGCCGATGCCGATCTCGGCAGCGGCGATGGTGATGGTGAACAGCGTGAGCGCCTGGCCCGCGTGCAGGGTGTCGCGGAGCCAGACGTCGAAGGCGACGAGGTTGAGGTTGACGGCGTTGAGCATCAGCTCGACGGACATCAGGACAAGGATCGCGTTGCGCCGGGCGAGGACCCCGTACAGGCCGACGCAGAAGAGGAGGACGGCGAGGACCGCCGGATAGGCGAGGTGCATCAGCTCTGCCTGGCCTTCCGCTCGGACGGAACACCGCGCTTGGGCAGCACATCGCTCTTGGACAGCAGGCTGCGCCTGGCCGGAGCGCCGCGCTTGGACAGCACGATCGCGCCGACCAGCGCGGCGAGCAGCAGCACGGACAGCGCTTCGAACGGCAGTACCCAGTGCCGGAAGAGGATCGTGCCGGTCACCTTGGCCGAACCCTGGGCGGCGCCGCCCAGGTCGATCCAGGTCGAGCGGAACGCGTCCACGACCACCCACACCAGCGTGGCCGTGGCGGCCACGGCCACGGTGAGCGCCACCCAGCCGTTGCCGGAATCGGCGTCCGGGGAGCGGCCGATGGGGGCCCTGGTGAGCATCAGCCCGAACAGAAGGAGGACCACCACGGAACCGACGTAGATCAGCACCTGCACCCAGGCGATGAACTCCGCGGTGAGCAGGAGGTATTCCACGGCGAGCCCGCCAAGGGCCACCACCAACCACAGCGCTGCGTGCACCAGTTGCTTGGTGGTCACGGTGACCAGGGCCGCGCCGAGCGTGGCGATCCCGATCAGCACGAAAGCGATCTCGACCCCGGTCGGCGACATGAAGCCGGGGTGGCTTGCGGCGAGGGTCATGCGTCGCCCTCCGGTGGTTCCGTCTGCTGCGCTGCCGCCTCCTGGGCGGCGGCGAGCTTCTCCGCCGTCTTACGGGCGGCGGCGAGCTCCTTCGGCTCCTCGGCACCCGGGTCGAGGGCGGGCGGAGTCGGCACCGTCCACATCCACTCGCGGAGCTTGTCCCGCTCGTGGGTGAGCTCCCGGATGTCGGTCTCGGCGTACTCGAACTCCGGTGACCAGAACAGCGCGTCGAAAGGACACACCTCAATGCAGATACCGCAGTACATGCACAGCGCGAAGTCGATGGCGAAGCGGTCCAGGACGTTGCGGCTGCGCTCGCGTCCGCCGGGAGCGGCGGCCGGCACCGTCTCCTTGTGGGAGTCGATGTAGATGCACCAGTCGGGGCATTCGCGGGCGCACAGCATGCAGACCGTGCAGTTCTCCTCGAACAGCGCGATGACCCCGCGGCTGCGCGGCGGCAGGTGCGGAGCCGCGTCCGGGTACTGGTGGGTGACCGAGCGACGGGTCATCGTCCGGAGGGTGACGGCAAGGCCTTTGGCCAGGCCATGGCCAGGAACGGGGCTCATGAAATCACCACCTTGACGATGCCGGTGAGCGCGATCTGGGCGAGGCCGAGCGGGATCAGCACGGTCCAGGCGAGCTTCTGCAACTGGTCCTCGCGCAGCCGCGGATAGGTGACCCGCAGCCAGATGACGACGAAGGCGAGCAGCGCGGTCTTCACCAGGGTCCACAGCCAGCCAATGCTGCCGGACCACGGCCCGTGCCAGCCGCCGAGGAACAGCACGCTGGTCAACGCGCACAGCACGACGATGCCCGCGAACTCGGCGAGCAGGAACATCGCGAAGCGCAGCCCGGTGTACTCGGTGTACGCGCCGAAGATGATCTCGGAGTCGGCGACCGGCATGTCGAACGGCGGACGCTGGAGTTCCGCGAGGCCCGCGGTGAAGAACACCACCCCGCCCACGATCTGCCACGGGATCCACCACCAGTGGAACGCCTGGACGATCCCGGGCAGCGAGAGGGTCCCCGCGGCCATGGCGACCGAGGCGCCGGCGAGCAGCATCGGCAGCTCGTACGCCATGAGTTGGGCGGCGGTACGCAAACCGCCCAGGAGGGAGAACTTGTTGGCCGAGGCCCAGCCCGCCATGAGTGAGCCGAGCACGCCGACGCCCATCACGGCGAGCACGAAGAACAACCCGGCGTCTATGGACTGCCCGACGAAGCCGTGCGGACCGACCGGGATGGCGATCATCACCAGGAGGTACGGCAACAGGGAGACGACCGGGGCCAGTTGGAAGATACGGCGGTCGGCGCCTGCCGGAACCACGTCTTCCTTCTGTGCGAACTTCACACCGTCCGCGACCAGTTGCGCCCAGCCGTGGAAGCCACCGGCGTACATCGGGCCGAGTCGGCCCTGCATATGGGCCATGACCTTGTGTTCGGTCTGACCGACGACCAGCGGCAGCACCAGGAAGACCACCAGGACGGCGACCAGCCGCAGAACGACGTCAAGAGTGCCGTTCACTGCGCCTCGCCTCCTTCGGTCCCGTTGGTTTCGGCCGTGCCCGGCTCCGGACGCGGCTGAGCCGCCTCCGGCTCCGCCGCTTCAGGCTCCGCCGCGGGTGCCGTCTGCCGGGGCTGGTTCCAGGGGGCGTCGGAGGTGCGCTTGCGCGGGGCCGGGCGCTCGGTGCCGGGCGCGGTGGGTTCCGGCTGCGGTTCCCCGGCGCCGCGCTGGCTGGCCGAGCCCTGGCTCACGCTGCGCGTGCGGCGCGGGGCGGGCGTGGGCGCGGCCTCCGCCTGCTGGCTCGCGGAACCCTCGGCGACGCTGCGGGCGCGCCGGGCCGGGCGTTCGCCTGTCTCCGCACCCGCACCCGCACCGGCGGCCGCGGCGCGCGGAGTACGGGCGGGGCGGGCCGGGGCGGGCGGCAGTTGCCCCTTGAGCGGACCCCATTCGTTGGGGTCGGGCACACCCGGCGGCAGCATCTGGCGGCGCTTCGGCCCGCCATGCTCGGATTCTCCTGGCTCCTTGGCGCCCGGCCAGGGCTTGGCGACCCGCGCCGCCAGCACGAAGTCCTTGCGCAGCGGATGCCCTTCGAAGCTCTCCGGGAGCAGCAGCGGAACCAGGTGCGGGTGGCCGGTGAAGTCGACGCCGAACATTTCGTACGTCTCACGCTCATGCCACGCCGCACCGGCGTAGACACCGGTCGCGGTCGGAAGTACCGGCGCATCGTGCGGGACGGTGGTGCGCAGCACGAGGTGCCGCACGCTGCCAGGCCCGGGGTCGGCGACATGCGCGCAGACCCGGAAGCCGATGCCGGGCTCGTCGACCGCGCTCAGCCAGTCGAAGTAGCCGCAGCCGAGCTGGTCGCGGGCGGTCTCCAGCGCGGAGATCCACGAGGCGGCGGGGACGTCGACGGTGAGCAGCTCGTATGCCCGCTCCGCCGTCGCCTCCGCACCGAAGATCTCGGCGGCGGCCTCCGGCAGCCGGTCGAACGCGGTCATCTGCTGCCCTCCCCTGGCACCGGGGCGTCCGCCGAACCCGAGTCGGCCTCGGCCACGGGCGCGGGCGGCGCGGACACCAGCCCGCTCGTCAGTGCGGCGGGCGACGGGTGCGGTACCGCGCCGTTGCCGCCTGCCGCGCTGGAACCGTACCGCTCGCTGAGCGACTCTCGGGCGATCTTCTCCTGCAGTTTGAGGATGCCCTGGAGCAGCGCTTCCGGGCGGGGCGGGCAGCCGGGCACATAGACATCGACCGGGATGATCTGGTCGACGCCCTTGGTGACGGAGTACGAGTCCCAGTACGGGCCGCCGCAGTTGGAGCACGCGCCGAAGGAGATGACGTACTTCGGCTCCGGCATCTGCTCGTAGAGCCGCTTGACCGCCGGGGCCATCTTGTCCGTCACGGTGCCGGAGACGATCATCAGGTCCGCCTGCCGGGGACCCGGCGCGAACGGGATGACACCGAGCCGGATGAAGTCGTGCCGGGCCATCGACGCGGCGATGAACTCGATCGCGCAGCAGGCCAGGCCGAAGTTGAAGACCCACAGGCTGTAGCGGCGGCCCCAGTTGAGGACCACCTTCATCGGCTCCGGGGCCAGGCGCGCCAACGTACCGAGCCGCTTCGGCTCGGGGAGCAGCTGGGGCTGCGGCGTCACGTCCATTCCAGGACGCCCTTCTTCCATGCGTACAGCAGGCCGACGGCGAGGAAGCCGATGAAGATGAACATCTCCACCAGCGTGGTGCCGCCGAACCCGGGTGCGGCGAAGACCGTCGCCCACGGGAACAGGTAGATCGAGTCCACGGCGAAGATCACGTACAGGAAGGAGTAGACGTAGTAGCGGATCTGGGTCTGCGCCCAGCCCTCGCCGACCGGGTCGACGCCGCACTCGTACGTCAGCATCTTCTCCCGCGTCGGCACCACCGGCCGGAGCAGATGCCCGGCCGCGAAGGCCACGGCGACGAAGAGTACGCCGACGACGGCTACCAGGCCGACGACCGCGTAGGCGTGGAAGTACCCCTCCGCCAGGTGCACGTCAGCCGCGCCCCTGACACCGCCCACGGCGTCGGCGCTTGCCACGGTGGGCACGCTCGCCTCCGGCACGTCCGCCCCTCGTTCCTTTT
Organism: Streptomyces sp. NPDC020096; assembly: GCA_040631425.1. Lineage (GTDB taxonomy): Bacteria > Actinomycetota > Actinomycetes > Streptomycetales > Streptomycetaceae > Streptantibioticus_A. The sequence goes on from JBEYJY010000018.1 coordinate 110,998, forward strand.
CCGTCCCAGCGTTCCGTCCAGCGCGCCGTCCAGCGTTTGGGACGATGTCCGGGACGTTTCTTTGGATTCTTTAGACGATCTGTACGCACGCGAGTCTATGGCCTGCCCCGATCGGTGGGCCGACGAGGGACGCGGATACGTACCTCACTGATACACCCACTGGTAGGGAAAACCCCACCTTGTCCCCCCTACGCACCCCATGGCGCGACGCCCGCGGAGCCGGGCAGTCTTACATCATGAACACCCGTGCCCTGAACGAGACGGCCTACGAGAGCGCCGAGGACGGCGAGTCCCGGTCGTTGCCGCCAGCGCGGCTGGCGTTCGGAGCGGCGACATGGAAGGAGATCTCGCATCTCCTGCTGAACCTGCCGGTCGACCTGCTCGCCTTCGTCTTCGTAGTGATCATGCTCACCCTCGGCCTCGGTCTGTCGGTGACGGTCATCGGTCTGCCGCTGCTCGCGGGCGGGCTGCTGGGCTGCCGTCTGCTGGGCCGGTTGGAGCGGGCGCGGGTGCGCGGACTGCTGGGCGTGGGGATCGAGGAGCCGCGGCGGCTGCGGGCCCGCGAGGGCGGCGTCATCAGCCGGCTGTGGATCACGATCAAGGACCCGGTGGCCTGGCGGCACGCGCTGTACTTCTTCATCCGGCTGCCCTGGGGTGTGCTGACGTTCACGTTGACGCTGGTCATGCTGTTCGTCGGCTGGCCGGTGCTGCCGTGGGTCGCGCGCGCTCTGGCCAATGCCGACCGGGCGATGGCGCGCGGGCTGCTGTCGCCGTCGGACGAACTGGAGCGGCGGATCGCGGAGTTGGAGTCGGACCGGGGGACGGTGGTGGACACCGCCGCCGCCGATCTGCGCCGCATCGAGCGCGATCTGCACGACGGTGCCCAGGCCCGGCTGGTCGCCCTCGCCATGGACCTCGGCCTGGCCAAGGAGAAGCTGCTGGAGGACCCGGACGCGGCGGCGAAGATGGTCGGCGAGGCGCACGGCGAGGTGAAGCTGGCCCTGCAGGAGCTACGGGACCTGGCCCGCGGCATCCACCCGGCGGTGCTCACCGACCGGGGCCTGGACGCGGCGCTGTCGTCGGTGGCGGCCCGCTGCACGGTCCCGGTGCGGGTCTGCGCGGACCTGCCCGCCCGGCCCGCCGCCGCGATCGAGGGCATCGCGTACTTCACCGTCTCCGAGCTGCTCACCAACATCAGCAAGCACAGCGGTGGCAGGAGCGGCTCGGTGGATGTGTGGCGCTCCGACGAGCGGCTGCTGATCCAGGTACGGGACGACGGCCGGGGCGGCGCCTCCGCCGGGGCGGGCAGCGGCCTGGCGGGCCTGGCCGAGCGGCTGGACGCGGTCGACGGCCTGCTGGTAGTCGACTCGCCGCCCGGCGGCCCCACGACCATCACGGCCGAGCTGCCCTGGCGGGACCGCGAGGACGCCGGGGCCGCTCGGTAGGCCGGTCCGGGCGCCGCGAGGCCCACGATGCGGGCGGTACCGGGCCGCCGGGCCGCGCCGTAGGTCTGCCGCCGCGGCGGGCGTCCCGTATGTCCGGGCCGCCCGCACCCGTACGTCCCGCCCACCCGTACATCCTCCGCACCCGTACATCCCCGCACCCAGACGTCCCCCGCGGTAGGGATATCCCCCGCCCTAACACGCCGATCCGCACCATGGGCTGGAGCCGCCCGTTCCATGACGCTGGAAGCATCCCGAACGACAGTGAGTAGGACGGACACGACCATGGCGACCGGCTATCCCGAAACGCGCTATCCCGACGACACGCGCCACCGGGTGCCCGCGGCGCTACGTGCCCCGTTGGAGGGCCGCACCTGGCGCGAGTTCCTCTACCTGATACTGAACCTGCCGATGGGCATCATCGGCTTCGTCTACGTGGTGACGATGCTGTCCTGCGGCGCCGGGCTGCTGATCACGTTCCTCGGGGTGCCGGTGCTCGCCGCGATGCTGGCGGGCTGCCGCGGCCTCGGCCACATCGAACGGTCGCGGGCCCGGGCGCTGCTGCGGCTGGACGTCGCGGAGCCCGAGCCCATCCGGCAGCGGGGCAGCGGGATGATGGCCTGGGTGGGCGGCCTGTTCAAGTCGGGCACCTCCTGGCGGCATGTGCTCTACGCGTTCCTGCTGTTCCCCTGGGGCGTGTTCACCTTCGTGGTCGCCGTGGTGCTCTGGACGTACGGCTGGGCGGCGCTGACCTATCCGCTGTGGCAGTGGGTCTTCCCGACGTATGTCCACCAGCCCGGGCTCCAGGTGTTCAGCAACGGCGACTACTCGCTCTACCTCGACGGGCCGTTCAAGATCACGCTCACCGTGGTCGTCGGACTGCTGCTCGTCCTCGCCACCCCGTGGATCATCCGCGGTCTGGCCAGCGTCGACCGGCTGATGGTCGACGGCCTGCTCGGCCCGTCCCGGCTCGCCACCCGGGTCCATGAGCTGGAGACGGACCGCGGCACGGTCGTCGACACCGCCGCCGCCGATCTGCGCCGCATCGAGCGCGATCTGCACGACGGCGCCCAGGCCCGGCTGGTCGCCCTCGCCATGGACCTCGGCCTGGCCAAGGAGAAGCTGGCGGAGGACCCGCAGGCCGCCGCCAAGATGGTGGACGAGGCGCACGGCGAGGTGAAGACCGCGCTCCAGGAGCTACGGGATCTGGCCCGCGGCATCCACCCGGCGATCCTCACCGACCGCGGTCTCGGCCCGGCGCTGTCCGCGGTGGCGGCCCGCTGCACAGTGCCGGTGACCGTCGCGGTGGATCTTCCGGCCCGCCCGGTCCCGGCGATCGAGGGCATCGCGTACTTCACCGTCTCCGAGCTGCTCACCAACGTCTCGAAGCACAGTGGTGCGAGCCGGGCGACCGTTGACATCTGGCAGACCGAGGACCGGATGCTGCTCCAGGTGTCCGACGACGGGCGCGGCGGCGCCTCCGCCGGGGCGGGCAGCGGCCTGGCGGGCCTGGCCGAGCGGCTGGACGCGGTCGACGGCCTGCTGGTGGTCGACTCCCCGCCCGGCGGCCCGACCCGGATCACCGCCGAGCTGCCCTGGCGCTCCTGAGGCGCTCGCGCCGGAAGGCGCGCTTCCCCCCAGATCCTGGGATGCTGGACGGCGAAAGCCGACCGGCACAAGCAACACAGGACCTGGGGGAAGCGAGTCGTGGTGGACAGGGTACGGGTGGTCATCGCCGAGGATTCGGTACTGCTTCGGGAGGGCCTGACCCGGCTGCTGACCGACCGGGGGCACGATGTGGTCGCGGGCGTCGGTGACGCGGAGGCGCTGATCAAGGTGATCGGCGAGCTGGCGGACGAGGGCGCGCTGCCGGACGTGGTGGTGGCGGACGTACGGATGCCGCCCACCCACACCGACGAGGGGGTCAGGGCGGCCGTGCGGCTGCGCCGCGACCATCCGTCGGTGGGCGTGCTGGTGCTGTCGCAGTACGTGGAGGAGCAGTACGCGACCGAGCTGCTGGCCGGGTCGAGCCGTGGGGTGGGCTATCTGCTCAAGGACCGGGTGGCCGAGGTCCGCGAGTTCGTGGACGCGGTGGTACGAGTGGCCTCGGGCGGCACCGCGCTCGACCCCGAGGTGGTCGCCCAGCTGCTGGGCCGCAGCCGCAAGCAGGACGTACTGGCCGGGCTGACGCCGCGCGAGCGCGAGGTGCTGGGGCTGATGGCCGAGGGGCGGACGAACTCGGCGGTCGCCAAGCAGCTGGTGGTCTCCGACGGCGCCGTGGAGAAGCACGTGAGCAACATCTTCCTGAAGCTGGGGCTGGCGCCGAGTGACGGGGATCACCGTCGTGTTCTGGCCGTTCTCACCTACCTGAACTCCTAGGCGTCTGACGCGGTGTCACACGGGCTGCGGGCACCGGGCCCGACAGCCACCGGAACTGGCCGGTTCTCGATTCGATCGGCCCCGGAAAACAGGACTCCAGCAGGACTAAAGGACGGCGTGCCGGCGTTGTACTGAGATGGCGTCCAGGATGCGAAATGCGCCAGGAAGGTGACCCTTACCGACGTACCATTGGCCGCGGTACCGGCGGTAAGGCAGTGATGTGTCGTCCGCGAGCCGCCGCCTCGAAGGAGGTCCAGTTCAGTGACCAGCCAGGTCAGTAGCCCGGCCGAGCCGACCGCGCTCGGTGAGCAGCGCAAGCCAGGCAAGGAGATCAGGCGTCTGGACCGGGTGATCGTCCGGTTCGCGGGCGACTCCGGAGATGGCATGCAGCTGACCGGAGACCGGTTTACCTCCGAGACCGCTTCATTTGGCAACGACCTGTCGACGCTGCCCAATTTCCCGGCCGAGATCCGGGCACCGGCCGGGACGCTGCCCGGTGTCTCCTCGTTCCAGGTGCACTTCGCCGACCACGACATCCTGACCCCGGGCGACCGCCCCGATGTGCTGGTCGCGATGAACCCCGCGGCGCTGAAGGCCAACGTCGGAGACCTGCCGCGCGGCGCGGAGATCATCGTCAACACCGACGAGTTCACCAAGCGGGCGATGGCCAAGGTGGGCTACGCCACCTCGCCGCTGGAGGACGGCGCGCTGGAGGCGTACAACGTCCATCCGGTGCCGCTGACCAGCATGACGGTGGAGGCGCTGAAGGACTTCGGGCTCTCCCGCAAGGAGGCCGAGCGCAGCAAGAACATGTTCGCGCTCGGACTGCTGTCGTGGATGTACCACCGGCCGACGGCCGGAACCGAGACGTTCCTGCGATCGAAATTCGCCAAGAAGCCGGAGCTGGCCGAGGCGAACATCACCGCGTTCCGCGCGGGGTGGAACTTCGGCGAGACCACCGAGGACTTCGCGGTCACCTACGAGGTGGCGCCCGCCCAGGCCGCGTTCCCGCCCGGCCTGTACCGCAACATCTCCGGCAACCTGGCGCTGGCCTACGGCCTGGTCGCCGCCTCAGCCCAGGCGGACCTGCCGCTGTTCCTCGGCTCGTACCCCATCACCCCGGCCAGCGACATCCTGCACGAGCTGTCCAAGCACAAGAACTTCGGCGTGCGCACCTTCCAGGCGGAAGACGAGATCGCGGGCATCGGCGCGGCGCTCGGCGCCGCCTTCGGCGGGTCGCTGGCGGTCACCACCACCTCGGGGCCCGGTGTGGCGCTGAAGTCCGAGACCATCGGGCTGGCCGTCTCCCTTGAGCTGCCGCTGCTGGTCATCGACATCCAGCGCGGCGGCCCGTCCACCGGTCTGCCGACTAAGACCGAGCAGGCCGACCTGCTGCAGGCCATGTACGGGCGCAACGGCGAGGCCCCGGTGCCGATCATCGCGCCCGCCACCCCCGGCGACTGCTTCAACGCCGCGCTGGAGGCCGCGCGGATCGCGCTGACCTACCGGACCCCGGTCTTCCTGCTCTCGGACGGCTACCTGGCCAACGGGTCCGAGCCGTGGCGCATCCCGGACACCGGTGAACTACCCGATCTGCGCGTCCAGTTCGCCACCACCCCGAACCACACGGACGCGGACGGCCAAGAGCACTTCTGGCCGTACCTGCGCGATCCGCAGACCCTGGCCCGGCCCTGGGCGCTGCCCGGCACCCCCGGCCTGGAGCACCGCATCGGCGGCATCGAGAAGCAGGACGGCACGGGCAACATCTCGTACGACCCGGGCAACCACGATCTGATGGTCCGCACCCGCCAGGCGAAGGTGGACGGCATCGAGGTGCCCGACATCACCGTCGACGACCCGACCGGCACCGCCAGGACCCTGGTCATCGGCTGGGGCTCGACCTACGGCCCGATCACCGCGGCCGTGCGCCGCACCCGGCAGGCCGGCGGCGAGATCGCCCAGGCCCATCTGCGCCACCTCAACCCGTTCCCCGCCAACCTCGGCGAGGTCCTGGCCGCCTACCGCAACGTCATCGTCCCGGAGATGAACCTCGGCCAGCTGGCGCAGCTGCTGCGCGCCAAGTACCTGGTCGACGCCGCCTCCCACACGCAGGTCACCGGCCTTCCGTTCAAGGCCGAACAGCTCGCCGCGCGCCTCCAGGAGGCCGTGGCACAGGGCCTTACGAAGGAGGCCGCCGATGTCCGCTGAGGCACTGTCGTTGATTCCGAAGGCCGACGCGAAGCAGTCGATGAAGGACTTCAAGTCCGACCAGGAGGTGCGCTGGTGCCCCGGCTGCGGGGACTACGCGGTCCTCGCCGCCGTACAGGGCTTCCTGCCCGAACTCGGCCTGGCCCGCGAGAACATCGTGTTCATCTCCGGCATCGGCTGCTCGTCCCGCTTCCCGTACTACATGAACACCTACGGGATGCACTCCATTCACGGCCGCGCCCCGGCCATCGCCACCGGGCTCGCCACCACCCGCCGCGATCTGTCGGTATGGGTGGTCACCGGAGACGGCGACGCGTTGTCCATCGGCGGCAACCACCTCATCCACGCGCTGCGCCGCAATGTGAACCTGAAGATCCTGCTGTTCAACAACCGGATCTACGGGCTCACCAAGGGCCAGTACTCCCCCACCAGCGAGGTCGGCAAGATCACCAAGTCGACGCCGATGGGCTCGCTGGACGCGCCCTTCAACCCCGTGTCGCTGGCGCTCGGCGCGGAGGCGTCCTTCGTCGCCCGCACCATCGACTCCGACCGCAAGCACCTCACCTCGGTGCTCCGGGAGGCCGCGGCCCACCCCGGCACCGCCCTGGTGGAGATCTACCAGAACTGCAACATCTTCAACGACGGCGCCTTCGACGACCTGAAGGACAAAGACACCGCGCAGGAGACCCTGATCCGCCTGGAGCACGGCCAGCCCATCCGCTTCGGCGCACCGGCCGAGGACGGCCTGGGCGGCAAGGGTGTGGTGCGGGACCGGGCCACCGGTGACCTGAAGATCATCGACGTCACCGCCGACGGCACCGCCGACGTCCTCGTGCACGACGCGCACGCCGCCTCCCCGACGACCGCCTTCGCCCTGTCGCGGCTGGCCGATCCGCAGACGCTGCACCACACCCCGATCGGTGTGCTGCGCAGTGTGGAGCGCCCGGTCTACGACAACGCGATGGCCGATCAGCTCGACGCCGCCGTGGAGCAGAAGGGCAAGGGCGACCTCGCCGCGCTCCTCGCCGGCAACGACACCTGGACCGTCGACGGCTGACAGCGCCTTCTGGGGGCCGGTCCCCAGACCTCCGGGGATCACGCGCCGCACGGGTGCCCGGTCGCCGCGTCTACAAGACACGGCGGCCGGGCAGTCGTATGTCTATGTCTATGGCCACCACTACCGAGACCACCACGCCACGTGACAAGGTCAGCTACCGCATCAAACGGCACCTGCTCGGGCCGCCGCTGATCACTGAGCAGTTGTCAGAGGAGAAGCTCTCCAACCCGATCGCGCTCGGCGTGCTCGCCTCGGACTGCATGTCCTCCACCGCGTACGGCTCCGAGGAAATGCTGCGGATCCTGGTCCCGGTGATCGGCGTCTCCGCGTTCTCCCTGCTGATGCCTCTCACCGGCGTCATCATCTTCGTCCTGCTGCTGCTGACGCTCTCCTACCGCGACGTCGTCACGGTCTACACCCGGGCGGGCGGCTCCTATGTCGTCGCCCGGGAGAACTTCGGGCCGAACGTCGCGCAGATCGCCGCCGTCGCCCTGCTGATCGACTACATCGTCACCGTAGCCGTGCAGACCGCGGCCGGATCCGACGCGATCATCTCGCTGGCCCATCTGGTCGGCCACGGCTACACGGGACTTGACCACTACAAGACGCCGATCAACGTGGTGGTGGTGCTGATCCTGATGTACGGGAACCTGCGCGGGATCCGGGAAGCGGGCCGGGCGTTCGCCGCGCCCGCCTACATGTTCATGTTCGCGGTCGCCATGATGCTGGTGGTGGGCGTGACCCGGTTCATGATCAACGGCCATCTGCCGCACGCCAACGTCCATGCCTCCGGCGCACTGCACCTGGGCTCGTCGGGCAACGGGCTGTTCTACGGCGCGACGCTGTTCATCGTGCTGCGGGCGTTCGCCAACGGCGGTTCCTCGCTGACCGGTCTTGAGGCGATCTCCAACGGCGTCTCGGCGTTCCGCGAACCGCAGGGCGTCAACGCCCGCCGCACCCTGATCGCGATGAGCATCGCGCTGGCCATCATGGTCTTCGGGGTCTCCACGCTCGCGTACTTCACCCACGCCATCCCCTACACCGACGGCAACCCGACCGTCATCGCCCAGGAAGCGCACCTGCTGTTCGGCAACGGCTGGCTCGGTACCGCCGGCCTGGTCTACGTGCAGTTGGCCACCGCGCTGATCCTCTACACCGGGGCCAACACCCCGTACACCGGCTTTCCCTTCCTGGCCAGCTTCGTGGCCGAAGACAGCTTCCTGCCCCGCCAGTTCATGCGGCGCGGGCACCGACTGGCGTTCTCCAACGGGATCGTTGTGCTCACCGCGCTGGCGCTGGCGCTGCTGGTCGTCACCGGTGGCAACGTCGACCGGCTGGTGGCGCTGTACGCGATCGGGGTGTTCACCGGCTTCACCATGGCGGCGTCCGGCCTGTTCGCCTACCACCTCAGGCGCCAGGAGATCGGCCGCACCTGGAAGTTGGGGGTCAACCTCGCGGCGGCCATCGCCTCCGCGCTGGTGGTGGTGATCTTCGCGATCACCAAGTTCACCGAGGGCGCCTGGCTGGTGGTGGTGCTCTTCCCAATCGGTGTGTGGGCGCTCATCCGCATCAACCGGCAGTACCGTGCCGAGGCCGCGGCCATGGAGACCATGCCGGTGCCCGGCGCCGACCGGCCGACCTGGCGGCGGCACATCGTCTACGTCCTGGTGGACAGCCTCGACCTGGCCACGCTCAAGGCACTGCGGTACGCGCACCGGCTGCGCCCCGACGAGGTCCGGGCCGTGCACTTCATGGTCGACGACAAGCACGCCCGGCAGCTGATGGACAACTGGGAGGCCACGGCGGGTACCACGGTGCCGCTGGAGGTCGTCGAATGCCCGGACCGGCGGCTGCGCCGCGCGGTGGTGGAGCTGGCGGCCCGCACCACCAGCGACGGCCAGACCGCGCTGACGCTGCTGCTGCCACGGCGTACGTACGCGCCGGTGATCGGCAAGATCCTGCACCGCGGCACCGGCGACGCGATCGCCAAGGCGGTCGAGGAGCTGCCGAACGTCGCGGTGACGGTCCTCCCGTTCGATGTCGAACGGGCGGTGGAAATGCTGGAGGCGGGGCGCCCGCCGGCGCCCTGACGGGGCGGCTTCGCCTGCGGCGGGCTTGGGTCGGTTCGGCACCGCCGGTCTCCGGCACCGTGGTTGCTCGCCGTCGCGGCGGGTCGTCTTGGGGGCAAGCCCCCAAACCCCCAGAGGGCGCCGGGGGCTTGCCCTCACAGACGCCGGGGGCGCCGGGGGGCTTGCCCCCACCAGAACGCGGGGGCGTGGGGGCTTGCCCCCGCAAACCCCAGCAGGGGCGTCAGGGGGCTTGCCCCCACAGACGCTCGGGGGCGTCGGGGGCTTGCCCCCCACAGAACCCGGGGGTGTCGAGAGCCCCGCGAACCCCCGGGGGTGTCGGGGGCCTGTCCCCGACAAAATGTCCCGCCGCGACGGCGAGCAACCCCCGCGGTGGGTACCGGCGGTGCCGAACCGGCCTAAGCCCGCCGCAGGCGAACCCTTACGCCGTGATGTCGCGGGTGGTGAACCGCGCCCAGGCGGCGGAGCCGAAGATCGCCGCGTACAGGGCCTGGAGTTCCAGATTCTTCGCCAGGCCGTCCCAGACGACCGGCGACCGCAAGAGATCCGCGAAGCTCAGCCAGTAGTGCGGGAACAAATAGGGCTGGACGGCGTGCAGTTGCGGGACGGTGTCCATGATCTGCACGGTGATCAGCACGCCGACGGTGGTGGCCATCGCGGCGATGCCGCTGTCGGTCACCGTGGAGATGAACAGGCCCAGCGCCGCGATGCCGATCAGCGACACCGCCACCATGCCCGCGATCGCCCCGGCCCGCAGCAGCCCGTCGGCGAACGGGACGGTGATGCCGGAGATCAACGTGACATCGCCGAGCGGAAACAGCACCGCGCCCACCAGCAGCGCGGACGCCGCCACCACCAGCGTGGCGACCAGGCAGAAGACCATCACCGACGCGTACTTGACCAGCAGCAGCCGGGTCCGGCCCGCGGGTGCCACGAGCAGGTAGCGCAGGGTCCCGGCGCTCGCCTCACCCGCGATCGCGTCGCCCGCGACGACGCCGATCGCCATCGGCAGGAAGAACGGCAGCGTCACGGCGAGCGCGGTGAAGACCAGGAACAGACCGTTGTTGGTCACCTCGGCGATGAACGCCGGGCCGCCTCCGCCGTGGTCGCCGCGCGTCTGCACCTTGACCGCGATACCGACCAGGACCGGCACCGCCGCCAGCACCCCCAGCAGCGCCAGCGTCCGCCAGCGGCGGAAGACCGTACCCAGTTCGCTGCGCAGCAGCCCGAGCGACCACAGCGGGCTCGGGGTGCGGACCGCCGTCTCAGCCCGCGACATCGAAGCCCTCCCCGGTCAGTGCGACAAAGGCGTCCTCCAGCGAGACCCGCTGCCTGCCGAAGCCCCGTACCCGGACCCCGGCGGCCACCAGCGCCGCGTTCAGATCCGCCAAGTCCGGCGGGTTCTCCGGCAGTTCGCCGCTGACCTCGTCGCCGTCGGCGGTCAGCTCGGTCACGCCGTGCTCCTTGAGTGCCCGTACCGCCTCGGCCGGGTCGGGGGTGGTGACGGTCAGCCGGCCGCGCGACCCCGCCGCGAGCTCGGCGACGGTGCCCTGGACGATGAGGCGGCCGCGGGACATCACGGCGGCGTGAGTGCACACCTGCTCGATCTCGTCCAGCAGGTGCGAGGACAGGAACACCGTGGTGCCGTCGGCCGCCAACTCCCGCACCAGGCCGCGGATCTCCCGCATGCCCTGCGGGTCGAGGCCGTTGGTCGGCTCGTCGAGTACCAGCAGTTCGCGCGGCTGGAGCAGGGCGGAGGCAAGGCCGAGGCGCTGCTTCATGCCGAGCGAGTACGCCCGCGCCTTCTTGCCCGCCGCGGCGGCCAGCCCGACCCGCTCCAGCGCCGCGTCCACCCGCGCCCCGCGGGTGCGCGGATCGGCCACCGGATCGGCGGCGTCGTAGCGTACGAGATTGTCCCGGCCGGTCAGGAACGGGTACAGCGCCGGTCCCTCGATCAGCGCACCGACCTTGGGCAGTACCCGGCGGGCGGCGCGCGGCATCGGCTCGCCGAGCAGATAGCCGCCGCCCGAGGTGGGCTCGATCAGCCCCATCAGCATGCGGATCGTCGTGGTCTTCCCCGAGCCGTTGGGCCCGAGGAAGCCGAAGACGCTGCCGCGCGGAACGGTCAGTTCCAGCCGGTCGACGGCGAGCTGCCCGCCACGGAAACGCTTGGTCAGGCCGCGAGTGGCGATCGCGGCCTCCCGGGCGGGCAGCGCCGACACTACTTGGCCGCCTTGACCAGCGCGTCCTGGTTGACCGCACCCGCGTAGACGGCGCCCTTGTCGGTGATCAGAACGTTGACCAGACGGGTGTTGATGACCGTGCCGGTGCCGAAGGCGCCCTTGACCCGGTGACCGAAGGAGCCCAGCAGGCCCTGGGCGCTGGTCTTGCTCTCGCCGGCCTTGTCGCCCTTGCCGCTCGGCAGCTGGCCGTCCGCGGACTTCAGTTCGGCGACCGAGTCCCAGTCCTTGCCGATCACGTTCAGACCGGACATACCGCCGTGGTCCTGGGCGCCCCGGCCCTGGCCGTTGTCCTTGCCCTCGGTGACCTTGGCACCCTTGGGCACCGAGAAGCCGAAGGTGCTGGCGGCGGGCTTGCCGAAGTCGACCTTGGTGTAGCCGATGTCGACGGCCGCGGCGCCGCCGCCCTTCGGGGTGAGGGTGAACTTCAGCGGGACGCCGTTGTCAGCGTCGACCGCGACCCGGATCGAGTCGACCGTGCTGTCCGCCTGCTTGGGCTTGATCAGCAGCTGGTAGGCGTGCTGTCCGGCGACCTCGGCGGTGCCGTCGACACTGACCGAGGTGGTCGGGCCGACGTTCTTGAGCGCCTGCTTGACCGCCTCCTGCGGGGTGGCCGGGAGGTTCTTGTCCTCGGCGTGGTGCTCGCCCTTGGCGCCGCGCTGTCCGGTCTGGTGGTAGACCGCGTTGCTGGCGCTGTCGTACGCCCACATCTGGTCGCCGTTGTGCACCACCGTGTACTCGGAGGTGTTGTCGACGATCGAGACGCGCTGGCGGTCCGGGCCGTCGGCGGCCACCCGCAGCGTGTGGCTGCCGGAGAGCAGCTCCGTAAGCTTGGCCTGCGGATCGGCGGCCGAGCCGCCGCTGCCGCCCTTGCCGCCGCCGTGCTGGCCGAACGGACCGGCGCCGCCGCCGGTCGCGCCGCCCATCGCACCGCCGAGCAGACCGTCGGGCAGGCCGAGGTTGGTGGTGACCTGGACCGAGCCGGAGACCGTCTGGACCTTGGACGTGGCTATCTTGTCCAGCAGCTGCTCGGCCGTGATGTGCGGCAGTGAGGGGCCGCCACCGGTGCTGGCCAGGGCGGTTCCCAGGCCGATCGTGGCGGCCGCCACCCCCGCGATGGCGACCGGCACGCCGTACCGGACCACCTTGCGGGAGCGCGGGAAGCCGTCGCTGTCCCCCTCGAACCCTGCGTACCCTCCGAAGTCCCTTTCGGGCTGCGGCGGTTGGATCGGTGCCATTGCCTAGTACCTCCGTCGTTGGCGACGGTCCGTCTCGTGGTGTGCCGGACCGCGTTCGCACTCGTCCACCCTTCGGGCCCATTGTCACCCGAGCCCCCCGTGGATGGTGTTGTCAATCCCACCAAACGCGGCGTCCCGCCACATCCGCCCACGGGATCAACCACGCGTACACCCCGGGGATGACGGAACCCTGAGGCGCGGCGCTTGAGGGGGACCCCCAAAGAGTCCCCCTCCCGCGGACGGGGCGGCTCAGCCGCCGATGAACACGTAATCGGCGTGATAGGGCACCGCGGCCTTCGGCTGGGTGTGCGGGTCGCAGCTTCCGGTCGGGGCCACTCCGCCGACCGTGTTCAGCCGTAGGACTTCCCGGGTGCCGGAGAGCAGGCCGCCGGGCTTGCCCTTCTGGCTCGCCTTCAGGTCCAGCTCGGGCACGTTGCCGACGCCGTTCGCGGTCTTGCCGAGCACCTTGCCGGTGACCGCGCTGCCATCGGCGGCCCTCCACTGCGGCGGCCCGGCGTTGGGCCGTACGAAGGAGTGGTGGATGCCGTCGCCGAGTCGGGCGTCGACGTTGTTCTGGGTGAAGGCCCAGCCGCCGCCCGGCTGCTTGGTGCAGGCGTAGATCTGGCGGCCGCTCACGACCGAGGCCTCGGTGCTGCTCAGCGCCTTGCCGAAGGCGAAGGGGCTGACCTTGTGCAGCTGACCGCGCACGGCGCCACCGGGGAACTGGGCGGTGTGCACGTTGACATAGAAGTCACCCGGGTGGGCGGTGATGTCCTTCAGCAGCTTGGCGTCCTTCACGGTGACCGAGCCGGTGACCGCGTTCAGGCTGCCGGGCAACGTCTGCTCGAAGAAGGCGACCTTCACCGGGCCGTTGACCCCGCGCGCACCGGCGTGGATGTGCGCCATGGTCGGCGCGCCGATCCCGGACCACTTGATGGCGAACTGCACCCGGTCCCCCTGGATGCGCAGGAACTCCAGGGCGCGGCCGTGCGGGTCGCCGACCTTGGGGCCGCCCGGCTTGGGCACCTCGTTGGCGCCGACCAGGCTCGCGGCGTAGTACGTGGCGGTGTTGCCGGTCGCGGCGGTGGCGGCGGTATTGGCGTCCGCCGACGCCGAATAGCTGGAGAAACTCACGCCGGTCGCCGCGATGACGGCCGCGAATGCGGCGACAGAAATTCCGGCAGTGGTGCGACGGCTCTTGATGCGGTTCACGAGGATTCCCCTCCAAGGCGACTGCGGCGCGGTCGACGCCGCTCTTCGGAATGCAGTACGCGGCCGCACGGCGGTCCGTTTCACCGCCGAACTAGGGGGAGAATCACAGCCGTTCGGTTGAACGGAACGTCTGATTCCGCCGTACCGCGCACGAGGATCCAGCTCGGGGGATGCCTCGGAGATCTTTTCAAGATTCTTCGCCGCGCGGTGAAACGAGCACCGCACCCGCCACGTATGGATGGGTGTGACCGGCCGGATCGCCGGTAATTCCCCTGACGCACGTGAGGAAATGGCCTTGCGCGGGTTCAGCCGAATCGGCCTGCCCACCGCTTCCGCGATCGCGGCCGGGCAGGCGGTTACCGGCCGGTTCTCCCGAGTGGATCCGATGAATGTCCAACTACCGGTCTCGCCCTGGAGGTTCGGGTGCGCGAAGATGCGGCCGTGACCGACGACCGGACCCTTCCGAGCCACGAGCCGCGCCGAAGTACCGACGGCCCGGAGCCCGACGAGGAGCTCATGCGGACGCTCTACAAGGAGCACGCGGGTCCGCTCCTCGCCTATGTGCTGCGGCTGGTGGCCGGTGACCGGCATCGGGCGGAGGACGTGGTCCAGGAAACCCTGCTGCGTGCCTGGCGGAACACCGAGCAGTTGAACCGGGCCACCGGTTCGCTCCGGCCCTGGCTGGTGACGGTGGCCCGGCGGATCGTGATCGACGGGCACCGCAGCCGCCAGGCCAGACCGCAGGAGACCGACGCCGGGCCCCTGGAACTCCTGCCCGCGGAGGACGAACTCGACCGCTCACTGCGGCTGATGACCATCTCCGACGCGATGGCCGATCTCACCGAGGCGCACCGCGAAGTGCTGATCGCCACCTACTTCGCCGGTCGTACCGTCACCGAGGCCGCCGAGGCACTGGGCATACCGGCCGGGACCGTACGGTCCCGCGCCTTCTACGCGCTGCGCTCCCTGAAGATCGCGCTCGAAGAACGAGGAGTGACATCGTGACGTCCCAGGAGCAGCACCTCGACGTCGGGGCCTATGTGCTCGGCGCCCTGGACGACACGGAGGCCACCCGGTTCGAGGAGCACATGGCCGACTGCCCGGTCTGCACGGCCGAGTTCGACTCCCTGATGGCCGTAGAACCGCTGCTCGCCGAGTACGCGGCCTCGGCGCCCGATCTCGACAGCCTGACCGCCGAGCCGAGCGAGGGCCTGCTGAGCAGGCTGGTGGAACAGGTCGGTGCGGCGAAGCGGGCGACGCGGCGCCGCCGCCTCTCCCTGGTCGCCGCGGCGGCCGCGCTGATCGTGGCGGGCCCGGCGGTGACGGCCGCGGTCACGTCGGGCAGTTCGTCCAGCCCCGCCCAGGAACCCTTCATGCACCATCAGGCGATGGTCGACGCCACCGATCCGGGCACCAGGGTCAACGCCGAGGTCGCGCTGGAGGACAAGCCGTGGGGCACCCACGTCGGCCTCAAGCTGGGCGGGGTCAGGGGACCGCTGCAGTGCGACCTGGTCGCGGTCTCCGCCAAGGGCCAGCGGCAGACGGTCACCACCTGGTCGGTACCCGGCTGGGGCTACGGGGTGCCAAGCCACCCGGACCCGCTCACCATCCACGGCGGTACGGGGATCCCGCGCCGGGACATCGCCCGCTTCGAGGTGTGGACCCTCGACGGCCACAAGCTCGTAACGGTGAAGCTGTGACGCCCTGAGGCCTTTTGGGGCCCGGCGGGTTCGACACCGCCGGTCTCCGACGACGCGCGACCGCGATGGCGGCAGAAATCTCTTCCGCCGCAACGGCGAACAAACCACAGCGGCGGAGACCGGCGGTACCAAACCCACCGCAGCCCACCGAAAACCAGGCCAGAGCCGCAGCCCACGCAGAAGCCCGGCCGAAGCCGCGACACACCCGGATACCGGGCCAGAACCGCACCCCCAGCCCAAAACCGGGCCGGAGGCCAAACGGCTAGCCCGCCCGGTGGACCACCGCATCGCACAGCGCGACCAGCGCCTGCTTCGCGGCGCACTCCGGCAGCGGGGCCAGTGCCGCACGCGCCGCGTCGGCGTACCGGACCGTGTCCCGTCGCGCCTGCTCAAGCGCGGGATGTACCCGCAGCAGCCGCAGCGCCTCGGCGTGCCGCTCGTCGTCGCTGAGGT
Source organism: Streptomyces sp. NPDC020096 (assembly GCA_040631425.1). Taxonomy (GTDB): domain Bacteria; phylum Actinomycetota; class Actinomycetes; order Streptomycetales; family Streptomycetaceae; genus Streptantibioticus_A. Next base: position 127,014 of record JBEYJY010000018.1, read on the forward strand.
CGCTGTCCAGCAGCTCCACCAGTCGGCGGTCGTCCGCCGACGCCGAAGCGCCCGCCCGCGCCACCTGGTCCCGTACGTGCAGCACCGGCAGCGTCGGGATGCCCTCGCGCAGATCGGTACCCGGTGTCTTGCCGGATTCATGGGTGTCGCTGGCGATGTCCAGGACATCGTCGGCAAGCTGGAAGGCGACGCCGATCCGCTCGCCGTACTGCGTGAGGGTGTCCACCACCGACTCATCGGCGCCGGACATCATCGTGCCGAAGCGGCAGGACACGGCGACGAGCGAACCGGTTTTCCCGGCGATGACATCGAGGTAGTGCTCGATCGGGTCACGTCCGTCGCGCGGACCCGCGGTCTCCAGGATCTGACCGGTGACCAGACGCTCGAACGCCTCCGCCTGGACGCGTACGGCCTCCGGACCGAGGTCCGCCAGGATGTGCGAGGCCCGGGCGAACAGGAAGTCGCCGGTGAGTACGGCGACCGAGTTCCCCCACCGGGCATTGGCACTGGACACACCGCGGCGGACGTCCGCCTCATCCATGACGTCGTCGTGGTACAGCGTGGCGAGATGGGTGAGCTCCACGACCACCGCCGACGGAACCACCCCCAGCGCGTGCGGATCCCCGAACTGCGCCGCGAGCAGCACCAGCAGCGGCCGGAACCGCTTACCGCCCGCCCGCACCAGATGCTGGGCCGCCTCGGTGATGAACGGTACGTCGCTCTTGGTGGCTTCCAGCAGGCCCTCCTCGACATCCGCCAGACCCGCGCGGATGTCGGTGTCGAGGACCTGGTCGCGCACGCTCAGCCCGAAGGGCCCGACGACGGTCACGAGGGGAACTCCTGTCGCTGATTCGGTCACGTGGCCTCAGAGCCATTGGTTGCAGCGTATCCGGTCGCCTGTGGATCACCATGGGCTGGTCCGGTTCGCCGTCACTTGGCCGTGGCTGATGACCTGGGTCTGCGACCCCCTTCCGTCTCCTGCCGGGCCCTCCCTCCCCTACGCGGAACCCATCGAGATACCGATCACTTCACGCCATTCCCGGGCGGCCACGGGCACCTCGGGCGCCCCGCGGAGCGATTCCCGGAACTAGCCCAACCCGCGCACGGCCTCCCCGATGCGCGGCGCCGCGAACTGCGTACCGCACACGAACCGCATCAACGGGCCGAAGGTCGCCGCCGACGGCAACCCGGTGAAGTACAGCCCCGGTACGGACGCCTGGAACGTCCGGTCCAGCCAGGGAGAACCACCGGTGCGGGTCAGCCGGGCCCGCAGTTCGGGGCTGAGGAAGCCCAGCGCGCCCAGATCGACGCGGTAGCCGGTGGCGGCCAGCACATGGTTCGCGGCGAGCTGTCCCGCGCGGCCGTTGGGGCCGCTGGTGGACAGCACCACGCGGCCCGCGTCATCCACCCGCGCCCCGGTCAGCTCCCTCCCCTGCAACACGGGTACCCGTCCAGCAAACCGTTCCTTCAGCCACCACGCGCCACGCGGCCCCAGCACCTTGCGCACCAGCCACAGCCGTGTCTGCTCCGGCAGATACCGGAACGCCCCGGGACCCGGCACATTGCTGAACGCGTACAGCGACCAGGCCCGCCCGACCGGAGAGTCCGGCTTCCACTGCAGGCCGTCATGCGGCGGCGCACCGAACCCCACCGCCCCGGCGCGCCGCGCCACCACCCGTACCGACGCCCCCGCCTCGTGCAGCAGCGCCGCGCTCTCCAACGCGGACTGTCCGGCGCCGACCACCAGCACCTCGCGGTCGGCGAACCGTGCGAAGTCGGTGTGCTGCGAGCTGTGCGAGACCGGCCCGGTCGCCGACGGGCCGTCCGGTGCGACACCGCGCAGCAGCGACGGCACATACGCGAACCCGTTCAGCCCGCTCGCCACCACCACCGCGCGGGCGGCCAGCTCCTCGCCGGAGTCCAGCTTCAGCTGGAACTCTCCGGCGTGCCGGTCGACGGAGACCACCTGGACCCGCTCCACCTCGGGGACCAGCCGCTCCTGGAACCACCGGCCGTAGCGTACGAAGAAGTCCAGCGTGACCAGGTCGCGATCGGTGACCAGGCGCGGTTCGCCCGCCGCGTCGCAGAAGTCCTGGATGGTGTGGCCGGGGTGCGGCGCGGAGATCGTCGACGCGCTCGGGGTTGATTTGAGCACCATGCGGGCCGGCATGGTGTCCGTCCAGTTCGACAGCGGTGTGCCGAAGACCCGTACCGTGACGCCGCGCCCCTTCAGGTGCGCGGCGGTTGACAGACCATAGGGCCCGGCACCGATCACCACCACAGGCTTCATATCTGATCCCTCCCGGAAACGGCCGTTCTGCGGCCCTGCCACATCTGGAACAGGTGTTTCACGCCCGGTCGCACAAAGCGGGCGAGCATGGTGAAGAAGGGTTTGATGTCGTCGGACGCCAGCCAGGCCAGCTCCGTGCCGCTCGCCCGGCGCGGTGCGTGCGGTGTCGTGTAGCCGCTGCGCCGATACGCGATCATCGCGGGCAGATCGATGTTCTCGACCACGAAGCGCCGCCCGTTGAGCTGCTCGCCCTCTGGCACCCGCTGCCCCGTCAGGTCCAGGTGCTGGGCCCGGACCACGTCGATTCCGGCCGCGTTCTCGAACAGCCGGAACTGCGCGCCCACCCGGGGGTTGAAGTCCAGCAGCTTGTACCGGCCGTCGCGGCGGTCATAGCGCCAGTCCAGATCGACGATGCCCGAGAAGCCGATGTGTTTGATGAACTCGGTGGCCATCGTGGCCAGTTCGGGGTTGGGGACGATGTACGCGCACGCGGTCATGCCCGCGTGCGGCGGCCAGGAGCGCACCTTGACCCCGGTGAACAGGGTGCGCGGTGCGTGGTCCGCGTCGATGTAGGCGTGGACGATCCAGTCCTCGGCCTCCTCGCGTGGCAGATACTCCTGCAGGATGACCCCGGGCCGCTCGCCCCAGCCCCGGGCCAGCGCCAGCAGTTCGCCCGGCCCGGAGATCCGGGTGGTGCCGGACACCGCGGGTGACCGGCGCCGCTCGAAGGCCTCCCGGTTCTTCGCCACCACCGGGAACCGCGCGGTGGCGGCGAACTCCTCGATCTCGGCGTACGAATCGGGGAACGCGGCTTTCGGTGTCGCCACACCGTGCGTGACGCACAGCTCGTGCAGCCCCCGCTTGCTGGCGAGTTGGCGCGGCAGCCGCGGTTCCGGACGCGGGAACAGGAAGCACTCGCCCAGCACATCGGCGTGCTCGGCGATCAGCACCGCCGCCTCCTCGTCGGTCGGCAGCAGTACGGCCGGTCTGCCGATCTTCCGGCCGATCTCCCGCAGCCCCTCGACCAGGCGGTCAGGGTGCTCAAGGCCGGTGGTGGGCCAGACGAACCCCTTGACGAGATAGCGCGAGGACGCGGCCGGAGTGAAGCGGTCCTCGGTGATGGCGTACATCGGTACGCCGAGTCTGCCGAGGCTCCGTATGGCGCCGACGCCCCCGTGATGTAGTGGATAGTTGCCGATTTTGACGATGAGGCCCGGGACGGACCTGTCCAGCGCGGACAACGGCATGCTCGCCACTCATCCCCCCTGGCCACGCAGAGTGAGGGCGTACTCCCTCACCGTGGCGACCCGTCAGGACGCTACTTGCGAATTCACTCTCCCGGCAACCTGTTTCGGGATATTGCGATGGCTTTAGAGATCATTCCGCCGAGTTCGAGCGGGACCGTCCATAAGTCGAACATCAGGACATACGCGCGTAGAACTGCCCGACTCCGCCCTACGGTTGGCCCTCGATGGACAAACGATCGAGAATGAAGTTTGGGCGTATTGAACACGCTTTACCCGGTTTTCGTATGCCCAAGTGCACGCCCGGGCAACGGGTGCGGCCGCGCTCGGACACCTCCCGGGGCATCGTGCGCAACTGACCCGCCAAGCGCAGAAGGGAGGTCATCATGAGCATCTTCGGACTGTTCGGCCGGGACGGTGGCGACGGCCACCACGGCGGACGCGACCGGCGCGGACGCGACGGCTACCGGCGCGGACGCGGCCGCTGCCGCGGCCGTGGACGCGGCTGCGGACGCGGCGGCTGGTACTACTGACCAGCACCGTCATGGGGGTTCCTCAGCGCGGGGGTGGCGGTGCACCACCGCCCCCACGTCGCCGGTGAGCGGGTGTGGCCGAGGAGGCGACCCGTTTGGATATCGCACGGAAACGGCCCGCCGCCGCGTCGGCGCCGTCCGACGACGGGCTGGTGGCGCTGGCGCCCGCCGTCTCGCCTCGCGAGGTCTTCCACCGCTTCTGGCCATGGGCACGGCCGGACCGGCGCTGGCTGCTGCTGGGTACGGCCCTGCTGGCCGCGGGGGCGGCCGGTGAGGTGGCCACCGTCTGGCTGTTCAAGGATCTGATCGACCAGGTCCTGGTGCCCAGACGGTTCGCCGGGTTCTGGGCGCTGGCCGGGTGGATGGCCGCCGCGGCCGCCCTGACCGGTCTGCTGACCTTCCTGGGCGACTACACCGCCACCTGGATCGCCGAACGCTTCATACTGCGGCTGCGCACCGCGTGCGTGGCCCATCTGCACACCCTGCCGCCCGACACGCTGCGCACCCGCTGGCACGGCGATGTGCTGGCCCGGCTGACCTCCGACATCGCACGCATCGAGGGGTTCGTCGCCTCCGGGGTGATCGACGTGGCCACGGCGCTGATCAGCCTGGTGTTCTTCGCCGGGGCGGCGTTCTTCCTGAGCTGGCAGCTGGCGCTCGCGGTGTTCGCCATGAGCCCGGTGTTCTGGATCTCCGCGCGGCACTTCGGCAGCCGCGTCCAGCGGCTGTCCCGCGAGGCCCGGCGCCGCGACGGCCGGGTCACCGCGGTGCTGGAGGAGAGCCTCGCCAACGCGTCCGTGGCACACGCGTACAACCAGCAGCGGCGCGAGGTGGCCAGGGTCCGCGGGGAAGGCGAGGCGCTGCTGCGCGCCGAACTCGCCACCGCCCGGGTCGCCAATCTGTACCCGGCGCTGCTGGATGTCGTGGAAGTGCTGGGCGGCCTGGTCGTGGTGGGCCTCGGCGCCTTCGAACTCAGCCGGGGCGCCCTCACCATCGGCGGACTGCTCGCCTTCGCCGCCTTCCTGACCCAGTTGTTCGGCCCCATCCAGCAACTGTCAGGACTGGCCACGTCGTTCGGCGCCGCGAGCGCCGGTGCGGAACGTGTCATCGACCTGACCCAGCTGCGCTCCCCCGTCCGCGAGCGGCCGGGGGCACCGGATCTGCGCGCGGTGCGGGGCGAGCTGAGTTGTACGGGGGTGCGGGCGTCGTACGCCGCGGGCGACGGCACGCCCGTGCTGCGGGATGTGACGCTGCGGGTGGCGCCGGGCGAGGTGCTCGCCGTGATGGGGCCGAGCGGGGCGGGGAAGTCCACGCTGGCCAAGCTGCTGGTGCGGTTCATGGACCCGGACGCGGGCACGGTGTGCCTGGACGGCGTCGATCTGCGGGACACCACCCTCGCCTCCATCCGGCAGGCGGTGACCCTGCTCCCGCAGGCGTCGCAGCTGTTCTCCGCGTCCATCCGCGACAACATCGCCTACGGCCGCCCGGACGCCACCGAAGGCGAGATCGTCCAGGCCGCCAAGGACGCCGACGCCCACGTCTTCATCAGTGCCCTACCGGACGGCTACCAGTCCGTGCTGGGCGAGAACGGACTCCAACTCTCCGGCGGCCAGACCCGCCGTCTCACCATCGCCCGCGCCTTCCTCCGTGCCACGCCGGTACTCATCCTCGACGAGCCGACCGCGGGCCTGGACCGGGCGGCCGCACTCCGTGTGGTCGCCCCGCTGCGGCGCCTGATGTCCGGCCGCACCACCGTGCTGATCACCCACGATCCGGCGCTGGCGGGCCAGGCCGACGCGGTGTACGTGCTGGGCGCCGACGGGGCTCCCGTGGCGGGGAACCGCCAACGGCGGTCGACCGATTGCCCCGTTTCCCGGGGGCCATGACATCGGCGGATGCCTCTCCCAGTACCTTGTCGTGTTCATATCGACAAGCGGAGGAGACGGACGTGCGCAAGGCAGCGCAGATCACGGGGGCGGCGCTCGTTGCCGCGGTGCTGGTGAGCGGGTGCAGCAGCAGCAAGAACGACGGCAACAAGGACGCCACGCCGTCGGCCAGCGCGTCGCAGGCCGCGCCGAGCAGCGCGCCGTCCATGGCCGCCCCGGCCGGGAAGATCGACGGAAGCTGGGCGGGGCAGAACTCCGACGGCGTGAAGACGCTCACCATCGTCGGGGACAAGGCGGCCACCGCGGGCAAGACGGTGTGCGTGGGCGCGGTGGTGACCGCGGGCCAGACGCTGCTGCACCTCAAGTGCGCCGACCACAGCACGACCCACACCGACGCAGTGGTCACGCTCGGCTCGGACGGCAAGTCACTCTCCGTCAACTGGGGTTCCGCGGTGGACACCTTCTCCCGGACAGCCGCGAAGCCGATCATCCCGAGCATCGACAAACTCAAGCAGTAGCCCTTCCGGCGGATCCGTCCCCACCGGGCCACGCCCCGGTTCCAACACCGCCGCCCCCACCACGGGACGACTCGCCGTCGCGGCGCCCCATTCCTTTTCCGCCGCGACGGCGAACAACCCCAACGCCCCGGACCGGCGGTCATGTCACCGTCTCAGCCCGCGGGCACCGCTGAAAGCGGGCTACCGCACGAAGACGCTTGCCTTGCCTGCCAAGTCCAGGAAGTACTGGGGGGCGACACCCAGTACGAGCGTCACCGCCACGCCCACAGCGATGGCGGTGGAGGTCAGGGGGCTGGGGACGGCAACCGACGGCCCCCCTGGCTGCGGTTCGCTGAAGAACATCAGCACGATTACCCGGATGTAGAAGAACGCCGCGATCGCCGACGAGATCACACCGACGATGACCAGCGGCACCGCGCCGCCCTGGGCCGCCGCCTTGAACACCGCGAACTTCCCGGCGAAGCCGGACGTCAGCGGGATCCCCGCGAAGGCCAGCAGGAAGACCGCGAAGACCGCAGCCACCAGTGGCGAGCGCCGGCCAAGACCGGCCCACCGGGACAGATGCGTCGCCTCGCCGCCCGCGTCCCGGACCAGCGTCACCACCGCGAAGGCGCCAAGCGTCACGAAGGAGTACGCGGCCAGATAGAAGAGCACCGACGAGACACCGTCCGGAGAGACCGCGATCACGCCCGAGAGGATGAACCCCGCGTGCGCGATGGACGAGTACGCCAGCAGACGCTTCACATCGGTCTGGGTGACCGCGATGATCGCGCCGATGACCATCGTCGCGATGGCCACCCCCCACATCACCGGACGCCAGTCCCACCGCATGCCCGGCAGCACCACGTACAGCAGCCGCAGCAGCGCGCCGAACGCGGCGACCTTCGTGGCGGCGGCCATGAAGCCGGTCACCGGGGTCGGTGCGCCCTGGTAGACGTCCGGGGTCCACATGTGGAACGGCACCGCCGCGACCTTGAACAGCAGGCCCACGACCACCATCGCGCCGCCGATCAGCAACAGGGAGTCGGTGGCGGTGGTGTTGGCGAGCGCCGGGGTCATCTTGGCCGTACCGCTGATGACATCGGCGATCCCGCCGTACGAGATCGTGCCCGCGTACCCGTAGAGCAGGGCCACGCCGAACAGCAGGATGGCCGAGGAGAACGCGCCCAGCAGGAAGTACTTGACCGCCGCCTCCTGGGACAGCAGGCGGTGCCGACGGGCCAGCGCGCACAGCAGGTAGAGCGGGAGGGAGAAGACCTCCAGCGAGACGAAGAGCGTCAACAGGTCGTTGGCGGCCGGGAAGATCATCATGCCGCCCACCGCGAACAGCAGCAGCGGGAAGACCTCGGTGGTGGTGAACCCGGCGCGCACCGCCCGCTTCTCCTGCTCACTGCCCGGCACCGTCGAACCCTGCGCGGCGAACGAGTCGACCCGCCGCCCGTGCGCCAGGGGGTCGAGGCGGCGCTCCGCGAAGGTGAACGCGGCCACCAGCGCGACCAGCACGATCGTGCCCTGGAGGAACAGCGCGGGGCCGTCCACCGCGACCGCGCCCATCGCCGCGATATGCGACTTGCCGCTCGCGTAGCCGTCGGCCGCGAGGGCGACGATCGCCGCGAAGGCGGCGGCGAGGCCGGTCACCGAGACGCCCAACTGCGCGATGTAGCGGCTGCGTCGGGGCAGCAGGGCCTCGATGAGGATGCCGAGCACGGCCGCGCCGAAGACGATCAGCACCGGCGAGAGCTGGGCGTACTCGATCTTCGGGGTCGGGATCTTGTCCAGTGGTGTCGCGGAGTCCGCCGCCGTTGTCCACAGGCTGTGGATGGTGCCCGTCACTTCGCGGTCTCCTTCGCTGCGGCGTTGAACGACGCGTTGATCTGCGGCGCGGGATCGGTCCGGTGGACGTCGGAGAGCGTGTCCTTGACCGCCGGGTTGATCAGGTCGGTGACCGGCTTCGGATAGACCCCGAGGAAGAGCAGCAGGGCGATCAGCGGTGCCGCCACGACGAGCTCGCGGACCTTGAGGTCCTTCATGCCCTCGATGCCCACCTTCACCGGGCCGGTCATGGTGCGCTGGTAGAGCACCAGCACATACAGCGCCGCGAGCACGATGCCGAGGGTCGCGATGACACCGGCCACCGGATAGCGGCTGAACGTGCCGACCAGGACCAGGAACTCACTCACGAACGGCGCGAGGCCGGGCAGCGAGAGCGTGGCCAGGCCGCCGACCATGAACGTGCCCGCCAGCAGCGGAGCGACCTTCTGCACACCGCCGAAGTCGGCGATCAACCGCGAACCGCGCCGGGTGATCAGGAAACCCGCGACCAGCAGCAGCGCGGCGGTGGAGATCCCGTGGTTGACCATGTAGAGCGTGGCACCGCTCTGGCCCTGGGAGGTCATCGCGAAGATGCCCAGGATGATGAAGCCGAAGTGCGAGATCGACGCGTAGGCGATCAGGCGCTTGATGTCCCGCTGGCCGACGGCGAGCAGCGCACCGTAGATGATCCCGATCACCGACAGCACCAGGATCACCGGTGCCGCCCACTTCGACGCCTCGGGGAACAGCTGGAGGCAGTAGCGCAGCATCGCGAAGGTGCCGACCTTGTCGACCACCGCGGTCAGCAGTACGGCGACGGGCGCGGTCGACTCGCCCATCGCGTTGGGCAGCCAGGTGTGCAGCGGCCACAGCGGCGCCTTGACGGCGAAGGCGAAGAAGAAGCCGAGGAAGATCCACCGCTCGGCGGCTGTGGACAGATGGAGTTGGCCGCTCGCCCGCGCCTGCAGGATCTGCGGCAGCGAGAAGGTGCCGTGGCCGCCGAGCTGGTGCGCGGTGACCGCGTACAGGCCGATCACCGCGGCCAGCATGATCAGTCCGCCGACCAGGTTGTAGAGCAGGAACTTGACGGCCGCGTAGGAGCGCTGCTTGGCCTGCTCGTCCTCGCCCTTCGGTCCCGCGCGGTCCCCGAACCCGCCGATGAGGAAGTACATCGGGATGAGCATGGCTTCGAAGAAGATGTAGAACAGGAAGACGTCGGTGGACTCGAACGAGATCACCACCATCGCCTCGACCAGCAGGATCAGTGCGAAGAAACCCTGCGTGGGCCGCCAGTTGCGGTTCGGGGCGTGCCCGTCCAGTACGTCCGCGTCATGCCAGCCCGCCAGCATGACGAACGGCACCAGCACGGCCGCGAGCAGGACGAGCACCACCGCGATGCCGTCCACACCGAGTTCGTAGCGGACCCCGAAGTCCTGGATCCAGGCGTGGGATTCGGTGAGCTGGTAGCGCGCGCCGCCCGGGGTGAACCGGGTCGCGTCCACCGCCGCGAGGACCAGCGTGGCCAGCGAGAAGCCGAGCGCCAGCCATTTGGCGGCGGTGCGCCGCCCGGCCGGTACCGCGGCGGTGGCGACCGCGCCGACCGCGGGCAGTGCGGCGGTCACGGTGAGAAGGGGAAACGCCATGGCTATCAGACCGCCCTCATCAGCAGGGTCGCGGCGACCAGCACCGCCGTACCACCGAGCATCGAGACCGCGTACGACCGGACATAGCCGTTCTGCACCTGGCGCAGCCGGGCGGACAGGCCGCCCACCGATGCGGCCGTGCCGTTGACCGCGCCGTCCACCAGCGAGTGGTCGAGGTGGACCAGGCCGCGGGTGAGGTGTTCGCCGCCGCGCACCAGCACGATGTGGTTGAAGTCGTCCTGGAGCAGATCGCGGCGGGCGGCCCTGGTGACCAGCGAGCCGCGGGGCGCGGTGACCGGCACCGGCCTGCGCCCGTACTGCGCCCAGGCGAGCGCGCCGCCGACGACCAGTACGACCAGGGTGGCCGCGGTGACCTCCCAGGTGCTCACCGGGGAGTGGCCCTCGCTGTGCCCGGTGACCGGCTCAAGCCATTTCAGGAAGGCCGAGTTGATGCTGAACAGCCCGCCCGCGAAGACCGAGCCGAAGGCCAGGATGACCATGGGGATGGTCATCGACTTCGGCGACTCGTGCGGGTGCGGCAGCTCGCCGGGGTGCACCTCGATACCGGGTTCGATGCCGGGCGTCTTCTCGGGGTCCGGCGCGGCTTCCCACCGCTCCTCGCCGAAGAACGTCATCACCATGACCCGGGTCATGTAGTACGCGGTGATGCCCGCGCCCAGCAGGGCGACCCCGCCGAGGATCCAGCCCTCCGTACCGCCCTTGGCGAAGGCCGCCTCGATGATCTTGTCCTTGGACCAGAAGCCGGACAGCCCCGGGAAGCCGACGATCGCCAGGTAGCCCAGGCCGAAGGTGACATACGTGATCGGCATGTACTTGCGCAGTCCGCCGTACTTGCGCATGTCGACCTCGTCGTTCATCCCGTGCATCACGGAACCGGCGCCGAGGAACAGACCCGCCTTGAAGAAGCCGTGGGTGACCAGGTGCATGATGGCGAAGACATAACCGATCGGGCCGAGCCCGGCGGCCAGCATCATGTAGCCGATCTGCGACATCGTCGAACCGGCCAGCGCCTTCTTGATGTCGTCCTTCGCGCAACCGACGATCGCACCGAACATCAGCGTGACCGCACCGACCACACAGACCGCGAGCTGTGCCGTGGGCGCCGCGTTGAAGATGACCCCGGACCGGGTCACCAGATACACGCCGGCCGTCACCATGGTCGCGGCATGGATCAGCGCGGAGACCGGAGTCGGGCCCTCCATCGCGTCTCCGAGCCAGGACTGCAGCGGCACCTGGGCGGACTTGCCGCAGGCGCCGAGCAGCAGCAGTAGGCCGATCACGGTCAGCTTGGCCTGGCTGGCACTGGTGGCGTGGGCGAACACCGGACCGAAGGAGAAGGTCCCGTACGTGGTGAACAGGACCATGATGGCGATCGACAGCCCCATGTCGCCGACCCGGTTGACGATGAACGCCTTCTTCGCCGCCGTCGCCGCGCTCGGCTTGTGCTGCCAGAAGCCGATCAGCAGGTAGGAGGCGAGGCCGACGCCCTCCCATCCGACGTACAGCAGCAGGTAGTTGTCGGCGAGCACCAGCAGCAGCATCGCCGCGAGGAAGAGGTTGAGATATCCGAAGAAGCGGCGGCGGTTCTCGTCGTGCGCCATATAGCCGATCGAGTAGATGTGGATCAGCGTGCCCACACCGGTGATCAGCAGCACGAACGTCATCGACAACTGGTCGAGTTGGAAGGCCACATCCGCCCGGAAGCCGCCGACCGGCACCCAGCTGTACAGATGCGAGGTAAGGGTGCGCTGGTCGGTGGGCCTGCCGAGCATGCCGGCGAACAGCGCCGCCCCGATCCCGAAGGAGACCGCGGCCAGCAGGCAGCCGATCCAGTGGCCTACCCGATCGAGCCGACGCCCTCCGACGAGCAGGATGCCCGCGCCGAGAAGTGGAGCCCCGATGAGGGCTCCGATGAGGTGATCCACGTCAACTGCCCCTATCTACAGCTTCATCAGGCTGGCGTCGTCGACCGAGGCCGAGTGGCGGGACCGGAAGAACGTCACGATGATCGCCAGGCCGACCACGACCTCCGCCGCCGCGACGACCATCGTGAAGAACGCGATGATCTGGCCGTCGAGATTGCCGTGCAGCCGGGCGAAGGTGACAAAGGCCAGATTGCAGGCGTTGAGCATCAGCTCGACGCACATGAAGACGATGATCGCGTTACGCCGGAGAAGGACCCCGGCCCCGCCGATGGTGAACAACAGCGCGGACAGGTACAGGTAGTTGATCGGGTTCACTTCGCCGCCCCGTTCGCCGAGTTCTCGGGCCTGGCGCCCGACTCCCCTTCGCCCTCCGCGTAGCTCTCGGAGCGCTGCTCCAGTTCCTTGAGACGGTCCAGCGACTCACCGCTGACATCCCGGACCTGACCGCGGGCTCGCAGCGTCGGGTTGACGGACAACTCGGCGGGTGTGCCATCGGGCAGCAGTCCGGGGATGTCCACCGCGTTATGCCGGGCATATACGCCCGGTGCGGGCAGCGGTGGCACCTGGGCGCCTTCGCGTACCCGCTGCTCGGCCATCTCCCGCTGGGTGGGGGCCCGCTCGATGCGCTCGCGGTGGGTGAGCACCATCGCACCGACGGCCGCGGTGATCAGCAGGGCGCCGGTGATTTCGAAGGCCCATACGTATGTGGTGAAGATGAGCCGCGCCAACCCCTCCACATTGCCGCCGGAGTTGGCCTGGCCCAGGCCGGTGAAGCTGTGTACGGAGGCGTTGCCGAGTCCGGCGATCAGCAGGACCCCGAAGCCGAGTCCGCACAGCGCCGCAAGCCAGCGCTGCCCCCTGATCGTCTCCTTGAGGGAGTCCGCGGCCGTGATGCCGACCAGCATGACGACGAAGAGGAACAGCATCATGATCGCGCCGGTGTAGACCACGATCTGCACGATGCCGAGGAAGTAGGCACCGTTCGCCAGATAGAAGACGGCCAGTATGATCATGGTGCCCGCCAGCGACAACGCGCTGTGCACGGCCTTCTTCATCGCCACGGTGCCCAGCGCGCCGAGCACCGCGACGATTCCGAGCAGCCAGAACTGGACGGCTTCGCCGGTGGATGTCGTCATGCGTCGGCCTCCTCGGCCTTACCGGCATCCTCGGCGTCCCCGGGACGCTCGCCCTTGGAGGCCGCGACCTGCCGGACCGTGCCGGGCGCGGCCTCGGTGACCAGACCGCGGTAGTAGTCCTGCTCGGTCATGCCCGGGTAGATGGCGTGCGGACTGTCGACCATCTCCTCCTCCAGACCCGCGAGCAGCTCCTCCTTGGTGTAGATCAGCGACTCCCGGGTGCGGTCGGCGAGTTCGTACTCGTTGGTCATGGTCAACGCCCGGGTGGGGCACGCCTCGATGCACAGGCCGCACAGGATGCAGCGGGCGTAGTTGATCTGATAGACGCGGCCGTACCGCTCGCCGGGCGAGTAGCGCTCCTCGTCGGTGTTGTCCGCGCCCTCGACGTAGATCGCGTCGGCCGGGCAGGCCCAGGCGCACAGCTCGCAGCCGATGCACTTCTCCAGCCCGTCCGGATGCCGGTTGAGCTGGTGGCGGCCGTGGAAGCGGGGCGCGACCGGCTTCTTGTACTCCGGGTACTGCTCGGTCAGCCGCTTCTTGAACATGGCCGTGAAGGTCACGCCGAACCCGGCCACGGGATTCTGCCAGCGGGTGCGGGACTCCTCGTCCCGGGGTTCGCGGTCAGGCATCGTCGCCCTCCTGCTCCTTGTCCGCCGTTTCGGCGGTGTCCGTGGCGTTGACCAACTGCCGTTCTCCGCGCGGCCTTCGGCGCGGTACCGGCGGCAGGGTCTGTCCGGGCCGCGGCGGTACGGGGAAGCCGCCCGCCATCGGGTCGAACCGGTCGTCGGGCGCACCGGGCTCGGCGGCCCCCCGCCGACCGCGGTCGCGGAAGACGTCGACCACCAGCGAGAGCAGCAGCAGCGCGAGGACCCCGCCGCCCACGTACAGCACGATCCGCTGGAAGTCGTAGTTCTCGTTCCGCAGCGCGCGCACCGTGGCGACCAGCATCAGCCAGACCATCGAGACCGGGATCAGGACCTTCCAGCCCAGCTTCATGAACTGGTCGTAGCGCATGCGCGGCAGCGTGCCGCGCAGCCAGATGAAGAAGAAGAGAAGCAAATGGATCTTGATGGTGATCCACAGCAGCGGCCACCAGCCGTGGTTGGCGCCCGCCCAGAAGGCGGTGATCGGCCAGGGTGCCCGCCAGCCGCCGAGGAAGAGGGTGCTCGCGATGGCCGAGACGGTGACCATGTTGACGTACTCGGCCAGCATGAACAGCGCGAACTTGATCGACGAGTACTCGGTGTTGAAGCCGCCGACCAGCTCGCCCTCCGCCTCGGGAAGGTCGAAGGGGGCCCGGTTGGTCTCGCCGACCATCGACACGATGTAGACGATGAAGGAGACCGGCAGCAGCACCACGTACCACTTGTCGTGTTGGGAGGCGACGATCTGCGAGGTCGACATCGAGTGCGAGTAGAGGAAGACCGCGGCGAACGAGATGCCCATGGCGATCTCGTAGGAGATCATCTGCGCGGTCGAGCGCAGCCCACCGAGCAGCGGATACGTCGACCCGGACGACCAACCCGCCAGCACCACACCGTAGATACCCACGGAAGCCACGGCGAGGATGTAGAGGACACCCACCGGCAGATCGGTGAGCTGCATCGGGGTACGGGTGCCGAAGATCGAGATCTCGTTGTTCGCGGGGCCGAACGGGATGACCGCGAAGGCCATGAAGGCCGGGATCGTCGCGACGATGGGCGCCAGGATGTAGACCACCTTGTCGGCGCCCTTGACGACCAGGTCCTCCTTCAGCATCAGCTTCACGCCGTCCGCGAGGGACTGCAGCATGCCCCAGGGGCCGTGCCGGTTGGGCCCGATGCGCAACTGCATCCAGGCGACGACCTTGCGCTCCCAGACGATGGAGAACAGCACCGTCAGCATCGCGAAGGCGAAGCAGAAGACCGCCTTGATGAGGATCAGCCACCATGGATCGCGGCCGAAGACACCCAGGTTCTCCGCCGCGAGACCCTGTACGGCCGGAAGGCTCGATACGGCTGACGCGATCACTTGGCCACCTCCTGCGCGGCTGGGCCGATCTTGACCAACCGGCCGGGCAGCACCCCGAGTCCGTCGAGGACCCCGGAGCCCGTCGAGTTGAGCGGCAGCCACACCACCCGGTCCGGCATCGCGGTGATCTTCAGCGGCAGCGTCACGCTCCCGGCCGGGCCGGTCACCGCGAGCGCGGCCCCGTCCTTGACGCCCAGCTCCTCGGCGGTGGCCGCGGACAGCCGGGCGACCGCCGCGTGCCGCGTCCCGGCCAGCGCGTCATCGCCCTCCTGCAGCCGGCCCAGGTCGAGCAGCAGCCGATGCCCGGCGAGCACCGCCTCGCCCGCCCCCGGGCGGGGCAGCGGAATCGACGACTCCAGCGGATCGCCGGGGTGCGGGCCGTCCCAGGGGGCGAGCCCGCGCAGTTCCCGCCGTGCGGCCTGGACGTCGGGCAGGCCGAGGCGACCGGGCTCACTGGCGTCCGCGGCACTGGCCATGGCGTCCGCGATCATGTGCAGTACCCGGACGTCCGAGAGCTGGTGCCGGGTGGTCGCCTGGTCCGGTTTGATCGCGGTCTCGAAGGGGCGGGCCCTGCCCTCCCAGTTCAGGAAGGTCCCGGGCTTCTCCTCCACCGTCGCCACCGGGAAGACGACATCGGCGTGCCGGGTCACCTCGCTCGGCCGCTGCTCCAGGCTGACCAGGAACCCGACCTGGTCCAGCGCGTCCCGGGCACGTCCGGGATCCGGCAGATCCACCACCTCGACCCCGGCGACCAGCAGCGCGGAGAGTTCACCGCCCGCCGCCGCGCCCACGATCTGGTCGGTGTCGCGGCCGAAGCGGGGCGGGAGTTCGGCCACGCCCCACAGGGCCGCGACCTCCTCACGCGCCCGCGGATCGGTCAGCGGCCGCCCGCCGGGCAGCAGCCCGGGCAGCGCACCGGCCTCCACCGCACCCCGCTCACCGGCGCGGCGCGGGATCCAGGCGAGCCGCGCACCGGTCGCGGTGGCCAACCGCGCGGCGGCGGTCAGCGCACCCGGCACCCCGGCCAGCCGCTCGCCGACCAGGATCACCGCACCGGTCTGCCGCAGTGCCTCGGACGCCTCCGCGCCCTGCGCGTCCAACCCGACACCGCTGGCCAGCGCGTCCAGCCATTCGGGCTCGGTACCGGGGGCGGCGAGCAGGAGCGTTCCGCCCGTCTTGGTCAGACCCCGGGTGGCGTAGGGGGCGAGCCCGAAGGTCCGCTGGCCGCGTTTGCGGTGCGCCTTGCGCAGCCGCAGGAAGACGCCGGGCGCCTCCTCCTCGGCCTCAAGTCCGGCCAGCAGTACGGCAGGAGCCTTCTCCAGCGACGCGTAGGTGACACCCGTACCGTCAAGGTCCCGGCCGTGTCCGGCCACCCGGGCGGCCAGGAAGTCGGCCTCCTCCGCGCTGTGCACCCGGGCGCGGAAGTCCACGTCGTTGGTGCCCAGGACGACCCGGGCGAACTTCGCGTACGCGTAGGCGTCCTCGACGGTCAGCCGGCCGCCGGTCAGCACCCCGGTCCGCCCGCGCGCCGCCAGCAGCCCGCGGGCAGCGGTCTCCAGCGCCTCGGGCCAACTCGCCGGGCGCAACTCGCCGTTGTCCCGGACCAGCGGATGGGTCAGCCGGTCCGGGCGCTGTGCGTAGCGGAACGCGAAGCGGCCCTTGTCGCACAGCCACTCCTCGTTGACCTCGGGGTCGTTGGCGGCCAGCCGCCGCATGGTCTTGCCGCGGCGGTGGTCGGTACGGCTGGCGCAGCCGCCCGCGCAGTGCTCGCACACGCTCGGCGAGGAGACCAGGTCGAACGGGCGGGAGCGGAAGCGGTACGCGGCCGAGGTCAGGGCGCCCACCGGGCAGATCTGGATGGTGTTGCCGGAGAAGTACGACTCGAACGGCTCGCCCTCGCCGATGCCCACCTGCTCCAGCGCGCCGCGCTCCAGCAGCTCGATCATCGGGTCCCCGGCGATCTGCTCCGAGAAGCGGGTGCACCGCGCGCACAGCACACAGCGCTCCCGGTCCAGCAGGATCTGCGGGGAGATCGGGATGGGCTTGACGTAGGTGCGCTTCCGACCCTCGAAGCGGGTGTCCGCCTGGCCGGTGGACATCGCCTGGTTCTGCAGCGGGCACTCGCCGCCCTTGTCGCAGACCGGGCAGTCCAACGGATGGTTGATCAGCAGCAGTTCCATCACGCCGCGCTGCGCCTTCTCGGCGACCGGCGAGGTCAGCTGGGTCCTGACCACCATCCCGTCGGTGCAGGTGATGGTGCAGGACGCCATCGGCTTGCGCTGGCCCTCGACTTCGACGATGCACTGGCGGCAGGCACCGACCGGGTCGAGCAGCGGATGGTCGCAGAAGCGCGGGATCTCGATGCCGACCATCTCGGCGGCGCGGATCACCAGGGTGCCCTTGGGCACCGAGAGCTCGATGCCGTCGATGGTGACGGCCACGAGATCTTCTGGCGGCACCGCCGCCTCTCCGCCTCCGGAGGGAGCGTTGGTAATGACGGTCACGCGTTCACCTCCAGGTGCGGCTGGTGCGCCCACGCGGTGGACAGGGCCGGATCGAAGGGGCAGCCCTTGTCGGTGATGTGGCGCTCGTACTCCTCGCGGAAGTACTTCAGCGAGGAGAAGATGGGGCTGGCGGCGCCGTCCCCGAGGGCGCAGAAGGACTTGCCGTTGACGTTGTCGGCGATGTCGAGCAGCTTGTCGAGGTCTTCCGAGCGGCCCTTGCCCGCCTCGATGTCCCGCAGCAGCTGCACCATCCAGTACGTCCCTTCGCGGCACGGTGTGCACTTGCCGCAGGACTCGTGGGCGTAGAACTCGGTCCACCGGGTGACCGCCCGCACCACGCAGGTGGTCTCGTCGAAGCACTGCAGCGCCTTGGTGCCGAGCATCGATCCGGCGGCGCCCACCCCCTCGTAGTCCAGGGGGACGTCAAGGTGCTCATCGGTGAGCAGCGGTGTCGAGGAGCCGCCGGGCGTCCAGAACTTGAGCCGGTGGCCGGGCCGCATCCCGCCGCTGATGTCCAGCAGCTGGCGCAGCGTGATGCCCAACGGGCCTTCGTACTGGCCGGGGTTGGCGACATGCCCGGAGAGCGAGTACAGCGTGAAGCCGGGAGACTTCTCGCTGCCCATCGACCGGAACCATTCCTTGCCCCGGGTGAGGATGGCGGGAACCGAGGCGATGGATTCGACGTTGTTCACCACAGTGGGGCACGCGTACAGACCGGCGATCGCTGGGAAGGGGGGACGCAGCCGGGGCTGGCCGCGGCGCCCTTCGAGGGAGTCGAGCAGCGCCGTCTCCTCGCCGCAGATGTACGCGCCCGCGCCCGCGTGGACCGTCAACTCCAGGTCGAAGCCGGAGCCCTGGACGTTGCGGCCGAGGTATCCGGCCTCGTACGCCTCGGCGACCGCGTGGTGCAGCCGCCGCAGTACGGGGACGACTTCGCCGCGCAGGTAGATGAAGGCGTGGTGGGAGCGGATCGCGTGGCAGGCGATGACGATGCCCTCTAGGAGGGAGTGCGGATTGGCGAAGAGCAGCGGGATGTCCTTGCACGTACCGGGTTCGGACTCGTCCGCGTTGACCACCAGGTAGTGCGGTTTGCCGTCGCCCTGCGGGATGAACTGCCACTTCATTCCGGTGGGGAAGCCCGCGCCGCCCCGGCCGCGCAGCCCTGAGTCCTTGACCAGCGCGATCACATCGTCCGGGGCCATGGCGAGTGCCTTGCGCAGGCCCTCGTAGCCGCCGTGGCGGCGGTAGGTCTCCAGGGTCCAGGAGTTCGGCTCGTCCCAGAACGCCGACAGTACGGGCGCGAGCACCTTCTCCGGGCTGGTCTCGTTGATAGCGGCTGCCACGGTCATTCCTCCCCCTCCCCGCCAGCGCCTGGCGAGATCCCGCCGTCACGCGGCGAGACGATCCGCCCGGGGGCCGCCTCGCCCTTCGCCAGCCGCAGCCCTACCAGGGACGCGTGCCCGGCGCCGCCGGTGGCTTCCACCGCGCCCGGGCGGGTGTCGGGGAAACCGGCGAGCATGCGCGCGGTCTCCTGGTACGTGCACAGCGGCGCGCCCCGGGTCGGTTGGGCGGGTCGCCCGGCGCACAGGTCGTCGACGAGACGCTTCGCGGATTCGGGAGTCTGGTTGTCGAAGAACTCCCAGTTGACCATCACCACCGGGGCGTAGTCGCAGGCCGCGTTGCACTCGATGTGCTGCAGGGTGACCCGGCCGTCCTCGGTGGTCTCGTCGTTGCCGATCCCGAGGTGCTCCTGCAGCGCCTCGAAGATGGCGTCACCGCCCATGACCGCGCACAGCGTGTTGGTGCACACCCCGACCTGGTACTCACCGGACGGCTTGCGGCGGTACATGGTGTAGAAGGTGGAGACGGCGGTGACCTCGGCGGTGGTGAGCTCCAGCAGCTGCGCGCAGAAGCGGATGCCGGTACGGCTGACGTACCCCTCCTCGGCCTGGACCAGGTGGAGCAGCGGCAGCAGCGCGGATCGCGAGTCCGGGTAGCGGGCGATCACCTCCCTCGCGTCCGCTTCCAGCCGGGCGCGCACCTCGGCCGGAAAGTCGGGTGGGGGCATCTCGGGGATGCCGAGCGATACCGGGGGTTCGGTTGTCACCGGTCGACGCCTCCCATGACAGGGTCGATGGACGCCACCGCGACGATGACATCGGCGACCATGCCGCCCTCGCACATCGCCGCCATGGTCTGCAGGTTGGTGAAGGACGGGTCACGGAAGTGCACCCGGTGCGGTCGGGTGCCGCCATCGCTGACGACATGGACGCCCAGCTCGCCCTTGGCCGATTCAACGGCCGTGTAGGCCTGGCCCGGTGGCACCCGGAACCCCTCGGTGACGAGCTTGAAGTGGTGGATCAGAGCCTCCATCGAGCTGCCCATGATCTTCTTGATGTGGTCGAGCGAATTGCCGAGGCCGTCCGGGCCGAGAGCCAGCTGTGCGGGCCAGGCGATCTTCTTGTCGGCGACCATGACCGGGCCCGGCTCCAGCCGGTCCAGGCACTGTTCGACGATCCGCAGCGACTGCCGCATCTCGGCGAGCCGGACCAGGAACCGGCCGTAGGAGTCGCAGCTGTCGGCGGTCGGGATGTCGAACTCGTAGGTCTCGTAGCCGCAGTACGGCTGCGCCTTGCGCAGATCGTGCGGGAGCCCGGCGGCCCGCAGGATGGGGCCGGTGGCGCCGAGGGCCATGCATCCGGCGAGGTCGAGATAGCCGACGTCCTGCATCCGGCCCTTGAACACCGGGTTTCCGGTGGCGAGTTTGTCGTACTCGGGGAGGTTCTTGCGGAACTTCTTGACCAGCTCGCGCACATGGTCGACCGCGCCCGGCGGCAGGTCCTGGGCGAGGCCGCCGGGGCGGATGTACGCGTGATTCATCCGCAGGCCGGTGATCAGCTCGAAGGCGTCCAGGATGATTTCGCGGTCCCGGAAGCCGTAGATCATGATCGTGGTGGCGCCGAGCTCCATACCGCCGGTGGCGATGGCGACCAGGTGCGAGGAGATCCGGTTGAGCTCCATCATCATCACGCGGATGACATGGGCCCGCTCCGGGATCTGGTCGGTGATGCCCAGCAGCTTCTCGACCGCGATCGCGTAGGCCGCCTCGTTGAACAGCGGCGTGAGGTAGTCCATGCGGGTGACGAAGGTGGACCCCTGGGTCCACGTCCGGTACTCCATGTTCTTCTCGATGCCGGTGTGCAGATAGCCGATGCCGCAGCGCGCCTCGGTGACCGTCTCGCCCTCGATCTCCAGGATCAGCCGGAGCACCCCGTGGGTGGACGGATGCTGTGGGCCCATGTTGACGACGATGTGCTCGTCGTCCGCCCTGCTCACGGTTTCGGCGAGTTCGTCCCAGTCACCGCCGGTGACCGTGAAGACCCGGCCTTCGGTGGTGACACGTTCCTCCGCCTGCTGGGGTGCGTGCGGTTGCTCATACGAAGCGGTCACGAGTACGACCTCCGCTGGTCGGGAGCCGGGATCTGGGCGCCCTTGTACTCGACGGGAATGCCGCCGAGCGGGTAGTCCTTGCGCTGCGGATGGCCCTGCCAGTCGTCGGGCATCATGATCCGGGTGAGCGCCGGGTGGCCGTCGAAGACGATGCCGAAGAAGTCGTAGGTCTCGCGCTCGTGCCAGTCGTTGGTCGGATAGACCGAGACGATCGACGGCAGATGGGGATCGCTGTCGGGCACGCTGACCTCAAGCCGGATCAACCGGTTGTGAGTGATTGACCGCAGATGGTAAACGGCGTGCAGTTCGCGGCCCTGGTCGCCGGGGAAGTGGACACCGCTCACCCCGGTGCACAGCTCGAAGCGCAGCGCGGGGTCGTCGCGCAGCGTCCGGGCGACCCGGGGCAGATGCTCACGGGCGATGTGGAAGGTGATCTCGCCCCGGTCGACGACCGTCTTCTCGATCGCGTTCTCCGGAACCAGCCCCTGCTCCTCCAGGGCGCCTTCCAGCTCGTCGGCGACCTCGTCGAAGTCTCCCCCGTAGGGCCGGGACGACGCGCCGGGCATCCGCACCGGCCGTACGAGCCCACCGTAACCGGACGTATCCCCACCGTTGTTGGCACCGAACATGCCCCGCTGGACCCGGACCGCCTCACCGTGGTCGCCGCGCTGGCCGGGAAGGTTGGTGGCGTTCACGTCCTTGTCGGGGTTGACGCCGTTCGCGCCGTTGTCGCCACCCTTGGAATGGGAGTCGCTCACCGCAGCAGCCCCTTCATTTCAATCGTCGGGACTGCCTTGAGCGCCGCTTCCTCCGCCAAGCGCTCCTCTTGCTCGCGGTTCACGCCGAGCTTCTCGTTCTGGATCTTCCGGTGCAGCTTGATGATCGCGTCGAGCAGCATCTCGGGCCGCGGCGGGCAGCCGGGCAGGTAGATATCGACCGGGACGATGTGGTCGACGCCCTGGACGATCGCGTAGTTGTTGAACATCCCGCCGCTGGAGGCGCAGACGCCCATGGAGATGACCCATTTGGGGTTCGGCATCTGGTCGTAGACCTGGCGCAGCACCGGGGCCATCTTCTGGCTGACCCGCCCGGCCACGATCATGAGGTCCGCCTGCCGAGGCGAGCCGCGGAAGACCTCCATCCCGAACCGGGCCATGTCATAGCGGCCCGCTCCGGTGGTCATCATCTCGATCGCGCAGCAGGCCAGACCGAACGTCGCCGGAAAGACCGACGCCTTGCGCACCCAGCCCGCGGCCTGCTCGACGGTCGTGAGCAGAAAGCCGCTCGGCAGCTTCTCCTCGATACCCATAGCGTTTGCCCCTGTCCTAAATGCCCGGGTTCGCATCCATTGTGACTCGGCCGCTCAGTCCCATTCCAGGCCTCCGCGCCGCCACACATAGGCGTAGGCAACGAAGACGGTGAGGACGAACAGCAGCATTTCGACGAGTCCGAACAGCCCGAGGGCGTCGAAGCTGACCGCCCAGGGGTAGAGGAAGACGATCTCGATGTCGAAGACGATGAACAGCATCGCCGTCAGGTAGTACTTGATCGGGAAGCGTCCGCCTCCGGCCGGCTGAGGTGTCGGCTCGATGCCGCACTCATAGGCATCCAACTTCGCCCGGTTGTATCTCTTCGGCCCGGTGCGTCTGGCCATATCCACGGAGAAGATCGCGAACCCCGCCGCAAGGGCTCCGAGCACGAGGATGGGGACGTAGGAGTTCACCGCCCTCGCTCCTTCCAGTCGACGTTGACTGACAGATCGTTCCTATGTGAGGCAGTTCACAAGCCCGAACCGCCTGCATCCTATGCCCGTCGGTCTGTGATCTGCGACACGGGGTACGGCAACAGCTTTGTGATCTCTGCCACCTGACGAAGGATCATCGGGCGGGGCGAGTGTCGATCTTCATACGTGAAGCACCCAGATGATCACCAAGGGTGACACTGGCGGGGGTAACCGCAGGTCACCGCGTCTGTCGCATTATCAAGCCGGGGAACTCGACGCAAAGTTGGAGTCGCGGAAAGCGCGTGGTACAGCGTGATACGGCTGTTGGGCCGGGCACGCCGACGGGTGAACCGGGACACGCCGTGCTGACGAGCCCGAACTTCGGGTTCGTGCGGTTGTGAACGCGAGCACGAGGACACGGAGTCGAAGCCTCCGGAAAGCCCAACGCAAGATCAAAAATCCGGCATTGCGGCCGCGCACCGGAAAACTGTGGCGTACCTTACGTTTTTTGTACGCAACCAAGAATTCCTGATAGCCATATTGGCCATGTCCCCAATGCAGACCCGCGCCCCGCAGTCCGATACCCAGATACGCAGCCGTCGGCATGCCCGACATACGCCGCCAAACTGGGTCAAACGCGCCGGAGTTGCCGGTGGCGTGATCGGAGCGGTCGCCCTCACCGGTGCCGCCTCTCCCGCGCAGGCCAGCAGCCCGAACGACCAGACGCCCAACGAGGTCACCCAGACCCTCGACCTCTCCCAGCTGCGTGCCGCCGACGCCACCGCTCAGGCCGTCGTCACGTACCAGCTCCAGGCCGCCCAGGACCAGGCCGTCTCAGACGCCTCCCAGGCCGCCAAGCAGCACAAGGCAGCGGACGACAAGAAGGCCGCCGAGGCCAAGGCCGCCGCCGAGCACCAGGCCGCGCAGCAGGCCGCCTCCCGCTCCGCCCAGCGCGCGACGCTCTCCGTATCGGCCAGCTCGTCCGATTCCTCCACTTCTTCGGCGCCCTCGTCGGCCAGCGGCAGCATCTCCAGCGTGCTGAGCTTCCTTCAGGCCCAGCTCGGCAAGGCGTACGTGATGGGCTCCACCGGCCCCAACGCCTACGACTGCTCCGGTCTCGTCCAGGCCGCGTTCCGCACCATCGGTGTCGACCTCCCCCGCGTCTCCCAGGACCAGTCGACCGCGGGCACCCAGGTCTCCCTCAGCAACCTCCAGCCCGGCGACATCCTCTACTGGGGCAGCGCGGGCAGCGCGTACCATGTTGCCGTCTACGTCGGCAACGGAAACTTCATCGGCGCCCAGAACCCGAGCAGCGGTGTCGTCGAGCACGCGCTGTCGTACGACGAGCCGACGGGCGCGGTCCGCGTCGCCTGACGGCGAGGTGTCCGCGACAGCCAAGGGCCGCTGACCCCGGTGGGTTCAGCGGCCCTTGGCTGTCGGACGGTGGCTAGCCCGCCGTGACCGGGCCGATGGTCAGCGGGTGGATGCTCAGGCCCGCGCAGTGGTCGTGCTGCCACGGGATGAACAGGGCCGCCTTCTGGTTCGGGGGGTAGACTCGCAGGCCCTGGGCCGGTGAGAGCTGGCACTGGCTGGGGTCGTAGCCGCCGACGCCGTTGCTGTCGTGCATGACGGCGCTCCCCTTGCCGCCGTGGCCGCGCAGGGTGACCGTGCTGACGTGGTCGCCGGTGCGGGCTGCGGGGTTGCCGGACTGGACGCCGCCCGCCTTGACGTAGGAGACGCCGGGGAAGCCGGTCAACGTACAGGTCGTGCCGGAGACGTTGGTGAAGACCAGCGTGGAGTAGTACTGGCCCGCGCCGACGCTCGGGTTGGCCTGGGCGACCTTCAGCTGGCCGCTGGTGCAGGCGTGGACGCCGCCGGAGTTCTGGGCGGCCGTCTGGGAGCCCTGCGCCGA
Organism: Streptomyces sp. NPDC020096; assembly: GCA_040631425.1. Lineage (GTDB taxonomy): Bacteria > Actinomycetota > Actinomycetes > Streptomycetales > Streptomycetaceae > Streptantibioticus_A. The sequence goes on from JBEYJY010000018.1 coordinate 151,621, forward strand.
CGCCGAACCGGACCCGGTGGTGGCGGAGCCGCCGGTGCTGGAGCTGGCGGTGGAGGACGTTCCGGAACCGGTGCCGATGGAGGCGTTGGACGAACCGCTCCCCGACGAGCACGCCGTCAGCGCGAGCGCGCCGACAGCGGCGAGGACGGCGGCCTGAGTCGCGACGGCGGGTATCCGCCGACGGGCGGTCGTGGAACGCATCGTTTCTCCTTCAGACGGTCCGGCAGCCATATCCGTACGGCACCTACCCAATGCCGCGCTGTGTCTTCCCTGGGGGCTAACCCCCAGACCCCCAGCCGAAAGCGACATCGTGCTGGGAACCTCGACAACTCGACACTGTCACCACGAAGGATGGAAAGTCAGTAGCTGTTACGGGCCTGTAGCGGAAGCCGGTCGGCACCGGGACACTCCCCCGCGAGGGGGGTGGGTTCGACGCTCCCGCCCACGAATCGTGCTCCCGCGCCATCGGATGGCGCCTGCCGCCCAGGCGGCGGCCGTCACGCCCTCGGAGCCACCTTGCTCAGCCCGTTGATGATCCTGTCCATCGCGTCGCCGCCGGTCGGATCGGTGAGGTTCGCCAGCAGCTTCAGCGTGAAGCGCATCAGCATCGGGTGGGTGAGACCGCGCTGGGTCGCCACCTTCATGACCTTCGGGTTGCCGATCAACTTCACGAACGCGCGGCCCAACGAGTAGTAGCCGCCGTAGGTGTCCTTCAGAACCCGCGGGTAGTGCTGAAGGGCCAGCTCACGCTGGGTCGTTGTGGACCGCGCGGCCGCCTGGACGATGACGTCGGCGGCGATCTGTCCGGACTCCATCGCATAGGCGATGCCCTCGCCGTTGAACGGGTTGACCAGACCACCCGCGTCGCCGACCAGCAGCAGGCCGCGCGTGTAGTGCGGCTGGCGGTTGAAGGCCATGGGCAGCGCCGCGCCGCGGATCGGGCCGGTCATGTTCTCCGGGGTGTACCCCCAGTCCTCCGGCATCGAGGCGCACCACGCCTTCAGCACCTCGCGCCAGTCCAACTCCTTGAACGCGGCCGAGGTGTTCAGCACCCCCAGGCCGACGTTGCTCGTGCCGTCGCCCATGCCGAAGATCCAGCCGTAGCCGGGCAGCAGCCGGTCCTGCGGGCCGCGCCGGTCCCACAGCTCCAGCCAGGACTCCAGGTAGTCGTCATCGTGCCGGGGGCTGGTGAAGTACGTACGCACCGCGACGCCCATCGGGCGGTCCTCGCGGCGGTGCAGGCCCATGGCCAGGGAGAGCCGGGTCGAGTTGCCGTCGGCGGCGACGACCAGCGGGGCGTGGAAGGTGACCGGCGCCTTCTCCTCGCCGAGCTTCGCCTCGACCCCGGTGATCCGGCCGGTGCGGCCGTCGATGACCGGCGCGCCGACGTTGCAGCGCTCGTACAGCCGCGCACCGGCCTTCTCCGCCTGCCGGGCGAGCTGCTCGTCGAAGTCATCGCGCTTGCGCACCAGACCGTAGTCCGGGAACGAGGCCAGGTCCGGCCAGTCGAGCTGCATACGCACCCCGCCGCCGATGATCCGCAGACCCTTGTTGCGCAGCCAGCCCGCTTCCTCGGAGATGTCGATCCCCATGCCGACCAGCTGCTTGACCGCCCTCGGCGTAAGCCCGTCACCGCACACCTTCTCCCGCGGGAAGGCGGTCTTCTCCAACAGGAGTACGTCGAGACCGGACTTGGCGAGGTGGTACGCGGTGGTCGAACCGGCCGGACCGGCGCCGACCACGATCACATCGGCACGGTGCTCGGAGGCCACGGGCGTCTCGGTCACGGTCGGTATCTCCCGAAGACTCGGTTGCTACGTGCCGGGCTGGCCGGTCACTGGACACCGGTCAGTCTATTCAGGGCATGGCGCCCGGCCCTTCAGGGCCCTCGGCGCCGGAACCCGGCGAACCGCTACGGCTTGAAGGCCCGGTGCAGTGCCACCACACCGCCGGTCAGGTTGCGCCAGGCGACTCGCGACCAGCCTGCCGCGCTCAGCCGGGCGGCGAGGCCCGGCTGGTCGGGCCAGGCGCGGATGGACTCGGCGAGATAGACGTACGCGTCCGGGTTGCTGCTGATCGCGGTGGCGACCGGCGGCAGGGCGCGCATCAGGTACTCGGTGTAGACCGTACGGAACGGCGCCCACGTCGGGTGGCTGAATTCGCAGATCACCACTCGGCCGCCGGGCCGCGTCACCCGCAGCATCTCGGCGAGGGCCGCGCCGTAGTCCTGGACGTTGCGCAGGCCGAAGGAGATGGTGACCGCGTCGAAGGCGTCGTCCTTGAACGGCAGTCGTGTGGCGTCGCCCGCGGTCAGCGGCAGCCGCGGGTGGCGCTTCTTGCCCTCGCGCAGCATGCCCAGCGAGAAGTCGCAGGGCACGACCTGGGCGCCCGCCTGGAGATACGGCAGCGAGGACGTGCCGGTACCGGCGGCGAGGTCGAGGACCCGGTCGCCCGGGCGGGCGTCGACGGCGCGGGCGACGGCCTTGCGCCACAGCCGGGCCTGCCCGAGCGACAGCACGTCGTTGGTCAGGTCGTACTTGGCCGCCACGTCGTCGAACATCGACGCGACTTCCGACGGCTGCTTGTCCAGGGAGGCTCGGGTCACCGTGCCATTGTCCACGGGCCTGGGCGGTGTCCGACGTCCGGGTCGGGCGGATCAGCCGAATTCGCGCAGCCGCAGCCGTACGCCGAAGGCGGCCAGCCCCAGCGCCAGCACCGTCCCGCCTCCTATGAGGACCAGCGACGAGTCGAGCTCCGACCGGCCGTTCGAGACCGCGTCGGCGAAGGCGTGGTCGTTGATCGCGATGTCGTCCTTCATCGCGCTGTCCCACTGCTGGAACGTGTAGTTGGAACCCCCCTTGTCCCAGCTGGTGTTGTACCGGATGGCCTCGTCGAGCCGTCCGGCGGCGACATAGCCGCGGGTGGTGTGGTCGGCGCGCTCGTAGCCGACCCATGCGGACAGCGCGCGCTCCGCGGCGGAGCGCTCCCCGGGGAACGTGATGTTGCGGAACTCGGTGCCCAGGTAACCGGTGAAACGCAGGTCGTTGTGGTCGGCGAGATAGGCATGCTGAGCCGAGGCGATGTCGGAGGAGTACGTCTGCAGGCTGGAACCGTCGATGTCCGCGATCTTCTGGGACTTCTCGAAGAAGGCGTCCGAGTAGTCGCCGGACCGCTGCGGGTCAAGCAGGTTGCGGCTCTCGTCGGCGTTCGCGTCATAGCCCACCGCGCGGGCGGCGGACAGCGCCACGACCGAGTCGAAGGCGTCATGCCGGGCGATACCCAACTGGTACTGCTCGTCCCCCGCCATGGTGACGACCGTGCCGATGACCGTCACACACAGCAGGGTCGCGGCGGCCAGCGCCGGATTGACCAGACGGCGGAAGCGCCGGGTGATGAACAGTTGCAGGGCGATGAGCGCGGCGAGCGTGAGAACGCCGAGACCCAGCGCGGCCCACCGCAGATCGGACAGCAGTCCGCGCTCGTCGTCGTAGGTGGCGGTGAAGGTCGTGTTGTTGGCGTCGATCAGCTTGTCGGCCGACGGAAGCAGCGACTCCCGCATCAGATCCGTGGCCTGGCGGTACGCGGTGAGGGCAGCGGGAGCCGGGTGTCCGGCGGGTGCGTTCGCCTGGTCGTTGAGGGAGGTGGCGCGGGAGGCCAGTTCCTCGTATTGGCCGAGGCCGTCCAGGATCTGTACCAGTGCGGCCTGCGCGGAGGCGTCGTTTCCGGCGGAACGGGTGGCGCCCTGCAGCTCGGTGCTGACCGAGTCACGGTCCTGGCCGTAGAGCTTGACGGCCTGCGCGCGGTTCGCGGAGAGCTCCTTGGCGTTGCCGAAGACCAGGATGTTCGCGGTCTCCGCATCCATGTCCGTGAGCGCCAGATACAGCCCGGAGGCGTGCCGGACCTGCGGGGCGAGCCGCTGCTGGATGCTCGACCAACTCCCGCTGGTGTGCAGCGGGATGGCGGCGCACAGGGCGCCGAGCGCCAGGGTGAGCGCGAGGCATCCGGTCAGCGCGGCGCGCAGCACGGCCGGGACGGTCCAGTGCCGTTTGCGCCTCGGGCGCGGGCGGCCCGGGGCGTCCGGCGCCGGTGCTGGTGATGGCGTGGCGCCCGTCGGGTGTGCCGCGCCGCTGGCCGCTCCCCGCGCCTGTGGCCGCGGTGTCCCGGCGGCACGTTTGCCCCCGGCTGTGATGGTGCCTGCCATCGCGCTGCGCCTCCCCCGTCACCAGCCGGTGACGGCCGTGCGGTCGTCACCGGGGATCACCCTGAGGGGTGGGATGTGGGTGGGGGGTTGTTCTTGATGGGTTTCTGATGTCGAACGGGCTTGCTTTTACGGGGTGTTGACGGTGGGGGTTTTTGCCCGCCCGCCCACCCGTTGCCCTGGTTCGCATCTGGCCGTCGCGCACGGCGGGTTCGGGGTCGGGGGTGTGCCGGGGTGTCTCCTCACTCCAGCTATCACTTCATGG
>JBEYJY010000019.1:0-130925 GCA_040631425.1 Streptomyces sp. NPDC020096
ACGCCCGGTTACATTCCGAACCCGGAAGCTAAGCCTTTCAGCGCCGATGGTACTGCAGGGGGGACCCTGTGGGAGAGTAGGACACCGCCGAACAAGTTTTCACAGGGCCTCAGTTCCCATGCTCCAGCATGGGAACTGAGGCTTTTTGCGTTTTCATCACCCGTCGTTCACCCGCCGCTTGGCCGCTGATCGTTGTGCCTCGGGACCCTGGCGGCCTCAACGACTGGAGGTGCGGCGTGAAGCCGAGCGGCAGCGTGGTCGAGGGATCGTTGGTCGCCGCGTTCGAGAGCGAGTTCGCGGACCTCGTGGGCGGGCGGCACTGCGTGGCCGTACAAGAGGGGTACTGCGCCCTTCGGTTGTCGCTCGTCGCGCTGGGCGTCGTGCCGGGGGACGAGGTGATCGTGCCCTCGTACGGCCCCGCGGCCGCGGTGGAGGCCGTCCGGCTGGCCGGTGCCACCCCGGTCTTCGCCGACATCGACCCGCGGAGCTTCTGCCTCGACCCGGACGCGGTCGCCGCCGCGATCACCTGGCGCACCGTAGCGATAGTCGCCGGGCACCGGTTCGGCCACCCGGCGCCCGTGCGCCGGCTGGCCCAGCTGGCGGGCCGCCATGGACTGGCCCTGGTGGAGGACGCGTCGCAGGCCTGCGGGGCCGAGTTGGACCGCGAACCTGTCGGTACCTTCGGGGTGTTGGCCGCGTTCAGCCTTGCCGTGGTCACAGAAGACGCACGACTCGCCCGCAAGGTGCGGGAGTTGCGTACACCTGACACCCGGCCGACGGAGGAGTCGGCGGTCGCCGGTCGGGGGGAACTGGAGCGGCTCGCCGGATTCGCCGCCCGGCGGCGGGCCAACGCACGTGTCTTCGACTCGGCGTTGACCGGTGTGCACGTACCGTACGTGGCCGCGGGTGCGCGGCATGTCTATCAGCGGTATGTGGTGCGGGTGCCCGGGAACGGGCGGCCGGACCGTGACGCGTTCGCCAGGGCACTGGCAAGTCGCGGCGTTGACGCGGGAATTCCGGTGCCCACCCCGCTGCACCGCATTCCCGCCTTCCGTACGTCGGCCGAATTGCCGCATACGGAACAGGCGGCCGCCGAAACGCTGTCACTGCCGGTACATCCATTGCTCACCGAGCGCGAGGTGGAGCGCATCGTCTCGGCCTGCAACGCACTGGGCGGGCTGCTTTAGGCCGGTGCCCCGCGGTCAGTTTTTGGTCGGCGCGAGAATGAGCTACGATCTTCTCCGTCGGCGCGCCCCAATAGCTCAGTCGGCAGAGCGTCTCCATGGTAAGGAGAAGGTCTACGGTTCGATTCCGTATTGGGGCTCAGATGACGAAGGCCCCCGCCGGGTTGGTTACCGGCGGGGGCCTTCGTGCATTTCGGTGCGCGGCACCGGGAGTTCACAGCTCCGGGACCTGAAGTTCCGGGACACGCATCGCCAGGATCGCCATGTCGTCCGATGGCGCGTCGGCGGCGAACCTCTCGACCGCCCGCTGCACTCGGCCCGCCACGGCCCCCGCCGTAAGGCCGGTGCTCTGTGCGAGTACGTCGGCGAGTCCGTCGTCGCCCAGCATCCTGCTGCCCTCACGGCGTTCGGTGACGCCGTCGGTCACGCACAACAGGACATCCCCGGGGGCGAGCGTCACGGTCTGCTCGATCAGCTCCAGGTCCTCCAACACGCCCAGCAGCGGCTGCGGGTCGGCGGCCGGTTCCACGCTGCCGTCCTGGCGCAGCCGAAGCGGCAGGGGGTGTCCGGCGCAGACGACCTTCAGCACGGCGCTGCCGTCGCGCTGCGGCCACAACTCCCCGTAGAGCAGGGTCAGGAAGCGGCTGCGGGCGCCCTCGTCGAGGATCGCGGCGTTGAGCCGTTCCAGTACCGCGGGGCCGCCGAAGCCCTCCCTGGCGAGCAGGCGCAGGGCGTGCCGGGCGAGGCCGGTGACCGCGGCGGCCTCCGGGCCCGTACCGCACACGTCGCCGATGGCGAAGCCCCAGCAGCCTTCGCGGATCGGGAAGAGGTCGTAGAAGTCGCCGCCGACCTCGTTGCCTTCGCCCGCGGCCTGGTAGATCACCTCGACCTCGACGCCGGGGATCTGCGGCAGCTCGGGCGGCAGCAGGCTGCGTTGCAGCGACTGGCTGATGGCGGTGCGCTCCGAGTACAACCGGGCGTTGTCCAGGGCCAGAGCGGCCCGGCGGGACAGGTCCTCGGCGAGTTCCAGGATCTCCTGTCGGAACCGCTCGTCGGAGGGCTTGCCGAGGGTGAGCATGCCGATCACGCGGTTGCGGGCGACCAGCGGCAGTACGACCGTCTCCCCGCCGACGGCCGAGGCGGTGGCGTGGGCGCCGGTGCCGGTGGCCGGGCGGCCCGCTTCGGCCAGGCCCAGGCTGCGCAGGGAGGCGCGGAGCGCGGTGGAGTGGGCGGCGTCGGACGGCGCGGTCCACATCCGGGCGCCCGGGGTCGGGTCGGGGGAGGGCGGAGCGATCCTGGACAGCAGTGCCTTGAGCCCGTCGATCCGGTCCTCGTCCTCGTGCAGGACGAAGGCCAGCTCCGGTTCGGACTGCTCGGCGATGGTGTAGACGGCGCACCAACTGGCCAGGGTGGGCACGGTCATCTGGGCCATCAGTGCCAGCGTCTGGTCGCGTTCCAGCGTTCCGGCCAGCAGGTCGGAGGCCTCGACGAGGAATGACAGGGATCCGCGGCGCAGGCGTTCCAGCTCGGTGAGGCGGGCGCTCTCGACGGCGAGTGCGATCCGGTCGGCGGCGAACTGCAGGCGCAGCGCCTCTTCGTTGCTGTAGCGGCCGGGGAATTCGGCGGCGACGCCGAGGGAGCCGGTCAGCCGCCCCTCCACCTTGAGCGGAACGGTGACGACCGACCGCATGCCCGTGCCGGCCAGCAGCGGTACGGCACCCGGGGCGGCGATGAGGTCCTCGTGCACGGCGGGCATCCGGGCGCTGCCGTAGCGGCCGGTGCCCGCCTCGACGGGCACCCGTGCGAACCGCTGGCGGGCGGAGGGCAGGCCGGTGGAGGCGCGTACCTCCAACTCGGTCTCGTCGTCGGTGGCGAGCAGTAGATAGGCCGCATCACCGTCGAGCATGTCGCGGGCGCGCTCCACGGTGCGCTGCAGCAGGCCGTCGAGGTCGTCGGGGGCCGGGGAGCCGATGAAGACCTCGAAGGGGTCGGCGGTGATCTTGCCGCGGTCGGTCTGCGTGGGGTCCGGTACCGGTCCGCGCAACGGGCCCTGGAGGACGGCGCGTTCGTGCTCCCGTACCAGCAGGCAGACCGTGGACGGTTCGCCGGAGGTGTCGCGGACCCGAAGGTGGGAGCCGTACACCGGTTGGACCTTGCCGTCGGCGCCGCGCAGCCCGTACGACCCCTCCCAGCGGGAGAGCCGCAGCGCCTCGGCGAGGCCGAAGCCGGTGCCGGGGGTCTGCGGCCAGGCGGTGAGGTCGCCGAGCGCCTTGCCGACGACCTGCTGCGGGGAGTGGCCGAACAGTGACTGGGCGTCCTCGTTCCAGCCGCTGACGATGCCGTCGCGGTCGACCTGGATGACGCCGACGCGGACCTGGGCGTCGGCCAGGGGGAGTGAGGTGAGGGGCAGTGCGGGGCCCGCGGAGCGGGTGCCTGTGGGGCGTTCTGGCAGGTCCAGTTGGAACCACACCTGCTTGTGGGTCGGGGCGTACTCCACGCCCCAGCGGGTGGCCAGTGCCGAGCACAGGATGAGGCCGCGGCCGCCCTCGCGGTCGGGGGAGCTGGTGCGGTCCCCGTCGTGGAGCGGAACCTCGCGTTCGGGGTAGTGGTCGGCGACCTCGATGCGGACGGAGGCCGGATAGCGCAGGCACAGTACGTCGGCGGCGGTGCCCGCGTGTACGACGGCGTTGGTGACCAGTTCACTGGTGAGGACGACGGCGTCGTCGACCACGTCGCTGAAGCCCCAACCCTGCAAGGTATCGCGGACGAAGGCACGTGCGGTGGCGACCGAGCGCCCGACCGGCTCGAAGGTGGCGGCTGCACGCGCGGTGATCAATTCGCTCCTCATGTGTCGCGGGTCACTCGGGTCGTCGCTGGTTCGCTGCTCTGCCACATGGTGCAGCCGGGTCTCGGGCAGGCTGGCCGTGGCCGGTCCACGCCCCCGTTCGGCGCTCTGCTCGCGCATGTCGCGGCACCCCTCCGCTGCCCAGGTGTACGCCCGGCTCTTGGCGGGCAACCGGATGCCAGGTTACTTACCCACCTGGGGCGCGCGTGCGCCGGTTGCGGGTGTTTTCCGTCGGGATCCGTCGGGATCGCTCTATCGGAACCACACCGGGGTTTGGTATGCGATGCTGCCGAACCGTTATGGCCGCAGGGCGGCATGGTGAAACACTGGGAAGGCCTTGGACAGGGGCAAGGGCCAGGGCAAGTCGACGTTCGACCCTCCGGGAGGGACACGGTGGAGTCTGGTGCATCGTCGCGTGGCGGGGCCACGCGTACGAAAGGCGCGCGTTCCCGCGTCAACGGGACCGTCGAGGTCGACTCAGCCGCTCTGCACAGGATGCTGTCCGCGCTTGTCTCCATGCGAGACGGGAATTTCCGCAAGCGCTTGACGGTCTCCGGTGACGGAGTGATGGCCGAGATCGCCGCCGTCTTCAACGAGGTGGCGGACCGTAACCAGCACCTCACCGGGGAGTTGGCGCGGGTCCGGCGGGTGGTCGGCCGGGAGGGCAAGCTCACCGAGCGCCTGGAGGTCGGGGCCTGCGACGGGGCGTGGGCGGCCGCGATCGACGCGTCGAACGCGCTGGTGGACGATCTCGTACGGCCGGTGTCCGAGGTCGGACGGGTGCTGTCGGCGGTCGCCGAAGGCGATCTGGAGCAGCGCATGGACCTGCGCTCGCAGGGTCCGGACGGTTCGGCGCATCCGCTGCGCGGGGAGTTCCTCAAGGTGGGCCGTACCGTTAACGGCCTGGTCGACCAGTTGTCGGCGTTCACCGACGAGGTGACGCGGGTGGCCAGTGAGGTCGGGACCGAGGGCAAACTGGGCGGGCAGGCCCGGGTGCGCGGTATGTCGGGTTCCTGGAAGGACCTGACGGACTCGGTCAACACGATGGCCTCCCGGCTAACGGCTCAGGTGCGCGATATCGCGCTGGTCACCACAGCGGTGGCCAAGGGCGATCTGTCGCGGAAGGTCACGGTTCATGTGGCCGGCGAGATGCTGGAGTTGAAGAACACCGTCAACACGATGGTGGACCAGCTGTCGTCCTTCGCCTCCGAAGTGACCCGGGTGGCGCGCGAGGTGGGCACCGAGGGTGAACTCGGCGGCCAGGCGCAGGTGCCCGGTGTCGCGGGCGTCTGGAAGGACTTGACGGACTCGGTCAACACCATGGCCGGGAACCTGACCGCGCAGGTGCGGGACATCGCGCAGGTGACGACGGCGGTGGCCAACGGCGATCTGTCGCAGAAGATCACGATCGCGGCGCGCGGCGAAGTGGCCCAGCTCGCCGAGACCATCAACGGGATGACCGAGACGCTGCGCACCTTCGCTGACGAGGTGACCCGGGTCGCGGGCGAGGTCGGCGCGGAGGGCCAGCTCGGTGGTCAGGCGCAGGTGCCGGGTGCGGCTGGTACCTGGAAGGACCTGACGGACTCGGTGAACACCGCGTTCCGTAACCTGACCGCGCAGGTGCGGGACATCGCGCAGGTGACGACTGCGGTGGCCAACGGTGATCTGTCGCAGAAGGTGACGGTCGATGTCTCCGGCGAGATGCTGGAGTTGAAGAACACCGTTAACACGATGGTCGACCAGCTGTCGTCGTTCGGCTCCGAAGTGACCCGGGTGGCACGGGAGATCGGCGTCGAGGGTGAACTCGGTGGTCAGGCGCAGGTGCCGGGTGCGGCGGGTACCTGGAAGGACCTGACGGACTCGGTGAACACCGCCTTCCGCAACCTCACCGGCCAGGTGCGCAACATCGCGCAGGTGACGACTGCGGTGGCCAACGGTGATCTGTCGCAGAAGGTGACGGTCGACGTCTCCGGCGAGATGCTCCAGCTGAAGAACACCGTCAACACGATGGTGGACCAACTCTCCTCGTTCGCCGCCCAGGTGACGCGGATGGCGCGCGATGTGGGTACGGAGGGGCGGCTCGGTGGTCAGGCGGAGGTTCCCGGCGTTTCGGGTACCTGGAAGGACCTGACCGACTCCGTCAACTTCATGGCGGGCAACCTGACTTCGCAGGTGCGCCAGATCGCCCAGGTGACGACGGCGGTGGCGCGCGGTGACCTCTCGCAGAAGATCGAGGTCGACGCGCGCGGCGAGATCCTGGAGCTGAAGAACACCATCAACACGATGGTCGACCAGCTCTCCGCCTTCGCCGACCAGGTGACCCGGGTGGCCCGCGAGGTGGGCACCGAGGGCCGCCTCGGTGGTCAGGCGCAGGTGCCGGGTGTGGCGGGCGTGTGGCGTGATCTGACGGATTCGGTGAACGGCATGGCGGGCAACCTGACCGCCCAGGTCCGCAACATCGCGCAGGTCGCCACGGCGGTGGCCCGCGGTGATCTGTCGCAGAAGATCGACGTGGACGCCCGGGGCGAGATCCTGGAGCTGAAGAACACCCTGAACACGATGGTCGACCAGCTCTCGGCGTTCGCCGAGCAGGTGACCCGGGTGGCCCGTGAGGTGGGCACCGAGGGCATCCTGGGCGGCCAGGCCGATGTGAAGGGCGTGTCGGGTACCTGGAAGGACCTGACGCAGTCTGTGAACGGCATGGCGTCAAACCTGACGGGTCAGGTCCGCAACATCGCCGAGGTGACGACGGCGGTCGCCCAGGGCGACCTGTCGAAGAAGATCACGGTTGACGCCAAGGGCGAGATCCTCGAACTGGTCACCACCGTCAACACGATGGTGGACCAGCTCTCCGCGTTCGGTGACGAGGTGACCCGGGTGGCCCGCGAAGTGGGCACCGAGGGCCGCCTCGGCGGCCAGGCACGGGTGCGTGATGTGTCCGGCATCTGGAAGGACCTCACCGAGAACGTCAACATCATGGCGAACAACCTGACGTCCCAGGTGCGCAGCATCGCGGCGGTCTCCACCGCGGTGGCCAACGGCGACCTGACGAAGAAGGTCACCGTCGAGGCGCGCGGTGAGGTCGCGCAGCTCGCCGAGACCATCAACACGATGGTGGACACGTTGTCCGCGTTCGGTGACGAGGTGACCCGGGTGGCCCGCGAGGTGGGCACCGAGGGCGAGTTGGGCGGCCAGGCCCGGGTGCCCGGTGTGTCGGGTACCTGGAAGGACCTCACCGAGTCGGTGAACTCGATGGCGTCCAACCTCACCAACCAGGTGCGCAACATCGCGATGGTGACCACCGCCGTCGCGCGCGGTGACCTGTCCAAGAAGATCGACGTGGACGCCCGGGGCGAGATCCTGGAGCTGAAGACGACCATCAACACCATGGTCGGCCAGCTGTCGGCGTTCGGTGACGAGGTCACCCGGGTCGCGCGTGAGGTGGGTACCGAGGGCCGGCTCGGCGGTCAGGCGCGGGTGCCGGGCGTCTCCGGCATCTGGAAGGACCTCACGGACTCCGTGAACCTGATGGCGAACAACCTGACCAACCAGGTGCGCAACATCGCCGAGGTCGCCACGGCGGTGACCCGCGGCGACCTCAACCTGCGCATCGACGCGGACGCGGCGGGCGAGATCCTGGAACTCCAGGACAACATCAACACGATGATCGTCAAGCTCCGCGAGACCACCTTGGCCAACAAGGAGCAGGACTGGCTCAAGGGCAACCTGGCCCGTATCTCCGGCCTGATGCAGGGCCGCCGCGACCTGGTGGACGTGGCGGCGCTCATCATGAGCGAGCTGACCCCGGTGGTCTCCGCACAGCACGGCGCGTTCTTCCTGGCCCAGGAGGTCGCGACGAGTGGTGAGCGCGGGGAGATCGGGGGCGCCGACGGCGAGCCGTACGAGCTGCGGCTGATCGGCTCCTACGGCTACTCGCGGCGGACCATGCCGACCTCGTTCCTGCCGGGCGAGTCGCTCATCGGCCAGGTGGCGGTGGAGCGGCGCACGATTCTCGTGGAGAACGTACCGTCCGGCTACCTCAAGATCGCCTCGGGTCTCGGGGAGGCGCCGCCCGCCCATGTCATCGTGCTGCCGCTGCTGTTCGAGGACCGGGTCCTCGGGGTGATCGAGCTGGCCTCCTTCCAGCCGCTCACCCAGATCCAGAAGGACTTCCTCAGCCAGATCGCGGAGATGATCGCGACCAGCGTCAACACCATCTCGGTCAACACCAAGACGGAGGGGCTGCTGGAGCAGTCCCAGGAGCTCACCGCTCAACTGCGGGAGCGCTCGGCCGAGTTGGAGAACCGGCAGAAGGCGCTGCAGGCCTCCAACGCCGAACTGGAGGAGAAGGCCGAGCTGCTGGCCCAGCAGAACCGCGACATCGAGGTGAAGAACACCGAGATCGAGGAGGCCCGGCAGGTCCTGGAGGAGCGTGCCGAGCAGCTCGCGGTCTCCATGCGCTACAAGTCGGAGTTCCTCGCCAACATGTCGCACGAGCTGCGTACCCCGCTCAACTCGCTGCTGATCCTGGCCAAGTTGCTCGCCGACAACGCCGAGGGCAATCTGTCGCCCAAGCAGGTGGAGTTCTCCGAAACCATCCACGGCGCGGGTTCCGATCTGCTCCAGCTGATCAACGACATTCTCGACCTGTCGAAGGTCGAGGCGGGCAAGATGGACGTCAGCCCGACCCGTATCGCCCTGGTCCAGCTGGTCGACTATGTGGAGGCCACCTTCCGGCCGCTCACCGCGGAGAAGGGCCTGGACTTCTCGGTCCGGGTCTCGCCCGAGCTGCCGATGACCCTGCACACCGACGAGCAGCGGCTGCTGCAGGTGCTGCGCAACCTGTTGTCCAACGCGGTGAAGTTCACCGACGCGGGCGCCGTCGAGCTGGTCATCCGCCCGGCGGGCAAGGAGATCCCGGTCGCCATCCGCGAGCAGATGCTGGAGTCCGGCTCGCTGCGCGACCCCGACCAGGACATGATCGCGTTCTCGGTCACCGACACCGGCATCGGCATCGCGGCGAGCAAGATGCGGGTCATCTTCGAGGCGTTCAAGCAGGCCGACGGCACCACCAGCCGCAAGTACGGCGGCACCGGCCTCGGTCTGTCCATCAGCCGCGAGATCGCCCGGCTGCTCGGCGGTGAGATCCATGCGGACAGCGAGCCGGGCCGCGGCTCGACGTTCACGCTCTATCTGCCGCTCAGCACCGGTGAACTGCCCACCAAGGAGCAGGCGTCCACGGCGGACGGCGCCGCACCGACCGATGAGCTGGCCGCCGGGGAGGAGCCCGGCCGCGGCGCGTACGGCCGCGGTGGCAGCCTGGGACGGCTGCGCCGCCGGGCGCTGCCGTCCCCGGACCGTGCCGCACACCCCGGCAGGGGCGCTCAGCAGCCGGCAGCCGACTCATGGGTGGACAACGGCCGGCAGGACGGCGTGCGGCGTGCGGGGCGCGGCGTGCGGGGCGGCTTCAGCGGGCAGAAGGTGCTGATCGTCGACGATGACATCCGCAATGTCTTCGCGCTCACCAGCGTGCTGGAGCAGCACGGTCTGGTGGTGCTGTACGCGGAGAACGGCCGTGAGGGCATCGAGGTGCTGGAGCAGCACGACGATGTCGCCGTCGTCCTGATGGACATCATGATGCCGGAGATGGATGGCTATGCCACCACGTCGGCGATTCGCCGGATGCCGCAGTTCGCCGGGCTGCCGATCATCGCGCTGACCGCGAAGGCGATGAAGGGCGACCGGGAGAAGAGCATCGAGTCCGGCGCTTCCGACTACGTCACCAAGCCGGTGGACACCGATCACCTGCTGTCGGTCATGGAGCAGTGGATGCGGGCGCGTTGAGACGGGCGAAGGTGAACGAGGCCGGGTGAGAGCCGGATGAGAATGCGTCTTCGCACAACACGGCGTGCCGAAGGGGTGTGAGAGTGCGGTATGCAGGGAACCTTCTGGTCTCCCGCCACGTTTCTGCTACGTGCACAGTGACATGGCGGTGACAGGGTGTGGCGAGCGACGGGGTGCGGCTACCATGACCGGCACAAGGACGGGCGGCGTACAGGAGTCGTCCCTGGGGGCGGCGCCCGGTGCTTCCCCGAGCTCTTCGAGCAGGGGAGGCCCCATGCCGGGCCGAGGAGGGCGGGCTATGGTGCAGAAGGCCAAGATCCTCCTGGTCGATGACCGGCCGGAGAATCTGCTGGCGCTGGAGGCCATCCTCTCCGCGCTCGATCAGACGCTGGTTCGGGCATCGTCCGGGGAGGAGGCGCTCAAAGCGCTGCTCACGGACGACTTCGCGGTGATCCTGCTCGATGTGCAGATGCCGGGCATGGACGGGTTCGAGACCGCCGCGCACATCAAGCGCCGCGAACGCACCCGCGACATCCCGATCATCTTCCTGACCGCCATCAACCACGGTCCGCACCACACCTTCCGGGGTTACGCGGCGGGTGCGGTGGACTACATCTCCAAGCCGTTCGACCCGTGGGTGCTCAGGGCGAAGGTCTCGGTCTTCGTCGAGCTCTACATGAAGAACTGCCAGCTGCGGGAGCAGGCCGCCCTGCTGCGCCTGCAGTTGGAGCAGGGCGGGCACCAGGGGGCCGACGGATCCAAGGAGCCCGCCGGGCTGATCGCCGAACTGTCCGCCCGGCTCGCGGCGGTGGAGGAGCAGGCGGAGGCGCTGTCCAAGCAGTTGGACGACTCCGCCGACGCCGCCGCGGTGGCCACCGCGGCACATCTGGAGCGCAAGCTGACCGGGCTGCGGCGGGCGTTGGACGCACTGGAGCCGGGCGCCGAGCCGGGGCCGTCGTCGGTGCCCCCTCAGGGATGACTCGTTGACGCCGCGTCACCCTTGCTACGTCTGGGCCGCGACACGAACGGGCGTATATGACGCCTCGTACCTGGCCCTGGGGCAACGGCGGTAACCTCGGCACCATGGCCTCACGTACGTCCGGCAAGGGTTCGAGCAGCTCTGCGGCTCCCGCCAAGCGCACCGGGCGCACTACGGGCGCCGGGGCGGGCGCCGCGAAGAAGAAGGCGCCCGCCAAGAAGGCCGCTGGGAAGGCGCGTCCGGCGGCGAAGAAGGCGCCCGCCAAGAGGGCCGCGGCCCCCAAGGCCGCGCCCAAACCGGCACCGAGTCCAACCCGCCCGGTCCTCCGTCTGCTGCGGGCGCTCTGGCTCGGTTTCGCGCACAGCGTGGGCGCGGTGTTCCGCGGTGTGGGCCGCGGCGCCCGCGGGCTGGACCCGGCGCACCGCAAGGACGGTCTGGCGCTGCTGCTGCTCGGCCTCGCGCTGGTGATCGCGGCCGGCACCTGGTCCAACCTCAGCGGTCCGGTCGGCGATCTGATCGACATGCTGGTGACCGGCGCGTTCGGGCGGCTCGACCTGCTGGTGCCGATACTGCTGGGCATCGTCGCCGTCCGCCTGATGCGCCATCCGGAACAGCCGGAGGCCAACGGGCGCATCGTCATCGGCCTGTCCGCGCTGATCGTCGGCGTCCTCGGGCTGATCCACATCGGCTGCGGCGCGCCCGGACGAGGGCAGGGCGCGCAGGCGTTGCGCGACGCGGGCGGCATGATCGGCTGGGCCGCCTCCAAACCGCTGCTGTTCAGCGTCGGCTCGGCGCTCGCCGTCGCGCTGCTGGTGCTGCTGTCGGTCTTCGGGCTGCTGGTGGTCACCGCCACCCCGGTCAACGCGATTCCGCAGCGGCTCAGGCAACTCGGCACCCGGCTCGGGCTGTACGACGCGGGCGGCGACGGCGGGTACGAGAACGACGCCGAGCCGTACGAGGAGTCCGCGTACCGCGAACAGGACGACGAACCGCGCCCCCGCCGGTCCCGTACCCGCCGGGCCGCCCCGGCCGACGGCCTGGACGTCGCGGCGGTGGAGGCCGAGGAACTGGGCCGCCGCCGCACGCGGCGCGGCCAGGACGCGCCCGTGGACTTCTCCAAGCCCGGCGCGGCCCGCGGCGAACCCGACCCGGTCGATGTCGCGGCGGCGGCCGCGGCCGCGCTGGACGGCGCCGTGCTGCACGGGGTCCATCCCTCGCCGGTGGTCGCCGACATCACCAGCCGGATCTCGATGGTCAAGAGCGGGCAGGGGTCGGCGGTACCGGCCGCGCGCGCCGAGGAGTCCGTGCCCCCGGCCGACGCCGTACCCGACCTGACCAAGAAGCCCGCGCCCCCGGCCGCCGACCCGCTGCCCCCGCGGGCCGAGCAGCTTCAGCTCTCCGGCGACATCACCTACGCACTGCCGTCCCTGGACCTCCTGGAGCGCGGCGGTCCGGGCCGCACCCGCAGCGCCGCCAACGACGCGGTGGTCGCCTCGCTGTCCGGTGTCTTCTCCGAGTTCAAGGTCGACGCCTCGGTCACCGGCTTCACCCGCGGACCGACGGTCACCCGCTACGAGGTCGCACTCGGCCCGGCCGTCAAGGTCGAGCGGATCACCGCGCTCACCAAGAACATCGCGTACGCGGTCGCCAGCCCGGACGTGCGGATCATCAGTCCGATTCCCGGCAAGTCGGCGGTCGGCATCGAAATCCCCAACTCCGACCGGGAGATGGTCAACCTCGGCGATGTGCTGCGCTCGGCGGAAGCGGCGGGCGAGGACCATCCGATGACGGTCGGCCTGGGCAAGGACGTCGAGGGCGGCTATGTGATGGCCAACCTCGCCAAGATGCCGCATGTGCTGGTCGCCGGTGCCACCGGATCCGGTAAGTCCTCCTGTATCAACTGCCTGATCACCTCGATCATGGCCCGGGCCACCCCGGACGAGGTGCGCATGGTGCTGGTCGACCCCAAGCGCGTCGAACTGACCGCGTACGAAGGCATTCCGCACCTGATCACGCCGATCATCACCAACCCGAAGAAGGCCGCCGAGGCGCTGCAGTGGGTGGTCCGGGAGATGGACCTGCGCTACGACGACCTCGCCGCGTACGGCTTCCGCCACATCGACGACTTCAACGCGGCGGTGCGCTCCGGGAAGGCCAAGCCGCCCGAGGGCAGCGAACGCGAACTGTCCCCGTACCCGTATCTGCTGGTGATCGTCGACGAGCTGGCGGACCTGATGATGGTCGCGCCGCGCGACGTCGAGGACTCCATCGTCCGCATCACCCAGCTCGCCCGCGCGGCCGGAATCCATCTGGTGCTGGCCACCCAGCGGCCGAGCGTCGACGTCGTCACCGGTCTGATCAAGGCGAACGTGCCTTCCCGGCTGGCCTTCGCCACCTCCTCGCTCGCCGACAGCCGGGTCATCCTCGACCAGCCGGGCGCCGAGAAGCTGATCGGCAAGGGCGACGGGCTCTTCCTGCCGATGGGCGCCAACAAGCCGATCCGGCTGCAGGGCGCGTTCGTCACCGAGGCCGAGGTCGCCGCGGTCGTCGACCACTGCAAGTCCCAGCTCACACCGGTCTTCCGGGACGATGTCACCGGTCCCAGCGGTCCCAAGAGGGAGATCGACGAGGAGATCGGCGACGACCTCGACCTGTTGCTGCAGGCCGCGGAGCTGGTGGTGTCCACCCAGTTCGGCTCGACATCGATGCTTCAGCGCAAGCTCCGCGTGGGCTTCGCGAAAGCGGGCAGACTCATGGACCTGATGGAATCGCGCAACATCGTCGGGCCGAGCGAGGGCTCCAAGGCGCGCGACGTGCTGGTCAAGCCCGACGAGCTGGACGGGGTGCTCGCCGTCATCCGCGGCGACTCCCAGCCCTGAGCGCGGCCGTGCCGTCACTCGAACGGTTCATTCGGCCCGGCGGCGCGGGCAACCGTAAGCGCCGTTCGTACGTCAAACGGGGACAGGGGGCAGGCAGATGGCCGACGGCCGACGGAGATACATCCGATGGTCAAGCCCTGGCGGACCCTGTTGGCGGACAAAGTAATCTCGTCCGCTTGCCCGATGCTTGCCTACCGCCCCTAAACTGAATTTCCAGCAGGTGGCTACACGCTCGAAAGGCGCCCTCGTGTCCATCGGCAACTCACCTTCCGACGCAGGTTCCGAGGCACCCCTGTCCATCGGCCGCGCCCTGCACCGGGCACGTCTCGACGCCGGTCTGACCGTCGAAGAGATAAGCGCGGCCACTCGGGTACGGGCGCCCATCGTGCATGCGATCGAGCAGGACGACTTCTCCCGCTGCGGCGGCGACGTCTACGCCCGAGGGCATATCCGTACGCTCGCGCGTGCGGTGGGCCTCGATCCGGCGCCGCTGATCGAGAGCTACGACGGCGAGCACGGTGGAAAACCCAGCCCCACCCATGTGGCACCGGTTTACGAAGCGGAGAGGATCCGCCCCGAGCCGCGCCGCCCCAACTGGACCGCGGCCATGGTCGCGGCGATCGTGATCGTGGTCGGTTTCGTCGGCTTCACGATGTTCAGCGGTGCGCGCAGCGGAAGCGAGTCGGTGGCGGGGAACGCCTCCCAGGCCCACCCCAGCGCCCCCCAGCCGTCCCACACGCCCGCCAAACGCCCGGAGCCCAGCCGTAGCGCCATCGCCGCCGCCCCGGCCGACAAGGTCACCGTCAAGCTCACCGCCGACGGCGGCAAGAGCTGGATCACCGCGACCGCCAACGATGGGCACTCGCTCTTCGAAGGACTGTTGGACCAGGGGCAGTCCAAGACGTTCACCGACGACAAGAAGATCTCCCTGGTGCTCGGCAACGCCGGCGCGGTGAAGATGTTCGTCAACGGCAAGGATCTCGGCACCGCGGGCAGCGACGGCCAGCTGATCCGCACGAACTTCACGCCCGGCAACCCGCAGGCCGGGTAACCAGCGAGAAGGGGCACTCGGAGAGAGGGGCGGGCGCGGGCAGAGTGGGCTGAGGCTGCCTGACGGTGTTCGTTCGCCTCCGGGCGCTTCGGCCCGGTGCCGACACTCCTCAGGACTGCGCTCGCTCCTTCGTCGCTCCCTTGCCTTCGTCGCTTTCGCCGCATCCACCAGTGGCCTCCGGCCACGGGCGGCGCGCCCTTCGGCTCACTCACGCCTGGGGGCGGCCGGAGAAGTCCCGGTCAGGGACAAAGTAGGCTGAGCCCATGCCCGAACCCCGTACCGTCGCTCTGGTCACTCTCGGCTGCGCGCGCAATGAGGTGGACTCCGAGGAGCTCGCCGGCCGTCTGGCGGCGGACGGCTGGCAGCTCGTCGACGACGCCAGCGAAGCCGATGTCGCCGTGGTCAACACCTGCGGCTTCGTCGACGCCGCCAAGAAGGACTCGGTCGACGCCCTGCTGGAGGCCAACGACCTCAAGGGCCAGGCCCGTACCAAGGCGGTCGTGGCCGTCGGCTGCATGGCCGAGCGGTACGGCAAGGAGCTCGCGGAAGCGCTGCCCGAAGCCGACGGCGTGCTGGGCTTCGACGACTACGCGGACATCTCCGGCCGCCTGCAGACCATCCTGTCCGGCGGCGTCCACGCCCCGCACACCCCGCGTGACCGGCGCAAGCTGCTGCCGATCAGCCCGGCGGCGCGGCAGGACACCGCGGTGGCGCTGCCCGGCCACGCGCAGGCCCCCGATGACCTGCCGCAGGGCATCGCCCCCGCCTCCGGGCCGCGTGCGCCGTTGCGCCGCCGTCTGGACTCCAGCCCGGTCGCCTCGGTGAAGCTGGCGTCGGGGTGCGACCGGCGGTGCGCGTTCTGCGCCATCCCGTCCTTCCGTGGCTCGTTCATCTCGCGCCGCCCCTCCGACGTCCTCGGCGAGACCCGCTGGCTGGCCGAGCAGGGCGTCAAGGAGGTCATGCTGGTCAGCGAGAACAACACCTCGTACGGCAAGGACCTCGGCGACATCCGGCTGCTGGAGACGCTGCTGCCCGAGCTGGCCGCGGTCGACGGGATCAAGCGGATCCGGGTCAGCTATCTGCAGCCCGCGGAGATGCGGCCGACCCTGATCGATGTGCTGACCTCGACGCCGAAGGTGGCCCCGTACTTCGACCTGTCCTTCCAGCACTCGGCGCCCGGTGTGCTGCGCGCGATGCGGCGGTTCGGCGACACCGACCGCTTCCTCGGGCTGCTGGAGACGGTCCGCGCCAAGGCGCCGCAGGCCGGTGTGCGCTCCAACTTCATCGTCGGCTTCCCCGGCGAGACCGAGGCCGATCTGGCCGAGCTGGAACGCTTCCTCAGCGAGGCGCGGCTGGATGCCATCGGCGTGTTCGGCTACTCCGACGAGGAGGGCACGGAGGCCGCCGGATACGACGGCAAGCTGGCCGAGGACGTGGTCGCCGAACGCCTCGCCAGAGTCTCCCGGCTCGCCGAGGAGCTCACCGCGCAGCGCGCGGAGGAGCGGCTGGGCGAGCCGGTCGACGTGCTGGTCGAGTCGCTGGACGAGGGCGAGGCCGTCGGCCGCGGTGTGCACCAGGCTCCGGAGACCGACGGCCAGGTCGTGCTCACCTCGTCCGAGGGGCTGGCGGTCGGCAGCCTGGTCGCCGCGAAGGTGGTGGACACCGAGGGCGTCGACCTGGTGGCCGAGCCGCTCGCGGGCGGCTCGGGCCTCGGCGGTACGGAGAGGGCGGGCAGATGACCGGTGTACCGGCGTCCGCGGCGGGCGGTCACCGGCCCGCGGCCTCTCCCGACCACCTCGGGGACCCGGTGGACCGGCCGGTCGGCCTGTGGAACATCGCCAACATCCTGACCATGGTGCGGCTGCTGCTCGTACCGGGATTCGTGCTGCTGCTGATCCACGCGGGCGGTCACGACCCGGCGTGGCGCTCCTTCGCGTGGGCGGCCTTCGCCATCGCCATGATCACCGATCTCTTCGACGGTGAACTGGCCCGCCGCTACAACCTGGTCACCGACTTCGGCAAGATCGCCGACCCGATAGCGGACAAGGCGATCATGGGCGCCGCGCTGGTCGGCCTGTCCGCCCTCGGCGACCTGCCGTGGGCGGTCACCGCCGTCATCCTCTTCCGCGAGGTCGGCATCACGCTGATGCGGTTCTGGGTGATCAAGCACGGGGTGATTCCGGCCAGCCGGGGCGGCAAGTTGAAGACCCTCACCCAGGGGATCGCGGTCGGGATGTACGTACTGGCGCTGACCGGGCCGCTCGCCACGCTGCGGGCCTGGGTGATGGCGGTGGCGGTGGTGCTGACCGTGGTGACCGGCCTCGACTACATCCGGCAGGCCGTGGTGCTGCGGCGGGCCGGACTGGCCGCCCGGCGCGCCGCTGAGCGTGATGCGGCGGGAGGCAGCGACGCATGACCGCCGCCGAGGCGCTGGGGCTGCTGGAGCGGCGGGGGGCGACGCTGGCCGTCGCCGAGTCGCTGACCGGAGGCCTGGTGGCCGCGGCGCTCACCGCGGTGCCGGGCGCGTCCCGTACCTTCCGCGGTTCGGTCACCGCGTACGCGACCGATCTGAAACGGGACGTCCTCGGCGTGGACGGCGCGTTGCTCGCGGCGCGCGGTGCGGTCGACCCGCGGGTAGCCGAGGAGATGGCGGAGGGCGTACGGCGCAGACTCGGCGCCACCTGGGGGCTGGCCACCACCGGGGTCGCCGGCCCGGAACCGCAGGACGGCAAGGAGGTGGGCACGGTCTACGTGGCCGTCGCCGGTCCGCCCGGGACGTCCGTCGGCTCGCTGCGGCTGGACGGCGACCGCGCGGCGATCCGCGCCGCGACCGTGACCGCCGCCCTGGAGCTGCTGATGGAGGCGGTGCGGGGGGCGCGGAAGATCGACCATGTGAACGCGAGGGCACAGGATACGGAACAGCACGGGGGAATTTGATGTTTGCAGCCCTTAGTGAACACGTCATCGCTCCCCGCACGGCCGCTGCCCGAGGCGGTACGGTGGGGCGAGAAGCTTACGGATCCGCGGTCCGAGGAGGGAGCCACCGATGATTCTGCTCCGTCGCCTGCTGGGTGACGTGCTGCGTCGGCAGCGCCAGCGTCAGGGCCGCACTCTGCGCGAGGTCTCGGCATCGGCCAGAGTCTCGTTGGGCTACCTGTCTGAGGTAGAGCGCGGCCAGAAGGAAGCTTCCTCCGAACTGCTCTCCGCGATCTGCGATGCCTTGGACGTGAGGATGTCCGAGGTCATGCGTGAGGTCAGCGATGAGCTGTCGCTCGCCGAGCTGGCTCAGTCGGCGGCCTCGGAGGTGGCGGCCGTGCCGGTGCGGTCGATGTTGGAGACGGTCACTCATGTGCCAGGCACTCGTGTGACGATCAAGCCACCGCAGGCGGAGGCCGTGGATGTGGTCGCGGCCTGACCGTTGGCGGCGCTGCGGCGGTGACGTGGCAGCGAGGTAGTGAGCTGGCGGGCCGTTTCGGCCCGAGGCCGGGTTGTTGGGCGGCGTTGCCGTCTGATGCCCGGCCTTTTCGCATGCGCCGCGCCGGGCGGGCCGCTTCGTGGAGTTGGGAGGTATCGCGAGGGAGCGATGTTTCGCGCGGGCTGAGTGGGCAGGCGCCCTTTGAGCGGACGAACGGGCTCAAGTCCCGCACTGCGCGAGGAGGTAAACCATGGCTGTCGTGAAGACCCCGCTGCCCGACGACGCGCGCAAGGTGGTCGGAGACGCTCTGCAGGGCGCGCTGGTCGACCTGGTGGACCTCTCCTTGGTGGCCAAGCAGGTCCACTGGAACATCGTCGGACCTCGGTTCCGTCCGGTGCACCTGCAGCTTGACGAGGTCGTCAGCACGGCACGGGCCCACTCCGACACGGTGGCCGAGCGGGCCTCCACCATCGGGGTGCCTCCGGACGGCAGGGCCGAGACGGTCGCCAAGACCAGCGCCATCCCCACCGTGAGGGACGGCTGGATCAACGACAGGGACGCCGTGGACGTGATGATCGCGGCGCTGGGCGCCGTCATCGCGCGGATGCGCGAGCGCATCAGGACTACGGAGGGGCCCGACCTGGTGTCGCAGGACATCTTCCTCGGACTGACCGCTGACCTGGAGAAGCACTACTGGATGTTCCAGGCGGAGAACACCACGGTGTGAGTGGTCGCGCACCGTAGCGTATCACTACGGCGCGTAGCTTCGGAGTGCTCCCATCGAGTGAAGACCGCCCCGCTCGTTGTACCGGAGGGCTAATGATCACTCGTACGGGGCATCGCACCCTGTACGGGAGCCCAGGTCGGCTCCTGTCGCAGCCTCGGGGATGTCGGAGGCGGCCATGGATGCTCGACGGGAAGCACCCCAGGGGGATACGCGTAGGCATGACGCGTCGGCGTGGCGTTCTGTCCGCCGCGCCGTCGGTGGCGCCTTCGGTCTGCTGTGGTGCTGGGCGGTGCTGCGGGTGGCCGTTCAGCCCGCGCAGGTGAGCCCGGTCGAGCAGGGGCTCGCGGTGAGCGGCTGGACGCTGGGCCTGTTGCCGGTGCACGTGGCGCCGTGGCGGGGCCCACGGTCCGGTCGGCGGACCGCGGTGTGCGCGGCCGCAGGACCGTTGCCGACGCCGCGCAAGCCGGGGGTGGGGCGGGTGTTCACTCCTGTCGGTGCGACCGCGATATCCGCGATGTCCTCGCAGTCGCGAACCCGTCCACGTGGCGGGGGACTTGACGACGAATGCTGACAGATTGTCAGCGAGCTTCCGGGGCTGGCCCGTTCTGGCAGCTGGGACACCAGTAGGTGACACGGCTCTCGCCGGGCGGTCCCTGTTCCGCCATACGTACCGGGGTGCCGCAGCGCAGGCACGGGTGGTGCGCGCGGTTGTACACCCAGTGGGTTCGGCCGCGCCGGGGATTGCCCGTGGTGATATGGCCATGGCGGGCCTTGTTGGCGTCGAGGAGCTTGTGGGCCAGGGCCACCATCCGTTCAGGGGCGGCGACTTGGCCCATCGGCGTCCAGGGGGCCACGCCACGCAGAAAGCACAGTTCCGACTTGTAGACGTTGCCGATTCCGGCGAGATTGCGCTGGTCGAGCAGTGCCTCGCCGACGGGACGCGCCGGGTCCGAGAGCAGTCGGCGCAGCGCTTCGGCCGGATCCCAGTCCGGGCCGAGCAGATCGGGGCCGAGATGGCCGACGGCGCAGTCCTCCTCGGCGGTGCGCAGCAGTTCCAGAACCGGTAGGCGGTAGCCGACGGCCACGGACTCGGCGGTGGCCAGCACCGCCCGGATCTGATGGTGCGGGCCGCCGCGCCACCGCTCACCGGCGGCGTAGATATGCCAGGCGCCGTCCATCCGCAAGTGCGAGTGCAGCGTCCAGCCGCCCTCGAAGCGGGTGAGGAGATGCTTGCCGCGCGAGACCACATCCTCGACCTGGCGCCCAGAGAAATCGGTGCTGGCCAGCTTGGGAACGCGCAGGTCGCAGCGGACCACCGCGCGCCCCGCCAACGCCTCCCGCAAACGGCGCGCGGTCAGCCAGACGGTGTCTCCCTCGGGCATACGCCATCTCCTTCGCGCCTACCCTCATCATGCCGTGACCGGGTCCGCACCCGACGGCGGCGACGGCGCTGGGGGTGGCCGGTCTACTGCCGTGCGGTGGGTGTGCCGTCAGCCGTGGTCGGCGACGCCGGTGGGCCTGAGGCGCAGGCCGCGAGGGGTGGGGTGGAAACCGGCGGCTTCCAGGGCGCGGCCCAGGGGGGAGAGCAGGGCCGGTTCGCCGTTGGTGCGCTCCACGGTCAGTCTGCCCAGGGCGTCCTCGCGGACGGCGTTGGCCAGGGCCTGCACGGCAGCCCGCAGGCGGGGGCTGTCTTCTGCGGAGTCACCGTCCCATGCGAGCAGCGTCTTGCCGCCGCGCTCTACGTACAGCGTCAGCTCGCCGTCGACGAGCACCACCAGGGCGCCCGCCTTGCGGCCCGGCTTGTGGCCGGCGCGGCCGTCCGTGCCGGAGGGCGGATCGGGCCAGGGCAGGGCGGCGCCGTAGGCGTTGGCAGGGTCGGCGGCGGCCAGTACGACGGCGCGCGGTGTCGAGGGCTGCGCCTCCTCGCGCTCCCGCGCGGTGTGCACCGCACGGAGCCGGTCGACCGCGCCGTCCATGGCGAACTGGGCCGCGCCCAGGCCTTCCACCACATAGCCGCGACGCGCCTGCCCGCTCTCCTCGAACGCGGACAGCACCCGGTACACGGCGGAGAAGCCGCCTTCCACCCCCTCGGCCGCGACCGCGCCCCGGGTCACCACACCGTGCCGGTCCAGCAGCGTGTGTGCCAGCGCGTGCGCCCGAACGGTCGGGTCGGCCTCGGTGTGCGGAACGAGGGACCAGCGCCCGGCCGTGGTCGGCGGGCCGGTACGTGACGCCGTGGGCCGGGGCACGGAGGAGCCGTACCGGCCGCGCGGGGTGGCCCGCGGTGCCCGGTGCGCCGTCGAGCCCGCTGTGCGCCCCGAGCCGAGCAGGGCGCGCAGCGGGGCGAGCGTGTCGTTGGTGAGCCGCCCCGACCAGGCCAGCTCCCATAGGGCGTCAGCCAGTTGGGGATCGCTCGCATCGGGGATGGTGGCCCTGACCTGATCGGCTATCTGCCGGAAGAAGAGTCCGTAGCCGCCGGACAGGGCGTCCAGGATCGCCCAGTGCAGTGGAGTGAGCTCCAGCGGGAGGGCGCCGGGAAGCAGCACCGGGGCGGTATCGGCGAGATGGAGCGTGATCCAGCCGTCCTTGCCGGGCAGGGCTCCGGCGCCGGACCAGATCACCTCGCCGGAAGCGGTGAGTTGGTCGAGCAACGCGGGGGTGTAGTCGACGACCCGGGAGGGCAGGACGAGCTTCTCCAGCGCGGAGGCGGGCACGGCGGCGCCCTGCAACTGCTCGATGGCGCGCACCAGTCCGTCGATCCCGCGCAGCGCGCGCGTTCCCACCTGCTGCCACTGGGGCAGGAACGCGGCCAGCGCACCGGGCGGTACCGGCTCCAGCTCGTGCCGCAGCGCCGCCAGCGACCGGCGGCGCAGCCTGCGCAGCACCCCCGCGTCGCACCACTCGTGGCCCAGCCCCTCCGGTCTGAACTCCCCCTGGACCACACGGCCGCCTGCGGCGAGCCGGTGCAGCGTGGCCTCGGCCACCGCCGCGCCGATACCGAAGCGGGCGGCCGCGACAGCGGCGGTGAAGGGGCCGTGGGTGCGCGCGAACCGGGCGAGCAGATCGCCGAGCGGGTCCTTCACCGGCTCGGTGAACGCCTCCGGCACGCCCACCGGGAGCGCCGTCCCGAGTGCGTCCCGCAGCCGTCCGGCGTCCTCGACCGCCGCCCAGTGCTCGGCACCGCGGATCCGGACCCGGATCGCCCGCCGGGCGGCCTCCAGCTCCAGCGGCCAGTCCGGCTCCGCGCCCCGCTCGGCCAGCTCCGCGAGCGTGAGCGGGCCGAGTACGCGCAGCAGGTCGGCGACGCCTTCAGGATCCTTGGCCCTTCGGTCCTCGTCCAACCACTGCAGCTCGCGCTCCAGCTCGGCCATGACGTCGGCGTCCAGCAGCTCGCGCAACTCCGCCTGACCGAGCAGCTCGGCGAGCAGCCGGGAGTCCAACGACAGCGCGGCGGCGCGCCGTTCGGCGAGCGGTGAGTCGCCCTCGTACAGGAACTGCGCCACATAGCCGAACAGCAGGGAGCGGGCGAACGGGGACGGCTCGGGCGTGGTCACCTCGACCAGCCGGACCGCGCGTCCTTCGATGTCGCCCATCAGCTCGGCGAGCCCAGGCACATCGAAGACGTCCTGGAGGCACTCGCGGACCGCTTCGAGGACGATCGGGAACGAGCCGAACTCGGAGGCCACCGACAGCAGTTGGGCGGCCCGCTGGCGCTGCTGCCACAGTGGTGTCCGCTTGCCCGGACTGCGGCGGGGCAGCAGCAGGGCGCGGGCCGCGCACTCGCGGAACCGGGACGCGAACAGCGCGGAGCCGCCGACCTGGTCGGTGACGATCTGCTCGATCTCGCCCTTTTCGAAGACCACATCGGCCGCCCCGACCGGGCTCTGCTCGCTGTCGTACTCCGCACCGGCCTTCAGCGGGTCGACGTCGAGCAGGTCGAGGCCCAGCAGATCGGCGTCCGGAAGCCGCAGCACGATGCCGTCGTCGGCGTGCATGACCTGGGCGTCGAACCCGTACCGCTCGGCGAGCCGTGCGGCGAGGGCGAGCGCCCACGGGGCGTGCACCTGGGCGCCGAACGGGGAGTGCACCACGATGCGCCAGTCGCCCAGCTCATCGCGGAACCGCTCGACGACGATGGTCCGGTCGTCCGGGACATGGCCGCAGGCACGGCGCTGCTCGTCGAGATAGGCCAGGACGTTGTCCGCCGCCCAGGTGTCGAGTCCGGCCGACGTCAGACGCGCGCGGGCCTCGTCCGGGGCCTGGCCGCCGATCTCGCGGAGGAACGCGCCCAGCGCGCGGCCGAGTTCGAGCGGGCGGCCGAGCTGGTCGCCCTTCCAGAACGGCAGTCTGCCGGGCACCCCGGGGGCGGGCGAGACCAGCACCCGGTCGCGGGTGATGTCCTCGATCCGCCACGATGTGGTGCCGAGGGTGAACACATCGCCGACCCGGGACTCGTAGACCATCTCCTCGTCCAGCTCCCCGACCCGGCCGCCGCCCTTCTTCGGATCGGCGCCCGCGAGGAACACGCCGAACAGGCCGCGGTCGGGGATGGTGCCGCCCGAGGTCACCGCCAGACGCTGCGCACCGGGCCGCCCGGTGACCGTCCCGGCCACCCGGTCCCACACCACGCGCGGCCGCAGCTCGGCGAAGGCGTCGGAGGGATAGCGACCGGCGAGCATGTCCAGCACCGCGGTGTACGCGGATTCCGGCAGGGCGGCGAAGGGCGCGGCGCGCCGCACCAGCGCCAGCAGCTCCTCCACGTCCCAGGCGTCCATCGCCGTCATCGCCACAAGCTGCTGGGCCAGAACGTCCAGCGGGTTGGCGGGGATCCGCAGCGCCTCGATGCCGCCCTGGCGCATCCGCTCGGTGACCACCGCCGACTGCACCAGGTCTCCGCGGTACTTCGGGAAGACCACACCGGTGGAGACGGCGCCGACCTGGTGCCCGGCCCGGCCCACCCGCTGCAGCCCCGAGGCCACCGACGGCGGTGACTCGACCTGCACGACGAGGTCCACCGCGCCCATGTCGATGCCGAGTTCAAGACTGGAGGTGGCGACCACAGCGGGCAGCCGACCGGCCTTCAGGTCCTCCTCGACCAGCGCCCGCTGCTCCTTGGAGACGGACCCGTGGTGTGCGCGGGCCAGCACGGGTGGTGCGCCCTTGCCGCCCCCGGAACCGCCCATCAGCTGGGCGGGGGAGTGGTCCTCGGGCAGAGGCTCGCCCATGGCCCGCTCGTAGGCGATCTCATTGAGCCGGTTGCACAACCGCTCGGCGAGACGACGCGAGTTGGCGAAGACGATCGTGGAGCGGTGGGCCTGCACGAGATCGGCGATCCGCTCCTCGACATGCGGCCAGATCGACGGCCGCTCGCCGCCGTCCGTGCCACCGGCGTCGGACACCGGCGAACCACCCAGCTCTCCCAGGTCCTCCACGGGGACGACGACCGACAGGTCGAACTCCTTCTGCGAGCGCGGCTGGACGATCGTCACCTCGCGCAGCGGCGACAGGAAGCGGGCCACCTCGTCCACCGGCCGCACGGTCGCGGACAGGCCGATCCGCCGGGCTGGCCGGTCGAGCAACTCGTCGAGGCGCTCCAGGGACAGCGCCAGGTGTGCGCCGCGCTTGGTCCCGGCGACCGCGTGCACCTCGTCCAGGATCACCGTCTGCACGCCGCGCAGCGCCTCCCGGGTGGCGGAGGTCAGCATCAGGAAGAGGGATTCCGGTGTGGTGATCAGGATGTCCGGCGGCTTGGTGGCGATCGAGCGGCGCTCGGCGGCCGGGGTGTCCCCGGACCGGATACCGACGCGGACGTCCGGCTCGGGCAGGCCGAGCCGCACCGCCTCGTGCCGCAGCCCGGTGAGCGGGCTGCGCAGGTTGCGCTCGACGTCGACGGCGAGGGCCTTGAGCGGGGAGACGTACAGCACCCGGCAGCGGCGCCGGGCCTCGGCGGGGGCGGGCGTGCTCGCCAGCTGGTCGAGCGAGGCCAGGAAGGCGGCGAGCGTCTTCCCGGAGCCGGTGGGCGCGACGACCAGGACGTCGGAGTCCTCCGCGATGGCCCGCCAGGCACCCGCCTGCGCGCTCGTCGGCGCGGTGAAGGCGCCCGTGAACCACGCGCGGGTGGCAGGGGAGAAGTGCTCCAGGGCGGACGCCGGGTCCAGCTCCCGCTCCGGATCCGGTGTGTTCGGCCGCTTCCCGATCGACATGCCATCCATCGTGCCTCGCCCCACTGACAATCGCCCCGACCAGCGGTTTCCCGACCGTGACCGGGTCCGCCGCGGACGCCTGTCAGTACCCCGCCGCACAATGGGCCCATGGGGTCGGCGGCGCCCGAGCGGCGGCAGGAGCGGGCACGGCACTGGCAGTACGCGCGGCTGCCGGGCGTCGACCTGCTGCGTGCCCGGTACATCGGCAAGACCTTCGCGCGGCACACCCACGAGGGCTTCGTCATCGCCGCGATCACCGAGGGCGTCGAGGCGTTCCACCACCGCGGCACCGTGGAGCGGGCCGGTCCCGGCATGCTCGCGCTGATCAACCCGGACACCCCGCACACCGGGCGGGCCGCGGTTCCGGAGGGCTGGACGTACCTCGCGGTGTACCCGCCGGCCGAGCTGGTCGCCGCCATCGCCGCGGAGACCACCGCGATCCGGGGCAGCGCGGCCTTCACGGTCCCGGTGGCCGCCGACGCCCGGGCCGCCCGGCTCGTCGCCGGGGTGCACCGGGCCGTCGAGCAGGACAGCCCGCTGGCCGCCGACACCCTGCTCAGGGTCGCCGTCGCGCATCTGCTGCGCCGCTTCGGAGGTGCGCCCGAGCCGCACGCTCCGCTCGGCGCGGGCGCCCGCACCGCGGACCGCGCCCGGGAGATCCTCTCGGCGCGCATGGTCGACCCGCCGACGCTGGAGCGGCTGGCCGCCGAACTGGGCACCGGTCCCTTCGCGTTGCTGCGCGCCTTCCGCGCGACGTACGGGATGCCGCCGCACGCCTGGCTCACCGACGCGCGGGTACGGCGTGCCCGGGCGCTGCTGGACGCGGGAACCACTCCGGCGCGGGCGGCGGCCGAGGTCGGCTTCACCGACCAGCCGCATCTGAACCGGCACTTCTCCCGCATCGTCGGAGTACCGCCGGGCGCCTACCAGCGCGAGCGCAAGAACGTACAAGACCCGCGCCCGCACCCGCCCGTAGCGTCGGGCGGGTGAACGCAGCATCCGCAGACACCCAGCACACCGGTGAACCGCCAACGCCGCCGTCCAGAGCCCGTGCCGCGGTGGTGCGCGACGCGCTCGGCGTCGGCCTGGCCGTCGGGCTGTCCGGCTTCGCGTTCGGCGCGACCGCCGCGGGGGCCGGGTTCGGCGTGCCGCAGGCGTGCGCGCTGAGCCTGCTGGTCTTCACCGGAGCCTCGCAGTTCGCGCTGGTCGGCGCGCTCGGTGCGGGAGCCAACCCGCTGGCGGCGGTCGCGGGCGCGTTCTTCCTCGGGGTACGCAACGCCTTCTACGGGCTGCGGCTGTCCCAACTGCTCCGGCTGCCACGGGGGTTGCGGCCGCTGGCGGCGCACTGGGTCATCGACGAGACCTCGGCCGTCGCCCTCGCCCAACCGGATCGCTCCGCCGCACGCCTGGGCTTCACCGTGACCGGGGTGAGCCTGTACGCGCTGTGGAACCTGACGACGCTCGCGGGTGCGCTGGGCGCCTCCGCGCTCGGCGACCCCGCCGCCTGGGGGCTGAACGCCGCCGGACCCGCCGTCTTCCTCGCCCTGCTCGCGCCCATGGTGCGATCCGGCGGCCGGGAGCGGGCCACGGCGGCCCTGGCGGTCCTCCTGGTGCTGGTCGCCGTACCGCTGCTGCCCGCGGGGGTGCCGGTGCTCGTCGCGGCGCTCGCGGCACCCCTGGTAATGCTGGTACGACGGGGTACGGAGGCCTGATGTCGAACTCCTGGACGGCCATCGCCGCCACGGCGGTGGGCTGCTACGCGGTGAAGCTGCTCGGTCTGTCGGTGCCCGAGGGGTTGCTGGAGCGCCCCCTGGTCAAGCGGCTGGCCGCCCTGGTGCCGATCGCGCTGCTCGCGGCGCTCACCGTGCAGCAGACGTTCTCCGGAAGCGGGGGCA
This sequence comes from Streptomyces sp. NPDC020096, assembly GCA_040631425.1. Classification (GTDB taxonomy): domain Bacteria; phylum Actinomycetota; class Actinomycetes; order Streptomycetales; family Streptomycetaceae; genus Streptantibioticus_A. Next base: position 27,023 of record JBEYJY010000019.1, read on the forward strand.
CGCTGGTCGTCGACGCGCGGGCGGCGGGGCTCGCCGCCGCACTCGTCGCCCTCCTGCTGCGTGCGCCGTTCCTGGTGGTCGTCGGCGCCGCCGTCGTGGTCTCGGCGCTGGCCCAGCACTTCTCCGGGTGACCTGTCCGTGAGGGCCGCCCGCGCGCTATGTGACGGGGCGGCCGTGGGCGCGCAGCGTCAGGAGCGCCTCGATCGTCAGGATCGGACGCCATTCCAGGTGGGAGCCCGGCGCCCAGGCGCGCCAGCGGACCGGCCAGCCGCCGTCCGGCTCCTGGGCGGCGGCCAGGAAGTCCAGGGCGCGGTCCATCTCCGCGTTGCTGAACCACCGTCGTGCGAGCGAGTCGGCTGACCGCGCGAAGTCGTACGGGAAGTGGTACTCGCCGGGCGCGTAGCCATCGCTCAGCGGGTACTCGTGCGCCCGCTCCGGCTCCAGCACCGCCAGCCGCTGCCTGCGGACCAGCCGCCCCAGCCGCTCCGCGGCCGCCTCCGCGCGCGCCCGGTCCGGGGCCCCGTCCAGGAACGCCACCGCCGCCCGCACCTGGTACGGATGGGTCCGCTCCAGCGTCTCCACCGCCGCCCAGCAGAAGTCGGTGGCCCGGAACAGCCATGCGTGCCACACGCTGTTGCGGTGCAGCACGCCCACCACCGGGCCGGTGGCCAGCAGATCGCCCGGCGGATCGGCCAGCACCGGGATCCACGGCGCGGTCGGGTAGCCGTCGGTGGCCTGCGGCGGCCGGTGCGGCGAGGGCAGTGCGCCCTCCGGGGTCGACACCGAGGTCAGGTAGCGGCAGATCCGCTCGGCCAGCTGCCCGCCGCAGCGGCCGATCGCGTCGAGCACCCGCAACGCGTGCGCCGTGTGCTGTGGTTGGCTGACCGGGCCGCGCAGGTCGGGCTCCAGGGCGTGCCCGTAGCCGCCGTCCTCGTTGCGGTACGCGGTGAGCGCGGCCTCGACGGGGTCGGCGCCGCCGCCCAGGAAGTGGTGGGCGAACCTGCGCTGTTCGAGTACGCGGGCGGTCAGCCACACGAAGCGCTCGGCGCGAGCGAGGGGCGACGCCAGCAGAGAGATGGACGAGGGGACTGCGGATCCGGCCATGCGCGCACAGTAGGGCGCCGCCTCCCCGCTGCCTACGGCTGTGACCAGGGTGCACTCGACGGTGCGAAGGAGCGGCCTCCTGGGCGGGATACTGGGGGCATGAAGTTGACGGTCTTCTGGCAGCGGATGGGTGCGCACTTCGGGGAGGCGTACGCCGACTCGTTCGCCCGTGACCATGTGATGTCCGAATTGGGCGGGCGCACGGTCTACCAGGCGTTCGAGGCGGGCTGGGAGGCCAAGGACGTGTGGCGGGCGGTCTGCCAGGCGGTGGGCGTCCCCGCCGAGCGGCGCTGACCGCGACCCATCAATGCCGCTGTGACCTGCGGTTTTGTGGTTATCCACAGGGGCTGGTGGGTCGCTTGACACAAAAATCGAACATCCATTCTTATGGGGTGTGCCGGGCCACCCCTCCGCGGTCCGGAGCGGCCTCGCGGACGGCGTCGGGGCGCATTGTCAGTGGCAGGCGCTAGCGTCGGTGACGTGAAGCGATCGACTCAAGCGAACCGGGTGGAACCCATGGCAGGAACCGACCGCGAGAAGGCGCTCGACGCCGCGCTCGCACAGATTGAACGGCAGTTCGGCAAGGGTGCCGTCATGCGCCTCGGCGAGCGGCCGAACGAGCCCATCGAGGTCATCCCGACCGGGTCGACCGCACTCGACGTGGCCCTCGGCGTGGGCGGCCTGCCGCGCGGCCGCGTGGTGGAGGTGTACGGACCGGAGTCCTCCGGTAAGACCACCCTCACCCTGCACGCCGTGGCCAACGCGCAGCGCGCCGGTGGCGCGGTGGCCTTCGTCGACGCCGAGCACGCCCTCGACCCCGAGTACGCCAAGAAGCTCGGCGTGGACATCGACTCCCTGATCCTGTCCCAGCCGGACAACGGCGAGCAGGCGCTGGAGATCGTGGACATGCTGATCCGCTCCGGCGCGCTGGACCTCATCGTCATCGACTCGGTCGCCGCCCTGGTGCCCCGGGCCGAAATCGAGGGCGAGATGGGCGACTCCCACGTCGGCCTCCAGGCCCGGCTGATGAGCCAGGCGCTGCGGAAGATCACCGGTGCGCTGAACCACTCCAAGACCACCGCGATCTTCATCAACCAGCTGCGCGAGAAGGTCGGCGTGATGTTCGGTTCGCCGGAGACCACGACCGGTGGCCGCGCGCTCAAGTTCTACGCATCGGTGCGGCTCGACATCCGCCGTATCGAGACGCTCAAGGACGGCACCGATGCGGTCGGCAACCGCACCCGGGTCAAGGTCGTCAAGAACAAGGTCGCGCCGCCCTTCAAGCAGGCCGAGTTCGACATCCTCTACGGCCACGGCATCAGCCGTGAGGGCGGCCTCATCGACATGGGTGTGGAGAACGGCTTCATCCGCAAGGCCGGTGCCTGGTACACGTACGAGGGCGACCAGCTCGGCCAGGGCAAGGAGAACGCCCGCAACTTCCTGAAGGACAATCCCGATCTCGCCGACGAGATCGAGAAGAAGATCAAGGAGAAGCTGGGCATCGGCGTCAGGACCGAAGCCCCGGGCGGCGAGCCGGGCGCGGACGCGGCGACGGCCACAGCAGCGGAGCCGGCGGCAGTAGCGGCCACCCCGGCGAAGCCCACCAAGGCGGCCAAGTCCGCGGCAGCCAAGGCATAACCCATGATGCGGCCGCATGGGTTCGGCGGCGGGTCCCCCTCTTCGAGCGCGGAGCGGGACCTGCCACGTGATCCGGAGGAGCGGGCACGCGCCCTGTGTCTGCGCCTGCTCACCGGAACTCCCCGGACCCGTAAGCAACTTGCCGACGCCATGCGGCGCCGGGAGGTTCCCGACGAGGTCGCCGAGCGGGTGCTGTCCGGCTTCGAGGACGTGGGGCTGATCGACGACGCGGCGTTCGCGGACGCCTGGGTGGAGTCCCGGCACCATGGCCGGGGCCTGGCCCGGCGGGCGCTCGCCCGCGAACTGCGCACCCGCGGCGTCGAGTCCGCGGTAGTCGAACGGGCCGTGGAGCAACTCGACTCCGCGCAGGAGGAGCAGACCGCCCGCGCGTTGGTGGAACGGAAGCTGCGAGCCACCCGCGGTCTGGAACGGGACAAGCGCATACGGCGGCTCGCCGGAATGCTCGCCCGCAAGGGGTACCCGGAGGGGGTGGCGCTACGAGTGGTCCGGCGAGCGCTGGAGGAAGAGGGCGAGGACGCCGAGTTCCTGGACGGCTGCCTCCCGGACTGAGCGGACCGCACGGTATGGGGGACCGCCGTGGCCCGCGCCATAGGGGAGGGTGCGCCCGAGGGCGCTATGACGTGCGGGGCGTCACGCTCACCGGCGATGCGACCCGCCCGGCGGAGGGGGATATCGGCAGACCCGCCGCGCGCCAGGCCTGGAATCCGCCGATCAGATCGGTGGCCTGGTGCAGCCCGAGCGCCTGGAGCGAGACCGCCGCGAAGCTGGACGCGTACCCCTCGTTGCAGAACACGACGATGCGGCGGTTGTGGTCCGTCGCTTCGGCGATCCGATGGTCGCAGGAGGGATCGAGACGCCACTCCAACTCGTTGCGTTCGACGATGAGGGCGCCCGGGACAGTGCCATCGCGTTCGCGCAGCGCGGCATAGCGGATGTCCACCAGCACCGCGCCCGCGTCGGCCGCCGCCTGGGTCTGAAACGCCGTCAGCCGTACCAGCCGGGTGCGGGCGGCGGCCAGCAAAGCGTCCACGCCACGGGGTTCCGGCACCGTCACCACTCCTCCGGCCGCTCGACGAGCGCGAGCCGCAGCACCCGGCCATGCCTGCTGTAGCGGCGGATCACGGGCAGCGGCGGGTAGTACACATGCACCGACACGGCATGCTCCTCCTCGGAGGTGTTCACCACCTGGTGGACGTGGTACGGGCCGAAGGCGCGGCCCCGGCCGACCGGCAGTTGGCGGGTGCGGTCCACATCACCGGTGAGTTCCAGCGACTGCCAACCGGCGGTCGGCAGCGGTACGGAGACCGACTCCTCGGCCAACTCGCCCGCGGCGGTGGCGAACGCGCCCCGCGAACCACCGTGGTCGTGCCAGCCGGTCTCGGCACCAGGCGGCCAGCCGATCAGCCAGGCCTCACTGCCACCCGGCCCATCCAGACGCACCCAGGTGCGTCCCTCCGGATCGAGCGGCAATCGGGCCAGGACCTCAGGGTCCGAGGCAGCGCGGCGGGCGAAGTCAAGAAGCTCGGCCTCGGTAGGAGCGACCGAAGTGGCAGGAGGTGCCGAAACATCGGCGAAGGACACATCGTTGAACGACAAGGGGGACCGTCCCAGGTGATCGCGAGGGAGCGCGGCCACCGCCGCGCGGAGAAGAGATCCGGATCAACGGGACGGCCGACACACACAGCCCGCGTAGCGGACCAGGTCCAGATGGACCCTCCGCACAAGACGCAGCTCGGTGTCGATCACGCTACGGAGTCAACCACGCGCCGCGAGAGGCGGTCAAGGTGGGATCCGCCGTCTTTGTCACGATGGAGCCTGGGCGGTGCTCGGCACCGGCGCGTCCGTCACGAGCGAAGCCGTGCGGCAGCCGCGCCCTCGCTCACCCCGGCGGCCGTACGGTCGACCGGGTCCGCTAGATCCCCGGTCTCCTCCTCGGCCGTGCCGCCACTGAGCCGCTGCCGGGGTGGGCCGCCCCTGGCCACGTCGGCGTAGGCGTACAGATCGGTGGGACGGCAGCCGTTCATCGCGCCCACCAGATGACCGTCCGGGCGGATCAGCAGCACGGTGTGCGCGGTCGCGCCCGGATAGCTCTCGGCGACGAGGAGCTCGGTGCGGGTCGGCAACGCCGCGACCGCCGCGGAGAGTTGGGGCATCAGCCCGGCGGTCAGCCAGTGCCTGCTCTCCCACACCCCGGTTCCCGGCGCCACCAGCACCGCCAGCAGATCGCGGCCGAGCCGCTCCCGCAGCCGACCGCGCGTACCGTCCAGCGCGACCACCGGTACGTCGGCCACCGCCCCGCCCGGCGCCGCGAGCGCGGCCGAGGCCAGCGGCGCCGTGGCGGCGCGGCCGCCGCCACGGGGGGTGGTCAGCGCCAGCGGCGACCGCTCGTAGACCGGCGGTGCGCCGAGCAGCCCGCGTCCGAGGTGGCCGTCCGTCAGCAGCTCGGTGTGACGGCTCATCGGACCGGAGAGCAGCGAACGCCGCAGGGTGTGCCAGGCCCCGGAGGCGCGCAGCAGCGGCAGCGCCTGGTCGGCGGCGCGCAGCCGGGCGCCCACCGCGGCCCGCCGTTCGGCCTGGTAGCTGTCCAGCAGGGTGTCGGAGGCGCCGTGGTGCCAGGCGATGGCCAGCTTCCAGGCGAGGTTCTCCGCGTCCCGCAGCCCCTCTTCAATCCCCTGCGTACCCAACGCGCCCAGCAGATGGGCGGCGTCGCCCGCGAGGAAGGCGCGCCCGGTCCGCCACCGCCGCGCCAGCCGCTGGTGGACCGGGTACTCGGCGGACCCCAGCAGGTCATAGGAGGGCACGGCGCCGTCGCACCATCCGGCGAGGGTCGCCCGGATCAGCGTCACCAGGGCGTCCGCGGTCAGCGGTTGGCCGTCCGGCGGAAGCGACCAGTCCACCCGCCAGACGCCGTCGGGCAGCGGACGCGCCATCACCTGCGAGCCCCGGCCGCCCGGCGGATCGCGGTGCAGCAGCGCGGTACCGGGCTCCGGCAGCTCGACGCGGAGCGCCGCGACCGCGTACCGCTCCACGGCGGTACGCCCGGGGAAGCGCACCTCCAGCAGCTTGCGCAGCGTGGAGCGCGGACCGTCGCATCCCACGAGGTAGCTGCCGCGCCACCAGGTCTCCGGGGGCCCCGAGGCCCCGGCGGCACCACGGGTGTGCACGCTGACGCCGTGCTCGTCCTGTTCGAGGGCGTACAGACGGCTGCCGGGCGCGACCTTGATCAGTTCATGTCCGGCGAGTGCGGAACGCAGGCCGTGCCGCAGCCGGTCCTGCGGCAGGTGCAGGGGGGACGGTTCGCCGTCCTCGCCGGGCTCGGCGTCGAACTCGACGTACTGCACCTCCTGACGCCGGTTCAGGGTGCGCCAGGCCGTCCAGCGGCCCGCGTCGGTGTGCACCGCCGTGTAGCCGAGCCGGGACAGCAACTCGGCGGTCTGCGGGCGCAGCACGACGCTGCGTTCCGGTTGCTGCTCGTGCCAGGACGAACCGTCGTCGAGAAGGATGACGGGGACGCCGTGCCGGGCGAGACAGAGGCAGAGGGCGAGGCCGGTGGTTCCCGCGCCAGCGACGATCACAGGATCCATGCTGCGGATCCTTGGTGTGCGAGAGGGATGGCGGTCACTGCCCGGCGTTCGATCACATTGTGTATGCAACCCACTGCCGCTACGTGCGTCAAGCGACGGCGGCCCGTGCGCCGCCACGTGCCGCCGTCCGACGTATCCGCGCCCCCGTTCTTCGAGGGCCCCCGCACCCTGCCGGCTGCCGCACCGTCACTCCGCTTGCGCCACCACGGCGTCGGCCTCGGCGGGCACCGGGACGACACCCTTGCGGCTGCGCCGACCGCGCCGTTCGATCCACTGGGCGAGCGCGGACAGCGCCAGGCACATCGCGATGTAGACGGTGCCGATGACGATGACCACCGGAACGTACGGATAGCCGCCGCGCGTCACGGTGTTGGAGGCCACCAGCCGCCCCGCGTAGAGGAGTTCCTCGTAGGTGATGATGAAGCCGAGCGAGGTGTCCTTCAGTGTCACCACCAGCTGGCTGATGATGGTCGGCAGCATCGAGCGGACCGCCTGCGGGACCAGCACCGTCGCCATCACCTGGGATTTGCGCATACCGAGCGCGTACGCGGCCTCCGTCTGCCCCCTGGGCACCGCGTTGACTCCGGCGCGGAAGACCTCCGCCTGTACGCACCCGTTGTAGAGGGTGAGGCCCAGCACCAGGGCCCAGAACGGCGCGAAGACGCTCGCGTACAGCACGAAGATCAAGATGAGCAGCGGCAGCGCCCGGAAGAACTCCACGACCGCGGTCGCCACCCAGCGCACCGGCCGGTGGTCGGACAGCCGCCCCGCCGCGAGCAGCGCGCCGAGTGCCAACGAGCCGACGGCGGCCAGCGCGAACGCCTTCAGGGTCGCCACCAACCCGTCCGCGATGCGCTGCTGGATTCCGGTGTACTGGAACAGGTCCCACATGTATCCCGCGAACTGCCCCTTGGCCTGCAGCCGCAGCACCACGAAGGCGATGAACGCGAGGATCGCGGCGGTACCGGCGACGGCGTAGACCCGGTTGCGTATCCGCGCCTTGGGGCCGGGCGCGTCGAACAGGACGCTGGCGCTCATCGGGCCACCGCCAGCCGGTGCTCCAGCAGCCGGAACAGCGCGCTGATCGCGAAGGTGACGACCAGGTACGCGAGCGCGATCCAGACGAAGATCTCCAGGATGTTGTAGCCGATCTCGCTCAGCCGTTTCTGCTGGGCGAACAACTCGGCGACGTTGAACGAGCCCGCGATCGCGGAGTTCTTGGTCAGCGCGATCATCAGGCTGCCGATCGGCGGGATGACGGTGCGGGTGGCCTGCGGCAGCACGATCAGCCGCAGTGTCTGCGAGAACGTCATTCCCAGACTGCGGGCCGCCTCGGCCTGCCCCAGCGGCACGGAATTGACGCCCGAGCGCAACGCCTCGCAGACGAACGCCGAGGTGTAGCAGCCCAGTGCGCTCACCGCGAGGGTGAAGTAGCTGATCCCCGGAAACAGGATCTGCGGCGCGACGAACACGGCGATCATGAAGAGCAGCGTCAGCGGAGTGTTGCGCAGCAGCGTCACCCACACCGTCCCGAAGATCCGCAGCGGGGGCACCGGGGAGACCCGGAAGGCCGCGACCAGCGTCCCCAAGGCCAGCGAGAGCACCGCGCTGACCGCGGTGAGCACCACGGTGCCTATGAACCCGTGGCGGAACAGGGCGAAGTTGTCGAGCAGTACGTTCACCGATTCACCTCGCTGGGCCTGTCCGGCGGGGATGTGACCACCGGGGTGTCGTGGGTTGCGGCAGCCGTATGACCGCCGGTCAGCCTCGTTGCGGTTGCTCGCCGTCGCGGTGGGGTTCTTCTGCGGCCGCGACCCGACTGATGCCGCGGTCCGGCGGCGATCCGCCGGACAGGCCCCAAGCCCCCGGGAGGAGAGCCACTAGTAGCGCTCGATGGGCGGCGGGGTCTGGGCAGGGGTGCCGGACAGCCCCAGCGTCGCGTCGTACGCCTTCTTCCAGTCGCCGTTGTCCTCGTGGTTCTTCAGCGCGTCGTCGAGCGCGGCGCGCAGCACCTTGTCGTCCTTGGCGAGGCCGACTCCGTACGGCTCCTGCGAGAACGGCTTGCCGACCACCTTGAGCCGGTCCGGCATCTGCGCCGCGTAGCCCTTGAGGATCGCGTCATCGGTGGTGACCGCGTCGACCTGGCCGTCCTCCAACTGCTTGACGCAGTCCGAGTACTTGCCGAGCGCCACCACGCTCGCGCCGTACTTCTTGTCGCTGATCCGGGTCAGCGGCGTGGAACCGGTGATCGAGCAGACTTTCTTGCCTTTGAGGCTGTCGGGTCCGGTGATGCTGGAATTGTCCTTGGCCACCAGCAGGTCCTGACCGGCCAGATAGTAGGGGCCGGCGAAGCCGACCTGTTTCTTGCGCTGGTCGTTGATGGTGTAGGTGCCGACGTAGAAGTCCACCTCGCCCTTGGAGATGGCGGTTTCCCGGTTGGCGGAGTCGACGGTCTTGAACTCGATTTTGTCCGCCGGGAATCCGAGGTCCGCGCCGAGCATCCTGGCGATCTCGATGTCGAAGCCGGTACGGGTACCGGCGCTCGGGTCCTCGAAACCGAGGAAGGGCTGGTCGGCCTTGGCGCCCACGATGAGCTTCCCGCGTGCCTGGGCCCGCTTGAGGGTCGCCGAGTCAAGCGTCACCCCGGACTTGACGGCATACTGCGGCGTCTTCGGCGCCGGGCTGCCGTTCGTGCCGGTCGCCGGATTCGCGTCAGGCGTACCGGACTTGCTCCCGCAGCCGGTCGCTACGGAGGTCAGTGCCAATAGTGCGGTGGCCGCGGCGGCGGCTGCGCGGAACTTCATCAGGACATGTCCCTTGCGTCTGGAGCGGATGTTTCAGCGAATGAATCGGTGAACAGCTCGGTGGTGCAGGGGGGATCGTGGTGCGCCGGGCTTGTGGTGCGCTGCGGGATCGTTTCAGTGGTGCAGTGCTAGTGGTGCAGTATTTTCGAAAGGAAGTCCTTGGCTCGGTCGCTGCGCGGATTGCTGAAGAACTGGTCGGGCGCGGCCTCCTCGATGATGCGGCCGTCCGCCATGAAGACGACCCGGTTGGCCGCGGAGCGCGCGAAGCCCATCTCATGCGTGACCACGACCATGGTCATGCCGTCCCGGGCGAGTTGCCGCATGACCTCCAGCACCTCGTTGATCATCTCCGGGTCCAGCGCCGAGGTCGGTTCGTCGAACAGCATCAGCTTGGGGCCCATGGCCAACGCGCGGGCGATCGCCACGCGTTGCTGCTGGCCGCCGGAGAGCTGCGCCGGGTACTTGTCCGCCTGGCCGCCGACCCCGACCCGGTCCAGCAGGGTCCGCGCGGTCTGCTCGGCCGTCTCCCTGGAGATCTTGCGGACCTTCGTCTGGCCGAGTGTGACGTTGTCCAGCACCGTCTTGTGCGCGAAGAGGTTGAACGACTGGAAGACCATGCCGACATCGGCGCGCAGCCGGGCCAGTTCGCGCCCCTCGGCGGGCAGCGGCCTGCCGTCGATGGTGATGGAACCGGAGTCGATGGTCTCCAGGCGGTTGATCGTGCGACACAGTGTGGACTTGCCGGAGCCGGAGGGCCCGATCACCACGACGACCTCGCCGCGCGCCACGCTAAGATCAATGTCCTGGAGTACGTGCAGTGCGCCGAAGTGCTTGTTGACGCGGTCCAGTACGACCAGCGGGTCGCCCGAGGGCGGCACGGTGCGCTCGGAGTGCGCGGACGCCGGTGACACCGGAGAGTCGCTCATCGGGCGGTCGCTCCATCTTCGTCGGGTTGGGGGGACCCTAATGATCCGGCCTCGTCCGCGTCAGTACATCTGAGCGGAACTTGAGCATTACGATCTGACAACCGTGTGCCATCGGCGCATCACGTTGTGTATAGGGCAGTGCCACGGCGTGCGCGTACGGTGCGTACCGGGTGGGTAACAGTGCGCCCCTGGACCCGAGGCCCTCTTGACGGGGTACCCCCGTGTCGGGGTGTATTCGATGCTGCGGCAAAGGCCCGCACCGGACGGAGCGCGCACGTGACGGTACGGATGGCAGGACTGGGGGGAGAGCCGATGCGGCTGTTGCTGGTCGAGGACGACGACAGGGTCGCCGCCGCGCTGTCCGCGGTGCTCGCCAGACACGGCTTCGACGTCGCCCACGCCCGCAGCGGCGAGGAGGCCCTGCGTGCCCTGCTGCCGGACGGCGGAGCGCCGTTCGCGGTGGTGCTGCTCGACCTGGGACTGCCGGACCAGGACGGCTTCGAGGTGTGCGGCCGCATCAAGCGCAGCACCGACACCCGCGTGATCATGGTGACCGCCCGGGCGGACGTACGGTCCAAGATCCACGGGCTGAACCTCGGCGCCGACGACTACGTCGTCAAGCCGTATGACACCGGCGAACTGCTCGCCCGCATCCACGCCGTCACCCGCCGCCCCCCAGGGCAGCGCGACCTGTCGGAGCAGGCCGGCGGCCCCCACCCCGCGGTACGGCTCGGCCCGGTCGCCATAGAGCTGCCCACCCGGCAGGTCGAGGTGGACGGCGAGGTGGTGCAGCTGACCCGCAAGGAGTTCGATCTGCTGGCGTTGCTCGCCCAGCGGCCCGGAGTGGTCTTCCGCCGGGAGCAGATCATCAGCGAGGTGTGGCGTACCAGCTGGGAGGGCACCGGGCGCACCCTGGAGGTCCATGTCGCGTCGCTGCGCGCCAAGTTGGGGCTGCCCGCGCTGATCGAGACCGTCCGCGGGGTCGGCTACCGGCTCGTCGTCCCCGCCGCGCGGTAGGCGCCGTACCCCGTGCGCACCCGTCTTCTTCCGCTGCTGCTGGTCCTGATGGCGGCCGTACTGCTCGCGCTCGGCTTCCCGCTCGCCGGGAGCCTGGCGGCGGCGGAGCAGCAGAAGCTCATCGTGGACCGGATCGACGACACCGCGCGGTTCGGCGCCATCGCGCAGTACGTGACCGCGAGCAGCGAGCCGGACGGCACCGTCGTCGTCAACGAGGGCGAGCGGGAGAGCACCCTGCGCGCCGAACTCACCCGCTACGAGGACCTGTACGGGATACGAGTGGGGGTCTTCTTCCGCGACGGGTCGGTGATGGCCGTCGCCCCCGCGGGGTGGCGCACCCGTCGCCAGGTCACCGAGGACCCGTCGTTCCAGGAGGCGCTCGCCGGCCGCCGCAGCCACAACCCCGCACAGGTCTGGCCGTGGCAGCACAGCCGGATCACGGTCGCCTCGCCCATCGTGCGGGACGGCGATGTGGTCGCCGTGGTCCTGACCGACTCGCCCACCGGCGCGATGCGCTCCCGGGTGCTGCACGGCTGGCTGCTGATCGGCGGGGGTGAGCTCGCCGCGACGGTGGTGGCGGTTTTAGCCGCCATCCGTCTCACCGCCTGGGTGCTGCGGCCGGTCAGGGTGCTGGACCGGGCCACCCACGACATCGCCACCGGACGGCTCGCCTCACGGGTCGCGGCGGCCGGCGGCCCACCGGAACTGCGCCGCCTGGCACGGTCGTTCAACGAGATGGCCGACAACGTCGAGGAGGTGCTCGAACAGCAGCGCGCCTTCGTCGCGGACGCCTCCCACCAGCTGCGCAATCCGCTGTCCGCGCTGCTGCTGCGCATCGAGCTGCTCGGCCTCGAACTCCCCGAGGGCCACGAGGAGATCGCCTCGGTACGGGAGGAGGGCAAGCGGCTGGCGACCGTACTGGACGACCTGCTGGGCTTGGCCACGGCCGAACACGCCGCCGCCAACCTGCAGTTGACCGATGTCGCGGCGATCGCCGTGGAGCGCGTCGCCGCCTGGCGGCCCGCCGCCGACCAGGCCGGGGTGAGGCTCGTCCACGAGGGCGCCGCGGCGGCGACCGGCTGGGCCGACCCGATCGCGCTGTCCAGCGCCCTGGACGCGGTCGTGGACAACGCGGTGAAGTTCACCCCGGGCGGCCAGGGCGTGGTCGTCACCGTGACCACCGGGCCCGACACCGTCAAGGTCGTGGTCGCCGACGGCGGTCCCGGACTCACCGAGGACGAACTCGCCCGGATCGGCGACCGGTTCTGGCGCAGCTCCCGTCACCAGAACGTGGACGGTTCCGGACTGGGCCTGTCCATCGCCCGGGTACTGCTCACCCAGGGCGGCGGCACGATCACCTACGCGCCCAACCAGCCGCACGGACTGCGGGTGACGCTCACCCTGCCGCGCACCGAACCTACGGCTTGACCGACAGGTAGTAGCGGCGCGCGCCCTCGTGCAGCGGCAGCGGATCGGTGAAGATCGCGGTCCGCAGGTCGACCTGCTGGGCCGAGTGCACGACCGCGCCGATGCGGTCTCGGCTGGCGATCACCGTCTGGGTGACCCGCTGCACCAGCGCGGGGTCGGTGCGATCCGTGGTGACTAAAAGGTTCGCCACCGCGATCGTCTCGACGGACTGGCCGTGCTGCATGTTGGGGTACGCGTCCTGCGGCATCACCGCCGCCCGGTAGAAGTCGGCGGCGGCGCCCAGCCGGTGCAGGGGCTTTATCAGGTCGGCGAGCGGAACCAGCTTGACCGGGTACTCCCTGGCCAACTGCTGCACCGCCAGGGTGGGCAGTCCGCCGGACCAGAAGAACGCGTCCAGATGCCTGGACTCCAGCAGACTCGGTGCGGTGTCCACCCCCGCGGGCACCGCCGTCAGGTCCTTGGCCGGGTCGAGCCCGGCGGCCTGCAGCAGCCGCCGGGCGATCAGGTTCACGCCGGAGCCCGGCTGGCCCGTGCCCACCCGCAGCCCGCGCAGGTCGCGTACGGACTTCACCTTCGACGATGCGGGCACTATCAGCTGCATGTAGTCGTCGTACAGCCGCGCCACGGCGCGCAGATGCGACTTGCCCGGCCCGTGGTAGTCGGCCGCGGCGTCCGCCTGTGAGAACGTGAAGTCGCACTGGCCCGTGGCGAGGTACTGGAGGTTCTGCACCGACCCCTGCGACGCCATCAGCCGCACCGACACCCCGGGCAGGTCATGCTGCAGATCACCCTGGAGCAGCGCCCCGTACTTCTGGTACACCCCGTTGGGCACCCCGGTGGCTATGGTCACCGGGCCGCGCGGATACGGTGCGCCCGCCGAGTGCAGCACCACCCACAGCAGCAGTACGGCCGCCAGGGCGAGGGCGGTCGCCGCCCGTACGATGCGCTGGCGCCTGCCAGGTAGGTGAAGCCTCATGGACCGCGATCCTGCCAGCCGCTGACCGGCCTTGATAAGGGCGCGGCGGGGGGTGGCGCGGAACACGTACCCTGGTGCATTGAGATGAGCGCGAAGACATATGAGGTGCGCACCTACGGGTGCCAGATGAACGTCCACGACTCCGAGCGGCTGGCCGGGCTGCTGGAGGGCGCGGGGTACGTACGGGCCGCCGACGACGCCGACGGCGCGGATGTCGTCGTGTTCAACACCTGCGCGGTGCGGGAGAACGCCGACAACCGCCTGTACGGCAACCTCGGACAGTTGGCGCCCAAGAAGGCCGCGCGACCGGGGATGCAGATCGCCGTCGGCGGCTGCCTGGCGCAGAAGGACCGGGACACCATCGTCAAGAAGGCCCCCTGGGTCGACGTGGTCTTCGGCACCCACAACATCGGGCAGCTCCCGGTGCTGCTGGAGCGGGCCCGGATCGCCGACGAGGCGCAGGTCGAGATCGTCGAGTCGCTGGAGACGTTCCCCTCCACGCTGCCCACCCGCCGCGAGTCCGCCTACGCCGCGTGGGTCGCCATCTCCGTCGGCTGCAACAACACCTGCACGTTCTGCATCGTCCCGGCGCTGCGCGGCAAGGAGAAGGACCGCCGCCCCGGCGACATCCTGGCCGAGGTCGAGACACTGGTGGCCGACGGTGTCATCGAGGTGACGCTGCTCGGCCAGAACGTCAACGCGTACGGCTCCGACATCGGCGACCGCGAGGCGTTCTCCAAGCTGCTGCGGGCCTGCGGCAACGTCGAGGGCCTGGAACGGGTGCGGTTCACCTCGCCGCATCCGCGGGACTTCACCGACGACGTGATCGCGGCGATGGCCGAGACGCCGAACGTGATGCACCAGCTGCACATGCCGCTGCAGTCCGGCTCCGACACCGTGCTCAAGTCGATGCGCCGCTCCTACCGTCAGGAGCGCTACCTCGGCATCATCGAGAAGGTGCGCGCCGCGATGCCGGACGCCGCCATCTCCACCGACATCATCGTCGGCTTCCCCGGCGAGACCGAGGCGGACTTCGAGCAGACCCTGCACGTGGTACGGGAGGCGCGCTTCGCGCAGGCCTTCACCTTCCAGTACTCCAAGCGGCCGGGTACCCCGGCCGCCACCATGGACGGGCAGATCCCCAAGGCGGTCGTCCAGGAGCGCTACGAGCGGCTGGTCGCGCTGCAGGAGGAGATCTCCTGGGAGGAGAACAAGAAGCAGGTGGGACGCACCCTTGAGGTGCTGGTCGCCGAGGGCGAGGGCCGCAAGGACGGCGCGACCCACCGCATGTCGGGCCGTGCGCCCGACAACCGGCTGGTGCACTTCGAGCGCCCGGCGGAGCCGGTGCGACCCGGTACTGCGTCTATTGGCGCCGGGCCCGCTCCGCGACCCGGCGACGTCGTCACCGTCGAGGTGACCTACGCGGCGCCGCACCACCTGCTCGCCGAGAAGCCCGCCCTGGCGGTACGGCGTACGCGTGCGGGCGACGCGTGGGAGCGGCGCAACGCCGTGCCGGAGCCGAAGGGTGTGATGCTCGGCCTGCCGACGATCGGCGCCCCGACACCTTCACCGGCCCCGGCGAGCGCCTGCGGCTGCGACTGAGACGACGGACGGGGGAGTCGGCTTGCCCACGTGGGGGCTGATCGTCGAGCAGATGCGCGGCGTGGGTGACGCGCGCGTCTGGGAGCACCAGGTCGTCGCGCACGTCGACGGCACGCGTGAGCAGGCCATGGAGGCCCTTCGCGGGCTGGCGATGAGACGGGCCGCCGATCGGAAGCGCGCTCGGCTGTACCGCTCCGACGACGGCTATGTACTCGTCGTGCTGGGGTGGGCGCGCGACCGCGACACCCGCTTCTCGATCGCCGAGCTGGTGTGGTCCAGCGAGCCGGTCCGGCAGCCGGAACCGGACGTCGTACCGGAACCGCAGGACGCCGCGCCCGTGCACGGCTCGTTCCCGCTGCCGCGACCGCCGGGGCCCGCACCGCCCCCGGAGCCCGACCGGCCCTGGGACGCCGACGTCCCCGACCGGCCCTCCTGGCTCGGGCGGGACGACCTCCCGTAGTAACGGGCAACGCGGCAGTAACGGGCAACACGGCCGCGTAGGCCCGCGTTGCTAGGCTGCCCGACATGCTCGTCGCCGCCGCCGTAGTGCCCTGTCCGCCGCTGCTGGTGCCCGAGGTCGCGGTGGGCGCCGCGCCGGAACTCGACAGTCTGCGGGCGGCGTGCGCGGACGCCGTCGGGGTGCTGGCCGCCGCCCGGCCCGACCGTCTCGTGGTGCTGGGGCCCGCGGAGCAGTCGGGGCGGGGACCGCATCCGCAGGGCGCTCCGGGGTCGTTCCGGGCGTTCGGCGTCCACCTGGACGTCACGCTGGGGGAGCGGCAGGAAGAGGCGCCCGGACGGCTGCTGCCGCCGTCGCTCGCGGTGGCGGCCTGGCTGCTGACCCGTACCGCGTGGACCGCCGCGCCCGTCGAGGGGCTCGGGGTCGGTGAGCCGCTGGCCGCGGACCGGTGCGCCCAGCTGGGACATGAGCTGGCGGCGTCCGCGGAACGGGTGGCGATGTTGGTGGCCGCTGACGGCAGCGCGCGACGCAGCCTGAAGGGCCCCGGCTACTTCGACCAGCGGGCCGAGCCGTTCGACGCCTCGGTGGCCGCCGCGTTGGGGGCCGCGGACACGGCCGCGCTGGCCGCGCTCGACGAGAAGCTCGCCGCCGAGCTGCTGGCCGCCGGGCGCGCGCCATGGCAGGTGCTGGCGGGCGCGGCGGAGGGCGCGGGACTGCACGGCGAGCTGCTCTACCACGAAGCGCCGTACGGCGTCGGGTACTTCGTGGCCACCTGGTCCTGACGGCGGCCCATTAAGTGCGCGTTGGCAACGACGGCTCATTAAGGGGCCGTTGAGACGAGACGGCCGCGGAGCGCGCGCTCCGCGGCCGCCGGATGGTGTCAGGCCGTCAGGTCCGGGGGTTCGGGGACGGCATTCTTACGCCGCCCGCGGGTCCCGTCCTTCGCCCGGTGTGGCCCGATGGCTCAGCTACGGGCGCCCTCGCCGGTCTCGCTGTCGGCCGCCTTGTCGGCTGACTGCTGCTTGGGGATGCCCACTTCGTCGGCGGCCTCAGCGGACTCCGCGGGCTTCGCCGACTCCTCCGGTGTCTCCTCCGGTGCGGTGCTGGAACTCGTGGCCTCCGCCGACTCGGTAGCCGACTTGCTGGACGAACCGCGCCGAAGCCAATCGAAAACACCCATTTGTCACTCCAGACCTTACTTGTGCGGGGGAAATCCGCGTCCGCTCGGGCAACGACCGCACAGGTGACCAGTCACGTAGCTCGATCGAGGGCGGTGCGTGACATTTGGGAGACTGGGGAGGTGAACAACGTTGTCCCATCCCCCCACACCCCCCGGGTGATCGCCGTCGTCGGCCCCACCGCCGCGGGCAAGTCCGACCTGGGCGTCTCCTTGGCCCGCACCCTCGGCGGAGAGGTCGTCAATGCCGACTCCATGCAGCTCTACCGCGGGATGGACATCGGCACCGCCAAGCTCACCGAGAGAGAGCGCTGTGGTGTCCCGCACCATCTGCTCGACATCTGGGACGTGACGCGGGCGGCCAGCGTCGCCGAGTACCAGCGGCTGGCCCGCGCCGAGATCGACCGGCTGCTGGCGGCGGGGCGCACCCCGGTCCTGGTCGGCGGCTCCGGGCTGTATGTGCGGGCCGCGATCGACGCCCTGGACTTCCCCGGCACCGATCCCGAGGTGCGAGCCCGGCTTGAGCGGGAGCTGGAGACGCACGGCACCGGTCCGCTGCACGCCCGGCTCGCCGCCGTCGACCCGGAGGCGGCGCGCTCGATCCTGCCGAGCAACGGCCGCCGCATCGTCCGCGCGCTGGAGGTCGTGGAGATCACCGGCCGCCCGTTCACCGCCAATCTCCCCGGGCCCGATGCCCAGCGGTCCGTCTACGACACCCTGCAGATCGGCGTGGACGTACCGCGCCCGGAACTCGACGAGCGGATCACCGTGAGGGTGGACCGGATGTGGCAGGCCGGACTGCTGGACGAGGTGCGGGCGCTGGAGGCCGTCGGCCTACGGGACGGACTGACCGCCTCCCGCGCGCTGGGCTACCAGCAGGTGCTCGCGCACTTCGCCGGGGAGTGCGGTGAGGACGAGGCGCGCGCCGAGACCGTACGCGCCACCAAGCGCTTCGCGCGCCGTCAGGACTCCTGGTTCCGCCGTGATCCGAGGGTGCACTGGATCAGTGGCGGTCTCGCGGAACTCGCCGACCAGACAATGACGTTGCTCGAACGGGCGGTCACAGCCTGATCACGTGATGGCCACGGGACGCCTCGGCGGGGCATGACCGCGCTGACACCGTGCCATTATCGAGCATCGGGCTACATCGGACGAGGTGGGAGGGCGTGTGGCGATGGAGGCCGGCCCTCGTGACCGACCCGAGCAGGACCAGCGGCAGCACATGGACGAGCAGCCGCACCGCCGTCCGGACGATGAGCTGGCGTCACTCCCGTTGACCGATGACGGCCCCTCCGAGCATGAGACGGGGGCGGAACCGGAAGCCGACGCGCAGTCCTTCCGCGAACTGCGCCCGCAGCGCCGGATGCGCATCTGGCAGCTCATCCCGATCGTCGGTCTGGGCACCGTCGGTTCGCTGATGTTCGCCTTCCCCCTCGCCTTCGAGTTCGGCGACGGGGGGCCGGTCGTCGCCATGCTCGGCCTGCTGCTGAGCTGCTGCTCCGCGGGCTGGGCGATCATGGCCGCCCGCCGGGTCGGCTACACCTGGCCGGGGCTGCCCGCCCGGGGCTCGGGCCAGCGGCCCGACTGGCGGTTCGTCGCCGGTTACACCGCCTTCGCCGTGCTGATCGCCCTCTTGGCGGTCTGGCGCGTCGCCCGCCTGCGTTGAGCGCCGGGACAGTGCCTGTCCGGCGGCTTGGTCGGGCTGCTGTGGTCGTATGACCGTCGGCCTGCGCCCTCGTGGTTGCTCGCCGCCCCTGGGATTTTGAGGGCTTGCCGCCAAGAAGATCCGCCGCGACGGCGAGCGCCTCAACGGCGCGGACCGGCGGTGCCGAACGAACCGCGACCATCCGGAAGCCACCCGAAACCCCCTGGTGCGACGCCAGTGGCACCAGGCCCCGTACGATCGAAGACGTGAACCGTGCACCGCAGGGCCTGCCCTTCCTCAAGGGCCACGGCACCGAGAACGACTTCGTGATCGTCCCCGACCCGGACGGGCGGCTCGACCTGTCCGCCGCGGCCGTGGCCCGGCTGTGCGACCGCAGGGCGGGCATCGGCGGCGACGGACTGCTGCGCGTCGTACGTTCCGTCGCCCACCCGGAGGCCGCCGCGCTCGCCGACGAGGCCGAGTGGTTCATGGACTACCGCAACAGCGACGGCAGCATCGCCGAGATGTGCGGCAACGGGGTACGGGTGTTCGCCCGCTACCTGGAGCGGGCCGGGCTCGCCGAGGCGGGCGACCTCGCCATCGCCACCCGCGCCGGTGTCCGCCGCGTGCACCTCGCCAAGCCGGGACCGGACGGTACGCCAGGGGACATCACCGTGGACATGGGGTCCGCGGTGCTGCCCGTGGGCGAGGTGACCGTCACCGTGGGCGAGCGGTCCTGGCCCGCCCGCAACGTCAACATGGGTAATCCGCACGCCGTCGCGTTCGTCGCGGACCTCGCCGACGCCGGAAAGCTGCTCGACGCCCCCCAGGTGCGGCCCGCCGCCGCGTACCCCTCCGGTGTCAACGTCGAGTTCGTGGTCGACCGCGGCCCGCGCCACGTGGCGCTGCGGGTGCACGAGCGCGGCTCCGGCGAGACCCGCTCCTGCGGCACGGGCGCCTGCGCCGTGATGGTCGCCGCGGCCCGCCGCGACGGAGTGGACCCGGCCGCCACCGGCAGCCCCGCCCGCTACACGGTCGACGTCCCCGGCGGACGGCTGGTGATCGCCGAACACCCCGACGGCACCGTGGAGATGACCGGCCCCGCGGTGATCGTCGCGGAGGGCGTCATCGATCCGGAGTGGCTCGCACCCGCCAACTAGCCCGCAAATCTGTCGGTATTCGCGTTCCCTCTAACGGGTGATCCGGATCACCCTGGGCGAGAGGCCGACAGCACCCCGTGGTGGGCTCGGTAGCATCAAGCACCGGCGCGGCATCCAGCACGCCGCCGGTGATGGCTGCCGGAGGTGCCCGATGAGCGCAGAGAACGCCGTTGACGCGGTGACAGCACCCCAGGGGACCGAGCGCAGGCGCGGCCTGTCCCGCCTCGACCTGCGCAGACTCGGCCGAGCCGCCCTGCTGGGCGCGGCCGGTGGCCGCGACCGGATGCCGGACGCCATCGAGCACATCGCCAAGGTGCACCGCGGCCACCATCCGCGCGCCGATCTCGACGCGCTGCGCCGGGCGTACGTACTCGCCGAGGCCTCGCACCGCGGCCAGTTCCGCAAGAGCGGCGAGCCGTACATCACCCACCCGCTGGCCGTCACCCTCATCCTCGCCGAACTCAGCGCGGAGACAACGACGTTGACCGCGTCCCTGCTGCACGACACCGTCGAGGACACCGAGGTGACGCTCGATCAGGTGCGCGAGGAGTTCGGCGAGGAGGTGCGCTATCTCGTCGACGGCGTCACCAAGCTGGAGAAGGTGGACTACGGGGCCGCGGCGGAGCCCGAGACGTTCCGCAAGATGCTGGTCGCCACCGGCAACGACGTCCGCGTGATGTCCATCAAGCTCGCCGACCGGCTGCACAACATGCGCACCCTCGGCGTGATGCGCCCCGAGAAACAGGCCCGCATCGCCAAGGTCACCCGGGACGTACTCATTCCGCTCGCCGAGCGGTTGGGCGTGCAGGCGCTCAAAACCGAGCTGGAGGACCTGGTCTTCGCGATCCTGCACCCCGAGGACTACGCGCGCGCATGGGAGTTGATGCTCGCGCACAACGCGGCACCGGACCCGCTGGAGAAGGTCGCCGACGAGGTGCGGGCGGTGCTGCGCGATGCCGGGATCGCCGCCGAGATCGGGATCCGCGCACGGCATGTGCTCTCCGTGCATCGGGCACGCCTCAAACGCGGCGAGGAACTCGGCGGCAGCGACTTCGGCCGCCTGCTGGTGCTGGTCGGCGAGGACGCCGACTGCTATGCCGTACTGGGTGAGTTGCACACCTGCTTCACTCCGGTGATTGCGGAATTCAAGGACTTCATCGCGGCGCCGAAGTTCAACCTCTACCAGTCGTTGCACACCGCCATCGCCGACCGCGACGGCGCGATCACCGAAGTCCTGGTCCGCACCCGGCAGATGCACCGGGTCGCGGAAGCGGGCGTCGTCGCCCTCGGCAATCCCTATACGACAGCGGACAGCTCGGACGACGGCGAGCGCACCGACCCCACCCGGCCCGGCTGGCTCTCCCGCCTTCTGGAGTGGCAGCGGGACGCCTCCGACCCCGACACGTTCTGGACCGCGCTACGCGACGAACTGGCCCAGGACCGCGAGATCACCGTCTTCTCCGCCGACGGCGGCACCATCGGCCTGCCCGCCGGAGGGACCTGCGTCGACGCCGCCTACGCGCTGCACGGCGAGGCGGCGCACACCTGTGTCGGCGCCAGGGTCAACGGACGCCTGGCCTCGCTCGGCACCGCACTGCGCGACGGTGACACCCTGCACCTGCTGTTGGCCGCGGGCTCCGGACCGTCCCCGGACTGGCTGGGCCATGCGCACACCCCGGCCGCGCGGATCGCCATCAGCCGCTGGCTGGCCGCCCACCCCGAGCGGGCCGAGGAGGAGGCCGCCGCCCAGCGGGAAGGCGGCGGCGCCTCCCGTCCCGTCCGCACGCCCGACGACACCCCGCCCGCCGAGCCCATCGCCGTCACCGACCGGCCGGGCGCGGCCGTGCGGCTCGCCCGCTGCTGTACGCCGGTGCCGCCGGACGCGGTGACCGGCTTCGTCATCCGCGGCGGCACCGTCGCCGTCCACCGCACCGAGTGTCCCGCGGTGGCCCGGATGACCTCCGCAGGGCGGCCCCCGCAGACCGTGCGGTGGCGCACCGAGACGCCCGCCGCCGGATACCGGGTCACCGTCCGCGCCGAGGCGCTGGGCCGCCCGCACCTGCTCGCCGACCTCACCGAAGCGATCTCCGCCGAAGGCGTCGGCATCCTGGCCGCCGACGTCGAACCCCCGCAGGAACAGCGCGTCCGCCACACGTACACCATCGAACTGCCCGAGCCGGGCGCCCTGTCCGCCCTGATGCGCGCGATGCGCCGGGTCCCCGGGGTCTACGACGTCTACCGCACCCAGGCGCGCCCGATGGCCGCCACCTCCGGCTGAGGGCAACCGCGCTGACCTTCTGAGCCCGATCGGGTGCGGGCCCGGCCGCGCCGCCCGCTGACCCGGCCGATGCGCTGATAGCGGTGGTCCATGTTCGCAACCACCGTCGGCCGGGCGGTCGTGACCGCCGCCACCGTCCTCGCCCTGACCGGCGCCCAGCAGGCCGGCTCACCCGTGGTCGGCCGGGGTGACCGGCTCTATCCGGCGGTCGGCGATCCCGGCTACGACGCCACCGCGTACGACATCTCGCTCGGTTACCACGGGCCCGGTAAGCCGCTGGACGCGGTCACCCGGATCCAGGCGCGCGCCATGACCGCGCTGGACGGCCTCCAACTGGACTTCACGGGCGCGGTGGTGCGATCGGCCCTGGTCGACGGACGCCCGGCGCGGTTCCGCCGGCAGGGGGAACGGCTCCTCATCACGCCCTGGCGGCGCATCCGGGCCCGCGAACACCTGTCCATCACGATCACGCACACCAGTGATCCACGAGGGTCCAAGGCCGACGGCGGCTGGATCCCCACCCCCGACGGCCTCGCCATGGGAAACCAGCCGGAGGCCGCGCACCGCGTCTTCCCCTGCAACGACCACCCGTCCGACAAGGCCCGCTTCACCTTCCGGATCACCGCGCCGAACGGCGTCACCGCCGTCGCCAACGGGGTACCGCTGGGCGCCCCGCGCGTCACCCCGGGCGGCACCACCTGGACGTACCGCACCGCGCACCCCATGGCCACCGAACTCGCCCAGATCTCCATCGGCCACTCGGCCGTACTGCCGCACACCGGCCCCGACGGGCTGCCGCTGCGCGATGTCGTCGCCGCCGCGGACCGCGACCGGCTCGCCGCCAGGCTCGCCCTGACCAGCGGGCAGATCGCCTGGATGGAAGCACAGGTCGGCCACTACCCCTTCGAGACGTACGGGATCCTCGACGTCGACACCACCACCGGCTTCGAGCTGGAGACCCAGACCCTGTCCCTGTTCGAGCGCCGGATCCTGCTCGCCCCCGAGCCCTACGTCGCCCCGCTGATGGTCCACGAGCTCTCCCACCAGTGGTTCGGCGACAGCGTCACCCCCGCCACCTGGTCCGACCTGTGGCTCAACGAGGGGCACGCCACCTGGTACGAGTGGCGGTACCGGGCCGAGAAGAAGTACGGGCCGTCCCTGGACGAGCAGGCCAGACACGCCTACGAGCGGGACACGACCACCCGCCGCCTCGCCGGCCCGCCCGCGCTGCCCGCACTGCCCACCCGCGAGCAGCTGTCGATCTTCCGCGACAACGTGTACGCGGGCGGCGCCCTCGCCCTGTACGCCCTGCGCCAGGAGATCGGCGACGCCGCGTTCCGGCGCTTGGAGCGCGCCTGGGTCAACCGGTACCGCGACGGCAACGCCTCCACCGCCGACTTCGTCGCACTCGCCTCCCGGGTCGCCAGACGCGATCTGTCGGGATTCCTGCACGCCTGGCTCTACGGCGAGCGCACCCCCGCCATGCCCGGCCACCCGGACTGGCAGCAGCGGGTGCCCCCGGTGAAACACACGTGACGTGGCCGCCGCGCCGTGCGACCATCGTCAAGGCGGCGGCAACGGGAATCCTCCGGTCCCGTGCGGCGTTGTCCAGGTACGACGGACGGTCCGGCCGCCCGCGCCGCAATCCCCATTCCGTGACGCAAAGGAACAAATGACCAACTCCACTGCTCCCTCCTCGGCCCATGGGGCCGACCGCCAGCGCCTTCCCGAGAGCCGTCGGGCCAACGCCCTGATGGACGAGGACACCGCATGGAGCCAGGAGATCGACGGGGAGCGGGACGGCGACCAGTTCGACCGCTCCGAACGCGCGTCGCTGCGCCGCGTCGCGGGCCTGTCCACCGAACTCGAGGACATCACCGAGGTCGAGTACCGGCAGCTGCGCCTGGAGCGCGTGGTGCTCGTCGGCGTGTGGACGGACGGCACGGTGGACGACGCCGAGAACTCCCTCGCGGAGCTCGCCGCACTCGCCGAGACCGCGGGCGCCCTCGTCCTCGACGGCGTGATCCAGCGCCGCGACAAGCCAGACCCGGCCACCTACATCGGCTCGGGCAAGGCACAGGAACTGCGCGACATCGTCGTGGAGACCGGCGCCGACACCGTGGTCTGCGACGGTGAGCTCAGCCCCGGCCAGCTGATCCACCTGGAAGACGTGGTCAAGATCAAGGTGGTCGACCGCACCGCCCTGATCCTGGACATCTTCGCCCAGCACGCCAAGTCCCGAGAGGGCAAGGCACAGGTCTCGCTGGCCCAGATGCAGTACATGCTGCCCAGGCTGCGCGGCTGGGGCCAGTCGCTGTCCCGGCAGATGGGTGGCGGTGGCTCCGGCTCGTCCGGCGGCGGCATGGCCACCCGCGGCCCCGGTGAGACCAAGATCGAGACCGACCGGCGGCGGATCCGCGAGAAGATGGCGAAGATGCGCCGGGAGATCGCGGACATGAAGACCAGCCGCGATCTGAAGCGCAAGGAGCGCAAGCGCCACCAGGTCCCGTCGGTGGCCATCGCCGGTTACACCAACGCGGGCAAGTCCTCGCTGCTCAACCGGCTCACCGGAGCGGGCGTGCTGGTGGAGAACGCGCTGTTCGCCACCCTCGACCCGACCGTGCGCCGAGCCGAGACCCCCAGCGGTCGGCTGTACACGCTCGCCGACACCGTCGGGTTCGTCCGGCACCTGCCGCACCACCTGGTCGAGGCGTTCCGCTCCACCATGGAGGAGGTCGCCGACGCCGACCTGATCCTGCACGTGGTCGACGGCTCGCACCCGGTGCCCGAGGAGCAGCTCGCGGCGGTACGCGAGGTGTTCCGCGATGTCGGCGCGCTCGATGTGCCCGAGATCGTGGTGGTCAACAAGGCGGACGCGGCGGACCCGCTGGTGCTCCAGCGGCTGCTGCGCAACGAGAAGCACTCCATCGCGGTCTCCGCCCGCACCGGCCGCGGCATCGACGAACTGCTCCAGCTCATCGACGACGAACTGCCCCGGCCGCGGGTGCGGATCGAGGCGCTCGTGCCCTACACGCACGGCGCGCTGGTCTCCCGGGTGCACGCTTCCGGCGAGGTCATCGCCGAGGAGCACACCGGCGAGGGCACGCTGCTCACGGCGCGGGTGCACGATGAACTCGCCGCCGAACTGGAGCCGTTCGCCCTCGCGGTCCGGCGCTGATCGCAGACACGAACCGAGGCCCGCCGCCCCGTCCGGGGCAGCGGGCCTCAACGCGTCCTACGCGACTTACTGGTTGGCGAACTTCTGGCTGATCGCCTGGTAGACGCCCTGTGCCTCCGGGCCCAGGTGCGGGCCGGCCAGCCAGGTGTTGTCGGCCGGGCCGATGGAGGTGTTGGACACCAGCGCCACCTTGCCGTTCGGCATCTTGGCGAACCAGCCGCCACCCGAGGAACCGCCGGTCATCGTGCAACCCAGCCGGTACTCGGTCGGCATGCTCGGGTCCAGCGACAACCGGCCCGGCTTGCCGATGCAGTCGAACATCTTCTGGCCGTCGTACGGCGGAGCCGCCGGGTAGCCCCAGGCGCCGACCGAGTTGAACTGGTTCACCGCGGGCGCGTTGAACCACACGGGCAGGGCCGCGCCCACCGTCTCCTGGAGTGACTTGCCGCTGGCGTTCTCCGGCTTCACATGCAGGATCGAGAAGTCGTACGGGGACCCGTTGCCGCCGGTCTCAGAGCCGGTGGAGATCCACTGGTTGGAGGTCTGCGCCCAGTCCGCCCACCACACGCCGTACGGAGCGACCTCGGACTGCGGGGCGCCGGAGATCTGCGCGGCGGGCAGGGCCTGGTCGTTGTAGGACGGGACGAAGGCGATGTTGCGGTACCAGCCGCCCTTGGCGCCCGCGTGCACACAGTGGCCCGCCGTCCACACCAGGTTGGACTTGCCCGGGTGCGCCGGGTCCTCAACGACCGTGCCGGAGCAGACGAACGAGCCCTGCGGGGTGTCGAAGAACACCTTGCCGACCGGCGCCGCGTTGTTGTGGTACGGCGTCTGCACCGACTCCGCGGTCTTCGGCGCGGGGGCGGGGTCGGAGACCCCCTGGTCCTGGCCGATGCTGGTCGGAACCTGGTTCGGGCTGTCCTTCGCCTGGCTCATCCGGGACGGCTTCCACAGGTCCTTGATGACCGGGTTGATGAACGCGGCCGCCTGGTGCGCCCAGTGGTCCCACTTCTTCCAGTCGCCCTGCTTCCACTTCTGCAGGTCGTGGATGCTGCTCGGCGCGCCGGTGGACTGGTCGCCCTGAGCGGCCGTCGCGCTCGGCTTGCTGTCGGCGTTGGGGTCGTTCGGCCCGCATGCGGTGGCCGACAGCGCGAGGACCGCGGTGACGGCGGCCGCGGCAAGGGCGGACCGGCGGATGGCTGGCATTGGGTGTTCTCCCCCTGGTGTCTTTCACGTTCAAGAACGTCAAGCTTCAAGAACGTCAAGAAACTGATGTGTCCTTGTCATGCTCGGCATGGAGCAGTGCCCCATCATGCCGGTGCCGGTGGGGACGGTTTCCGGGGGGTGTGTGGTTCCCCTGTGAAGGTTGGCCGTATCGCACCGGTGAGCCGCCCCACACGACGGATGTGACGGGTGGCCGTTGCCCGCCGCCGCTCCGGGCGTTGATACGGGGAGGGAAATTCCCGCCTTCCCAACACCAACCTCCCAGGAGGACCCGTCCCGTGGCCGGATCGCCATCCATCGCCCTCGCACCGTCACCGACCCAGCCCGTCGAGCAGGCGGAACCGGGCGGACCAGAGGCCACAGCGGCGCGGGGCGCCTCCGGTGAGGGTGGTGGTGGGCGACGCGTGGACGTCACAGCGGCGCGGGGCGCCTCCGTTGAGGGTGGGGGTGGGCGACGGGTGGGAGTAACGGCGGTGCCGGGCGCCTCCGTTGACGGGGAAGGCGGTCAACGGCAAGCGGGGTCGAGCGCCGAGGGGATTCTGCGGCGGCAGGCGGCGCGGGAGTCGGCGGCGCGCACCTATGCCCGGTCGCTGCCGATCGTGCCGGTACGGGCCCGCGGCATGACCATCGAGGGCGCCGACGGCCGCCGCTACCTCGACTGCCTTTCCGGCGCGGGCACGTTGGCGCTCGGCCACAACCACCCGGTGGCGCTGGAGGCGATCCGCTCCGTGCTGGACTCCGGAGCGCCCCTGCAGGTCCTCGACCTCGCGACGCCGGTGAAGGACTCCTTCACCACCGCCCTGTTCGAGACCCTGCCGCCGCAACTCGCCGAAGGCGGACGGATCCAGTTCTGCGGACCGGCCGGTACGGACGCGGTCGAGGCCGCGGTCAAGCTGGTGCGCACCGCGACCGGGCGCAGCGGGCTGCTCGCCTTCTCCGGCGCGTACCACGGCATGACGGCCGCCGCGCTGGCCGCGACCGGCGACCTCGCCGCCCGGGCCACCGTCGGTGAGGCAGACGCCCGGGTGACCAGGCTGCCGTACCCCTACGACTACCGCTGCCCGTTCGGCGTCGGCGGGAGCCGGGGCGCCGAGCTGTCGGCGCGCTGGACGGCCACCTTGCTGGACGACCCCAAGGGCGGCGTCCAGCCCCCCGCCGGAATGGTCCTGGAGGCGGTACAGGGCGAGGGCGGAGTGATCCCGGCCCCCGACGCATGGCTGCGCCGTATGCGGGAGATCACCGAGACGCGCGGTATCCCGATGATCGTCGACGAGGTGCAGACCGGCGTGGGCCGGACCGGCGCCTTCTGGGCCGTCGAACACAGCGGGATCGTGCCGGATGTGATGGTGCTGTCCAAGGCCATCGGCGGCAGCCTGCCGCTCGCCGTGATCGTCTACCGCGAGGAACTCGACGCCTGGCGGCCCGGAGCGCACGCCGGAACGTTTCGCGGCAACCAGCTCGCGATGGCGGCGGGCATGGCCACCTTGCGCTTCGTGCACGAGAACCGGCTGGCCGAACGGGCCGCCGCGGTCGGCGCCCGGATGCTCACCCGACTGCGCGGCCTCGCCGCCCACCACCCCTGCATCGGCGATGTACGGGGGCGCGGCCTGATGATCGGCGTCGAACTGGTCGACGCCGACGCGGCCCGGGACGAGTACGGCTCGCTGCCCGCGTCGCCCCAACTGGCCAGCGCCGTACAGGCGGAGGCGCTACGACGCGGACTGATCGTCGAACTCGGCGGGCGGCACGGCAGCGTGGTGCGGCTGCTGCCGCCGCTGATCATCACCGACGAGCAGACCGAGGCGGTACTCGACCGCCTGACCGACGCCATCGCCGCCGCCGAGCGGCTGGCCCGCAGGGCGAAGGCGGGCGGCGCGAAATGAGTCCGGGGTGGTGCGCGGTGCCGGTGATGCGCCGGGGGCACGCGGAGTGCGGGGCGCGCGTTGGGACTCGGCGGCACGCGGTCGCACACCCAGTGATCCCATACCGCGGCATCGCACGTCCCCGAGGCGGGGTAGCCCTCCTTGGTACGTCGCGCCGCCCCGTCGGGCGGCGTACCGCCGACAACCGCTCCCAGGCCGTCCCACCGTCGTCCACCCCCCACGGAGCACAGTGATGACCTCCCACCCGCCCCTGGCCGACGGCGTGGCGGACGCCACCGAGCCCGCCGCGGCGCCGGGCCTCGCGCGCGGCCGCGCCGCCGTGCCCCTGCCGCGCGTGGTCCACGCCGATCCACCGGAACACGCTGCCACCGAGCACGTAGACGTCGAGCACGTAGACATCGAGCACGTAGACATCGAGCACGCCGGTCCGGAACACCACGGTGCGGAGCCCACCGGTCCGCAGGACCCCGATCCCCTGGAGCAGCCGGACGCCTACGCCACCGCCAACCACGCGGGTGTGGAGAGCCTGTTGCGCTGCTGGGTCCGGGAGACAGGCGGCACGCCCGACCCGGACGGGACCCTGCGGATCACGCTCACCGCGACCGGCACCGCGCTCCGCGTCCCGGTACGGCACTGGTCCCGGGTCGGCACCCACCGCTTCGACGCGCCGGCCATGGCGTCCGGGGCGCCCGTCGACGCGGTCACCCTCGCCGTACTGCTCGCCCGCGAGGCGGGCACCGGCGCCGCGGAAGCCGCCGACCTGGTCGCCCGGGTCGCCGACTCCGTGGCCCGTACCGCGGTCTTCGTCGGCGACCGGCGGGCGCATCCGGCCACCCCGTCCGGCACCCCGCCCTTCCTGGAGGCCGAACAGTCGCTGCTGCTCGGCCACCCGCTGCACCCCACACCCAAGAGCCGCCAGGACCTCTCCGGCGCCGAGGCCCGCGTCTACTCACCGGAGACCCGCGGGGCGTATCCGCTGCACTGGATGGCCGTCGACAACTCGGTACTGGCCGCCGACTCCGCCTGGACCGAACGCGGTCGCACCATCCCCGCCGACCGCATCGCCGCCCAACTCGCCGGGCCAGGCCTGCAGTTGCCGCACGGCACTGTGGCGCTGCCACTGCATCCCTGGCAGGCACGCGAGGTGCGGCACCGCCCCCAGGTGCGCGCACTGCTCGACGCCGGGTTGCTGCACGACCTCGGGCCGCACGGCAACATGTGGCACCCCACCTCTTCCATCCGCACCGTCTACCGGCCAGGCGCGCCCGCCATGCTCAAGCTCTCGCTCTCCGTGCGGATCACCAACTCCCGCCGGGAGAACCTGCGCAAGGAACTCATCCGCGGCGTGGAGGTCCACCGCCTGCTGCGCAGCGGACTCGCCCAGCGGTGGCACGCCGTCCATCCCGGCTTCGACATCGTGCGCGACCCGGCATGGCTCGCCGTCGACACGCCCGATGGCGAGGCCGTCCCCGGCCTTGACGTCGTGCTGCGCCACCCGTCCTTCGGCGCGCTCGACGACATCAACTGCCTCGCCGGGCTCACCTCGCCGCGTCCCTGGCCCGGCCGCCCCCCGACCGAGGCACGCTCCCGCCTCGCCGACATCGTCACCCGGCTCGCCGCACGCACCGGCAGATCCGCCCCGGCCGTTGCCACCGAGTGGTTCCTGCGCTATCTGCACACGGTGGTGAACCCCGTGCTGTGGCTGGACGGAGAGGCCGGTATCGCACTGGAAGCGCACCAGCAGAACACCCTCGTCCTGCTGGACGCCGACGGCTGGCCGACCGGCGGCCGCTACCGCGACAACCAGGGCTACTACTTCCGCGAATCCCGCCGCGCCGAACTCGACAAGCGCCTGCCCGGCATCGGCGCGGCCAGCGAGACCTTCGTCGCCGACGACGTCGCGGACGAGCGCTTCGCCTACTACCTCGGTATCAACAACGTCCTCGGCCTGATCGGGGCGTTCGGCGCCCAGCACCTCGCCGACGAGCACGTGCTGCTCGCCGCCTTCCGGCGCTTCCTCACCCACGCCGCCGCCACCGGACGCTCCGCACTGCCGGAGCGCCTGCTGCACGCCGCCACCCTGAGCTGCAAGGCCAACCTCCTCACCCGCCTCCACGGCCTCGACGAACTCGTGGGCCCGGTCGACACCCAGTCCGTCTACGTCACCATCCCCAACCCCCTCGCCGTACCCGCGGCGTGACACCCCAGGAGAGGAGGGGCGCCACCGATGCCGCCCACCGACTCCAGCACCAACACCGACGTCAGCCCCAGTATCAGCCCCAGCACTGACAACCGCCCCGGTGGCCCGACCGACAGCGGCATCGACGACACCCTGGACCTCACGCTGGAACCCGACGCCGTCGACCTGGTCATCCCGCCCACGGTCCCGGCGGCCGGGCCGTGCGGGATGACCGAGAGCCTGGTCGACGACCTCCTCGACGACATCCGCGGATGGGGGCCGATCAGGACCACGCACGGCGTCTTCCAGCTCGTTCCCGTCGTCCCCGCCCGCGACTTGCAGATCATCACCCGCTGGATGAACGATCCAGCCGTCGCCGCGTTCTGGGAACTGGCCGGACCCGAAGAGACCACCCACCGCCATCTGCGCGCCCAACTCGACGGCGACGGCCGAAGCCGCCCCTGCCTCGGCGTCCTCGACGGCACCCCCATGAGCTACTGGGAGATCTACCGCGCCGACCTGGACCCCGTCGCCCGCTACTACCCGTCCCGCCCCCATGACACGGGCATCCACCTGCTCATCGGCAAGGTGGCCGATCGCGGCCGCGGCCTGGGCACCGCCCTGCTGCGCGCCGTCGCCGACCACGTTCTCGACCACCGCCCCGCCTGCACCCGCGTCATCGCCGAACCCGACCTGCGCAACACCCCGTCCGTCGCCGCGTTCCTCGGCGCCGGATTCCGCCTCGCCGCCGAGCTCGAACTGCGCGACAAACGCGCCGCGTTGATGATCCGTGACCGGGCACTGCGCCACCTGCTGTAACGCGACCCGACCCGCCACTCCCTCGTCCCAGGAGCCGCTACGTGCTACACCGTCCCGCAGAACTCGACCCTGGAATCTGGACCCGTGTCGCCCGCCGTTTACTCGCCAAGATGATCAGCGAGTTCTGCTACGAGGAGGTGCTCACCCCGATCCCCCAGGACGAAGCGGGCGGCTACCGGCTGGAACTGGCAGACGGCGTCACCTACCGCTTCCTGGCCAGCCGGGGATCGTACGGAAGCTGGCGGGTCGACCCCCACTCGCTCACACCCACCGGCGACCCCCTGCACTTCCTGACCCACGCGCACCGCCAGCTCGGGGTCACCGGCGACACCCTCGGCCACCTGGTGCGGGAACTGAACGCCACACTGATCGCGGACGCCAGGCTGGAGGCCGGGGCGCTCAGCGCCGGCGAACTGGCCGATCTGGACTACGCCGAGCTGGAGGGCCAGCAGACCGGACACCCCTGGATCGTGGTCAACAAGGGACGTCTCGGATTCTCCGCCACCGACACCGACCGCTGGACGCCGGAAGCCCGCCGCGCCCAGCCGCTGCCGTGGATCGCGGTGCGCACCACCCTCGCCGACTACCGCGGCGTACCGTCCCTGGGCGCCCCGGACCGGCTCTACGCCCGCGAACTGGACGCATCCGTACGGGCGTTGTTCTCCGAGACCCTGCGCGCCCGCGGTCTGGCCCCCGACGACTACCTCTACCTGCCGGTCCACCCCTGGCAGTGGGACGAGATCGTGGTGCCGCTGTTCGCCGCCTCGATCGCGGCCGACGACATCGTCCCGCTGCCCACCGACGGCGACCTGCGGCTGCCCCAGCAGTCCATCCGCACCTTCCTCAACACCAGCCGCCCCGACCGGCACACCGTCAAACTGCCGCTGTCCATCCTCAACACCCTCGTCTGGCGCGGACTGCCCACCGAGCGCACCCTGGCCGCCCCCGCCGTCACCTCCTGGGTACACGCGGTACGCGACGCCGACCCGTTCCTGCGCGACGACTGCCGGGTCATCCTGCTCGGCGAGGTCGCCTCGGTCACCGTCGACCACCCCGTCTACCGGCGGCTGCCCGACGTCCCCTACCAGTACAAGGAGTTGCTGGGCGCGATCTGGCGCGAACCGCTGCCCCGGCACCTCGATCCCGGAGAGCGCGCCCGCACCCTCGCCGCGCTGATCCACACCGATCCGGGCGGGCGGTCCTTCACCGCGGAACTCGTCCGCCGCTCGGGACTCGCCCCGCGCGCCTGGCTGCGCCGCCTGTTCGCCGCACTGCTGCCGCCGCTGCTGCACTTCCTCTACCAGTACGGCACGGTCTTCTCCCCGCACGGCGAGAACGCCATCGTCGTCTTCGACGAGGACGACGTGCCGGTCCGGTTGGCGATCAAGGACTTCGTGGACGACATCAACATCAGCGCCGAACCGCTGCCGGAACACCGCACCATGCCGGACGCGGTACGGGCGGTGCTGCTCACCGAACCGCCCGCGTTCCTCACCCAGTTCATCCACTCCGGCCTGTTCGTCGGCGTCTTCCGCTACCTGGCCCCGCTGTGCGAGGACCAACTCGGGGTTCCCGAGGACGAGTTCTGGGGGCTGGTGCGCGACGAGGTGCTGCGCCACCAGGACCGCTTCCCCGAGCTCAAGGAGCGCTTCGCCACCTTCGACCTGCTCACCCCGCGCATCGAACGGCTCTGCCTCAACCGGAACCGGCTCCACCTCGACGGCTACCGCGACCGGTCGCAGCGCCCGCACGCCGCCGTGCACGGGACTGTCCCGAACCCCCTGTACGCACTGTGACCGACGCGGTCCGCTCCGTGGCGGGAACGCCGCCGGTTTCCGGGACCGCTGTCAGTGGTGGCACGTAGGGTGGGTACTCCTATGAGCAAGCCCGCCCTCACCGAACTGCTGCACGCCGCTGTCACCGCCGTCGGCGGTGTGGAGCGTCCCGGCCAGGTCACCATGGCCCAGGCCGTCGAGACCGCCGTGGACGACGGCACCCATCTGCTGGCCCAGGCCGGGACCGGCACCGGAAAGTCCCTCGGCTACCTGGTCCCGGCACTGGCCCACGGCGAGCGGGTGGTCGTGGCCACCGCGACCCTCGCCCTCCAGCGCCAGCTGGTCGAACGCGATCTGCCACGCACCGTGGCCGCGCTCAAACCCCTGCTGCGCCGCGAACCGCAGTTCGCGATGCTCAAGGGCCGCTCGAACTACCTGTGCCTGCACCGGCTGCACGAGGGCGTGCCCAGCGAGGAGGAGGGCGGCCTCTTCGACCCCATGGAGCAGATGGGCGGTCCCACCAGCAAGCTCGGCAAGGACCTGGTGCGGCTGCGGGACTGGGCCGACGAGACCGAGACCGGGGACCGCGACGCCCTCACTCCCGGAGTCTCCGACCGGGCCTGGTCCCAGGTCTCGGTCACCTCCCGGGAGTGCCTGGGCGCCACCAAGTGCCCTTACGGCGCCGAGTGCTTCGCCGAGGCCGCCCGCGAGCGGGCCAAGCTCGCCGATGTCGTGGTCACCAACCACGCGCTGCTCGCCATCGACGCCATCGAGGGCGCCCCGGTGCTGCCCAGCCATGAGGTGCTGATCGTCGACGAAGCCCATGAACTGGTCTCCCGGGTCACCGGTGTGGCCACCGGCGAACTGACCCCGGGCGGTGTCAACCGCGCGGTGAAGCGGTCGGCTAAGCTCGTCAACGAGAAGCCCGCGGACGCGCTGCTCACCGCGTCCGAGGGCTTCGAGCGGGTGATGGAACTGGCCCTGCCCGGCCGCTTGGAGGAGATCCCGGAGGATCTGGCGTATGTGCTGGCCGCGCTGCGTGACGCCTGCCGTCAGGTGATCACCTCGCTGGGCGAGATCCGCGACCGGTCCGTGGCGGACGAGGACGCGGTGCGCAAGCAGGCGCTGGCCTCGATAGAGAACGTGCACGACGTGACCGAGCGGCTGCTGGGGGGTTCCGAGTACGACGTGATCTGGTGCGAGCGCCATGACCGCTACGGCGCCTCGCTACGGGTCGCACCGCTGTCGGTCTCGGGACTCCTGCGGGAGAAGCTGTTCGCCGAGCGGTCGGTGGTGCTGACGTCGGCCACCCTCAAGCTCGGCGGGGACTTCAACGGGGTGGCGGCCTCGCTGGGTCTCGCCGCGGAGGGCACCCAAGGCGAGGCCCGCGGCGGAGCCGCTGATGTCACGAGCCCCGTGTGGCAGGGCATCGACGTCGGGTCGCCCTTCGAGTACCGCAAGCAGGGCATCCTCTACGTCGCCAAGCACCTGGCGACTCCGGGGCGCGAGGGCAGCCGCACCGACATGCTGGACGAGCTCGCCGAGCTGATCGAGGCGGCGGGCGGCCGGACACTGGGCCTGTTCTCCTCGATGCGGGCCGCGCAGGCGGCGGCCGAGGCGCTGCGCGGCAGACTGGACTTCCCGATTCTGCTGCAGGGCGAGGAGACCCTCGGCGAGCTGATCCGCACCTTCGCCGACGACGCCGGTACGTGTCTGTTCGGCACGCTGTCGCTCTGGCAGGGCGTGGATGTTCCCGGGCCCAATTGCCAACTGGTGGTGATGGACCGCATTCCGTTCCCACGGCCCGACGATCCGCTGATGAGCGCCCGGCAGAAGGCGGTGGAGGAGAACGGCGGCAACGGCTTCATGGCGGTGGCGGCCACCCATGCGGCGCTGTTGATGGCGCAGGGGGCGGGGCGGTTGATCCGCGCCACCGGCGACCGGGGGGTGGTGGCCGTGCTGGATCCGCGGCTGGCCACGGCGCGGTACGGGGGCTTCCTGCGCGCCTCGATGCCCGAGTTCTGGTACACCACGGACCGCAACCAGGTGCGCAGGTCACTGGCGGCCATCGCGGCGGCGGCCGACACGGAGGGCTGAGCCCGGCCCGGGGTGCCGCCTCGCCCGACCCGGGATGCCGCGGTGCTGAGCGGCCGCGAAGCGCCGTGGCGCGGGACTCCGTGATGCCCGGACCCTGACATGACGGGACCCCGGAACCGGTGCAGAAGTTCCGGGGTCCGGTGTCGGCCGGTCTGTTCAGACCCGGCGCAGCACGGCCACCACCTTGCCGAGGATGGTCGCCTCGTCGCCGGGGATGGGCTGGTAGGCGGAGTTGTGCGGCAGCAGCCACACATGCCCGTTCTCCCGCTTGAAGCGCTTGACGGTGGCTTCGCCGTCCAGCATCGCGGCCACGATGTCCCCGTTCTCGGCGACGGGTTGGCGGCGCACCGTGACCCAGTCGCCGTCGCAGATGGCCGCCTCGATCATCGAGTCGCCCACCACCTTGAGCACGAACAGGTCGCCGTCGCCGACCAGTTGGCGGGGGAGGGGGAAGACATCCTCCACCGACTCCTCGGCGAGGATCGGCCCACCTGCCGCGATCCGGCCCACTAGCGGCACGTAGGAGGCGGAGGGCTTGCCGGTGGTGTCCGTGGGCTGCGAGTGCGGGGCGTCGGAGCCGCGCACCTCATAGGCGCGGGGCCGGTGCGGATCGCGCCGCAGGAACCCCTTCCGCTCCAGCGCCATCAGTTGGTGCGCGACCGAGGATGTGCTGGACAGTCCGACGGCCTGGCCGATCTCGCGCATCGACGGGGGGTAGCCGCGGCGCTGCACCGAATCCCGGATGACCTCGATAACCCGGCGCTGCCGGTCGGTGAGCCCCGAGCTGTCGGCACGGATACCTGGTGGGCGGCCGGGCAGTGAGCGTCCTGGCTTGGGAGTGTCGTCGTTCATCACGTTCATCGGATCGAGCCGGTCCTGGGAGCGGTCCTGGGCGCTGATGGTCGCGCTGTCTGCGGTCGTGGTCACGGCGGCCCCTCTCTGGTGTTCTCCCTAGTGAGACAACGGTAGTTGCTTTCGAAAGGTTGCGCCAAACACACGTTCGAGTGAAAATTCACGGTTCACCTGTCGTGATCAAGTTATTGGGTGTATAGGCGGGAAATTCGCCATGTCGGCGGCCTGTTCCCGGCGCTCCGGCCGCTCTCCCCGCCGCCCCGTGCCGTACCCCACCGTCGCCCGGGTGACACCCAGCGTGACACCCGGGGCCGCGCGCACACGGTACCCGGGCTTCACGTAGGCTCACAGGCGCCGCGCCGCCGCGACACGCGAGCGCGGCGCATTGACCCCCGGCACCAGATCTAGTGGTTTGATGGGGGCCAGCCACCTACAAGTTGTGGTCCTGCGGTCTTCACGGCCCCACGGATCGCCTATGCTTGAGGCTGCTTCGCGGGGCCCCAACAGGCCATGCGAGGCGACGCTTTTCCATACCGCGTGACGGTCATCCGCACGCGGACATCAGGGTGAGGAGGGAGAGGACATGCACTGCCCCTTCTGCAGGCACCCAGACAGCCGCGTGGTCGACAGCCGCACCACGGACGACGGAACCTCGATCCGGCGGCGCCGCCAGTGCCCCGACTGCGGTCGGCGGTTCACCACGGTCGAGACCGCGTCCCTGATGGTGATCAAGCGCAGCGGGGTGACCGAGCCCTTCAGCCGGGACAAGGTCATCGCCGGGGTGCGCAAGGCCTGCCAGGGCCGCCCGGTCACCGAGGACGCGCTCGCCCAGCTCGGCCAACGCGTCGAGGAGGCGGTCCGGGCCACCGGCAGCGCCGAACTGTCCACCCACGACGTGGGGCTGGCGATACTCGGCCCGCTGCAGGAACTCGACCTCGTCGCCTACTTGCGGTTCGCCTCGGTCTACCGGGCCTTCGACTCGCTCGACGACTTCGCGGCGGCCATCAACGAGCTGCGGACCGGCGGTTCCCCCGGGGCCACCCCGGCCCCCGGCGCCGCACGGCCACCAGCGGACAGCCCCGGCCCCCGGCACGGAGAACCCCGCGCCCTGCGGTCGGCGGATCCCCGCGGTAACGACGGGGGCCCGACCATCCCCGTCCCATCCGGCCCGGCCTCCCCCTGAGGCCGCGCGGCCCGGCGTGCCCCACCGGGCGCCCGCGGCCCTGCCCCCACGGGGCCACGCGGCGCGGCACACCCCGGGACCGCGAACACAGCAGGACACAGACTTCGTCCGGTGCCACGGGCGCCGAGGCGGCAGACAACACCGTGCGGCGGGAAGAACCGTGGCACTTCAGGGCGTTTTGCCCGTATAGGGAGGCGGCATGACAGAGACGACGAGCGGCTCGGCGCGTAGCTCTCGCTCCAAGGACGGAAACGCTGAGAAGGCCGAGAAGGCAGTGAAGACCACCAAGGCGGCCAAGCCCGGCAAGGGCCTGCGGATCGAACGCATCCACACCACTCCCGGTACGCACCCGTACGACGAGGTGGTGTGGGAGCGCCGTGACGTCGTCATGACCAACTGGCGCGACGGCTCGGTCAACTTCGAGCAGCGCGGCGTGGAGTTCCCCGACTTCTGGTCGGTGAACGCGGTGAACATCGTCACCAGCAAGTACTTCCGCGGCGCCGTCGGCTCTCCCGCCCGCGAGAACAGCCTCAAGCAGCTCATCGACCGCGTGGTGAAGACCTACCGCAAGGCGGGCGAGGAGCACGGCTACTTCGCCTCCCCCGCGGACGCCGAGATCTTCGAACACGAGCTGGCCTACGCCCTGCTGCACCAGGTCTTCAGCTTCAACTCCCCGGTCTGGTTCAACGTCGGCACGGCCCAGCCGCAGCAGGTCTCCGCCTGCTTCATCCTCTCCGTCGACGACTCGATGGACTCGATCCTCGACTGGTACAAGGAAGAGGGGATGATCTTCAAGGGCGGCTCCGGCGCCGGCCTGAACCTCTCCCGCATCCGCTCCTCCAAGGAACTGCTCTCCTCCGGCGGCAACGCCTCCGGTCCGGTCTCCTTCATGCGCGGCGCCGACGCCTCCGCAGGAACGATCAAGTCCGGTGGCGCTACCCGCCGCGCGGCCAAGATGGTCGTCCTGGACGTGGACCACCCCGACGTCGAGGCCTTCATCGAGACCAAGGTGAAGGAAGAGGAGAAGATCCGCGCGCTGCGCGACGCGGGCTTCGACATGGACCTCGGCGGCGATGACATCACCTCCGTCCAGTACCAGAACGCCAACAACTCGGTCCGGGTGAACGACGAGTTCATGAAGGCGGTCGAGAGCGGCTCGCGGTTCGGCCTGCGCGCCCGGCTGACCGGCGAGGTCATCGAGGAGGTCGACGCCAAGGGCCTGTTCCGCAAGTTGGCCGAGGCCGCCTGGGCCTGCGCCGACCCCGGCATCCAGTACGACGACACCATCAACCACTGGCACACCTCGCCGGAGTCGGGCCGCATCACCGCCTCCAACCCGTGCAGCGAGTACATGCACCTGGACAACTCCTCGTGCAACCTGGCCTCGTTGAACCTGATGAAGTTCCTGCGCGACGACGACCAGGGCCACCAGAGCTTCGACGCCGAGCGCTTCGCCAAGGTCGTCGAACTGGTCATCACCGCGATGGACATCTCCATCTGCTTCGCCGACTTCCCCACCCAGAAGATCGGCGAGACCACCCGCGCCTTCCGCCAGCTCGGCATCGGCTACGCCAACCTCGGCGCCCTGCTGATGGCCACCGGCCACGCCTACGACAGCGACGGCGGCCGTGCGCTCGCCGGTGCCATCACCTCCCTGATGACCGGCACCTCCTACCGGCGCTCCGCCGAACTGGCCGCGGTCGTCGGCCCGTACGACGGCTACGCCCGCAACGCCGACGCCCACAAGCGCGTCATGAAGCAGCACGCGGACGCCAACGGCACCGCCACGCGCATGGACGACCTCGACACCCCGGTGTGGGCCGCTGCCACCGAGGCCTGGCAGGACGTGATCCGGCTCGGCGAGACGAACGGCTTCCGTAACGCCCAGGCGAGCGTGCTGGCGCCCACCGGCACCATCGGCCTGATGATGGACTGCGACACCACCGGTGTCGAGCCCGACCTTGCGCTGGTGAAGTTCAAGAAGCTCGTCGGCGGCGGCTCGATGCAGATCGTCAACAACACCGTGCCGAAGGCCCTGAAGCGGTTGGGCTACCAGCCCGAGCAGGTCGAGGCGATCGTCGCCCACATCGCCGAGCACGGCAACGTCGTCGACGCCCCCGGCCTGAAGCCCCAGCACTACGAGGTCTTCGACTGCGCGATGGGCGAGCGGGCCATCTCGCCGATGGGCCACGTACGGATGATGGCGGCGGCGCAGCCGTTCCTGTCCGGCGCCATCTCCAAGACCGTGAACATGCCGGAGTCCGCCACCGTCGAGGAGATCGAGGGGATCTACTTCGAGGGCTGGAAGCTCGGCCTGAAGGCCCTGGCCATCTACCGCGACAACTGCAAGGTCGGCCAGCCGCTTTCGGCGAAGAAGAAGGAAGCGGACAAGAAGCCGGCGCAGGCGCCCGCCGCGGCCCC
This sequence comes from Streptomyces sp. NPDC020096, assembly GCA_040631425.1. GTDB lineage: Bacteria > Actinomycetota > Actinomycetes > Streptomycetales > Streptomycetaceae > Streptantibioticus_A. The sequence continues at coordinate 66,451 of JBEYJY010000019.1, forward strand.
GGTCGAGAAGGTCGTCGAGTACCGCCCGGTCCGCAAGCGCCTGCCCAAGGGCCGTCCGGGCCTGACCACCTCCTTCACGGTGGGCGGCGCCGAGGGCTACATGACCGCCAACTCCTACCCGGACGACGGTCTCGGCGAGGTCTTCCTCAAGATGTCCAAGCAGGGCTCGACCCTCGCGGGCATGATGGACGCCTTCTCCATCGCCGTCTCGGTCGGCCTGCAGTACGGCGTGCCGCTGGAGACCTACGTCTCGAAGTTCACCAACATGCGCTTCGAGCCCGCGGGGCTCACCGACGACCCGGACGTGCGGATGGCGCAGTCGATCGTCGACTACATCTTCCGCCGCCTGGCACTGGACTTCCTGCCCTTCGAGACGCGCTCCGCGCTCGGCATCCACTCCGCCGAGGAGCGCCAGCGCCACCTCGACACCGGCTCGTACGAGCCGGAGGGCGAGGACGTCGACGTCGAGGGCCTGGCCCAGTCGGCCCCCCGCCAGATCGACCCGCCCAAGCAGGCTCCGGCCCGCAAGGTCGAGGAAGCCGCCGCGGACCCGGCCCCCAAGCTGGCCCACAACTCCACGGAGCTGCTGGAGATCCAGCAGGGCCTGAACGCCGACGCACCGCTGTGCTTCTCCTGCGGCACCAAGATGCGCCGCGCGGGCAGCTGCTACGTGTGCGAAGGCTGCGGGTCGACCAGCGGCTGCAGCTGAGCCGGACGACTTCAGCCGATCTTCACTCGGCTGAGTGAAGTCTGAGGCGGGGCGTGGACTTTCGGGTCCGCGCCCCGCCGCTTTTGTCAGTGCCGTCTGGTCGAGTGGAGTGACACACCGGCCCCCGCGCGCCGCGCGGGAATGGACACGCGGCCGGAGCGATTGACACCTGCACGGTGATCTTCGACCACGACGCACCAGGGGGACAGCAATGGCACAGATGACCATCCGGTACGTGGGCGGGCCCACGGCGCTGATCGAGCTCGGCGGCCTGCGGCTGCTGACGGATCCGACGTTCGACGGCCCGGGCGCGCACCCGGTCGGCAGCCGGGTACTCACCAAGACGGCCGGACCCGCGGTGGCGGCGGCCGCCATCGGCACCGTGGACGCGGTACTGCTCTCGCACGACCAGCATCCCGACAACCTCGACACCGCGGGCCGCGCCTACCTCAGCGAAGCGCCCCTGGTCCTGTCCACCGCTGCCGCCCAGGAACGGCTCGGCGGCACCGTGCGGGCGCTGCCGAACGGCAGCCACGTCGACCTGCCCCGCCCCGGCGGCGGAACACTGCGCGTCACCGGAGTGCCCGCCCAGCACGGCCCCGACGGCAGCGAGCCCCTGGTCGGGGAGGTCACCGGCTTCGTCCTGTCCGGCGACGGGCTACCGACGGTGTACATCAGCGGAGACAACGCCTCGCTGAAGGTGGTCCGAGCCGTCGCGGACCAGTTCGGCCCGGTCGACATCGCGGTGCTGTTCGCCGGGGCCGCCCGCACGCCGCTGATACCGGACGCCGATCTCACACTCACCAGCGACGACGCCGTGGAAGCGGCGCGGATCCTGGGCGCCCGGCATGTCGTGCCGCTGCACTTCGAGCACTGGGCCCACTTCACCCAAGGACGGCGGACACTCGCGGACGCGTTCAGCCGGGCCGGAGCCGAAGCCCTGCTGCACCTGCCAACACCGGGAGAGCGGCTCGCTTTGTAAGCCCGCAAGGATCAGTACGACTGCAGTTCGATGAGGTTCCCCTCCGGATCGCGCAGATGAGCGGCGCGCAGGTTGGGGCCCCACTCCGGGCGGTCCCGCGGCTCGGCGACGACGGTGGCACCGTGCCCGGCCAGTCGGCGGACGGCGTCATCGACATCGCTGACCCGCAGCACCAGCATGGCCGCGTCCTGGCCAGGCGCACGCGGCGGCAGCGCCTCGGTGCCGACGGTGCGGGCGATCGCGTCCCGCGCGAACAGGACGAGGACGGCCTGGCCGTCCAGATCCCAGTTCGCGTACCCGTGCTCGCGCAACACCTTGACCGGCTCGACACCGAGCAGATCACGCAGGGCCGCGGACCAGAACCGCGCCGCGGAATCGAAGTCGCTGACCAGCAGCCGCGAGTACAGAGCATCCATGCCCATGATCGTACGGCCGTGCCCGGCAACGAAGTTGACGGGGTGACGGCTACCCCGCGGGCACGGCGCGGGTGCCGAGCGGCCATAGGATGGCGCGGTGCTGGTGAAGTGGAGTCGCTGCCGTGTGGTGGACCGGGTGGGGTTCGAACGGGGGCAGCGTGAGTGGTCGGGGCTGCTGGGCGAGCCGGGATTCCGAGGACAAGGGGGCGGTTGGGGGCGCGGCCGTCCGGACGAGGCGCATGTCTTCTGCTTCTGGGAGAACCGCAGGTTCTACGACATGTTCATGGCCGGACCGCACGACGCGATAGCCGTGGCCCAGGCGGGCACCTACGACCGCGCCGACGTTCGGCTCTTCGAGCAGCGCCAAGAGGTGAAGGTGGGATTCCGCGCCCAGTTCCGGGACACGGACCTGGTGCGCGCCGCGCACCTGCGCGTGCGCCCCGAGCAGGTGGACCACTTCATGACGATGCAGGAGAAGGTGTGGAACCCGGCGATGGCCGGGTCGCCGGGGATGCTCAGGGGCATCTTCGCGGAGGGCGCGGGAAGCGAGTTCCTGGTCCTGTCGATGTGGGACTCGTCCACGGAACGCGGCAAGTACCGCCCGGCGGCCGTCGGCAGGCTGGAAGAGCGCGCGGAACTGGACGCCGACCTGGTGTCGGTGGCGGGTGACATCATCGACGTGGTCCAGGCGTGGACGGTATGAACCCCTCACCGGTGCAAGCTGCGGAAACGGCGGACGTGGTCGACGCACCACCACCGACCGCCGAGACGTCGCCCCATCCCCGCGCTGTCCTCGAACCGGCCGCGGTGTTCGAGCGGGAGCGGCCACGGCTGTTCGGGGTGGCCTATCGAATGCTGGGCTCGGCGGCGGAAGCCGAGGATGTGGTGCAGGACGCGTATCTGCGCTGGCAGCGAGCGAACCGGCAGCTGATCGCCGCACCGGGTGCCTGGCTGGTCAAGACCGTGGTCAACCTGTGCCTGAACGTGCTGGGTTCCGCGCGGATGCGGCGTGAGCGTACATCGGCCCCTGGCTTCCGGAACCCGTGCTGACCGCGGACGGCACATTGGGCCCACTGGAGAGCGCCGAGCGGCGCGAATCGGTGTCCCTCGCGTTGCTGGTCGTACTGGAACGGCTGACTCCGGCAGAGCGCGCGGTATTCGTCCTGCGCGAGGCGTTCGGCTACGGCCACGAGGAGATCGCGGCCGTCCTCGAACTGTCCGAGGCCAACAGCCGCCAGCTGCTGCGCCGCGCCCGCAGCCGGATCGGCGAGCCGCAGGCCCGCTTCGAGGCATCGTGGGAGCAGCGGCGGCGCATGGTCGAGGAGTTCCTGCGCGCCGCCGGAGGAGGCGACCTGGCAGGCCTTGAGGGACTCCTCGCGCAGGACGTGGTCTCCTGGGCGGACGGCGGCGGGCAGGTGTCGGCGGCACGGCGGCCGGTGCTCGGCCCGTCGAAGGTGGCCCGCTTGTTCGCCGGGATGATGGTGAAGTCGCCGCCGGGCCTGCAGGTCGCGATCGCCGAGGTGAACGGCGAGCCGGCGATCGTGGCACTGCTCGGCTCCAGGGTGCTGGGCGTACTGGTGCCGGAATTCAGCCACCAGGGGATCGTCGGGCTGCGAAACGCGCTGAATCCGCGGAAGCTGGAGTTCTTCGACCGGCAGTGGGCACGGCGCACGGCCCCATAACCCGTCCGCCCCATAACCCGTCCGCCACGCGGACCGGACGCCGGACGTCGGCGCGGCTGTCACATTCCGGCGGCCTGTCCGGTCTCTTCCGTGAGATCTCTGCTGCGAGATCCACCGACGGCCGGGATCGACCAGCGCGGTGTGGTCCCGGCCCGCACGGAGGGATGAAATGGCGATGGACACGATTCTGGTGACCGGAGGGACCGGCGTACTGGGAGCCGGTGTCGTCCGACGACTGCTGGATGAGGGGCGGCAGGTCCGGGTGCTGAGCCGCAGGACGGACCGGCCCGCCACGGTCCCGGACAAGGCGCAGTGGGCCGTGGGCGACCTCACCTCCGGTACCGGGCTCGACGCCGCGCTGGACGGGGTGGGCGCCGTGGTGCACTGCGCGAGTGACAGTCGGCACTGGAAGAACGACGTTCCCGCCGCCCGGCACCTGATCGCCGCCGCCCGGGCCGCGCGATCCCCACATGTGCTGTACGTGTCGATCGTCGGAATCGACCGAGTGCCGTTCGGCTACTACGAGGCGAAACGGCAGGTGGAACGGGAGATCGAAGGTTCCGGACTGCCTTGGACGGTGCAGCGGGCGACCCAGTTCCACGATCTGCTGCTCGCGGTGGCCCAACAGCTGACCCGGCTGCCCGCGGTGCTCGTGCCGTCGGGGGTGTCGTTCCAGCCGATCGACGTGGGTGAGGTCGCGGACAAGGTGGTGCAACTCGCGGTCGGCGAGTCGGTCGGACGCGTACCCGACATGGGCGGACCCGAAGTCCTGAGCGCCGCCGACGTGGTCCACGCGGTGCTGCGGGCGCAGGGCCGCCGACGCCCCGTGGTGACGGTGCCCATCCCCGGCAGGCTCATCCGGGCGCTACGGGACGGCGGGCTGCTGACCCCGGAGCACGCCGTGGGGCGGCGCCGCTTCGAGGACTTCCTCGTCACCGCTCCGCTGCGGGACCGCGGCTACGGGGCGGCGCAGCGCGGCGCCTGACCTGGGCCGACCGACCGCGCCGTCAGCGGTGGCGATCCTGGGCCGCAGGCTCGTCGGCGGTGGCCCCTGCGGGCCGCAGCAGCCGCCACAGCGCATGGGTGAGCTGCTGCGCCAGATCGTCATCGACCGGGGCGTGATGGCTTATCAGCCGGTACCACATCGTGCCGAAGGCGAAGTCGAGGGCGAGGTCGAGCGAGACCTCGCCGTCGCTGAGCTCGCCGCGCTCGATGCCGCGCACCAGCACATCGTGCAGCGCGGCCCGGCGGGGGCCAATGACAGTGCCCTGCAGCCGGGCCGACAGCTCCGGGTCGTGCTGCGCATCCGCCATCAGGCCGATCAGAGCGTGACCGGTGAGCTCCCGGGCGAGCCTGAACGTCGTGTCTAGCAGAGTGCGTACGTCCCCCAGGGTGTCGCCGGTATCAGGGGCGAGCCGGGCACCCTGCCGGTGGACGAGATCGCGCAGCGCTTCGAGCAGGACCGCTTCCTTCGTCGGCCACCAGCGATAGACCGTCTGCCGCCCCACGCCCGCGGCCTCCGCGATCCCCTTGATGGTCAACGCCTGGTAGCCATCGCGCTGACACAGCCGCAGCGCCGCGTCCAGTACCGCCCGCCGGGCCGTCTCACTGCGGGGCCTCCCGCGTGCCGCCATCTCTGCCATGCCACCACTTTACAAGACACCATGCCTCGCATATATTTTACGAGTCATGATGACTCGTAAACAGCATGGTCCGGCGCGCGGATCTCGAGCTCGGGCGGATCTGTCGCGGATCGTCCGTGCGGCGTGCGGATCTCGCGGGGACGCCGCCATGCCGCGGATGCATGGCCGCATGGGGGAAGGGTGGGAGGGGGGAGGGGAAGGGGCCCCAATGCTCGGCGCCTCCAGTACGTCCCCGAACCCAAGCCCTGACCGTAAGGGCGGTGAGTTTGCGCACATGGTGATTGACCCTGTTGAGGGGTGATGTCAGAGTTTCCGTCGCCATGACCGTTGATCCCCTGCTGCCCGAGCGTTTCGACCGGGCCCTCGCCAGCCTGCGCGGACTGTCCGTGGGTGACGCGCTGGGCTCGCAGTTCTTCGTGCCGTCCAACTACCCGGTCCTGCAAAGCCGTGAGTTGCCGCCCGCACCCTGGCAGTGGACCGACGACACCGAGATGGCCTGTTCGGTCCTGAGCGTCCTTGTCCGGCACGGCCGGATCGATCAGGACGACCTCGCGCGCTCGTTCGCGGAGCACCACGATTTCGATCGTGGTTACGGCCCGACGGTGAACCGCATGCTCCGCCTCATCCGGCAGGAGGGCGCCGACTGGCGGGAACTGGCGGCGGGTGTCTTCAACGGGCAGGGCTCATGGGGCAATGGCGCCGCCATGCGCATCGCACCGCTCGGCGCCTGGTACGCGGACGATCCCGTGCAGGCGACCCATCAGGCAGAGATCTCCGCGTACACCACGCACCAGCACCGTGAGGCGGTGGTCGGCGCGATGGCGGTGGCGGCCGCCGCGGCACTGGTGGCCGCCCCGGACGGTCCGAAGGACCCGGCGGAATTGCTCGGCGCCGTCATCGACCTGGTGCCACGCAGCGCCGTGCATGCCGGACTGCGCCGTGCACGCGACATGCTCGACTACGCGGACGTGGGAACCGTCGCCGCCGTTCTGGGCTGTGGCCGGCGTACCAGTGCGCACGACACCGTGCCGTTCGCCCTGTGGGCGGCGGCCCGGAATCTCGACAACTTCGAGAAGGCGTTGTGGACCACGGCGCGCGCCGGAGGCGATGTCGACACCACGTGTGCCATCGTCGGCGGCGTGCTGGCCTCCCGGCAGGCGGGTGCCGCCCCCGTGGAATGGCAGCGCCGCACCGAGCCGCTTCCTGACTGGCTTGTGCGCCCGGACTCTCCGAGAGTCTGACCACCCGCCTCGATCCACGACGACCGGGTCGTCCCCGACCACGCCGCCGCGCAACGCCTTCTCAGCGCCTTGCGCTCGCTTTCGCCTGCCTCGATCCGAACTGTCCGGTGGACGAGGGGAGTTCGAGCCTCGTTCCGGCGCACACACGCACCGAGCGGTGTGGCGCGGGTGCTGGTGGGGCCGGGTGCGACGGCTAGGGGATGGCCCTGGTTCACCGGCCGAACAGGGGGCGTAGGCTTGGCATTGCCATGCCGTATGAAGCACCCACCCACAGCGTCGAACGCTCGCTGCGCGCCACCCTCGGTGCCCGGATCGTCGCCGGGATTGACGAGGTCGGCCGCGGCGCGTGGGCGGGACCGGTCACCGCGTGCGCGGCGGTCACCGGGCTGCGTCGCCCGCCGGAGGGGCTCACCGATTCCAAGCTGCTCACCGTCAAGCGGCGAACCGCGATGGCCGGGCAACTCACCGGCTGGGTCACTGATCACGCGCTCGGACATGCCTCGCCTGAGGAGATCGACGAGCTCGGTATGACCGCAGCGTTGCGGCTCGCCGCCGTCCGCGCCCTGGAGGGTCTGTCGGTAGTACCCGACGCGATCATCCTTGATGGCAAGCACGATTACCTCGGCTATCCCTGGCAGGTGCGTACGGTGATCAAGGGCGATCAGTCCTGTGTTTCCGTCGCCGCCGCCTCGGTGATCGCCAAGGTGTATCGCGATGCGCGAATGGCTGAACTCGGCATGGATTACTCCGCGTTCGGCTTCGCCGACAATGCAGGGTACCCTTCGCCGGTGCACCGTGCTGCACTGGAGGAGTGGGGGCCCACCCCATACCACCGACTGTCCTGGGCGTATCTTGACTCGCTGCCGCGCTGGCGTCATCTGAAGAAGGTCCGCCAAATCATCGACGAGGCGGACGAGGCCGAGCAGTTGGGTTTCGACTTCTGACCTACCCGCCGCTGTGTCCGCGCAGCACATTTGATAGACAACTCACCATGCCTCTCATCCCCGAGGAGCCACAGATTCACGAGAGTGTCCCGGGCCCGCGTGCCGCCGCGGGGGGAACCCGTACTCCGCAGGCCCCCCGCCCCGTTCCGGTTCCCGGTCCCCGACCTGGCCCGCGCCCGGCGCCGCCGCGCGCGACCCGTACGCATCCGTCGCCTGGACACCCCGGCTCTGCCCGGCCGTCCGCCACGGCGGGCTCGTCCGCGGCGCGAGCCGCCGACGACACGGCGCAGATCCAGCTGGTGCCGGCCACTGACGCCACCGCCATTGAGGCGGCCGACGAAGCGGTCGACGTCCTGCTGGACTCCGGGCGTGCCCCTGCCGACATCCTGGTATTGACCACTGGCGAGATCCACCCTTGGGCGCAGCACGAGCTGTCGTTCGGGGAGGACTCCTACTGGCGTCAGCAGGACGAGGCCGGTGATGTCTTCTACGCGCAGGCCACCGCCGAACGTGCCGTGAAGCGGCCCGTGGTGGTGCTTGCCGTGAACGGCGGCACTGATGAGGAGTCGGCGCAGGCGCTGCCCGCGGCGATGGCCCGAGCGGAAACGTTGCTTGTCGTCTGCGGGGACCCCGAGCGGCTGCGCGTGTTGCTCTGACCGAGGCGCCGCCCGTCGCGATGTGCGGTCGGCCCGCGGTCAGCGGGCCACCTGGCGGCGGACAGCTTGGGGCGCCTCGCCGGTCGAGCCCAGCGATGCCGGGGTTCCGGAGCGCTTGGACCACGACGCGGCCTGTGGCGTACGGCCGCTGCGTCCGTCGCCGAGCACATGCCAGCCGCCAGGGGTGAGTGTGATGTACGCCCCGCAGCGCAGCCCGTGCAGCGTGCAGGCGTCGCGCAGGCCCCACATCCAGGCTCCGTCGGTCGCGGTCCAGTCGGGTGTGCCGTCCCTACACACCAGGAGTACCGCGGTCTGCATCGGGACGCGACGGCGCAGGTCGTGCGGGATGACCCGGCGTAGATGGGCGAGGATGGCGTTGCGGTGCTCCCACCCGTCGATGCTGGCGGCTCGTTGTGTGAAGGAGGCGCTGGCAGCTGCACGTCCGTCTGGGGCGAACACCGCGACCACCGCGGTGGAAGGCGACGGCAGGTGACGGGTGTACAGGTCTTTGATGACTTCGCGTGGTCTGGGCAGCAGGGGTATCCCGCATTCCGTCCACTCGTCCAGACCGAGGATCCGACTCAGCCGGGAGGCAGTGTCGGCTCCGGTTTCCGGAGTGAAGCCGAAAGCCATGGTCCTCCCTTCGTGCGTGCGCTCGGTTGCTGGGCACGGGCGTACGCCGGTCTCGGAGCTCGATGAGCCTGCCGGGGGTCCGGTCCAATTCTTCCCTCCGTATGCACGTGCGGCAATGAGCAATTGCCGCCACGCGACCGGTATGGACCTGTCCGCCGGTTAGATCCTGCCGCGATCGCTGTGGACCGGTCGCCGGTCAGCCTTGCGTGGCCAGGACCAGCGGCAATACGGCTTGAGCACCGGAGCGCAGCAGGAGCCGGGCGGTGACGGCCAGGGTCCAGCCGGTGTCCGCGAAGTCGTCAACCAGCAGTACGGGCCCCGGGGTGCGGGCCAACTCCGCGGCCAGTTCCGGTGGGACGGCGAACGCGCCGTGCAGGGCGCGCAGTCGCTGGGCACTGTTGCTCCGCGGTATGCGCTCGGGCGCCCGGTCTGCAGGGTAGGAGACGCGGCCGAGCAGAGGCATCCGCCCTATCTCGGCGATCCTGGTGCCGAGTGATTCGATCAGTTGGGGGCGGGTGCGTGAATCCACGGTGACCACGCCGACCGGGCGCGCCGGGGCGTCGGGTTCGCCGCTCGCCCAACCGCCAGGCCCCTTGGACCAGTCGGCGAGGACTCGTACCACCGCGTCCACCGCATCCGCGGGCACCGGGCCGTCCGGCGCTCCGTTGGCGAACAGGGGGCGCAGCCGGTTGCCCCAGCCGATGTCCGAGAGTCTGCCGAGGGCTCGGCCGCTCGAGGCCTGTTCAGTGGCCGGAATCCGCCCCTTGAGGTCGACGCCGACCGCGGGCATTCCGGTCGGCCACATGCGGCGCGGCTCCAGTTGGACACCGGGCCTGCCCAGCGCGGCTCGGGCGGAGTCCAGTGTGTTGGCGGAGACCTGCTCGGGGAACCGGGCCCCGGCGCAGTTGTCGCAGCGGCCGCACGGCTCGGCCGCCTCGTCGTCCAGCTGTCGTCTCAGGTACTCCATCCGGCAGCTCGTGGTGGCCGCGTAGTCGCGCATCGCCTGTTGTTCGGCTTCGCGCTGGCGGGCCACCCATGCGTATCGCTCGGCGTCGTATGTCCATGGCTGCCCGGTCGCCGTCCAGCCGCCGCGGACCCGTCGTACCGCGCCGTCCACGTCCAGGACCTTGAGCATCGTCTCCAATCGGGAGCGGCGAAGGTCGACTCGGGCTTCCAGAGCCGGGAGCGATACGGGCCGGTCCGCGGCGGCGAGTACCTGGAGGGTGCGGTGTACCTGCTCCTCACCGGGGAACGCCAGGGAGGCGAAGTACCGCCAGATCGCCTCGTCTTCGCGGCCGGGCAGCAGCAGCACCTCGGCGTGGTCGACCCCGCGACCGGCCCGCCCCACCTGCTGGTAGTACGCGATGGGCGAGGACGGAGAGCCGATGTGCACCACGAAGCCGAGGTCGGGTTTGTCGAAGCCCATGCCGAGCGCGGAGGTGGCAACCAGTGCCTTGACCCGGTTGGCCAGGAGGTCGGCCTCCGCCGTACGCCGGTCGGCGTCCTCGGTCTTACCCGAGTAGGAGGCGACGGCGTATCCGCGCTGCCGCAGGAAGGCGGTGACTTCTTCCGCCGCCGCGACGGTGAGCGTGTAGATGATTCCCGAGCCGGGCAGCGCGTCCAGATGATCGGCGAGCCATGCCAACCGGTGTGCGGCGTCGGGCAGCCGGAGGACGGCCAGCGCCAGGCTTTCCCGGTCCAGCGGACCGCGCAGTACGAGGGCGCTCCCGTCCTGGTCGGGCTGGCTTCCGGTGCCCAACTGCTCGGCCACATCGGCGGTCACTCGCGCGTTGGCGGTCGCCGTGGTGGCCAACACCGGTGTGCCGGGGGGGAGTTCCGCGAGCATGGTCCGCAGCCGGCGGTAGTCCGGCCGGAAGTCATGGCCCCAGTCGGAGATGCAGTGCGCCTCGTCCACGACCAACAGGCCGGTGGTCGCCGCCAGTTTGGGCAGTACGTCGTCCCGGAAGTCGGGGTTGTTCAGCCGCTCAGGGCTCACCAGCAGTACATCCACTTCGCCCGCGGCGACTTCGGCTTGTACGGCGTCCCATTCTTCGGTGTTGGCGGAATTGATCGTGCGGGCTCGGATGCCCGCCCGTTCAGCGGCCTCGACCTGGTTGCGCATGAGGGCGAGCAGGGGGGAGACGATCACCGTGGGTCCGCTGCCGCGCTCCCGCAGCAGCGCCGTGGCCACGAAGTAGACCGCGGACTTGCCCCAGCCGGTACGTTGCACGACCAGGGCTCTGCGCTGCTGCGCGACCAGCGCTTCGATCGCCCGCCACTGGTCCTCGCGCAGCAGCGCGGAGCCGGTGGTGTCACCGACGAGACGGCCGAGCACGGCATCGGCAGCGGTACGCAGGTCTTCGCTCATGCCCCCATGCAACCTGATGCCACCGACAAAGCGCGAACCCGAGCTGGGGCCTGTGGATAACCGGTCCCTCGAACCGGTGACGAACATCCGAGCAGTTCATCGTATGAATTCGGAGGGTTATCCACAGGGCTAGCGGGCCAGCGGAACGCCGCGGGATCTTCGGCGCATGACACAACACACCGAATCCTCGTCATCCCACCCGTCCCGCGAGCCGCGTGTCACCCTCCGCGGTCCCGCTGATCTGGCCGAGGCCCTGCCCTTCCTTCTGGGTTTCCACCCGGACGACAGCATTGTCATGGTCGCGCTGCACGGTGCCCGCGGCCGCTTCGGCGGCCGGCTGCGACTCGGAATTCCGGCCGACCCCGCAGAGTGGCGCGATGTCGCCGCTCAGCTCGCCGATTGCCTGGTGGGAGGAGCAGGCCGCAGTGGCCGCCCCGACGGCATCGCGGTGTTCCTCTGCCAGGATCCGCTCCCCGGTGAAAGCCCCCAGCGGACCATGGAGCGGCTACGGCCACTCGCCCAGCATCTGCGCACCGCGTGCGGAGCTCTCGATGTGCCGGTCCTTGAAGCCCTCTGCGTCTGCGACGGCCGATGGTGGTCGTACTGCTGCCCGGACATCGGCTGCTGCCCGCCTGAGGGGGCGCAAATCCTGCGGGACGGGACGTCGGTCATGGCCGCCGCCGCGGCTTACGCCGGTATCCAAGTACGCGGATCGCTACGGGAGATGGAGGCCCGCTACGCACCGCTCGGCGCGCCCCGGGCCGACCCTCAGGAAAACGCCCTCGATCAGGCCTGTGCCGAGCTCGTACCGCGCATGCTCGGCGACGGCGACATCCTGACCGTTCGGGAGGAGACCCTGGCCCTGGCCGAGGCGGCCCTGCAGCGGTTCCGCACCGCCCTCGCGGGTTCCGATGACGCCACGGGTGACGCCCGTGACGACACCCTTCTGGACGACGCGGAGGCGGCCGCGATCATCCTCGGTCTCCAGGACCGCGAGACCCGGGACCAGGCGGCGGAGTGGATGGAGGGGCAGGACGCCGCTCCCGCTCTGCGACTGTGGCGCGCGCTGGCACGGCGCTGTGTCGGCGCGTATGCCGACCATTCCGCCGCGCCGCTCACGCTGGCCGGTTGGGTCTGCTGGTCCACTGGGGACGAGCCCGCCGCCCGGGTGGCCTTCGGCCGTGCGCTTGACGCCGATCCCGACTACACCTTCGCCAAGCTGCTGCACCGGGCCTGCAACCACGGCCTGGATCCGGAGCCGCTGCGCCAGTGCCTGCGGCAGGAGCGCGGAAAGCGTCTGGCGCGCGGCGCCGACAACGGGCATCCGACGGGGCCCGGGGCCGGTCCCAAGGGCCGCCCGCCCGCGGACGCTCGCCCGGCCGCCCGTCCCGGCCCCCGTGGTCGGGCACATCGTCCGGCCCGTACGAAGAAGGGGGATGAGGGCGGATGCTGAGTCCACTCCGAGAGCGGACCGGGCCACGCGTTGGTGGGCGCTCCCTACAGCTCGCCCCGCACCAGACGGATCAACCGGTCCAGCACCCTGCCGCCGCTCACCCGCAGCCCGTCGTGCTCGTACTCGTCGGTGACCCAAGTACGCAGGCCACGGACCGCGGCGGCGGTCGCCAGCGAGTCGGCGGTGTCGACGTACATGTCGTCGTGGTAGATGGCCGCTGCGACAGGCACTTCGTTGCGGGCCAGCAGCTGGCCGTCGTACAGATCCGGCCAGTCCTCACGCAGCGCCAGGAGTTGGGCCGCCTCCTTCAGCGGTTCGAGTGCGGGATCGGTGCCGAACATCCAGGGGTAGATCATCTCTCCGGTGAACAGCACCGGGCCGTCGCCGGAGAGCGCCTTGTCCACCTCGAACTGCGGGAACTCCGCGCGGACCGTCTCCGCCGCCCAGCCCGTGCGCTGGGTGGAGACCGACCGCTGGGCGTAGATCGATTCGTGCAGCACCGCATAGAGCGGGTTGCAGGCGAAGGACAGATGCCCCTGCACCTCGGAGAGGAACGAGTCGGAGAGTGTGGGTTCGCCGGATCCGGGGAGGAAGGCGTCCTCCAACAGGTAGTGCAGCGTGTGCGTTCCGTTACTTGTCCCGAGCATGATTCCCAAGGACTGGAAGGCCGCCGGCGTCAGCAATCCGCCGTCGGGCAGCACCACCCGGTGGTCGCGCAGATGGCGCACCACATCGCGGGCGATCCCGGCATCCTGCGGGTAGCGTTCGTAGTGGCGCCGGTTCTTGCGCTCGACGCGGGGGTACGCGGCCCGGTAGACGTCCTGGGCATCGGAGCGCAGCCCCGCGAGCCCGCCGGTGATGAACGCCTCCCGCACCCCCTGTGGCGCGAACGACAGATAGGTCAGCGTGCAAAAGCCGCCGAAACTCTGGCCGAGCAGCGACCACTGGCCATCCTCGCCGAGCAGCTGGCGGCGGATCAGTTCGCAGTCGGCCACGATGGAGTCGGCGCGGAAGTGCGCCAGATACGCGGCCTGCGCGGCGGCGTCACCACGGTTCGGGAGGGTCTGCCGGTTCGCCGGGGTGGACCGGCCGGTGCCCCGCTGGTCGAGCAGCAGTACCCGGTAGTCGTCGAGTGCCCGGGTCAACCAGCTGTCCCGGCCCAGTGGGCGAGGGGAACGCCCGCCCGGCCCGCCCTGCAGGAACAGCAGCCAGGGCAGCGGCTCCCGTTCCCGGCCTACCGCCACCACTTCGCGGGCGTAGATCTGGATCTGCTCCCCGCCGGGGTGGGCGTGGTCCAGCGGGACGCTGAACGTGTGGTCGGTGAGCACGGCGCCGGGCTGGCGAAGGACGGCCATCGTTCTCCTCAGGCTGGTACGGCTGGGTCAGGCTGGCGGCTGGTCGCGTGCGGCGCCTGCGTCAGGCGTCTGATCGGAACGGTAGACGGCCGCGGTGCCATCGGTTCATCCGGGCGCGGTCGGCAGCCGGGGGCAGGGCCGATATCCGGCCGGGCGTCGGTGCTCGGGCGGCACGGCGAGCGGCTCAGGCGGCGGCAACGTGTCCGCATCGCGTTCACGGTCGGCGGCCGAAGGGGTGTTGGCGGTAGCGGGCCGGGACGGCCCACCCTGGCGCGGCCGCGACACGCCCGTTCGCGGTGGGGCGCGACCGCCCTCGCCCGGCACCGGCCGACCCGAGGCGATCCCTTCCGGCGTCGCACCTGCCCGGAACCGGCTGTTTATCGTCAGTGAGACGACTATGATCACGCCATGTCGCCCTACGACCCGTCGGCTCATCCGCCATTCGCCGTTACCGTCGATCTGGTCGTGCTCACCGTGCGTCAGCATGCGCTGTGCGCGCTGACCGTCCGCCGGGGCGAACCTCCCTTCCAGGGGCGGTGGGCGCTGCCCGGGGGATTTGTCAGGCCCGATGAGAACCTCGCCGAGGCAGCGGCCCGTGAGCTCGCGGAGGAGACCGGACTGCGCGCCCAGCAGCCGGCCCCGGCCGCCTCCGGCGCCCTGGGGCCGTACGGCACCGGAGGGGCGCACCTGGAACAGCTCGCCACCTACGGCGACCCGCACCGCGACCCCCGGATGCGTGTGGTCAGCGTCGCCCACCTGGTGCTCGCGCCCGACCTACCGGCTCCCCGCGCCGGAGGCGATGCGCGCAGCGCGCGGTGGGCTCCCGTCGACGATCTGCTGCAGACCGAAAGTGGTGCGCTGGACGAGGAGCAGCGGGCCCCGCTCGCCTTCGACCATGCCCTGATCCTCGCCGATGGAGTGGAACGCGCCAGGTCGAAGATCGAGTACTCCTCGCTGGCCACTGCCTTCTGTCCACCTGAGTTCACCGTCGGCGAACTGCGCAGGGTCTACGAGGCGGTGTGGGGGGTGGCGCTCGACCCGCGCAACTTCCACCGCAAGGTGACCGGAACACCGGGCTTTCTGGTCCCCGCAGGCGGCACGACCACGCGCCAAGGAGGCCGTCCCGCCCAGCTGTTCAGGGCGGGCGGCGCCACTCTTCTCAACCCGCCGATGCTGCGCCCCGAGGTGTGATCCGGGCGTCCGCGCCGCGCCAACTTCTGTGCTGTGCTGGTGTGTTGCGAGCCTCACGAGTTGACTCCCTTACCTTACAAGGGCGTTGGGGCACGCGATGAGTCCGGCAGTCGTGTCGATGTGTCCGTAACTCCCCAGAGAAAGCACGTTTCTTTACGATAAAGCGTCAATTATGCGGTGAGGGGCGATCACCCTTTCGTGTGCTTTTCAGCAAAGCCCTCAAGGCCGCCGGGGACATCGCCGACAAAGGATGCGTGACTACCCTTGCGCACACCATGATGACCGCGGCCCGCCCCGTCGACCCTGGCCTGGCCGGGCATGGAGAGCTCGACCGCTACCCGTACGCGGACGCCCCTGGCGGCGACCGCCCCGGAACCCCCAACTGGGATGGGGTGGATACCGAGATGGGCCGGGTCGGACGCCGCGCCGGAGGCAGCCGGGGGCGCGGCCTGCACGGCCAACTCGTCCAGCAGCTCGGCCAGATGATCGTCTCCGGCGATCTCGGTGCCGACCGCCCGCTCGTCCCCGAGGAGATCGGCCAGCGCTTCGAGGTCTCCCGCACCGTCGTCCGTGAATCGCTGCGCGTCCTGGAGGCCAAGGGCCTCGTCAGCGCCCGGCCCAACGTCGGCACCAGGGTCCGCCCGGTCAGCGACTGGAACCTGCTCGATCCCGACATCATCGAGTGGCGGGCGTTCGGCCCGCAGCGTGACGACCAGCGCCGCGAACTGTCCGAACTGCGCTGGACCATCGAGCCGCTCGCCGCCCGGCTCGCGGCCGGCCACGGACGCGAGGACGTCCAGCAGCGCCTCGCCGACATGGCCGAGATCATGAGCCATGCCGTCGCCCAGGGGGACTCGCTCACCTTCTCCCGCGCCGACGCCGAGTTCCACGCCCTCGTCCTGCAGATCACCGGCAACCGGATGCTGGAGCACCTGTCCGGCATCGTCTCCTCGGCGCTGCAGGTCTCCGGCGGTCCGGTCACCGGCTGCGACCGCCCGACCGACGCCGCGGTCGGGCTGCACCTGGCGGTCGTGGACGCCCTGGCGACCGGGGACGGCCCGGGCGCGGAGGCCGCCATGCGGCAGCTGCTCACCCCGCACCCCGAGGTGGACCGCGTCGTTCCGGCGCCGCGCGAGCACTGAAGACAGCGCCTGACCACACCGCCGCGCCCGCCCCGTACCGCCGCACAAGGACTGTCCCGCCGCCGGGCGTTTCCTCCGCCGTCTCCGTGCGCTGACGTCCCGGCCGCCGCCAGGCCCCACCAAAAGGGGCCCGGCGGCGGCCGTCTTCGGTGGAAGTGCTGGGCTACGCGCTGGTTTACGCTGAATTACGGTGTGACACGGGCCACGCAAGACCCGCGTAACACTCGTAGGAGAGGCGCGATGACCTAAGAGGTGGTGCCGCAGAAGGAATACGGACGACATCGCAGATGCTGTGTTGCTGTGCGGTCCCGCCTCCACCGCCGGACCATCCCCGCCGGCGGCCGATCCCCTGCCGAGTGCAGGCGCGGTCGGAAGTCGTTCCCATCGTTCCGAGAGGTTGTTCGTGTCGGCCAGCACATCCCGTACGCTCCCGCCGGAGATCACCGAATCCGAGTCTCTGATGGCGCTCATTGAGCGGGGTAAGGCACAGGGCCAGATCGCAGGCGACGACGTCCGTCGGGCCTTCGAGGCGGACCAGATTCCGGCAACCCAGTGGAAGAACGTTCTGCGCAGCCTCAACCAGGTCCTCGACGAGGAGGGTGTGACGCTGATGGTCAGTGCCGCAGAGGCGCCTAAGCGCACCCGCAAGAGCGTCGCAGCCAAGAGCCCGGCGAAGCGTACTGCTACCAAGACCGTCGCCACCACGGCGACCACGGTCAAGAAGACCGCTGCTGCCAAGACCGCGGCCGCCCCGTCGGCCACCGCGGAGGTCGCCATCGAAGCCGACAGCGCAGAAGAGGCCGCGGCCGCCAGGACGGGCGCCAAGAAGGCCGCCGTCAAGAAGACCGCGGCGAAGAAGGCTCCGGCCAAGAAGGCAACCGCCAAGAAGACCGCGGCGAAGAAGACCGAGGACGATCTGGTCGAGGCCGACGAACTGCTGGACGACGCCGCCGCGCCCGGCAAGCCCGGCGAGGCAGGTCCTGACCAGCCCGAGTCCGAGGGCTTCGTGCTCTCCGACGACGACGAGGACGACGCGCCCGCCCAGCAGGTCGCGGCGGCCGGTGCCACCGCCGACCCGGTCAAGGACTACCTCAAGCAGATCGGCAAGGTGCCGCTGCTCAACGCGGAGCAGGAAGTCGAGCTCGCCAAGCGCATCGAGGCGGGCCTGTTCGCGGAGGACAAGCTCTCCGCGGCCGACAAGCTCGCGCCCAAGCTGCAGCGCGAGCTGGAGATCATCGCCGAGGACGGCCGCCGCGCCAAGAACCACCTGCTGGAGGCCAACCTCCGCCTCGTGGTCTCGCTGGCCAAGCGCTACACCGGTCGCGGCATGCTCTTCCTCGACCTGATCCAGGAGGGCAACCTCGGTCTGATCCGCGCGGTCGAGAAGTTCGACTACACCAAGGGCTACAAGTTCTCCACGTACGCCACCTGGTGGATTCGGCAGGCGATCACCCGCGCCATGGCCGACCAGGCCCGTACCATCCGTATCCCGGTACACATGGTCGAGGTCATCAACAAGCTCGCCCGTGTGCAGCGCCAGATGCTCCAGGACCTGGGCCGCGAGCCCACCCCGGAGGAGCTGGCCAAGGAACTCGACATGACCCCGGAGAAGGTCATCGAGGTCCAGAAGTACGGCCGCGAGCCGATCTCCCTGCACACTCCGCTCGGTGAGGACGGCGACAGCGAGTTCGGTGACCTCATCGAGGACTCCGAGGCGGTCGTCCCGGCTGACGCGGTCAGCTTCACCCTGCTGCAGGAACAGCTGCACTCGGTCCTGGACACCCTCTCCGAGCGTGAGGCGGGCGTGGTCTCCATGCGCTTCGGCCTCACCGACGGCCAGCCGAAGACGCTGGACGAGATCGGCAAGGTCTACGGGGTGACCCGTGAGCGGATCCGTCAGATCGAGTCCAAGACCATGTCGAAGCTGCGTCACCCGTCCCGTTCCCAGGTGCTTCGGGACTACCTGGACTAAGCCTCCGTATCGCCGTCTTTCGCGGGCCCGGAACCTCCTGTCGAGGTTCCGGGCCCGCGGGCTTTTCCGGATGCGGCGCGGCCCTGGGTGATTGACGCTGAGTGTCCCAACCGTTCCGGATGGTCAGGAGACCGCATGTGCACCAGACCCCGCCGTCGGACGGCCGCCGCAGTGATCGGTGGACTCGCACTCTTCGCGGCAGGTATGCCGCTCACCACACCCGCCACCGCGTTCGCCGCAGGTGCCGGAGAGCGCCATGAACGAGTCATAGGCGGCCGCCCGACCCGCACCTCGGCGCACCCATGGATGGTGGCCCTGGCGAGCCGAGAGCGCTTCGGCGTCGATCGGTCGGGCCAGTTCTGCGGCGGCGCCCTGATAGCACCGAGGGTCGTGCTGACCGCCGCCCACTGCTTCGGCCGTGACGTGCTCGGCTCCGACTGGCGGGCCATCCACGACCTGCGGGTCGTGGCCGGCCGGTCGGATATGCGCACCCAGCAGGGACGGGAATTCCCGGTGCGCCGTGTGTGGATCAACCCGTCGTACAACCCGCGGACCAACGCCGGTGATCTCGCCGTGGTCCGCCTGGACCGGGCGGTTCCCGGGCGGGCCATCCGCCTGGCGGGCTCGGGCGACATGGGCCGGTACCACGAGGAGCACGCGACGGTGTACGGCTGGGGCGATACGAGCGGCCACGGCAGCTACTCGCCGATACTGCGGGCCGCGCGGGTGCGGCTGATATCGAGCGACCAGTGTGCGCATGCATATCCGGGGAGCATCGCCGGTACGTATCTGCCCGCGTCGATGGTGTGCGCGGGAGAGTCACAGGGGGGACGGGACGCCTGTCAGGGGGACAGCGGGGGCCCGCTGGTCGCCCACGGCCGCCTTGTCGGACTGGTCTCCTGGGGGACGGGCTGCGGTGAGGCGGCGCATCCGGGGGTGTACACCAGGGTTTCCGCTTTCGCCGGCCTTCTCGGGCACTTCCTGTAGCGAATGCCGCCATCACGCGCAGGTCGCGCGCCGACCGGTGGTGTCGAGCGCCCCGCAATGCGCCGTGGGTAATCTCCCGTTACTCGGCGTGTATCAATCCGCCATGTCGTAACGCGGGGTTAGTGGAACGGTTTGCGTTCGTATGCCTACGGACGGTGATGCGGAATAGCATTGAGCGGTCACCCCGCGACGGGGTGGCCGCTCAACGCACCGGTCGTGCCGGTCCGAGCTCGTCGTATGCGATGTGTGGGGTCAGTCCTCGACGACCGCCGCGGGGGCGGCGTTGAGTCGTCCAGTCTCGTCCTGTATTTCCGCAGCGATCTTCTTCAGTTCCGGCTCGAACTTGCGCCCGTGATGCGCGCAGAACAGAAGCTCGCCACCGCTGATGAGAACGACGCGCAGGTAGGCCTGGGCGCCGCAGCGGTCGCAGCGGTCTGCGGCAGTCAGCGGGCTTGCGGGGGTCAGAACAGTAGTCACGTCGCCTCTTCTCTAGCTCGACGAGCTGTCGTACCAGGGTCAACATCCAACCAGGCCGAAAACGTTCCCGCTCGTGGCTTTTCCTCGAAAGTTGGGCCCGAGGCGGCCGGATGGTACCGGTTGGCGGCGAATAAGGATTAAAGCGTCAGTTGTGATATTTGGGGCATATGTCGGGTTTTCGCCTCCCGGCTGGGTTGCCGGTTGTTGCTGAGGACGTGCCCGGAGCCTAAATGGTTCATGCCTACTTGGGAACGTGATGTGCCTATCACTCGAACGAGGTATCGAACGTATGATCGAGCTCGGGCTAGCATAAACGGCGAAGCCGGGTCGCGGCGAGGTCGTCCCGTCAGGCATCGGTACCCTCTCATCGGCGAACAACCACAACTGCCAACCCCGGAAACGGTTGCAAGAATTGCGAGGAGCTGCCCGCGTGACCGCCGACACATCAGCGCCGTCCACCGCCCTGCTGAGCGGTACGGACCGCGACGGCTCGAACTACACCGCGCGGCACCTGCTCGTCCTGGAGGGCTTGGAGGCCGTCCGTAAGCGACCGGGCATGTACATCGGGTCCACCGACAGCCGCGGTCTGATGCACTGCCTGTGGGAGATCATCGACAACTCGGTCGACGAGGCGCTGGGCGGATACTGCGACCGTATCGAGGTGATCCTGCACGACGACGGCTCCGTGGAGGTCCGTGACAACGGTCGCGGCATCCCGGTGGACGTGGAGCCCAAGACGGGCCTGTCCGGCATCGAGGTCGTGATGACCAAGCTGCACGCCGGCGGCAAGTTCGGCGGCGGGTCCTATGCCGCCTCCGGCGGCCTGCACGGCGTCGGCGCCTCGGTGGTCAACGCGCTGAGCGCCCGCCTTGACGTCGAGGTCGACCGCAGCGGCCACACCCACGCCATCAGCTTCCGCCGCGGCGTGCCCGGAATCTTCACCGAGCCCGGACCGGACGCCCCGTTCGACCCGGCCAGCGGGCTGCGCAAGACGAAGAAGATCACGAGGGCCCGCACCGGCACCCGGGTTCGCTACTGGGCCGACCGCCAGATCTTCCTCAAGGACGCCAAGCTCTCCTTGGAGGGCCTCTACCAGCGCGCCCGCCAGACGGCGTTCCTGGTTCCGGGTCTGACCATCGTCGTCCGGGACGAGCGCGGCCTGGACGAGGGCACGCCGGTGGAGGAGGTCTTCCACTTCGACGGCGGCATCAGCGAGTTCTGCGAGTACCTGGCGCCCGACAAGGCCATCTGCGACGTGCTGCGGCTGCGCGGCGAGGGCACGTTCAAGGAGACCGTGCCGGTACTCGACGAGCGCGGCCATATGACGCCGACCGAGGTCACCCGCGACCTCGCTGTCGACATCGCGCTGCGCTGGGGCGCGGGATACGACACCACGTTGCGCTCGTTCGTGAACATCATCGCCACGCCCAAGGGCGGCACCCACGTGTCGGGCTTCGAGCGATCCATCGCGAGGACCGTCAACGAGGTGCTGCGCTCGACCAAGCTGCTGCGGGTCGCCGAGGACGATGTCGTCAAGGACGACGCGATGGAGGGCCTGACGGCGGTGGTGACCGTACGGCTCGCCGAACCGCAGTTCGAGGGTCAGACCAAGGAGGTCCTGGGCACCTCCGCCGCCTCCCGGATCGTCGCGAACGTCCTGGCCAAGGAGCTCAAGGCCTTCCTGACCTCCACCAAGCGCGACGACAAGCAGCAGGCGCGCGCGGTGCTGGAGAAGGTCGTCGCCGCCGCGCGGACCCGTATCGCGGCCCGTCAGCACAAGGAGGCACAGCGCAGGAAGACCGCGCTGGAGTCCTCGTCCCTCCCGGCGAAGCTCGCCGACTGCCGCAGCGACGACGTCGACCGCACCGAGCTGTTCATCGTCGAGGGGGACTCCGCACTCGGCACGGCCAAGGTGGCGCGGAACTCCGAGTTCCAAGCGCTGCTGCCGATTCGCGGGAAGATCCTCAACGTACAGAAGTCGTCCGTCTCGGACATGCTGAAGAACGCCGAGTGCGGGGCGATCATCCAGGTCATAGGTGCCGGATCGGGACGTACCTTCGACATCGACCAGGCCCGCTACGGGAAGGTCATCTTCCTCGCGGACGCCGATGTCGACGGCGCGCACATCCGCTGCCTGCTGCTCACCCTCTTCCAGCGGTACATGCGGCCGATAGTGGAGGAGGGGCGGGTCTTCTCCGCGGTGCCTCCGCTGCACCGCATCGAGTTGACCAACCCCAAGAAGGGCCAGGACAAGTACATCTACACGTACTCCGACAACGAGCTGCGGCAGACGCTGTTGGACCTGCAGCGCAGGAACGTCCGGTTCAAGGAGAGCATCCAGCGGTACAAGGGCCTCGGTGAGATGGACGCCGACCAGCTCGCGGAGACCACGATGGACCCGCGGCACCGCACCCTGCGCCGGATCAACATCAGCGACCTGGAGGCCGCCGAGCGCGCCTTCGACCTTCTGATGGGCAACGAGGTCGCGCCGCGCAAGGAGTTCATCACCAACTCGGCCGCCACACTGGATCGTTCCCGTATCGACGCGTAGCGGACACCGAGCAGCGGAAAACGGGGGGCGGGTGGCCGGCTCAGGGCGTACCGTGCGCCGTCATGGAGCTGATCATCCGTCCCTTCCAACCCGCTGACGCCGAGGCCGCCGCCGGTGTGCGCGATGTGGTGGCGCCCTACCTCGTTTCGACGCCGCAGGCCATGGCGTGGCGCGCCGCGGAGGCACCTGCCGCCCAGCGGTACCGGATGTTCGTCGCCGAGATCGCGGAGGGGCCAACACGCGGCTTCGGTGGGCCGGTTGGCGGTGGACAACGATCGGGACACCGAATCGTCGGGGTCGCCGCCACCGGGTTGATCTACGAAAGCAGCGCGCCGGGCCAGGCGTTCGCGAATCTCCAGGTGCTTCCCGACGCGCGTGGGCGGGGAGTGGGAACCGCGCTGCTCACGGCCGCCGAGGAATACCTCACAGGCCTGGGAGCCGTCACCGTGTTCGCCTGGGTGATCGGGGAGGAGTCCTCGCTCGATTTCGCGCGGCGGCGTGGCTACCGCCCCGGCCGGTCGGCGAGCTTCCAGCGCCTCGACCTGGCGGGCGGCGCGCTGCCCGCGCTCCCCGAAGTGCCCTTCGGGTACGCGCTGCGCACCGGCGCGGACTTCGCGGACGATCCCCGCCCGCTGTTCGAGGCGGACGCGGAGGCGGCGGCGGACGAACCGGGCGACGCTTCCGCAGACGCCATGGGGTTCGAGGACTGGCTCGCCCAATTCTGGGCCGCACCGGACCTGGACCGGGAGTTGACGACGGCCGTGGTGGCGGACGGGACCGTGGTCGCCTTCAGCCTGGCGCACACCGACGGCCGCAGCCGGTATGCGTCGGGGATGACGGGAACGCGGCGGACGTGGCGGGGCCGGGGGTTGGCGAAGTTGGCGAAGGCCAGTTCCCTGCACCGTGCGCGGGCGGCGGGCTATACCGAGGCGTTCACCGCCAACGACACCGGCAATGGGCCGATGCTGGCCGTCAACGCGTGGTTCGGCTACCGGCAGTGCGCCACCGAGACGAGGTACGTGCGTGCTCTCACCGGTGCGTAGCCGCCGCGGCTGATCGTTTCTCCCAGGCCTGGGCGTCACTCGTCGGCAGGCTTCTCCACCCACGGGTGGAGAGGGATCTCCACCCGGACTCAACCCTGGATCCGATCTGCGAGGCGCGGCGGCTCCGTACCGTCGTAAGCGTCTGGTTTTCCTTGCAGTTCCTCGCAGCTCGGAGGCGTTTTCCATGTCCGGTCTTGCCGATGTCGCGGTGATCATCGCGGTTGTTGTGCTGGTGCTGGTACGACAGCTCAAGCCGCAAAAGGTGACGGACAGCTCGCGCTGGTGGATCCTTCCGGCGGTGCTGGTCGTCCTCTCGGTGCGGAACGCGGGTCTGCTCGACACGCGCCACGAGGCGCTGTCGGTCGGCCTGCTCGCCGCCGAGATACTGGTGGGGGCCGGAATGGGCGCGGTATGGGGGTTCACCACCCGGGTGTGGCGGGGAACCGACGGAGCGGTGTGGGCCAAGGGCACCAAGGCGACCGTGGCCGCCTGGACCGGCGGGGTGGTGCTGCGAATAGGTTTGGCGGGCGTAGGCGCGGTGCTGGGCGTGCACCAGGGCAGCGGAGCGACCATGCTGGCGTTGGCGGCGACCTTGCTGGTCCGCACCGGACTGGTCGTGTGGCGGGCCCGTGATCTGGAGCCCGCGTACCGTGTGACCGCCGTAGCACCGTGACACCGAACACGGCGGAGGGAGCCTACGTGCCGCTGAGCTTCTGGACAGCCTGGCCCTCCCGGGAAGCCCTGTCCTGGGAGAGCCGGACGACCGCGCACCGGATGCTCGGCTGGGCGATGCGGCTGCTGATCCTGGCCGGAGTGCTGTGGGGAGCCATCGCCCCGGGGCGGATCACCGGGTGGCGCCCGTTGTGGCTGGCGATCGTGGTCGTGGCGGCCGTCCTCCTCGTGTGGGGCCTGATGCGGGTCACGCTGCAGCACCGAATCTGGCCCGCGCTGGGATTTCTGGGGCTGTTGTTCGCGGGAGCGTTCGTCGCGCACGTCCAGCATGCGGGGTACGCCGCGACCGTGCTGTGGTGCGCGTGCGCCGTACTCGCGATGGAGCGGCTGCCGCTCGGGGTGGGGATTCCGCTCACCTGCGCCGCCCTTGGGGCCTACGCGCTGTTGGCGAGCAAGGACAACTGGCTGACCACGGCGCTCACCGCGGCGGGTCTGGGACTGGTCGGCTATGTGGTGCGGCTGGACAAGGAGGCCCGGGGCAACACCCAGCGGCTGCTGGCCCAGGAACGGGCCGCACGGGCCGCCGAGGCGGAGACGGCGGCGCTGCGCGAAAGGGGCCGGATCGCCCGGGAGATACACGATGTGCTGGCACACAGCCTGTCGGCGCAGATGGTGCATCTGGAGGCGGCGCGGCTGCTGATCGAGCGCGGCGGCGAGCGGGAGGAGGTGCTCGAGCGGGTGGTGTCGGCTCGCCGAATGGCGCGCCAGGGACTGGCCGAGACCCGGCAGGCGCTGTCGGCGCTGCGGGGCGAATTGACCCCGGCCGAGGACTTTCTGCGCGAGCTGGTGGAGTCCGAGGGGGCCCGGCTGAGGATCGAAGGAGAGCGCAGGGATCTGCCGGCGGAGGCGGGGCTCGCCGTGCGGCGGGTGGCTCAGGAGGCCGTGACCAACGCGCGTAAGCACGCGCCCGGGGCGAAGGTCGCGATCCGGCTCGAGTATCTGCCGGGGGAGGTGGAGTTGGAAGTCCGGGACTTCGGCGGACGGCCTGTGGACAACCAGCCTGTGGATAACGGACTGGGTGCCTCGGGCGCGGGTTACGGTCTGCTCGGAATGCGTGAACGCGCCGAGTTGCTCGGCGGGACGCTGGAGGCGGGACCGGCCGAGGAGGGGTTCGTGGTGCGACTGCGGGTGCCGGCGTAATGGCGGGGCGAGTGACACGGGTGGTGGTCGCCGATGACCAGACCGTGGTCCGGGAAGGCATCGTGATGCTGCTGGGGCTGCTGCCCGGACTGGAAGTGGTGGGTGCGGCGGCCGACGGGGAGGAGGCGGTGCGACTGGTGGCGGAGAAGGCCCCGGACGTGGTGCTGATGGATTTGCGGATGCCCCGGTGCGATGGGGCGCAGGCCACACGGATGATCCGGCGCGACCATCCGGAGACCCAGGTGGTGGTGCTGACGACGTTCGCCGATGACGATTCGCTCTTTCCGGCGCTGGAGGCCGGGGCGCGCGGATATCTGACCAAGGACGCGGGCGGGGAGGAGATCCTGCGGGCCATCGAGGATGTGATGTCGGGCGAGGCGGGACTGTCGCCGAAGGTGCAGCGCCGCCTGCTGGAGCGGTTGGCCCCGGGGGGACGGGCGTTCGCGCAGGGCGGCGAACCCGGGCGCGGGGGCCGCGGGGAACCGGACGAGCTCCCGGACGGGCTGACGGCGCGCGAGGCCGAGGTGCTGGCGCTGGTGGCGGAGGGTCTGTCCAATGCGGAGATCGCCGCGAAGCTCTACGTCAGCCCGGCGACGGTGAAGACCCACATCAACAACCTCTTCTCGAAGATCGGGGCACGGGACCGGGCGCAGGCGGTGCGGTACGCGTTCCGGCAGGGGATCGGGCGGGCCGCGCGGGACTGAGCGGCACTGCTGGGCGCCGGTGACACAGTGGTCGGCGCCGCTCGCGGGGATGGGGTCGGAGACCTCATCACCTGATGGAGTGAACGTTTTGCCTTATCGGCGAGGGATCTTCCGGATCTGTCCATTCTTGGGCGCACGGCCAATTGGCGTGCGGCTCAAGGAGGTTCACTGTGGACGAACACGACGGTGGCCGGGCGGTGCGACTCGGGGTCGAGGACCCCTGGACCGATGCCCTGGCCGTCGGCCCGTGGGAGGAGCCGGTGGCAGCTCCGGCCTCCGCGCCCTCGCTCGGCCCGCGACCGGGGCCGCCGCCCGCACCGTGGGCGGATCCGCCGCTGATGCCGCCACTGCCGTTCGGCCGGGTGGCGCCCGGAGCGCGGGGTGGGCCGTTGCCGAAGCCGGGAACCGGTGCGGCGGGGCGTACGGCCGTGTACCGGGAGGTGCAGGCGGGGGAGGCGTTCCAGGAGGTGCGGCGGCGGTATCGGAGGTTCGCGTTTCCGGCGGCTGGGGCGTTTCTCGTCTGGTACCTGCTGTATGTGATCGCCGCGATCACGGCGCCGGGACTGATGGCCCGGCCGGTGGCGGGGGCGGTCAATGTCGCGATGGTGGCCGGACTTGCCCAGTTCGGCACCACGTTCATGCTGACCTGGGCCTATGTGCGGCATGCTCGGCTGTACCGGGATCAGGCGGCGCTGGATCTGCGCTGGGACACCCAGGAGCGGGTGCGGTGATGGCGGGGATCGGGTCGGCGATGGCGCATGTCCCGTTGGCCGTAGGCGAGTTGGCGGGCGGCAGGGTGGCGGGCGGGCATTCGGTGACCGGGCATCAGGGATTGGCGCTCGCGCTGTTCACCGTCTTCGTCTCGACCACCTTGGCGATCACCGTGTGGGCGGGGCACAGGCGTACTTCGTCGGAGGAGTTCTTCTCCGGCGGGCGGCTGTTCTCCCCTCTGGAAAACGGTTTCGCCATCACCGGCGACTACTTGTCCGCCGGTTCGTTCCTCGGCGTCTCCGGACTGATCGCGCTCTACGGCTACGACGGGATGCTGTACCTCGTCGGGTTCCTCGTGGCATGGCTCGGTGTGCTGATGCTGGTGGCGGAACTGGTGCGCAACTGCGGCCGGTTCACCCTCGCCGATGTGCTGTCCGCCCGGATGAGCGAGCGGCCGGTCCGTATCGCCGCGGGCGTCTCGTCGATCACGGTGGCCGTGCTCTACCTGGTCGCGCAGATGGTCGGCGCGGGCAGCCTGGTGTCGCTGCTGCTCGACGGCGAGGCGGCGCGCGCCAGGACGTGGACGGTCGTCGGCGTGGGCGCCCTGATGGTGTTCTATGTGGTCTTCGGCGGAATGCGTGCCACCACCTGGATCCAGGTGGTCAAGGGCGTGCTGCTGCTGGGCGGTTCGATCGTGCTGACGGTGCTGGTGATCGCCCGGTTCCACGGGAACGTCAGCGACCTGCTGCGCGCAGCGGCGGACGGCAGCGGGCACGGGGCGGCGTATCTGCGGCCCGGACTGAAGTACGGCGGATCCGGGGTGGCGCGCCTGGACTTCGTCAGCCTGGGGCTCGCGCTGGTGCTCGGTACGGCAGGACTGCCGCATATCCTGAACCGCTTCTACACGGTGCCCACCGCGCGCGCCGCCCGCCGCTCGGTCGTGTGGGCGGTGGCGCTGATCGGCGTCTTCTACCTGATGACGATGGTGCTGGGGCTTGGCGCGGCGGCGTTGGTGGGCTCCGGCGCGGTACGGGCGTCAAACGCGGCGGGGAACACGGCGGTTCCGCTGCTCGCCCTGGACCTGGGCGGGGGAGTGGGCTCGACGGGCGGCACGGTGCTGTTCGCCGTGGTCGGCTCGGTGGCCTTCGCCACGATCCTCGCGGTGGTCGCCGGTCTCACCCTCGCCTCCTCGGCCAGCGTCGCCCATGATCTGTACGGAAGCCTGCGGCGGCGGCGCAGCGGGCCTTCGGCCGCTCCGGACGCCCGGGAGGTGGCGGTGGCCCGGCTGGCCGCCGTGGCCGTCGGGGCGGTGGCGATCGTGCTGACGCTGTACGCCCAGGCGTTGAACGTCGCGGTCGTGGTGGGCGTCGCGTTCGCCGTCGCCGCCTCGGCCAATCTGCCCGCCCTGCTGTTCACGCTCTTCTGGCGTCGCTTCACCATCCGGGGCACGGTGTGGTCCATCTACGGCGGGCTGGTGCCGTCCGTTGTCCTCGTGGTCTTCTCCCCGGTGGTCTCCGGCGGCGCCGGCGCGATCTTCCCCCGCCTCGACTTCGCGTGGTTCCCGTTGCAGAACCCGGGGATCGTCTCCATCCCGCTGGGCTTCCTGGCGGGCTGGCTGGGCACCGTGCTCTCCCGGGCACCGGCCGACCCCGGCCGCTACGCGGAGGTGGAGGTGCGGTCGCTGACCGGCGCGGGCGCGGCGTAGCCCACCGCCGCGCCCCGCGAGCTCAGGTGCTCGCCCGGTACCGGTGCTCCGGCCGCCCCGTCGCCCCGTACCGCAGTTCCAGCCGCGCCAGTCCCTCCCGTACGAGATAGGACAGGTACCGCTGGGCGGTTGCCCGGGAGACCCCCGTGGCTTCGGCGACCTCGGTCGCCGACAGGCCGCGGTGCGCGGACCGCACCGCGTCCCGTACCACGGCCAGGGTCGGCGCCGAGTGGCCCTTGGCCGGAACGGACGGGAGCGCGGTCGGTCGGGCGGCGCTGAACAGCGCGTCCACATCGGCCTGGTCGGTCTCGGCGGCCGGGTCGAGCGCGTCCATCCGGTGCCGCAGCTGTCGGTACGCGGTCAACCGTTCGGCGAGCGCGGCGGAGCCGAACGGCTTGACCAGATAGCCGACCGCGCCGAACTTCATCGCCGCGCGCACCGAGCCCACGTCCCGGGCCGCCGTGGTCATGATGGCGTCCGGCCGCGCTCCGCCCGCGTCCTCCGTCAGCCGCCGCAGTACGTCGAGACCGCTGCCGTCCGGCAAGTAGACATCCAGCAGCAGCAGTTCGGGCCGGGTGTCCCGGACGGCCGCGAGCGAGGCGGCGACGGTCGCCGGCTGACCGACCACCTCGAATCCGGCCACCCGCCGGACGTACGCGGCGTGGATACCGCTCACCCGGAAGTCGTCCTCCACCACCAGCGTCCTGATCGGGTTCTCGATCACCAGCCCGCTCCCTTCGCCGCCACCGCGGCCGCGGGACGGGGCACCGGCAGCACCACCGTGAACACCGCGCCCGGCCCCTCGCTCACCTCGATCGAACCGCCGTGCCGCTGTACAAGGCGGTGCACCAGGGCAAGTCCCAGCCCGCGTCGGGCGGTGCCGCGGTCCGGCCGGGTCGACCAGCCGTCCTCGAAGATCCGTGATCGCGCCTCGGGCGGCACGCCGGGGCCGCTGTCGGCCACCCGTACCGTCACCGACGCCTCCTCCTCGACCAGTGACAGCCGGACCCGCGCGGGGGACGTGCCACCGGACGCGGCCGCGTCCACCGCGTTGTCCAGCAGATTGCCGACGATGGTCAGCAGCCGGTCCAAGTGCGCTGGCTGCTCGCCGAGTTCGGAGTCCTCGGTGAGCGTCAGGCGTACCCCGCGCTCCGCCGCCACCGTGGTCTTGGCCATCACCAGTCCCACCATCAGCGGATTGCCGATGCGGGACCGTATGGACTCGGCCAGTGCCGGTTCGGCGCCCGCCGATTCGACCGCGTACGCGAACGCGGTCTCGTGCTCGCCCAGTTCCAGCAGACCGGCCAGGGTGTGCATGCGGTTGGAGAACTCGTGCTGCTGTGAGCGCAACGCGTCCGTGAGCCCGCGAATCGAGTCCAATTCCTTGAGCAGGCCGACCAGTTCGGTGCGGTCCCGGACCGTGACCACGGCCCCCAGCTCCTGGCCGTGCAGTGTGACCGGCATCCGGTTGACGGCCAGGCAGTGGCTGTCGGTGAGCACGGTCAGATCGGTGCCGGTGAGCGTGCCGTCGAGGGCGCGGCGCAGCCGCCCGTCGGGCAGCACGTCCGGCAGGGGCGAGCCGAGCGCCGTACCGAGGCCGAGCAGCCGCCGTGCCTCGTCGTTGACCACGGTGATGCGGTCCTGCCGGTCGAAGGCGATCACGCCTTCGCGGATCCCGTGCAGCATGGCCTCGCGGTCCTGGAGCAGCCCGGTGATCTCCTCAAGCTCCAGGCCGAAGGTCGACCGCTTCAACCGGCGGGCCAGCACGTAGGAAGCGCCGACGCCGACCGCCAGGGCCAAAGCGGCGAACAGTCCGAAAACCGGCAGTTCACGCCAGAGCTGGCCTATCACGTCCTTCTCCGGTATGCCCACCGATACCTCGCCTATCACATCCCCGGTGGGGCCGCGCAGCGGCGCTTTGCCGTTGGCGGAGCGGCCGGTGGCGCCCTGGTCGATGCCCACGTGGTCCCGTCCGTCGAGCGCTGCGAGTGGCCGCTCCTCCACCGGTGCGCCGACCAGGGCGGCTATCGGATGTGAGTGCCGGATGCCGTTCCGGTCGATCACCACCACATAGCTGGCGTGCGAGGCGGTCCGGATGCGCTGGGCGATGCTCTGCACGATGTCGCCACCGGTTCCGTAGGCGATGGCGTCCCGGATCTGCGGCTCGGCCGCGGTGGTGGACGCGATGGCGAGCGCCCGCCGCTCGTACTCGCTGTCCAGCTGGGCGCGCTGCGCCACGGCGAACAGCAGGAAGCCGATCGTGCTGGTCAGCCCCAGGATGGCCAGCTGGCTCAGGAGTATCCGGCCGGACAGCTTCCGGTTGCGTCGGCCCGGTGCGCCGGTGGATCGGCGCAGGCGGCGCGGCATGCGCGCGGACAGCCCGCTCAGCATGGACATGGGTGCCCTTTCCAACCCCCCGGGTTGATGTCTCGCTCGGCACGGACACGCGCCCCGATGCCGTGCCCGCGCCTGGGGGCGGTCCCTGCTCCGCACCCGCGATGCGCAGATTGTGCCTGGCAGCGGCGGATCTGCCCACCCCCAGCGCGCTGAGCACAACGAGCAGAACCCCGTACAACGCGGTAAAGCCGCGCAACGCGCGCAAGGCTCGCGGGCGCCTCCCGCGCGGCCCTACGGTCTCGGCACCCCAACCGGCCCGAGCGGCCCAGAGTCGCCCCAAGGTGGTGCAACAGCAGTGGCTGCACAAGAGAACCAGACAACGACCGGCACGGTTCCGGCGATCGAACTGCGCGCGGTGACCAAACGGTTCCGTACGCCCTCAGGCGGGGTCTACACCGCCCTGCGGGACCTGGACCTGACCGTGGCACCTGGCGAGTTCTGCGCCGTCGTCGGTCCCACCGGCTGCGGCAAGTCGACCACCTTGTCCCTGGTCTCCGGCCTGGAGAGGGCGAGCCGCGGCGAGACGCTGATCCACGGCGAGCTGGTGACCGGCATCGACCGGCGGGTGGGCTTCATGTTCCAGACCGACGCGGTCTTCCCCTGGAAGCCGGTGCTCGACAACGTCGCCGCGGGGCCGCAGTTCCGCGGTGTCGGCAAGCGGGAGGCGATCGAGAAGGCGCGCGACTGGCTGCGCCGCGTCGGTCTGTCCGGCTTCGAGGACCGGCTGCCGCACCAGCTCTCCGGCGGCATGCGCAAACGTGTCGCACTCGCCCAGACGTTGATCAACGAGCCGGAGATCCTGCTGATGGACGAGCCGTTCTCGGCGCTGGACGTCCAGACCCGGCAGATCGTCCAGGACGAACTGCTCAGCCTGTGGGAGCTGACCCGCCCCGCTGTCGTCTTCGTCACCCACGACCTGGAGGAGGCCATCGCGCTGGCCGACAAGGTCGTGGTGCTGACCGTCGGCCCCGGGACGGTCAAGGACACCTTCGCCATCGACCTGCCGCGCCCGCGCAAGGTGCAGGACATCCGCTTCCATCCGCGCTTCGTCGAGTTGTACGAGCAGATCTGGACCAGCCTGCGCGACGAGGTGCAGCTGGCGTACGCCCGTACGGCCGGGGAGCCGCCGCACCCCGAGAACGCCCCGGACTCCGGCTCCGGGCAGGTACGTGATCACGAGCCCGCCGCGAACGAGCCCCGTAGGAACGACACGATCGGACAGCCGCGATGACCACCATCCACCCCGTGATCCCGCCGGTCGACGACCGGGACGCCGCCGAGCTGATCCGGGCCGCCAGGTCGGGCAGGCGCCGCCGCAGGCTGCTGATCCTCAGCGCGCAGATCGCACTCGTCGTCCTCGTGGTCGGCGGCTGGCAACTCGCCTCGGCGCAGGGCGTGCTGGACTCGTTCACCTACGGTTCGCCGTCCGGCGTGGTGGATCAGCTGCGGACCTGGTTCACCCAGGGCACCTCCACCGGATCCATCTGGCACAACATCGGCGTGACCATGGAGGAGACGGTCCTCGGCTTCCTCATCGGCACGCTGGCGGGCGTTGTCCTGGGCATCGCGCTGGGGCGGATCCACGCGCTGGCCGAGGTGATGGCGCCGTTCATCAAGGCCGGTAACTCCATCCCGCGCGTCGTGCTGGGCTCGATGTTCATCATCTGGTTCGGACTCGGGCCGTCCGGCAAGGTGGCACTCGCCGTGGTGCTGGTCTTCTTCTCCGTCTTCTTCAACGCCTTCCAGGGCACTCGCGAAGTCGACCGCAACCTGATCGCCAACGCGCGCATCCTGGGCGCCTCCGAATGGCGGGTGACCTCACAGGTCGTCCTGCCCTCGGCGATGACCTGGATCGTCGCCTCTCTGCACGCCGCGTTCGGCTTCGCGCTGATCGGCGCCATCGTCGGTGAAGTGCTCGGCGCCCAGGCCGGGCTCGGGCAGCTCATCCAGCAGGCGCAGGGCAACTTCAACGCCAACGGTGTCTACGCGGGAATCATCATCATCGCCGTCCTCGCCCTGGTCGCCGAGTTCCTGATCACCCGCTTCGAGAAGCGCGTGCTGCGCTGGCGTCCGACCCAACTGTCCGGCGACACGGCCGGTCTGTGAATCCCCCTCCCCTCCCCGTTCTGTAAGGAGACCTGCGATGAAGCCGGTCAAGACCAAGAACTCCGCACTGATCGTGGCGAGTTGTGCCGCCCTCGCCCTGTCCCTCACCGCCTGCGGCGGCAACTCCGCGAAGACCGCGCCCAAGAACGCGGCGGGCGAATCCACCGTACGGATCATGGTGGGCGGCCTGGACAAGCAGATCTACCTGCCGGTGATGCTGGCGCAGAAGCTGGGCTACTTCAAGGCGCAGGGCGTCAACGCGGTGCTGTCCGACGAACCCGCGGGGGTGGACGCCGAGACCGACATGCTGGCGGGGCAGCAGGACGCGGTCGTCGGCTTCTACGACCACAACATCGACCTGCAGTCGAAGGGCAAGTCGACCGAGTCCGTGGTCCAGTTGCTGCAGGCACCGGGCGAGGTGGAGATGGTCCGCACCGACGAGGCGGGTTCGGTGACGTCGCCCGCCGACTTCAAGGGCAAGAAGCTGGGCGTCACCGGGCTCGGCAGCTCGACCAACTTCCTGACCCAGTACCTGGAGGCCAAGAACGGCCTGAAGACCAGCGACGCCACCTCGGTCGCGGTCGGCGCCGGGTCGACGTTCGTCGCCGCCATGCAGAACAAGCAGATCGACGCGGGGATGACCACCGAGCCGACCATCTCCATCCTCCAGCAGAAGGGCCTGGCCAAGCCGCTGGTCGACATGCGCACGGCGGCCGGTGCCAAGGCCGCCCTCGGCGGCACCTATCCGGCCTCCTGCCTGTACCTGACCACCGGGTACATCCAGAAGAACCCCGAGGTCGTCCAGAAGCTGGTCAACGTCTTCGTCCAGACACTGAAGTGGATCAACACGCACAGCGCGGCACAGATCGCCGACAAGATGCCCGCCGACTACTACGCGGGTGTCGGCAAGGACACTTACACCAAGGCGCTGCAGAACGAGAAGGGCATGTACTCACCGGACGGGTTGATGCCCAGCGACGGTCCGCAGACGGTGCTGGGCGTCCTGTCCGCCTGGGACCCCACGGTCAAGGGCCACAAGGTGGATCTGTCCAAGACCTACACCAACGACTTCGTCAAGAAGGCCCAGTAGTCCTGGCGGTAGGACGGGTGACTCCCCCTGGTCACGGGGGAGTCACCCGTGCGGTTCTTCACGGAGCGAGCGGACCTCCATACGCGTCGGGGCACCCGGCTCCGCGCCGCAGCTCTCCGGGCGCGGCGGTGTCGCGGCCACCTGTTCCACCAGCGCGCTCCAGGCCCGGCCTTCGGTGTGCGTGACGCGTATCGTCCAACGGCCCGCCGAGCTTTCGACCGCGGCCACGGTGAGCGCGTCGGCCCGGTCTTCGCCGATCAGCGTGCGGACCGCCAACTCGGCGGCCTGCCCTGGGCGTTCGAAGGCGGAGCGGCCCCGGCAGTGCCGCAGCACCATGCGGCCGTCGCGTGCCGCCTCCATGATCCCCTTGGCGCTCGCCGCGTCCAGCCGCGCATAGGCGTATCCGTACGGCAGGACGAGCATCGTCGGGGCGAAGCGATGGCCGCCGAGGTGGGTGACCTCCCAGACCTCGCCGACTCCCGAGGCCGCCAGTTCGGCGACGAGCGGCCGCCCGAGCAGGGCGCAGCAGCGGTCCCGCTTGGCGTTGGTGCACACCAGAGCGAGCGGCTCGCCCCGGTGGGGCGCGCCGAAGCCACAGGTGTCACCGTTGCCGAGCCGTCCGAAGTCCAGCGCCAGCAGCTCGGAGGGGTCCGACACCTCGGCCGTGCGCAGCCAGCAGGCGCCGGGCACGGTGTGCGCGGTGAACACCCGCCTGCGCTGCGGCTGGTGGCGGTCGGCATGGCGTCCGGGCCTGCGGATCAGCGCGAGCCGTACGCCGGTTCCGGCGGCGGCCGCCTCCAGGGCTCGGCCGGTCGTCGGGTCGAGATGGCTGGAGGTGAGGGCCTTGGCGCCCCAGGGGCCCGGCTGCTCCAGCAGCAGCCAGGTACGGGCGCTGGCCGCCGTCGCGGCGGACGGCTCGGCCAGTTCCCTGGAGGCAGCTGCGCAGGTGGTCACACAGGCGAGCCTAATCCGCGGGTCCGACGAGGCACGCCTCGCCCGGCACGGGGAGGGTCCGGTCGGCCCGGACTCGGGCGGGGGGCTTCGGGGGCGCGGTCCGTTCGGTGCCGCCGGTCCACGGCGGTGTGGGTGTTCGCCGTCGCGGCGGGAGACGCGTCCCCGTGACTGCGAGGTGCCTGGTGGCGGTGCGCGGTGTGCCGCAGGGAGGCGCCCGACGGCTTCCGGTCCGCCCGGTTCTGTCCGGCCGATCTTCGGGGTGCGGTGGGCTTGGTGCGGCCGGTCCACGGCCTTGTGGGTGTTCGCCGTCGCGGCGGGAAAAGCACGTTCGCCGCACCGGCGTGATGCTCGATGGCGGAGTCCGGGGGTCTCGACCCGGCCGGGATAGGAGGCGTGCCCCGCCCGGCTAGGGATGGTTCGGACGGCTGGACCGTCTGGCGGGGCTTCGGGGGCGCGGTCCGTTCGGTGCCGCCGGGCCGCGGCGCTGTGGGTGTTCGCCGTCGCGGCGAGAAAAATCCATCCGCCGCGACGGCGAGATGTCCGACGGCGGAGTCCGGCGGTGTCGAACTGGCCGTAACTCGACGGAGATCCGCCCGACGAGCCCGGGTGACCGCACCCGGCGAAGACCCGCCGCCCGGGCCCGGGCGCCCGGGCCCGAGTGGTGCCGGGCGGCGGCATGAGCCGCCGCCCGGGTCGCTACGCGGGGCCCGCGGCTGCTGCGATGGGCTTCTTCAGCGGGGTGCCCGAGCCGTCCCGGCGCGGGTCCAGGTCGGGCAGCTCCACCGGGGAGCCGTCCGTCGCGCAGGCGCGGACCGGTGTGGGGCCCGCCCAGGCCATGGCCAGGCCGTCCTCACCGCGCAGGAACCGGTGGCAGCGGACGCCGCCGGTCGCCCGGCCCTTGCGCGGGTACTGGTCGAACGGGGTCAGCTTGGCCGTCGTCTGCGTGGCGCCGTCCAGCGTGCCCTCGGCGCGGGCCACCGTGAGCACCATCGCGTCCGACGCCGGATCCACCGTCGTGAACGAGATCACCTTCGCGCCCGCCGACAGCTTGATACCGGCCATACCGCCCGCCGGGCGGCCCTGCGGCCGTACCTGCCCGGCCGGATAGCGCAGCAGCTGCGCGTCATCGGCGATGAAGACCAGATCCTCCTCACCGGTGCGCAGCTCGGCGGCGCCGACGACGCGGTCGCCCTCCTTCAGGCCGATGACCTCGAACTCGTCCTTGTTCGCGGGGAAGTCGGGCACGACCCGCTTGACGACGCCCTGCTCGGTGCCGAGCGCGAGCCCCGGCGAGGACTCGTCCAGCGTCGACAGGCACAGCACCCGCTCGTCCTCGGCCAGCGGCACGAACTCGGAGACCGCCGCTCCGCCCGCGAGGTTGGGCGCCGTGGCGGTGTCCGGCAGAGTCGGCAGGTCGATCACCGACAGCCTCAGCAACCGCCCGGCCGAGGTCACCACGCCCACGTCGCCACGCGTCGTGGCGGGCACGGCGGAGACGATCACATCGTGCTTGGCGCGCTTGCTGTCCCCGGTGCCCAGCGGCTCTCCGTTGGCGGTGCGCGCCAGCAGCCCGGTGGCGGAGAGCAGTACCCGGCACGGGTCGTCGGAGACCTCCAGCGGCACCGCCGACACCGGCGCGCCCGCCGACTCCAGCAGCACCGTGCGCCGCTCGGACCCGTACTTCTTGGCGACCGCCGCCAGTTCACCGGAGACCAGCTTGCGCAGCTCCGTGTCGGAATCGAGGATCCGGGTCAGCTCCGCGATCTCGGCGTTCAGCTTGTCGCGTTCCGCCTCCAGCTCCAGCCGGTCGAACTTGGTCAGGCGGCGCAGCGGGGTGTCCAGGATGTACTGCGTCTGCACCTCGGAGAGCGAGAAGCGCTCCATCAGGCGCTCCTTGGCCTCCGCAGAGTTCTCGCTGGAGCGGATGAGCCGGATCACCTCGTCGATGTCGAGGAGTGCGACCAGCAGCCCCTCGACCAGGTGCAGCCGGTTGCTGCGCTTGGTCCGGCGGAACTCGCTGCGCCGCCGCACCACGTCGAAGCGGTGGTCGACATAGACCTCCAGCAGCTCCTTGAGGCCCAGGGTGAGCGGCTGGCCGTCGACCAGCGCCACGTTGTTGATGCCGAAGGACTCCTCCATCGGCGTCAACTTGTAGAGCTGCTCCAGTACCGCTTCCGGGTTGAATCCGTTCTTGATCTCGATGACCAGGCGCAGCCCGTGCTTGCGGTCGGTGAGATCCTTCACATCGGCGATGCCCTGCAGCTTCTTCGCGCCGACCAGGTCCTTGATCTTCGCGATCACCTTCTCCGGGCCGACGGTGAAGGGGAGTTCGGTGACGACGATGCCCTTGCGGCGCGCCGTGACGTTCTCGATCGTGGCGGTCGAACGGATCTTGAAGCTGCCGCGCCCGTTCTCGTACGCGTCGCGGATGCCGGACAGGCCCACGATCCGGCCGCCGGTCGGCAGGTCGGGACCGGGGACGAACCGCATCAGCGTGTCGAGGTCCGCGTTGGGGTGCTTGATCAGATGGCGGGCGGCGGCGATCACCTCGCCGAGGTTGTGCGGCGGCATGTTGGTGGCCATGCCGACGGCGA
Source organism: Streptomyces sp. NPDC020096 (assembly GCA_040631425.1). Classification (GTDB taxonomy): domain Bacteria; phylum Actinomycetota; class Actinomycetes; order Streptomycetales; family Streptomycetaceae; genus Streptantibioticus_A. The sequence continues at coordinate 104,029 of JBEYJY010000019.1, forward strand.
TCCCGGAGGCCCCGTTGACCAGCAGGTTCGGGAACGCGGCGGGCAGCGCGACCGGTTCCTGCTCCTGCCCGTCGTAGTTGGGTGCGAAGTCGACCGTGTCCTCGTCGATCGACTCGGTCATCAGCACCGCGGCGGGGTCCATCCGCGATTCGGTGTACCGCATGGCGGCGGGCGGGTCGTCGTTGCCCAGCGAACCGAAGTTGCCGTGCCCGTCGACCATCGGCATCCGCATCGAGAAGTCCTGCGCCATGCGGACCAGCGCGTCGTAGATCGAGGCGTCACCGTGCGGGTGCAGCTTTCCCATGACCTCGCCGACGACGCGGGCGCACTTGACGTACCCGCGGTCGGGGCGCAGGCCCATCTCGTTCATCTGGTAGATGATCCGGCGCTGCACGGGCTTGAGCCCGTCGCGGGCGTCGGGCAGCGCACGTGAGTAGATGACCGAGTAGGCGTACTCCAGGTAGGAGCGCTGCATCTCGTCGACGACGTCGATGTCGAGGATGCGCTCCTCGAAATCGTCCGGAGGCGGGGTCTTCGTGCTGCGGCGGGCCATCGCGCGGCTGCTCCTTGGGCGGACCTGGTCGGGATCTGTCGGCTCCATTGTGGACCGCCCCACTGACAGCCCGGACCAGGACCCGTCGCGATCGCCCCGGACCCCGGCCCCGGCCGTGCGACACCCCAGCCGGAATACCGGGAACTTCGCGACCTGTCCGTGCGCTTGCCTAGAGTGGGGCACGATCGACACCGCGACCGGAAGGACAGCTAGCCCATGGCTCACATGGCCTCGTCGGAGGCACAATCCGGCGGCCTGACAGCGACGGAGCACCGCTTGGCCAACGGGCTGCGGGTGGTGCTCTCCGAGGACCACCTCACGCCGGTCGCCGCGATCTGCCTCTGGTACGACGTCGGCTCGCGCCACGAGGTCGCGGGTCGCACCGGACTCGCCCACCTCTTCGAGCACTTGATGTTCCAGGGCTCCGCACAGGTGCAGGGGAACGGCCACTTCGAGCTCATCCAGGGCGCGGGCGGCTCGCTCAACGGCACCACCAGCTTCGAGCGCACCAACTACTTCGAGACCATGCCCGCCCACCAGGTGGAGTTGGCGCTGTGGCTCGAAGCGGACCGGATGGGCAGCCTGCTCACCGCGCTCGACCTGGAGAGCCTGGACAACCAGCGTGACGTCGTCAAGAACGAGCGCCGCCAGCGGTACGACAACGTCCCGTACGGCACCGCGTTCGAGCGGCTGACCGCCATGGCCTACCCCGAGGGCCACCCGTACCACCACACGCCGATCGGCTCGATGGCGGACCTCGACGCGGCCTCGCTGGAGGACGCCCGGCAGTTCTTCCGCACGTACTACGCGCCGAACAACGCGGTCCTGGCCGTCGTCGGCGACATCGACCCGGAGCAGACGCTGCGCTGGATCGAGAAGTACTTCGGCAGCATCCCCTCGCACGACGGCAAGCCCGCGCCGCGCGACGGCTCGCTGCCCGAGGCGATGGGCGAGGAACTGCGCGAGGTCGTCGAGGAGGACGTGCCCTCCCGCGCCCTGATGGCCGCCTACCGGCTGCCGCAGGACGGCACCCGCGAGGCGGACGCCGCCGACCTCGCGCTGACCGTGCTCGGCGGCGGCGAGTCCTCCCGGCTGCACAACCGGCTGGTCCGGCACGACCGCACCGCGGTCGGCGCGGGCTTCGGCGTGCTGCGGCTGGCCGGTGCGCCCTCGCTGGGCTGGCTGGACGTGAAGGCCTCCAGCGGCGCCGAGGTGGCCGAGATCGAGGCGGCCGTCGACGACGAGCTGGCCCGGTTCGCCAAGGAGGGGCCGACGCCGGAGGAGATGGAGCGGGCCCAGGCCCAGCTGGAGCGCGAGTGGCTGGACCGGCTGGCCACGGTCGGCGGTCGCGCCGACGAACTGTGCCGGTTCGCCGTGCTGTTCGGCGATCCGCAGCTGGCGCTGACCGCCGTCCAGCGGGCACTGGAGGTGACGCCCGAGGAGGTCAAGGCGGTGGCCGCGGCCCGGCTCCGGCCGGACAACCGGGCGGTACTGATCTACGAACCGACCGGGCGCGAGGGTGCCCCGGAAGGACCCGAGGGCCCGACCGTCGGCCCCGTCGAGGAAGACGGCGAGGAGGCCCGATGACCAACATCGCGCAGAGCACGATGACGTTCCACCCGCGGCCGCAGGCGGGCCCCGCCAAGCCGTGGGCCTTCCCGGCCCCCGAGCGCGGCACCCTGCCCAACGGCCTGACCGTGCTGCGCTGCCACCGCCCCGGCCAGCAGGTCATCGCGGTGGAGGTGCTGCTCAACGCACCGCTGGACGCCGAGCCCGCCGGTCTCGACGGTGTCGCCACCATCATGTCCAGGGCGTTCTCCGAAGGCACCGACACCCTCACCGCCGAGGAGTTCGCGGCCGAACTGGAGCGCTGCGGCGCCACGTTGGACGCGCACGCCGACCACCCCGGCGTACGGGTCCAGCTCGAAGTCCCCGCCTCCCGGCTGGAGAAGGCGCTCGGGCTGATGGCCGACGCGCTGCGCGCCCCCGCCTTCCCGGAGAGCGAGGTCGATCGGCTGGTCAAGAACCGGCTGGACGAGATCCCGCACGAGATGGCCAATCCGGCCCGCCGGGCCGCGGTCGCGCTGTCCGACGAGCTGTTCCCGGCCGAGTCCCGGATGTCCCGGCCCCGGCAGGGCACCGAGGAGACGGTGGCCAACATCGACTCCGCGGCGGTGCGCACCTTCTACGCCGAGCACGTCCGTCCGTCCTCCGCGACCGCCGTCATCGTCGGCGATCTGACCGGAATCGATCTTGACGCGGTGCTCGACCGGACCCTCGGCGCCTGGACCGGTAACACCGCGGCGCCGCGCCGGATGCCGCCGATCACCGCGGACGACACCGCCCGGGTGGTGATCGTGGACCGGCCGGGCGCGGTGCAGACCCAGATGCTCATCGGGCGCACCGGCTCCGACCGGCACGACATGGTCTGGCCCGCCCAGGTGCTCGGCACGTACTGCCTTGGCGGCACGCTGACTTCGCGGCTGGACCGGGTGCTGCGCGAGGAGAAGGGCTACACCTACGGGGTACGCGCTTTCGGCCAGGTGCTGCGCTCGGCGCCGGACGGCTCGGGGGCCTCGCTGCTGGCGATCAGCGGCTCGGTGGCCACCGATGTCACGGCTCCCGCGCTGGCCGACACCTGGCAGGTGCTGCGCACGCTTGCCGAGGGCGGACTGACCGACGAGGAGCGCGACATCGCGGTACAGAACCTGGTCGGTGTCGCACCGTTGAAGTACGAGACGGCCGCCGCGGTCGCCGACACCCTCGCGGACCAGGTCGAGCAGTTCCTCCCGGACGACTTCCAGGCGCGGCTGTACGAGCGGCTGGCCGCGACCGGCACCGTCGAGGCGACGGCGGCCGCGGTCAACGCCTTCGCGCCGGACCGCCTGGTCGTCGTCCTGGTGGGCGACGCCTCGGTGATCGAGGAGCCGGTCAGGGAGCTGGGCATCGGCCCGGTCAGCGTGATCCGCGGGTAGCCGCCCGCTCACCCGCGCGCCGGGCCCCGGTCCCCCGATGGGGGACCGGGGCCCGGGCACGTTACGGCCCTGCGACGGCCAGCCGCGAGAATGCGCCGAATTCTTCCCGGCCACCGGAACCGCCACCGATTTGGAATACAGTTTGGGAATGGCGACCGGCAAAACACGATCGGAACTGGACGGTACCGAGGGAGCGGTGCGGCGCATTTCCGCGCGCACGGTGTGCTCCGCGATCCGGGACGACATCGTCAATGGATTCTTCGCTCCCGGCGGCCGGCTGACCGAGGAGTTGCTGGCCAAGCGGTACGGGGTGTCCCGGGTTCCGGTGCGGGAGGCCCTGCGCACCCTGGAGTCCGAGGGGTTCGTCCGCACCCGCAGGCACGCGGGCGCCACCGTCGCGGAGCCGACCGAGCAGGAGGCGGGCGATCTGCTGGAAATGCGGGCGCTGCTGGAGCCGTTGGGCGCCGCGCGGGCCGCTCAGCGCCGTACCCAGCAGCAGTTGCGGGTGCTGAGCGGGCTGGTACGGCTGGGTCAGGAGCGGTGCAAGGAAGGGCAGTTGTCGGATCTGCCCGCGCTGGACGGCTGGTTCCACGAGACGCTGGCTCAGGCATCCGGCAGTCCTGGACTCGCCTCGCTGCTCACGCAGTTGCGGCGGAAGATCTCCTGGATGTACGCGGTGGAGCAGGTCGGCCGGGCCGCCGCGGCCTGGGAGGAGCACGCGGCGATCACGGACGCGGTCGCCCGGCGCGACGCGGCGCGGGCGCGTGAGATAGCCGCCGTCCATGTCGCCAGGGCGGCCGCGGCGCACCGGCTGAAACACGCTGTAAACACGAGACGCGACCGTATTTAACAAGCATGCCGTATACAACTCAGGGGCAATTGTGTGGTCATTTCCCCTGGGGATATGTAAATGGCGGTGCCGGGTATCTTCGCGGATACCTGGCACCGCCATTCCACCGCAATGGATGCGGAGAAGTCTCAGACGGTCTCCGGCAACTCGTCCAGGCCCTCGGCGACCAGCTTGGACAGGCGGTCGAGCGCCTCTTCCGCGCCCTCGGCGTCGGAGGCCAGCACGATCTCCTCGCCGCCCTGCGCGCCCAGCCCGAGCACGGCGAGCATCGAGGCGGCGTTGACCGGGTTGCCGTCGGCCTTGGCGATCGTGATCGGCACGCCGGCGGCGGTCGCGGCGCGGACGAAGATCGACGCGGGGCGGGCGTGCAGGCCCTCGGCCCAACCGACGTTGACGCGGCGCTCAGCCATGGTTCAACCCTTCTTATGATTCCAGTTGTCTAGACCAGTTAACCATGGTCGTGGGTGGTGCCGGACGCCTCCCCAGCGTGCCATGCGCCGATCGCCGCACGCGGCAGCGCCGATCCGGTGCGATCGGCCTACCCTTGCGCCCATGGAGACCTCGCGCACACCGGTGTACCCCGTCCACTGGGAGGCGGACGTGGTGCTGCGTGACGGGGGCATCGCGCATATCCGTCCCATCACATCCGACGACGCACAGCGGCTGGTCAGCTTCTACGAGCAGGTTTCCGACGAGTCGAAGTACTACCGCTTCTTCGCCCCGTACCCCCGGCTCTCCGACCGGGACGTGCACCGCTTCACCCACCACGACTACGTCGACCGGGTGGGCCTGGCGGCCATGGTCGGCGGCGAGTTCATCGCCACCGTCCGCTACGACCGGCTCGACGACGGGGTGGCCGAGGTCGCGTTCCTGGTACAGGACGCCCACCAGGGCCGGGGCGTCGCCTCCGCGTTGCTGGAGCACATCGCCGCCGTCGCCCGCGAGAACGGCATCCGCCGCTTCGACGCCGAAGTGCTGCCCGCCAACCGGAAGATGATCAAAGTCTTCACGGACGTGGGCTACACCGCCCAGCGCAGCTTCACCGACGGCGTGGTGCGGCTCGAACTCGACCTGGAGCCCACCGAGGCCTCAGTCGCCGTGATGCGTGCCCGCGAGCAGCGCGCCGAGGCCCGCTCCGTCCAGCGACTGCTGGCCCCCCGCTCGGTCGCCGTCATCGGCACCGGCCGCGCCGAGGGCGGCGTCGGCCGCACCATGCTGCGCAACCTGCTCAGCGGCGGATTCACCGGCCGCCTGCACGCGGTCAACCGCAACTTCACGCAGGGCATGGACGTCCTCGAACCGGAAGGCGTCCCGGCATACCGCTCCGTCGCAGGCATCGACGAGCCGGTCGACCTGGCGATCCTCGCGGTGCCCGCCGAGGCGGTACCGGACGCCGTCGCCGACTGCGGGGCACATGGTGTCCAGGGCCTGCTGGTGGTCGCCAACGGCTATGCCGAGTCCGGCCCGCAGGGACGCCAGCGCCAGCGCGCCCTGGTCCGCCAGGCCCGGTCCTACGGCATGCGCGTCATCGGGCCCAACGCCTTCGGCCTGCTCAACACGGCCCCGGCGGTACGGCTGAACGCGTCGCTGTCACCGGAGACCCCGCCCGCGGGGCGGCTCGGCCTGTTCACCCAGTCCGGAGCCATCGGCATAGCCCTGCTCTCCGGGCTGCACCGGCGCGGCGCGGGCCTCGGCGGCATCTCGACCTTCGTCTCGGCGGGCAACCGCGCCGATGTGTCCGGAAACGATCTCCTGCAGTACTGGCACGACGACCCCGACACCGACGTGGCGCTGATGTACCTGGAGTCCATCGGCAACCCGCGCAAGTTCACCCGCCTGGCGCGCCGCACCGCCGCCGTCAAACCCGTCGTCGTGGTCAAGGGCGCCCGGCACACCGGCAGCCTGCCGCCGGGCCACACGGTTCCCGTCACCCGCATCCCCGACGCCACGGTCTCCGCGCTGCTGCGGCAGGCCGGGATCGTCCGGGTCGACACGGTGACCGAACTCCTGGACACCGGAGTGCTGTTGGCACACCAGCCGCTCCCGGCGGGCGAGCGCGTCGCCATCCTCGGCAACTCCGAGTCGCTGGGACTGCTCGCGTACGACGCGTGCCTGAGCGCGGGACTGCGCCCGGCGCCGCCGCGTGACCTCACGACGGGGGCCGCCCCCGGCGACTTCCATGACGCACTGGCCGAGGCGCTGGCCGACGGCGCGGTCGACGCCGTGCTCGTCACCGCGATCCCACGGGTCGGCGCGGTCGACGCCCATGACCCCGACTCCGGCGACGACCCGTCGCTGGCGGCGGCCCTGCGCACGGCGTCCACGTTTGCCACCAAGCCGGTGGTCGTGGTCCAGCTCGCCCTGGACCGCCTCGCCGACCGCCTGGGCGAGGCCGCCGAGGCGCCCGAGGACATGGCGGCGGCCCCGGCGGACGCCGACGGCCGGGCCGCCCGCCGGGAATCGCGGATCCCCGCCTATCCCGCCGCCGAGCGGGCGGTGCGGGCACTGGCCGAGGCGGTGCGCTACGCACGCTGGCGGCGGGAGGACGCGACGCCGGGACGGGTGCCGGAACTGGACGGGATCGACGAGGCGGCGGCCCGGGCGGACGTCGAGCGGCTGCTCGACGCGACCGAACCGGAGGGCGGGCGGGGCGTCACCCTGGACGACGCGGCAGGGCGCGCGCTGCTCGGACGGTACGGGATCGAGGTACGGGCCGCGCTGCCCGCACCCGACGCCGAGAGCGCGATCGCGGCGGCCCGGCGGCTCGGCTACCCAGTGGCGCTGAAGGCCACCGCCCCGCATCTGCGGCACCGCGCGGATCTCGGCGGCGTACGCCTCGACCTCGCCGGGGAGGGCGAACTGCGGCGCGCCTACGAGGAGTTGACCCGGCGGCTCGGCAAGCCCACCGAAGTCCTTCCGGTCGTCCAGTCGATGGCTCCACGGGGTGTGGACACCGTGGTCCTTGCCGCCGTCGACCCGGCCGCGGGCTCCGTGCTCTCCTTCGGCCTGGCGGGCGCCGCCTCGGAGCTGCTCGGTGATCTGGCGCACCACCTGATCCCCGTCACCGACCGTGATGCCGCCCAGCTGGTCCGCACCATCAAGGCGGCGCCGATGCTGTTCGGCTGGCGCGGAGCGGAGCCCGCCGACACCGCCGCCCTGGAGGAGACGCTGCTGCGGGTCTCCCGCCTCGTCGACGACCTGCCCGAGGTGGTCTCCGTCCAACTGGAACCCGTGGTGGTCGCCCGCCGCGGGCTCGGGGTCACCGTGCTCGGCGCGACCGTGCGGCTGGCGCACCCCCCGGCCCGTACCGACCTGGGACCGCGTGCACTGTCGTCTCTGTGACGTCGCGGCCGACACTAAGATGGTGGGCATGGCGAAGACCGGTACGACGACTCAGGGGCTGCGCGCGGCGATCGAGCGCAGCGGCTACTACCCGGCTCTCGTGGCGGAGGCCGTGGAGGCCTCGGTCGGTGGAGAGCCGGTGGTGGCGTACCTGGTCAACCAGGAGACCACGTTCGACGCCAACGAGGTGCGCCGACACGTCACGGTCCTCGTTCTCACCCCGACCCGTTTCCTGGTCAGCCACACCGACGAGCAGGGCGCGGACGACAGCTCGCCGACCCCGTACGCCACCACCTCCACCGAGTCCGTGAAGATAGGCCGGATCTCGTCGGTGGTCGTGAGCCGGGTCGTCGCCAACCCCGAGTCGTACACCCCCGGCACCCTGCCCCGCGAGGTCGTGCTCACCATAGGGTGGGGCGCCGTCAGCCGACTCGACCTGGAGCCCGCCGCCTGCGGCGACCCCAACTGCGACGCGGACCACGGCTTCACCGGGTCCTCCACCGCCGACGACCTCTCCCTGCGCGTGAGTGAGGCGGGCGACGGGCCGGAGGCGGTGCGCCAGACCCTGGCCTTCGCCCAGGCGCTCTCGGAGGCCACCGCGGCCACCGCCTCAGCTACGGCGCAGCGCTGATGGTGCAGCCGGCCGCGACCGGGCAGCATGGTTACCCCGCCCCGCTCGACATCCGTACCGCCCCCGCGCCTCGTTACGGCACGGCGGCGCTCGCCGACCTGCTGCCCGCGGTGGCGCGGGGCCTGTCGGTGCCGGGTGTCCCGGCTACCGCTCTTGAGCTGGCGCCGGCCGACCGCGTGTGCGTCTTCCTGGTGGACGGTATGGGCTGGGAGCTGCTGAAGGCCCACCCGGACGAGGCGCCCTTCCTCACCTCGCTGCTCGGCAGCTCGCTGGGCGGCTCGGGCACCCCGCTGACGGCGGGCTTCCCGTCGACCACCGCCACCTCGCTCGCCTCGGTGGGCACCGGACTGCCACCGGGCGCGCACGGTCTGGCCGGGTACACGGTCGCGATTCCGGGACAGCACAAGCTGATGAACCAGTTGCGCTGGCAGCCGTGGAGCGACCCGTTCGCCTGGCAGCCGTACCCCACGGTCTTCCAGCTCACCGACGCGGCGGGGGTGGCCACCTGCCAGGTCTCCGCACCGGCCTTCCAGCACACCCCGCTGACGCAGATCGCGCTGTCCGGCGGGACGTTCCACGGTCGGCTCACCGGTGAGGAGCGGATGGACCTGGCCGCGGACCGGCTCGCCGCCGCCGACCGCACGCTGGTCTACACGTACTACAGCGAACTCGACGGCATGGGGCACCGGCACGGTGTCGACTCGGACGCCTGGCGCGGCCAGTTGATGATGGTCGACCGGCTGGCGCAGCGGCTCGCCGAGCAACTCCCGCCGCGCTCCGCGCTGTACATCACCGCCGACCACGGCATGATCGACATCCCGTTCGACCCCGAGTCGCGGATCGACTTCGACGAGGACTGGGAACTCGGAGCCGGAGTCGAGCTGCTCGGCGGCGAGGCGCGCGCCCGCCATGTCTACGCGGTGCCGGGTGCCGCCGCCGATGTGCACGCGGTGTGGAGCGAGGTGCTGGGCGACCGGATGTGGGTGGCCACCCGTGAACAGGCCATTGCCGCCGGGTGGTTCGGCCCGCACGTCGACGAACGGGTGCACGGCCGGATCGGCGATGTGGTGGCGGTGGCCCAGGACGACATCGCGGTGATCGCGACCCGCAACGAGCCGGGGGAGTCGTCGATGGTCGGGCTGCACGGCTCGCTGGCGCCGGTGGAGCAACTCGTACCGCTCCTCGAAGTCCGCAGCTGAGACGCCCCCCGCCGCGGGTGCGGGCAGTTCGGGGGCTTCGCCCCCAAGCCCCACCGCGAGGGGTTCAGGGGGCTTCCCCCTGAGGCCCCGCTAGCATCATGTCAACTCCCTTCCCCGAAAGGCCCATGGCTGCTCCATGTCCGAATTGGTGTACTTCTGTGGAACCATGGACTGCGGCAAGAGCACGCTCGCCCTGCAGATCGAGCACAACCGCTCGGCGCGCGGCCTGCAGGGACTGATCTTCACCCGCAACGACCGCGCGGGCGCCGGAGTGCTGTCCTCCCGCCTCGGCCTGTCCACCAAGGCCGTCGAGGCGCCGGACGGCTTCGACTTCTACGGGTACGTGGTGGGCCAACTGTCCGGCGGCGGTCGCGTCGACTACGTCATCGCCGACGAGGCGCAGTTCTTCGCGCCCGAGCAGGTCGACCAACTCGCCCGGATCGTGGACGACTTGGAGCTGGACGTCTTCGCGTTCGGCATCGCCACCGACTTCCGCACCCGGCTCTTCCCCGGCTCCCAGCGTCTGGTGGAACTCGCCGACCGCATCGAGGTGCTCCAGGTCGAGGCGCTGTGCTGGTGCGGCGCCCGGGCGACCCACAACGCGCGCACCGTGGACGGCCGGATGGTGGTGGAAGGCGCCCAGGTCGTCGTGGGCGACGTCAACCAGGCCCAGGGCGAGGTGGGGTACGAGGTGCTCTGCCGCCGCCACCACATCCGCCGGATGACCGCCGCCGCGGCCCGTGCGGCGGCGCTGTCACCGGACGTCCTGCCCGTAGAGCGGTCCTGAGACTACTGCCCGGTGGTCCTGATCACCGTGAACACCGCGCCCTCCGGGTCCTCCACGGTCGCCACCCGCCCGTACGCCGAGTCCTGCGGCCCGCGCAGTACCCGACCGCCCAACTCCACCACGCGGCGCGCCGCCTCGTCGGCGTCCTCCACCGCGAAGTACGTCATCCAGTGCGGTCCGCGATCGCGCGGCAGGCCCTGGCCGACGCCGTGGATCCCGGCCACCGGACGGCCTTCCAGATGGAGCGTCAGATAGTCGAAGTCGGCGGAGACCACGGCCTCCGTCTCGTAACCGAAGACCGCCGTGTAGAACTTGCCGACCGTCGATGACTCGCGGGTCACCAACTCGTTCCACACCAGCGTCCCCGGCTCGCCGACCACGCCGACACCCAGATGCGTGTTCGGCTGCCAGACCCCGAACACCGCCCCGCTCGGGTCGGCCGCGATCGCCATCCGCCCCGCCTCGTCATCGGCGTCCAACGGCCCGACGCCGACGGTGCCTCCGCAGTCGCGGATCAGTTCACAGGTGGCGTCCGCGTCCTGTGAGGACAGGTACGTGGTCCAGGCGACGGGAAGGTCGCGGCCCTTGGGGACCTCGCCGATCCCGGCGACCAGGCGGCCTTCTCGTACGGCCCGTACGTACGGCCCGAAGTGCTTCGGCCCCGGCTGGAACTCCCAGCCGAACAGCCTGCCGTAGAACTCCTCGGTCACCGGCAGACTGCGCACCAACAGGCTGACCCAGCAGGGCGTGCCCTGGGGACGCCGGGCCGATACCTCGGTCATCGGATTCTCTCCTCGCGCGACGGTTAGCGGGGGACGAGCCAGGGTTGATGTTTTCACCACTGGGCGCATCGCGCGCCCCGACCGCTCCGCTTTCGGGGCGTCCTGGCAGGAGAATGCCCGATTGCGCATTTCTTGTCCGTGTCACGACCGTTGCTGTCGTATGACGATCAGCCGGACAGCGGGTGTGCCCGCGGAAAACCTCAACAGCCCGACGGGAACCGGTCGGGCCCGGACACCGGGACAGCCCGGGGACAATGGTCGACATGGATGCCATCATCTCCGCAGCGGAGCTCCTCAGCGCGTCTCAGGACCGGACGATCCTCGATGTGCGCTACCAACTCGGCGGCCCACCCGGACGGCCGCAGTACGAGGCCGGACACATTCCCGGCGCCCGCTACGTCGACCTTGAGACCGAACTCGCCGGGCCGCCCGGAGCGCACGGCCGCCATCCGCTGCCGGAACTGGAGGTCTTCAGCACGGCGATGCGCCGCGCCGGGGTGTCGGACGGCCGGCCGGTCGTGGTCTACGACGGCGGGCAGGGCTGGGCGGCCGCCCGCGCCTGGTGGATGCTGCGCTGGGCCGGGCACCAGGACGTCCGGGTACTGGATGGCGGTCTCGCCACCTGGACCGGCTCGCTGGAGGCGGGGGAGCCGGAGCCCGTTGAGGGCGACTTCACCGCACGGCCGGGCGCGGTTCCGCTGCTGACCGCCGATGACGCGGCGGCCCTCGCCGGTTCCGGTCTGCTGCTCGATGCCCGGGCCGCGGAGCGCTACCGGGGCGAGGTCGAGCCGATCGACCCGGTGGCCGGACACATCCCCGGCGCCGTCAGCGCCCCCACGACCGAGAACGTCGGCCCGGACGGCCGGTTCCGGTCGCCCGCGGACCTCGCCAAGCGCTTCACCGCCCTCGGCGCGGACCAGGGCACCCAGGTCGGTGTCTACTGCGGTTCCGGAGTCTCGGCCGCCCACCAGGTGCTGGCCCTCGCGGTAGCGGGCATTCCGGCGGCGCTGTACGCCGGGTCCTGGAGCGAGTGGACGTACGACGGCGCCCGCCCGGTGGCCACGGGGGCGACGCCGTAGCGTGCGGCGGTTCCGGTTCGTGCTGACCGCCGGTCTGCGCCGTTGCGGTTGCGCGCGGTTGGGGCGGTGAGCACTCCCCGCCGCGACGGCGCGTGAGTCCTAGGGCGCGGACCGGCGGTGCCGAACCAGGGCGTACCCGCGGAAATCCGTCGGGGCGAGGCGCCCCCAGCGCACTGGGGGCGCTCGAAGCGCGCCGAGGCGATCGGGCGCACTCGGAAGCGCCGGGCGCGCCCGAACCACCGGGCGCGCTTCGCGCACTACTCCTGCTTCTTGCGGCGGCTGCCGAAGACGATCTCGTCCCAGCTGGGGACCGTGGCCCGGCGCCCCGGGCGCACCCCGTCGGCCTCCGCCTGGCGGTCGGTGGTGCCGACCAGCCGGTCCCGGTGACCGGCCACCGAACGCGGCATCAGGACGTCCGCGTAGGCGGAACCGGCGCCCGCGCTGGCCGCGGGGGCGGGCGGCGCCTCCTCCTCGGCAGCGGCCTCGTCCTCCTGTCCGGCGGCGGGCGCGGTCTCGGAGCCCGTGGACGTGGCCGGTACGACCATGTCGCCGCGGAAGCTCGGCACCGCCTCCAGCAGGCTGGTCAGCGAGTCCTTGTCGTCCTCGGGGCGGTCGTCCGGCTGCTCGGGCCGCTCGGTGCGGTCCGGCCGGTCGATGCGGGGCGTCGGACGGTCCAGCGGACGGTCCCTGGGCAGCCGGGCGATGCGCGGGACGAACGGGAAGCTCGGCTCCGGCTGCTCCGGCGCCGTCTCGCCGATCAGCGCCCGTGCCTCGTCGTCCACCGCCTGGACCAGCCGCCGGGGCGGGTCGTACGTCCAGGTCGCCGAGTGCGGCTCGCCCGCCACCCGGTAGACCAGCAGCACTTCCCAGGTGCCGTCGTCACGCCGCCAGGAGTCCCACTGCGCGCTGTCCTTCTCCGCGCCGCGCAGCAGCAGCCGCTCGGCCACCGCCTCGCCCAGCTGCGGTCCGGTGCTCTCGCCCTGCCGCCGTACCGGCGTCTTACGGGCCCGCTCGGCCATGAACGCCCGCTCCGCGAGCACCGGGCCCTCGAAGCGCCGGACCCGTTCGACGGGGATTCCGGCGAGCTGTGCGACCTCTTCCGCGGAGGCCCCTGCTCGTATGCGGGCCTGGATGTCCCGGGGCCGCAGATGGCTCTCGACCTCGATCTCGATCTGCCCGAGACGTGCCCGGTCGTTGCGCACGGCGGCGCGCAGCCGCTCATCGATGGGAAGCGTGTACTCAGTGTTGTCCGCAGCTTTGAGCACCAGTCGTGTGCCGTCGTTGCTGACGGCCACGACACGCAGATCGGGCATGGGGACCTCCCGGGTGGTGCCTGCCGACGTCACGTGCGTCGCTGCTCCCGAAGAACGAGTGTGGCCTGCCCGGCTCCGGCCTGCCACAACCTTGCCGACTTACCCGGCGTGTCGGGCACCTTCCCCAACGCGCCGTTATGGCACGGTTACCTATTCGCAACTGAAAGTGACGAGCTTCGTCACTCCCTGTCACGAACTGTCCCGAATGCCAGTCCTGCTGGGCGGCGCCTGGTCGGCGGCACCTTCGGGACCCCTCCCGCAGGATCCGGGTAGCCGGACGGGAAACCGGTGCACGGGCTGGCAACAGTACTCCATTCGGGCCACTTCGGTGCAGCACCGCGCCGCCGATGTTCCGGGGGAGTGGGGGGAGTTGGACTTGGGCTCCGGGTGGATGTCCGGTTTTCCGGGTGGCGATGTTCACACAATCTTCAGAACTGGAACTGACGGCTTTGCCGAACTGTCCCTTCTCTGTGCAAGGTGGAAGAGACCGACAAGCAAGGGACGGGGATGGATGTCAAGGCAGAAACCGATACGGAACCTGACAAGAAGCGCATCGATCTCAGCCTGACCCAGGTCGCCGGAAGCGGCGCGGCCGCCTTGCTGGCGGCCTACCTCGCGTCCTTCCTGGGCGTCTACGGGACGATCCTCGGCGCCGCCGTGGTGAGCGTGCTCGCCACCACCGGTGGCGCGATCTTCCAGCACATCTTCCGCCGTACCGGTGAACAACTGCGCGACGCGACCGTGCCGCTGGCCCGGCCGCAGACGCGGCAGCCGGGCACGGAGCACGACGCCACCCAGGCGTTCCCCGCCTTCGCCAAGGCGGGTACGGAAGACGATCCGACCACCGTGGTGCCGAGGGCGGAGCCGGACACCGCGCTGCTCATGCCGCGGTTGCCGCGGGACGAGTCGTACAGCGATTCGACCCTGCACGGCACCCGCTGGCGGGGCTGGCGCCGGTCGCTGCTGGCGGCCGGTGTGGTGTTCGGGCTGTCCATGGCGGTGTTCACCGGGATCGAACTGGCCAGCGGAAGCCCGCTGTCGCATACCGCCATCGGCCAGGCGGTCAACCCCGGCGGCGCGCGGTCCGCGCCCTCGAAGCCCGCCCATGACCAGCCGGGCACGGTGCCCAGCGGCAGTGCGAGCGAGCCCGGTACGGACGGCGGCTCCCCACCGTCGCAGAGCCCGGGAACCTCGGACGGCGGTTCCACACCGTCGTCGGGACCGAGCGACACGCCGTCGCGGGGCGGCGGTTCGGCCAGCCCGAACACCACGCCGTCGCAGGCTCCTTCGCCGGGCCCGTCGAACGGCACCGGCACCGGTACCGGCTCCGGCGACAGTGGCGGCCAGGGCAGGGGCGGCAACTCGGCCCAGCCCGGCGCCGCCCAGCAGTCGCCGCCCGGCGGCGCCGGTACGGGCGCCCAATGAGCCCGTACCGGCCGGGTGCTCAGTCGCCCAGCACCCTGCGCAGGTAGTCATTGGCGAACAGGCGCTGCGGGTCCAATCGGTCCCGTAGCGCCGTGAACTCGCCGAACCGCGGGTACACCTGCGAGAAGTACTCCGCGTCGCGGGTGTGCAACTTGCCCCAGTGCGGGCGCCCCTCGTGCGCGGTCATGATCCGTTCCACGGCCGTGAAGTACTCCTGGTAGCGGCTGCCCCGGTACATGTGCACCGCGACATAGGCGGTGTCGCGACCGGAGGCCGTCGACAGCGCGATGTTGTCGGCGGGCGCCACCCGCACTTCCACCGGGAAGCTGATCCGCAGTGCGGACCGCTCCACCATGGTCTTCACCTCGCGCAGCACCGTGGTCGCGGCATCTATCGGAACCGCGTACTCCATTTCCACGAACCGCACCCGGCGCGGGCTGGTGAACACCTTGTAGGCGGTGTCGGTGTACGTACGAGCGGACAGCGCGCGGCTGGACACCTTCGCCATGGGCGCAACGGTTGCCGGGACCGCCTTGCCGAGCGCGCAGACGGCCTGGAAGACACCGTTGGAGAGCAACTCGTCGTCCAGCCAGCCGCGCACCGGATGCAGCGGCGCCGCCGGACCCAGGCTGCGGTTGTTGCGCTTGGTGTTGCAGTTGTCGGTGTGCGGGAACCAGTAGAACTCGAAGTGCTCGTTCTCGGCCACGAGTTGGTCGAACCGGTCGGTCACCGCGGTGAACGGCATGGGTTCCTCGCGGGCGGTGAGCAGGAACGACGGCTCCACGCCGAAGGTGATCGCGCTGATCACGCCGAGCGCGCCAAGGCCGATGCGGGCCGCAGCGAAGACGTCCGCGTTCTCCTCGGCCGAGCAGTTCAGCACCGAGCCGTCCGCCAGGACCAGCTCAAGTCCCTTGATCTGGGTGGCGATCGATCCCGAGTCCCGGCCGGTGCCGTGGGTTCCGGTGCTGGTCGCACCGGCGACGGTCTGCTCCTGGATGTCTCCCATGTTGGTCAGTGACAGACCGGCGGAGTCCAGCAGGCGGTTGAGCCGGTGCAGCGGCAGGCCCGCCTCGACGGTGACCGTGCCCGCCTTGGCGTCCACCTCGCGCACGGCAGTCAGCCGCTCCGGGCTGATGAGCAGGCCGTCGGTGGCGGCGGCCGCGGTGAAGGAGTGCCCGGTGCCCACGGCCTTGGCGGTCAGCCCGTCCGCCGCGGCCTGGCGTACGGCGGATGCCAGTTCGTCCACCGAGGCGGGGGAAACGATCCTGCGCGGTCGCGCGGTCACATTCCCGGCCCAGTTACGCCACGTAGTCGTCCCGCTGGTGGTGCTCGTCGTGCTCGTCACGCTGCGGCCCCTCCCGCTCCGGCGCCGGACGCAGCCGGCGGTGCCCGAGGAACGCCGCCGCCGCGGCGAGCGCCCCGGCGGCCGCCGGTACCGCGTACCCCGCCCCGGCGCCGGACGTGTCCACGACCGACCCCGCGGCGGAGGAGCCCAGGGCCACCCCGACCGCGAGCCCGGTGCTCGTCCAGGTCATGCCCTCGGTCAGCTGCGCGCGCGGCACCAACTGCTCGACCAGGGCCATGGTGGTGACCATCGTCGGGGCTACCGACAGCCCGGCGACGAACAGCGCCACGGCCAGGGCGGGCAGGTTCCCGACCAGTTGGAGGGGGATCATACTCACGGCCATCGCGCACACCCCCAGGAGGAAGCGGCGCGATGCGCTGCCCTTCGGCCGGAGCAGTCCGAACACGGCTCCGGCGAGACAGGACCCCAGCGCGTACACCGCCAGGACCACACTCGCCGCGGGCTTGTGCCCCTGTTCCTGCGCGAACGCGACCGTGACCACGTCCACCGCGCCGAAGATCGCCCCGGTGGCGGTGAAGGTGGCCACCAGCACCTGGAGCCCGGCCGAGCGCAGCGCCGATCCGCCGGTGTGGTGCGCACGCGGCTGCGGCACCGGCTCGGTGGCCCGCTGCGCGGTGAGCCAGCAGACCCCGACCGCCAGGAAGACCGCGGCCAGCAGCGGACCGGCCTCCGGGAACCACGCGGTGCTCAGGCCGATGGACAGGATCGGCCCGAGGATGAAGCAGACCTCGTCGACCACGGACTCGAACGAGTAGGCGGCGTGCAGTTGGGAGGAGTCGCGGTGGATGGCCGCCCAGCGCGCCCGCACCATCGAGCCGAGGCTCGGCGTGGCGCCCGCCGCCGCCACGCAGACGAACAGCGCCCAGTCCGGCGCCCCCAGGCGGACGCAGAGCAGCAGTCCGGCCACCGAGGCCACGGTCACCGCGGCAGCCGGCCGCAGCACCATCCGCTGGCCGTAGCGGTCGACCAGCCGGGAGACCTGCGGGCCGACGGCCGCGGCGGCCAGCGCGAGCGTCGCCGACAACCCGCCAGCGAGCCCGTACCTTCCGCTGACCTGGGAGATCATCGTCACTATGCCGATGCCGAGCATGGACAACGGCATCCGCCCGAGGAGCCCGGCCGCCGAGAAGGCCGTGGTGCCGGGGGCGGCGAATATCGCGCGGTAGGGGGCGAGCACGGGCGCTCCAGGCGGCGGGACGAGATGAGGGTAAGGCGCGTAGATGGCTTATACAGCTTACGGTTGGGGCGCAAGGGGTTTTCCGGCACGATGACGGGCGGCCGTCCCGGCAAGGGGGCGTCCGGACCGTCAGTGACGAGTGGCAGGATCGGACGCATGGCCGATCAGCTGGATCCGACTCCCTACGACGCCCTGCTGCTGCTGTCCTTCGGCGGCCCCGAGGGCCCCGACGAGGTGGTGCCGTTCCTGGAGAACGTCACCGCGGGGCGCGGCATCCCGCGCGAGCGCCTGAAGGAGGTCGGGCAGCACTACTACCTCTTCGGCGGGGTCAGCCCGATCAACGCGCAGAACCGCGAACTCCTCGACGCGCTGCGCAAGGACTTCGCCGAACACGGCCTGGACCTGCCGGTCTACTGGGGCAACCGGAACTGGGCGCCCTATCTGACCGACACCATGCGGGCGATGGTGGACGACGGACACCGCCGGATCCTGGTGCTGGCCACCAGCGCGTACGCCTCGTACTCCGGCTGCCGCCAGTACCGCGAGAACCTCGCCGACGCGCTCGCCGCACTGGAGGCCGAGGGGCGGCCCGTTCCGCGCGTCGACAAGCTGCGGCACTACTTCAACCACCCGGGCTTCGTGCAGCCCCTGATCGACGGTGTGCTCACCGCGCTCGCCGAACTGCCCGCGGACGTACGGCAGACCGCGCACCTCGCGTTCACCACGCACTCCATCCCGACCGCGGCCGCCGACACCTCCGGCCCGGTGGAGCGGCACGGCGACGGCGGCGCCTACGTCGCCGAGCACCTGGACACCGCGAAGGTGATCGCCGACGCGGTACGGGAGGCGACCGGAGTCGAGCGGCCCTGGAAGCTGGTCTACCAGTCGCGCAGCGGCGCCCCGCACATCCCGTGGCTGGAACCGGACATCTGCGACCACCTGGAGGCCGAACAGGCCGCCGGGGCCCCCGCCGTGGTGATGGTGCCGATCGGGTTCGTCTCCGACCACATGGAGGTCAAGTACGACCTCGACACCGAAGCCACCGCGAAGGCGGCCGAATTGGCGCTGCCGGTCGCCCGCGCGACGACCGTGGGCGCCGACCCGCGCTTCGCGGCCGCCATCCGCGACCTGGTGGTGGAGCGGGCCGACCTGGAGCGCGGCCGCACCGTCCAGCGGTGCGCGCTGGGCGAGTTGGGCCCCAGCCACGACGTCTGCCCGATCGGCTGCTGCCCTGCCAGGAGCCCGCGCCCGGCCGCCGCGGGCCTCGACTGAGGCCGCCGCGTTCGATGCCGTACGAGAGGACCGCTGTGACAGACCTGAACGGTGAACTTCTGCAGATCGCGCTGGACGCCGCCCAGCGTGCGGGCGCGCTGCTGCGCGACGGTAGGCCCCGCGACCTCGACGTGGCCGCCACCAAGTCCAGCCCGATCGACGTCGTGACCGAGATGGATCTCGCGGCGGAGAAGCTGATCACCGGGTTCATCGCGGAACTGCGCCCGGATGACGGCCTGTTGGGGGAGGAGGGCGCGAGCGTCGAGGGCAGCAGCGGGGTGCGCTGGATCATCGACCCGTTGGACGGCACCGTCAACTACCTTTACGGGCTGCCCTCCTGGGCGGTGAGCATCGCGGCCGAGCGGGACGGGCAGACCGTCGTCGGCGTCGTGGAGGCGCCGATGCGCCGGGAGACGTACCAGGCGGTGCTGGGCGGTGGTGCCCGGGTCAACGGTGAGCCGGTCGGCTGCCGTCCGGCGCCCGCGTTCGAGCAGGCCCTGATCGGCACCGGGTTCGGCTACCTCACCGAGCGCCGGGCCGCCCAGGCCGAGGTGGTCCGCGAACTGCTGCCGCGGGTCCGGGACATCCGCCGGGCCGGCTCCGCGGCGATCGACCTGTGCGACGTGGGCTGCGGCCGTCTGGACGGCTACTACGAGCGGGGGCTGAACCCCTGGGACTACGCGGCGGGTGATCTGTTCGCCCGCGAGGCCGGAGCGCTCACCGGCGGCAGGCCGGGGGATCCGGCGTCCGGCGAGCTGACGGTGGCCGCCTCGCCCGGACTCTTCGAGCCGCTGCAGGGGCTGCTGGACGGACTCGGCGCCTGGCACGACTGAGGCGCGCGGGCCCCGGGCATGCGAACGCCCCGGTCACCTGGGTCAGGGTGTCCGGGGCGCAGGCCCACATCAGCGAATCGGTCCCAAAAAGAAAAAGAGCGCGAAGCGCTCCGTCACCGGGCGGATTCAGGCGACCTGGCGCGAGACCACGACTCCGTGCTCGGCGGCAAGGCGGTGCAGGTCGTCCAGCTCGGCCTGCTCCACCTCGGCCAGGAATTCGTCCCCGGTCTCCAGGGCACGGTTCAGATCGGACTCGGCATTCCGTATGCGCTGCATGATTCCGGTGGTGAATGCGTCCATGAGGCGCCCCCTCGTCGTCGTCGGTGGCACAAGGTGGTGTGTCTGCTCTGGGCGATCACTGTGAGCGCGAACGGGTGCGCGCGAGGTGTGGGTCGTGACCGCTGGGTTGCAGTCGTCTTCCCCTGCCCCAGCGGAACGGAAACCTCCCTATGCCGGAGAAGTTTGCCGACGGCCTCACCGGGGCCGTCCGCCGGACGCCTCCCGCGGCTCCGCTGGGCCTCTTACCGGTGTTTTATGGGCATCCAAGGCAGGATGGAGGCACACCCAGTCTGTTTTCGTGGAAGGACCTGCCTCGTGCGCGTACTCGTCGTCGAGGACGAGCAGCTGCTCGCCGATGCTGTGGCCACCGGCCTGCGCCGGGAGGCCATGGCCGTCGATGTCGTCTACGACGGCGGTGCCGCCCTGGAGCGGATCGGGGTCAACGACTACGACGTGGTGGTGCTCGACCGCGACCTTCCGGTGGTGCACGGCGACGAGGTCTGCCGCAAGCTGGTCGGCCTCGGCCTGCCCACGCGCGTCCTGATGCTCACCGCCGCGGGCGACGTCAGCGACCGGGTCGAGGGCCTGGAGCTCGGCGCCGACGACTACCTGCCCAAGCCGTTCGCGTTCAGCGAGCTCACCGCCCGTGTGCGCGCCCTGGGCCGCCGCACCAGTGTGCCGCTGCCGCCGGTGCTGGAGCGGGCCGGGATCAAGCTCGACCCGAACCGGCGCGAGGTCTTCCGGGACGGCAAGGAGGTCCACCTCGCTCCCAAGGAGTTCGCGGTGCTGGAGGTGCTGCTGCGCAGCGAGGGTTCGGTGGTCTCCGCCGAGCAGCTGCTGGAGAAGGCCTGGGACGAGAACACCGACCCGTTCACCAATGTGGTCCGGGTGACCGTGATGACGCTGCGCCGCAAGCTCGGCGAGCCCGCCGTCATCGTGACGGTGCCCGGCTCCGGTTACCGGATCTGATCCGCGATGGCCGTCTCCTCCTCCCCCTCTTCGTCCCCGGTGTCCGGGCCGCCCCCCAAGACCCCGCCCAAGCCGACATGGGACCCGCGCCCGACCGAGTCCACCGGGCCCTGGCTGCGGCCGACGATCCGGATAAGGCTGACCGTGCTGTACGGCGGCATGTTCCTGATCGCCGGTGTACTGCTGCTGCTGATCATCTACCTCCTCGCCGCGCAGGCCATGCACTCCGGAGACGAGGCGCCGTTCCGGCTGTACAGCGGCAAGGTGCAGATCACCAGCAACGCCTGTCCCGGTCTGTCCGACCCCAACCTGACCACGTCGAACTTCAACGACGCCCTTGACCAGTGCATGAGGGCGCAGCGCGAACGGGCGCTCGGCGATCTGCTGCGCCGCTCGCTGCTGGCGCTGCTGGGCCTCACGGTGGTCGCGTTCGCCTTCGGCTATGTGATGGCCGGACGGGTGCTGGCGCCGCTGGGCCGGATCACCCGCACCGCCCGCGCGGTGGCCGGATCCGATCTGTCCCGGCGGATCGAGCTGGACGGCCCGGACGACGAGCTCAAGGAGCTGGCCGACACCTTCGACGACATGCTCGACCGGCTGGTGCGGTCCTTCGAGTCGCAGCGCCGCTTCGTCGCCAACGCCTCCCATGAGCTGAGAACTCCGTTGGCGATCAACCGCACGCTGCTGGAGGTGCAGCTCGCCGACCCCCATGCCTCACCGGATCTGCAACAGCTGGGCAAGACGCTGCTGGCCACCAATCTGCGCAGCGAGCAGCTGGTCGAGGGGCTGCTGCTGCTCGCCCGCAGCGACAACGAGGTCGTCGAGCGCAAGCCGGTCGACCTCGCCGAGGCGGCGTCCCAGGCGGTCGACCAGAGCCGCTCTGAGGCCGTGACGAAGGGCGTGGACCTGCGCTGCGAGCGGCTGGCGCCCGCGGTGGTGCGGGGCAGCGGCGTACTGCTGGAGCGGATCGCGCTGAACCTGGTGCAGAACGCGGTGCGCTACAACGTGCCGGACGGCTGGGTGAGGGTCACCACGGGCACCGAGGGCGGCCATGCCGTGCTGTTGGTCGCCAACACCGGCCCGGTGGTCCCCGCGTACGAGCTGGACAACATCTTTGAGCCGTTCCGCAGATTGCGTACCGAGCGCACCAACAGCGACAAGGGCGTCGGTCTGGGCCTGTCGATCGTCCGCTCGGTCGCCCGGGCGCACGGTGGATCGATCACCGCGCAGCCCCGCGACGGCGGTGGCCTGGTGATGCGGGTCGCGATCCCGCTGTGACCTGGTCAGTGAGCAGCCGGGTAACCCGTTCGGGCGGTAGGGAGGAACACGCCCGGGACGAGTTCGCTTTGCGCGGAATTTTCTGGTCTGTCCGGCCGTTTGGTCCCCTGTGACCGATCGCACATGCGATTTCGGCCATGGGTACGCTGAGTGATCAGTTCACTTGCGCAAAAAGCCGAAAAATCCATGTTTCCGCAGGTCATGATCACGGGAAGTACACGTGACGGCGTGAGTGAAGTGCGACATTCGGACCGTGTTCGGTCCAGATAGGCAGCCGACACGATCACCTCTTCGGGGGTGCGGTTGGGTGTCGATTGAGTAACAGGCCTTGATGTGAGGCAAAATCTCCGCCTCGGGTCGGGCACAAGACCGGCCTCTCACGCGTTACGTGCGCTGGAGATACCGCAAACACCCAGAGGGGGAGAGCGCCATGGCAACCGATTACGACACGCCACGCAAGACCGATGACGACGTCAACGAAGACAGCATCGAGGAACTGAAGGCCCGCCGGAACGACAAGTCGACGTCCACCGTGGACATCGACGAGTTCGAGCAGGCCGAGGGCCTTGAGCTGCCTGGCGCCGACCTCTCCAACGAGGAGCTCTCGGTGCGGGTGCTGCCTCGCCAGGCGGACGAGTTCACCTGCATGAGCTGCTTCCTGGTGCACCACCGCAGCCAGCTGGCCGAGGAGAAGAACGGCCAGCCGATCTGCCGCGACTGCGCGGCCTGACGGCCGGGGTAGCCGTGGCGGGCCCCGTACCGTTTCGGAAGAAGGGCAAGGTCGGCGCTCCGGCGGCATATGACGGCGAGCGAGGCCCCGCTGACCAGCGGCGCGCAGCGCCTCCCAAGGGGGCGGCGGTGGGCACCGGGCGGGCCTCGCTCGTACGTCGCGTGGGCAGCGGCGCCAAGGCCGGTGCCACGGTGCTCGCCGAGCGGCTGGTCGACGCCGCGCCACGGATCCCGGTCCGCGATCTGGCCACGCTGCGAGCGCAGTTTCCCGGCCTCGGCCCGGAGGAGATCGCCGACAGACTCATCGCCGGGGCGACCGCCGGGACCGCGACCGTCGGTGCGGGCATCGGCGCCGTCGCGATGCTCCCGGTGCCGCCCGCCATGACCGCCGAGCTGGCAGCCGAGACGCTTGCCGTCGCCGCCGTGGAGTTCAAGCTCATCGCCGAGCTGCACGAGGTCTACGGCGTGCCCGCGACCGGTTCGGTCAAGCAGCGCGCCGCCGCCTATCTGGGTGCGTGGACCGAGCAGCGCGGCATAGAAGTCACCAAGCCGTCCTCGGTGAACATCGCGCTCAGCGCTCAGATGAAGCGGGAACTGCGCCAGCACCTCGTCAAACGCACCGCCCGCCATCTGCCGACGCTGGCGCCTTTCATGATCGGCGCGACCGTCGGCGCCGTGATGAACCGGCGCGACACCAAGCGCCTCGCCCACCGCGTCCGCGACGATCTGCGCCGCCGGCAGATCGCCTGGGACGCCCCGTGAACGCGCCTAGCGCGCCTTGACGGCCTGCAGCGCCGCGGCCAGCCGCTCCGGCGACCGCGTCGACAGGTACAGGTACGGAGTCGGGTCGTCCGGATCGGTGACCTCGACCTTCAACGCGGTCGGCACATAGCTGCGCAGCAGCATGAAGGCGCGCATGTCCGCCTTGTACGAACGCCACGCGCGGGCCTCCTCCGGGTCCAGCGCGACCGCCTCCCCCAGCGCCTCCACCGGGATCTTGGCGTCTCCGGCCACCAGCGAACCGGCCACCACCCGGATCCGCGCGGAGCCGTAGGAGCTCACCAGCGCCAGGAACAGCGCCGTCGCCCCGACGAACACGCCGAGCAGCGGCAACGTCCCGAACGGCAGCGCTATCAGCGCACAGCCGATTCCGCCGGCCACGGCGAGGAACCACCAGGAGCGCGGCACGGTAAGGCGTTCGTCGTAAGGCTGCATGGCAACAGCTTGACATGCGTTCCCAAGACCGCGATGAGCTGCTCCGCCCAGTGCGGGCACGAGCACGGGTCCGGTCCGGATCGGCGACTGGACGGGCGATTCGATCCCCTGTGCGCACCGTACGGATTCCGCACCCGCAGGAGGGTAGGGTTCGGGCCGTGAGTGCAGCTACAGGATCCGACAGCGGCGTTGGCGCCGCGCTGACGCCGTCGCCCGACGCGGCCCCCCCGGTGCGCCATCCCGACGCACCCGCGCCCGGCACACTCCTCGGCGCGCACTACGACCAGTGCTTCGGCTGCGGTGAGGGCCAGCCGCACGGGCTGCACCTTCAGGCACGGGCCGGTGAAGGGGTCACCGTCACCGCCGAGTTCACCGTGCGACCCGCCCACCAGGGCGCGCCGGGCCTCGCCCACGGCGGCGTGCTGGCCTTGGCGCTGGACGAGACGCTGGGCTCGCTGAACTGGCTGCTGCGGGTCATCGCGGTCACCGGCCGCCTGGAGACCGACTTCCTCCGCCCGGTCCCGGTCGGTGCCACGCTGCACCTTGAGGCGCGCTGCACGGGGGTCGCGGGCCGGAAGATCTACGGTTCCGCCGTCGGCAGGATCGGCGGTCCCGACGGCCCGGTGGCGGTGCGCGCCGACGCAGTCTTCGTCGAGGTGAAGCTCGAACACTTCACCAAGAACGGGCGCCCGCAGGAGATCAAGGCCGCCCTTGCCGACCCCGACCAGGTGAAGGTCGCCCGCGCCTTCGAGGTGAACCCGTGAGTGACCCGCGCAATCCGGTGGACGTGCTGATCCGCCGTATCGACCCCGAGGTACCGATCCCGGCCTATGGCCACCCGGGCGACGCGGGCGTCGACCTGTTGACCACCGAGGCCGCCGAACTCGCCCCCGGCGAGCGCATGGTGCTGCCGACCGGGATCGCCATCGCGCTGCCCGACGGGTACGCCGCCTTCGTCCACCCGCGTTCGGGCCTGGCCGCCAGGTGTGGTGTCTCCATGGTGAATACGCCCGGGACGGTGGATGCCGGGTACCGTGGGGAGATCAAGGTGATTGTGGTCAACCTGGACCCGCGTGAGAGCGTGCGGTTCGAGCGGTTCGACCGGATCGCCCAGCTGGTCGTCCAGCAGGTCGAGAAGGTCCGCTTCCATGAGGTCGCGGAGCTGCCCGGCTCTGCGAGGGCCGCGGGGGGCTTCGGCTCCACCGGGGGGCATGCCGGAGGGCGTACCTCCCGTGCCGTCCAGGCCATGGGGGCGGCAGGCCCGGCGGCTCGTACGACGGGTTCTACGATCGGTAAGGGCTACGCTTCGGTCGCCGCAGACCGGGAAGGACAGTGACCGTGTTCCGTCGTCGCCGCAAGGAGCGCGAAGACGCCCTCGACGAGCTCGCCGTAGACGCGGGCCCGGACGAGACGACAGAGGACGCCGACGCGTCAGAGGAGCCGGGGGAGACCCGGCGGTACAACCTGCCGCCCGCCCCGCGTCCGGACGGACCGTGGGACATCAGCGAGGTCAGGGACCCAGGCGAGGGCCGGGTCGACCTCGGCGGGCTGTTCGTGCCCGGGGTGGACGGCATGGAGCTGCGGGTGGAGGTGGCGGGCGACTCGATCGTCGCCGCGACCGTCGTGCTGCAGGACAGCGCCATTCAGCTGCAGGCTTTCGCCGCGCCCAAGTCCGAGGGGATCTGGGGCGAGGTACGTGACGAGATCGCTTCCGGGATCACCCAGCAGGGCGGTGTCATCGACGAGGTCGAGGGCTCGCTCGGCTGGGAGCTGCGCGCACAGGTTCCGGTACAGCTGCCGGACGGCACCAACGGCGTGCAGCTGGTCCGCTTCGTCGGCTGTGACGGGCCGCGCTGGTTCCTGCGCGGAGTCATCTCCGGCCAGGGCGCGGTCCACCCGCAGGCCGCCGGTGTGCTGGAGCAGATCTTCCGGGACACCGTGGTCAACCGGGGCGACTCCCCGATGGCCCCGCGCGACCCCGTCGTCCTCAAGCTGCCGGACGACGCCCAGATGATGCCGGAGGGCCTCCAGCAGGAACAGTCCGCACCGGGCAAGTTCTCCGACGGCATCGACCCGATGCGGCGTGGGCCGGAGATCACCGAAGTGCGGTAGCGCCTGCGGCTCGGCTGGGGGTTCGGGGGTCAGCCCCCGAAGGGATGCGGTCTCCGACGGCATCGACCCGATGCGCCGTGGGCCGGAGATCACCGAAGTGCGGTAGTAGCAGCGGCTTGGAACCGGTGGGCCGGACCTGTGAAAACAGGTCCGGCCCACCGGTTTTTCGTGTCCGTATGGAACCCGTCAAGGGCGCGACAACGGCCGTATGGAGGGCGTCAACGGGGCGCGCGTCCGCTGGATCGGCGGTTTCACTCGACGTTGTCCGAAATCCGATCCTGAACTAGGAGCACGCGATGGCCGACTTGGCCTTCGTCCTCACCACTCTCGCGGTCTTCGCGCTGGTGGCTCTGGTCGCCAAGGGGGTTGCGAAGCTGTGAGCGCCGAGAACATCACCGGCCTCGTCGTGGCCGTCGCCCTGCTGGGATACCTGGTCCTCGCCCTCATCTTCCCGGAGAGGTTCTGAGCGTCCACATGAGCCCGATATTCGCAGACGTGCTCCAGGTCTCCGCGCTGATCGTGGCGCTCACCCTGGTGTATGTGCCCCTCGGCGACTACATGGCCGGGGTCTACAGCTCGAAGAAGCACCTGCGCGTGGAGCGCTGGATCTACCGCTCCATCGGTGCCAACCCCGATACCGAGATGCGCTGGCCCGCGTACCTGCGCGGAGTGCTCGCGTTCTCGGTGATCAGTGTCCTGTTCCTCTACCTGCTGCAGCGGATCCAGAACCA
>JBEYJY010000020.1:0-129612 GCA_040631425.1 Streptomyces sp. NPDC020096
TTACATTCCGAACCCGGAAGCTAAGCCTTTCAGCGCCGATGGTACTGCAGGGGGGACCCTGTGGGAGAGTAGGACACCGCCGAACAATCTTTGAAAAGGGGCCTCTGCCCAGACCAATGGTCTGGGCAGAGGCCCCTTTGTCGTTCCCGGTGGTCCCGAGGTGCTGCCGACCGCGCCCCCTATGCGCTCGACCCGCCCGCACCCCGGTATGGTCAAGGCACATCGTCGTTACGTTCGTTCCACACGGCCTGCGTCACCTGTACGGCCTACCCGACGAGCGCTACTTACCGGTACCGGACATACAGGAGGCACTGCGGGTGGAGGTCCAGGAGACACGGGTGCAGACTGACCGGGTCCTCACCATCCCCAACATCCTCAGCATGGCGCGTCTTGCCGGTGTGCCGGTGTTCCTGTGGCTGATTCTCTGGCCGAAGTTCGGCGGACCGAACCATGATGGCTGGGCGCTGCTGGTGCTTGCGCTGAGCGGGATCAGCGACTACCTGGACGGCAAACTCGCCCGCCGGTGGAACCAGATCAGCAGTCTCGGCCGGATCCTCGACCCAGCGGCCGACCGGCTCTACGTGCTGTCCACCCTTGTCGGTCTCACCTGGCGTGAGATCCTCCCCTGGTGGTTGACGGGGGCCTTGGTGGCCCGTGAGTTGATGTTGGGCGTGGCGGTTCTGATCCTCCGCAAGCACGGTTACGGCCCTCCGCAGGTGAACTTTCTGGGGAAAGCGGCAACTTTCAACCTCATGTGCGCCTTCCCCTTGCTGCTGCTGAGCGAGGGCAACGGGTGGTTGCACACACTCGCTGCTATTTTCGGATGGGCGTTCGCCGGATGGGGTACAACGCTGTACTGGTGGGCAGGAATCCTCTACGTGGTTCAGGTCCGCCGACTTGTCAGGGCGGACGCCACGGCCGACTGAGCCCGCGTACCTGGCAGGCGCACACGAGGCTGGGTGCCCAAGAGCGAGATCGCCGGATCAGCGCTGGATCCACGGGTCATCTGGACGGGTGAAGTCGGTGAGAATGCCGTCTCTTCGAGGAGGACGCTTCCGACATGAAGGCCGTCGTGATGGCCGGTGGCGAAGGCACGCGCCTTCGCCCGATGACCTCAAGCATGCCCAAGCCGCTCCTGCCGGTGGTCAATCGGCCGATCATGGAGCATGTGCTGCGGCTGCTCAAGCGGCACGGTCTGAACGAGACCGTGGTGACCGTGCAATTCCTCGCTTCGCTGGTCAAGAACTACTTCGGCGACGGCGAGGAACTCGGCATGGACCTCACCTACGCTCATGAGGAGAAGCCACTCGGCACCGCGGGGAGTGTCAAGAACGCAGAGGAAGCGCTGAAGGACGACGCGTTCCTCGTCATCTCCGGAGATGCCCTGACCGATTTCGACCTCACCGAACTCATCACCTTCCATCGGGAAAAGGGTGCACTCGTCACGGTGTGCCTCACCCGGGTGCCCAATCCGCTGGAATTCGGCATCACGATTGTTGACGAGGAGGGCAAGGTCGAGCGCTTCCTGGAGAAGCCGACCTGGGGGCAGGTCTTCTCCGACACCGTGAACACCGGCATCTACGTGATGGAGCCGGAGGTGTTCGACTACGTCGAGCCGGACGTTCCGGTCGACTGGTCCGGGGATGTGTTCCCGCAGCTGATGAAGGAAGGCAAGCCGATTTACGGCTTCATCGCCGAAGGCTACTGGGAGGACGTCGGCACCCACGAAAGCTACGTCAAGGCCCAGGCAGATGTTCTGGAAGGCCGGGTCGACGTCGAGATCGAGGGGTTCGAGATCTCTCCCGGGGTATGGGCCGCGGAAGGGGCGGAGGTGCACCCCGACGCCGTACTGCGCGGCCCGCTCTACATCGGTGACTACGCGAAGGTGGAGGCGGGCGCGGAGATCCGCGAGCACACGGTGATCGGGTCGAACGTCGTGGTGAAGACCGGAGCCTTCCTGCACAAGGCGGTTGTGCACGACAACGTGTATATCGGCCCGCAGACGAATCTGCGCGGCTGTGTCATCGGCAAGAACACCGATGTGATGCGTGCGGCGCGCATCGACGACGGCGCGGTGATCGGCGACGAGTGTCTGATCGGCGAGGAGTCGATCATCGCGGGCAATGTGCGGGTGTATCCGTTCAAGACCATCGAGGCGGGCGCGTTCGTCAACACGTCCGTCATCTGGGAGTCCCGCGGCCAGGCGCACCTGTTCGGCGCGCGCGGTGTCTCCGGGATCCTGAACGTGGAGATCACCCCGGAGCTCGCGGTACGGCTGGCGGGCGCCTACGCGACGACCCTCAAGAAGGGCTCCACGGTCACCACCGCTCGTGACCACTCCCGTGGTGCACGCGCGCTGAAACGTGCCGTCATCTCCGCGCTGCAGGCCAGCGCCATCGACGTACGCGACTTGGAGAACGTGCCGATGCCGGTGGCCCGGCAGCAGACCGCGCGTGGAAGTGCCGGCGGGGTGATGATCCGTACCACGCCGGGTGTGCCGGACTCGGTCGACATCATGTTCTTCGACGAGCGCGGTGCGGACCTGTCCCAGGGCGGGCAGCGCAAGCTGGACCGGGTGTTCGCCCGCCAGGAGTACCGTCGTGCGTTCCCCGGTGAGATCGGCGACCTGACGTTCCCGTCCAGCGTCTTCGACTCGTACACCGGCGCGCTGCTGCGGGCGGTGGACACCACCGGGGTCCGGGAGTCCGGGTTGAAGGTCGTCGTGGACGCCGCGCACGGCAGCGCCGGGCTCGTGCTGCCCAACCTGCTCGGCCGTCTCGGTGTCGACGCCCTGACCATCAACCCCGGTATGGACGAGGCCCGGCCGACCGAGACCGCGGACGAACGCCGCTCCGGACTGGTCCGGCTCGGCGAGATCGTGGCATCGGCCCGCGCTGCCTTCGGTGTGCGCTTCGACCCGGTCGGCGAGCGGATCTCACTGGTCGACGAGCGGGGCCGGATCGTCGAGGACGACCGCGCGTTGCTGGTCATGCTGGACCTCGTCGCGGCGGAGCGACGCAGTGGGCGGGTGGCGCTGCCCGTGACGACGACCCGGATCGCGGAGCAGGTCGCCGCGTACCACGGCACGCAGGTGGAGTGGACCACCACCTCGCCTGACGACCTGACCCGGGTCTGCCGGGTGGAGTCCACGATCTTCGGCGGTGACGGACGCGGGGGTCTGATCATCCCGGAGTTCAGCAGCGTCTTCGACGGCGCGGCCGCCTTCGCACGGCTGGTCGGCCTGGTCGCCCGTACCCAGCTCACCCTCAGCCAGATCGACGCGCGCATCCCGCGCGCGCATGTGCTCAAGCGGGATCTGGCCACTCCGTGGGCGGTCAAGGGCATGGTCATGCGGCGTGTGGTGGAGGAGGCGGGCGATCGCTTTGTCGACACCACCGACGGCGTGCGGGTGGTCGAGCCCGACGGACGCTGGGTGCTGGTGCTGCCCGACCCCGCGGAGGCCGTGACCAGGCTGTGGGCGGAAGGACCGGATGACGCCTCCGCCCAGGCACTCCTCGACGAATGGTCCGCCGTCGTCGAGAGCGCCGGGCGCTGACCTCGGCCGTATGACGCGGCGCTGCCCCATGGAAAGCCGATGGGGCAGCGCCGCGTGCTGTACGTGTGCGGTCCATCGCCGTGCGTGTGCACGCCCGGGTTGACGTGGCGTCGAACGGCGCGTCGTACGGGGGCCGTTCGAGAAGTGTCCGGCCAACGTGCGACGATGTGCGGCATGCCGCAGCAGCCCCCCATTCGGAGCACGTCGACGCCGCCCGCGCGCCGCGATGCCTCCATGTCGCTGCTGACCAACATCATGGAACACAGCCTCGACGACGGGTACGCGGAGGCGACGGCCCGCCGTGGTGAGACCGGGCGCTCCCGGCTGCCGCGTACGACGCGGGCCAGGGCGGTCTTCGCCGTCGGCCTGGTGGTCGTCGCCGTGGTGCTCACGCTCGGCGCCGCCCAGGCGCAGTACTCGGCGCCCACACTGGCCAAGGAGCGCCAGGAGCTGATCGACCGCATCGGCACCGAGACCCGGAGCACCGACCAGCTGCAGAAGGACGTGAACTCCCTGCGCGGCCAGGTCGAGTCACAGCAGCGTGAGGCGCTGCCGCGGCACGGCGGGGACAACGCCGATCTGATGGGTCTGCTCGCCGGGGCGACCGCGGTCTCCGGACCGGGTGTCCAACTGGTCGTGGATGACGCCAAGCAGGCTTCGAGCGGCACCGGTTCCGGTCCCCGGGAGAGCAGTGGTTTCTCGGACACCGGCCGGGTCCGGGACCGCGATCTGCAGCGGGTGGTCAACGGCCTGTGGCAGTCCGGTGCCGAGGCGGTCTCGATCAACGGGCAGCGGTTGACCGCGCTGTCGGCGATCCGTGCCGCGGGCGCGGCGATACTGGTCGACAACAAGCCGTTGGTGCCCCCGTACACCGTGCTCGCGATCGGGGACGGGCAGCGGCTGAGCACGTCCTTCCAGGACAGCGCCGACGGCCAGTATCTGCAGGTGTTGCAGCAGAACTACGGCATCCGTTCAAGCATTTCGGTCCAGCACGAGGTGCGGCTGCCCGCTGCCCCGAGCGTGGCGGTACGTACCGCGTCGCCGGTTCCGGGCGGTGGCCCGTCGGGCGCCGCAGAGACAGGGAAGGGCAATAAGTGATCGCCGTATTGGGGCTCGTCGTCGGAGTGGTGGTCGGGCTGGTGCTGCGGCCCGTTGTGCCGTCGGCGGTGGAGCCCTATTTGCCGATTGCCGTTGTCGCGGCGCTGGACGCGGTGTTCGGCGGGGTGCGTGCGATGCTCGACGGGATCTTCGACGACAAGGTCTTCGTGGTGTCGTTCCTGTCGAATGTCGTGGTCGCCGCGTTGATCGTGTTCCTCGGCGACAAGCTCGGCGTTGGCGCCCAGCTGTCGACAGGTGTCGTAGTTGTGCTCGGCATCCGCATCTTCTCCAACGCGGCGGCCATCCGCCGCCATGTCTTCCGGGCGTGAGGCGGCGATGAGCACCGACGAGCCCCCGCAGCCGGAGGAACGGCCGGAGCGCCAGCCGCTTCCCCCCGAGGCCGCATCCGACGACACACCGAAGCCGCAGCCCGGACCGGAAGCGGAGCCGAAGCCGGAACCGGAATCGGAACCGGAGCCAGCGCCCGAAGCGGAACCAGAAACGGAACCCGAGTCCGAGGCTCCGCAGCAAGACGGGGCTCGGCCGGGGGACGAGGAGGAGCGGCCCGTACCCGAGGCCCCCGCGGCCCAACTGACCGGCCCGCAAAGGCTGGTGAAGGGTCTGTGGCCGCCGCGCTTCACCCGGGCGCAACTGATCTTCGCCCTGCTGCTGTTCGCGCTGGGCCTAGGCCTCGCCATCCAGGTCCGTACGGCCAGCGACAACGGTGTGCTGCGCGGCGCCCGTCAGGAGGACCTGGTGCGGATCCTGTCCGAACTCGACGCCAGGACCCAGCGGCTGGAGGACGAGAAGCGCGGCCTCGACAACCAGCGCACCGAGTTGCAGAACAGCTCCAACCAGGCCGCCGAGGCGCAGAAGCAGACCCAGCAGAAGGCGCAGCAACTCGGCGTGCTCGCGGGTACGGTGGCGGCCCAGGGACCAGGGATCACGCTGACGATCCGCCCCTCCGGCGGCGCCGTCTCGGCGGACGAGCTCCTGGACACGCTGCAGGAGCTGCGGGCCGCGGGTGCGGAGGCCATCCAGATCAACGATGTACGGGCGGTGGCGGGTACGTACTTCACGGATGCCGGAAGCAGGGTGTCGGTCGACGGACACCAGCTCTCGCCACCGTATGTGTTCAAGGTCGTCGGCAATCCGCCTGACCTGCAACCGGCGTTGAACATCCCCGGCGGCGTGGTCCAGACCTTGCAGAAGGAGCAGGCTACGGTATCCGTTGTAGCGTCGCAGAAGATCGTTGTGGACGCCTTGCGATCGGCGAAACAGCCTGACTACGCTCGGTCGTCAGGCCAGTGAGGCGGGGGGACATGGAGCGCATCCGGGGAGGGATCGACGGCGCGAGGGGTCAACGCACCGAAGGGGCGGTGCGTGGTGGAAACTGTGGAGTGACCTGGTTCGTTGTCCGGGTGACCGGAACGGCCGGTCGGTGTTGCGAGGGTTCGTCCTGCCCCACGGGCGGGTCTGTTTCTTTCAAGGGGAATCGCCCGTGAAGTTGTTTGAGAAATTGTTCGGCAGGCGCGCACGGCAGGCGGGTGACCCGGCTACGGCGCGTCATCGGGCACCCCGCCAGGCGCAGGGTGAAGGACCGGGCCAGGAGCGTCCGCTCTTCCGGGACGAGTCGGTTGCTCCGGGTGGCGACATTTCGGGTGGCCATGGCCCGGTATCTGTTGACCCTGCCGCGTCGGGCCGCATAGGTTTCCAGGAACCATCGACCTCAGGTATGGGTGGAGGGTTTTCCTCCGACCCGTATGCGTCGAACGTTCCCGCGGGCCAGCCGCGGCAGGAGGCTCAGCCCATGGCGTCCTTGCCGGTGTGTACGAGGTGTGGACACCAGAACGCGGAGGCGAGCCGCTTCTGCTCGAACTGCGGCGCGCCGCTGCGCGGTGGTGTCTCCTCGGAGCGTTCGTCGGAGACGACCTCCACCATCTCGATCTCGGGCCTGGAGGCGTACGAGGCCGAGGTGACCGGTCAGACGGCGCTGCCGTGGCTGACTCCTGAGGCGCAGGCCGCGGTGGAGGCCCTGCCGCCGGGATCGGCGCTCCTGGTGGTCAAGCGGGGCCCGAACTCGGGCAGTCGGTTCCTTCTGGACAGCGAGATCACCACGGCCGGGCGGCATCCGCAGAGCGACATCTTCCTGGACGACGTGACCGTCTCCCGGCGGCATGTCGAGTTCCGCCGGTCTCCCGACGGCCGGTTCAGCGTGGCCGATGTCGGCAGCCTCAACGGCACGTACGTGAACCGTGAGCCCATCGAATCCGTTGGGCTCAACAACGGAGACGAAGTGCAGATCGGCAAGTACCGGCTGGTCTTCTACACGAGCCAGCGGAGCTACTGACCCGCACACCCGCAGGGGAAGGTTCATGCTTCGTACACCGGCGGGCGGTGCCGGAAACGGCACCGCCACCACGGACGGGCGGCTGATGAGCATCGGTGCGGTGCTCGCGCTGCTGCGTGATGAGTTTCCCGAGGTCACCATCTCCAAGATCCGCTTCCTGGAAGCGGAGGGCTTGGTGGAGCCGCAGCGGACTCCTTCCGGTTACCGGAAGTTCGGGCTGCGCGATGTGGAACGGCTGAGCCAG
Organism: Streptomyces sp. NPDC020096; assembly: GCA_040631425.1. Taxonomy (GTDB): domain Bacteria; phylum Actinomycetota; class Actinomycetes; order Streptomycetales; family Streptomycetaceae; genus Streptantibioticus_A. The sequence continues at coordinate 7,249 of JBEYJY010000020.1, forward strand.
GTGCTGCGGCTGCAGCGGGACCACTACCTGCCGCTGAAGGTGATCAGGGAGTATCTCGACGCGCTGGACGCGGGCGAGCAGGTCACCCTGCCCGGCCCGGCCGAGCCGGTCGACCTGCTGGACGGCGGTATGGAGCAGCAGCCCGGTCCAGGGCTGCGGATCGGCCGGGAGGAACTGCTTGCCGCTTCCGGCGTCGGCGAGGAGGCACTCGGCGGGTGGGAGTCCTACGGCCTGATCGAGCCGGACGCCGACGGCGGGTACGACGCCGAGGCCGTCACCATCGCCAAGCTCATCCGCGACCTGGGCAGCTATGGGCTGGAACCGCGTCACCTGCGCGCCGTGAAGGCCGCCGCCGAGCGGGATGTGAGCCTGGTGGAGCAGGTGGTCGCACCGTTGCGTCGGCACAGGAATCCGCAGACCAGGGCGCATGCCGAGGCGACGGCGCGGGAGCTGGCCGCGCTGTCGGTGCGGTTGCACGCCGCGCTCGTCCAGTCGGCGCTGCGGCTCCGGCAGATCTGACTGGAATGTCCGGCAGTGAGCTGACCCGTCGGTAACCGTGAATGACCTGGTGACCGCCGAAATGTCTCAGTCAGTGAGTTCGTGCCACGTCCCGAGGGGCGGAATGCCCGACTACCCAAAGTCTCCGGTAACGGCCTAGGGTTGCTGTGTGAATGAGCTCGACGTCGTGGGTGTCCGGGTGGAAATGCCCTCCAACCAACCGATCGTGCTGCTGCGCGAAGTGGGCGGCGACCGGTACCTCCCCATCTGGATCGGACCGGGGGAGGCGACCGCGATCGCCTTCGCCCAGCAGGGCATGACGCCCGCGCGCCCGCTGACCCACGACCTGTTCAAGGACGTCCTCGATGCGGTTGGCCAGCAGCTGACCGAGGTGCGGATCACGGACCTGCGGGAGGGCGTGTTCTACGCGGAGCTGGTGTTCGCCAGCGGTGTCGAGGTGAGTGCGCGGCCGTCTGACGCCATAGCGCTGGCGCTGCGCACCGGAACGCCGATCTTCGGTAGCGACGGTGTCCTGGATGACGCGGGGATCGCCATCCCCGACGAGCAGGAGGACGAGGTCGAGAAGTTCCGCGAGTTCCTTGATCAGATCTCGCCCGAGGACTTCGGCACCAGCAATCAGTGACCAGCCCGAGGTCAGGGCATTCGGCTAGCCTTTCCCGCGGAAAGGGCACGCGAAACCACACTTGGGGTGGAAATCACTCGGCGTGCCGAGTGTGGCGATCGTTGACGCACTCCGAGTGACTCCCTACCGTCGAGTGGGAAAGTCCTGGAAGGTGCAGTGCCGTGTCCCCCGCGCATCCGGTGGCGGGCAGGGCCGCGTGCCTGTGTGCTCCAGGATGTGAAGGGACGGAGGTCGGCGTGAGAAGCACCGGCGACGGGGCGGCCGCAGGCGGTGCGTTTCCGGTCCGCGGGACCGTGTCCCGCACCTCTCACCGCGCGGCGGACGAGGGCGGTACGGGGGCGGAGCGCGAGACCGAGACCGTCGGCTATCGAGGTCCGACGGCCTGCGCGGCGGCGGGGATCACCTACCGGCAGTTGGACTACTGGGCCCGCACCGGCCTGGTCGAGCCGAGCATCCGGCCCGCGTACGGGTCCGGAACCCAGCGACTTTACAGCTTCCGTGACGTTGTCGTCCTCAAAATCGTCAAGCGGCTGTTGGACACCGGCGTCGCGCTGCAGAACATCCGCACCGCCGTGCGGTATCTGAGCACCTGGGCCGAGGCCGACGCGGTCCGTACCACCCTGATGTGCGACGGGGCGACGGTCTACGAGTGCACCTCGCCGGACGAGGTGGTGAGCCTGCTGCAGGGCGGCCAGGGCGTCTTCGGCATCGCGGTGGGCGTGGTCTGGCGGGACGTGGAGGAACGCCTCGCCCAGCTGCACGGGGAGCGGGTGGACACCGGCGAGACCCTGGTCGGCCACAACCCCGCGGACGAACTGGCCCGGCGCCGCCACCGCGCGGGCTGACCGACCCCCGGCCCGCAGCCGCGACGCGCGCACCGCCTGCCGTACACCTGTACGGAAATTGTCGGTGCCATACGGCAGCATCAGTGGCTGTGAGGAACACACCGACGATCCTGCACCTCGACATGGATGCCTTCTTCGCTGCGGTGGAGCAGGCGTCCAAGCCGAGCCTGCGCGGAAAGCCGGTGGTGGTCGGCGGCCTCGGGCCGCGCGGCGTGGTCTCCACGGCCTCGTACGAAGCGCGGGTGTACGGCGTGCATTCCGCGATGGCGATGGCGCAGGCGAGACGGCTGTGTCCCAACGCCGCCTATCTGACACCCAGATTCGGGCTGTACCGCCAAGTGAGTGACACCGTCATGGCCCTGCTGCACGAGTTGTCGCCGCTGGTGGAGCCGCTCAGCCTGGACGAGGCCTTTGTGGACCTCAACGCGGGCGAGTGCGGGGAGCGGCTGCGCGCCCTGCCGGAGCCCGAGCTGCTGGCAGCTGTACGGGAGGTCGCCGAGCGGCTGCGGGCGGACATAGCGGCGGCCACCGGGCTGACGGCCTCGGTCGGGCTCGCGGGCTCCAAACTGCTGGCCAAGATCGGATCGGATGCGGCCAAGCCCAACGGCCTGGTGGTGATCGAACCCGGCACGGAGCAGGACTTCCTCGGCCCGAAGACCGTGCGCACGCTCTGGGGCGTCGGTCCGGCGACCGCCGAGCATCTGCGGCGCGCCGGGATCACCACGGTCGCGGAGGTGGCCGAGGCGGGCGAGGCCGAGCTGATACGGCTGCTCGGCAAGGCACACGGCGCGTCGCTGTTCGCCATGGCCACCGGGCGGGATGACCGGCCGGTGGTGGCCGACCGCGATGTGAAGTCGATTTCCGTGGAGGACACCTTCGACGTGGACCTCACCGACCGGGCCCGGGTACGCGCCGAGGTGGGGCGGTTGGCGGACCGCTGCGTGCAGCGGCTGCGCTCGGCGGGGCGCTCCGGCCGTACCGTCGTCCTCAAGGTGCGCCGCTATGACTTCACCACGCTCACGCGGTCGGAGACGCTGCGGGCGCCCACCGATGACCCGGTGGTGGTCAGGGAGACCGCCGGGCGGTTGATCGAGGGGGTGGACACCACCGGAGGGGTGCGGCTGCTGGGCGTCGGGGTGGCCGGTCTCGCGGACTTCACCCAGGAGGACCTCTTCGCGCAGGTCCAGGAGGAGAGCCGCGGTGAGCCGGAATCCGGCGACACCGCCCCCGCCCGCCAGGAACCCGTCCCTGAGCCGGTCGCGCACCGCTGGAGACCGGGCCAGGACGTCACGCATGCCGAGTACGGCCCCGGATGGGTGCAGGGCAGCGGGGTGGGCCGGGTCACCGTGCGCTTCGAGGTGCCGGGTGGGGAGCCGGGCCGGGTGCGCACCTTCGCCGTCGACGATCCGCTGCTGGAGCCTGCCGAGCCGTTGCCGCTGGTGCCGGCGGAACCGGCGGATCCACCGTGAGCCGAATGGCCCGGTGCGTCAGTCCTCTGTGCCCCCGTCGCCCGCGAGGCGGCCGAAGTCCCTGTCGCCGGGAGGCGCTGCCTCGGGTCCCGGAGGCGGCACCTCAAGGCCGTAGTGGTGGTACAGCTGAAGTTCCTGCTCGGGGGAGAGGTGCCGGCCGACGCCGAAGTCGGGGGCGCCCTTGACCAGGGCCTTGTCGAAGGGCACCAGCAGCGCGTCGCCTTCCAGTTCGCTCGGTTCCAACGGGACGAACGCGTCGCGGCCGAACAGCCCGGTGCGCACCGCGGCCCACTCGGGTTCACCCGTCGCGTCGTCGAGATACACCTCGTCCACCGTGCCGATCTTCACGCCGTTGCGGTCGAATGCCTTGCGGCCGATCAGACTCCGTGGATCGATATCGGTCTGCACGATCCCTCCATGTGGTCGAGGGGGGTGTCTCCCATGCTCTTAAGGCAATGGGGGCGGGGCCATCACCTTCACGAAAAGCCACATTCCGGAGCATGTCGAATCGAGACAGTGGCCACACGACGTCGAATGACCTTTCGAGGACCATCGGCCTGCGGCGACTGCGCTGGTAGTGTTGCAAGTGGCCGCTGACCCTGTGCGGGAGAGTCCTGACGACAGCATGACATCGTCGCCAGGCGCCGAAGGAGCAAACCCTCCCCGGAATCTCTCAGGCATCCGTACCGCGCGGACGAGGTCACTCTGGAAAGCAGGGCGGGCTGTATCGGCGCGTGACAGGGCCGGGGCAGTACCCCTCCTCACCGACGGTGAAAGTCGCTCCGCCTTGGCGGCGCGGTGAAACTCTCAGGTTGATGACAGAGGGGGAGGCCGACCGGGCACCCGCGACGAGGTGCCCCTCGTAGGTCGCACACCGACCAGGAGGCCTCCCAGATGACCGCCCATCGCATCCCCCTCTCCGAGCTGGAGCGCGGCACCCCGTTCGAGCAGCGCCATGTCGGCCCCGACGCGGCCGCGCAGGCCAAGATGCTCGCGCAGGTCGGCTACGGCTCGCTGGACGAGCTCACGGCGGCGGCCGTGCCCGACACCATCAAGAGCCTTGAGGCACTGCGCCTGCCTGAGGCCCGTACCGAGGCCGAGGTACTGGCAGAACTGCGCTCCCTCGCCGACCGCAACCAGGTCCTCGGATCGATGATCGGCCTGGGCTACTACGGCACCTTCACCCCTCCGGTGATCTTGCGCAATGTGTTGGAGAACCCGGCCTGGTACACCGCGTACACCCCGTACCAGCCGGAGATCTCGCAGGGTCGGCTGGAAGCGCTGATCAACTTCCAGACCGTCGTCGCCGATCTGACCGGACTGCCCACCTCCGGCGCCTCCCTGCTCGACGAGGGCACCGCCGCTGCCGAGGCGATGTCGCTGGCCCGGCGTGTCGGCAAGGTGAAGGACGGCGTCTTCCTGGTCGACGCCGACTGCTTCCCGCAGACCGTCGCGGTGATCCAGACCCGTGCGGAGCCGACCGGCGTCGAGGTGGTCGTCGCCGATCTGTCGGCCGGGATCCCCGACGAGGTCGCCGAGCGCGGGGTTTTCGGCGTGCTGCTCCAGTACCCGGGCGCCTCCGGTGCGGTGCGCGATCCGCGTCCCGTCATCGAGCGCGCGCATGAGCTCGGCGCGATCGTCACCGTCGCCGCCGACCTGCTGGCGCTGACCCTGCTCACCTCGCCCGGCGAGCTCGGCGCCGACATCGCGGTCGGCACCAGCCAGCGGTTCGGCGTGCCCATGGGCTTCGGCGGACCGCACGCCGGATACATGGCGGTGCGCGAGCAGTTCGCCCGCAGCCTGCCCGGACGCCTGGTCGGCGTCTCCGTCGACGCCGACGGCAACAAGGCCTACCGGCTGGCGCTGCAGACCCGAGAGCAGCACATCCGCCGGGAGAAGGCGACCAGCAACATCTGCACCGCGCAGGTGCTGCTCGCCGTGATGGCCGGGATGTACGCGGTCTACCACGGCCCGGAGGGCCTGGCGTCGATCGCCCGCCGGGTGCACCGCTACGCCGCGGTGCTCGCCGAGGGGCTGCGCGCGGGCGGCGTCGAGGTGCTGCACGGCAGGTTCTTCGACACGATCACCGTCCGGGTCCCCGGCCGCGCCGCCGAGGTGGTGGCCGCCGCCCGCCGTGCGGGGGTCAACCTGCGGCAGGTGGACGCCGACCTGGTCGGCATCGCCTGCGACGAGACCACGGACCGGGACCAACTGGCCGCCGTCTGGGGCGCGTTCGGCGTGTCGGGGAACGCCGTCGACGCGCTCGACGAGACCACCCCGGACGCCCTGCCGACCGGCCTGCTGCGCGAGGTCGACTACCTGACCCACCCGGTCTTCCACCAGCACCGCTCCGAGACCGCGATGCTGCGCTACCTGCGCCGCCTCGCCGACCGCGACTACGCGCTGGACCGCGGCATGATCCCGCTGGGCTCCTGCACGATGAAGCTCAACGCGACCACCGAGATGGAGCCGGTCACCTGGCCGGAGTTCGGCGCGCTGCACCCGTTCGCCCCGATCGAGCAGGCGGAAGGTTACGCCACGCTCATCCACGAGTTGGAGGAGCGACTGGCCGAGGTCACCGGCTACGACAAGGTCAGCATCCAGCCCAACGCCGGTTCGCAGGGCGAGCTTGCCGGTCTGCTCGCGGTGCGCGCGTACCACCGCGCCAACGGCGACACCGAGCGCACGGTCTGCCTGATCCCGTCCTCCGCCCACGGCACCAACGCGGCCAGCGCCGTGATGGCCGGGATGAAGGTCGTCGTGGTCAAGACCAGCGACGACGGTGACGTGGACGTGGCCGATCTGCATGCCAAGATCGAGCAGCACCGTTCGGAACTGGCCGTTCTGATGGTCACCTACCCCTCCACGCACGGGGTGTTCGAGGACAACATCACCGACATCTGCGCCACCGTGCACGAGGCGGGCGGCCAGGTCTACGTCGACGGCGCCAACCTCAACGCGCTCGTCGGGCTCGCCCAGCCCGGCAAGTTCGGTGCCGACGTCTCGCATCTGAACCTGCACAAGACCTTCTGCATCCCGCACGGCGGCGGCGGTCCCGGCGTCGGTCCGGTGGCGGTCCGGGCGCACCTCGCCCCGTATCTGCCGAACCACCCGCTCCAGCCAACCGCCGGTCCGGCCACGGGAGTCGGCCCGATCTCCGCAGCGCCCTGGGGCTCCGCGGGCATCCTGCCGATCTCCTGGGCGTATGTGCGGCTGATGGGCGGTGCGGGGCTGCGCCGCGCCACCCAGGTCGCGGTGCTGAGCGCCAACTACGTGGCCAAGCGGCTGGCTCCGTACTTCCCGGTGCTGTACACCGGTCCCGGCGGGCTGGTCGCCCATGAGTGCATCATCGATCTGCGGCCGATCACCAAGGCCACCGGGGTGACCGTGGACGACATCGCCAAGCGGCTGATCGACTACGGGTTCCACGCGCCGACCATGTCGTTCCCGGTCGCGGGAACGCTGATGATCGAGCCGACGGAGAGCGAGGACCTGGCGGAACTCGACCGGTTCTGCGCGGCGATGATTGCAATTCGCGGAGAAATCGACCGAGTTGGGTCCGGTCAGTGGCCGGCGGATGACAACCCGCTGCGCAACGCCCCCCACACGGCGGCGGCGCTCAGCCGGACCTGGAACCGCCCGTACACCCGCGAGGAGGCCGTCTTCCCGGCCGGGGTGTCGGCGGCCGACAAGTACTGGCCGCCGGTACGACGGATCGACGGCGCGTACGGCGACCGCAATCTGGTGTGCTCGTGCCCGCCGCTGGACGAGTACGAGGCCTGATCGACGGCTCTGGGACCGGAGCGGCGGTGACACGCCGCTCCGGCTGCCAGCCTGCTGGAATCAGGCCGCGGTCGCGATGTGCTCAGGGCCCAGCGGACGGTGCGGTGCGATGATCTGTCCGTCCGGCAGCAGCTCACCGGTGTCCTCGAACAGCAGGACGCCGTTGCACAGCAGGCTCCAGCCCTGCTCCGGGTGGTAGGCCAACGGGTGTGCGGCTTCCCGGTCGGCGGAGTCTGCGGACGGGCACTGAGGCTGGTGCTGGCACATGGACGTGGTCTTTCGCTGCGGTTGGTTTGCTGTGCGGCTGGATCGGTTGTCTACCGTGCTCATGGCCGCCCCCCGTTTCGATCGGTCGGGTCCAGTCTTGCCCCACGGATCTGATTCCGCAGGGATTTCGGCTCAGCTCTCCTCAACATTGGGGACGCGTCACCCGGCCGGGCGGTTGCCGCCGGATACGTCATCCATGGGGATGGTCCGCATGAGTGGATACGGACCGGCGCATACTCTGGTTCGGCCGTACCACCGGAACGCACAACCCCCATGCGCCGCCCGAGGACACGGCCTCAACCGACAGCGCGCCCCCGGCACCTGGCCGGGGGCGTGCCGCCATGCGCCGCGCGTTCCGCTACACACCGCTTCCGAGCAACGGCACCGGACTGAGGCGGTGAGTGAGCACCGGAACCAGATCCGCCACCCGGTGCGGCCGATGCGCCGCGATGCCCGGCGGCGCCGGCGCCAGCGGTATCAGTACGTCCGCCGGGGCGGGCTGGGCGTCGTCTCCGTCCGTGATGTCGCCGTGCAGCCACAGACAGAGCATGTACAGCCCGGGAATCGACAGCAGCCGCGGCTGGTACGGGGACGGCAGCGGCTCCGCCTGTCGTAGCGCGTGCTCCGTGGAGGCGAGGTACGGCCCCTCGCAGAAGTGCGAGAACGCCCAGCCGTCCGGGGTGTTCATGGTCTCGGCCGCCGCCACCACCCGGTCGCCGCTTCGGATCAGGAACCGCCACCCGGTCAGTCGGGCCCGTGGCATCCCGTCGCTCGCCGCTACCGGGTTCAGCAGATGGACCGCCAGGGGGTGTTCGGGCACCAGCGGGCCGGTGGAGGTGCGCAGGGCGGGCGTACGGGCGGCGCGGACCGCCATCGGGGAACCAAGGGCCGCGAGGACGCTGCGCAGAGCGGGCGCGGGGGCCGGAGGGACATGCAGCGGCATGGTGGGTCGCCTCTCGCTGGAGACAGGGGTGGTGCAGGACGCGGTGCGGAGGTCGCTGTGAGCGGTGCTGGTGTAGTACGCGGTGTTACGGGACACTGTCGACCGGACATCCCGCGCCTGCGCGGGGCGGGATGCCCGGATCCGACGGTGGCATGCAGAGCCCTTCCGGGGGCCTGGGCGTGCGCTGGGGCGCAACCGGCGGGTCGCGGAGTCTCTGCCTGTGCGCGAAGTTTATACGAAACGTGTTCGCCCGGCGATTCGGCTACCGGGTTGCGGTAGTGGGGACAAGGCTGTATTAAGCCGTTCATTCGCGCTATTCAGGGCCATTCTTCAGCAGCATAGCGGCGATACGCTGGCGCAACAACGGCTGTGCGGATGGCTGGTTCCCGCACGTGATTTCTTACGCCGGTTGTGCCCGGTGGGCTGGACGGCTTCGTATGCCATTGGAATGTGCCGGAACGGCTGAACCGTGCGCCCGGCGCCCACCGGGCGCACGCTGGGCGTTATGGATCTGCTGGGCTGGGCATCATCGGTGCACGGCCCATAGAGGAGGGACCCTGCGATGGGAGAAAAGGTCGTGGCCAGCGGGTTCGACCTGTCCGATCGGCAGCGGTACCGGCGGAAGCTGCAGCAGTGCCTGGTGGGCCTGGAGCGACTGCTGGAGGAGAGACGTTTCGATCGTCCGCGCAACCTGATGGGGTTGGAGATCGAATTGAATCTCGCGGATTCCGATGGACTGCCCCGCATGATGAACGAAGAGGTGCTGGAACGCATCGCCAGCCGGGATTTCCAGACGGAACTCGCGCAGTTCAACATCGAGGTGAACATCGCCCCGCACCGGCTGTCGGGACGTGTTCTCGATCAACTTGCGGAAGAACTGCGTATAGGTCTTGGATATGCCGATCGCAAAGCCGCGGAAGTCGGCGCCAGTATCGTCATGATCGGAATTCTGCCGACTCTCAGCGCCCAGGACCTCGTACAGGCGAACCTCTCCCGGGTCGACCGGTACCGGCTGCTCAACGACCGTATTCTCGCTGCTCGCGGCGAGGATCTCAGCTTGGACATAGAGGGCGTCGAGCATCTCTCCTGCACTTCCGGCTCCATCGCGCCGGAAGCGGCGGCCACGTCGATGCAGATGCATCTGCAGGTGACGCCCGGCCGCTTCGCCGCGGTGTGGAACGCGGCGCAGGCGGCGGTCGGTCCGCAGGTGGCCCTGGGCGCCAACTCGCCTTTCCTGTTCGGCCGTGAGCTGTGGCGGGAGACCCGGCCCGTACTGTTCGAGCAGGCCACCGACACCAGGCCGCAGGAGCTGACGGCGCAGGGGGTGCGCCCGCTGACCTGGTTCGGCGAGCGGTGGATAACGAGCGCCTACGACCTGTTCGCGGAGAACCTGCGCTACTTCCCGCCCCTGCTGCCCATCTGTGATGACGAGGACCCGCTGCGGGTGCTCGACGAGGGGGGCGTACCGCGGCTGAAGGAGCTCCAGCTGCACAACGGCACCATCTACCGGTGGAACCGGCCGGTGTACGCCGTTGTCGACGGTGTCCCGCATCTTCGGGTGGAGAACCGGGTCATGCCCGCCGGTCCCACCGTGACCGATGTGGTGGCCAACGCTGCCTTCTACTACGGCTTGATCCGCGCCCTCGCGGAATCCTCGCGTCCGGTCTGGACGAAGCTGCCGTTCTCCGCCGCAGCCGAGAACTTCGACACCGCCTGCCGCCAGGGCATCGAGGCGGAACTGACCTGGCCGCGCCCCGGCCGTGGCGGCCTGACCCGCATCCCGGCGGTACGGCTGGTGCAGGACGAACTGCTGCCGCTCGCCTCGGCCGGTCTTGACGCATGGGGCGTGGCGCCCGCCGACCGGGACCGCTACCTCGGGGTGATCGAGGAGCGCTGCCGCTGCCGGGTCAACGGAGCCTCATGGCAGGCCGCCGCCTTCCACCGCGCCCTGGAGCGCGGACTCGACCGGCACAAGGCGCTGGCCGCGATGACCCGCCGGTACCGCGAGCTGATGCGCTCGGGCGAGCCGGTGCACAGCTGGCCCGCGGGGCTGCCGCTGAGCTGAGGACGCCGTCTGCGCCTATCGTGTGCGATCTGCGGAGAACGCCAGCGGGTGGATCGCACAGACGGAGGCATGCGTGCACGGAGAGTATTCCGAGGCGAGCGGCGGCACCTCGGCGGGGGCCGCCCGCGTTGGGAGTGCTGTGACACTCTCCACGCCGCACGGAACCGACGGATCCGCTCTCACCCGGCGCACGCTGCGCAGCGAGACCCTGCTGGTGCTCGCCCTCTCGCTGGGGGCCAGCGCCGTAAGTGCCCTGATCAGCTTTATCGGCTCGGTCACCAAGCCCGGGGCGTTGAAGAACCAGGCGGCCACCCTGGTCGGTACCCAGGCGCCCGGGCGGCCCTGGCTCGACCTCGCATGGCAGCTGTTCTCGGTGGCGACCGCGCTGGTCCCGGTCGCGCTGGTGGCGCATCTGCTGGCCAGGGAGGGCGTCGGCATGCGGTCGATCGGCTTCGACCTGCGGCGGCCGCGCTTCGACCTGACGTGGGGCGCGCTCATCGCGGCGGGCATCGGCGGTACCGGGCTCGCGCTCTACCTGGGCGCCCGGGCGGCCGGGTTCAACCTCACCGTGGTGCCGGAGTCGCTGCCCGATGTGTGGTGGCGGATTCCGGTACTGGTCGCCGCCGCGGTGCAGAACGCGGTGGTCGAGGAGGTCATCGTCGTCGGCTATCTGCTGCGCAGACTGGACCAGTTGGGGTGGCGAGCGGGCGCGGCGCTGGCCGTGAGCGCGGTGCTGCGCGGTTCGTACCACCTCTACCAGGGCATCGGCGGGTTCGTCGGCAACATGGTGATGGGCGTCATCTTCGTGCTGCTGTACCGGCGTTGGGGCCGGGTGGGCCCGCTGGTGGCGGCACACGCGCTCATCGACACGGTGGCGTTCGTCGGCTATGTGCTGCTGGCGGGCAAGGTGGGCTGGCTGCCGACGAAGTGAGCGGGCCGGGGGCCGAGGCCCCCGGTGGACCGGTCACGTCAGGGGGGCCAGCAGCTCGCCCTCGATGACGGTGACGGCGTGGCCGGTGAGCAGGGTGCGGTCGCCGCGCAGTGAGGTGCGCACCAGGCCGGTACGGGCGGAGACCTGCAGGCCGGTCAGTTCGTTGCGGCCGAGCCGCGCGGACCAGAACGGGGCGAGCGCGGTGTGGGCACTGCCGGTGACCGGGTCCTCGGGGATGCCGACGACCGGGCCGAAGAAGCGCGATACGAAGTCATAGCCTCCGGCCGCGCCGTCGTCGGCGGCGCCGCTCTCCGCATCCTCGGCGCGGGCGGTGACGATCAGGCCGCGGTGCGGGAGCCGTCTGATGGCTACCAGATCGGGGGAGAGGACGCGCACCGTCCCCTCGTCCGGCAGCTCGACCAGCAGGTCACCCACCTGTGCGCCGGTGTCGTACGCGGACAGCACCGGCGCGCCGAGTGCGTCCGCCAGGGCCCTCGGCGCCTTGACCGCGGTGAGCGGGGCGGTGGGGAAGTCCAGCGTGATCGCGTCGTCGGCGGCGGGTGCCGAGCGGAGCACGCCGCTGCGGGTGGCGAACCGGATGCCGCCCGCCGCGGCGCCGGTGCTGAGCAGTACATGCGCGGTCGCGAGGGTGGCGTGACCGCACATGTCGACCTCGGTCACCGGGGTGAACCAGCGCAGCGCCCAGTCCGCCTGCTCGCCGGGCGGCAGCGGATGGGCGAAGGCGGTCTCGGAGAGGTTGACCTCGGCGGCCAGCCGCTGCATGCGGTCGTCGTCCGGGAATCCGTCGGTGCCGAGCAGGACGACACCGGCCGGGTTGCCCGTGAACGGGCGGGCGGTGAAGGCGTCAACGATGCGGATCTTCATGATCGCGACGGTATCCGTCCGGAAGGCCGCAGGACACGGCCAATTCTCGAAGTGACCTGTGACAGCGAACCTTGAGCGATTGCCCACGAAGATTGAGCGACGCTAGTTTGTGCCACTGAACTTTGAGCTGTCGGGCCTCGGTCATGGTTGGTGGCGGGTGGGGGAGTTAGCTCGGGCGCTCGATTTGCGAGCGCTCTCGGCCTTTGAGCTGGCCTTTCTTGATGGTGGCCTCCGTCGGCGTGAGCCGTTGGGGTCGAGTTGGGACGTGCGGTTCGAGGAGATCGAGCCGGTCCGCGAGTTCAGCTGGCGCAAGGAGGCCCGAGGGTTCGCGGGCTGGTACTACTCGACGACGCTTCGGGACCATGTCGGCTACGAGTCCTGGCTTGAGCGTGACCGGCTGGTGCTGCTGGACCGCGATCCGCAGGTTATCGGCATTGCCTCGCAGCCGTTCTGGCTCCACTGGAGCGATCAGTCCGGTAGTCGCCGGCACGCTCCGGACTACTTCGTCCGTCTGGCCGATGGTCGGGCCCGCGTCGTCGACGTCCGCGCCGAGGACGACATGGACGAGGCGACGAAGGAGGCCTTCGCCGCGACTGAGGAGGCCTGCAGGGCGGTGGGCTGGGAGTTCGACTGGGTGGGCCGGCCAGAGCCGGTGTTCATGGCGAACGTCCGCTGGCTGGCCCGTTTCCGGCGGGCTCGATGCGGTCGTCCCGCCTGGATCACCGAAGGGCTGCGAGAGGTGTTCCGCGAGCCGAAGCCGCTCTGGGACGGTGCGAAGGCGGTGGGTGACCGGTTGCAGGTCCTGCCGGTGCTGTTCCACCTGCTCTGGTCGGGCGTCCTGGTGACGGACCTGGTCACTGAGGTGATGGAGACTCACAGCCTTGTCTGGACGGAGGCGGTCACATGAGTGGACTGACTCGACCGCCGGGTCTCGCGGTGGGCCAGCGGATCCGGTTCGACGGCCAGGCCAGGGGGGTCCTCGAGATCACGGCCCAAGCGGTGACGCTGGAGGACGAGGAGTCCTCCTATCGGGTGGTCGCGCTGATCGACTTGTTCGAGGCAGCCGACTTCGAGGTCCTGTTCCAGCCCGAGCGGCGGCCTCTGCCCGCGGTGGGGCTGCTGGACGGGTTTCCCCCGGACGCGGTCAAGCTGGCCCTTTGGTGGGAGGGCCACATCCTGGAGGTGCTGCACGGGCTGGCGCCGGACGCGGAGCCCGGGGCCGAGCCGCGGCCCGGTTACGGGCCGGGGTCGTCGGTGACGTCTCGGGAGAAGGTGAAGGCGGCCGAGCTGACCGCGCTCGGGCACCAGGTCAGGCCCAATACGGTCGCCTGGCGGCGACGCCGCTACGTCGCGGACGGCCTGGTGGGGCTGGCCGATCACCGGCCGGTCCGCAAGCGCAAGGAGTTCGGGGAGGCGCCCGAGGAGGTCGTGACCGCGATGCGGCAGGCCATCTCGGAAGGCGTCGACGCGTCGTCCCGCAACGGGGCCTACCTGATCTGGCGGACCTTGGAGATCCTGCGGAACACCGCAGATCAGGGGGCTGAAGAGGAGGTCGCGCTGCCGTCGCGGCGGTCGCTCTACCGGCTGCTGGAGAAGCTCACGAAGGGCACCCACGCGACCGGTTCGGCCCGCACCCGCCGTTCGGTGGCGCACGGGGCCAACGCGCCGTTCGGCCAGCTGACGGTGTCGGCGCCGGGCGAGGTGATGCAGATCGACTCCAGCCCGCTGGACGCGATGGTCCGCCTGGACAACGGCGTCGTCGGCAAGGTCGAGATCACCGGGATGATCGACGTCGCGACCAGGACGTTGTCGGCGGCGGTGCTGCGGCCGACGACGAAGTCGGTCGACGCGAGCATCCTGCTGGCCCGCACGGTCACCCCGGAATTGATGCGGCCCGGCTGGGTCGACGCACTGAAGATGTCCCGCTCGGTGCTGCCCCACCGCAGGCTGCTGGCCCTGGACGAGCGGCTGGAGCACGCGGCCGCGAAGCCAGTGATCGTCCCGGAGACCATCGTCTGCGACCACGGGAAGGTGTTCATCTCCCGCAACTTCAGGTCCTCCTGCCGCTTCCTGGAGATCGACTTCCAGCCCACCTTGAAGGGGGCGCCCTTCCAGAAGGGCCACATCGAGAAGATGCTGGACACCGTCTCCCTCCAGTTCGCCCAGTTCCTGCCGGGCTTCACCGGCCGCAACACCGACCGCCGCGGCCGCCGCCCCGAGGAAGAGAACCTGTGGTCCCTGCCCGAGCTGCAGGAACTGCTGGACGAGTGGATCGTCGCGCACTGGCAGAACCGCCCGCACGACGGCTTGCGCGACCCCGACCACCCCGGCCGGCTGTTCACGCCGAACCAGAAGTACGCCGCCCTGGTCGAGGCCAGCGGCTACGTTCCCGTCGCGCTCAGCGGCGACGACTACGTCGAACTCCTGCCCGCGGCCTGGCGAGCCGTCAACTCCTACGGCATTCGGATCAACAACCGCACCTACGACAGCCCCGAACTCGGTCCGATGCGCCGGCGAGACTCCGGTGTCACCGCCAAGCGCGGTCTCTGGGAGGTCCACCGCGACCCCTACGACGTCTCCTATGTCTGGGTCCGCGACCACCGTGCGGGCGGCGGCTGGGTGAGGGCGACCTGGAAGTACTTGAACCGGGCTCCGGTCCCGTTCGGCGACCTGGCCTGGGACCACGTCAGCCACCAACTGCCCAGGGCCACCGAGGAGGAACTCGCCCAGGCCGTCGCCGACCTCCTCACCCGGGCCCATGCCGGCCCCGACCGGCCGTCCGCGAAGAAGCCCCGCAAGGCCAAGGCCGACAAGGCCGACCGTCGCGTCGCCGCCCGCACCAAGGCCACCACCACGGCGACACCCGCACCGTCGGCTCCGGCCACCCAGCACGAACCCGCCCCGGAAGAACCGGAGGAGGACGAGGACACGCTGGCCGAAGTGATCCCGCTCGGGCTCTTCGACCCGCTCGAGGACCCCTGGAAGCGTTTGTGACCACGAAGGCAGCCAACGCCGACAACCCCGAAGGCGGCGGCTCAGAGGCCGACTTCGCCCGACAGTTGACTCTGCTGCTCGGATGGCGCGCGTTCGTCGCGTCCTCGGCCGACGAAGCGATGCTCCGGGTCACCAAGGACGAGTACGACGCCCTGTCGAAGGGGGAACAGTACGCCAACGACGAGGAACGGCTCGACCACCACGCCCGCCTTCAGGTCGTCGCGACCTCCACCGTCCGCAAGATCGTGACCTGCGGACGACGGCTGACGATCCTGAACCGCGGGGCGATCAGTGCCCGCCGCGGCCTGATCGCCACCGGGCCGGCCAACACCGGCAAGACCATCGCGCTGACCCAGCTGGGCCTGGCCCACGAACTCCAGGACCGTCGCCGCCATCCCGGCCAGGATGGACGCATCCCGGTCATCTACATCACCGTCCCGCCCAAGGCGACTCACCGGATGATCGCGGCGGAACTCGCCCGCTTCCTCGGCCTGCCCGTCCTGCGGAGCTCGAACGCCACCGACCTCACCGAGGCCGTCGTCGGCGTCTGCATCAAGGCCCGCACCAGCCTGATCCTGGTCGACGAGATCCACAACATATCGGGGCTGACCAGCAACGGAGCCGAGGCATCCGACACGCTCAAGTACTTCTCCGAGCGCATCCCCGCGACGTTCGCCTACGCGGGCATCGACGTCGAGAACTGCGGCCTGTTGGCCGGACTGCGAGGCGACCAGATCGCCGCCCGCTTCACCTCGGTCGAAACCCACGCCTTCCCCTACAACCAGGAATGGAAGGCCCTGGTCGCGCAGATGGAGGCCAACCTGCTGCTGCACCAGCACAAGCCCGGAACCCTCACCCGGTTGGACCGCTTCCTGCACACCCGCACCGGCGGCATGATCGGCACCCTCTCCCACCAGATCCGCGGAGCCGCCGTCGACGCGATCCTCACCGGCAGCGAGAAGATCACCAAAGCGGGGCTGCTGGCCGTCGACCTGGACATCGCCTCCGGCCGCAAGCGCCCCGGCCGCCCCCCGGCGCCGGACTCCGGGCAGTGACCACCGCGGCCGCAGGCGGCGAACTCGTTAGCAAGCTGCCCTTCCAGGTCCGGCCCAAGCCGGGCGAAGGCGGCCGGTCTTTCATCAGACGGCTCGCTGAGGCGAACCACCTTCCACCCGCCTACCTGCGGAAATACCTGACCGCACCCCCGCACCACCGCGGGTCGCCGAGCTGGGACCGCCTCGCGGCCGTCACCGGACGCGACCCGGTCCAGCTCCGCCGGATCCTGGAGACGATCGAATGCACCGAGTGCGGCACGAAGATCCCTCCCCTGTCGAGCTTCGGGGTCAAGCCGAGAACCTGCTCCAGGGCCTGCCGGCAGAAGAAGCACCGCCGGAACGTCATCATGAGGCCCTGCAGCATCTGCGGGAAGCCCATGAGGATCCAGCTGGGCCAGCGTCGCTTCCTGTGTTCCTCGCCCTGCCGCCGCACCGCCTACCTCCGACGCCAGAACCCGAGCACCGCCGAGTCCGAGTCCGGCGCCGGGTCAGAGCCCCCAGACTGCGACATCTGCGGACGACTGCTTCCCACCCCGGCCCACCCCAAGCGTCGCCTATGCTCGGCCGCCTGCCGCGCCAGGGCTTCCAGCTGGGGCAAACAACGCCTGGAACCCCACCGTCCGGACGCCTGCGTTCAGTGCGGCGCCGCCTTCCAGACCAGTCAACCCAACAGGCGTTGGTGCTCACGCGCCTGCCGCGAGCGCGCGGTTCGCCAGAAGCGGGTGAGCCAAGATCCGGCTGCCGCAGTCGAACGGACGGGGACCTGCGACCTCTGCGGCGCCGCCTTCCAGACCAAGCAGCCCAGTAGACGCTGGTGCTCACGCGCCTGCCGCCAGAAGGCTGTTGTCGCCCGACGACCCCCGACGCCTCCGAAACCGAAGACGTCGCGGATCACCATCACTACCTGCCTCCGCTGCGAGACAACGTTCCCGAGCCGGCGACGCTCACCCTGCCCATGGTGCTCGGCCCAGTGCTGGGAACAAGAGCTCACCGACCGGCGACACCGCGACGTCTGCGGAATCTGCACCACCCCGCTCACGAACCGCCCGATGGAAGCCACCCGACGCTGGTGCTGCAGAAACTGCAGGGTCACAGCGGGTCTCTGGCGCGCAGAGCTACACGAACGCCAAGCCACTTGACCTGCGGAGATCAATCTTCGCTGGCACAAACAGGCAAGCACTCAATCTTCGCTGACACAAACCAGCGCCCCATCAAACTTCGCTGGCAACTGCTCAAGGTTCGCTGTCACAGGTCACGAAGGCTGGCACAAAGGCCTTGCCGGGCGACTGTCACCGATATATCGTTGAAGCATCGCGACAGATCAACGAACGATCAGCGATCCCCGTGCGCGATCCGCGCACGGCGGCACACAGATCACAGGGAAAGGAGCGCGATCATGCGTTCCCACGGAAACGGACACGGACGTGAGCACTTCGGACCGGGCGCCCAGGGCCGCCCCCAGGGCCGCCCCCAGGGCCCGGAGGGCTTCGGCTTCGAGCAGCGGCGCGCGGCCTTCGGCCCCTTCGGCCCGCCCTTCGGCGGCGGCGGACCATGGGGGCACGGCCGGGGGCGCGGTGGGCCGCGCGGCCGGGCGCGGCGCGGTGATGTCCGCGCGTCGATCCTGGCGCTGCTCAAGGACCGGCCGATGCACGGCTACGAGATGATCCAGGAGATCGGCGAGCGCAGCGGCGGTGCGTGGAAGCCGAGCCCCGGCTCGGTCTACCCGACACTGCAACTCCTGGAGGACGAGGGCCTGATCGAGAGCGCGAGTGAGGGCGGCAAGAAGCTGTTCACGCTCACCGAAGCGGGGCGCGCGGAGGCCGAAGGCGGCCCGGACGCACCCTGGGAGGAAGCCGGACGGGGCATCGACTGGGAGGCGATGCACGAGATCAGGCAGGCGGGGTTCGGCCTGGTCGAGGCGTTCCGCCAGGTCTGGGCGACCGGTACCCCGGCCCAGCGCGAAAAGGCGATGGCGGTCGTCAACGACGCCCGCAAGAAGCTGTATCTGATCCTCGCGGACGAGACCGGCGAGGAGTAGGCCCCTGCGGGCGCTCCGCGCGTCGTCCTCGAACGCCGGACGGGCTTGGTGCAAAGCCCGTCCGGGGCGGGGCCCCGGTTTCGGGAAGGGGCGAGCGGCAACGTTCTATAAGCCCGTCCGGCGTTTGAGGGCCAGGCGCGGAGTGCGCGGCTGGTCGCCGGACAAGAGCAGTGGCCGGGGTCCGGGGCGTCCCCGGAAAGCGCGGGCCTGGCGGGCTACTCCACCAGGCCCGCCAGCTTGCGCAGGCTCTCGTTCAGTGCGCCCGTCGCCGAGTCCTTGAGCTTGCCCGCCATCAGCGTCACGGCGGCGCCGGTGAAGCTTCCCTCGATCCGGACCGTCGTCTCGTCCCCATCAGGGGTGAGCGCGTACCGCATGGCGAGGTTGACGCCCATCGGTCCGGTGCCGGTGGTGGCCAGCAGGCGTTCGTTCTCCAACTCGGCCACGGTCCAGGTGACTTCGGCGGGGAATCCCATCAGCTTCATGTTCTCCAGGTACACCGCGTCGACGGCGAGCGGATCGGGGCCGCCCTTGGGAAAGCCGGTGTGCGTGGCGTTCCACTGCCCGTACGAGGCGAAGTCGGTCAGCTGCTGCCATACCCGTCCTGCCGGAGCCGCGATGCGCGCCTCCGCGGTGACCTCGGCCATATGACCACCCTGAATCCCTTGGGCGCCGCGCGGGATCGCGGCAGCGGTGTCGCGGAACGTAGCCGCTCGGCTGCGAATACTCAATACTGATGAACCGTCAGAAATGCTCCGCCCGGCATGGCCATGTGCCAGGATCGTGGCGTCGTACAGGCATCTGGAGGGTCGAGGGTGGACACCGAAGCGCTGCGGGAACGGTTGCGCGCCACACCGGCGTTGGCCGGGCCGCTACCCGGGTTCGACCCCCGGGAGGCGGCGCCGGAGCCCGGACCGCTGTTCGCCTACTGGCTTGCCTCCGCCCTCGACGACGGCGTACCTGAACCACATGTGATGACGCTCAGTACGGCCGACGCGGCGGGGCGGCCCTCGTCGCGGGTGCTGATGCTGCGCGGCTTCGAACTCGACGCGGGCGCCTTCGACTTCGTCTTCGCCAGCGATGCCGCCAGCCGCAAGGGACGGGAGCTGTCCGCCAACCCGTACGCGGCGCTGAACTGGTACTGGCCGCAGCACGGCCGTCAGATCCGGGCCAGCGGACCGGTCGAGCCGCTGGACAGGGAAGCGGCGCGCCGTGACTTCCTCGGCCGCAGCGAACCGGCCCGGATCGCCGGATTCACCGGCCTGATGAGCGCCGAACTCCCCAGCGCCGAGGACGGCGTGAGCGACGCGTACACGGCGTACGAACGGGGGCGCGCACGGGCTCGCGAGATCGTCGCCGCGGATCCGCGGGCCGTGCCGGAGGGGCATACGGTCTATGTGCTGCGCGCCGATGAGGCCGAGTTCTTCCAGGGCGATGCGATCGACCGGTTCCACCGCAGGCTGCGGTACGTGCGTGACGGTGACCGCTGGACCCGGCGGATGCTGTGGCCGTGACCGGTGCCGGAGCCCGACTCTTCGCCGTGCCCGCTCCGGGGCGCCCTCGCGTATCTCATCCCTAAGGATGAGGTGTCGGTCATTCATACCCTTCTTCGGGCGGATGGGGAAATGCCTCCCCGCGTGGATGCTTCAGGCGCTATGTCCTGATGGGGTGGGAGTCGTGCAAAGCGACACCTGTCCCGGGGAACCCACCAGCGCGAACAGCGAACCGCAGTTGAGCGCGGAACTGCTGTCCGTGGTCTCCAGCGCGCGCCGTCGCGCGTCGCGGGACGGCGACCGCCAGATCGACACCGCCCATCTGCTGCACTCGCTGCTGGAGTCCGACCCGCGGGCACGGGAGGTGCTCGCCGGAGGCAGCCCGGACGGTGGCGGGCGGGTCGCCCGGGTACTGGCGTATCTGGTGCAGCGCGCCATCGGCTACGGGATGCAGTGGCGCGGCACCGTCGAGGACTCCGGCGCCCTGCCGGTCGTGGTCAAGGACGCCGCCCCGGGCTGGAGCCCTTCCGTGGCCGCCGTGTTGGACGATGCGGCGCACCGCGCGACGGCGCGGGGCACGGCCGCCGCCGACGGTGTGGACCTGCTGGCCGCACTCGCCGCCGACCCCGAGTGCCGGGCCGTGGAGGTGCTGCGGGCCGCCGGGATCGATCCCGGGCGGCTGGCCGCCACGCTGCCGGGCCGCGGCATAGTGAGGGGGCACCTGGGTGAAGGACCTGTCGCGAGCTGACATGATGACCCGATGGAAGGGATATCGGGGACCGCGGGGGCGACGGCGCGAAGAGCCGGCCTGCTGCCCGCGCTGACGTCGGCCCTCGCTTTCGGTGGGTCGGGGGTCGCGGCCAAGCCGCTGATCGAGGCCGGGTTGGCCCCGCTGCACGTAGTGTGGCTGCGGGTCGCGGGCGCCGCGCTCGTTATGCTTCCGGTGGCGCTGCGGCACCGGGACGCGCTGCGCCGCCGTCCCGGAGTGCTGATCGGTTTCGGGCTGTTGGCCGTCGCGGGTGTGCAGGCCTGCTACTTCGCGGCGCTCTCCCGTATCCCGGTCGGTGTCGCGCTGCTCGTGGAGTATCTGGCACCCGCGCTGGTCCTCGGCTGGGTCCGGTTCGTCCAGCGGCGGTCGGTGAGCAGGTCGGCGGCCGTCGGCGTGGTGCTCGCCGTCGCGGGCCTCGGCGGGGTCGTCGAGGTGTGGCACGGGGTGAGCTTCGATCCCGTCGGACTACTGCTGGCGGTCGGTGCCGCGTGCTGCCAGGTCGGCTACTTCATCCTCTCCGACCACGGCAGCGAGGGAGACAACCCCGTCGATCCGCTGGCGGTCATCGCCTACGGGCTGTTGATCGGCGCCGCGATCCTCACTGTCGTGGCCAGGCCCTGGGACATGCACTGGCAGATCCTGTCCCACCAGGTCGCGCTGGGCGACAAGTCGGTGCCCGCGATCCTGCTGGTGGCGTGGATCGTCCTGGTGGCCACCGTGGTCGCCTATCTGACCGGAGTGCTGTCGATCCGCCGACTCTCCCCGCAGGTGGCGGGAGTGGTGGCCTGCCTGGAGGCGGTGATCGCGACCGTACTGGCATGGTTCCTGCTCGGCGAGAAACTGGGCACCTGGCAACTGGTCGGTGGTGCCGCGGTGTTGGTCGGCGCGTTCATCGCGCAGACGGCGACGCCGAAGGCCGCGACCGATCCCGTCGCCGGATCGCTGGCGGACGCGGAGTCCGCGCAGGACAAGGGGTTGTCCGGCACCACCAGTCACGCTTAGGGTGACGATCATGCATCAGACAGTTCTCCCGCCTCCTGCCGCCTAGCGCGGGCGGCGAGGCCACGGAAGACCGGCTCGGGGTCAAGGACCTGACCGAGCAGGTTGTCGCTGCCCGCATCCGGGATCACGCGACCACCTGACCTCTTCCGTTGGAGAACACTCGTGTCACGCATGTCCGGCCGGGCTCTCGGCCATTCCCGTTCCCTGCCCGTCGGGCGGGGTCTGCTCTACGTGGCCTTCGCCGCGATCGCCTGGGGGACCGCCGGGGCGGCGGCCGCCCTGCTCTACCGGGCCGGTGACTTCGGCCCGATCACCCTGTCCTTCTGGCGGTACGTGGGCGGTTTCGCACTGCTGCTGCCGGTGTGGGCGCTGGGCCGCCGCGCCCGTCCGGCAGGTATCCGAAGCGTCCAGCCCCGCCGCCGCGCGGCGCTGCGCATCCTGGTCACCGGTGTCGGGCTGACCGTCTTCCAGAGCGCGTACTTCGCCTCCGTCCAGGCGACCGGGCTCGCGGTCGGAACCGTGGTCACGCTCGGCGCGAGCCCGGTGCTCATCGCGCTCGGCGCCCGGATCACCATGGGCGAACGGCTCGGCAGGGCCGGGACGGTGGCGGTGCTCGGCGCCTTCGCCGGGCTGGGCATCCTGCTCCTTGGCGGTGAGGGCGGCGGGGCCGGATCGGTGCGCCCGGTGGGCGTCGCCTGGG
Organism: Streptomyces sp. NPDC020096; assembly: GCA_040631425.1. Taxonomy (GTDB): domain Bacteria; phylum Actinomycetota; class Actinomycetes; order Streptomycetales; family Streptomycetaceae; genus Streptantibioticus_A. The sequence goes on from JBEYJY010000020.1 coordinate 29,626, forward strand.
CGCTGCTGTCGGCCGCCGGCTACGCCTGCATCACGCTCTACACCCGCTGGGGCGGCAGGAACGGTGGCGGCGCCGACCCGCTGGAGACCACGCTGTGGTCGTTCGCCGTCGGCGCCGTCTGCCTGCTGCCGCTCGCGGCCGCGCAGGGGCTGTGGCCGCATGTCCAGGATCTGGGCCGGGCACTGTGGCTGCTCGGCTATCTGGTGTCGGTGCCCACGGCGCTCGCCTACGCGCTGTACTTCGCGGGCGTGGCGGTCGTCCGGGCGGCCACCGCCTCGGTCGTCACCCTCATCGAGCCGGTGGCCGCCGGAGTGATCGCCGTCGTGCTGCTCGGTGAACGCCTCACGGTGTCAACGGTGTTGGGCACCGTCGTCCTGGTCGGCGCGGTGGCCGCCCTCGCGATAGCCGAAACCCGCGGGGTGCGCTCCGAGTGGGAGGTCCACCGGGCCACTCCCCGCGAGGAGGCGGTCAAGTCCTAGCGCCTTGGTCAGGACGCCCGGTCGGCGTCCCGGGTCGCGGCCATGCGGCGCAACTGGTGGTCGCGGGCCGCGGCGTCGTGGCCGGTGGACCGGTCCGCCAGCAGGCCGGTGACCCGCTCCTGCATGGCGCGCGGTTTGTTGCCGCCGTACTTGAACTTGGCCCGGACCTCGGTGACTTCGAGGCGCAGCGCCCGGATCCCGGGCAGCATCCGGCCGAACGGGGCCTGGCCGGGCGCCACCTCGGCGTAGTCGCCGCGGGGCTGGAAGTGCGCCAGCTGCCGGTGGAGCAGGTCCGCCTTCTCCTGCGCGTCGTCCACGATGTGGGCGACGCAGTGCAGTTGTACGGCCGCGTAGAAGCTGGTCGGGGTGCCGTGCTCGGGCGGGGCGCCGTCCGGCGCGTGCCAGGGGCCGGGGATGAAGACATAGTCGTCGACCACGCTGAGCGTGACCCGCTCGTTGGCCTCCAGGGCCGCCCAGATCGGATTCGGCCGGGCCAGATGCGTGACGGCCTCGGCGCGTCCGGGGTCGTAGGCGAAGTGCAGCGGCTGGACGAACGGCGGCTCGCCGTCCAGGCCGTTGACGGCGAGCTGGCCGAAGTCATGGGTGCTGAGCCATTGCCGCCACTCGGTGTCGTCGAGGGCGGCGTCCCACGGGTGGATGAGCATCGGCTCTCCTAGCGGGCGCCGAGATAGGCGGGGGTGGCGATCGACGGGTTGAGGTCGTCGGCCGGGATGGGCGCGCCGTATCCACGGATGACCGGCAGTACCCCGCTCCAGTACGGGAGTTCGAGGTCTTCGGGGTCGTCGTTGGGGCCGCCGGTGCGGATCTTGGCCGACACCTCGGCCAGGTCGAGGCGGATGACCGCGGTGGCGGCGAGTTCCTTGGCGTTGGCGCGGCGCGAGTCGTCGGCGCGGCCGGGCACGATGTGCTCGACCAGGGCGTCCAGCGCCTCGGAACGCTCGGCCGGGTCCGTCACCTGGTAGGCCGTGCCGTGCACCACCACCGAGCGGTAGTTGATCGAGTGGTGGAACGCGGAGCGCGCCAGGACCAGGCCGTCGACATGGGTGACCGTGAGGCAGACCGGCAGGCCGCTGTCCCGCCCGGCGCCGCGCAGCGCCGGAGAGCCGGTGGAGCCGTGCGCGTAGAGACGCTCGCCGACTCGCGCGTAGAGGGTGGGCAGCACCACGGGCGCGGCGTCGCGGACGAAGCCGAGATGGCAGACGTAACCCTCGTCGAGTATCGAGTGCACCGTGTCCCGGTCCCAAGAACCGCGCTGCGGACTGCGGGTGGGCACCGTGCGCTCGGTCCGCGAATAGGAGGGGGCGGATGCCATGGCGGTCTCCTTTGAACTAGTGCATAATGTTCTTTGTGCTAGGAGAGTATCGGATCACTGGTCGGCGCGCCACGGAGATTGCCGCCGATGTGGAACGCGCCATCGGCGACGGTGCGCTGCGGCCCGGCCAGCCACTGCCGCCGTTGCGGGAACTCGCCGCGGAACTGGGGGTGAACCCGAACACGGTCGCCGCCGCGTACCGCCTGCTGCGCGATCGGGGGGTCATCGAGACCGCGGGCCGCCGCGGCAGCCGGGTCCGGGCCCGCCCGGCCAGCACGCCGCGCGAGGAACTCGGCGTGGTGGTGCCCCCCGGCGCCCGCGATCTGTCCAGTGGCAACCCCGACCCGGCGCTGCTGCCCCCGCTCGGCGAGGCGCTCACCGCCGCGGCCGCGGCTCACGCCGAGCACCCCATGCTCTACGGGATGCCGGGCGTCGACGCCGAGTTGGCCGCGCTGGCCCGTGCCGGATTCGACGCCGACGGTGTCCCTGACGGTCCGGTCACCGTCACCTCCGGCTCCCTCGACGCCATCGAGCGGGTACTCGGCGCCCACCTGCGGCCCGGTGACGCGGTGGCGATCGAGGATCCCGGCTGGGGCAGCCTGCTCGACCTGGTTCCCGCGCTGGGACTGCGGACGGTGCCGGTCGCCGTGGACGATGAAGGGCCGCTGCCGGACAGCGTGGAACGGGCGCTGCGCTCGGGCGCCCGGGCCCTGATCGTCACCGACCGGGCGCAGAACCCGACCGGCGCGGCCGTCACCGAGACCCGCGCCCACGTCCTGCGGACCGTCCTCGCCGACCATCCCGATGTGCTGCTCATCGAGGACGACCACGGCCATGCCATCGTCGATCTGCCGCTGCACCCGCTGGGCGGCGTCACCCGCCACTGGGTCGTCATCCGCTCCGCCGCCAAGGCGTACGGCCCGGATCTGCGGATCGCCGTGCTCACCGGCAACCCGGTCACCGTCGACCGGGTCCAGGGCCGATACCGGCTGGCGGCGGGCTGGGTCAGCCATCTGCTGCAGAGCACCCTGCTGCACCTGTGGCGGACCGGCGCGGTCGACGCGGCGCGGGTCGCCGCGTCGTACGGGCAGCGCCGCGACGCGCTGGTCGCCGCGCTCAGCGAGCGGGGGGTGGCCAGCCATGGGCGCAGCGGGATGAACGTGTGGGTTCCGGTGCCCGACGAGACCGGGGTGATGATGCGGCTGCTGCAGAGCGGGTGGGTGGCGGCTCCGGGGGCCCGGTACCGGGTGGCCTCCCGGCCGGGGATTCGGGTGACGGTGTCGCCGTTGGCGCCGGGGGAGGTCGAGCCGCTGGCCGACGCCGTCGCCGCTGCGGTGCGTCCCGGGCGGCCGGGGCACTACGGGTGACGGCGGGTCGGGGGAATCGCCCCCCGGCCCCCCGGTTACGGCGAGCGTGGGTGGCACAGTGGCGCCCGCGCCCGCCGCGTGACGGCTTCGTGCGGGTGGGCGCCGCGGTCGGTCCGGGGATCGTGCGTGGGCAGCGGCAGTCGCATCACCGCCGGTCCGCGCCGCGGTGCTACTCGCCGTCGCGGCGGAATCTTCTTGCCGCCGCGATAGCGAGCGACCGCGAGGATGCGCGCCCGGCGGCCGTGCGACTGCCGCGACCCACACCCCCGGTGGTCAAGATCTGTCAGCGTGAGCGGGTCTGGGTGAGTGCCGCGCCCAGGATGATGATGACCGCGCCGACCGGCTCGTTCCAGCTCAGGTGCTCGCCCAGCAGGAAGACCCCCGCCGTGGTGGCGACCACCGGGACCAGGTAGGTGACCATGGTCGCGATGGTCGGCCCGGCCTCCTGCACCAGCCCGTACTGCACGAGGAACGCCAGACCGGTGCCCAGCGCGCCGAGCGCCACCACCGACAGTACGGAGGCGATCGGGAACGAGGCGGGCAGCGAGGTGAACAGCGGGGTGACCACGGCCAGTTGGAGCGTGCCGAGAGCCAGCTGCCCGGCGGACAGCGAGAGGCTGGACTCGCCGGTGTTGCCGAGGGTGCGACGCACGTAGATCCAGCCGACCGCGTAGCTGATCGAGGCGATCAGCGCGAGGGCGGTGCCCAGCGGGTCCTGACCGGAGAAGCCCTGCCATGCGCCGAGCACCGTCAGCACACCCAGGAAGCCCAGGCCCACCCCGGCGAATCGGCGCCGCGTCGGCCGGTCCTCGGAGAGTGCGACCACCGAGAGCAGCATGCTGAACAGCGGGGTGGTGGCATTGCAGATCCCCGCCAGCGTGGACGGAATGGTCAACTCCGCATACGCGAACAGGGAGAACGGCAGAGCGTTGAGCAGGAAGGCGGCCACCGCCAGGTGCCCCCACACCCGCCTGGTGCGCGGCAACCGTTCACGCTTGACGGCCAGCACCGCGACCAGCACCGCTGTACCGAAGACCATGCGGCCCAGCGTGACTTGAAGCGGAGCGAACGCCTCCGTACCCACCTTGATGAACAGGAAGCTGAAACCCCAGATAAGCGCCAGTGCCAGGAAACGCACTCGCCAGTCAACTGCCCGTCGGCGCGGTGCGGCCCCGGCGGCGGTCGTGCCGGAGACGGCGGCGCTCGTGGCGGAAGCGGCGGCGGAGGCGGGGGTGGACGAGGGGACGGAGGTGGCAGCGGAACCTGCGGGGGCGCTCATGGTAAGCAGCATGCCGGGAGCCACTTCTTAGGACAAGTGAGTTTTTATGAGCTGCACGGCGTAGTGTTGCTTACATGTTGAGTCTGGAGCGCCTTCGCATCCTGCACGCCATCGACGCCTATGGATCGGTCAGTGCCGCCGCGGACGTCCTGCACGTCACGACGTCCGCCATCTCCCAGCAGATGGGCAAGCTGGAGCGGGAGACCGGTCAGCAGCTGCTCGCCAAGAACGGCCGCGGTGTGCGGCTGACCGACGCCGGGCGGCTGCTCTCCGGCCATGCGGACCGCATCCTGTCCATGGTCGAGCTCGCCCACTCCGACCTTGAGGCGCACCGAGGGTCGCCGGTCGGCGCGCTGGCCGTCGGTGCCTTCCCCACCGCGGCACGCGGACTGTTCCCCCAGGTCCTGGCCGCGCTGCGGCATGAGCATCCGCAACTGCGGCCCTATCTGGAGGAGATGGAGCCCGATGAGTCGGTGCCCCGGCTGATGCGCGGCGATATCGACCTCGCGGTGGTCCTCGACTGGTACAACAAGCCGCTTCCGCTGCCCGACGGGCTGGCCAAGGCCGCGCTGCTGGACGACGTCGCCGATGTCGCGGTGCCCAGTGACCATCCGCTGGCCGGGCGGGAGTGGTGCGATCTGGAGGACTTCGCGGGCGACGACTGGATCGGCTGGCCACCCGGCGAGTTCTGCCACGAATGGCTGGTGTTCACGCTCAGGGGGAAGGGCCTGGAGCCGCGCGTCGCCCATGCCGCGGAGGAGCACCACACCCAACTGGCCCTGGTGGCCGCCGGTCTGGGCGTGGCGATCACCCCGCGCCTCGGTCGCGGCGCCGTCCCGGAGGGCGTCAGTGTCGTGCCCGTACGACACACCATGCGTCGCCATATCTACGCGGCGTGGCGCGCCGACGCGGATCGCCGGCCGTCCATCAGGGCGGTAGTCGAAGCGCTGCGCCAGGCTGGTGAGCGGCTGGCGCGCCAGTGACTCACAGCTTGCGGAAGTCCCAGGAGACGATGCGCGCGGGGGTCAGCCGCAGCCACGCGTGACGGCCGTCGTGCGGCATGCGGTCAAGGCCGAAGTGCTTCGCCGCGAACAGCCTCTCGGGCGTGTCGAGTTCCGGGGACGGCTCGCCGGTGCGCGGTGCCTCGCCGACGAACTCGACGGTGCCGGACAGCTCGACGCCGCGCAGCTCCCCGTACTCCTCGCCGTCGTCCACCACCACCGCGGCCCGCGGATCGGCGGCCAGTTGGGTCCAACGGCGGCTGCGCACCAGCGAGTACAGCCACAGGGAGTCGCCGTCCCAGGCGAACCACAGCGCGCTCACATGTGGCGCGCCGTCCGCCGAAACCGTTGCCACCCGGCAGGTGCGGCGCTCGCCGAGATAACCGTCCAACTCCTGCGGCGACATCATGATCCTGCGGCCGTGCCGCTGTGCGGTGGTCATCGGCCTTCCCCTCATCCCAGTACCTGACGTAGCGTCAGAGTATCGGGTACCCCGGGCGAGAGGAACGCCATGGCGGAGCGGGAATGCCTTGCCGGACTGCTCGAACCCGCTCATACCGCGCTGCTCACCGTGGAATGCCAACGCGGTGTCGTCGGGCCCGGCAGCGCACTGCCGCATCTCGCCGTGGCGGTGCGCGCCGACGGGACGCTCTCCCGTATCGCCGCCCTGGTGACCGCGGCCCGGTCGGTCGGAGCGACCGTCGTCCACGCGATCGCCGAGCGGCGCCCGGACGGCCGCGGCGCGAGCCGCAACGCGCGGCTGTTCCGGACCGCCGAACGGCTTCCGGTGCAGCAGCTCACCGGTACGCCCGCCGCCGAGGTCACCGATGAGATCGCGGTCGGCGCCTCGGACCTCGTCGTCCGCAGACTGCACGGCCTGTCGCCGCTGGCCGGGACCGGGGTCGACGCGCTGCTGCGCAACCTCGGCATCCGTACGGTCGTCGTCACCGGCGTGTCGCTGAACATCGCCGTGCCGAACACCGTGTTCGACGCCGTCAACCTCGGATACGCGGCCGTGGTGCCCGCCGACGCCGTCGCCGGGGTGCCCGCCGACTACGCGGCCGCCGTGCTCCGGCACACCCTGGATCTGGTCGCGACGGTCACCACGGCCGAAGCCGTGCTGGCCAGTTGGCGGGGGTCAGACCAGCTTCACTGAGCCGCCCTCGACCGAGATCTTGGCGGGCGCCAGCGGCTGGGTGGCCGGACCGTTCGCCACACTGCCGTCCGCGATGTGGAACTTGCTGCCGTGGCACGGGCAGTTGATGGTGCCGTTCTGCACCTGGTTGACCGGGCAGCCCTGGTGGGTGCAGATCGTGCTGAACGCCTTGAACGTACCGGCCGTCGGCTGGGTCACCACCACCTGCTTGTCAGGGAACACCTTCCCACCGCCCTGCGGGATGTCGGAGGTCTTCGCCAGCACGGCGCCGCTGCCGCCGCTGCCCGCGGCGGCCGACGAGGAGCTCTCAGGCGTCGAACCGGACGCCTGGCTGCTGCTGTCCTGGGAGGGGGCGGAAGCCGCCGAGTTGCTGTTGGACCCACTGCACGCCGCCAGCGCGGCGGCGAGGCCGACGGCTCCCGCTGCCGCGACCACGGTTCGGCGGGAGGTGGATACCGGAGAGCCGGAAGTCAGGTCGTCCATGGGTCACGTCCTTCGGTGAGGTTGTCGTCAAGCATGTCGGCGAGTCCTGCGCGATCTGTGGTCGAGCGTCGCGCCGTCGCGCCGCCCCTTCCCATACGGCTCGCGCGCGACTCGCGTTCAACCGTCCGCGCGATCCGGCCGGGCGGCCGCACCGAGCGCGTCACGCAGGAAGTCCCGTTGGAAGACCAGTAGCTGCTGGGCGGTGTCCTCGCGCAGCACCGCATGCGTCACCCCGGGCAGCGGCAGCACGGTGTGCCGCCGCCCGGCGGCCAGCAGTGCGGCGGACATCCGCAGGGTGTGGGCGGCGGTCACGTTGTCGTCGGCGAGTCCGTGGATCAGCAGCAGCGGGCGGCGCAGCCGCGGCGCGTCCCCGATCAGCGAGCAGCGGTCGTAGTTCTCCGGGTGCTGGTCCGGGTGGCCGAGGAACCGCTCCTGCCAGTGCGTGTCGTACAGCCGCTGGTCGAAGGGGGCGGCACCGGCCACCGCGGCATGGAAGACGTCCGGGCGCCGCAGTACGGCCGCCGCGGCGAGATATCCGCCATATGACCAACCGCGTATCGCGACCCGGGCCGGATCGAGATCCGGATACCGCTCCGCGGCGCCGTGCAGCGCGGTGATCTGGTCCTCGATCGGTGCACTGAGCCTGTCTGTGTGCGGCGCCTTCTCCCACGCCAGGCCGCGCCCCGGCGTGCCGCGCCCATCCGCGACGAGCACCGCGAAGCCGGACTCGGCGAACCACTGCGCCTCGCACAGCCACCAGTCGTTGGTGCGGACGACCAGTTGAATGGCGGGGCCGCCGTACGGGCAGAGCAGTACCGGCAGCCGGGTGCCCGGCACGTACCAGGACGGCAGCAGCAGCGCGGTGCGGATCTCCCGCTCCCCGGCCCGCAGCCAGGTGATCCGGGGTGTCACGACCGGCCGCTCGGCGAACGAGGTCAGGCGGCCGACCGGACCGCCGTCGCGCAGCACGGTCACCGAGCGGCCCTCAGCCGTACGGCTGTCCAGCACCACGGTCCCGCCGCCCAACGCGGCGGTGTGCACCCCCGGTTCACCGCTGAGGCGTACGAAGCCGCCTTCGGGTTCACAGGACCAGACATGGACCTCGGTGGGTTCCTCGCCGGCGGTGAACAGCGCACGTTCGCCGCTGGTGCCCAGGACCTCGCGAAGGTGCACCCCGGGTGGGGTGATCGCGCAGGCACCGATCCGCAGCCGCCGGATGTCATGCTGCTCAAGCGGGCGCACCGGACTGCCCGAGGCGGTGCGCGCGGGGGTGCCGGGAACGAGCTGCACCCAGGCGGAGTCGCGGCGCTCGTGCGCCAGGGTGGTCGCACCGGTCGCCGGGTCCACCTCCAGCACCCGCACCGTTCGCTGGTCGCGGCTCTGTACGGTGAGCAGCGGGCCGTGTGCGTCCCAGAGCGCGGCGGCGACGTACTCGAACGCGGCGCGGTCCCAGGCCACTTCGGTCCGCGTGCCGTCCAAGCCCATGATGTGCAGCGTCACTTCGGCATTGGCGCTGCCCGCCACCGGATAGGCCACCGAGCGCGGTGCTCGGTCGGGGTGTGCGGGATCGGATATCCACCACCGGGGTACGGCGGATTCATCGACCCGTGCGACCAGTAGCCGGGAGCCGTCCGGCGCCCACCAGTAGCCGCGCGACCTCCCCATGGACTCGGCCGCCGCGTGCTCGGCGAGGCCGTAGGTGATGTGCGGCTCCTCGGGCCTCGCCAGCACCCGGTCCGTACCGCCGTCCAGGTCCACCACGCGCAGCGCGCCGCCGCTGGCGTAGGCGACCCGTGCGGCCGTCGGATCGGGCCGCGGATCGACCACCGGGCCCGCCGTGGGTACCGGACGCGGCGCGCCGTCCGCGGTGCCCATCGTCCACAGCCGTCCGCCGAGCGTGAAGGCGACGGTTCGCACGGCCGAGTCGGTGGCGTAGCCGACGATGCCCTCGGCGCGCTCCCTCGCCCGCTCCCGGCGGGTCAGTTCCTCCGGTGGCAGTTCCTCGGAGCCCGGGTCGAGCACCGCGGGGTCGGCGAGCAGGCGCTCACTGCCGTTCTCGTATATCCACAGGCAGCAGACCGGATCATCGCCCGCCCGGCTGCGGAGGAACAGCACCCGCTCGCCGTCCGGTGAGACGGTGAACATGCGGGGCGCGCCATGGGTGAAGCGCGCGGTGCGGGCCAACTGGCGGGGAAACGCTGCGGAGTCGATGGAGTCCATGGAGCGGACGATGACAGGGGGGACGTCGCCAAGCACCCGAAATATCCGTGAGCCCCGCGCCCACCTGCCCAGTAACCTGGGCGGATGCTTCCTGAAGTAACCGCGATCCGCTACATCACGCCCTTGCGTGAGGGCGGATCGGTGCCCGGGATCGTCGAGGCGGACGACCTGGGCACATATGTGGCGAAGTTCATCGGCGCGGCGCAGGGCCGCAAGGCGCTGGTCGCCGAGGTCGTCTGCGGCGAACTCGCCCGGCGGCTGGAACTGCGCGTGCCCGACCTGGTACGGCTGAACTTCGACCCGGTCATCGCGCTGGGCGAACCCGACACCGAGGTCCAGGATCTGCTCAAGGCCAGCGGCGGGCTCAACCTCGGCATGGACTTCCTGCCCGGATCCGTCGGCTTCGACCCGCTCGCCTTCGAGGTGGCGGCGGGCGAGGCCGGGCGCATCATCTGGTTCGACGCGCTGGTCAACAACGTCGACCGCTCCTGGCGCAATCCGAACATGCTGATCTGGCATCGCAAGCTGTGGCTGATCGACCACGGCGCCGCCCTGATCTGGCACCACAACTGGAAGGGCGCGCAGGCCTCCGCGGCCAGGCCGTACGACGCCACGGACCACGCGCTCGCCCGTTTCGTCTCCGCCGCCGAGGTGGCCGAGGCCGCCGCCGAACTCGCGCCGCGGGTCACCGACGCGCTGCTGCGCGAGGTCACCGCGTTGATCCCCGACGAGTGGCTGGTGGACGAGCCCGGCTTCGACACGCCCGACGAGGTGCGCCGAGGCTACGCGGACGTACTGAGCGGGCGGGCCGCCACGGTCCAGGACCGGATCCTGCTGTCGGCGCCGCCGAAGAAGGCCGACACGCCGCCGGAGTGGCTGCGTACCTGGGTCGAGGGGAAAGCCGCCGGTTCCCAGCAGGAGGGTCCCCGATGACCGCCCGCGATGTGTTCGAGTACGCGGTGGTCCGCGTCGTCCCCCGGGTCGAGCGCGGTGAGCAGATCAACGCCGGAGTCCTCGTCTACTGCCGGGCGCGTTCCTTCATCGCCGCCCGGATCCACCTGGACGAGGAGCGGCTGCGCTGTCTGGACCCGAACGCCGATGTGGTCGCGGTACGGGCCGCGCTGCGTGCCGTCGAGTGCGTCTGCGAGGGCGGGGAGCGGGCCGGTCAGGCGGCGGGCGACGACCCGGGCCGCCGGTTCCGCTGGCTGACGGCGACGCGCAGCACGGTCGTCCAGCCGGGACCCATCCACACCGGCCTGACCGCCGACCCGGCCGCCGACGCCGACCGGCTGCTGGAGCTGCTGGTCCGCTGAGCCGTGAGTCGGGGCGCGCCGCAGGCGATCCCGTGCCATGAGCCACATCTGGCGCCGCGCCGTTGACAGTGGGTCACTGCGCTCCTACGGTTTCGTGCACCGGACGTACTAAGCGGTCGCTCATATGTAGCACCGCACCTTAGGGCGAGGAGAGCAGATGTCCACCACCGAGCAGCCCCTGTCGGCCGAGCAACGCTGTGCGATTGTCACCGGGGCCGCTCGCGGCATCGGTGCGGCGACCGCCGTGCGGCTGGCCGCCGAGGGCCGTGCGGTCGCCGTGCTGGACCTGGACGAGGCGGCCTGCAAGGGCACCGTCGAGAAGATCACTGCGGCGGGTGGGAAGGCGATCGCCGTCGGCGCGGACGTCTCGGACGAGGCGCAGGTGGAGGCGGCCGTCGCCAGGGTCGCCGAGGAACTCGGCGCGCCCACGATCCTGGTCAACAACGCCGGTGTGCTCCGCGACAACCTGCTGTTCAAGATGAGCGCCACGGACTGGGACACCGTGATGAACGTGCATCTGCGCGGCGCGTTCCTGATGACGCGCGCCGTCCAGAAGCACATGGTGGACGCCAAGTTCGGGCGTGTCGTCAATCTCTCCTCCAGTTCGGCGCTGGGCAACCGCGGCCAGGTCAACTACTCGACGGCCAAGGCCGGTCTGCAGGGATTCACCAAGACCCTGGCGATCGAGCTCGGCAAGTTCGGGGTGACCGCCAACGCCGTCGCGCCCGGATTCATCGTCACCGACATGACGGCCGCCACCGCCGCCCGCGTCGGCATGGACTTCGAGGAGTTCCAGAAGGCCGCCGCGAGCCAGATCCCGGTCCAGCGGGTCGGACGCCCCGACGACATCGCCAACGCCATCGCGTTCTTCACCAGCGACCACGCCGGATTCGTCTCCGGCCAGGTGCTGTACGTCGCCGGCGGCCCGCTCAACTGACATCGGCGGAAACGGCGTAGCGCAGGTAGCAGAGGCGAAGGAAAGGCACACAGCACATGACCACTCAGCCAGACAGCGGCCGCGTCGCGATCGTCACCGGTGCCAGCCGCGGTATCGGCTACGGCATCGCGGAGGCGCTGGTCGCCCGCGGCGACCGGGTGTGCGTCACCGGACGCAACGAGGACGCGCTCAAGGAGGCGGTCGACCGGCTCGGCGCCGACCGGGCGATCGGCGTCGCGGGCAAGGCCCATGACGAGGCCCACCAGGCGGAAGCCGTGGCGCGCACGATGGAGGCCTTCGGCCGGGTTGACTTCCTGGCCAACAACGCCGGTACCAACCCGGTGTTCGGACCGATCGCCGAGCTCGACCTGGCCGTGGCGCGGAAGGTCTACGAGACCAACGTCATCTCCGCGCTCGGCTTCGCCCAGCAGACCTGGAAGGCCTGGCAGAAGGAGAACGGCGGCGCGATCGTCAATATCGCCTCGGTCGCCGGGCTCGCCCCGTCGCCGTTCATCGGGGCGTACGGCATCAGCAAGGCGGCGCTGATCAACCTCACGCTGCAACTCGCCTCCGAACTGGCGCCGGGCGTACGGGTGAACGCCATCGCACCAGCCGTCGTCAAGACGAAGTTCGCCGCCACCCTCTACGAGGGACGCGAGGAGGAGGCGGCCGCCGGTTATCCGCTGAAGCGGCTCGGTGTGCCGGAGGACATCGCGGGCGCCGCCGCGTTCCTGCTGTCCGACCAGGCGAGCTGGATCACCGGCCAGACGCTGGTGGTCGACGGCGGTCTGTTCCTGCAGGCCGGGGTGGTCTGAGCGGCCACCGCACAGGCGGGTGAGGGGGCGGTGCGCCGGGCACCGCCCCCTCACCGTGTGCCGGGGCGGGCCCGGCCGCCACCCGGCGCGGCCGATTGTCAGTGGGGGCCGGTACGTTCTGTGGTGAGTAACGGATCACGTACCGGAGGTTCTTGACGTGCCCAGCATGCTGCCCGAGTCCTGGCAGGCCGTCCTCGGTGAGGAGTTGGACAAGCCCTACTTCCAGGAGCTCACCGAGTACGTCGAGAAGGAGCGCGCCCAGCACAATGTGTTCCCGCCCCGCGACGAGGTCTTCGCGGCCCTGGACGCGACGCCGTACGACCGGGTCAAGGTGCTGATCCTGGGGCAGGACCCGTATCACGGCGCGGGCCAGGCGCACGGCATGTGCTTCTCGGTGCGGCCCGGGGTGAAGACCCCGCCGTCGCTGCGCAACATCTTCAAGGAGATGCACGAGGAGCTCGGCCATCCGGTGCCGGACAACGGGTACTTGATGCCCTGGGCACAGCAGGGCGTGCTGCTGCTCAACGCGGTGCTGACGGTCCGCGAGGGGGAGGCCAACGCGCACAAGGGCAAGGGCTGGGAGAAGTTCACCGACGCCGTGATCAAGGCCGTCGCCGAGCGGCCCGACCCGGCGGTGTTCGTCCTGTGGGGCAACTACGCGAAGAAGAAGCTGCCGTTGATCGACACCGGGCGGCACGCGGTGGTGCAGGGGGCGCATCCGTCACCGCTCTCGGCCAAGAAGTTCTTCGGCAGCCGCCCCTTCACCCAGATCGACGAGGCGGTGGCGGCCCAGGGCCACCCGCCGATCGACTGGCGGATCCCCGACCTCGGCACGCCCGCCAAGTAGCGGCGTCGGCGGTGGCGGCGAGCGCCCGGCGCGGAGCCGGGCGTCAGCCCAGGTGGTAGTCGAGGGCGTAGGTGGTGGTGGGCTCGCCGTGCCGGGCGATGAAGCTGCCACCGCCGGTGATTCCGGCCAGCTCTCCGCTGCCGGAGCCAGGGACCACCGTCAGGGCGCAGTGCACGGTGTCTCCCGAGAACCGTCCCCGGTGCTCGATCACGAAGGCGCCCGTCCGGCCCTCCACCGAGCCGGTCAGATGCTCGTAGCCGCAGAACACGCCCTCGGTCGGACTGGTGTAGACCAGTGCGTACTCGACGGCTCCGGCGGCTTCGACGGAGCCGGTGAAGGTGTTGGCCACCGAGGCGCGGCCGAGCTTCGCGCCGCCTTCGGCCTCGGCTGAGGTGTTCTCCTCCCACCTGGCGAAGGTGAAGGTGCCGGTGACATGCCGGTTCATGGCTGTGCTCCTCGCTTGTCGGCGCTCGGACGGCGGCGCTGCGACATCGGCGCTCCGGTCGCACCGTGTGATTCCACGATGCCCTGGATACCTTCCCTCTTCTGCCAGGTGTCCAGGGCTGGGGCGGTGCGGCGGACCGTACGGTTCAGCCTCCTGGTCTCGTCCGCACGGGTGCTTCACGGTGATTGTCAGACCCTGCCGCTAGCGTCGTCACGAGAACGAGAACGAGAACGAGAACGAGAACGCGAACGCGAACGCGAACGCGAACGCAGGGCAGGCACGGGAGGCGACAGTGGCGGACGAGATGACCATGCGCATCGGCCAGGTGATCATGCTGCTGCACGGCGGCGACCGTGAGGAGGCACGCAGTCGCTTCGCCGCCCTGTGGAAGGAGATCGGGGAGGACGGATCACCGGTGCACCGCTGCACCCTCGCGCACTACATGGCGGACACCCAGGATGATCCGGAGGACGAACTGGCATGGGATCTCCAGGCGTTGCGGGCCGCTGACGCCGTTGACCGACACGAGGTCGCATGGGGTGACCATGTGTTCTCGGTGCGCGGCTTCTATCCCTCGCTGTATCTGAACCTGGCGGCGGATTACCAGAAGTTGGGCGAGTACGGCATAGCGCGCGGCTACCTCGGCATAGCGCGCGAGTCCTCCGACGCCCTGGCCGACGACGCGTACGGGGACGGTATCCGTGCCGCGCTCAACCGGTTGGAGCTGCTGCTGACTGGAGCCGCGGACCCGGACCAGCTGCCGTAGCCCCGGTCATCTGCCGTAGGTCTGGTGGCAGATCCGGGCCGCGGGACTGTCCGGTGCCCAGCGGCCGTACGTCTCACCGAGCCCGCAGACATCGCCGTGCCCGGCCGGTTGCCCGGCGGGCGGCGCCGCCGGTGGGTCGGGGCGGTGCACCGGCGGGGGAGGCGGGGCCAGGCGCGGGTCGGGCCGCGGCGCGGACGGCGGTGGCACCGGCCGTGGCGGGGCCGGGGGTGGCGGCGGTGCGGGATGCTGCCCGAAGTCCGGTGCGGGCGGCGTCGGTTGCGCCATGGAACTGGGGGAGGGCGTGGTCGACGGTGTGCCGGGCGCGGGGTGGGCGGCCGCGGAGGGGGCGGATGACGCAGCCGCGTACGGTTCGGTGGTGGTCAGCTCCTCGCGGGCGGGTTGCGGTTCGATCCGGGCGAGGGCCGGTTGGCGTTGCGGCGGCGAGGGCTTCGCACCGTTCGGCAGGCCGGGCTGCTCGGAGACGTTGACGCATCCGGTGAGGAGCGCGGCCGCCGTCAGGGCGACCGCTGCGGGGAATCGGCGCACCCGGTCAACTCTGGCCTGTGGTACGGCTGTTGGATATTCCCCGCAGGGGTGATCACCGGCCGCCCGGCGTCCGCCTCACTCCCCGGTGGCGCCGTCGACGCGCTCGCGGATCAGATCGGCGTGCCCGTTGTGCCTGGCGTACTCCTCGATCATGTGCACATAGATCCAGCGCAGCGAGAACGTCTTGCCCCGCCGCGACCCGGTGTCGTCCAGTGAGCGCGCCGACACCAGCTCCTTCGCGCGGTCGATCTGCGCCCGCCAGGTGGCGAAGGCCTCCGCCGTGTCCGCCGTCCCGAGGTTGTGGAACTCGCCGTCCCGGTCCTCGTCGGAGTAGTAGAACGGCTTGACCTCCTCCGCCCCCAGGACGTTGCGGAACCAGCCGCACTCCACTTCGGCCATGTGCCGCACCAGGCCCAGCAGTGTCAACTCCGACGGCGGGACGGTGGCGGTGCGCAGCTGCTCCTCGGACAGCCCCTCGCACTTCATCGCCAGCGTCGCCCGGTGGTAGTCCAGCATCGCCTCCAGGGTGGTGCGTTCGTCGGCGGTCGTGGGCGTCTCGGTTCGCGTGGTCTGTGTCATGTCCGCCATCATGGCGCGGACCACCGGCAGACCGCGCAGCATTTTCCGGGGCCGCCTCGACGCCGTCCGTCATGGCCCGCTGCGGCACACGTATGCTGCGGAGCAGGGAACATCCGTACCACCGGACACGGGAGATCAGCAGTGGCATCCCCTGGCAGGCCGCTCAAAGTAGGCGTCATCGGCCTCGGTGACATAGCGCAGAAGGCCTACCTGCCGGTACTCACCGCCCTGCCCGGCATCGAGCTGCACCTGCAGACCCGTACCCGGACCACGCTGGACCGGATCGGCGACAGCCACCGCATCCCGGCGGACAGTCGCCACACCGACCTGCGCGCGCTCATCGACCAAGGGCTCGACGCCGCCTTCGTCCACGCCCCCACCACGGTGCACGCCGAGATCGCCGAGGCGCTCATCGACGCCGGGGTCCCGGCGTACGTCGACAAGCCGCTGGCCTACGACCTCGCGGGCGCCGAAGCACTGGTGCGCCGTGCCGAGCAGCGCGGTGTGACCCTGATGACCGGCTTCAACCGCCGCTACGCACCTGGTTACCTGCAGTGTCTGGACCACCCACGTGATCTGATCGTCCTGCAGAAGAACCGGGTCGGCCTCGCCGCCGAGCCGCGGGAGTTCGTCTTCGACGACTTCATCCATGTCGCCGACACCCTGCGTTTCCTGGTCCCCGGCACCGTCGAGCACATCGACATCCGGACCAAGTCGGACGGCGGTCTGCTGCACCACGTGGTGCTGCAGCTGTCCGGCGACGGATTCACCGCGCTCGGCATCATGAACCGCATGAGCGGCTCCACGGAGGAGGTCCTGGAGGTGATGGGCCAGGACACCAAGCGTCAGGTGCTCAACCTCGCGGAGATCGTGGATCACAAGGGGCAGCCGAGCCTGCGCAGGCGCGGTGACTGGGTGCCGGTGGCCCGCCAGCGCGGTATCGAGCAGATCACCGTCGCCTTCCTGGACGCGGTACGCGCCGGAAAGGTGCTGAGTGCCCAGGACGACCTGCTCACCCACGAGTTGTGCGAGCGGATCGTCAACGCCGCCCGGCAGCAGGCTTCCTGACGGCCCGGTACGCCTCGTAGGACGCGCTCAGCAGAAGCAGGCCGACCGACATCTCGATCACCCAGTCGCCGAACCGGTCGTACGGGCTGCGGCCGCCGGACAGCGGCACCGTGTAGATCTGGGCGGTGCTGCTCGATGTGCCGAGCCGCGGGCCTATCCGGGTGCCGCGCGCGTCGTAGACCGCGCTGATACCGGTCAGGGTCGAGTGCACCACGGGCCGCCAGGTCTCCGCCGCGCGCAGCGCCGCCAGGGAGGCGTGCTGGGCCGGTGCCCAACTGTCCTGGAAGGTCGAGGTGGAGGACTGCGCCACCAGTACCTGGGCGCCCATGTCGGCCAGATGGCGGCTCATGTCGGGGAAGGCCGTCTCGAAGCAGATCAGCGGGCCGATGCGCAGCGTGCCGACGTTCATGACCACCTGGTGGGTGCCGCGGTGCCGGTTGACGCTCGCCGCCTTGCCGACCTTGGTCGCCCAGCCGAGCACCGAACGCAACGGGATGTACTCGCCGAACGGCACCAGCCGCATCTTGTCGTAGCTCTCCCCGGTCGGGCCCTGCGGGCCCACCAGCACGGACGTCTTGTAGATGCCGCGCCCGTCGGCGCGCTGCGCGTCCACATTGACCAGCAGGTCCGAGCCGACCTGCCGGGACAGGGCGGCCAGCCGTCCGCTCAGCGGCGGGTGTGCCGACAGGTCGAAGCCGACACTGCTCTCGCCCCACACCACCAGATCCGGATGCAGGCCGGCCAGTTGGGCGGTGAGCTGAGCGCTGCGGTCGAACCGGGCCAGGCCGTTCTCGATCTCCCCCGGCTGCACCACCGCGATCCGTACGCTCCCGGTGCGCGGCGCCACCGGCACCCAGAACCACACCGCCGTGACCCCGACCGCGATCGCGACCAGTGCCGCCACCGCCGTATGACGCACCGCGGGTACCGCGATCAGCGCCGCGATCGCGGTGTTCACCGCCACCAGCAGGAAGCTCAGCAGCCACACCCCGCCGACGGAGGCCAGCCGCAGGGCGGGACGAACCTGCCACTGGCTGGCGCCGAGCAGCCCCCATGGACCGCCGAGGTACTGCCAGGAGCGGACCATCTCGGCCAGCAGCCACGCCGACGGCAGCAGCACCAGCGCCGCCAGCACACTTCCGATCCCGGGCGAGCCGCCGAGCAGCCGCTGCGCCAGCCAGCCCCAGGGCAGCCACACCAGGCCGAGCAGCGCGGCGATCACCACGATGAAGGCGCTCAGGCTCGGCAGCAGCCAGTGATGCACGGCGATCATGAAGCCGGTCCCGCCGAGCCAGCCGTCCAGCGCCCCCCGGCCCCGGGTGGGCGCCGAGCGCGCCAGCAGGATCAGCGGTACCAGGGCGACGTAGGCCAACCACCACAGCGCGGGCGCCGGGAAGGCGAGGGCGGGCAGCGCTCCGGCCACGACGGCCGTGGCCCCGCGCCACCAGGGAGAGGCGAGCGAGGGGCGGCGGGCGGCGTCCCGGGGTGGCATGTCCTGGCGCCTCGTCGCGCCAGGGCTGCGGCGGCGGGGGTTGGTCAGCTTCGGGACGGTGGTCACCTTCGTAGACTCCCCAGGTCGGCACAGCGGCAACCAGGTGGCGGTGGTGCGCGTCGGTGAGCCCCGGGCCAGGCCGGGGGAGCGGGTCAGCCCTCTCCCAGTCGGGCTTCCTCCAGGTCGAGACGGCGTTGGATGCGCCGCCGGGTGGTGTCGCTGATCCGGTGGATGTCGTACAGCCGCCGCAGTTCGGCGGTCTCGACCGCTATGACATCGATACGCAACTGACGATACGCGTCCGCCGTCGCGTGGTCCTGTTCCTCTTCGCCGAGCCGCTCGCGGGCGTGCTCCACCTGCGTACGCAGGGTCCGGCGGAGCCCCTCCACCACCACCTCGGGCACTGCCTCCAACTCGGCGATCTGCTCCAGATGGCGCAGCCCGGCGCTCACCACCAGATGCTGGGCCTCCGCCTCCTCGCGCCGGGTGTGCGCGGGCTCCATGGCGATCCCGGAGCGCCGCACGAGCGGGGCGAGGGTGAAGCCCTGGGTGATCAGCGTGACCACGACGACCGAGGTGGCCAGCACCAGGACCAGTGCGCGGTGCGGGAGCGCGGCCCCGTTCGCGGTGGTCAGCGGAATCGACAGGGCCGCGGCCAGCGGCACCACGCCACGGGTACCCGCCCAGGAGGCGACCGCCGCGACCCGCCACGATCCGCCGCCCGTGCCGTCCTTGCGGTGCAGCAGGGCCGACAACGGGAACACCCACAGCATCCGTACCGTCATCAACGTGACCGCCACCGCCAGCGCCTGAAGCGGCCACCAGCGGTCGGCATCGCTCAAATCACGTATCAGACTGGGCAGTTCCAGTCCGATCAGGCTGAAGACCACGCTCTCCAGCAGGAAGACCACCGTGCCGTAGACCGCGTGCAGCTGCAGCCGTATCGGCGCCGTCGTCAGCCGGTGCCCGCCGCTGCCCAGCAGCACCCCGCACACCACCACCGCCGTCACGCCCGAGGTGTGCGCCGCCTCGGCGAGGATGTACGCGGAGTACGGGGTGACCAGCGCTATCACGGTCTCCAGCACCGGTTCCTCGGTACGCCGCCGGATCAGCGCCACCGCGCCCGCCACCGCGGCCCCCAGGACCGCCCCGCCCCCGGCGAGCAGCGCGAACTGCCCGCCCGCTGCCTGCCATGACACCGCGCTCGACGCCACCGCCACGGAGACCGCGACCCGGAACAGCACCAGCGATGTCGCGTCGTTGAACAGGCTCTCCGCCTGCACCAGTACCTGGATCCGCGGCGGCAGCGCCAGCCGCCGCCCCAACGCGGTCACCGCCACCGGGTCGGTGCTGGCCAGCACCGCGCCCAGGACGAACGCCATCGACAGCGGAAGCGGAGTGAACGCCGCCGCGACCGCACCCACCGCGGCCGCGGAGAACAGCACCAGGCCCACCGCGAGCACCGTCACCGGCCGCCAGACCGCCTTCAGCTCGCGCAACGAGATCTCCTCGGCGGAGGCGTACAGCAGCGGCGGCAGCACCACCAGGCCGATGAGGTCGGGCGTCACCCTGATCTGCGGAACGCCTGGCAGAAGCGCCACTCCGAGTCCGGCCACCACCAGCAGCGAGGGCGCGGGGATGCTCCAACGCCTGGCGCCGGTCGCCACCACGGTGGCGAGGACCACCAGGAACAGGACCGTTCCAACACTGTGCACGCCGCGCTCCCTGACCGAGTTATCGGGACTTCCGTCCCGGCCGACCAGACTTCCCGGCGCTCCGTGTCTCACCCTATCGGCCGAACCGCGTCAAGGCACCGTCAAGGAGCCCCGTGATCGTGTAAGGACCCCGCTAACAGCGGCCGCGCCGGGCGGTCAGCGCAGGACGCTACAAAGGCCGGTGCCAGCCGATGCCGCTCGCCGCTCCCGGGCCGGGCTCCGGTACCGCGCAGCCCACCAGGCCGAGGTGGAGCCCGTAGCCGCGGTCACCGCCAGCGGATCGGGCCTCCCGCGCGGCATGACGCCTGACGACACAAGGAGGGGCCCCGGTGGTGCACAGCGCCATCCCGCCCGGCACGCAGGGCCCACGGCCCGGCAAGCTCAAGGTCTTCCTCGGGGCGGCGCCCGGAGTCGGCAAGACCTACCGGATGCTGGACGAAGGCAGGCGCCGCGCCGGACGCGGCAAGGACGTCGTGGTGGCGCTCGCCGAGTGCCACCACCGGCCGCACACCGAGGAGATGCTCGGCGGGCTGGAGATCATCCCCAGAGCCCGGCGACCCTACCGGAGCGTCGACTTCACGGAGCTCGACCTGGCCGCCGTGCTCGACCGGCACCCAGAAGTCGCGCTGGTCGACGAGATCGCCCACACCAACGTCCCCGGCGGGCGCAACGCCAAACGCTGGCAGGACATCGAGGAACTGCTGGCCGCCGGGATCGATGTGGTCACCACCCTCAACATCCAGCATCTGGAGTCCCTCAACGACGTCGTCCAGAAGATCACCGGTGTACCGCAGCGGGAGACCGTGCCCGACGAGATCGTCCGCCGCGCCGAGCAGATAGAACTGGTCGACATGCCCGCCGAGGCACTGCGCCGCCGGATGGCACACGGCAACATCTATCCGCCGGAGAAGATCGACGCCGCGCTCTCGCACTACTTCCGGATCGGCAATCTGACCGCCTTGAGGGAACTGGCGCTGCTGTGGGTGGCCGGACGGGTCGACGAGGCACTGCAGAAGTACCGCTACGAGCACCGCATCGGCAAGGTGTGGGAGACCCGGGAGCGGGTCGTGGTCGCGCTCACCGGCGGCTCCGAAGGAGAAACGCTTATTCGCAGGGCTGCCCGGATCGCCGCGCGCTCATCCGGCGGCGATCTGCTCGCCGTCCATGTGGTGCGCAGCGACGGCCTCACCGACTTCTCACCGGCCGCTCTCGCCAGGCAGCGCCAGCTGGTGGAGAGCCTCGGCGGCAGCTTCCACTCGGTCGTCGGCGACCATGTGCCCACCGCGCTACTGGACTTCGCCCGCGCGGAGAACGCCACCCAGCTCGTCGTCGGCACCAGCCGCCGCAGCCGGCTCAGGCGGTTCGTGGCCGAACGCGGCGTGGGCGAGACCACCGTCGAACTGTCCGGCGACATCGATGTCCACATGGTCACCCACGAACGAGCAGGCAGCGGAGGGGCGTTGCCCGTCCCCGGGCACTCGCTGCCGGTCTTCCGGCGGGTGGCGGGCCCGGTCGCCGGGATCGTGCTGCCGGGGCTGCTGACCCTGGCGCTGCGCACCGCCTCCCACGCACTGCACCTCAACCTCACCAGCGAGACGCTGCTCTTCCTGATCACCGTGGTCGCGGTGGCGTGCATCGGCGGTGTGGTCTCCGCGGTGCTCGCCTCGATCAGCGCGTCGCTGCTGCTGAACTACTACTTCATACCGCCCGTCGGCGAGTTCACCATCGCGGAGCCCAACAACATCCTCGCGCTGACCGCCTTCACGGTCGTGGCGGTCACCGTCGCCGCCGTCGTCGACCGCTCCCTGCGGCTGTCCCGGCGCGCCGCCAACGCCACCGCCGAGGCCGAGACGCTCTCCGCGCTGGCCGGGCACATCCTCCGCGGCGACCAGGCCGTCTCCGCGCTGCTGAACCTGACCCGGGAGACCTTCGGCATGGAATCCGCGGTGCTGGCACACCGCACCGCCGGCGACGAGCCATGCCCGGACGACGCCGACCTCACCATCCCGGTCGGACCGGACAGCCTGCTGCTGCTGAAGGGGCGCGACCTGGCCGCCTCCGAGCACCGGGTACTGACCGCCTTCGCCGCGCACCTGGCGGCCGCGCTGGAACGGGCCCGGCTCGCCGAGGCCGCCGCCGAGGTCGAGCCGGTCAAGGCGGCCGACCGGATGCGCACCGCGCTGCTGGCCGCCGTCAGCCACGACCTGCGTACCCCGCTGGCCAGCGGCTGGGCCGCGGTCAGCAGTCTGCGCAGCCGTGATGTGGACTTCAGCGACGAGGACCGCGAGGAACTCCTCGCCACCGCCGAGGAGTCGCTGGCCAAGCTCAACCGGCTGGTCGACAACCTCCTCGACATGAGCAGGCTGCAGGCCGGAGCCCTCACTCTGCGCCTGCGGCCGACCGCGCCCGCCGAAGTGCTGCCGCTGGCCCTGGACACGCTGCCGGACAGCTCCGTAACCGTGCTGACCCCGGGGCTTGAGGAGTCGGCGGACGTGCTCGCCGATCCGCCGCTGCTGGAACGGGTGCTGGCCAATCTGGTGGCCAACGCGGTACGCCACTCGCCGCCTGGCCAGCCGGTGTCGGTCAGCGCCAGCGTGCTCGGTTCCTGGGTGGAGATACGCGTCGTGGACCGCGGGCCGGGAATCCAACCGGCGGACCGGGAGCGGGCGTTCGAGCCGTTCCAGCGCATGGGCGACACCGACAACAGCACCGGTCTCGGTCTCGGCCTCGCGCTGTCCCGCGGGCTGACCGAGGCGATGGGCGGCTCGCTCACCCCGGAGGAGACGCCCGGCGGCGGGCTGACGATGGTGGTGTCGCTGCCGGTCGCACCCGCCGTGCGAGACGAGGTGCTGACATGAGGCGGGTCCTGGTCGTCGACGACGAACCGCAGATGCTGCGCGCCCTCGGTATCAACCTCAAGGCGCGGCACTACGCGGTGGCCACCGCGCAGGACGGCACCACCGCGCTGCGCCTCGCCTCGCGCTGCCCGCCCGACGCGATCGTTCTCGACCTCGGCCTGCCGGATCTGGACGGCGTCGAGGTGATCGCGGGGCTGCGCGCCTGGTGTTCGGCGCCGATCATCGTGCTGTCCGGGCGCACCGGACCGGCGGTCACCGTCGAGGCGCTGGACGCGGGGGCGGACGACTACCTGACGAAACCGTTCTCCATGGATGAACTGCTGGCCAGGTTACGGGCCGTGCTGCGCCGCCCGGTCACGGCGGCGCAGTCGCGGGAGACCGTGGAGGTGGCGGCGTTCACCGTCGATCTCGATTCGTACACCGCCGTGCCCACGTCCGGTAGGGGCGAGCCGCTGCACTTCACGCCGACCGAGTGGCGGCTGCTGGCCCCGCTGCTGCGCAACCCGGGCAGACTGGTCACCGGCGCCCAACTGCTGCGCGACGTATGGGGACCGGGACGCGAGAACCGCACCAACTACCTGCGTATCTACATGTCCGCGCTACGCCGGAAACTGGAGCCCGATCCGTCCCGTCCCCGACATCTGATCACCGAGCCGGGGTTGGGCTACCGCTTCGACCCCTGAGAAGGCGAAACCATCGCGCCCGCCCACCCGTTACCCTCTCTCCCGCCGCACCCGTTACCGGCTCTCCTGCGGGCTGGCGACCAGCGATCTGAGGAGCGCCGGTCCGGCCTGCTCCAGGGACGGCAGTACGGTGCGGCCCGGCGCCGCCGCGATCGGTACGGCCGACGGCACGGCCAGCACCTGGCAGCCCGCCGCCTCCGCCGAGGCCACGCCCGTCGGCGTGTCCTCCACGGCCACGCAGTGCGCGGGATCCACGCCGAGCTGCCGTGCCGCCGCCAGATACGGGTCGGGTGCGGGCTTGGTGCGGGGCGTGTCGTCCGCCGAGACCGTCACCGTGAACCGGTCCTGGCCCAGTACCCGCAGCACCATGTCGACCACCCGGCGCGGCGAGGCCGACACCAGGGCGGTGGTGAGCTCCTGCGCCCGCAGGGCGTCCAGCAGCGCCAACGCGCCAGGACGCGGCCGGATCTCGTGGGCGACCAGCTCCGCGAAGCGGCTGTCCAGCTCCGCCGTCAACCCGGCGCGGTCGCGATCGGTGCGGGTCACCCGCAGGAGGTGCTCCGCGGTGTGCTCCACCGGGCGGCCGAGCACATCGGGGAGGTCCCGGTCGGACAGCTGGTAGCCGAGGCCGGTGGCGGTGTCGGCGACCGCCTGCCACCACACCTCCTCGGTGTCCACCAGCGTGCCGTCCATGTCGAACAGAACTGCGGCGAGGGTCATGCGGCATGCGCCTCGATCAGCACCGGCCGCTCCGGGAGCGTCACGGTCGCCGCGGCGCCCGCCACCAGGCCGGAGGCGCGGTGGCTGGGGATGTCGGCCTTGACCGTGGTCCCGTCGGCGAGCGTGACGGTCAGCCGGGTGACCGCGCCGTGGAAGGCGGTGGCCGTCACCCGCGCGGAACCGCCCTCGTCGGCGGTCGCGTCGACCGCCTCCGGACGCACCAGCACATCGACCGCGCCCGCCGCGTCCGGGGCACCGCGTACCGGCAGCCGCTGCCCGAGGACCTCCACACTGCCGTCCCCCGTCGCCTGACCCGGCAGCCGGTTCATCGTGCCGACGAACTCCGCGACGAACGCGGTCGACGGCGTGTCGTACAACTCGGCGGGGCTGGCGCACTGCTCCAGACGGCCGTCCCGCATGACCGCGACGCGGTCGGCGGTGGACAGCGCCTCCTCCTGGTCATGGGTGACGAACACGGTGGTGATCGCCAACTCCTGCTGCAGCCGCCGGATCTCCTCCCGCAGCTGCACCCGGACCTTGGCGTCCAGGGCGGACAGCGGCTCGTCGAGCAGCAGCACCTTCGGGCGCAGCGCGAGCGCCCGGGCCAGCGCCACCCGCTGCTGCTGGCCACCGGAGAGCTGGTGCGGATAGCGGTCGGCGTGCTGCGGCAGGCCGACGAGCTCAAGCAGCTCCGCCGCCCTGGACCGCCGTTCGGCGGCGCCGA
This sequence comes from Streptomyces sp. NPDC020096, assembly GCA_040631425.1. Lineage (GTDB taxonomy): Bacteria > Actinomycetota > Actinomycetes > Streptomycetales > Streptomycetaceae > Streptantibioticus_A. The sequence continues at coordinate 54,452 of JBEYJY010000020.1, forward strand.
CCTTGCGCATCCGCAGCCCGAACGCCACGTTGTCGGCGGCGGTCAGATGCGGGAAGAGGCTGTACGACTGGAAGACCATCCCGGCGTCCCGGCGGTGCGCCGGTACCTCGCTGATGTCCTCCCCGTCCACCAGCACCTGCCCGGAGTCCGGACGTTCGAAGCCCGCCAGCATCCGCAGAGCCGTGGTCTTGCCGCAGCCGGACGGGCCGAGCAGGGCCAGCAGCTCCCCTTGGTGAGCGGTCAGGTCGAGCCCATCGAGGGCCTTGGTGGCGCCGAACGACTTGTGCAGCGACCGGAATTCGACGGTCATGATGCCGACTCCTGCGGAACGAGGGCCGGGGCGGCCTTGGCACGGGCCCGGCGGGGGGTACGGGTACGGGGGCGGCCGGCGGCCGCGAACACCAGCAGTAGTGCCCAGGTCAGCAGCAGGCTCAACACCGAGACGGCGACCGACAGTTGGGCCTGGCTGCCGCCGATGCCGACGATCCACACCGCGAACGGCCTGAAGCCCAGCAGCGCGCCGACGGTGTACTCGCCGAGGACCAGCGCCAGCGTGAGGAAGCTCGCGTTCATCAACGCACCGCGCAGATTCGGCAGTACCGCCTGGAACACCGCCCGTACCGGGCTGGCGCCGCAGCTGCGCGCCGCCTCCATCAGCGTACGGACGTCCACCGCGCGCAGCCCGGCGTCCAGCGCCCGGTAGGCGAGCGGCAGCGACATCACCGTGTAGGCGAGGACCAGCACCACGGGGAAGCTGGCGTTCTGCACGGCCACGAAGGTCTGGAACAACGGCGTACGGGACAGGTACTGCGGCCCCCAGCGCAGCACACCGCTGTATCCGGCGACCAGTGCGACCGAGGGCACCACGAGCGGTAGCGAGCAGACGACCTCCAGCAGCGGACGCAGCCGCGGAGCGCCGAGCCGCGCCGCGAGCAGGGCGGGGACCAGTAGTCCCAGGACGAGCACGATGGTCGCGGCGGCCAGCTCCAGGGTGAGCAGCAGGCTGCTGGTGAAGCCGCTCGCGCTCAGGATCCCGGTGTACGAGCTCAGGGTGAATCCCTGCCCCGGCACATCCACGGTGAACAGCACCGAGCAGGCCAGCGGCACCAGGAAGTACAGCCCGGCGATGAGCCCGGCCGCACCGCGCCACCAGCGGATCCGGCGGTTCGTCAGGCGAGCCATCGGGCGCTCCTTCGCTGCAGGGGTACGTAGACCGCCATGACCGCGCCCGCGACCACGACCATGTCGATGCTGAGGGCGAGGGCCACATTGCCCTGGCCCACCAGGACGTTGCCGGACAGGGCGTCGGCGATCTGCGAGGTCAGCAGCGGCACCGAGCTGCCGACCATCGCGGCGGCCGTGGCGTAGGCGGCGAAGGCACTCCCGAACAGCAGCACATAGCCGCCGAGCAGCGAGGGCGCGAGCACCGGGAGCGCGACGTACAGCCAGTACTGCCACGCGGTGGCCCCGTTGTTGCGTGCCGCCTCCCGCCATCCGGCGCGCAGTCCCTCCAGGGCCGGGGCGATGGTCAGCACCATCAGCGGCAGCAGGAAGTACAGGTACACCACGACCAGACCCCAGAAGCTGTACAGGCTCCAGCCCTTGGCGGCCAGCCCGAAGTGCGTGGTGAGCACGCCCGCGTTGCCCAAGGTGGCCACGAAGGCGAACGCCAGGGGAACGCCACCGAAGTTGGCGAGCACACCCGAGGCGGACAGTACGGCGTCACGCAGCGCCCGGCTGTTCGAGGTCACCACCGCCTGCGCGAGCGGCAGCCCGAGCACCGTCGCCAGCAGCGCGGACAGCGCCGAGAGCTTGACGCTGCCCCACAGCGCGGTCAGATACGCGCCGTGCACCGAGGCGGTCAGGTTGGACAGGGTCCAGTGCACCCCGCCAGGGGCGTCGGCACTGGTGGTGAAGGCACCGGTGCCGATGGCGATGGCCGGGAGCCCGAAGGCGATCGCCATGAACAGCAGCAGCGGGGCGACGGCCAGCCCGCCGCCCAGCCGCGATGTGAGGGCTTGGCTGCGTGGGGGTTCGGGGGCTTGCCCCCGGAACGAACCCGTATCAGCCGAAGTGGCGGCGTTCTTCACGAGACGGCCTGGGCCCACTTCTCGGTGACGACCTGCTTGGCCTTGTCCGTCTGGTCCGGGGTCGGGAAGGTCGGCACACCGCTGACCGCGGCGAGCTTGTTCGCGGCGCCGGAGTCCAGCGTTCCGGCCTGCTTCATGGCGGTCATCAGGGCCGGGCGGGCGTAGCCCTTGAGGAAGAGGTTCTGGCCCTCGGCGCTGTACAGGTACTCCTCCCAGAGCCGGGCGGCGGCCGGGTGCGGAGCGGAGGCGTTGATCGCCTGCGAGTAGTACTGGGAGTACTGGCCGTCGGACGGCACGGTGACCTGCCAGTCGACGCCCTTGTCGCGGAACTCGTCCGCGTAACCGGAGTTGAGGTAGTCCCAGTCGACGGTGATCGGGGTCTCGCCCTTCTGGATCGTCGCCGGAGTGGCCTGCACCGGGTCGAAGTTGCCAGCCTTCTTCAGCTTGCCGAAGAAGTCGATACCGGGCTGGATGTTGTCGAACGAGCCGCCGTTGGCCAGCGCCGCCGCGTACACCGCGCCGAAGGCCGCACCGGCCTTGGTCGGGTTGCCGTTGAGCGCCACCTGGCCCTTGTAGTCGGGCTTGAGCAGATCGGCGAAGGTCTTCGGGCAGTCCTTGACCCGCTTGGCGTCGCAGCCGATCGAGATGTAGCCGCCGTAGTCGTTGTACCAGCGCGCCTGGCTGTCCTTCTGTACACCGGGGATCTTGTCGAATCCGGCCACCTTGTAGGAGGCGAACAGGCCCTGCTGGGCGCCGCTGAGCGCGAAGGACGAGCCCAGGTCGACCACGTCGGGGGCGCGGTCCTGGCCCTTGCGGGAGGTGATCGCGTTCAGCTCGTCCTGGCTGGCGCCGCCCGGGTTCTCGTCCTGGACCTTGATGCCGTACTTCTTGGTGAACCCGTCAATGACCGCGCCGTAGTTCGCCCAGTCCCGGGGGAGGGCGATGGCGTTCAGCGTGCCCTCCTTCTTCGCGGCGGCGACCAGGCCGTTCATCCCGCCGAAGTCGGCTGCCGAGGTGGCGGTCGCGGCGCTCTTGCCGTTCGCCGTGGTGCTCGTCGCGGGCGCGGCGCCGCAGGCGCTGAGGGTGAGCGCCGCGGCGGCCAGGACGCCTGCGGCGCCTATGGCCCGGGTTCTGGGCACGTTCACTTCGGTCTCCTTGCGAGGTTTGGGAGGTGGTCAGGTTGGCTGTACAACTTGACGCGCCAAGTACGTACGAGCCGGGTGTCCGGAAAGTGAACGAGTGGCCGAGATTCGACGACGGTCCCAGGAACGGCGCGGACGCGGCCCTCGGCGGCGGTTAGGCTCCCGATCGAATACGTGGCACACGCACGAATACGTGCAGGGACGTGAACGGGGATGATCGTGGCGGACGGGCGCCAGGCGATGTACCGGAAGGTGGCCGCCGAGCTCCGGCAGGGGATAGCCGACGGCGCTTACGGCTCGGGCGGCAGACTGCCCGCCGAGGCCGCGCTGGCGCAGACCTACGGCGTCTCCCGGGGCACCATCCGCCAGGCCCTCGCCCTGCTGCGCGCGGACGGTCTGGTGACCTCCCGGCGCGGCACCCGACGGGTCGTCCTGGGCACCGCCCGGGTGCAGACCTTCAGCGAAACCGTCAGCTTCACCCGCTGGGCGCGCTCCCTCGGCGAGGAGCCCGGCGGCCGGGTGGTGGACATCGTCCGACGACCCGCTGACGAGGTCGAACGCGAGAAGCTGCGGCTGGCCGAGGGCGATGAGGTGTGCCTGGTGCTCAGGGTCCGTACCCTCTCCGGCGTTCCGGTCATGGTCGAACGCTCCGTCTACCCACGGCACATCGGGGAGATCGTCGCCCGGCTCGACCCGGCCGCCGTCTCGCACACCGTGCCGCTGGAGGATCAGGGGGTGCAGTTCACCGATGTGCACCACACCATCGATGTGACCTTCGCCGACGCGGACGACGCGGGTCTGCTGGGCTGTCAGATCGGTGACGCGCTGCTGCGTGAGCGGCGGCACAGCACCGATCCCGCCGGAACCCCCGTGGAGTGGTCCGAGGACCGCTATCTGCCGGGCACCGTGGCCTTCACCGTGCACAACTCCTCGGCTGCCACCGGGCTTTCCCGCCGTACCGCTATCTGACGCCACGTCAATCATCGGTCTGGGTGGCCAAGTCCGGTCGGCGGCACGGTGGTTGGGGAATCACAGCCAACTGCGCGCCAGCTCGGCCAGTGCCTGTACGACCCGGGTGCGGGCAGCCCGGTCGTGGCGCACCGTGAAGCTGTTCTCGATGTGCACGAACGGGACCCCGTCCGCCGCCGCCCGCTTGGCCTGCACGTTGGTCGTGCCCTCCAGCCCGCTGCAGCGCTCCTTCCACACCCGGCACACCCGGAACCCCTGGTCGTCGAGCAGGCGTGCCGCCTCGCGCACCGCGTCGCCCGGCTGCGCGGGACCGGGCGAGACGACACGTCATGGCCGGGGGAGGTGGCGTCGGCGAAGCCGTGCACCTGGATCGCCGGCAGCCCACGCGCGACCAGCGCATCGCACACCGCGTTGAAGGCGGAGTCCTCCCGGTGCGCCACATCAGCGCAGTTGCCCTCGCCCGCGGTGCGCAACGCGCCCGCCAGGACCAGCACGCCGCCCGGCGCCCTGCCGAACAGTTCGGTCGCGAGCCGCCCGGTTCGCAGATCGGACCGCGGATGCGGCGCCTGAACGCTCCAGCGCGCGGGCCGGGTCAGATCGACGTACACCCTGCCCCAACCCCGCCCGGTGGCGGCCGATTCGCCGACTTCGGCCACCGCGCGGTCGCAGGAAGCCGTGTGCAGCGTGCGCACCGTGTAGCCGACGGCGGAAAGCTGTTGGCACGCGGCGCCGGTATGCCCGTTCAGGACGTGCACGACACCGGCCGCGATCGCCGCCCGCTCCGCCCGGTCGGGCACCCGGTAGCCCCCCGCTACCGGAAATCCCGAGATGAACGCCCCGATGCGCTGCGCCAGATCAACCGGCTGGGGTGGCACGGACTTCCCCTCCTCGCTGCTCCGCGACTACCCGATGATCAACGCGGCGCCACCGGCGCGGTTACGGCGGCGAAGAGGCGCTGCTCGCCGCCCTGGCGGCAGGAGGATCCCGCGCGACGGCGGGCAACCACGAGTTCCGCGGCGAGCCGCTCCGCGTACGGGAACCGGCGCGGGGTGAGCACCGCGTCCCGGGGGTGGTGTCCTCGGGTGCGCGCGACCGGCTCATGCGGATCTCCAGGGGTGGCGCGAGGGGTGGCGTTGACAGCGCCGACGGCCGGGAAGAGACTCGGGCGCGAGCCGCCGCGAACTTCAGTTCGCCAGGCGACCAGGGGTAATGCGCAAGGAAGGACACCGATGACTACTGGCGTGGCAGCCCGTGACGTGTACATCGCCGACGCGGTGCGTACGCCCATCGGCAAGTACGGCGGTGCGCTGGCGGGCGTGCGCCCGGACGATCTCGCCGCGCATGTCGTACGGGCGCTGGTGGACCGTACGCCGGAGCTGGACCCGGCCCGTATCGACGATGTCGTCCTCGGCAACGCCAACGGTGCGGGCGAGGAGAACCGCGATGTGGCCCGGATGGCCGTGCTGCTCGCCGGGCTGCCGGTCACCGTGCCCGGCTCGACCGTCAACCGGCTGTGCGGATCCGGCCTTGAGGCCGTCATCCAGGCCTACCGCGCCGTCGCGCTCGGTGACGCGTCGATCGCGATCGCGGGCGGCGTCGAGTCGATGAGCCGCGCGCCCTGGGTGGTGCCCAAGCCGGAGCGGGCCTTCCCCACCGGACACCAGGAGATGTACTCCACCACGCTCGGCTGGCGGATGACCAACTCCCTTATGCCCGAGGAGTGGACGGTCTCCCTCGGCGAGGGCGCCGAACTCGTCGCGGACCGGCACCGCATCACCCGCGAGGCACAGGACGCCTTCGCGCTCGCCAGCCATGAGAAGGCCAGCCACGCGTGGAAGGACGGACTCTACGCACCGGAGGTCGTGCCGGTCGCCGGTACCGATCTGGTGCGGGACGAGACCATCCGCGACGCCACCTCGCTGGAGGCGTTGGCCAGGCTCAAGCCGGTCTTCCGCGACGGCGGCACGGTCACCGCGGGCAACGCCTCACCGCTCAACGACGGCGCCGCCGCGCTGCTCATCGTCGACGAGGAGGGGCTGCGGGCCTGCGGACGGGAACCGCTCGCCCGGATCTCGGCATCCGCGGTGACCGGGATCGAGCCGCAGTACTTCGGGCTGGGGCCGGTCGAGGCGGTCAACCGCGCCCTGGCCAGGGCCGGTCGCCGCTTCGCGGACCTGCTGACCTTCGAACTCAACGAGGCCTTCGCCGCCCAGGCGCTCGGCTGCCTCGCCGAGTGGCCGGAGCTGGACCCGGCCACCGTCAATCCACGGGGTGGCGCCATCGCCATCGGCCACCCGCTGGGCGCCTCGGGCGCCCGGCTGGCCGGAGCCGTCGCCCACCAACTGGCCGCCGCGGGCTCCGGCACCGGACTGGCCGCCCTGTGCATCGGCGTCGGCCAGGGCCTCGCCCTGGTCCTCGAACGCTAGGGCCGGTGGCGCCGAGCAGGCGGCAACCCGACGAACAACCGCGGACCGGACCCAGGAGACCGTGCATGAGTGTTGCGGACGGACCCGAGCCATACCGCGGCGCGTTATGGCGCCAGCCGAAGAACCCCCTGGTCGTGGTGGACGACCCGGACGCGGTGGAACTGACCGGCCCGGTGTTCGGCAGCGCCGATGTCTCCGACCTCGACAGCGACCTCACCCGGCAGCACCACGGTGAGCCGCTGGGGGAGCGCATCACCGTCACCGGCCGGGTGCTCGACCGGTCGGGGCGTCCGGTACGCGGCCAACTCGTCGAGGTCTGGCAGGCCAACGCCGCCGGACGCTACGCGCACCGGCGCGACCAGCACCACGCCCCGCTGGACCCCCACTTCACCGGCGCCGGCCGCTGTCTGACCGACGACCAGGGCCGCTACCGGTTCACCACGATCAGACCCGGCGCCTATCCGTGGGGCAACCACTCCAACGCCTGGCGGCCCGCGCACATCCACTTCTCCCTCTTCGGCACGGCCTTCACCCAGCGGCTCATCACCCAGATGTACTTCCCCGGCGATCCGCTGCTCCCGCTGGACCCCATCCTCCAGGCCGTGGGCGACGACGCGGCCCGGCAACGGCTCGTCGCCGCCCACGATCCCGAACTGTCCACACCAGACTGGGCGTTGGGCTACCGCTGGGACATCGTCCTGGGCGGACCATCGGCCACCCGAACCGAGGAGGGCCACTGATGACACCGCTCCGCACACCCTCGCAGACCATCGGTCCCTACTTCGGGTACGCGCTACCGCATCCGGGAGGCGGCGGGATCGCGCCCACCGGTCACCCGGACACCGTCACCGTGCACGGTCGGGTCCTCGACGGCCATGGCGAGCCGGTCGACGACGCCCTGCTGGAGTTCTGGCAGCCCGCACCGGACGGCTCGCGCGCCGGAGCGCCCGGCTCGCTGCGCCGTGATCCGGTGGGCGGCGCGGCCATCGGCCGGGACGGCGTGGCCTTCACCGGGTTCGGGCGGGTCGCCACGGGCGCCGACGGGAGCTATGTACTGCACACCCTGCCGCCTGGCGGTGCCCCCTATCTGTCGGTGTGCGTCCACGCCCGGGGTCTGCTCCAACACCTGTTCACCCGCGCGTACTTGGGCGAGGCCGCCGACCCGCTGCTGACCTCGCTGGACGCCCCGCGCCGCGCCACGCTGGTCGCGGTGCGGGAGCGCGCCGGGGTCTACCGCTTCGACGTGCGGCTCCAGGGCGACGGGGCGTACGAGGAGACGGTCTTCCTCGCCTTTGACTGAACTCGGCTCGCCGCGTGGGCGGTTGGGGACAGCCGCCCGCGGCAACTTTTCGCTGACGGCGTCTTGACGCGGGTCATTGGTCCAGGCCAATTTATTGGGCATACGGTGACCGCGGTGTCCAGCGGGACGCCCGCGCCGTATGCGCCCCCCGCACGTCCGGACGCCGCCGCCCCCACGACCGCGGCGCCCCCATCACCCGTGCCGGGACGGTGTGCCCGACCACCCGTCCCGGCGCGGGCCCCACCCCCCCACACCTGGAGTCCGCCATGCCGCAACGCTCCGCCCTGCCCGCAAGGCCCGCAAGAGGTACGGCCAAACGCCGTACCACGGCGATGGCCGCGGCCGCCGCGCTGCTCGCGGGCACCGCGGCGCTCACCACGGGCACAGACCATGCCGCGGCGGCCACCGCGCACCTCCACCCGGCGGCCAGCGGCCTCGGAACCGTGTCCCCGTACGTGGATCTGTCGCTCTACCCGCAGTACGACCTCGCATCGGGCGCCTCGACCGAGGGCACCCACTACTTCAACCTCGCCTTCGTCACGGACGGCGGAAGCTGCGACCCCAAGTGGGGCGGCGTCACCGACCTATCGGACGCGGCCACCGCCGCCGACATCGCGGGACTGCGGTCGGCCAGAGGCGACGTCCGGGTGTCGTTCGGCGGTGCGAACGGCACTGAGCTGGCCACCAGTTGCTCCTCGGCCGCCGATCTGGCCGCCGCGTACCAGAAGGTCATCGACCAGTACTCGCTGACCGCCGTCGACTTCGACGTCGAGGGCGCCTCGGTGGCCGACACCGCGTCAGTGGACCGCCGCAACCAGGCGATCGCCATCCTGGAGCAGAACAACCCGTCGCTACAGGTCTCGTACACCCTGCCGGTGCTGCCCAGCGGACTGACCTCCGACGGCGTCAACATCCTGACCAGCGCGAAGAACAACGGGGCAGCCGTCGCCGCGGTGAACGCGATGGCCATGGACTACGGTTCGTCGTTCCCGTCGGACATGGGACAGAACGCCATCGACGCGGCCACCGCGACGCAGGGGCAGATCAGGTCCGTATGGCCGGACCTCAGCGACGACCAGGCCTGGAACAAGGTGGCGGTCACCCCGATGATCGGCCTCAACGACCTCACCAGTGAGACGTTCACACTCGACAACGCCGCCACCCTCACCTCGTTCGCCCAGAGCAAGCACCTGGCCTGGCTGTCGTTCTGGTCCGCGACCCGCGACCAGGCATGCCCGGGCGGCTCGACCGGCTACGCCCAGCCGACCTGCTCCTCCATCGACCAGAGCCCCGGCGCGTTCGGCCAGGCCATGAGCGGCTACACCGGCTGACGACCGGGTCGATGGCGATGGGCCGCGAGCCGCGGCGGCTACCCGCGGCCCATCGCCTCGCTCACCCTCAGGCCGACGGCGGCATCGCGATCACACCGAAGACCCCGCCCTGCGGGTCGCGCACCACGGCCATCCGGCCCGCGGGGATCTCGAAGGGCTTCTGCAGCACCGCTCCGCCGCGCTTGGTCAGCTGGTCGACCGTCGCATCGGTGTCGTTCACCGAGAAGTACGCCAACCAGTGCGAGGGCGTGCCCTCCGGGAACTGCTCAAGGCCCTGCAGCCCGCCGACCGTTCGGCCCCCCGCGTGCATCGTGTAGTAGCCGGGCATCTCCTTGTACGGGGTGAAGCTGACGCCGAGCACCCGCGAGTAGAACTCCGCGGCGGCCTGCGGATCCTGCGAGTTGAGCTCGTTCCAGCACAAGGTGCCCGGCTCGTTGACGAGTTGGGCACCGATGAAGTCCAACGGCTGCCACAGACCGAAGGCGCCGCCCGTCGGATCGGCGGCGACCGCCATCCGGCCGATGTTGTTCGGGATGTCATGCGGCCCGGTGTAGACCTGGCCACCGTTGTCGGCGACCGCTCGCAGGGCCTCGTCGATGTCGTCCACCGACAGATAGGTGGTCCAGGCGGTCGGCGGCGCGGGCTGGTCGTCCATGGCCATCGCCTTGCCGATCCCGGCAACGGCTTTGCCGCGCAGCGTACAGACCGAGTAGCCGCCCATCTCCTCCGGCCCGATCTCACCGGACCAGCCGAACAGTTCGCGGTAGAAGTCCAGGGCGGCTTGCTGATCGCCCACCATCAAATCCACCCAGCACGGAGTCCCCACCGGGTACGCGGCTGTGACCTCGGACATGCCCTCGCCTCCACATGTCGACGGTCCGCCGAAGGCCGCCGAGCACCACCGGCGGACGGTGTCCACTCCCTCCCTCTCCACAGTTGCCGACCGGCGGGGCTCCCGCCACTCGGGGCCCGGCGATCGCCGGACCGCTCTCGTGGAGCGGTGGCGTCCGACGTACCGGTCAGCCCGCCAGCACGTCGGTGGCGTGGTGCTCGGGGGAGACACCCTGCACCAGGACCACATCGCCCACCGAGTTCTCGGTGCGCAGGGGAAGGATCTCCTGGTAGGCGGGCGAGGCGTACCAGGCGCGGGCCCGGCCCAGGTCGGGGAAGGCAATGACGATCAGCGCCCCTGGCCAGCTGCCCTCCCGCAGCTCCACATCGTCGCCGTGCACCAGGAACTGGCCGCCGAACGGCTTCAGCGTGGCGTCGATCCGCTCCAGATACGCCACGATCGCCGGGCCCATGGTGACCTCGTGCAGATGGGCAACGGCATATGCGGTCATCGGATTCCTCCGTGGGCGTCGGTCCCGCCCGCGCCGGACGGCCGCGGGCGAGACCGACGTTACGGAGGCCGCGCCGGACCGGAATCCGTCATGCATAGGTACCGGGTCAGCGCGCGCCGGAGGTCTGCGCCGCCCGTATCAGCAGCGCCATCGGATCGGCGCCGCGCATCGCGCGCTCCAGGGTGTCGAGCAGTTCCGACGGCGGAACGGCGAGCACGGTGCACCTGGCGCGGGCCAGGCAGTAGCGGCTCACCGAACCGTGGAACAGGCGGCGCAGCTGACCACGCCTTCCGGTGCCCACCACCAGCAGGTCGTCCGGCCGGTCGGCGGTGTGCACCAGCGCCTCGCCGATGTCGCCGCGCACCACCCTGGCGTGGATGCGCAACCCCTCCGGGTAGCCGCCGAAGGCCTGCTCGAAGGCGGTGTCCAGCCGCCTGCCCGCGGCGTTCTCCCACTCCCTGAGCAGCGGCGGGCAGGGACTGCTGCGGTAGACGGCCTCGCCGCCCACCGGTGCCCAGGCGTGTACCGGTACCAGGAGGGCGTCCCTGCGGCGTGCCTCGTCCACCGCACGGTGCAGCGCCGCGAGGCCGCTCAGCGTTCCGCTGACCCCGACGATGACTCGCGTGCCCTCGGCCATGATCGTTCGCTTCCCTTGTCCCACTGTGCCCCTGGGATCCCTGCTGATCCCAGGCGATCCGCACATCCAGTGGACGTCCGGCGGGAGCGGGCATATGACCGCCTTGACGGGCTCTCTACGGCCGCCGACCGGTCCTTGACGCCGCTTTGACACCGATCCCACGCGACGCGGCGCGCCACGCGAACCCGGCAGTGGCCAGGGCCGCCACCAGCGTCGGGGCGGCGGCCACCAGGCCCGCGATGTGCAGCCCGTGGGTGAACCCGTGGCGGTACGCGGCCGTACCCGGCGATCCCCCGGAGTAGGCGGCGACGATCAGGACCAGGACGGCCACGCCCACCGCAGTACCGCTCTGCCGGGTCGTACTGATGCACGCCGCCGCCAGCCCGGAGCGCTCCCGCGGCAGCGCCGCCACGCCAGCGGCCTGGGTCGGTGAGATGGCGGCGCCCATGCCGAGGCCGAGGGCCACCTCGAAGAAGGCGAGGGGCACCATGCCGGAGCCGACGCCCAGCAGACACAGACCGGCCAGCGCGACCGCCGAGACCAGATAGCCGACCGCCATCACCGGATACGGCCCGTACCGCCCAGCGAGCCTGCCGACGATGGGCGCGACCAGACCTGGTGATGGGTGTCGTTGTCATGGCGGCACTCTGCGACCTAAAGTCGACTTCATGTCAAGCCACGGGGCTTTCGAGCGCACGTACCCGATCGGCGAGGTGGCGGCCCGATGCGGTGTCGCGGTGTCCACGCTGCGCTGGTGGGAGAAGCGCGGCCTGCTCGCGCCCGACCACCGCGAATCCGGACGACGCCGCTACACCGACGCCGACCTTCGGCGGATCGCGATGGTCCAACTGCTCCAGAGCACAGCGCTGATGAGCCTCGACGAGATCGGCGTCATACTGGCGGGCTGCACACGGGACCAGGATTGGCGTACGGCCATAAGGCAGCGCATCGCGGCCTGTGACGAGCAGATCACTCAACTCACCACCGCCCGCGTCTATCTGACCCACCTCACCAACTGCCCCAACGACCATCCGGCGGACAACTGCCCCTATCTGGCCCGGGAGATCGACGAACGCCTGGCGGAGCGCCACTGATCAGGTGCTCGTTCGGCGCCTGATCAAGCGCGCTGCGGTAGCGGCGGAAGCCGCTTCTCGTACAGCCATGAGCGGAAGAGCGAGTCCAGCTTCTGGTTGCCGAACCGCTCGGCCAGGGCGATGAACTCGTCCGTCCCGGCGTTCCGGTGGCGGTACTCGCCCGCCCAGGCCCGTAGCATCGCGTAGAAGGCGTCGTCGCCGATCGTGGTGCGCAGGGCGTGCAGGGTGCAGGCGCCGCGTGAGTAGACCCGGTCGTCGAAGAGCCGGTCGGGGCCGGGGTCACCGATCCGCAGGCGCTGGCCGGCTTGGGCCAGGTCCGCCCAGTTGTCCGCCGCGAGCCTGTCGGCGCTGGAACCGCCGGCGTGCTCGGACCACAGCCACTCGCAGTAGGTGGCGAACCCCTCGTTCAGCCAGATGTGCCGCCACTCCGCGAGACTGACGCTGTTGCCGAACCAGTGGTGGGCGAGTTCATGCGCGACCAGGCGCTCACTGCCGCGTTTGCCGTCCACATGGTTGGTGCCGAACAGGGAGAAGGTCTGGTTCTCCACCGGCTCGTCGAGTTCGGCTTCGACCACCACCGACCCGTACACCTCGAACGGGTATCGCCCGAACAGTTCCTGGAACAGCCGCATCATCCGCGGCTGCCGTCCGAAGTCATGGTCGAAGGCGGCGGCCAGCCGCATGGGGTACGCGTTGCGGATCGGTACCGGGCCGCCGTGCTGGGTGGTGAAGACGAAGCGGCCGATGTTGAGCGTGGCCAGATAGCTGGCCATCGGCCCGGCGTGCTCATACGTCCAGGTCGTTCCGGACCCCGGTACCGCCGTCCGGTCGGTCAGCATCCCGTTGGCGACCACCTGGTACCCCTCGGGCACGGTCACCGCCACGCGGTACGCGGCCTTGTCGCCGGGATGGTCGTTGCAGGGGAACCAGGAGGGCGCGCCCAGCGGCTGGCTGGCCACCAGCACCCCGGGGGGCGAGACCGTGGTGTAGTCCCAGCCGATGTCACCGAAGGGGGTGCGCAGCGGTTTGGGCCTGCCCGAGTAGCGCACCTCGCAGGTGAACCGCTGCCCGGGAGCCAGCGCGGTGGCCGCGGTGACCCGCAACTTGCCCCGCCGGTGCCGGAATTGGGCGGTGACCCCGTCCACGCTCACCGCGGAGACGGTGAGCGCGGACGACAGGTCCAGGCCGAATCCGGCACCGGCGGCGTCGGCGGTCGCGGCCACCCGCGCGACCCCGTCCAGCGCGCGGGTCGGCGGGTGGTACCTCAGCCGCAGGTCGTACTCGGCGACATGGAATCCCAGGTCGCCATGGTTGGGGAAGTAGCGCTCCGAGGCCACCGGCCGCGCCCTGCCGCTGTCGGACTCCTCGTGGGAGTCCGCCGCGGCGCACGACACGGGAAGCGACAGCGCACCAGCCACAAACGCCCGGCGAGTCCACGGACACACGGTTCAACCTCCTTGCGGATCCGGGGGTTTCGGGGGCCGCAGCGCCGTCGCCGACGTCGCGGCCCCCGGAAGGACACAGCTCACGCCGAGGCGGCCGGCTCGGCGTCCGGCGCCCACGATGACACCGGGTTGCCCAGCCAGCGGGTGCCGGACGGCACCTGCTCACCGCGCATCACCAGGGACGACGGACCGATCACGGTACCGTCGCCGACCGCGGAACCGGGCAGCACGATGGAGTGCGGACCCAGTGTCGCTCCTCGCCCCAACCGGACGCCGTCGACACGCATCAGACGGTCGTGGAACAGATGCGTCTGCAGCACACAGCCGCGGTTCACACTCGCCCCGTCCCCCAGCCGCACGAGGTCCGTCTCCGGCAGCCAGTGGCTCTCGCACCACACCCCGCGCCCGATCCGCGCGCCCAGCGTACGCAGCCACACGTTCAGCAGCGGCGTGCCGATCAGGGAACCGGCCAGCCAGGGCATCGCCAACTCCTCGACGAACACGTCGTACAGCTCGTTGCGCCACACGAGCGAGCTCCACAGCGGATGCTCACCCTGCCGGAAGCGTCCCACCAGCAGCCACTTGGCCGCCGTCGTGGTCACACACGCGACCGCGCCCGCCGCCAGCAGCAGCAGACCGGCCAGCACCATGGCCGCCGCCCAACCGTTGAAGTCGACCACCTCCTGCAGCGCCACGAAGGACACATCGGCCAGCACGGCGGTGCACAACAGCGGGATGAACCGGCACAGTTCCACCGAGGCCCGGGCCAGCACCAGGCGGGCAGGCGGCTCGAAGGTACGGCTGGGATCGGCGCCGTCGGCGTTGCGGGCGACGGTGAAACCGGGCCTGCCAAGCCACGACGAGCCGGGCTCGGCCTGCGGGGGCGCGTCGGAGAGCACACCGACCAGCGCCTCGTCGGGCAGCGCCCGACCCGGCCCGACGATGCCCGAGTTGCCGACAAAAGCCCGCCGCCCCACGCTGGAGGTCCCCAACCGCAGCCAGCCGCCGCGCATTTCGTACGGCGCCACCAACGTGTCGTCCGCGAGGAACGCCCCGTCCTCGACCGTCATCAGCCCCGGCAGCGCCAGCACCGTGGACATCTCGGCCCGGCGCCCCACCCGCGCGCCCAGCAGCCGCAGCCACACGGGGGTGAACAGGCTGGCGTAGAACGGGAAGAGGGAACCACGGGCCTGGTCCATCAACCGCGAGGTGACCCAGGCGCACCAGGCCACCCGGCCGTGCGCCGGATGGAAGCCGGGCTTCAGTGCCCGTCCGGCCAGCCGGACCGCGACCACCGTCAACGCCGCGTAGCAGGACATCGTCAGTACGGTCAGCAGCGGAGCGGTCCACAGCAGATCGCCCAGCAGGCTGCCCAGCGAGGCATCGCGCCCGGCGATCCAGTAGAGCAGCGCGAGCGCGGGCAGCATGGACACCAGCGGCAGTGCGCTGAAGCCCAACAGCCCGGCCGCGTACGCCGGGTACCACCGCCGCGAGTGGGCGTACCGCGCGGCGGGCCACTCGGCGCCCACCCGGCCCGTGTCCTGGGCGGGCCTGGCCGGGCTGCCGCTCCAGCGCTCGTTCGCGGGCACCGCACCGGTCACACAGGAACCGGGCGCGATCTCCGCGCCATCGCCCACCGACGCACCGGGCAGCAGCATCGACCGCGTCGCCACCCGGGCGCCCGCACCGACGCGCAGCGCACCGAGGTGCAGTACATCGCCGTCCAGCCACCAACCGGCCAGATCGGCCTCCGGCTCCACCGTGCAGCCGTCGCCGAGTTCGGCCAGCCCGGTCACCGGCGGCATGGTGTGCAACTGGACGTCGCGGCCGACCGCGCAGCCCAACGCGCGGGCGTACCGCGATGCCCACGGCGTGCCGAGCAGCCCCGGTACGCCGAACGTCGCCACCACCCGCTCGGCCGCCCACAGCCGCAGATGCACCGAGCCGCCGCGCGGGTACGCGCCGGTCCGCAGGCCCTGGGTGAGCAGCCGGGCCAGACCCGCGCCGATGCCCAGCCGCGCGGGCGCGCTGTACAGCGCCACCCAGCCGCCGAGCACCACCCACCATGAGGTGTGCGGCGCCCACGGCAGCGGGCCCGCCAGATTGTCGAGCGCGGCCAGCGCGAGCAGCCAGCGCAGCCCCGTGACGGTGAACAGGACGGCCAGCACCAGGCATTGGACGACCCCGGCGCGCCGCGGCGTCGGCCGGACCACCCGCTCGGCCTCGGACGACGCGCCGAACGAGTCCAGCCGCTCGGCCAGGGCGAGCAGCCCGGAGCAGTGGTAGACGTCCGCGACGGACACGTCCGGATATCGCTCGCGCAGCGCCGAGACCAGCTTCGCGGCGGCCAGACTGGTGCCGCCGAGCGCGAAGAAGTCCGACTCGGCGGTGATCGGAAGGCCCAGCAGATCCTGCCAACGCGCCGCGAGCCAGGCCGCGGTGCCCTCCAGCTCCTCGTCCGGCCGCGGCTCGGCGTGCGGCAGCGGCCAGGGCAGCGCGTTGCGGTCGACCTTGCCCGAGGTGCGGGTCGGTAGATCGTCGACAACGGCGAGCACCGGGACGAGTGACTGCGGCAGCTGGTCGAGGAGTTGACGGCGGGCGGCCGCCGTGTCCAGCCGCGACTCGGCCGGCACCAGGTAGCCGACCAGCACCTGGCCCCCGCCCGCCGTGCTCCGTACCGCCGCGGCGGCCGCCCGTACTCCGGGCAGCGCCTGCAACGCGGCGTCGATCTCGCCGAGTTCGACGCGCCGCCCGGCGAGCTTGACCTGTTCGTCGGCGCGGCCGACGAACACCAGCCCCTGCCGTTCCGCGCGCACCAGGTCACCGCTGCGGTAGGCGCGGCGGCCGGGTAGGGCGGGGTGGGCGCGGAACTTCTCGGCGTCCTTGGCCTCGTCGAGATAGCGCGCGGTACCGACACCCGCGATCACCAGTTCACCGGACTCACCCCAGGGCACGGGTCGGCCCTCGGTGTCCACGACGGCGAGCTCCCAGCCGTCCAGTGGCGTGCCGATGCGCACCGGCTCGCCCGGCACCAGCCGGGTGGCGCAGGCGACCACCGTGGTCTCCGTGGGACCGTAGGTGTTCCACATCTCGCGGCCACCGCCCAGGCGGTCCACCAGTTCGGCCGGGCAGGCCTCGCCGCCGACGATCAACAGCCGCACCCGGTCGAGTGATTCCACCGGCCACAGGGCGACCAGGGTCGGAACCGTCGACACCACCGTGATCCCGCGCTCCACCAACCACGGCCCCAGGTCGGTGCCCGCGCGGACCAGCGAGCGCGGAGCCGGTACCAGGCAGGCGCCGTGCCGCCAGGCCAGCCACATCTCCTCGCAGGAGGCGTCGAACGCGACCGACAGCCCGGCCAGTACGCGGTCGCCGGGTCCCAGCGGAGCCCGCTGGAGGAACAGCCGGGCCTCGGCGTCGACGAAGGCGGCGGCGGAACGGTGGCTGACCGCAACGCCCTTGGGGCGCCCGGTCGTTCCGGAGGTGAAGATGATCCACGCGTCGTCCTCGGGGGACGGTCGGCGGCGCCTGCCGTGCGGGGTGGCCTCGGGACGGGTGAGCACCGAAAGACCGGCCCCGATGACCGCGGACACCGCGGCCTCGGACCAGATCATCTCGGCCCGCTCATCGGGATCGTCGGCGTCGACCGGTACGTAGGCCGCACCGGCGTACAGCACGGCGAGGACGGCCACATACAGGTCGGCGGTGCCGGAGGGCACGCGTATGCCCACCCGGTCCCCGGCTCCGATGCCCTGGGCGCCCAACTTGGCGGCGAGCGCGGTGACTTCGGTGAGCAGGGTGCGGTAGTTGAGGAGAACGTCCCCGGCGTCCAGGGCTGGAGCCGTGGGATGCGTCTGCGCAACCGTCTCCAGGATGTCGATGAGCGTGCGGGCCGGGGCGGGAGGTACCGCCGGCCACAGCGCTGCGGAGACGGGGGAAGTGGTCAGTAAGTCCTGCTGCGGAATCCGGCGCGCGGGAGCGGCGTACTGCGGTCGCAGTGTCAAGGAGAGTCCTTCTGGATTACGCCCTGTGCGGGCGGGCGTGTGTTACGGCTGCCGCCGCCCCGTACAGCGGCTTTCCATGACCGGGACGGCGGCCCGCCGATCCGCGCGCAGGAGCGGGAACGGCGGGGTCGTTTGCACATATAGAGACGCACGACGAGTTGGCGCAGTTGGTGGCAATGGCGCAAACAGTGGGCCAAGAGTGAGTAGGTCCTCCACAAAATCTGTTCGAAAAAACTTCAAGGGCCGCCAGGGGGCCCGGATAAGACGTTGGTAAGCCAAGCATGAGAAGAACGTAAGAGGAAAATGAGAGAACGCTTGAGTCGCGCAACGGTGCGTATTTCGAACGGCTTTACCAGCCGGTTCTGGGGGCTTAACCGGCGATTTCAAAACCACGTGAGCAGCCACCTCGCCGGGCCCGGGCGGCCTGCGGGCGCGCCAAGTCAACCCGCAGGGGTGCTAAAATGCTCCGCCACGCTGCGGCGCCAAGGATGTTCCGCCGCTATGGCGCCAACCGCGGCGCTGTGAACCGGCGTTCAGACGACCGCCGCGCTGGCCACCGCAGCGGCGAGAAGACTCCACCGCGTCGTCGCGGACCCGCGGTCACGTCACTTCCGCGCTCCGCGACGACGCGGTGGTCAAGAACCGTCGAACAGGCCTAACGCCCCGCGTTCCAGGCGTCGATGACCCGCGGTAGCTCCTCCAGCGAGACCACGGTCGCGTCCGGCTCGGCCGTACCGGACCCGAGTTCATCCTCGGGGATGACGCTGTGCGGAACCCAGATCGTCGGCATCCCGGCCTCCTGTGCGCCGTAGATGTCCTCGAACAGCCGGTCCCCGACGAGCGCACAGGCGGCGGGGTCGGCGATGCCCATCGCGGATGTCATCCGCGTGAAGATCCGCGGGTGCGGTTTGGCCCACGGCACCTCGCTGGAGTACACGGCGGCGTCGATGAGTTCGAGCGCTCCGTCCCGTTCGAAGATCTCCTCATGCTAGGACGGGGGCCACAGCGTGTTGGACAGCACGCCGATCGACAGTCCGCGCTCCTTGAACGCCCTCAACACCCGCAGGCCCACCGGCGAGCAGCACCGCGCCTCCGGCCGCCCCGACCGCCAGCCCGACCACTGGCGGTCCGGCGAGCGAGCCGACGCTGCCGAGCTGCGCCACCAGGCCGTTGGCGGTGCCGATACCGCCGACCCCGGCGAACGCGACGAAGGCGCCGAGCGGCATCAGCAGCCCCGCGGTGAACACCATGGCGATGTTCGCTCCCCGGCACAGCAGCCAACTCGACGCGAACCCGCCCGCCACGCCGACGAACGACACCGCGCCCGTCAGCGTGCCCGTGTCCGCCACCGGAAGGCCCAGCCGCTCATGGAGATAGCTGGGGAACATCGCGACGAACGCCACGATCGCCCCGCTGATCGTGGCGAAACCGAGGGCGAGCGCCGTCGGCTGGACCAACCTCCGCACGCCGCCACCGGTTTGCCGGTAGTCGGCACCCGGCTCGGCCGCGCCGGGCCCCGCCCCGCGCAGCAGCGCCCCGTCCGCGAACGCCCCCAGCGCCAGACCGACGGGCATGAAGGTCCCCCAGACCGCCAACGCCGCCGTCGTCCGGCGGCCCGAGCCGCCGAGCCGCATCAGCAGAACCGGCGCCGCGATCACCACCACGACATATCCCAGACTCTCCGCCAACCGGGCCGCGATAAGCAGCGGAAAACCCTGGGACCGGGCACCGAGCAGCCCGGCAACCGCCATTACCGACAAGCCGCACACCAGCACGCGCTGCGTTTCAAGGGCCTGAGCAGAAAACTGACGAGGAGTCCGAGAACGGCGGCCACCGATGTCGCCGAGGAAGTGACCAGACCGATCTCGCCGAGGGAAAGCCGTAGGTCCGCGCGTAACGCGATGGAAATCGGCGCGATGTTACCGATGCCTATGGCGGCTATCACCCCGGAGAGGTAGATTGGCGTGAACTTCCGCCAATAAGCTCTCCCGGAGCTCTCCAACGGCACCGCATTTTCGATGCGATGGAAACTGCCGCCCTGGACGGCCGTGCCTTCGCCTTCTCTTTCCACGGTGGCCAATTCCTCCTGATGCGTGGTCCGTCGGAACGTGCGGCCCCGTCGCGAGCGGCGGACCCAGCCGCCCTGGCCGCCCTGCTACGCCAGGCCTGCCGCGCCAAGCTCGCCGGACGCCCACCGCGCGCCTCGACCGCCTCCGTCGCCGAGATGGGCGGCCATGATCTCGCCACCGAGACCCGGTTCTTCGTCGACGTGGCCCGTGCGTACGCCGCCACCGCCAGCACACCGGATGCCGCCGACCGGGTAACGGCGCATTGAGGGGCGGGAATTGGGCCGAGTTCTCGGTACGGAATTGGATCTCCTCTCGCGTCAACTCCGGCGTAGCGTCGCACCGGGACCCAGCGGCCCCGCCGATCCCGACTCGGCGTTCACGCACATTCACGAGGAGAGACATGCCGGTTGATGCCCGTACCAAGGAAAAGGCCCTACGGTTTCGCGCGTTGAGCGCGGAGTCCGTCCTTCTGCTGCCCAACGCCTGGGATGCCGCGAGTGCCGCCGTGATCGCCGCCGCCGGTGCTCGGGCGATCGCCACGACCAGTGCCGGGGTCGCCTGGTCACTGGGGCGCGGGGACGGTCACAAGATGAGCCGCGAGCAGATGGCCGAGGCCGCCGCCCGGGTCGCGGCGGCCGTTGACCTGCCGGTGACCGTGGACGCGGAGGGAGGCTACGGTCCCACCGAGGAGGACGCGGCCGCCACCGCCGAGGCCGTGATCGCGGCCGGTGCCATAGGCCTCAACCTGGAGGACTCCACGGCGGTTCGCGGCCCGCTGTTCACCGAGGACGAGCAGGTCGCCCGCATCCGTGCGGCCCGGGAGGCGGCGGCCGAGGCCGGACTGCCGGAGCTGGTGATCAACGCCCGTACGGATGTCTACCTGTTCCGGATCGGTGCGCCCGAGGACCGCCTCGGCCATGCGCTCGACCGCGCCGCGGCCTACGCCGAGGCGGGCGCCGACGGCATCTTCGTCCCGGGCCTGCTCGATCCGGACACGCTGCGCAAGATCGCCGACGGCTGTCCGCTGCCGTTGAACGTGCTGGCCACCCCGGGCGGCCCGAGCGTCGCGGAGTTGACCCGGGCGGGGGCGCGCAGGATCAGCCTGGGCGCCGGTGTGGCCCGGGCCGCGTACGCGGCGGCTCGCGCGGCCACGCTGGAGCTGCTGAACGAGGGTACGTACCGGGCGCTGGACGGCTCGCTGGAGTCCGCTGATCTGAACGGCCTGTTCGGCTAGGCGATCGAGGCGTCGTTGTGCGCTGACAGCGCAGGACGGCGCCCCCACGCCGAAATCGTGACCTGCGGGATGTCGACAAAGGCCGGGTCCTTCAGCAGTTCGAAGAACTGCTTCAGGTCCGTCTCGGTGATGAGGCCATCGGCGACGAGAGACGGACCTGCCTGGTTGATCAGCGGAAACCAGCGGTCCTTGTCGAGGCACCCCATACAGCCCAGGTTTCCGGAGAAGCCGACATCGCGCAGTCCGTTGCGGGCGAGGAGCGCGGGAATGCCTCGTGCCCAGGTCAGATCGGCGCCATGCTCGTTGTACTTGCGCTCGTAGGCCGCCATGAGCCGCTGGACCAGCGGAAAGGGGGAGGTGTCCGCCGGGAGTTGGTAGGGGTCCTCGACGATCAGCCAGCCGCCGGGGGCAAGCCATTGGGCAGCCCGTTCGATGATCTCGTCCCGCTCCGGGAGATGGCAGAACAGATAGCGGGCATGAATGAGGTCGAAGCTTCCTGGCGCGTAGTCCTTGTGGATGATGTCGGCCTTCTGGACCACGAGATTGGCGGCCCGACCGGAGTCGAGATGCTGGGTGTCGATGTCGACAGCCACCACCTGTCCGTCCGGGCAGCGCTCGGCCAGCCAGTAGGCGATGGATCCGGCACCCGCCCCCAGCTCCAGGCAGCGCCAAGACGGTGTGACGGGCAGATCCTCGATGATCGCGATCGTCCGCGAGTCCACGTTCTGCTGGATGGACTCCAGCCGTTCGCGTTCGTGCGGAGCGTTCTTGCCCAACATGCCGGTGCTGTAACGGTTGGTGGATGCGGGACGGTCGGAGTTCATAGTTCTCGCTGGATTCCTGGTTGCGGCTGGTACTGGAGTGTGTCTGCCATCTCTTCGTCGTATCCGTCCGGAACGGCGGTGGAGTACGTAGGCGTGGAGTACGCCGGTTGCGACGAGCCGGAGAGAAAGGCCTCGGAGAGTCGGCGGGCGCGGCGGACTTCAAGCAGGAACTCGATCTCGTCCTGCAGGTCGCGTCCTTGGAAGTTCGCGGAGTCCAGCGGATTGGGCTGCGGTGAGGCTCCCTCTGCCTTGGCCCGGCGGGCCTCTTGCAGCCAGCACGCGACCACGGCGGGTTCGATCCGGTGCTCGGGCAGACCGAGGGTGCTGACGTGATGTCGGGCGCGTTCCACGGTCTCGGGGGTCACATAGTCACGCAGGATCAGTATGGCGTCCCGGATCTCGATGACTTCCCGGTACAGACGCAGATAGACGGAGCGAGGTCCACCGAAGGTCTCGCGGAATCGGCCGCGGGGACGATCCAGGGCGACATGCGGAACGGCCTCGACGAGATCCTGCCACAGTGGTGACAGCCGCCACAGGGCCGTCGCGTGCCGGATCAGCCGAGAGGCCATCAGAAGGAGCGGCAGCGAGGTCCCCGCGGTCATCAGCCAGGCGGTGACGCCGATGTTGAGGGGGAACAGCGCACCCAGCCAGGCGGGGCGCGCGAGCAGGAACGCCAGCACCACGGACCAGAACACCGTGGACGACAGGAATCCGCCAGCGAGCAGCACCAGGCCGATGCGCAGCGCGCGATCCCGCTGCGCCTGACGGCTGTAGCGCACGCACATCACGACACAGGGAATGGTTCCGGTCAGATGCGCGGCGACCAGGATCCACCAGAACAGGCTGTACCACGGGACGGACTCCGAGGAGACGCAGCCGGAGTGCGGCGCGATGGTGGAGTTGAGGGTGATCAACGCGATCGTCGTGACGGCCATCGACCCGTAGATCAGCCAGGGGCGCCGCCGGGAAATGGCGGCCAGGACGAAGTCCAGGATGAGGGCCGAGCTGAAGACACCCCACACGTTCATGAAGAGGCCGCAGCTCTGGGCGAAAACGAAGGTCCGGTTGATCGCCGCGGTAACGGGGTCCAGATAGACGGTGATCGACCCGGCGAGCCCGGCCACGGCGAGCAGGAGCATGCGCTGCTGGTGTGAGCGTCGGGCCGTCGGCAGTCGCAAGAACACCGCCAGCCAGAGGGCGAGCGCGCCGGAAAGCTCGACGGCGGAGCCTAAGTGGTAGACCGAAGCGTTGTCCATGACTCCTACTCGCGTATTCCGAGGGACACTTCGAGTTTGCCGCGCACTCCGGTGGACGGCAGCGGTGCGAGTGTTCCGGCGGTTGCCCGAATCAGGCTCGCGACGAGTTCGGCCTCTTGTTCCTGCTCGGTGGTGTAGCTCGTGCGAGCCAGGAAACGGCTGATCGCCTCGGGACTGAGGTTCGGAAGCAACGCGGCCAGCGCGCCATGGCTCTCCTGGCCGCCGTTGTCATGATGCATCAGGATATGGCCGATTTCATGGAGCGCGATGTGTTCCCGGTGGAACTGGGTTGTCTTCTCCTCGACGTAGATCTCATCGGCTGTGTCGGTGGAGATCACCAGTCCGCACGCATGGGCGGCGAAGCCGCTGGGCAGGCCGCGAAGCCGGATGGCGCGGCCGCGCTGCGAGGAGAGATCGTGGATGAGGCTCTCCACGGAGAACGGCCGGGGCAGAGTGAGCGTGCTGACCAACGCCTGGCACTTCTTCCGGATGCGCCGTGTGGTCATGGTGTAGCTGTACCCCCGCAATCGGCCGTCGCCGCGGTCAGTCCAGGGCCCTAGGGCCACTTCCTCTAGCCAATCAACGCGGTGTGTAGCTCGTCAATATCTGCCCGTAGTTGACATGTGGTCAGTCGGCAACGGAGATTGCCTCGGCCGCGTTGACCGGTGTCGGTGGACAGTGCGGGGCTGACCGCCCTATCGGCTGCAGGCACTTGCCGTTGCGTGGCCCGCGGCGGCTAGCCTCGCCGGACCGCGACCGCGAAGATCCGGCGGAACGGGAAGACCGTGCCGCGCGGCCCGGCCGGGTAGGCCTCTCGCAGCAGTGCGCCGTACTCGGTGAGGAAGGCATGCTGGTCGGCCGGGTCGGTGAGTCGGCTGAGCACGGGCCGCAGTGCGGTGCCCTTGGTCCAGTCGAGGACCGGGTCGGTGCCGGTCAGCACGGTGTAGTAGGTGGTCTCCCAGACGTCCGCGGAGCAGTCGGCGGCAAGGAGGGTCTCCAGGTACTCGGTGGGGTGGTGCACACCGGCCCGATCGGGGTTCAGGTCCAGCGTCCTGCGCCAGCGGGGGCTGCGGATCAGCTCGGCAAGCAGGGTGTGGCTGGGCGCGTCGAAGTTGCCGGGTGCCTGGAAGGCGAGTGCGCCGCCGGGCCGCAGTGCCTGCGCCCAACGCGGCAGCAGCTTGAGGTGCCCGGTCAGCCACTGGACCAGTGCGTTGCTGACGATCAGATCGGGGCGGGCCGGGGCCGGGTCGTACTCAGCGGCGTCGGCGAGCAGGTAGTCGGCGGTGGGTTCGCCGGTGGTGCGGGCGGTCTGGAGCATCTCGGCGGAGTTGTCGATGCCGGTGATGGCGGCCTCCGGCCAGCGCTCGCGGATCACGGCGGTGGAGTTGCCGGGGCCGCACCCGAGGTCGAGCGCGACGGGTGCGGCGGGCAGCGCGGGCACTCGGGCGAGCAGTTCGCGCAGCGGCCTGGTCCGCTCGTCGGCGAAGCGCAGGTACTGCTCCGGGTCCCATTGGGGGGTGGTCACGGTGGCACCTCTGTCATGTATCTCGACGTCAAGATATCCTGCGTCCAGCCTCCCTGAGATATCTCTCGACGTCAAGATACTTCGCCAAGCGGCGGGTCCCGGCCGCCGGTTGGAAGGTGAAGGGTTCAGCGGGCCCTGGGACGAGGTGTGTGCCCCCGGCTCAGCGGGCGCACCGCAAAGCGGGCAGATCGATGCTGTCGGCCATCGCCCGCATGCCCTTGTCGTTCGGGTGGAGGTGGTCGCCGCTGTCGAAGAACGGCAACATCTCCCGCTGGTCGTAAGGATTGCGCGTGGCCTTGTCGAAATCCGTCACGGCGTCGAACTCCCCGCTGTTCCTGATCCAGTTGTTGACACCCTGGCGCACGGCCTCGCCTGCCGCGTCGTATTCGGACCAGCCCTTGTACGGCAGGACGGTCGCGCCGACGACGCACTTGCCCGCCGCGTGCGCCCGGTCGATGATCCGCCGGTAGTCGGCGATCAGTTCGTCCGCCGTGACGCCGGTGTGGGCCTTGATGTCGTTGATGCCTTCGAGCAGGAACACCGTGCTGACCCCGGGCTGGGAGAGCGCATCACGCCACAGCCTGTTCAGCGCGGACTGTCCGTGGCCGTCCACGAGCACCTTGTTGCCCGAGATGCCCTCGTTCGCCACTCCCCGCACGGTGTTGCCGGACGCGGCCTGGAGCCGCCGGGAGAGATAGTCGGGCCAGCGGCGGTTCTCGTCCGTGGTCGAGGCCCATCCGTCGGTGATGGAGTCGCCGAGGGCCACCACCGAGCTGACCGCCGTGGATGTCTCCACGCTGACGGCGTCCAGCCAGTACCAGGAGCCCATCGGATCGGTCCAGTTGGCCGCGCCCTCCTCGGCGGCGTGGTTGCCCGCCGCCGCGTAGGAGGTCTGCAGGGCCATGCCGTGACCGGTCGTCGGTCCCCGGGCGCCTGTCACATACAGGCTGACGACCAGATTGCTCTGGGCGGCCAGCTTCCCGGGTAGCGGATCGCTGAGCACGGTCTCACCGGCCGGGACGGTGACGGACCCGGCACCGCCGAACGCCAGCCGACGGTTGGTGCCGTGGACCAGCTGCGCACCCCGCTTCCGCAGTCCCACGTAGGCGCTCGCGAAGGTCACCGGGTGGTCCCCGAAGGCGTTGGACAGCCGGATACGCAGGTCCGTGCCGCCGACGCTGGTGCGCACGATCATCCGGTAACTGCGGTCGGTGGGCCCGGCGCCCTGCCGGTCGGCACTGGCGCCCCAGGTGACCACGGAATGCCTGGTCCGCTCGGCCGGGGTCGCCGCCGCGCTGCGCGGTTGCGCCTCTGTTCGCGCCGGGGTCCGCGCCTCCGCCCGGGCCGCCGACGTGGCGGTCAGGAGTCCGCAGACCGCCAGCATCAGTGCGGAGACGACACCCACCGCGCGGCGCCGGTTCGCGGACCGTACCCGGCGTCCGGTGAGGCGCACCGAGTCGGCCCTCATCCGAGGTCCCGAAGCGTGACGGACTCACCGGGCTTGAGGCTGACCTCGCGCGAGGTGCTGCCGACGACGACGGTCGTGCCGCGACCGCCGACGCTCTTCAGCGTCGCCTGGGTGACCCTGCCGTTCTTCCAGCTGATGTCGGCGACGAAGCCACCCCGGACGCCCACGCCGGACACCGAGCCGGACGCCGCCCAGGCGGCGGGCAGCGCGGGGAGCAACTCGGCGTGTCCCGGCCGCGAGTAGACCAGCATCTCGATGATCGCCGCGGGCGTACCGAAGTTGGCGTCGATCTGGAAGGTGCCGCGGCCCTGCTCGACCTCGTAGATGTCGAACAGGTTCATCGCGCTGCCGTTGCTGCCGCCCGACGACGGCTTCAGGTTGTTGACGACGAGTTGGTACGCCTTCTCCGCGTCCTTCAACCTCGCCCAGCACAGGCCGCGCCAGGCGTTGGCCCAGCCGAAGCTGTTCATACCGCGCGCGGTGAGGAGGGCCGTCGCGCCGTCGAGGATGGCCTTCGGCGTGGAGCCGTCCGGACGGATCCGGTCGCCGGGGAAGAGGCCGAAGAGCGGGGAGAGGTGCCGGTGCGTGGTCTCGCCGAGGTTGTCGGGCGACATCCACTCCTCCAGCCAGCCGGTCTTGGGGCTGACCACGGGCAGGTACAGGCGTGCCCGCAGGCCGTCGATGGTCTTGCGGTAGCCGCCGTCCTTGCCGAGCACGTCGGTCGCGGTGTGGTAGTCGCCGAAGAGGTTCCACACCAGTTCCTGGGCGTAGGTGATGCCCTTGGCGTCGAGCGGGCCCTGCTCGGGCGACCAGTCGCTGTCGGCGATCAGGACCTCGCGCGAGGCTCCGGAGGCGTCGGTGACCCTCGCGCTGACGAGGCGGGTCTCCCAGAACTCCACGGCGCCCTTGATGAGGGGGTAGATCTTCTTGAGATACGCGCGGTCCTGGGTGTACTCGTAGTGCTCGAACAGGCTCTGGCAGAGCCAGGCGTTGCCCGCCGGATGCCACCACCAGCCGCCTCCGCCATAGGGGTTGGTGGAGATGGCCACGGTCCAACCGGCGATCCTCCCGCTGGAGTTGCGGTATCTGTTGGCCGAGGTGTTGAACAGCCGCTGGGTGACGTCCGCCCAGCAGGGCAGCTGCGCCAGGCAGTAGTCCGCGAAGGCGTCGAAGCAGTCGGACAGGCCCGCCCGGTCGGCCATCCAGTAGTTCATCTGGACGTTGATGTCGGTGTGGTAGTCGGCCATCCAGTCCGGGTCGTTGCCGTCCAGCCACAGCCCCTGCAGGCCCAGCGGCAGGCTGCCCCGCGATCCGGAGATCATCAGATAGCGGCCGAACTGCAGGTAGGCGGCCTCCAGCTCGGGGTCGGGGACGTTGTCCCGGAAGCGCGCCCGTACCCGATCCCAGGTGTCCAGTTCGCGCTGCGCGGCGGACGACGTACCGAGGCGGATGTCCAACTGCCCGAACACGGCGCGGAAGTCGGCGACATGGGTGTGCAACAGGGTGCTCGCCGAGTGGCGGGCCGCGTCGAGGACTTTGGTCCTGGCGAGGTGCTCCGGGTCCACGGACGGGTCACGGAACTTCGCGGCGGCGTCGGGCGCGTAGTTGGTGCCGCCGCTGATGACGACGGTGAGGTCCTCGCAGCCGTGGAAGGAGATCGACGTGCCGTCGGCGCCGACGTTGCCGGTGCCGCTGTAGGCGGTGACGGCGGCGCCGTACTTCAGGCTGTTGGCGAAGGCGGCGCCGAACGACGCGTAGCGCCCCGCGCGGTTGGCGGTGGTGGACTCGCCGTGGGTACCGGTGAGGGAGACGGTGCCGGTGTAGGCGCCGCCGCCGTGCTGGGAGAAGTACAGGACGATGACGTCGTCGGGGCGGCTGGCGAAGATTTGCCGCCGGTAGGTGACGCCGGAGATGTCGTACGAGGCGCTGACCAGGCCCTGGGCCAGGTCGAGGGAGCGGCGGTAGTTGGTGACGGAGCCCAGGTCGTGGTCGGCGATGTCCACGGTGAGCTTGGCCAGCAGGGTGAACGAGCCGAAGTCATCGCGGCCGTAGGGGAATTGGCCGTCGCTCTGCAGCGCGTCGTTGAGACCGCCGGTCCATAAGGTGGCGTCGGTGATCATCAGAAGTTCACTGGCGGGGTCATTGCTCGCGAGCGCCCCGAGGCGCCCGTTCCCGACCGGCAGCCCCTGCTCGATCATCGAGTCGGCGGAGCCGGGAGCCTGCCACCACAGCTGGTTCTTCGCGGCGTCCGCCGCGGACACCATGGGCGGCTCGGTGGGGCGGAGGGGGGCCGCCGAGGCGGTGAAGGCGGGCGGGCCGCCGAGCGCGGTGACCGCGCCGGAAGCGGCGGCGAGAGCGAGGAAGCCTCTGCGACTGGGGTGGTTGTCGCGTGATGCGGTGTGTTGGATGTCCACGGTTGTGCACTCCAAATCCGGGGAGCGGCGCATGTGGGAACGACGGCCGGGGACCGTCGAACGTCTTGTCAGACTGCCTTCGGTACGGCGATCGTGTCGATGCCGGGTGCGTATCCGCTGTCGCTGTCGAAGGCAATGGTGCTGGAGCCCGCCTTCAGCGCGACCGACGGCACCGGGGCAGTCGACACCACTGCGGGTCTGCCTGTAGTGATGCTTAATCGATGAGTCGAGAAATTGTCGCTGGTGGTGAACGGTCGGCCTGAGTGAGGCTTGGCCCATGATCACAACAGGCGCGGTCCTCGGCGTCTCGGCGGTGGCTCTTGGCATGGTGCTGACGCCGGGACCCAACATGATGTACCTGGTCTCGCGGAGCATCACCCAGGGCCGCCAGGCCGGGCTGGTCTCCCTCACCGGCGTCGCCGTCGGTTTGCTCGTCTACCTCAGCGCCGCCAACCTGGGCCTCTCGGTGGTGTTCCGTACCGTTCCGGCGCTGTACGCGATCGTCAAGCTCGCGGGCGCCGGCTATCTGGGATGGCTGGCGTGGAAGGCGCTGAAGCCCGGTGGGGTGTCGGTGTTCACGCCGCAGGAACTGCCGCCGGACTCCCATCGGCGGCTGTTCGCCATGGGGTTGATGACCAACCTCCTCAACCCCAAGATCGCCGTGATGTACCTGTCGTTGATTCCGCAGTTCGTCGACCCGCGTGCGGGACATGTGCTGGTTCAGGTTCGTCCTGGGCGGTATCCAGATCGCCGTGAGTCTGCTGGTGAACCTCCTCATCGTCGTGGCGGCGGGCACCATCGCGGTGTTCCTCGCCCGGCGCCCGGCCTGGCTGCGCGCCCAGCGGTACCTGATGGGGACGGTGCTCGGCGCCCTTGCGGTAAAGCTCGCCGTAGACCACTCATCTCCAGCGCCGGCCTCTTAGCGGCCAGTTGGCGGTGCGACCAACCCCGTTGTGCCAACCGCCCCGGGGTGGCGGATCGTCAGGTCAGGCACGGCCGACTTCCGGGGTGGGTGTGCCATCGAGGGCGGACGTTCTTCGGGCGGTCGGGGTGCGGCCTGGGCGGTAGCGCCCCGGTGACGTGTCACACTCGCCGTGGAGGGGTGGCAGATCCGGCAGCGCACGCGTGGAGCAACGATGGCCCAAGACCCCCCTGCGGAGCGAGAGCGGACCTACGTGGCCGTCATCGGCGCGGGCGATGCGTCGGCCGCGGAGACGGAGACGGCCGAGCACGTCGGCGCTCTGCTGGCCGGGCGCGGTGTGGTGGTGGTCTGCGGCGGTCTCGGCGGGGTCATGGAGGCCGCCTGCCGGGGCGTCCAGAGCCGTGGCGGGACGGCGGTCGGGTTGCTGCCGGGCCGGGATCGGGCCGCCGGCAACCCCTTCCTGTCCGTCGCGCTGCCGACCGGACTCGGCGAACTGCGCAACGGTCTGGTGGTGGCCGCGTGCGACGCCGCCATCGCGGTGGGCGGGGGCTGGGGGACGCTCAGCGAGATCGCACTGGCGATGAGGACGGGGAAACCGACCGTGGTGGTCGACGGTTGGGACATCAGACCGGCACGGCCCCCCGCCCTCGGCACGCCGACGGCAGCCGGCTCGGCCGAGGAGGCCGTGGACTTGGCCCTTCGGATGGTCGATGCCGGTTCCGGGGGCGGCGATGGCGGGTGAGGCCGTTCCTGGACCACGGTAGGGCCGCCCGCTCGCGTCGCCGCCAACTCCGCACCGCACAAGGCCATTCTCCGGATCTCTGCCGTCGTCGCCCCGACCGCTGTAACGGATTTGACAACCGGCGCCGAGAACAATGTGGAAAGCGGGTCTTGCACCGCACTTCCGCGCGCAGGGCGGCGTGGACCCAGGCCTCCTACGCCGCCCGAGGCCCGCGAGGGGCCGACCCCTGATTCCGGCGCAGGATCCGATACCTGCGGACCCGACGTCGAACCCGCGGCTCCTTTCCTTTACCCAAACGGGCACAGTTCCGTTCATGGATGAACTCGCTCAATCCGGGTGGGTTTGCGTCGAGCCAAGTTGACGATGCCCTACTGAAGGAACGAAATCTGGTGGGCCGCCTCTCCCTCCCTCGGAGTGCGGTCCGCCGGAACGGCATGACTTCCCGGCTGGCAGCAGGCTTCCTGGCGAGGAGGTACGAGCGCAGGCCGCGCTGCGCCCCGCAGAGTGTGGTGCCTTGGTGGTCACGTCCTCGAACTGAGCTGGGTCCACTGCCGATTTGGCCACCCCGACGCCCACCAACGTGGTCGACTTGGTGGCATCCGCCCCCGAGTTGGCACCCGCCGCCTGACTTGCGAGGGTGCGCTGATCGGAGCTCGGGGGGTGAACCCCTCAGCGGACAGGGCTGGTTGATGACCCCTCTGTGGTGGGTGCCTCCCTGTCATCCGCCGCCATCCGCCTTTGTGCAAGCTTTACTTCGCGGATCGATTCATGCCACGTGACATGTGAAATTGTACTGCTGTCATGCTCTAGTCATGCACGCGTCGCGTGCCCGCCCCTTCCCGGGAGCACCTATCGTGAGTAGAGCCCACACCCGCGGCAGACGCATGCTCAGCCGCGTCTCCAACCTCGGACCGGCGTCCTTAGCGCTGAAGGACGGCCCAAGCCCAGGCTTCTCCGCCTCAACGACCGGCAGTCACGAGCGAACCGGATACGTTCGCAGCGCGGCTGGCCCCTCGGCGCTCCCGCGCACCGCACCTTCGAACGCCCCGCCGCCCGTACCTCCGACGGCCTCCCCGCCTTCACCGGTGAGCCCAGCATCACCCCGGTCCGCGCCCGGAGAGCCAGCTGTAAACCTGGCCCCGGCCTGCCTGCCCCTGGGCGCTGGCTGACGCGCGGAGGCCCACAGCGAAGCCCATCGCCCAGGCTGTGACGGCACCGACCTCGACCCCCACACGAGCTCCGGCACTTCCCGTATGCCGACGCGATCGACGCCGCCACCATGAAGTCCGCACTGGGTCCGCCAGCAGACGGCCGCGACACGCCCGCGTACCGGAGTGGCAGCCCGTCGCCCACCGCGTCCTCCGGGCCAGCTACCTGGCCGCCAGCAACCAGGGCGAGCGGGCACCGCCCTTCCCGCAGGCCCCGACGGCCACCCCATCTGTGCCTGCGAAGGAGAACCCCTACGCGGCACATAACTGACCAGCACCGTCACTTTGCCTGCCCCTCCTCCCAGCTACGAAGGGAACCCTGTGACAGCAGTGCCCTCACGCCCGCGCATTCGCCACGCGTTCGGGAAACTCACCGCTCCACTGCTCACCCTGGCCCTGGCCGTGGCCGGAACCACCGCGGCCACCGGCACGACCCACGCGGAGGCCCAACACCCAGCCTCGGCGGGCTGGGTACGGACCCACGGCAGTTGGGTGCAGATTCAGCCCGGCCATCCGCACGCCGCCGCCGATGCCCTGACCACGCTGACCGCCAGAACCGCTCCGACCGTGACCCGCCGCCCGCCTCGCCCCATGGGCCTGGTCAACAACGACCAGCCCAACCTGACCTACCGCGGCGGACAGGACTCGGTGGGCGTCACGTCGGGACCCCCGAAGGTCTACATCGTCTACTGGGGCAGCCAGTGGGGCACCGCGGGCAAGGACGCCGCGGGCAACACCACACTCTCCAACGATCCGGAGCAGGCGGCCCCCTACCAGCAGTCCTTCTTCAAGGGACTGGGGACCAAGGACGACGCCTGGAGCGGCGTCATGACCCAGTACTGTGAAAGCGTCACCACCGGCTCCACGCATTGCCCAGCCAACTCCCCGCACGTCGGCACCCCGCACGGCGACGCGTTGGCGGGGGTCTGGGTGGACAACTCCACCGCCGCCCCGCAGGCCGCCACCGAACCGCAGATAGCCGCAGAAGCAGCGGCGGCCGCCAAGCACTTCGGCAACACCTCAGCTGCCAGCAACCGCAACGTCCAGTACGTGGTCACCACGGCCCAGGGCATGGACCCGGACCACTGGCACGAACTCAACAGCTGGTGTGCCTGGCACACCTTCGAGCGTTCCAGCTACGGCACCGTGGCGTACACGATCATGCCGTACCTCACCGACTACAAGTACTGCGGCACCAACTGGATCAACCCCGGGCCGCGCGGCCGCCTCGACGGCTGGAGCATCCTGGGCAGCCACGAGTACGCCGAGACCATCACGGACCAGAACGCCATGGGCGGTTGGATCGACCCGGCCGGCCAAGAAGACGGCGACAAGTGCGCCTGGATCACCCAGGGAACGCCGGGCGGACTGTTCAACCTCCAGCTCGCCACCGGCTCCTTCGCGGTCCAGACGACCTGGTCCAATGACCAGCACACCTGCTCCGGCTCCCATCCCGTCGTGGCCAACCGGCCGCTGGTGGTGAGCACCCTGTGCGACCGCACGGCACCCGTCGACCGTCCGGTGTCGGTGCCGGTCATCGCCACGGACCGGGCGTCGAAGGCGCTGCGCTACTCGGCCACCGGACTGCCGCGCGGTCTGTCGATCGACCCGCGCACCGGACTGATCCACGGCCGTAGCGACCAGCGCGGCACCCGCACCGTCACGGTGACGGTTCACGACAGGGCCGGGAACCAGGCGTCGACGCACTTCCGCCTCGGCATACTCCATGATGCCGCGTACGGCTGTCGGGGCATCGAACAAATCGTCGACCCCGGCTTCGAGGTCCCCACCGACGCCAAGGGCAACTACCCCGGCTGGTGGACCCAGTCCTCTCCCGGGACCATCACCCAGTCCACCGCACACGCCTCTCACTCCGGCAAGGGCTACGCCTGGCTCGGCCACAACGCGACCCAGGACGACACGCTCTCCCAGGCCGTCGAGACGACCCCCGGCTACACCCGGGCCCACCTGTCCTTCTGGCTGCACGTGGAATCCACCAACGCATCGCCCCAACCCCAGGACACCCTCACCCTGGAGCTGGACGACCAGTACTCCGGCAAGCGCATCACCGTATTGCGCACCTGGTCCAACCTCGACGCCGCCTCCGGTTACGTGCCGGTCGGCATCGACTTGACGCCCTATGTGGCACCCGAGTTCGGCTCAACAGTGATCGTCAAGTTCACCTCGCACGAGACGGGCAATGCCGCCACGGCCTTCCTGCTGGACGACACCTCGTTCCGCCTCGCGTGAATCCGCACTCGGTAGGGTGATCCGCGTCGTCGGCAGCGTCGGTCACCTGGCACCGGCGCTGCCGACCGGCACCCGGTCGGCAGCGCCGTCTCAGGATGCCGTTGTTTTCGCAGTTCCCCCAGAGGCGTGGGCTTCGCCGAAGCCGTTCCCGTTCAGCCACTGAGAGATACGGGTCAACTAGCCGACAACCCGGGGCATTTGTGTGAGCCCTATGTCATCAGGCTGCGGGGTCTCGCCTTTCACTGCGGCTCGCTCAGGACGCAGGGGTGTCTTCCAGCCGGTATGCCCCCATGCGGCGACAAGCCCGGCGTACCATCTCGCTATGCGCAGCCCGGACGCGGGGAGGGAACTGTGACCATGGCGAATCTGGCTGCGGCTGATCTGTGGCTGCCGGACCCGGAGGAGCATGATTTCCCGGCGGCGGCCGACTTCCTGGATCTGATCGTCGACGCGGACCATGTGGAGCGGATCGTTTCCAGGCTCCGCGAGGCCCCGACGCGGATCAAGAAGGCCAAGGACGTGATGCGGGCGTCCGGGCTGCCGCTGCTGCCCGCGGACAACGTGCACGTCAAGCACAACATTCGGAAGGTCCACGACGGCAAGCGCCTGTCACCAGTCCTCCTGGCCCGCGGTACACCGCTGATCATCGCCGACGGCTACCACCGCGTGTGTGCCGCCTACCACCTGACGGAAGACCTCGATATCCCCTGCCGCCTCGTCAGTCTGTAGCCGGTAGTTC
The DNA here is from genome assembly GCA_040631425.1 of Streptomyces sp. NPDC020096. Classification (GTDB taxonomy): domain Bacteria; phylum Actinomycetota; class Actinomycetes; order Streptomycetales; family Streptomycetaceae; genus Streptantibioticus_A. Next base: position 88,890 of record JBEYJY010000020.1, read on the forward strand.
ACCAGTAGAGAGGAAACTCGGTCGCCGTATCGCCGAGTTAGCACTGTGAGGTGCCTGACCGCACAGACCCGCTAACACGTCTTGCGGATGTAGCCGTCGCTGTCCGGTGTGCTGACGTCCCTGTCCCGGCGGACGATGCTCAGCTTGCTTCCGACCGTGGAGCACGCCTTGTGCAGCCCCTGGTCGGTGTACTCGATCACGACCACGTGGCTGGCGAAGGCGGCGGCGTACGCACCGCATTCGTCGTTCTCGGCGCATTCCTCGGCGACCGCGAAGTCCAGATGGGTCCGGGATCTGCTCCGCGCCAGTTCCACGGTGTTCTTCTGCCCGATCGCCAGGCCCCGCGAGTGCGCGTGGGCGGCCAGCGAGGTCATGAACGCCTCGGAGTCGTCCGCCGTGAGCAGGCCGCTGGAACGGCTGTAGCTGTCGTAGTTGTCAGGCTCGATGGCGTTGAAGCCCTTGCGGGCGCATTCGTCGATCCACTGGTCGACCTTCCCAGCCACACGGTCGCGCTTGTCGACCGTGCTGATGTCCAGCAACGCTTCGTTCCAGTCCCGGTCCATGACAACGCGACCGTTGGTGTCACGCAGTAGCAGGTCGGCGGGCCACTGGCGCTGCGCATCCGGCTGGGCCTGAAAGGCGTTCACGTAGCAGATGTTGTACGCCCCGGCAGCCGGTGAGGCCGTGTGGTCACGGCTGATGACGGCCGCGCCGGGCGGCGGGGCATAGGCGCCGCCGATCTCGTAGTCGAAGCCCGCCCGGCAGCCGCCGCAGCCGCTCCGCCTCGGCAGCGTTCTCACGCAGCAGGGGAAGCAGTTCCTCGGCGGACTGGACCAGGTCCCAGTCCACGTTGTCCACCAATGCGGGGGATTGCGTCTGTTGTGCGTCACTTACCGGACGTCACAACAGGCCTGGCGGACTTGGTGACTGCCGTGAGCTTGCCAACTTTTCAGTGGCCAATGCGTAACTGAGCACGAGGGCGGTCGGACGTCGTCGTGCGACGCGCGGCGGTGGTGTGGTGCGTCCGTTGTGTCGAGATCGACCGGGCAGCTGCTGACGGCAAGGTCAGATCCCCGTTGCGGTGCCGCTTGTTGGGACTGCCGGATTGTTCGCGGCGGCAGAGCAGGTCGCCCGCGACGTTGCCGGGTCCCGCGCCGGGACAGCGGCGGAATACAGATGAGGGCTTCAATCTCCTTGCGCGGTGGCTCGAACACCGTCGAAAATGTGTCGGAACAACCAGTGCCATTGCACCGCGTACTGTGCGCCTCAGCTGTTCGGGACAGGCGCAAGGATGCCAGGAGCGAGCCGATGGATCTGGAACTCCGCCACCTGCGGGTCTTGTGCACGATCGCCGATGCCGGGAGCGTGAGCGGGGCTGCCGGCGTCCTCGGGTACTCGCAACAGGCGCTGAGTGCACAGCTTCGACGGATCGAGAGCTATTTCGGCGACTCGCTGTTCGAGCGCAACGCCGGCGGGGTGGAGCCGACGCCCTACGGTGTCGAGGTCCTGACACAGGCGCGCGACGTCGTGGCCCGGGCCTACGCCATTGGGCGGCAGCGGCCCGCAGACGGCAGGCGGGAGCGGCGGGTGCTGCGACTGGCCGCGACCAACTCTCCGGTCCTTCCGGGCATGGCCAGCAGGATCCGGAGCCGGTTGCCCGATCTGGTCTTCACAGTGAGCAGCGTCTACGCGTCCTCGGAGATCGTCGAACTGTTGGAGCGGGGCGAGTTGGACGCCGCGATCGCGGCGGACTACCCCGGGCTCGACCTGCGGCACTCCGATGCCGTCACGCATCGCGGATTCGCCACCGAGCCGTCGTTCGTGGCGCTCTCGGCCCGGCATCAGCTCCGGAGTGCCCTGGAGGTCACGCTCGCAGACTTGGCCGACGAAGTGTGGTTCCTGACTCCGGATGACGGGGCCGGTTGGCCCAAGGTGTTCTACGGGGCGTGCCGGTCGGCCGGGTTCACCCCGGCGGCGGTCAACGAGTTCCTCGGCGACCAGCTTCACCTGCAGGACATGATCGCGGACGGTCTCGGCGTCTCCATGGTGCAGGCGACGACGCGGCCGATTCCCGGAGTGCTCGTCAAGCCGCTTGCCGGCACGCCGCTGTGGTGCCGCTACGTACTGGCCTGGCGCCGGGAGAGCGTCATCGACGAGGTCGCGGAGACGCTGTTCGGCTCGGCCGCCGCGGCATACCGGAACCTGATCGCGCGGGCGCCCCACTTCCAGTCGTGGGCATCGCGGACGCACAAGACCGTCCGCGCATAAGGAATCGAATCCGCCGCGGGCGGAACCGCGCGAACAGGTCGAGCGCCCGAGGGCCGGATGTTGTGGCCCGACCGGGCAGACTGCTGTGTCTCAGGGCGTTGTCGCGGGTCACGGCGACTGGGAGCGTGCCTGGTGCACCCCCATCGTCCCACTGGCGTTCACCTCCCTGAAGGAGCGTCATGATATGTACCCGACCGAGACGAGCGCTTGGAAGGACAGCGGCGAGCCTGACGGCCGCCGTCATAGCGCTCTGTCTCGGCACCGGCCCGGCGCTCGCGGCCGCTGCACCGAGCCACGGTGCCTGGACCGTCGGCAGTCCCCCCACCCACGAAACCCGCACCTCGGCCTCGCCTGCGCCCACCGGCGCCTCGGCCGCCGGCACTGACGCCGGCGCCGTCCAGCACGGGCGGCTGTCGCCAGGCCGGATCCCGCCGCCGCGACCCATCGCGACCCGAGGCTCCGCGCAGTCCCCGCCCGTCCAGCCCGCGACGCAGTCCTGCACTCCGGCGGCCTTCAGCAGCCGCACCGGTGGAGCCTTGGCCTCCTACATAGAGTCCTCGACCACCGACTGCATCAACACCCTGTTCTCGATCACCGGAAGTGATGCGCACGGCGTCTTCCCGGAGTCCCAAATGATCCCGGTCGCGCAGGCCTTCCAAAGCCTGTCCAAGGGCTACTCCGGCGACAACTCCGCCGGGATCTGGCAGCTCGTCATCTACCTGCGCGCCGGATACTACGTGCAGTACAACGACTCCGCCGACGTCGGCTCCTACGACGCGCAACTGACCACGGCGGTCGTCGGCGGCCTCAACGCCTTCTTCGCCGCCGCCCACTCCAAGGACGTCTCCACGGCGAACGGCAACGTCCTGGGCGACGCAGTCATCCTCACCGACAGCGCCAACGTCCAGCAGTACTACCTGAGCACCTACAAGCGGATCCTGGGCGCCTACAACAGCTCGTGGGACGCCTACCACGCGATGGACGGCGTCGTCTACGACGTCTACACCCCGCTGTGGCGAGGCCAGTGGAACCCCGCCTTCGTGACTGCCATCACCAACGACTCGAGCATCATCACCGCCCTCGACACGTTCGCCCTCAACCACACGGGCCTGCTCGGCGGCGACAACACCTTCCTGGACGCGGACGCCGCCCAGGACCTGGCCATCTACGTCCAGTTCCCGGCGCTCCAGGCGACCGTCAGACCACTGATGCTCGGCCTCCTGCACGCCTCACACATCTCCGGCACCACCGCCGCGCTCTGGGTCGCCGTCGCCGAGCAGAGCAACGCTTACGACATCGCGAACTGCTCGTACTACGGCACCTGCAACCTCACGGCCCAGCTCACCGCGGCCGCGCTGCCGACCACGTACCACTGCAACTCCGAGATCACGATCCTCGCGCAGTCGCTGAGCCCGGCCGACCTCGCCGCCGCCTGCTCCAACCTCGCAGGTCAGGACTCCTACTTCCAGGGCGTGGTCAAGGACCGCGGCCCGATCCCGAACCAGTACAACACCACCGACAACGTCGTCGTGTTCTCCAGCCGGCTGAACTACGTCATCTACGCCGGAGCGATCTACGGCGTGCCGACCAACAACGGCGGGATCACCCTCTACGGCGACCCATCGGCCCCGGCGAACCAGGACTACTCCATCCTGTACCAGGATCCCAGCCCCGACGGCTACACGGACAACATCTGGAACCTCAACTACGAGTACACCCACTTCCTGGACGCCAGGTACGACACCAAGGGCACCTGGACCCAGATCGAGAGCGAGCCGAACATCTGGTGGGTGGAGGGGATCTCCGGCTACATCTCCTACAGCTACCGCGGCATCGTCGACACCGAAGCGGTAGCTGACGCGGGAAGGCACACTTACCCGCTGAGCACTCTGTGGCAGACCACCTACGCCAACAGCAACGACGACCGTGTCTTCCCCTGGGGCTACCTGGCGGTGCGTTACATGCTCGAAGAGCACCCAGCCGACGTCCAGACGATCCTCACGTACTTCCGGAACGGTGACTACACCGGCGCGTACAACTACTACACCAACACCATCGGCTCCAGGTACGACCCGGACTTCAACTCCTGGCTCAACGCCCTCGCGGGCATCGGCACCCTCCCGACCTGCACTGACCCCAACACCCAGGCGATGGGGCAGAACTGCTCGCGCGGCAACCAGTCGGCCACCGCGGGCAACCTGGACTACCTCTTCATCTGGCTCCCGTCCGGCACGACGACGCTGACGGTCACCACGAACGGCGGCACCGGGAGCACGTCCCTGTACTACGACCCCGACACCTGGGCGACGCCGAGCACGTACACCGCCTCGTCGACCAACTCCGGCACGGCTCAACGCATCACCGTCAGCAACACCACGGCCGGCTACCGGTACATCAGCCTGTACGCCGTCACCGACTTCAGCGGAGTCACTGTGACCACGCGGTACTGATCCGCTGACCCCGCGCGGTTCCCGGCCGGTCGATCACCGTCGGGGACCGCGCTCCCCCTGCGACTTCCCGGAGAGGTGACCAGCCCGCATGAACCCCCGCTACGCCATCACAGACCACGTCTTCACCGCTCCGCTCGACCACGACGATCCGACCGGTCCGGCGATCGAGGTGTTCGCGCGCGAGGTGGCCGACCCGACCCGGGCCGCCGAAAAGCTGCCTTGGCTGTTGTTCCTGCAGGGTGGTCCGGGCGGGAAGTCGCCGCGGCCGCTGGGGCGCTACCCCGGCTGGCTCCGCCGAGCGCTCGCGACGCACCGCGTGCTCCTGCTCGATCAGCGCGGCACGGGCCGCAGCACGCCGGTGACGCCAGGCGCGGCGGCCAGGTTCGGATCGGGCAAGGATCTCGCCAGGTACCTGTCGCTCCACCGCGCCGACGCCATCGTCCGCGACGCGGAGCTGATCCGGCGACAGCTCTGCGGCGACGAGCCGTGGGAGACCCTGGGCCAGAGCTACGGCGGATTCATCACGCTGACCTATCTGTCCTACGCACCGGAGGGACTCCGGGCCTGCCACATCACCGGCGGCATCCCGGGCCTCGTCGCCACCGCCGACGACGTCTACCGGCACACCTATCCGCGGGTCGAGGCCAAGAACGCCGAGTACTACGCGCGCTATCCCGAGGATATGGAGAAGGTGCGCCGGATCGCGGACCTCGCCGACTCCGGAAGGGTCCTCCTGCCGGACGGCGACCGGTTGACGGCGCGACGGCTGCGGACCCTCGGCCTGGCGTTCGGCATGGGCGACGGGTACGAGCGCGTGCACTGGCTCTTCGACGAGGCCTTCGACGCCGCCGGGGAGCTGACGGACACCTTCTTGCTCCACGTGATGCAACAGACCGGCTTCATCGAGAACCCCCTGTTCACGATCCTCCAAGAGCCGTGCTTCGCCCAGGACAATCGGCCGACGGCCTGGGCGGCACGGCGGATCGCGGCCGAACACCCCCGCTTCGCCGAGGACGCGGCCCCGTTGCTGTTCACCGGCGAGATGATCTACCCCTGGATGTTCGAGGAGATCAGAGCCCTGCGCCCGTTCGCCGAAGCCGCCGAACTGCTCGCTGCCTGGACCGACTGGCCGCCGCTCTACGACCCGCAGCGCCTGTCCGCCAATCAGGTCCCGCTGGCCGCGGCCGTCTACCACGACGACATGTACGTCGACGCGGACCTTTCGCTGCGCACCGTGCGCCAGCTGGGCTCGGCCCGGGTGTGGGTGACCAACGAGTGGGAGCACGACGGTGTGAACGCGTCCGGCGACGCCGTACTGTCGCGGCTCATGGACATGACCACCGGACGTCTGTGACCAACCAGCGTCGGGACGCCGTTCACGAGGCGTCGTCGACGGCGAGCGGTTGCACGCGCTGGCTGCCAGCGGTGGGGTTGAAGCGGCAGGGCAGGGCGCTGACCTGCGCCGACCCCTAACGCGTCACGCTCTGCAGCGCGAGATCTGGCCACACAGCAGACGAAGGATGTGCATCGTCCGCTGCCCCTTGCGGTTGGTCGACTCACGCACGGACAGCCCTGAAGTCCTCGTAGCGGTGGCTGAGTCCGCGGTAGCCGGGATCGGGCGGCTCGGCCTAGCCGTGGGTCCCACCGGGGAGGCGGTACGCGGCGAGGGCGGCGGTGTCGTCGTCGAGGCTCGCGTCGCTGTAGGCGAGCAGGTCCTGGTGCAGGTGGTCGAGGAGCTCGCGGGGAGGGAGGGCGGCCCATGACCGGATGCGTTCGACGAGTGGGTAGAAGGCTCCGCTGTGGTCGCGTGTCTCGGTCACGCCGTCGGTGTACAGCAGCAGTTGGTCGCCAGGGTGGAAGGGCTCCACGTCCACGTGGTAGTCGTCCCCGAATAGAACACCGAGGTTGATGGGCGGTGAGGGATCGGTCGGATCCAACTCGCTGACCCCGTCGCGGGTGATGAGCAGCGGCGGCGGGTGTCCGCAGTTGACGATGCGGACCACGGGTTCGTGGTCGGGAATCTCGGCGAACACCGCAGTGACGAAGCGTTCCGCCACGTCGCTGCCTGGAAGCTGCGAGGCTCTGCGGCTCATGCTTCTCTCGACTCGGCGCGCCACCCCGGCCAGATCAGGCTCGTCGTGGGCGGCCTCGCGGAAGGCACCGAGCATCGTCGCGGCTGTTTCCACCGCGAGCAGGCCCTTGCCCCGGACGTCGCCGATCAGCAGGCGGACGCCCTGCGCGGTGGGCACCGCCTCGTACAGGTCGCCGCCGATACCTGCCTCAGCGGCGGCGGACAGGTAGAGGGTTTCCACGCACACCTGGCCGAGGCGGTGAGGTACCGGGCGCAGCAGCACACGCTGCGCGGTCTCGGCCACGGAGCGCACGGTGGCGAGGGTGCGTTCCCGGCGCGTTCGGTGGGCAGCCAGGATCGTGCCGAGGACGCCGACCAAGATGGTGGAGATGTAGACCGCCACGTAGTGGCGCTCCCACAAGTAACCCACGGAGCGGCCCGCGCAACACGGAGTGCCGGCCAGGACACCCTCGAACACGGCGGCGAAAACCGTGATGGCGGCGACGGTGACGGGGCGGTGGGCGTAGGCGGCGACCACAGGGAGGGCGATGAGCAGGAAGCTCACCGGCCACTGCACGGGAGTGAGCGGTTCGAGCACCAGGACCGCCGCGACGTACATGGCCGGCAGCCAGCGCACCCATACCGGCGGAGCAGGCACCGCCAGACCCGACTGCGCTGCGCGGCGGCTTTCAGCTTTGCGCCGGCCGGGCCACCTCACTGCTGGCTCCGGCGGAAGCGGCGCGCCGGCACCGGAGGTCTTGGAGAAACGGACGGCCACACGACGGTGTGGCCAAGGTCCCGGCGAAAGCCCTCACACTCACGCGGCCTGTACACAAGAACTCCTGGCGGGGCTTGGTCAAGACAACCAGCCTTATGCGGTTCAACGGCTCAACCCGACCATTGCTTCAGCAAGGGCACGTTAGGACATTTATGACAATCCTACGACGTTGAGATCCTGCGAGGGATGCTGAGCTGCACAAGGTGGGATGTCGTCGCACAGGTCGTAGACGTAGGCGGCGGGCGTTCTGCGCCGGACACCGTCGACCGGCTGGGCCGCGGCTTGAGACGGACGTCAAGCGGGCGCCATGCGGCGGCCTAGGCTCCGCCCTTGAACCGGGGGCAGGCGAGTTCGACGCCCCCGAGGTGTTCGCCGAGGCGGGCGGGGGTAGCGGACGCTGACCTCGCCGCCTGTCGGCACCGATCAGCCGACGCCAGGGAGTTTGGCACCTGCTCGGCGGTCCGGCCTCACGGAAAATGACCCCAAGGCTACAGAGGGCTACTCGGCTCCTGGCGTAGAGCTGGGGCGGCCTGAAATCCGGAGCGGCATCCGTCCTCGTGAAGGGCGGCGGCCTGAGCCCTGATCACGGCCCGCACGGCCCGGGCGTTCGGACTGAGGACGTCCAGGTCGGCCGGCGGCCGACCTGGACGTCGTGATCAGACGAGGTCGAACCGGTCGAGGTTCATCACCTTGTCCCACGCCGCGACGAAGTCGTTCACGAACTTCTCCTTCGCGTCATCGCTCGCGTAGACCTCCGCGAGCGCGCGCAGCTCGGAGTTCGACCCGAAGACGAGGTCGGCACGGCTGCCGGTCCACTTGACCTCGCCCGTGGCGGCGTCGCGACCCTCGAACGTGTTCGCGTCCTCGGACGTCGCCTGCCACGTCGTGCCCAGGTCGAGCAGGTTGACGAAGAAGTCGTTGGTCAACGACCCGGGGGCCGTGGTGAAGACGCCGAGCGGCGACTGCTGGTGGTTCGCGCCCAGGACGCGGAGGCCACCGACGAGGACCGTCAGCTCGGGGGCGCTCAGGGTGAGCAGGTTCGCGCGGTCGAGCAGCAGGTACTCGGCCAGCAGCCGGTTGCCCTTCCCGAGGTAGTTGCGGAACCCGTCGGCGGTCGGCTCGAGCGCGGCGAACGACTCAACGTCGGTCTGCTCCTGCGACGCGTCCACGCGGCCCGGCGTGAAGGGGACCTCGACGTCGAAGTCGGCCTCCTTGGCGGCCTGCTCGACGGCCGCACCACCGGCGAGCACGATCAGGTCGGCGAGCGAGACCTGCTTGCCGCCGGTCTGGGCGGCGTTGAAGGCCTGCTGGATCCCCTCCAGGGTGCGCAGCACCGTCGCCAGCTGGTCGGGGTCGTTGACCTCCCACCCGCGCTGCGGCTCTAGGCGGAGGCGCGCACCGTTGGCGCCGCCGCGCTTGTCGCTGCCACGGAAGGACGAGGCCGACGCCCACGCGGTGGACACGAGCTGGGAGACCGACAGGCCCGAGGCGAGGACCTGGCCCTTGAGCGAGGCGATGTCCTCGGCATCGATGAGCTCGTGCGTCACCGCGGGCAGGGGGTCCTGCCACAGCAGCGTCTCGGCCGGGACCTCCGGGCCGAGGTAGCGCACCACCGGGCCCATGTCACGGTGCGTCAGCTTGAACCAGGCCCGGGCGAAGGCGTCCGCGAACTCCTCGGGGTTCTCCAGGAAGCGCCGCGAGATCTGCTCGTAGACCGGGTCGAACCGGAGCGCGAGGTCGGTCGTCAGCATCGTCGGGGCATGGCTCTTCGACGGGTCGTGGGCGTCGGGGACGGTACCCGCCCCGGCGCCGCCCTTCGGCCTCCACTGGTGCGCACCGGCGGGGCTCTTGAACAGCTCCCACTCGTAGCCGAACAGGATCTCGAAGAAGCTGTTGTCCCATGTCGTCGGGGTGTTCGTCCACGTCCCCTCAAGACCGCTGGTGATCGTGTCGCCGCCCTTGCCGGTGCCGAAGGAGTTCCTCCAGCCGAGGCCCTGCTCCTCGAGCGAGGCGGCCTCGGGGTCGGGGCCGACGTTGTCCGCCGGGCCCGCGCCGTGCGTCTTGCCGAAGGTGTGGCCGCCCGCGACCAGGGCGACCGTCTCCTCGTCGTTCATCGCCATCCGGCGGAACGTCTCACGGATGTCGCGGGCCGCGGCGAGCGGATCCGGGTTGCCGTTCGGGCCCTCCGGGTTGACGTAGATGAGACCCATCTGGACCGCGCCGAGGGGGTTCTCCAGCTCACGGTCGCCGGTGTAGCGCTCGTCGCCGAGCCAGGTGGTCTCGGGACCCCAGTAGACGTCCTCGTCGGGCTCCCAGACGTCCGCACGGCCGCCGCCGAAGCCGAAGGTCTTGAAGCCCATCGATTCCAGGGCGACGTTGCCGGCGAGGATCATGAGGTCGGCCCACGAGAGATTGCGGCCGTACTTCTTCTTGACCGGCCACAGCAGGCGGCGGGCCTTGTCGAGGTTCGCGTTGTCCGGCCAGCTGTTGAGGGGGGCGAAGCGCTGCTGGCCGGCCCCGGCGCCGCCGCGGCCGTCGCTGATCCGGTAGGTGCCCGCGCTGTGCCACGCCATCCGGATGATGAACGGGCCGTAGTGGTCGAAGTCGGCGGGCCACCAGTCCTGCGAGGTCGTCAGCGCCTCCGCGATGTCTCGCTTCACCGCCGGGAGGTCGAGGGTCTTGAACGCCTCGGCGTAGTGGAACTCCTCGCCGAGAGGGTTGGACACGGCGGGGTTCTTGGCGAGGACCTTCAGGTTGAGCCGCTCCGGCCACCACTGGCGGTTTCCGCCGCCCTGAGTCGGGTGCGGGGCGCGCCCGTGCGCGACCGGGCAGCCACCTCCGCTCTCCGTCTTCGCGTCTACGACGATTGCCTCATGGTTCTCCGACATGGGAATCCTTCCGGACTAGGCGGATCACGGTGTTCCGGAACTGCGGGCGGTGGAACAGTCGGGGCACAGGCCCCAGTAGCTGACCTCGGCATCGAGAAGCCGTGGTCGTCGGACGCGGTGAGGCAGGAGGCCTCGCCGACTGCGCAGTCGATGTCGGCGACGACACCGCACGACCGGGGCACGACGTGGTGGTGGTCGTCCCCGACGGCGTCCCTCGAACCGGGCCGGTTGCCGACCGGTTCGACGAGGCGCACGAGTCCCGCTGCGGTGAGCGTGTGGAGGGCCTCACGTTGAAGGGAGACACGGCCCACGCGATCGCGCACCGTGGAGGCGATTGCCTCGACGCCGAGGTGGTCACCGCCCCGGACGGTCTCGAGCGACCACCGCGACGCGGGCGGCCGTCACCGTGCTGTTCGTCGGCGGTGGTCCGGTCACGTCTCTGTCTCCTGCCGTACTGGAGTCTTCCTGTCCCTTGGTTATCACCGGAACAGATCCTACGATGGACAGAGTCCAAGTCAAGAAGCATGCGAAGCCCATATCCCATCGGAACCCGGACGTTCACTGGTGAACTTCGGGCGTCCCACGGAACCTGAAAAGGTGAACCGATATGAGTGACCTGCTGGAGCGACTGCGAGGGCGTGGCTGGCGGATGACCTCCCAGCGGCGTGTCGTTGCGGAGGTCCTCGACGGCGACCACGTGCATCTCACGGCCGACGAGGTGCACGCCCGCGCGGCACAGCGGCTGCCCGAGATCTCCCGGGCGACCGTCTACAACACCCTGGGCGAGCTGGTCTCCCTCGGTGAGGTCGCAGAGGTCTCCACCGACGGCCGCGCCAAGCGCTACGACCCCAACGCACACCACCCGCATCAGCACCTGGTGTGCTCCAACTGCGGCACCATCCGCGATGTCCACCTGACCGGCAATCCGCTGGCCGATCTCCCGGCGGAGGAACGGTTCGGCTTCACGGTGTCCGAGGTCGAGGTCACCTACCGCGGGCTGTGCCCGTCCTGCGCCTAGAGACCTTCTCGTCACTGTGGTGGGTGGCGTGCGTTGGTCTGGTCGTGCAGGTGATCTCCGCTCAACGTGCTGAGTTCGTGAGGTGTTCACCGGGCTGGTGGGCGGGCTCTCGGCCCGGGTCGGCCAGGTCGTCCGTGATCGCCGTCGTGGGAGGGTGGGGTCCTGCTGGTGGCGATGTACTGCCGCAGCAACCTGCCTGTGCCGCAACTCGCCCCGCTGTTCGGCAGTGCGTGACAGGGCGTCCACCGTGGCGGCCGGGGATCGGAACTTGTGCTGGGGCCCAGATCCTCGATGACCTTGAGGCGAGCGGACTGTGACCAAGTGGGTAAGGCGTCCGGAAGATGCCTACGCCCGACGCGGCTGCGACTCGGCGAGCGATGAGGGCAAGCCGGGCCACAAGCGGCCCTGACGGCTGCTACCGGTCTGTCGGTGCCCTGTGCACCACGTTGGGCATTTCCACCGAGAGCAGATCACCCGTCAGCCGTTCTGGAAGTGCCCCTACCCGGACAACCCCACGCGGCACACGATCACCCTGCCGGAGCGGCAGGGTTGCCACGTGATCCTCGCCGTATGGGAGATCGCCGACACAGGCAACGCGTACTACCAGTCATCGACCTCGACTTCAGCCAGACAGCCCTCCCTGGCACCGGGTCCGATCCGCCAAGCCCGGCATCAGATCTTGAGATTGGCGCCGCCGTTCCCAGCTGCTCGTGCCGGAGGCCCGAGATACCGGAATCCGCGGCGAAGGCACGCAGATGTTCGTCTACGGCGACCTGCGATCGGCCGACGAGATTGTCGATGTAGTCCACGCTCTTCGGCCCTATGCCGTGTCCCCGCCGGGGGAGCGTGGACCGCATCCCCTGCCCCGCCAAAGGCCAGTGCACCAGGGCCCGCGACAACTGCCCGGCTGAGCACGCGTGGCGGGCCGGGGCCGGTCGGGTGAACGACCGGACGGTGATGCACCCGACCGCAGCTGGAGGGGCAGACATCCAGGCACGGATTCCCGTGAGGAAAGGATGGCGCCGTGCGCCGAGCACTGATCGTCGTCGATGTGCAGAAGGACTTCTGCGAGGGCGGTAGCGTCCCGGTGAGGGGCGGCGCCGACCGGGCTCGCGCCATCGCCGACCTGGTCCGACGCTCGGCTGGCGATGGTTACGCGCACATCGTCGCCACTCGCGACCACCACATTGATCCCGGCGGCCACTTCTCCGACCGTCCGGACTTCCGCGACTCCTTCCCCGTGCACTGCGTGGTCGGCAGCGATGGCAGCGCCTTCCACCCCAACTTCGCGCCGACCGCCGGCTCGGGGGCCGTCGACGAGGTCTTCTACAAGGGTGCGCACTCCGCCTCGAAGAGCGGTTTCGAGGGCTCGGCCGAGGACGGCACACCCCTGGCCGACTGGCTTCACGGGCGCGGCGTCAGCGACCTTGATGTTGTCGGTATCGCCACCGACCACTGCGTGAAGGCCACCGCGCTGGACGGCGCGAAGGCCGGCTTCGCTGTACGCGTCCTGCTCGACTACACGGCTGGCGTCGCCGCCGACACCACCGACAACGCCATCGACGAACTGCGCCAGGCAGGCGTCGCACTGACCGGCGAACCCGTTGTCCTGGGCTGATCCCCTTCTTGGGGCTCGGCCAGGGCCCGTTTGATGGCGTACAGGCCGGGGTCAGGCAGGAGCAAGTCGGCGTAGTTCACCTATCCGGGGTGGGCACCGACCTTTGACACCACGGAGCCGTCTCATCGCCTCCCGCGCCGGTTTGCGGGCTGTGGAGTCCGCGGCCAGAAGCGGGAGGCCGACGGCCGCCTGCGGCGACGGTAACGAGACCAGGGTCCGCCGCAGCTGGCCCGCGTCCACCCGCCTTCAGTTCGGATCGGCTGTCGCAGCGCAGGCCCGGGACGAGGCAAGGGCCGGGCACTTCGCCGAGTTGGGGATCGACTGCTGGGTGGCTGTTCGGAGTGTGCCCACTCCTTCGGTGGGTTCGGCGCGCGTTGTCGCATGTCTCGATACCGGCCGGGGCACCGTCGGTGACCAGCTCGTCGCGCAGGTGATCGGTGGGGCCCAGCCGACCGCCCGCCGGGAGGCGACATCGTCGATGAGGTCTTCCAGGTCCCGGGGCTGGCGTACCAGTCGGTCCAGGGCGTAGAAGATCACGCCGCTGGCCAGGTCCGCCAGGAGTTGACGGAAGTCGGGCCGCAGGACGATCCAGTCGACCGACCCGTCCGACCGGATGGCCTTCTTCTTGAAGGCCGAGGTGCCGTTCTCGCCCTCCCAGGCGGACAGGGTCGGTGTCGGTATCACGAGTGCTGGCTCCGGATGCTTGTGGCCTTCCGATACCGGGCACTTTCCGACGAACGGCATGATTAGGGGCGGCCGTCGATCCGCGGCTATGGTGCGGGGCGTCGCCCTGGATACTGGGCGGCATGCGCATCGACTTTGATCCCGAGACCATGGACCGCCAGTCGTTCTACCGGCTGCTCACCGCCACCGTCGTGCCCCGGCCGATCGCCTGGGTGTCCACCCTCTCCGGCGACGGGGTCGCCAACCTCGCACCGCACTCCTTCTACACGATCGCCAGTGTGCAGCCGCCCATCGTGCAGTTCACCTCGGTGGGGCGTAAGGACTCGCTGCGCAACGTCGAGGAGACCGGGGAGTTCGTGGTGAATTTCGCGCCCGAGCATCTCTTCGAGCAGATCAATGCGACCGCGACGGACTTTCCGCGTGGGATGAGTGAGTTTGATGAGGTGGGTGTGGCGCGTGAGCCCAGTGTGCGGGTCAAGCCGCCGCGGGTTGCCGCGTCTCCGGTGGCGTTGGAGTGTGAGCTGCACAGCACGCTGCGGTTCGGCGACTCCACCGTTGTCTTCGGGCGGGTGGTGCACGCCGCGGTGTCGGAGTCGGTGCTTTCCGACAACCACCCGGAGGTGCGGGAGATGCGTCCGCTGACCCGGCTCGGCAAGGAGGAGTGGGGGACGCTCGGTGACGTCCTGGAGATCTCGCGCATCCGCTACGCGGACTGGCCGGGGCGCACCGACGGGTGAGTGCGGGCGCTGACGGAGGCGGTCGGACGGTGGCCGTCGCGTCGGCGGGACCGGCGACAATGGTGTGATGAACGAGGACGAGCGGGTCCCGGTGTACCGGGAGGTGGACTTCGGCACCGCCCGGTTGCTGCCGGACGTGGACCGGCCACGGGCCTGGCTGCTGACGGTGGACGGCGCGCCGCAGTCGTACGTCGACCTGGACGATCCGGAGTACCTGGAGTTCGAGTATGTCCGGCGGCTCGGCCACGTTCTGGACGCTGCCGCGTCGCCGGGGCGTGCGCTGGATGTGGTGCATCTGGGTGGCGGTGCGTTGACGCTGCCCCGCTATGTGGCCGCGACCCGGCCGGGGTCCCGTCAGCAGGTCGTCGAGGCGGATCGCGGTCTTGTCCGACTCGTCGCGGAAGTTCTGCCGTTGGCGGCGGACGCCGGTATCGAGGTGCATGCCGCGGACGCCCGCGCGTGGTTGGAGCAGGCTCCGAGCGGGTCGGCGGATGTGCTGGTGGCCGATGTCTTCGGGGGCTCACGAGTGCCCGCGCATCTCACTTCGGTGGAGTACGCGAGTGCCGCGGCCCGCGTGCTGCGGCCGGACGGGCTGTATCTGGCGAACCTTGCGGACGGCGCCCCGTTCGTCTTCCTCCGCTCGCAGATCGCCACCGTGGCGGCCGTGTTCGCGCAGGTATGCCTGGTGGCCGAACCCGCCGTGCTGCGGGGGCGGCGGTTTGGCAACACCGTGCTGGTGGCGGGCGCGCGGGAGCTGCCCATCTCGTACCTCGCGCGGCGGGTGGCCGCCGATGTCTTCCCGGCGCGGGTTGAACACGGCGACGGGCTGCGGGAGTTGGCGGGCGACGCGCATCCGGTGAGCGACGCCGACGCGGTGCCGTCGCCCCAACCCCCGGACAACGCCTTCAGCGTGGGGTGAGCGCGGGCCAGGGCTGGCCCGGGCGTGCCCCGTCCACGCGCGTGCGGCGTCGGCCGGGCCAGCGGCCTACGGGATCGGACGGATACTCCCCTCGATCGTCGCGATGGTCTGCGACGGGATCTCCTCGGGCACTCCGGTGTTCGTGTAGAGCACGAAGGCCGTGAGTTGGCTGTCATGGCCGACCCACGCGATGGCGTAGGCGGCGCCGTCCGTGGCGCACTTGGTGGTCTTGGGAACGTTCGTCTCGGTCGCCGAGGCGGCGTAGCCCTTGATGCCGTGCGAGTTGGAGAAGGGCGTCGCCGGTGTGGACTTCAGGGTGCCCTTCTGCTTGCTCTTCATGTCGTTGAAGCCGTAGTACACCCAGGCCTGGGCCTGGTTCTCGGCGGCGTCCTGGACGCTCTTCGCGCCCTGGGCGCCCTTGGTGCCCGCCGCGCCGGCGTAGGTGTTGCCGCAGTAGTTCTCCTTGTAGATGGCGGGGCCGCCCATACCGACCGCCGGATTGCCCTTTTCGTCCTCGAAGCCGATGATCTCGTCCTGCTTCTTCACCGCCCAGCCCTGCGGTACGTCGAAGGCGACCTTGCGGTCAGCGCGCACCACGACCTGCCAACCCGGGACCACCGGCTGGACGTTGGACCCGTCGCCGCGCGGGCCCGCTTCCTGGGGGCCGCTGGGCGCGCTGGCCGACGGTGTGGCGGATGCCGACGCGGACGGTGTGCCGGAGGCGGCGGTTGTCGTCGTGTCGCCGCCGCCGCGCAGACCCATGGCGATGCCCACGCCCGCGGCGACCACCACGACCGCGACGGCGATCGCCACACCGATCGTGACTCCGCGACGCCTGGTGGGCGGCTGCGGGGGGATGGTGGGCGGCCCGGGCGGTTGCCACTGCGGCGGCACCTGACCGAACCCCGGCTGCTGGGGCGGCTGTTGCGGGTATCCGTACCCCTGCGGCGGATGAGTGGGCGGCGGCCCGTACTGCGGCTGCCCGAAGCCGGACGGCTGCCCGGAGCTGGACGGCTGCCCGGAGCTGGGAGACTGGCCGGAGCCGGGCGGTGGCCCGAAGGTGCCCGGTTGTCCGAAACCGGGCTGCTGCCCGCCGGGATGCGGGCTTCCGGGCGGCGGGGGCGGTCCCTGCGGGTTTCCATCCCGCGGATCCGGTTGTCCGCCGGGCTGCTGTTGTTCAGGCCACATGGCCAGAAACATTACGGGGCGGGCGCACCGCTGGCCACGCCAGGTCCGGCTTTCCACCACCGTGCGCCGGGGGGAGCGCAAGACGGCGGCGATCCGCCGTTGCCGCGCAGGGCCCGGTCCGGCGGAGCTACAGGCGTCGTAGCGTCGCCAATGGTCCGCAGTCTGAGCCTGGTGTTCTCGGGAACCGCGCCCAAGCGCGCGGTGGTCCGGCTGCCCGGCCGGGCCGACCACCACAACCACGTTGCCGGGCCGCTCGCCTGGGCGTAATGCCCTATGGCTACACGTCGGTTTTCCATGCGGAGTTGCTGATTCGGGCGGCGGAGCGAGTCCGCGACCCGAGGGGCTTCTATCGGGCTAGCCGTGTGCCGGGAACGGGGATGGTCGACGATGCTACCGCCGGGTAACATTGAGTCCATGACTTTCGAAGACACGTCGATTGGCGAGATGCTCGCTGCCACGGTGCCGATGGTGCGCACCCTGAACCTGGAGTTCCTGGAAGTCACCCCGGAACGTGCCGTGCTCCGGCTCCCTGACCAGCCGGACTACCACAATCACATCGCTGGCCCGCATGCGGGCGCCATGTTTACGCTGGCTGAGTCCGCCAGCGGTGCTATCGTCCTCGCCGCGTTCGGAGACCAGCTCTCACGGGCCGTCCCACTGGCGGTGCGGGCCGAGATCGGCTACAAGAAGGTGGCCAAGGGGCAGGTGACGGCCACGGCCACCTTGGGGCGCCCGATCGGCGAGGTCATCGCGGAACTCGACGCGGGTCAGCGCCCGGAGTTCCCGGTGAGCATCGCCATCCAGCGCGAGGACGAGGCGGTCACGGGTGAGATGACGGTGGTGTGGACTCTCCGTCCCAACAATTGAGTTGACGGAACGGGGGCACGAGGAGTGCGGGCCTTCCGGGCTTTTGATCTGAGTCGGTGTGGGGGCGTCCGAGCATCGGATGCCCCCACGTGGCCATTCCCGCAGCAGCCAGGCAGGATCGAAATCGGGGTGGTCCCGGTAGGCCATCGCGAGTGCTCTCACGGTCTCGCGCAGGGCGTCCTTCTCGACGTTGCCCGTCGGGGCGGCCTCGAAGAGATCCGCTATCAGGCGGCGGGATTCGATGTTGGCCCAGGCATGCGGCGGCTCCCAGGTGTCCAGGTGGGTGGCGATGTCCCGTCGGGTGTGGACCACGGCTTCGTCGTGGTCATCGAGGACGGTGCCGCTGCGGGGTGGGTGGTGCCGCCAGGAGGTGCCGTGGCCTGCGGTGCCTTCATGGTCCGCGTCCAGACGGGCGTGCACGAACGCGGCCAGCGGCTCGTGCCGCCGCCGGTCTGGGTCGCGGGATTCCAGTACCGGCCCCGGCTGGTGCGGATCGGGGGCTTCGGGGGGCAATAGGTCAGCGAGGCGGTCCGGCCCTGGCGCAACGTCCCCGCGCCCGGCAGCAGCAGGCGTCGGCAGTGTGCGCAGTAGTCCTCGTATCTGTTCGTCGCCATCGTCGCCGTTCTGCCTGTGGCCGCAGGCGTTCCGCGGATCGGTGCGGCCGCGACGACGACCGCAGGGCTCAGGCATTCCGTCAGTTCGGCGGGGGTATGCCTCCAGGCGCTTGGGGGTCGACGCCCCGAACCTCGCGCCTCGCGCTCAGGCAGTGGCCACCGGAGCCGTGGTCGCCGCGCGGGTCACGTCGGCGACGAGCTCGGCCATGTCCGGTCCGTACGCATCGGAGTTGACGACCTTCAACAGCAGGCAGAAGGTGGTGTCCGTTCCATGGCCGCGCGCGAGACGATCGTGATGACGGGCCAGATACCGCACCGCCGCCTGGTTGGCTATCCCGCGCTGACCGCAGGCGAGGAACACCGGCCGGTCGTTGCCTGCGCCCTTACCGGCCGTCAGCCGCGCCAGCAGAACGTACTCCACGACCCCCTTTTCCTTGCGGTACGTCGTACCCCCGATCGTGAACGCGCCTTGGTCCGAGCCGAGTTCAGCACCACTGTTGACGGTGACGCCCGGCAGCATGGACCTCAGATGCGCCGCCGTGCGCACGTTCGATGACGGGCCGCCGACGCAGAACTCCGTACGCACGCCAAACCCCTGCTTCCCCAGGTCATGCGGCAGGATCTCGGCGTGCGCGCCGCGCTCCCTGACCACTGCCGCCAGTTCCATCAGCGCGAACGCGTCATGGCGGCTCACGCTCGAATCTCCCTCCGCCTTCATGTCCCTGTTGACCACAAGGAGGCATTCGGAGCCCGTCGGTAGCCCGAAGAAGCGCTGCTTGCGCCTCAGTCGCCGCCGCCAGACATAGGTGCGTACGAACCAGCCGAAGCCGGCACTGAGGGCGCTGGCCGCGAGCCCGAGGATGATGTTGCGCACGTCGTCGCTCATGGGCGGGGATCGTAATGCTCCCGATGGAAACCGTCGCTCGAACGGTCAGAGTGAGCCCGCTTCCCCATGCGCACGACGCGCCGCCCCGAACCGAGACCATTGGCCCCCTGCTGAACCTCTCAGCCCTGTGGACAGCCGATCTCGGCGCTGTCCTCCGCGAGGTCAGCAAGGGTTGCGTCAGGGTTCAACGCGGTGACCACTGCGTCGGTCAGCGGACGCGAGGCATCGAAGGAGTGGTAGCGGTCGACCCGCTCGGGACTCAGGTCTGCTTCGAGCATGGACATGGAACGGCAGTGCTCTCGGAGGACGGCTCTCTCGGGCAGCTGCCGAGCGACGTCATGAACGGTCACGCGCACATCCAAGCGCACGCCTCCGACGCTCCGAGTTCCAGCGCGACGGCTGTCTCATGAGACATCGAAACGGCGGGAAACGTCTCCCGCAGTGGAATCATCGCCGCCGGATCTGCCGGCGGACGCACCTCCCACGACGGACCCGTTGAGTCACGTCCGATCCGGGTGCCATGTTCACGCTGGCCGAGACGGCCAGTGGCGCGATTGTGCTCAGCGCCTTCGGTGACCAGCTCTCGCGGGCGGTGCCGCTCGCGGTGCGTGCTGAGATCGGGTACAAGAAGCTGGCCATGGGTCCGGTCTCCGCGACCGCCGAACTCGGCCGTCCGGCCGCCGAGGTGGTCGGCGAGCTCCACGAGGGCAAGCGCCCGGAGCTCCCCGTTGAGGTCGTCATCACCCGCGAAGGCGGCGCTGTCACCGGTGAGATGACGATGGTGTGGACGTTGCGCCCCAACGAGTGGCTCCCTCCGTCCCACATCGGTGGCCGAACGGCGCGGCGTAGCAGCCGCATCCGGGGCGGCGGGGCGGGCGGTTGGGCGTGTTCCTGACAGGGATACGATCGTGGCGCTGGGGCGCCCTCACGGGCGGACCGGCGCCGTTACAAGATCCCGAGGAGCAACGTGTACCGCCTGAAGACCGCACTGTCCGCCACCGTGCTGGCCGCTACGGCCCTGCTCGCCACCGGATGCGGCACGCACCACCACACGGTCGTCCACCATGTCGTGGTGCACCAACCGGTCGTTCACCACACCGTCGTACACCACACCGTCGTTCACCACACCACCGTGGTGCACCACCACTGACGGGTGTCGACGTGCGATGGCCCGCTGCTGTCCGCGCGTGATGGTGGAGCATGACGAGGCCCCGCGCTCTCACCCGTGCGCGGGGCCTCGTCATGCTGTTTCCGGTCACTCGGCCCCTTGGGGCCGTTGCGGGGGTCGAACGCAGGCCGTGCGGCCCGGATTTCAGGCGCCGGGACCGTAGTAGTTGCCCGGGCCGGTGACACCGTTGCCCAGTTCGCTGCCGCCCTCTCCGCCGCCGGAGATCACGCGCTTGTCGTCGAGGTAGGTGAACCCCTTCCTCCAGTAGGTGGCGGCGTCGTTGGCGAAGTGCTCCTTGGACCAGCCGTGCTTGTGGTGCTGGCCGTGCTCGTGCTCTTGGCCGTGCTCGTGCTCTTGGCCGTGCTCGTGCTCTTGGCCGTGCTCGTGCTCTTGGCCGTGCTCGTGCTCTTGGCCGTGCTCGTGGTCCTCGCCGTGCTCGTTGTTCTGGCCGTGCTCGTGCTCTTGGCCGTGCTCGTTGTTCTGGCCGTGCTCGTGCTCCTGGCCGTGCTCGTGCTCTTGGCCGTGCTCGTGGTCCTCGCCGTGCTCGTTGTTCTGGCCGTGCTCGTGCTCCTGGCCGTGCTCGTTGTTCTCGCCCTGCTCGTTGTTCCGGCCGTGCTCGTGGTCCTGGCAGTGCTCGTTGTTCTGGCCGTGGTGCTGGTTGTGCTGGTTGTGTTGGTTGTGCTGGTGCTGGTTGTGCTGGTTGTGGTCGCCGTCGTGCTGGTCGTGGGCGCTGGCCATCCCGGCGGCGCCCAGCAGGAGCACGGCGGCGGTGGCCGCGGTGGCGGCGAGACGGGGCAGGGTTCGGGACACGAAGGCCTCCAGAGCTGTGGATTTCCGCCACTCGGCGGTGGCGGTGGTGCGTGTCGTACGCCCCTGTCTCTCACCACTACAGGGATGGCATATGCCCAGTTTTGTCAGTATTCATCCTGATGGCGGTCTTCGATTGGCTCGGTCGGAGTGCCGGACGTACAGTGCCCCTCCTCTAGGCTGTAGCCCGCCAGGGGACAGGTGAACGAGGGGACGGTGGATCCGTGGCTACGGCGGGGGAGACGGGCGGTGACCTCACCGGCAGACTGCTGGGCGGTCGCTACCGGGTGACCGGCGAGCTCGGCCGGGGCGGTATGGGTGTCGTGTGCCGTGCCGTGGACGAAGTGCTCGGCCGCGATGTCGCGGTGAAGATACTGCGCGCCTACACGGACGCCTCCGCACCGGAGTTGGCCGATCTGCGCACCCGTATGCAGCGGGAGGCGCGGGCCGCCGCCCGTGTCCGGCACTCCGGCGTGATCACCGTGCACGATGTGACCGCGGAGGACGGTCTTCCGGTCATCGTGATGGAGCTGATCGACGGACCGTCACTTGACGATGTGCTCGCCGAGCGCGGGGCGATGGATCCGCGGGAGGCGGCCGCCATCGGCGCCAAGGTGGTGGACGCGCTGGACGCGGCACACCAGGCCGGAGTGCTGCACCGGGACGTCAAGCCCGGCAATGTGCTGCTGGACCGCAGCGGCCGGGTGGTCCTTACCGACTTCGGCATCGCCAGTATGGAAGCCCCGGAGGACGGGGCGGACACCAAGCTGACCCGCGCCGGCGAACTGGTCGGCTCGCTGGACTTCCTGCCGCCGGAGCGCGCCCAGGGCCAGGACCCGGGTCCGGCCTCGGACATCTGGTCGCTCGGGATGACGTTGTACGCGGCCGTCGAGGACGCGTCGCCGTTCCGCCGCTCGTCGGTGTGGTCGACGCTGACCGCCATCGTCACCGAGACTCTGCCGGAGCCGCGGCGGGCCGGTCCGCTGGCCCCCGTGCTGCTGGCGCTGATGCACAAGGACCCCGCGGCACGGCCGTCCGCCGCGCAGGCGCGGCAGCTGCTGGAGGCCGTGGCGGCCGGGAGCGAAGTGCCGTCCGCTGCCGTCCCCGCGCCTCCGCCGACCGGTGGCGCGGATGTGCCGTACGTACCGCCGGTGACACAGCCGAACGGCGTCCAGCCACTGGCGCCGCCCGCCGCCTCGGGGCAGCCGGGACGGCAACCGGAGGAGCCGGTACCGCTGGTGAGCCGGGAGAGCGGGCAGGCCGCGCCGCTTCCGGAGCGTCGGCGCGGACGTGCGCTGCTCGCCGCGGTCGCGGCGGCCGTCGTCCTGGCCGGGGGCGGCGTCGCGTACGCGCTGACCGCGGGCGACAGCGGGAACGGCTCCGACGCCTCCCAACAGGGCGCCGCCGTGCCCTCGTTCAGCCCGCCCGCCGACGGAACGCAGCCGGGAAAGGACGGGCACAAGGGGAAGGGCGACGCTTCGCCAGGCTCGTCCCACAAGCCGGGCCACGGCAGGCACGACGGCCGCCCGACCAACGGCACCGGCGACGGGTCGGTCACGCCTCCGGGTTCGTCCGGCGGCGTCAAGGGCGACGGCCCCCCGCCCGCGCCCTGTACGTTCATCGGCGCCAGCAAGTACAACTGCACGGTGTGGCGCGGCGCACCGTCGTACAGCCAGGGCGGTGCGCGGGTGGGCACGGTGCACGCGGGTACCAACTACTTCTACTGCCAGGCGAATCTGGGCCGCCGGGCGACCGATGGCCAGTGGACGAACACCTGGTGGGCGAGGACCGACGACGACAGTGGCAACACCAATGTGTACGTGAGCGACGTCTACCTCAAGGGCGGGGCCAACGACCGGCCTGTTCCGGGGCTGCCGACCTGCTGACGCCGCTACGCGGACCGGCCGGGTGCGGTCACCGCCGCCGTGAGCGCGGCCACCGCGAACCCGGCGGCCGCCAGCAGGGCGGACAGGTGCATGCCCGGAATCAGCCGGGTCGCGGACAGGCTGCCGAAGAGGGCGACCCCGAGCGCGCTGCCGAGTTGCCGGGCCGCGTTGAGCGGCGCGGCCGCCGTACCGCCGCGCTCCTTGGGCGCCGACTCCATCACCGCCGTCGTGGCGGCGGGCATCGCGAAGGAGGTGCCGAGCCCGGCGACGGCCATGGGCGCGACCAGGACGGCGTACGGCGTATGCGGTGCGGCCAGCAGCCAACCGGCCAGGCCCGCCGCGCCCGCCAGCAGACCCGCCACCATGGGGACGCGCGGTCCGGTGCGGGCGGCCAGCCGCCCGGAGGCGATCGACGACACGGTCATCACCACGAACATGGGCAGCAGCGCCAGCCCCGCTTCCAACGGCCCGTAGCCACGCTGGCGTTGGAAGTAGAGCGTGGCGAGGAACAGCAGTCCATAGAAGCCGAGGTTCAACAGCAGGCCCACCGCCGCTCCACCGGTCAGCCCCCGCCGCTGCGCGCGGGAGGGACGTGGTCCGGGCGCGGCCGAGCGGCGCAGCAGTACCGCACAGGCCGCACCCGCCGCGGCGGCGGTGCCGAAGCAGCCGAGGATCAGCCCATCGGCCCAGCCGCGGGCGCCGCCGTCGTTCAGCGCCGTGGTCAGCGCGGCCAGCGCCATGACGCCCAGCAGCTGTACGGGCAGCCGTAGCCGCGCGCCCGGGTGCGGCGCCGGTGCTGGCACCCGCCGCCAGGTGAGCGCGATCGCCAGCAGGCCGAACGGCAGGTTGACGAGGAAGACGGCGCGCCAGCTGACGCCCCACACGGCCAGGCCGCCGATCACCGGGCCCGCCGCCGCGCCGAGACCGGAGACCGCTCCCCACACGCCGAACGCCCGGGCGCGGGCGGCCGGTTCGGGGTACGCGGCCCGCAGCAGCGCCAGCGAAGCCGGGACCATCATGGCCGCACCGGCGCCCTGCAGCAGCCGCGCCGCGATCAGCTGCCCAGCCGTGGTCGCGCCGCCGCACGCTGCCGAGGCCACGGTGAACACCGCCAATCCGGCCAGGAAGGCGCGCCGATGGCCGAACCTGTCGCCCAGCGCACCGCACAGCAGCATCAGGCAGGCGAAGGCGAGTGTGTAGCCGTCCACCACCCACTGCAGTGCTGAAGCGCTGGTCCGCAGGGCACTGCACAGCACCGGCACGGCCACGGTGACCACCGTGACATCGAGGATCACCATGAAGAATCCGAGCGACACCGCCAGCAGCGGCAGCCAGGAGTGTCCCGGGTCGATGCCGGTGGTGCGGGACGACTGGCCGGTGGCGGTGGCGAGTTGATCCGTAGGAGCCATGTGCCCACCGTCGCGCTGAAACCCTTCGAGGGCGCGCGAAATATGGACGTCGAGTTCCGGCACGTTTCGGTGCCGGACGAAATGTGCGCTGCCTACGCTGGAGGCATGCAGACGAACACCGCGACCCCGCAAGAGCATGAGGCTGATGTGGCCAGAGCGGCAGCCGTGTTCGGTGACGCCTCTCGGGTACGGGTTCTCCTCGCGCTGGGTGACGGGCGGAAACTGCCCGCGAGCGTGCTGGCCGCCGAAGCCGGGGTGAGCCCCTCGACGGCCAGCGCGCACCTCGCCAGGCTGCTGGAGGCCGGACTGGTCACCGTCGAGACGCACGGCCGCCACCGCTACTACCGGCTCAGCGGTCCCGAGGTCTCCGACGTGCTGGAGGCGCTCGCCCGGGTCGCCCCGCCCAAGGCGGTGCGCTCGCTGCGCGAGGGCACCCGCGCCGCGCAACTGCGGCGCTGCCGTACCTGCTACGACCACCTCGCCGGGCGGCTCGGGGTGGCGCTCATGGACGCCCTGCTGGCCAAGGGCATCCTCACCGGTGGCGACGGGAGGTACCGGGAGGAGGCGGCGGACCGCGACCGGCCCTCCGCGTACGGGCGCGATGTGACGTACGAACTCACCGAGCACGGCCGCCAGATCCTCGCCGAGTTCGGCGTCGACCCGGACGATCTGCCGCACCGCAGACCGGCGATCCGCTACTGCGTGGACTGGAGTGAGCAGCGCCACCATCTGTCCGGCGGGCTCGGCGCTGCGCTGACCGGGCGGCTGTTCGCACTGGACTGGATCCGCCGGGGTGACGCGCGGCGTGTCGTCCGGGTCACCGACGAGGGGCGCGCGGGCATGGTGCGTACCTTCGGCATCCCGGAGAACTGGGACGCACCGGCGGCCTGAGGTGTGCTGCCGGTAAAGGCGTTGTTTCCACATCACACCGGCGTTCGCTTAGGCTTCCCGTCAGCGGTCTCAGCCAGCAGGCGGTCACGGGGGCTCAACGGGAGGAAGCGGCCTTGCACCTATCGGAATGGCTCCAGCACATCCCGCCCATCGCGGTCTACCTGATGGTCGCCGGGGTGATCGGGGTGGAGAGTCTGGGTGTTCCGCTGCCCGGCGAGGTCGTGCTGGTCAGCGCGGCGCTGCTGGCTTCGCACGGCACCGTCGACCCGCTGGTCGTCGGGGTGTGCGCGGTCGCCGGTGCGGTGGTCGGCGACTCCATCGGCTACGCCATCGGACGCAAGGGCGGTAGGGCGCTCTTCGAACGGCTGGGCCGCAAGTTCCCCAAGCACTTCGGCCCCGAACACCTGGCGACCGCGGAGCGCTCCTTCCAGCGCTGGGGCATGTGGGCGGTGTTCTTCGGCCGGTTCGTCGCGCTCCTGCGGATCTTCGCGGGCCCGATCGCGGGCATGCTGCACATGCGGTACTGGAAGTTCCTCACCGCCAACCTGCTGGGCGGTATCGCGTGGGCCGGTGGTACGACGGCGGCCGTCTACTACGTCGGGGTGGTCGCCGAGGCCTGGCTGAAGAAGTTCTCCTACTTCGGCCTGGCGGCGGCGGTGCTGATCGGTATCGGGTCGTTCGTCGTGGTACGCCGTCGCGCCAAGTCGCATGCGGCGCGGGAGGAAGCGGTCGTGGAGCCGGTCTCCGCCCCGGCCGGGGAGTGAACGGGCCGCGAAGTGAACGCGCGGTTCACCCCGCGTCGAACGCCTTCCGGTGGGCGGCGGCCAACTGCACGTAGTGCTCCGCGTTGGCCCGTACCAACTCTCGTTCCTCGTCGGTCAGTTGGCGCTTGACCCGCGCGGGGACACCGGCCACCAGCGAGCCGGGCGGAACCCGCAGGCCCTGCGGCACCAGGGCGGCGGCCGCGATCAGTGAACCCGCGCCGATATGCGCCCCGTTGAGGACGGTGGCGCCCATTCCCACCAGCACGTCGTCCTCGATCACGCAGCCGTGCAGCACCGCGTTGTGCCCGACCGAGACCCGCTCGCCGACGATCGTGGGGAACCCTGGGTCGGCGTGCACGGTGCAGTTGTCCTGGATGTTGCTGTCGGCGCCGATCGTGATCCGTTCGCAGTCCCCGCGCAGCACCGCGTGGTACCAGGCGCTGGAGCCCGGGGCCAGGTGTACTTCGCCCAGGATGACGGCCGTTGGCGCGGTGAACGCCTCGGCGGCCACCTCGGGTTCGCGCCCCGCCACGCCCGCGACCAACGCCCGCTCCGCCATGCGCACTCCTCCGCTCCCGTCCCGGCTTCGGATCCGGGTTCCGCGATGATCCCATGCGGTCGCTACTGTGTGCGAGTGCCGAAGAGCAGCAACGTGTTCTCATCCTTGCCGTCCCTGACGGCTCTGACTGCCTGGCGCCGCCGGGTTGCCTCTGGCCTGATACACCGCGGCGCCCGCTGGGTGCGGGAGACCGCCGCCGTCACCGCCGAGCGCCCCGGCCCGTTCCGTTTCGGCCGGATCGGTCCCGGTACGCGGCTGGCCTATCCGCAGGGGACGATTTTCGGTGAGCGGTGGATCGAGTTGGGCGACTACTGCATCATCGGCGAGCAGGTCACGCTGACCGTGGGGATGGTGCCGGGCATGGAGTTCGGGCCGGATCCGGTGCTGCGGCTCGGGGACGGTGTCGTCCTGGGGCGCGGCAGCCATGTGGTCGCCTCCCAGCCGGTGGTCTTCGGCCGGGAGGTCTACTGCGGCCCGTACGTCTACGTGACCAGTGACAACCATTCGTACGACGACCCCGACCAGCCGATCGGCAAGCAGTGGCCGCGTACCGCGCCGGTCGAGATCGGTTCCGGAAGCTGGCTGGGCGCGGGCGCGGTGATCCTGCCGGGCGCGCGGCTGGGCCGCAACGTCGTGGTCGCGGCGGGCTCGGTGGTACGCGGCGAGGTGCCCGACCACGCGGTGGTGGCCGGGGCGCCGGCGCGGATCGTACGGCGCTGGGACGCCGACCGCGGCTGGCAGCCGCCGCTGCGCACTCCGCCGCCGGTGCCGCTGCCGCCGGGGCTCACCCCGGAACAGGTGCTGGCCCTGGCACGGCTGGAACCGGGCGACGAGACGTCCGCCGTAACGCCGGGGGAGTAGCGCCACCGTCCCGATCGCGCCCGCGCGCTAACCGGCCGCGAGCAGCACCGAACCGGCGAGGGCGAGCCCGGCGCCCGCGGCCTGCACCATGCGCAGCCGCTCCTTGAGCACGCCCCGGGCGGCGAGCGCCGTGACCACCGGGTAGAGCGAGGCGAGCACGGCGGCGACGGCCACCGAGCCATGACGCGCCGCCAGCGCGTACGAACCGTTGGCGGCCACATCGGCGAGACCGACGAAGACAAGCGCTGGCAGGCTGCGCCACACCGACGGCAGGCCGCCGTCCGGCAGCGCCGGGCTGCCCCGGCGCACCGACACCGCCAGTGCCGTGCCACCGACCACGACATTGCACAACCGTTGGACGAACAGTGCGAGGAACAGCCCGGTCACGTTCACCGAGGCCGCCGCGATCAGTGCCATCACCGCACCGAACCCCAGCGCGGCGACCAGGGTCAGCGCGATCGCCTGGCGCTGCACGGGCGCGCCGCGCAGCTGCGGGCCACCGGCGAGCACCACCCCGGCGACGGCGACCACGATGCCCGCGTACTGCAGCGGCCCCGGCCGCTCGCCGAGCACCAGACCGACCCCCACCGGAACCGCCACGCCGATGGTGGCCAGCGGTGAGACCACGCCCATCGGGCCGAGCGCGAGCGCTCGGTAGAAGCAGAGCATCGCGGCCGGGCCGACCACGCCGGCGGCGACCGCGAACCACAACCGCGGCCCCGCCTCGCTCCATCCGCCGGTGCCGACGACGATGCCGCCGAGCACCAGGGCCGCGGCGGTCTGCGACACCACGACCACGGTGAGGGCGGGGAACCGCCGGGTCAGCAGCCCGCCGCCGAAGTCGGCGAGACCCCAGAGCAGACTGGTGGCCAGAGCGAAGACTGCTGACACGGCGCTACCTCGCAGTACAGTGTGATGGATGCTGTAGTGCAGTCCACCGTAGTGCACTGTATTGCATTTCGTCATCCAGAATATTTAACGATGTGATCGCGGCCTCCACGGCGGGATCGCTCCGTGCCAGGGAACACCAGCCAAGGGGGCGGTAGGTCGGTGCCGGATCTTGAACGCGTCGCGCAGTCGCTGGCGCGCAATCTCAAACATCTGCGCCAGGAGCGCGGCTACTCCCTGGACGCCCTGGCGGCCCGCTCCGGAGTCAGCCGCGGCATGATCATCCAGATCGAGCAGGCCCGTACCAACCCCAGCATCGGCACGGTGGTCCGGCTCGCCGACGCGCTCGGGGTGAGCATCGCGGGCCTGATCGACTACGACGACGGTCCCACGGTCCGTATGGTCACGCCCGAACAGGCGGTCAAGCTCTGGGAGACCCCGGCTGGTAGCCACGGCACGCTGCTCGCGGGTACCGAGGCGCCCGGCCCGCTGGAGTTGTGGTCATGGCGGCTGATGCCGGGAGAAGGGCACGACTCCGACCCGCACCCGGTCGGCACCGCCGAGCTGATCAGGGTCGACACGGGCGAGTTGACGCTCATGGTGGACGGCGGGGAGTTCCGTGTCCCCGCCGGTACGACGGCCAGCTTCGAGGCGGGAGTCCCGCACGGCTACCACAACACCGGCTCAGTGCCGGTGGAGATGACGCTGGCGATCTCGGTTCCGCCGCCGCGCTGACCCCGGTTCCGCCCGCGGGCCGGGGCCCGCGGCCTCGGGGCGGCGCAGTACCGTGCGGAGCATGCGCGCTCCCATCGGAAACTTCGACGAGGCACTCCCGGCATCCGACCACCTCGATCTGCTCGCGCCACCGGTCGCCGACGCGCTGCGCGCGTGGCGCGGACCGGTCCCGGTGGATCAGGTGCTCTACGTGGACTCCGACCCGGCCGACGCCGACACCGCCGTCTTCGGCGAGGTCCACGGCATTCCGCCTGAGCTGTCGGCCAACTGTGTGGTCGTGGCGGGCAAGCGCGGCCAGCAGGTGACGCTTGCCGGGTGCGTGGTCCTCGCCCACACCCGGGCCGATGTGAACGGGCTGGTCCGCCGTCATCTCGGGGTCCGCAAGGCGTCCTTCGCGCCGATGGACACCGCGGTGAGCGAGAGCGGTATGGAGTACGGCGGCATCTCGCCGATCGGACTGCCCGCGGGGTGGCCGCTGCTGGTGGACGCCGCCGTGGTCGACACCCCGTATGTCGTGATCGGCAGCGGACGGCGGCGCGGCAAGCTGCTGGTACCCGGCAAGGCGTTGGCCACCGTTCCGGACGCCGTCGTGCTCGACGGGCTCGGTATGCCCGCACGGTGACGGGACCGCTCAGCCGAGGGGGCGCGACAGGTCGAGGGAGAGCGCGGTGGAGTGCTCGGCGAAGCCGAAGTCGCGGTACATCCGCTCCGCGCCCGGGGTGGCATGCAGATCGACCCGGGTCACTCCCCGCTCGGCGAACCAGCCGAGGAGTGCCTCGGTGGTCGCCCTCGCATAGCCGCGCAGGCGGTGGGCCGGGTCGGTGCACACGTTGAAGACGAAGCCGAACCGGCCGGTCGGGTGTCCCGGAGCGGGCAGCCGCTGCTCCACCGTGCCCACGGCGCAGGCGGCGAGCCGTCCGTCCTCCGCGTCCACCACGAACGCGCCGAGCGTCGTACCGCGGCCGGACAGCTGCCGCCGTATGAGCTCGCGCGCGGTCTCCTCCCAACTCCCCGGTTGGTCAACGCCGTTCATCGCTTGGAACATCAGGCGGCGCAGCCGGACCAGTTCGGCGGCGTCTTCGGGACCGGCTGCTCGTACGGTGATCACGCCGGGACGCTAGCGCAACCGGAGGGGGATCGCCGAGCCGTCTGCGGAATTCGATCGTCCGCTTCGTGCTGGCGGTGTGCGGTCAGCCCGCCGCCGCGTTCCGTCAGCGCAGCCTCGGCAGCTCGATCGCCGGGCAGCGGTCCATCACCATCTCCAGGCCCGCGTCGCGCACCCGGTGGTACGCCTCCTCGTCCACCACGCCGAGTTGGAACCACACCGCCTTGGCCCCGATCGCCACCGCCTCGTCCGCCACCGGACCCGCCAGCGCGGAGTTGACGAACACGTCAACGACGTCGACCGGGAACGGAATCGCGGCGAGCGAGGGGTACCCCTGCTCCCCGTGCACCGTCTCGGCTCTCGGATGCACCGGCACGATCCGCTTGCCGTAGCGCTGCAGCACCTCCGCGACGCCGTACGCCGCGCGCCGCTCGTTGGCGGACAGCCCCACCACCGCCCAGGTATCACCGAGCCCCGTGAGGATCCTGCGGATCGATGCCGGGTCGCCGTACACGCCTGCCTCCTGCGGGTTGGTGGGTCACACGACCTCGCAACGAGCATCACCGCCCGGGGATTCCCGCCGCCGGGCGGCTGCGGGCTGGCGGCCGTCTGGCGGTTGGCCCCGCTGCGCCGGCTGGGTGCGGCGATGTCGGCGTGCGGCGGCGCGGGGTTGGCGCTGGCCGCCTACGGTTCCGCCCCGATGGCCATCGCGGCGACCGCTGGGGTCACCCCGGGGGTTCTGCTGCTCGGGTCGGCGTGGTGGGGCACCTTCGGCACGGCGGAGCGCCGTGCGCGCTCGGCTGGGTCGGTGTAGCACTGAGGGGCTCGCGGCCGCGCCGCGTTGTCAGAGGTCTGCTCTAGCCTGCCAGCATGACAGAGACGCTTCGTTACAAGGTCACGATCGCCGCGAGTCCCGAACGGGTGTGGGAGGCACTGACCACGCCCGAGGGCAGCAGGGCGACCCTCTACGGCTGTCTGATCGAGTCGTCGTTCGAGGTCGGAAGTCGAGTGGAGTTCGTCAGCTACGGCGCGGGCGGTGAGCGGACCGTGCAGGTCTACGGCGACATCGAGGCGTTCGAACCGCCGCGCCGATTCGCCTACATACAGCACCCGGGGGCAGTGCACAACGAGCAGCACGTCGAAACCATGTGCCGGATGACGCACGTCCTGACGCCCCATGAGGACGGAACGGAGCTCGAACTGACCCTTGACCAGTGGAGTGACGAGAACCCCGCCTACGAACACGCCAAGAGCGCATACCCCGAATCCGACTACCTCAAGGGCATCAAGGCGTACGCGGAGTCGCCCAAGCCGCAGGCTCCATAAGGTGTGACGCGTGACGCGCGATGAACTGTTCGACGGGCTGACACGGTTGAAACAGGCGACAGTCGGCGGTCGACGGGCGCCCCACAAGCCCCTGCTGCTGTTGTGGCTGTTCGGACGTTATGCGGCGACCGGAAGTTCAGTGGTGGCGTATGCCGAGGCGGAGGAACCGGTCAGCCGACTGATCAATGACTTCGGGCCGTCAGTCGCCGGCGTCGCTGCCCAACGGCAGCGCGCCGCCATGCCTTTCGTGCACCTCGAACGCACGCTGTGGCAACTCCTCGACGACAGCGAGCGCCCCATAGCGCCCGACGCGCCGGAACGCGGCACATGGCTACGGGAACGCGGAGCCGTCGGACAGTTGCGACCGGACGTGGAGTTGCTGCTCGCGGATCCCGGAACACTGGCCACCGCCGTACGGGTGCTGCTCGATCAGCACTTCACGCCCGCACTGGAGACGCTCATATGCGACGGCGCGGGATTGGATCTGCTCGGCCTGGAGGACGCGGCCCACTCGACAGCCCAACGGAGACAGCAGCGGCGGACCCGGCGGTCCGGCTTCGCCGAAGAAGCCCTGCGCGCCTACGCGTTCGCCTGTGCGATGTGCGGCTACGACGGGGCGCTTGGACGGAACCCCGTCGGTCTGGAGGCGGCCCACGTGCGATGGCACAGCCAGAACGGCCCCGACGAGGTCCGCAATGCGCTCGCCTTGTGCGCCTTGCACCATGCCCTGCTCGACCTCGGAGTGCTCGGACTCACCCTGGACATGCGCATACGGGTCTCCGGGCTGTACGTCGCCCGCAACGACGCCGGTCGGGCGGTGGACGCGCTGGCGGGGCAGCCCGTGGCCGCACCGCGACCCGGGAATCCACCCGTCGACCCGGCGTTCATCACGTGGCACGACCGGCAGGTCTTCAAGCACCCCGTCGCCGCTTAGGGCCTGCCCGGCGGATGCCGCCTGTGCGGCAAGCAGCCCCACGGCGCGGACGGTGCCCGCCCCAGGGACCCGGCGCCGCGTTCCTCACGCATCACCTTTACCGCGGCTTCGCCTGGCCCGGATGACCCGCACCGTCAGCACGGCGATCACCATGACCTCGGCCGCCGCCATCGCCGGAAAGGCGTCGATGGCCCAGTGCACCGCCGTGGTCGACAGACCCTTACCGTGCGATCCCGCGCCGCCCGCCAGTTCCTCGGCGACCACCGTGACCGCCGCCACCACCAGCGGCGGAGCCGGTACCACCCACCAGGTACCCGCCCGCGAACAGCTCGCCGCGGCCACGGCCGCCGCGATGACCGCCGAGATCGCGAGGCCCCAGCCCAACGCCGATCCCACCAGCTCGTCCACGACGGCACCGGCCACCGGCAGGCCCCAGGCCAGGAGCGTTGTTCTACCGGTCCGGCTCCGCCCGGTCCGCGCTGCTGCCCTGGAGCCGTGTCCGGCCTCCGACGCCGCCCGCTCCCTGGGGCCCGGGACGTGGTGAGACCCCCGCGACGCGGGTGTGGACGCGTCCCCGGCCAGGTGCTCGGAGCCACCTGTCCCTTCCACGCGTTGAACTGCCATTCATATTCCCTGTCCGGTCGGCGTCCGGTCGGCCGATGTGTCGGCCCGGCTGTGTGCTCCGTCCCACCCCGTGGCGGCGGAGAACTCCCGAACACAGGACGTTTCACACCCGTCCCAGGTTGCACAGCCGCGCCTGGACGCGGAGCGCCAAGTGCCCGTTCGGCACGGCCACTTGGCCTCCCGCCCGGCTGGGTCCGCTACCTGCGCGCCCCTGGCCCATCGGCCTGGTGATCAGCAGGCCGCCCGCCTGACCGCGTACCGATGGCTTCCGCGACTGCGCATAGGCTGGACGGATGCAGGAGCAGTACCGGACGATCGCCCGCGAGGGCGTGCACGAGACCGAGATCAACAAGTCCCGCTTCATCTGCTCGCTCGCCCCCGCCGCGACCGAGCAGGAGGCCCAGGACTTCATCCGCCGAGTCCGCGCCGAGCACTCGTCCGCCACCCACAACTGCTTCGCGTACGTCATCGGCGCCGACGCGGGGCTGCAGAAGGCCAGCGATGACGGCGAGCCCGGCGGCACCGCGGGTGTACCGATGCTGCAGATGCTGATGCGGCGCGACGTCCGCTACGCGGTGGCCGTGGTCACCCGCTACTTCGGCGGGATCAAGCTGGGCGCGGGCGGGCTGATCCGGGCGTACGGCGGCGCGGTCGGCGAGGCGCTGGACGCCCTGGGCACGGTGACCCGCCGCCGGTACCGGCTGGCCACCGTCACCGTGGACCACCAGCGGGCGGGCAAGCTGGAGAACGATCTGCGGGCCACCGGCCGCGCGGTACGCGAGGTGCGGTACGCGGCGGCCGTGACCATCGAGGTCGGCCTGCCGGAGGCCGACCTCGACGCCTTCCGCGGTTGGCTGGCCGACGCCAGCGCGGGCACCGCGCTGCTGGAACTCGGCGAAGAGACGTACGGCACACTCTGACCGGGGACGGCACGGACGAAGCCATGGATACCGGACGGCCGTTGATGTGACGGTTGCCGCCCGTGCTGTCAGTGCCCACCGATACGCTCGGGGATCATGCGGCTACTGCACACATTTTCGAGGCGCGCCCTATCATGGATGTGCCGTTGCGGCAAACTGGCAGGTCAGTTGAGGGTCGCTTCGTCGCAGCGGTGCTCATTGGCGGTGCCGGTGCTGGTTTGGTGCTGACCTCTGGGCACCGCTCGTCATCCCTGGTGACCTCAACCGTGCTGGGTGTGTGCTGGCTCCTGCTGGCTTCGCGTCAACGGTGGCGGGCTCGGTCTGACTGGGGCCCTGCTCGCAGCCGCTGAGGCGATGGACTTGGCGAGTCGCTCTCTGGTACGGCGGTATTCGATCGCCTCGATGGGCTAGGTCGACAGGGGGCTCTCCGAAGGGCCGCGCCGCGTTAAGCGGCCGATTTTCTCAAGGTGAAGGAGAATCACCAGCAGGTTCTTGGTCTGCTGACGGTACGGTGCTTGCGAGCCTCTGACCTGTGCCTATGAGATAACACGCAGCAGAAGACGCTTCGTTGGTCCGTCATTGGTCCGGATCTTTGTTTCTATCGTGTACCAGAGGGTCCTTGAGCGGGTGAGCTCTCCCGGCGCAGCCCCAACCCGATGGAGGACGGCGCAGTGTTGCCGCAGGGGAGACGGCGCTGAATGCGGGCAGCTCCGGGGCGTGCTGGTACCACCTGGCGCAGGTTGTAGGGACCCTCCAGGGGCGTCTACACCAGTCAATCGCGGGCATGAAATCGCAGGTCAGGGCCTACTGGTCCGAGAGGGTCTGCCCGGTTCGTGATAGCTGCGTGATAGCGGGTGATACAGCGAGGCCCGCCAGAAGCCGTTCCGACGGGGACCTCCGCGCGGAGCCGTGAGACGCCGAAGCCGCGCCGGAGCGCTCCGGCGCGGCTTCGGCGTGAGATCGGTTGCGCTCGCACGAGTGGTTCCCGGGAGCGGTGCAGGAACGCCTGCCCGAGCAGGCGACCCGCCGCAGGAAGGCACTCCCCGGTGCGAAATACTCTCCCGATGAGTTCACGCACTTCTCCGATCAGCCAGCCGATCACGATACGGAGGGCGGTCGCACGGGATGCCAAACGGCTCACGCGGCTCGTGCGTGGCTCAGGCGCCTACGAGGGTAAGTACGCAGCCGCAGTGGCGGGCTACCGGGTCGGTCCTGGTTACATCGAAGCCCACCGCGCCTTCGTAGCCATCGGCGCCGACGAGCATGGAGGCCGGGTCATCGGGTTCTACTCGCTCGTCCTCGCTCCACCGGAGCTCGACCTGCTGTTCGTCGCCAACGAAGCGCAAGGACGTGGTATTGGACGGCTGCTCGTCGCGCACATGCAGTCCGAGGCCCGTGCCGCCGGGCTCGACCGTGTCAAGGTCGTGTCGCATCTTCCCGCCGAGGACTTCTACCACCGCGTCGGCGCAGCGCGGACGGGGACCGCGCTCGCGAACCCGCCCGCCGTGCCGTGGGACCGTCCCAAATTCGAGTTTCGCATTCCTTCGGAATGACGCGGTGTGCCGGTTCGCAGGGCACCGGCTTCGCCTGCATGGTGGCTGGCATGCAGGAGCCGCTGGCCCGCCGCGCGCTCCGTGTGTGCCGTCGTCTCTGCCCTGACGGGGAATCGCCTGCGCCAGCGGCCTCTCCCGGCGACTCCCTCGCCTCCGGCACTCCCAGGGCCATCGAAATCGCGTACACCTCGGCTCGTTCCAAACACGATCGAGGTCGGCCGCATAAATACGTAGTTCACACAACCCTGATCTGCGAGACGAAGTGGCCACAGTCCACCGTCAGCGCTGTAGGGGTTGATGCCTTGCCAGTGCAGCCATCAGCGCAAGTGGAAGTAGTCACAGCCCTTGCCCCGTGGACCTTGGCCGACCGGCGTCGGTGCGGCCCGCGGTGGAGCGGATCGGCGGGAGGCTCCGGACAGGGGCATCAGAGCCTGACTGTCGTGGGTGTTGGCCAGGTCCGACTCGGCGTTCGGGTCGTCGTAGGCGTCGACGATGGCGATGGTCCTGCCGGAGCCGCTGGCGGAGGCGGCGGAGGTCAGGCCGTAGGCCGACTGCAGGTCGCTGGGGCCGTAGCCGGTGGGGGAGTCCGCGGCGGCGTTCGGCCGGACGGTCTGGGGTGCGATGCCCTTCTTCGCCGCCTGCTCTTCCTGGAAGTCGGTGGTGCCGCTGGTGACGCGCAGGGCGTTGCAGGATGCGTAGCCCTTCTTCGGGGTGCCGGCGCACTGCAGCATCTCCAGGCGGAACCGCCGGCCCGCCCAGTGCTACGGCGTGGGGGGCCGCTGCGGGGAGCGGAGTACGAGCAGGGTGATCTCGCTCGGGGCGAAGACGCGGAAGGGCGGGCCCCAGAAGCCGGTGCCACGGCTGGTGTAGAGGAGGGTGCGGGTGCCGTGGCGGCTGAGGCCGGCGAGGGCGGGCTGGTCGATGCGGACCAGGTGGTGGAAAGGCCAGATCTGGCCGCCGTGGGTGTGGCCGGAGAGCTGGAGGTCGACGCCGCCGGCTGCCGCCCGGTCGACGAACTTGGGCTGGTGGGCCAGGAGCAGGACGGGGTAGTCGGGGTCGGCGCCGTCCAGGGCTCCGGCGAGGTGGGCGCCGTGGCCGGCGAGGCCGGAGGACTCGGCCGTGACATCATCCACGCCAGCGACCACGAGGGTGTCGCCACCGCGTTCGAGCAGCAGATGGCGGTTGCGCAGCGGCTCCCAGCCCAGCTCGTCCATCAGGTCGACCCAGCCCTGGGCCTCGCTGTAGTACTCGTGGTTGCCGGTGACGTAGACCCGGGCTCGGGTGGCCTGCACGGTGCCGAGTGGGGTGGCCTGGGCGCGGCGGCGTTCGGCCGTGCCGTCTGCGATGTCTCCGGTGTGGCAGACCAGGTCGGCCTTCAGTGTGTTGACCGTCTCGCAGACCCGCGCCGACCAGCGGGCGCGGTCGAGCGGGCCGTAGTGGGTGTCGGTGATGAGGACGACGCGCGTGCCGTCCAACCCGGCCCCCAGGCGCGGAAGTTGCACGTCCAGGCGGCGTACCCGTGGTACCCGGCGGGCCTCGGCGTACCCCCAGGTGAGCAGCGCGGTGGCTGCGCCGAGGACCGCCCAGGTGACGATCCGGGCCCGGTCCTGGCCGTCGCCGACGCCGGTCACGGTCAGGGCGAGCCGCAGCGGGACGCCGAGCACGACGGACCAGGTGAACAGGGTCCAGATGGTGCCCAGCAGGGTGTCTCCTACGATCGCCGCCCAGTCCTGCTGGCGTCGGCCGTGGCCGCGCACCATCGCGAGCGGCATACCGATCAGGCCGAAGGCGAACAGGGTGGTGCCGGCGAGCGTGACAGGGAGCGGCCAGTGCTGGCCGGTGTGCAGCAGCAGCCAGCAGGGCACGGTCCATAGCAGGACGGGGGCGATCAGGGGGAGGTAGCGCATCAGGCGGTGCAGTCGGCTCTGCTGAGTCGCGTGCGCTGCACTGTCGGCGGATCGGGTTTCGCTGGTGTCGGTCACGCTTCCCCTCCTTGAGCAACCAGGCTGCCGTCGCGCGCACTGTATCCGGCCGTCCCAGACCGGTCGGACGGACGGGGTGCTCATGGCGGGCAGCCCCATGTGGCGAGGTGGCCTCCGAGTCCTGCTGGCGTCGGCCGCGGCCGCGCACCATCGCGAGCGGCATACCGATCAGGCCGAGGGCGAACAGGGCGGTGCCGGCGAGCGTGACAGGGAGCAGCCAGTGGCTCTCGATGATCGCGATGGTCTGGCCGTGGGGCATAGACGTGCCGGCCCTCCCGCAGATCGTCGTGTTCGCGGCGGGCGCGCTGTGGTTCGTGTGCTCCGCGCTGTGGCACGGCGGATTCCGCCTCAGGACTCTGCTCGGCTCGCTGTTCCGCGCTGTGATGATGTCGGCGATGGTCTGGATGGTCGCCGTCATGGACTCCGGCGGCATGACCGCGGGTCAGGGATCTGGCGGAGCCGGTCAGGCCATGGCGGGAATGGACATGTCGGCGGGCGGCGGCGTGGCCACCAATTGCCTCGCCGGCACCGGACGCAAGCTGACAACTGCCGTGCTGGCGCTCGTCTTGCTGGCCTTCACGCTGCGCCGGCTGGCCCGCGCCTTCGACGCCGCCAGCGCGACGCCCGGGGGCGGGCCGGGGCCGGTGGCGGACGCCCGGGCCGATGCGTGGTCGCCGGCCTGCCACGCGGCCATGGCTCTGGGGATGGCCGTGATGTTCGTCCTGCTGCTCTGAACCGAGCTGCTCGGCGGGGTGCGAATGATCACCTGTGCGGGGAGCTCCGGGCCGTTCCGGTGCCTGCGAGTTCCCCACGCGGGCGTCCGTCGCCCGCCGTTCGTCGGTCCGTGCTCCTGCCGTGCTGTGTTTGTAGCGGCACGGACAGGTCATGTCCGATCTTGTGTGACCCGAGCAGCAGTGCCGGCCGACCCTCGCGACAACCGGGCTTCCGCAGGTGGCACGAAGTCTTCAGCAACGAGGGCCGCGAGGTCGAAGTACGCCTCCCGCGCCTTCGGCCGCATCATGTCGAGGTCCACCTCGGCACCGGCAGCCAGGTGCTCGTCGAACGGAACCACAACGACACCCCGGCACCGCTTCTCGAAGTGCGCCACCATGTCCTCCTCCTTGATCATCTTGCCGGTCTCGCGTACCCCGGAGATAACGGTGATGGACCGCGCGACTAGGTCCGCGTACCCGTGCGCCGACAGCCAGTCCAGCGTCGTACTCGCGCTGCTCGCCCCGTCGACCGACGGCGTGGAGATGATGATCAGCTGGTCGGCGAGGTCGAGCACACCGCGCATCGCGCTGTACAGCAGACCCGTGCCTGAGTCGGTCAGGATGATCGGGTACTGCTTGCCGAGGACATCGATCGCGCGCCGGTAATCCTCGTCGTTGAACGTCGCGAAGACGGCCGGGTCAACGTCATTGGCGATGACCTCCAGACCGGAGGGAGCCTGCGAGGTGAACCGCCGGATGTCCATGTACGAATTGAGGTGCGGGATCACCTGGACCAGATCACGGATCGTGGCACTGGTCTCGCGCCGTACACGGCGGCCGAGCGTACCGCCGTCCGGGTTGGCATCAATCGCGAGGATCTTGTCCTGCCGCTCACTGGCAAACGTGGCACCCAGGGCAAGCGTGGTTGTGGTCTTACCGACGCCGTCCTTGAGACTGATCACGGCGATCCGGTAGTTGGAAAGCACCGGCGTACGGATCAACTCCAGCTTGCGCTGATGCGCGCACCGACACCTTCAGTTGGAACACCGTCGCCAACGGGCAGTCGACGCTCGGGTTCACCTGGGACACCACCTGGAGCGCGCCTGGCACGTCGACCACGGCCAACAACAGTTGGAGGGACCAGGCGTACAACATCCGCTGCGACAACCAAGTCGGCGGGAACACCGGCTGCATCTTCCCGGCGGTTACTCCGACGTTGTTCCTGAACACCGACAAGTACCCGGCTGCCGCCGCCTACTACTGGGTGATGGAGGAGATGCTGGCCTCGCACCCGGGCAGCAAGAAGCACAACAAGCCGCTTCACCGCCTCGCGGACGACACCACAGCGAAGAACAACCGCAAGATCGTCTGCGACAGCACCTTCAACCCGCCGTCGGCCGCGATCGGCAAGAGCTGTGACGAGTATCCCTTCGCAAGGGCTCAGGAAAGCGGAGGTATGACGCTCACCTCCGGGAACGCCTGCGTGCAGATGTACGCAACACAGAACCCGGACAGTACCTACACTCTCAACCTCGACCCGAACTACCCATACCCGACGTGGCAGGAAGTCTGCGGCCGGGCGGCCATCACCGTGAGCCAGAACAAGGCCGCCGGTGGCTCTCTCGGACACTTCACCACCGCGGTGCGGCTGCTGGACAAGGACGCGTACTTCGTACACACCGGCTTCGAGAACTGCACCATCGACGAAGTCTGCAGGATCACCTGACCTGACGGAACGGTGAAAAGACGCGGCCCCCTGGATGTAACCCGCCCAGGGGGCCGCTCGCATGTCACCGCTCAGTCGAACACAACGCTCCAGCGCAGGATCCCGCCGTGCTCCACTGACGGCTTCATACTTACTGGCCGAAGCGGAGTACCACCCTCAGCCGAGGCGTACACCTGCTCCCACATGACGTCCATAGACGGCCACAGCGGTTCGTACTGCGGGCTGCCGTAGGACATCAGACCGATCCGCCCCTCGTGCTGCTCGCGCTGGTCGAGGAAGACGATGTCGCCGCAGATGTCCTCAGCGAACGGCACCCATCGCGGGTGCGCCATGGCCCCGAGGGCTATATCTCCCTCGTATTCTTCCCGCGCGTTGTCCAGGACCGCGAGCATGTCACGGTAGGAAGAGATGATCCCATCGGTAGTCAGAGGGCTGTACCCGAACAGGAAGGCCCCAGGCTGCGCCCCGCCGCTTCGAGGGGAGGTTCCGTTGTGGAGCTTCAGCAGGTCCTTGAGGTCGGGGTGGAGGGAGAAGCCCAGGGCTTCTTCGAGGTGATCTATCTCGGCGGCGGTGGCGGGAGGGAGGAGCCACGCGGCGTCTGCGGGGGCATGCTTGCTCAGCCAGCCCTCGAAGCGCTGCCACGATTCCTTGTTCAACGGTGCCTTCCTTACCGGGACTCTTGCAGAAAGCCCAGCGTTCAGGCCGGGATGAATGCATCTCAGGACTGCTCTGACCTGCACCTTGGCGCAGGCGTCTTTGCTGCTCGATGTACGGGTTGACGCAACGGGATGCTAGTGTCCTGCGCCGGAGATCCGTTGGCAGAATCGGGCGAGTGAGTCGAGGATCTCTTCGGCGGTCTTGGTCCAGATGAACGGCCTGGGGTCCT